>NZ_MPOI01000016.1:0-403423 GCF_001896145.1 Archangium sp. Cb G35
GAGTAGAAGGAGCGCGGGCCRTAGCCGGTGCACCGCGAGTCCACGGGGTTGTCGCCCGTGCGCTCGGCGGTGATGACGAGCTTGCCGCCGCCCACCGTGACGTTCTGCGCCCGGGGGAACTCCAGCTCGCCCGTGCCGAAGTTGCAGTTGTTGGTGACGGGGTCCCAGTTGCTCGTCAGCACGGTCCAGTTGTTGCCGTTGACGGCCGTGCCGTTGAACTCGTCCTGCCAGACGAGGTTCCAGCCGGCGCCCGGGTTGTAGCCCAGCTCCGCCTGCTCATGGATGCCGAGTGCCTCGGTCTCGGATTCCACGGTCTCGGGGGCGCAGCCGGTGATGGCGGCGAAACAGCTCGCGGCCACGAGGCTCGAAATGAGGGTGTGTCGGGTCATGGTCTTTCCTGTGTGAAATACGGATGAAGCGCTCCGTGTGGAGCGCTCCGTCCTTGGGGGAGGGCACTGCGGGGGGGGGGAGACTGCTCAGTTCACGCCCACGGCGGTCCAGCTCTCCTGGACCTTCTTCACTTCGGCCGAGTTGGCGCCGTAGAGGTCCGTGGCGGCCTGCACCGTGGCCTGGCGGGCCTGGGCGAAGGTGGTCCGGGGCGTCATGTAGTGCTCGAGGGCGCGGGAGAAGACCTTCAGGCCCTTCTCCATCCCGATGCCGTCCTTCACCTCGAGGCCGGAGGTGCGATTCTTCCCGCCGTTGGCCAGCAGGTAGAAGGCGTTGTTGGCGATGCCGCTGGAGCCGTGGACCTCGGTCTGCTTCGGGTAGTTCTTGTAGTTGTCCACGGAGTACCCGTCCTTCGTCGGGTCATCCATGTAGCGCAGCGCGTCCCCGTTGCCGTTGGCCGGCGTCCACGCGTCCTCGCCCACCTTCCAGTCGAACTCCACGGCCTTGTTCTTCTGCGACGCGTACCACTCCACGCCCGAGCCGATGATGTCGCTCATCGCCTCGTTGAGGCCGCCGGACTCGCCCTCGTAGATGAGGCCCGCGGTGCGCTCGGTGAGGCCGTGGGCGATCTCATGCCCCGCGATGTCCAGCGTGGTGAGCGGGCCGGCCGTCTTCCCGTCTCCATCGCCGTAGTTCATCTGCGAGCCGTCCCAGTACGCGTTCACGAAGTTGTTGCCGATGTGCACGTTGGACACGAGCTTCTCGCCCTTGCCGTCCAGCGAGTCGCGGCCGAGCACGTCCTTCATGAAGTCGTACGTCATCTGCGCGCCGTAGTGCGCGTCCACCGCCGAGCGGTTGCGCGTGGGGTCCGTCGACTCGCCCCACACGTCGTTCTTGTCGGTGATCTTCACCGGCCGGCTGGCCTGCTCCTTGTTCTGCGCATCCAGCGTCACCACGCCCTTGCCGCGGCTCGCGTCCTCCAGGCTGAAGCTGCCATCCGCGTTCTTCGTCGTGGAGAGCTCCACCTTGCCGCTGTAGAGGCTGGTGTCATCCGCCTTGCCCGTCACGGGAGTGGGCTTGCCAGGCACGGGCGCCGGGGCCGCCGGCGTGGCGCCAGCCGTGGTGCCGCCCGCGCGGGCGTGGGGCAGCTCGATGCCGCCCATCTGGTTGAAACTGGTGAGCATCTCGCCGCTGTTGGCGTCCACCAGGTAGTTCATCCGCCGGGGGCGCTCGTCGCCCTCGAGGCCCTTGGTGTGCGTGAGCTCCACGTGGAAGGCCGAGTGGTAGTTGCCGTCCTTGCCCTGGAAGACGACGCGCTCGGCGGTGGGCGCGCGATCCGTCCGGCCCGCGAAGTCCTTCTGCGCGATGGCCAGCGCGTCATCGGCCGTCAGCTTCACCGGCTGCGAGCCCAGGCCCGCCGGAATGGTGGAGACGCTGCCCGTGAGGCCCGACACCTTGCCCTGCGCGTCCAGGTGGCTGACGAGCTGCTCGCCGAAGACCTTCACGCCCTCGTGCGTGCGGTCCAGGCGCACGTGCGTCATGCCCAGCGCGTCGCGCTCGACGGAGCGGGGCGTGACGGCCTGGGAGATGCCGGCGCCGGGCGCCACGCCGCGGGCCAGCGAGCCCGTCTGCTGCTGGAGGAAGTCGAGCGACTTCTGGATGGCGGTCTGCGCCTGCGGGCTGCTGAGCGCCAGGGGGCCCGTGGCGGGGGCGGCGGCCTGCTGCGCGGTGAGCGCCACCGCGGTGCGCTTGCCGGTGGACGCGAAGCTCGAGGCCGACTCGAAGCCCGAGGCGTTACGGGCCTGGCTCTTCGGCGAGCTCACCGGGAGCTCGCGGGGGGTGACGGGCGTGGTGGTGGTGGCGACGGAGGGCTTCTGCGCGCGGTTGGAGATCTGCATGGCGGGAGTCTTTCTTTGAGTGGGTCTTGTGCGCAGGACAGAGCAGGTTGTGTGCCATGCGTCGCGTCATGGCCCCACGAACCCCAAGCTCTTGAATTCACACGCACTGCCCACGGGGCTCCCACCGGGGATGGTGACACCCGTCACCACGCCGCACCGGTCTTCCCCTGGTGACTGCTGTCACGGAATGGTGACAGCAGTCATCACCTCACCTCACGCGCCGCCGTCGCGGTCCTCGAGCCCGTGTTTGCGCAGCAGCTTGCGGAGGTAGACGCGGTCGATGCCGGCCTCGCGCGAGGCCCGCGAGATATTGCCCTCGCAGCGCTCGATGAGGCCCTTGAGGTAGTCGCGCTCGAAGCCCTCGATGAGGCGCTCCTTGGCCTCCTTGAAGGGCAGCTCCATCTCGGCGGTGGCGGTGCGCGGTGCGCCCGGGACTCCCTCGCCGCCGGGCAGCGGGGGCATCTCCGGGAGCGCCTCCTCGCCCAGGTTCACCACCTGCTCCACCACGTTGCGCAGCTCGCGCACGTTGCCGGGCCACGGGTACTGGGTGAGCAGGGCCCGCGTCTGCGCCGACAGCGTGCTGGGCGGCTTGCCCATCCGTCCGAGCACGGCGTCGACGAGCAGGGGGATGTCATCGGGCCGCTCGCGCAGGGGGGGCAGGGTGACGCGCAGCACGGCGAGCCGGTGGAACAAGTCCCGGCGGAACTTGCCCGCCTTCACCGCGCCCTCCAGGTCCACGTGCGTCGCCGCCACCACCCGCATGTCCACCGTGCGGTAGTCGTTGGCGCCCACCCGCTTCACCTGCCGGCGCTCCAGCACGCGCAGCAGTCTCGGCTGCAGGTCCAACGGCAGCTCGCCCACCTCGTCGAGGAAGACGGTGCCGCCACCGGCCCGCTCGAAGGCTCCGGCGCGGTCGGACTGCGCACCGGTGAAGGCGCCCTTCACGTGGCCGAAGAGCTCCGACTCGATGAGCGAGGGGGCGATGCCCGCCAGGTCCACGATGATGAAGGGCCCCTTGCCGCGCTTGCTCTCCTGGTGGAGCGCCTCGGCGCACAGCTCCTTGCCGGTGCCCGTCTCGCCCTGGATGAGCACGTCCGAGCCGCCGGGCGCCATGCGCTCCAGCAGGGTGAAGACCTCGCGCATCTTGCGGCTGCTGCCCACCAGGGCACCGAAGCTCTCGCGCGCCGAGAGCAGCAGCGAGCGCTCCCGCGTGTCCTCCGGCACGATCTTGAACTCGGTGGTGCCCAGGGTGACGACACTGCCCGCGCGCAGCTCCAACTGGGAGAAGCGCAGCCCCTCGCAGAAGGAGCCGTTGCGCGAGTCCATGTCCACCGCGAGCACGTGCTCCTGGTGCACCTGCAGCTTCAGGTGCTGCCGCGAGATGGTCTTGTCATTCAGGACGATGTCACACGTGGGGGCCTTGCCCACCGTGTACTCGCCGTGCTCGAGCGAATGACTGCGCCCCGCATCCGGGCCGGAGATGACCAGCAGCTTCAGCCGCAGCTGTGCTGGACCGGCACGGTGGAGGGGCACTGTCGCGCCCATGGTCTCTTCATCTTCATGCGACGCAGCCACGGCGTGGACGCTACCACGCTCCACGTCCTCATGACACCGCTTGTCGACCCGGTGGGTACACGAGTGCCATGACCCTCACTCCCCGCCCTCTCACAGAGCGAGAGGGAGTTACAGGCGCGTCGGGCGGCGGGAGGGCTTCGCCGGGCGGCGCTTGGACTTCTCCTTCTTCTTGGGCTCCTCCTCCTTCGGGAGTGACTCGAGCCAGGAGTCCACCTCGGTCACGCGCGGCGCCATCCCGGCCTGGGTGAAGCGCTCGCGGGCCCGGGCCGCCTCGGCACGCGCCTCCGGCTGCTGGCCGGACACCCACAGCGCACGCGCCAGCGCGAAGCCCGACACCGCCAGCATGTCCGGCGGGGCCTCGGCGAAGGTGACCGCCTGCTTCAGCGGCTCGACGGCCTCGCGCTCCCGCTTCAAGCCCAGCAGCGCCTGTCCCACGCCGTCATATGAGGGCTGGAGCAGCATGTCCTCGGGGGGCAGCGCCTTGCGCTTGGCCGCGAGCGCCGCCTCGTAGATGGGCAGCGCCTCCTCGTAGCGCTTGAGCTCCAGCAGGCACATGCCCACCTCATCCAGCGTCTCCGCCGTGGGCATGCTGTCCTTGCCGAAGGTGGCCTCGCGGATGCGGTTCGCCGCGCGCGCATGCTCCAGGGCCTTCTCGTGCTGGCCCATGTCCCGCAGCGTCCAGGACATCATCACGTGGCGCCGCGCCATGTCCGGGTGCAGCGGGCCCACCGACGCCTCCGTCTGCTTCAGCGCCTCCTCCAGCAGCGGCAAGGCCTGGGCGTACTCGCCCATGTCCCGCATCACGCGCCCGAGCAGGAACGTGGTGCGCGCCCGCTTCGGATGGCCCGTGGGCAGCACCTTCGCGTGGAGCTGCCTCGCCTGCTCCAGCAGTGCCTTCGCCTCCGGGAGCTTCTGCTGGGAGATGGCCAGGTTGGCCCGGTTCACCAGCACGTCGCTCTCCAGCAGCGGCTCGCCGCCCAGGCGCCGCAGCGTGGCCTCCGCCAGCCCGGCCCAGCCCTCCGCCTGCCCGAAGTGCTGCTGCCCGTCCTCCACGAAGAGCAGCTTGTTGAGGATGGACACCTTCATCCGGTCCGCACGTCCCGCCTCGGCGTCGTAGACGGACCGCGACAGCAGCTTGGACGCCTCCACGGACTCGCCCAGCTGCTCCTGGAGCCAGCCCTGGTGGAAACGCAGCTCGGCCACCAGCGGCAAATGCCCGGTGGCCAGCACCGCCGCCTCCAACTGGTTCGCCTTCTCCTGCGCCATCGGGTAGCGGCCCGCGTCCACCATCACCTTCACCTCGGCGAGCCGCTCCTCCAGCCGGGTGATCTCCGCGCGCTTCGCCGGGTCCGACGGCAACCGCTGCTGCTCGGAGAGCGACTCCACCTCCGCGCACTCCTGCAACGCGGGCAGCGCGTGCGCCGCGTCCAGCGCCTTCTCCACCAGGGGCCCGTCCGCCTCGGACAGCAGCCCCACCAGCGCTCCCAGGTCCTTGCGCCGCCGCTCCAGGCACACCACGCGCCGCGACAGCAACTCCTCGGGCTGTGTCCCGTGCACGCGCGTGGCCTCGCACGCCTCGGTGCGCTGCCGGGTCCACGCGGCCGCGTACTCCTCCAGCACTCCCGACACGCGCGCCGCCGTCTCCTTCGCGAAGGGCTTTCCGGTGGCCAGGAAGGACGCCTCCAGCTTGCCCTTCGCCGCCGGCTCCCACACCCCGGTCATCAGGTCCGCCGCGCCCGTGCACAGCCGCGACTGCCGGAACGCCACTCCTCCCACCACCGCCAGCCCCACCGCCGTCGCGCACGCCGCCGCCACCCACCGCTGCCGCTTCACCCGCCGCTGCTCCTGCGACAGGGCCTCCAGCAGCTCCTTCATCGACCCGAAGCGCGCCCCGGGGTCGATCGCCAGCCCGCGCATCAGCGCCTGCTTCACCCACGCCGGCACCTTCTTGTCGCGCGGCGGCTCCTGGATGAGATCCGTGGGGATCGGCTCCGGCTCCATGGGCTCGGTGCGCGCCGCGTCATTCGGCTGCGAGCGCGACGTCGCGTACGCCCGCATGCGCGAGGTCTCGAAGGCGCGCTTGCGGTAGAGGCCCCAATACAGCGCCGCGCAGAAGCTGAATTGATCCGAGCGCGAGTCCACCTCGCGCCCCTGGTACTGCTCCGGCGACATGTAGTTGGGCGTGCCCATCACCACACCCGTCTGGGTGAGGTTGGCCTCCAGCAGCCGGCGCTCGGGCGGCATCAGCTCCCGGGCCTCGTCGGACAGGTCATCGTCCCGCTGGGACGCCCCCACCTGGAGCGCCAGTCCGAAGTCGGTGACGTACACGCGGCCGGCGCGGGTCACCAGGACGTTGGCCGGCTTGAAGTCGCGGTGCACCAGCCCCGCCTCGTGCGCCGCCACCAACCCCCGGCCCGCCGCCAGGAACCGTTCCAGCACCTCGCGCCAGGAGTGCTCCTCCTCCAACCAGCCGCTCAGCGTGCCCCCGTCCGCCAGCTCCATGGCGAGGAACACCTGATCTCCCCACATGCCCACGTCGAAGATGGGGATGACGTTGGGGTGGGACACCCGGGCCATGGCCTGCGCCTCGCGCAGCAGCCGCGCCCGCGCCGTCTCCGAGGCCGACTCCCCGTCCGGCGTCTGCAGCAGCTTGAGGGCCACCTTGCGATCCAGATCCGGATCGAACGCCGAGTACACCACCCCCATGCCGCCCTGGCCGAGCCGCTCCAACAGCAGGTAGCGCCCCACCTGGGAAACCGGGGGCACGTCCTCCGGAGCCCGGCTCCGCTGGGACCGGGATCGGCCGGTGTTCGGTGCCGACTCTCGCGTACCCTTCCCTTTGCTCCGGCTCTTCGAGTCTCTCATGGGTTGCCGAACATTCTAACTGGACTGTTTCTACGGAAAAAGGGTACATAGTGCGTCGTCCGAAGAAACTTGTGACGGCGCGCGTCGATAAATACGCAAGATTCGCGATTTTCCAAATCAGGTGGGCTGCGAGATGAGCGTGAAACTGTCCTCGATGCTGGGTAACGCCCTGACCCGGGCGCTGGAAGTCCCCTCTCAGAGCCGTGTCCAGGCTCCGACCGCGCCCACACCCGAGGTGTCGCCGGCCAGCACTCCCGCTGTGTGCATCCCGGGCAGCACGGACGCCTTCGAGACGGTGTCCAAGGCCCAGAAGGAGTGGGAGTCGAAGTTCGCCGAGGTGGTGCAGGCGATCGCCCCCGAGCTGGAGCAGCTGGCGCCCCTGGAGACGAAGTCCCTGAAGAACCTGGCCAACTCGGTCAACGAGTCGCACAACGTGGTGGCCGGGGACCAGTACGAGAAGGGCAAGTGGTCCAGCTCCACGCCGGTGCTCCAGCAGACCGAGGACAGCAACTGCGGCGCGGCGGCGGCGGCCATGCTGACGAAGTCCAAGGGCGGCAAGGAGGGCGTGTCCGGCAAGGCGCTGATGGACGATCTGGGCTCGCGCTACGGCACCAAGGACGGCACCACGCCCAAGGAGATGGCCAAGATGCTCTCCAACGAGGGCATCGCGGTGAAGGGGAGCACCACCACCGCCGACAAGAACTCGCTGGAGAGCACCCTCAAGAGCGGCGGCAAGGCCGTGGCCATGGTGGACTCCAATGAGATCTCCTCCAAGGGCGGCGCGCAGGCGCCCGGCAAGGCGCACTGGGTCGTCATCGACGGCATGGACGACCAGGGCCGCTTCATGGTGAAGGACCCGGGCAGCGCCTCCAGCTACTTCGTGAAGGGCGAGGAGCTGAACAAGGCCATCGACACCGGCCGCAACACCCACCAGTCCGGCGGCGTGCTCCTCCTGGAGAACGAGCAGGCCCCGGCCACCGTGCCCGTGGCCGAGCAGGAGGCGGAGCAGAAGGCGGAGGCGCTCGGCGACACGCCGGGCACTGGCTCCATGGCGTCCCGCTTCGGCCGTGAGTCTTCCTGAGCCGGGCCGGGTTCCACCTCATATTCCTAGAAAACCGGATTCGTCTTTTCCATATCGTATCGTATGGATTTCGGATCCGGGGAGGGTGCAAGGTACGCCGCCATGTATCGCAGGGACCGCACCAGGGTCGGAGAGTCTGGCCAGGCGACGGTCGAGGCGGCGCTTACCCTCCCGTTGACGATCTTCCTGCTGCTGGGGACGTTGCAGCTCTTCCTGTTGCTGCAGGCGCGGGCGCTGACGGAGTACGCGGCGTTCCGCGCCGTGCGCACGGGCAGCGTCAAGCACGGGGACTGCGAGGCCATGACGCACGCGGCGCTCGGGGTACTGTTGCCCACGTTCGCCCGGACGGACTCGCCAGCGGCGCTCGGAGTGGCCTTCCGCAACCACCGGGACAACCTCTACCACCCCGGGCGTGACTCGGGGCACTCGGGCTCCATCGTGTGGATTGCCCGCGAGCGGCCCCTGTCCGGCTCCATCCCCGAGAACGAGGAGGAGTCCTTCGACGACGTCAACCGCTACGGCAGCGTGGAGGACGTGGTCCGGTTGGAGGCGCGGCTCGTCTTCTGGTTCCCCATGCGCATCCCCTTCGCCAACTGGGTGCTGGGCCGCATGTTCCTGGCCCAGCTCGGGTTGCGCGAGTACTCGTCCACGGATCCGCTCATCCCCGCCCGCACCGCGAACTGGGGCGGCCGGGCGCCTCCCGTGCTGGACCTGGCCATCCGCGCGGAGCTGCTCGAGCGCGCCGCGCGCCACGAGTACGTCTTTCCGCTCCAGGCCACCTACGCCATGCGGATGATGACGCCCGCGCGCCCCCGCTACTTCCGCAGGCAGAACTGCCCGCTCACTCCGGAGGGCCTGTGAGCTTCCGCCGCGCTCGAGGCCAGTCGTTGGTGCTCTTCAGCCTGACGATGCTGCTCGTCGCCGTCATGGTGTGTCTCACGCTCTCGTTCTCCATGAAGGTGCGCGAGAAGATGGAGACGCAGAGCGTGGCGGACCTGGCCGCCTACAGCAGCGCGGTGGCCACGGCGCGTACCTTCAACAGCATCGCCCTCACGCGCCGCGCCCAGACGGGCCACCTGGTGGCCATGTCCGGGGTGCTGAGCCTCACCAGCTGGACCAGCATGATGCGCGCCAACCTCAACGCCGCCCGCCTGGCGGCCCAGGGGTGTCCCGCCGCCGCCGCCGCCATGGTGGCCCTGGACGAGCAGAACGCGGAGATCGAGCGGAAGTGGCACGAGCTGGACTCCCGGGCCGGTGTGCAGGCCTACAACATCCAACTGATTGGCATGCATCTGGCGAGCATGCAGGGCGAGATGTTCGGCCGGCTGCAGGAGGCGGTTTCCGGCGGGGATGCCTCGTTCGTGGCGCAGATGGCGGCCATGGCGAGCAAGGGCAGCCCGTACAGCAAGGAGCTGCGCGCGGGGAAGACGCCGGTGTCCGTGGGCGAGCTGATCCACGCCACCGCCGGGGGCGCCGGCCACGCCCTGGACATGGCCATGGCCACCCGTGGCTATGGCTTCATCACCCGCCGCCAGGGTCTGCCGGCCTTCGTGGGGGACCGGGGCATCCTGGGCGCTCTCGGCGCGGCGGGAGGCACGGCGCGCGTCCTCAATGGTGGCGGCAGCGCCTATTGGGGCACGTCGCTCGGGCATGGCGGGCGCGCGGACAAGACGTGGTTCACCTGGGCCGAGGACCACGCCCTGGTGGAGGTCACCTTCCCCGGCTGTGCTCCCTTCCGCGTGAGGGCCACGGCGGGCGTGAAGGCCACCGACCTCGAGGATGGCAGCGATACCCACTGGTGGACGCCCACCTCGCCCGTGCTCGGGGCGACGGATCCGGGGATGGAGAATCAGTACCGGCACACGCTCCTGTCGTGCTGGCCCCGCACCAACTGCCCGAGCACCTTCATCGGCGGCATGACGTACAACACGGCCGACGACGAGAACGGCAACCTCTGGGCCCAGCCGAAGCTCTTCGCGCTCGCCGAGCGGGACTACAAGGTGCGGGGCCCTCGGAGCGATCCGTGGAACCTCCTGTTCCGCTTCCGCTTCACGCCCGAGCGCGTCGGCACGTTCGACAGCCGCGGCATCGTCCTGGCCAATGGCACGGACATCAGCGTGCAGTCCGCGCTCGCCACCGGGCTGGCCTACTACCACCGGCGCGGACGGTGGAACGAGCCGCCCAACCTCTGGAATCCCTTCTGGCGCGCCACGCTCGTGGCCGCGGACATCGACGCCGGGGGAGACGTGCGGCGCGGCGGCAACGACATCCCCAACACGGTGGGTGGCACCGCGGGCGATGCCCTCCGTCAGCTCATCGCGGCGGGCTACAAGGGAGTGCACTGATGAGGGCGGCGCTCCAGCGGCTCCCGCGAGGGCAGTCCACGGTGGAGCTGGCGCTGTGCCTGCTCGTCTTCGTCACCGTGTTGATGTTCGGCATCCACTTCGCCGAGGTGGGCTACCTGTCGCTCAAGGTGCACGAGGCCGCCGTCTCCCCGCTCTGGGACAGCACGGCCTTCCGGGTGCACCGGATGCTCGAGAACCGGGAGAAGGTGAGCGACTTCGGGGCCTTCGACTCCATCGCCCCGCGGGTGATGGGCAATGCCCAGGCGCGCTACCGCGACTTCGACGGGCGCAGCTCCACGCCGGGCACCCGCACCCACGTCACCCAGGTCTTCACCCGGGTGGATGACATGCAGGTGCGGTGCGACCGGGACGATGAGGTGGAGTTCGACCTTCCCCGGAGCCGTCGCCCCGCGCTGCGCTCGCCGCAGCCCGGCAACTGGGGCACCTTCCCGCCCGGACAGGACGTGGGGGAGCCCACGGACAGTGTGCTCGATGGCATCTTCGAGAACGTGGGCGGCGTCAGCTGCGCCGCCGAGGCCCACGTGGAGGGGTTGCCCACGCTGCCCACCTCCTTCCTGGAAGGGGAGGGAGGGTTCTTCCGGGAGAAGCACTCCACGCGGCTGCGCATGAAGACGTGTGCCTCGGGCCGCCCCGTGGGAGGCAAGTGCGAGGGCCGCTACGGCATCCTGCTGGGGGACTTCGGCTTCTCGGATCCCGAGGTGAGCGGGCACTGCCCCCTCCGGCCCGAGCAGCCGGACGTGCCCTGCTCGGAGAACCGGGCCTTCTATTACTCGGCCATGAAGGTGTTCGACGCCAACGGGCGCGCCGCCGGCCGGGATGCCTCCGAATTCGCCGAGTTCTTCGTCGGCTACAGCCCCATCGACGAGGGTGGCTTCTTCATGAGCTACCGCGGCGAGGAGGACGACTACATCGAGCGGAGCACCCCTCGCGGCGAGTCCCAGGACGAGGTGGATCGGCCGAGGAACACCGGCGGCGTGGACCACAAGCCGACTCCCAATCGCCGCCCGTCCAACAAGTGCTTCCTGGGGCTGTCGGAATGCTGAGCTGTCTGCTGGTGCTCGAGCTGCTGCTGGCGGCGGCGCCCGCAGAGGCGTCCCGCGAGCCCTTCCAGTGGAAGGTGCCCGGGCTGGTGTCCGTGGTGGACGTGCCGGACACGATGAACGTGGGCGGCATCCCCGTCCGCATCCAGGTCTACTCCTCCAAGGAGAAGCTGGAGCGGCTCCTCCAGTACTTCGCCACCGCCTTCGACGACGCGGGCTTCTACATCCAGCGTCATCAGCCCCGGCTGGCCGCCGAGCCCCACCTCACCGCGCTGGATACGCGCACCTTCACCTCGTACACCGTCGTCCTCACGCCCGAGCCCGGAGGGCTCACCACGGTGGTGCTCGGCCAGGCGCGATTGGGGGAGGCCCGGCCGGCCGCGGCTCCGAGGTTCCTGCCCGTGTACGACGGGGCCATGAATGTCCTGTACGCGGACCTCGAGGGCGCGCGGACGCTGACGTACCGGGCGCCCGGCAAGGAGGCCGAGGTGCGGGGCTGGTACCGCGACCAGCTCACGCGCTCCGGGTTCAAGGCGGAGTCCCCCCAGGTCTTCCGCCGCGGGGCGCAGGAGCTCCGGGTGTCGCTCTCGCAGGAGGGAGGCTGGGTCCAGGTGGTCATCTTCCTGAAGACGGGCGGAGAGCCGCCGCCGCTGGAGCCCGAGCAGGAAACGCGGTAGGGACAGCGGCCCATGAAGCGCCGCACCTTCCGAGTCGAAGCCGCCCACACGGGCCGTCCCCTGGGTGAGGCGCTGGTGGCGGAGCTGGGCCTCCCACGCGAGGAGGCGGAGCGCCTGGTGGGCGTGGGCGCGGTGTACGTGGCCGGGCGCCGGAGCCGGGACGCGGGCTCGCGGCTGGCGGCGGGACAGGTGGTGACGGTGGTGCTGGAGGAGGGCGGACAGAGCCCGCTCACGGCGCCGCCGGCCTCCGCGCCCACGTTGCGGATACTTCACGAGGACGCGGACGTCATCGCGGTGGACAAGCCGGCGGGGATGACGGCGCAACCCACGGAGGGGCGGGTCGGGGACAGCCTGGTGGACCGGGTGGGCGAGTACCTGAAGCGGCCCGCGGGACTGGTGCACCGGTTGGACAGGGAGACGTCCGGGGTGACGGTGTTCGGGAAGACGCCCCAGGCGACCACGGCACTGGCGGAGGAGTTCCGCGAGGGCCGGGCACGCAAGCGCTACCTGGCGGCGGTGGGGCCGGTGGCGCTGCCACCACAGGGCACCATTGATCTACCGCTGTCGAAGGATCCGTCGCGGCCGGGGCGCTGGCGGGCCACCCGCGCGGCGAATGGGATTCCCGCGCTCACGGAGTACCGCGTGCTGCACGCGGGGCCGGATTTCTGCCTCGTGGAGCTGTTGCCCCAGACGGGGCGGACGCACCAGTTGCGCGCGCACCTGACGGCGCTGGGCGCACCCATCCTCGGGGACAAGCGTTACGGGGGCGCCGCGCGGGCAGGAGGAATCGAGGCGCCGCGCTGCCTGCTGCATGCCCAGGCGTTGGAGTTGGGCCACCCGCGCACGGGCGCGCCGGTACGGTTCGAGGCTCCCATTCCCGAGGATCTCGCGCGCTTCTTCGAGGCGGCCGGTATCGCCGGGCGCTAAAAAGAGCACATGGGGAGTACCGAGAAGTCCATGGAGTTCTGGCTCGAGGACCTGGCGCGGCGCAGGACCTTCGTGAAGCCGGAGGAGCACACCATCCGGGGCTTCTTCTTCAATGGAGTCCTGGAGAACCTCCGGACGCTGGGGGACGAGGCGCTGGTGAGGCGTTGCCTGGAGGCGTGCGGCCAGGAGCGCTTCATGGACTTCTTCAGCTACTCCACGGATTCGATGTTCCTCATCCTGTCCACCGCGCTGCCCACGCTCGCCGAGCGGCATGGGGGCGCGGAGGCCGCGCTGCGGCAGATGGGTTACCAGGCCTCCACCGACTTCCTGGCCTCGGTGGCCGGCAGGGCGATGATGCTGCTGGCACAGGGGAGGAGTCCCAAGCCGTTGATCAGCAGCCTGCCGGCGGCCTTCCGCGTGGCGATGAGCTACGGCAGCGTCCAGGTGGAATGGCTGGGGCCGCGTCAGGGGCGCATCAACGCGCGGGGCAGCTTCATGTCTCCCCCATTCATCGAGGGGCTGTTGCTGAAGGTGCTCGAGGCGGCGGGGGCCCGGGGAACCCAGGCCACCGCACGCCCCTCGGGAGCGCTCGACATCGTGTGCGAGTTCTCCTGGGAGTGAGCTGCCCCCGTCCGGATGCCTACGGGGCGGTGCGCTGACGCAGGCGCGGCGGGAGGTGCGGAGCGAACTCCTCGAACTGGGGCTCCTCCACCCAGGCTGGCGGCGTGCTCTTCAGCCCGGCGGAGGAAAGACCCGCCCAGCGGAGCACGGTCCCGTAGGCCTCGGAGCGCTGGGGCTCCGGCAGCCGGCTGATGCTGCTGCCGTGATTTCCGCCCGGCACCACGTACAGGTAGGCGTCACTGGCGCGTCCCAGCGAAAAGGCCGCCGAGGTCCAGGGATCGAGCTCGCCGTAGATGAACATCAACCGCTGGCCCCGCGTGGACACCCAGTCCTGGATGTCCTGCATGGCGGACTCGCGGAAGACGAGCGGCAGGCCGAGCGGTGCATAGACCGGCGCGACGTCCGTGTCCGGGAAGTGGATGAGGTCCCCGAGGAAGTCGTCGTACGCCCCGGGCCAGCCCAGCTCCACCGACGCCTGGTAGTAATAGGGCGCGTAGTAGCCGAGGCCGTTGGAACCGTTATCGGCGAACGCGGCCAGGCCCACCTCGCTGTTCATCACGCTCATCAACTGCGCGCCCGTCGCCTCGCTCCCCGGGAAGATGTCGCAGTTGGCCGGGGAGTTGTACTGCCAGAAACCGAAATAGGTCTCGATGACGGCATGCTCCAGCGTCCGCTCGAAGCCGAGCTGCGTGTACGTCAGCTTGTTGTCCTGCGCGTAGGTGCGCAGCAGCCCCAGCATCTCCTCGCGGCGCCCCAGCACCGTGCGCTGGAAGGTGTGGATGCGCTCGCGGCAGGCGGCCTGGGCATCGCCACCCACGGCATGCATGAAGGCGGGGAAGCGCGCGTCGTCCTGGAACGCGAGGGGCGCCACGTAGGCCACCGTCGCGTCCACGTCGTCCGGGTAGAAGCGCCGGTTGAACACCACCGTCTCACCGCCCTTGCTGGCCCCCGTGGACAGCCAGCGGCCGCCGTAGATGGGCTTGATGGCCTGGACGATGCGGTGGAAGTCATCGGCGGACTGCTTGATCGTCAGCAGGCTCCAGTCCGCGGGCTCCGGGCGGCTCGGCAGGAAGAAGCGGTGCTCGACGGAGAGCTGGTTGGCACCCAGCATCGAGGTCAGCTCGCGCCGGCTCGGGCTCGTGGAGACGTAGTAGCCGCCGGTGTAGAGCACCATGGGCGCCGTGTCCGACGTGTGCAGCAACGTCAGGCGCTGCTGGAAGCGCTGGCACTCCGGGTTCGAATGATCCGCCGGCTGGTCGTACTGCATGATGAAGAAGCGGTAGCCGGTGGGGACTCGCGCCCCGTTGGGGTTCTCCTGCACGGTGAGCCCGGGGATGGCGCGCAGCCGCTCCAGGATGTCCAGCGACGTGTCCTGGAGCAGGGCCTTGTTCGCCACCGCCTCCACGAACGCCAGGCCGGTGCCGCACTGATTCGTGCCGCCGTCGGATTGTCCCGTGCCAGCGTCCGGCTGCTCCGTGCCGGAGTCTGGCTGCTCCGTGCTGGCGTCCGGCTGTTCCGTTCCGGCGTCACTGACGCCAGCATCCGGGGTGGGCTTGGGGTTGTCGCCGCAGGCTCCCAGGGAGAGCAGGAGCAGGAGGGGCGTCAGCAGGAAGGGGGACCGGGTGACACGGTCGGTGTAGCGCATGGACTCCTCAGGGGATTGGAGCAGACCCCGTGCGTGGGACTGCCTGCGCCATGTTACCGCACGCTTCGGACGTCACCGCGGAGAGCAGGAGGGACCCCTCCGGGCCCGGTCTCGCCAGACTTGTCCAACAGTTGGACAAGTTCGTGAAGAGCGCGCCCGGGAGGCGGGCTGAAGTCGAGGGCGTGACTTGCGTACACGGTGAGGACACACTCACCCCTGAACGGACTTTGTTCCGATGGCTTAGGATCGCCTCATGTCTCGAAACAGGGTTGCCGCGGCGGCCTTCAACAACGCGCGATGGTGCGATGCGGTTTGCCGTGCTCATGGGCACCCGGGTGAGCTCACGGATGCGCTGTGGCTCAACCGCGCCGAGGTGCCACCGTTCTATCCCAACGTCGTCACGCTCACGCCCGAGGGAGGGGCCCGGCAGTTGGAGGCGATCTCCGCGCTCGCGCTGCCGGGGCGCTGGGGCGTCAAGGACAGCTTCGCGACGCTCGACCTCGCGCCACGGGGCTTCGAGGAGCTGTTCTCCGCGCAGTGGATCCAATTCTCCTCGGAGAGAATGGCTCCCACCACTGCCAGTGGAGCGCGCTGGGTCCAGGTCCGTGACACGGCCGCACTGGCCTCGTGGGAGGCGGTCTGGAGAGGTCAGCAGGGTCCGGCTCCAACGCACGCGGTGTTCCGCCCCGGCCTGCTCGAGGACACGGGGGTGAAGATTTTCGCCGCGTACCACGAGGACACCCTCGTCGCCGGAGCCATCGCCTATCGCGCCGAGGGCGCCGTGAGCCTGTCGAACACCTTCTTCGCCGAGTCCCGGGCCGGAGTGCTGCGCGCGGAGCTGCTCGGGCAACTCCTGGCCGCGTTCCCGGGCCTGCCCCTCGTCGGGTACGAGCACGGTGACGAGCTGGCCGCGTGGTGTGAGCTGGGCTTCGAGCCCATCGGGCCCCTCAGGGTCTGGCTGAAGAAGACGTAGGCCGTTTCACGCGGCGCAGGTGAAGTGCACGCCCTCCACCCAACCGAGCGCCGTGAGGGCCGTCCGAATCTCGTCTCGGATGCCGCGCACGCCCACTGCCGCGATGAGGTGCGTGTCCTCGGGCGGCGCTCCCAGTGACTCCGGCGCGTCCACCGGAATCCCGTGGATGCGCGTGCCCACCTTGCGCGGGTGCACGTCGATGAAGCGCTTCACCCGTGCCCCCTCCGCCAGCAGGAAGCGTGTGAGCGTGAGCCCTCCCGGACCCGTGCCCCATACCGTCAGCGGCCTCCCCGCCACCTCCCGGCTTCGCGCCAGGTAGCGCGCCTTCACCCAGATGAATCGTTTGTGCGCATACCTCGGGTCCGTGCGCGTCAGCCGCTCCGTGCTGTCCCTCCAGCGCAGCAGCACCTCGGGCACATTGTGCATCCCGTGGCCCCGGTGGATGAGCTTCAGCCACAGGTCGTAGTCCTCCGGGAAGTCGCCGTGCTCCCAGCCGCCGGCCGCCACCACCGCCTCCCGCCGCAGGCACACCGACGGGTGGCAGATGGGGCTCTCCACGAAGCGCTCGCGGTGCAGCCGCTCGGGCGTGGTGAGCCCGTTGAGCCACGCCGCGTAGTCCCTCATCGAGGGGCTCACCGGCTGGTCCTCCCGGAACATCTCCACGCCGGTGCCCACGCCGCCCAGGCCCGGGTCCGCCTCCAGGGCCGCGACGCTCGCCTCCAGGCGCCGGGGCAGCGCCTCGTCGTCCGCGTCCATCCGCGCCACGTAGGGCGAGGTGGCATGGGCCAGGGCGAGGTTGAGCGCGGCCACCAGCCCCCGGCCGCCCCCCTCCAGGACCTCCACCCGGGCGTCCCGCTCCGCCAGCCCATCGAGCACCGCGCGCGTCCCGTCCGTCGAGCCGTCGTCCACCGCGAGCACCCGGATTTCACGCAGAGTCCCTTCGAGGAGGCTCTCCACGGCGCGCGCCACGGTGCGCTCGGCGTTTCGGGCGGGCAGGAGGACGGTGACGACCGGAGGCTGCATCCTGTGTAGACTGCCCCACCCATGGGTGGCGTGAGAAACGGCAATGCCCCGTCCGGGCCGGGCACCGGCGTGCCCGACCTCGTGGAACGGCATCGCCAGAGCGCCGCGCGGCTGCTCGAGGAGGGCCATGCCCCCCAGGCCTTCGGCGAGCTGGTGCGCGCCAGCCGGACCCTGCCCATGACGCCGCGCCTGGCCTCGGTGCTCGTCACCTTCGCGCTGCACGCGGGGACCGAGCCCGCCGTCATCGCGCTGCTCTCGTCCGCGCTCGCCCACACCCAGGGGGAGACCCGCCGCGCCGTCCGGCTCCAGCTCGCCCGGGTGTTGCGCCGGGTGGACCAACTTCCCCGGGCCGTCGAGGCGCTCCAGGCGCTCGTCGACGAGGATCCCGAGGACCGCCGCGCCCGCCGGTTGCTCGACGTCCTCTTCCGCCGCCTCTCGCGCCACGAGTCCTCCGCCGAAGGGGACTCGGAGGCCGAGGCCCTCGCGGTTCCCATCGTGCAGGGCCAGGCCCTCGTGGAGGTAGAGGCGCCGGAGCCCGAGGAGCGAAGCGCGACCGTCGAGTTCTCCTCGCCCTGGCTGGAGGACGAGCACACGGTGGAGGCCTCGGGCCCGCCGGATGCGCGGTTCGTGCCGCGTACCCCCCAACCCCGGGCCGGGCCCGCTCCGGCGCCCACCCCTCCGGCTCCCGCCGCTCCCACGCCCGTGGCTTCGGCTTCCCCGGATGACCGGCACAGCACCGTCCTCGAAATGCAGGTGCCCGCGGCTCCGGCCCCCTCGGATGACCGGCACCGCACCGTCCTCGAGATGGAACTGCCCGCGGCACCAGCTCCCTCGGATGACCGGACCCGGACCGTCCTCGAAATGCAGGTGCCCGTGGCTCCGGCTCCCGCGGATGAGCAGCACCGCACCGTCCTCGAGCTGGAGCTGCCCGAGGTCTGGGCGCAGATCGATGAGGAGCCGACCTCCGAGGCCTCCGGTCTGCCCTTCGCCATCTCCGGGCCTCCTGCTTCCGCGCCCCGGGATGACACCGCCGGGGAGGCCTCCAGCCACCGGCGCACGACCCTCGAGATCACCGATTTTCCGGAGGACGAGGAGACCTCCACCGACGCGCCCGTCGCCCGGGTCGAGTCCCCCGTTGTCCCTCCGCCCGCCGGAGTCAGGACGCCCGCCCCCGTTCCCTGGAGCAGTGAGGAGGACACCGAGCGCTCCCGGGCCTTCGTGCCCCGGCAGGAGAACCCGGAGGAGACGCGCCAGGAGGCCCAGCTCATCGCGCGCCGGGCCTGGCGCGAGCTGGCGCAGTTCTACCTGGACCGCGCCGATGCCACGAAGGACCTGTCCGTCCGCGCGGAGACCCTCACCCGGCTCGCCGAGCTGCTGGAGAACGAGCTGCAGGACCTGGCGGGCGCCGCCCGGGTGTACGGGCAGATCGTCGCCCTCACCGGGGACCAGGCCGCGCTCGCCGAGCAGGTGCGGCTCGTGTCCCAGCGCACGGATGGCGATGACTGGGTGGTGTGGCGGGTGCTCGACGAGGCGGTGCAGCGCGCGAGCAACCCCCGGGCCCGTGCCGCCGCCTTCCTGGCTCGTGGCGAGCGGCTGCTGTCCGCCGGTGAGACCGCTCGCGCCCGTGCGGACTTCGAGGCCGCGGTGGCCATCTCTTCCCATTCGCTGCCGGCGTTGATGGGGCTCGCCCGGAGTGTCTCGGAGCCGGACCGGGCCGGAGCCGCCGAGCGCCTGCGCGCCGCGCTCGCCGCCGTGCACCGCCGCGTACCCCACCGCGCCGAGGGACTGCGGTGTCTCGCGGAACTCGCCGGAGGGCCGCTGGCCGATGCGCGGCTCGCCCACTGGGCCTGGTCGGAGGTGCTCGCGGAGGAACCCGAGGACGTCGTCGCGCAGGACCACCTCCTGGAGGTGACGCGGCGGTTGGGCGACAAGACCGGGTTGAGCCGTCTGCTGCGCGCCCGCATCGCCCGGGAGCCGCGGGGACTGGCGACGCGCAAGGTCCGGCTGGAGCTGGTGGCCACGCTGGAGGCCGGAGGCGAGCGCGACGCCGCGCTCACCGAGCTGCGCCAGGCGGTGCGCTTCGAGCCCGGCCACAAGGAGGCGTGGCTGCTGCTGGTGGACCGGCTCATCGCGCTCGGGCAGAACGGCGAGGCCGCGTGGGCCATGGAGCACGCCGCCACCGCCACCGAGGATGATGACGCGCGGCTCGGCACGTGGGAGCGGCTGGCGCGCTTCTGCCGGGAGGTGCTGGGAGACGCGGCGCGCGCACAGGTGTACGCCAACCGGGCGGAGAACCTGCGCAAGGCCATCGCCGAGCGCGTGGCGCCCGCGCTGCACCCCGAGCCCCCGCGCAGCGCCGTCCCCAAGCGGGAGCAGAGTGGCTCGCGCACCGGCGTCCTCATTCCGCCACCGGGCGCGGTGGAGCTCACGCCCACTCCGGCCGCGGCGCCCTCCGCTCCTCCCGAGTCCGCGTCCACGGTCCTCGAGATGCCCGCGGTGTCCGTGCCCGTTGCTCCGAGCCGTCCGCCTCCGCCGGCCCGGGAGTCCGCTCCCGCGAGCCCGCCCCCGGCCGCGCCCGAGGAGCCGCCCGACGCGCCGATGCCCGTGGAGCGCACGCGGTTCATCGCCTGGGAGGCGCCTCCGGGGAAGATGGACCCCGTGCGCCGCAAGGCGCGAGGCCCTGGCTCGGTCTCCTCACCCGAGCCGCTCACGCCCTCCACCTCCTCCAGGCCGGCGCTGGCTCCGGCCTCGGCTCCCGCTTCACCTCAGCCCCCGGCCCCGGCTCCGGTTCCAGCCCCCATGGAGGGCACCCGGCCGGCGGCCATCGAGCGCGTGCGCGAGCGGCCCCTCGACGCGGCGGCCTACCGGGAGCTCTCGGCCTTCTTCGTGAGCCGGGGAGACTCCGCGCGCGGCTCGCTGATGGCGGAGGTGGCCGCGGCGCTCGTGGGGGAGAAGGACAGTGTCTCCCGGTTCCCCCGCCGCACGCTCACGCCCGAGGAGCGCGCGGGCCTGCGCCACCCCGGCCTGCGCAACCCGGCGGGCGAGCTGCTCGCCTCCGTGGGCCAGGCCCTCGTCCGGCTCTTCCCCTCCTTCGGCCGGGCCTCGGGCTCCTCCGAGCCGCTCCGGCCGGACTCGGGCCCTGGCGCCCGTGCCGCCCTGGAGGTGCTGCAGTCCGTGGCCCGCCTCCTCGACGCGCGGCTCCCGGAGGTCTTCCTGTCCGAGGAGGATGGTCCGCCGTTCTCGCTCGTGCACCCGGGGGCCCCGCGCCTGCTGGTGGGCCGGCTCGCGGTGCGCCAGGTGTTGCCGGAGCTGGAGCTGCGCTTCTTCGCCGGACGGGCCCTGTCCTGCCTGGGGCCGGATCTGCTCGCGCTGCGCTGCCTGAAGAAGGACCAGTTGCTGCGCGCGGTGGCCATCCTGGCGTCGGTGCTGCGGGGCGGGACGGAGTTCGGCCCCGAGTCCCGGGTGGTGCGCGAGGCGCTGCACCCCAACGCGCGGGCCCGGGCGCTGACGTTGCTGGAGTCGGCCCAGAAGGAGTTCGACGCGGCGGCGCTCGCGGAGGCGGCACGGCACTCGGCCAACCGCGCGGGGCTCGTCGCGTGTGGAGGCCCGGGGACGGCGGTGGCGGCGCTGCGGGCGCTCAAGTCCAGCGAGCAGGAGCTGGTGGAGCTGGTGCGCTTCTCCGCCTCCGAGCGCTACCTCCCGCTGCGCGGCTGAGGGCTCACTGCACCTGCACCTTGAGGGTGACGGCGACGAGCCGTCCATTCTCTCCGCCGATGTCGTGGCGGTACGCGATGTCGATGCCACCGCCCGGCGTCAGCACGCCGATGCCCACGCCGAGCTGGGAGGAGCGGGTGAACCCATCCCAGGTGTAGCCGGCGCGAACGGGGAAGCTCTGCCCGAACAGGTACTCCATGCCGCCGCTGTAGGTGAGCGTGGTGGTGTTGTTGGTTTCGAAGTCGGCGCGCACGTCGGCGGCGAGGGTGAGGAGGCCGGCGAACACTCCGGCGTGGGCCGTGTAGTAGCGGGTGAGCTCGGCGTTGCCGGTGCCGATGAGGTTATGGGCGGAGACGCCGAGGGAGATGATGGGAGCGGGGCGGAAGATGATGCCGGCGTCGCCGGTGATGGCGTTGGCCTGCCGGGCGCCGCGCATCAGCAGGTAGCGCGAGGAGACGCCGACCATCAGACTGTCGCCGAAGGGGATGGCGAGGCCCACGGTATTGAGGTGGCCGGTGGCGCGCTCGACGCCCTTGCCGAGGGAGATGAGCTGGTAGCTGACGCCGGCGGCGAGTGCACTGGTGGACGAGTCGGCGAGGGCGACCATGCCGAAGGCGTCCTTGCCGGCCCAGTCCCAGGCGCCGGTGAGTTCGATGCGGTAGGAGCGGAAGGCGGCGAGGGCGGCGGGGTTGCCGGTGCCCGACTCGGCGCCGACGCCCAGGGCTCGCCAGGCGCCGCCCATGCCGTAGGCGCGAGCGCTCAGGATTTCGCGCAGGTCCTCGGCGCGCGGCTGGCGCGAGGTGTCCTCCTGGGCGTGGGTCAGGGGGGCGAGCAGGAGGGTGAACAGGAGCGTCAGACGGTGCGACATCCGCATGAGAGCGCATCCTAACTGCCTTGATGGAGGGGAGGGCCATCACTAGATTCGCCGCCCCATGAAAGAGCCACAGAAGCGCAAGAGCGTGAAGCCAGCCGGGGCGGCCGTGATGAAGCGAGCCGTGGCGGTGTTGGGAGTCCTGGTGGCGATGAGCGCGGGCGCGTACGTGCTGCCGGGCGGCTCCATCCTGCGCCGGATGGTAGCGGCGCGAGAGGAGCTGCCGTCGACGTCGCTGAAGGCGGACGGCTCGTTGCACTTCTACGGACCGGTGGTGAACGAGGCGGGAGGCGCGCTGGGGTTGCCGACGGACCGGCCGGATCTGGAGGCGGACGGCACGGTGTATTTGAGGCTGCCGGGCCGTTGCCGTTTCGAGGCGAAGGCGCGGGAGGGCAACACGGTGGCGGCGGTGTCCTCGGGAGGCCGCAAGAGGGTGGAGGGCACGGAGATTCCGGCGGTGTCGGAGGCGGTGCAGCAGCTGTGCGCGGTGTTGGGAGTGAGGGCGGGGTCGGCGGTGGAGGGGCGGGACGTGGTGGAGACGCACCTGCGGGCGCTGGGAATCGATTCGCGCACGACCTCGCTGGCGCGGTTTGGCGGGGACGTGGTGTACGTGCTGGGGCAGCCGGGCGAGGGCAAGCCACAGTTCTGGGTGTACAAGGACGGCTTCCGGCCGGCGCGGGTGAAGTACAAGGACGCGAAGGGGACGGCCTGGGACGTGCGGTTCCTGGACTACACCTCGCCGGTGACGGGCGAGATGTTGCCGAGGAGCATCGAGGTGTGGCGAGGAGAGGACCGGGTGCTGCGCTTCACGGTGCTGACGGGAGACACGAGGGCGAAGCTCGCCGACACGCTCTTCTGAGCCGAGCACCCGCGGAAACGCAGAACCCAGGTTCCCCAAGAACCCCTCTCCCCCCGGGAGAGGGACGGGGTGAGGGTGCCCGGGCCCCAGGTTGGGCCCGAGTCCCCGAGTCCGTTCAGCCGACGACCAGGTTGATGATGCGGCCCGGGACGTAGACGAACTTCTTCTCCGTCTTGCCCTGGGTGTGGGCGAGGACGTTGGGGTCGTTCGCGATGGCGGCGCGAACATCGGCCTCGGTGGCATCGCGGCGGAGCTTCACCTTGCTGCGCATCTTCCCGTTCACCTGGACGCCCATCTCGACGACATCGTCCACGGTAAGGGCGGGGTCGTAGGAGGGCCAGGGCTCGTAGGCGAGACTCTTCGTGGCACCGAGCCGCTCCCACAGTTCCTCGGCCAGGTGGGGCGCGAAGGGAGACAGCAGGAGCGCGAACGTCCGAGCTGTCTCGAGCGGTACGCGAGGAATATCCGCGAGCCGGTTGGTGAGGATCATCAGCGCGCTGACGGCGGTGTTGAGCCGGAGGGCCTCGATGTCCTCGCCGACCTTCTTCACCGTCTTGTGCAGAAGCCGGAGCGACTCCTCGTCGAGGGTGGCCTCGGCGGCCCCTGGCTCCTCGCGGACGAACGCCAGGGTATTCCAGGCGCGGTCGAGGAAGCGGCGGACGCCGGTGACGCCCTGGGTCTGCCAGGGCTTCACGGCCTCGAGGGGGCCCATGAACATTTCATAGACGCGGAGCGAGTCGGCGCCGTGGCGCTGGACGACCTCGTCGGGGTTGACGACGTTGCCGCGGGACTTGGACATCTTCTCGTTGTTCTCGCCCAGAATCATTCCCTGGTGGACGAGCTTGCCGAAGGGCTCGGGGTGCGAGACGACGCCGCAGTCGAAGAGGACCTTGTGCCAGAAGCGGGCGTAGAGCAGGTGGAGCACGGCGTGCTCGGAGCCGCCGACGTACAGGTCCACGGGCATCCACGCGTCATAGGCCTCCTTCGAGAAGGGGGCCTGGGTGTTGTGCGGATCGATGAAGCGCAGGTAGTACCAGCACGAGCCGGCCCACTGGGGCATGGTGTTCGTCTCGCGGGCGAACCACTTGCCGTCCTTCTGGAAGAAGCGCCAGTCGAGCGCGCGCGACAGGGGCCCGGCGGGGTCATCCGAGGGCTTGAAGTCCTCGAGCTCGGGCAGGCGCACGGGCAGATCGCTCTCGGCCACGGCGATGGGCTGGTCGTAGCGGACGGTGTGCGGGTGCTTGCGCGGATCCGTGGAGCCGGGGGGCAGCTCGACGGGGAAGTAGACGGGGATGGGCTCGCCCCAGTAGCGCTGGCGGGAGAAGACCCAGTCGCGCAGACGGTACTGCACCCGGCGCGTGCCCAGGCCCTTCTGCTCCAGGTGGGAGATCATCGCGGCCTTGGCCTCGGGCGTGCGCTGGCCGTCGAGGAACCCCGAGCGGACGGCGACACCCTCGGCGGTGAAGGCCTCGGTCCAGGAGGCGGTGTCGTGGAGCTGACCGTCGGACGAGACGACCTCGGCCACGGGCAGCCCGAAGGCGCGGGCGAACTCGAAGTCGCGCTCGTCGTGCGCGGGCACGCTCATGATGGCGCCGGTGCCGTAGGAGCCCAGCACGAAGTCCGCCACCCAGATGGGCAGCCGGGCGCCGGTGATGGGGTGGAGCGCGTAGGCGCCGGTGAACTCACCCGTCTTCGTCTTGGTGAGCGCCGTGCGATCCATGTCGCTCTTGCTGACGACGGAATCGCGGTAGGCGAGCACCTTCTGCCGGTGCTCCGGGGTGACGAGCGACTCGAGCAGCGGGTGCTCGGGGGCGATGACCATGTACGTGGCGCCGAAGAGGGTGTCCGGGCGCGTGGTGAAGATGCGCAGCTTTTCACTGCGGCCCTCGAGGGCGAAGTCCACCTCGGCGCCCTCGCTGCGGCCGATCCAGTGGACCTGCTTCTCCTTGGTCTCGGGCCAGTCGAGCCCCTGGAGCTCCTGGGCCAGACGGTCCGCGTAGGCGGTGATGCGCAGGGTCCACTGACGGAGCGGGAGGCGGACCACGGGGTGGTTACCGCGCTCGCTCTTGCCGTCGATGACCTCCTCGTTGGCGAGCACGGTGCCGAGGGCGGGGCACCAGTTCACGGGCAGCTCGGCCTGGTAGGCGAGTCCGCGCTGGAAGAGCTTGAGGAAGATCCACTGAGTCCAGCGGACGTAGGCCTCGTCGGTGGTGGCCAGCTCGCGCGACCAGTCATACGAGAAGCCGAGCGACTTGAGCTGCCGCTTGAAGGTGGCGATGTTCTTCGCCGTGGTCTGGGCGGGGTGGGTGCCGGTCTCGATGGCGTGCTGCTCGGCGGGGAGGCCGAAGGAGTCCCAGCCCATGGGGTGGAGGACGTCCACGCCGCGCATGCGCTGGAAGCGGGCCACGATGTCGGTGGCGGTGTAGCCCTCCGGGTGGCCCACGTGGAGCCCCGAGCCGGAGGGGTAGGGGAACATGTCGAGGATGTACGCCTTGGGGCGGCCCGGGTGACGGCGGGCTTCGAAGGTCTTCTCCTGCTCCCAGCGGGCCTGCCACTTGGGCTCGATGGACGAGGGATCGTACTTGGGACGCTCTGTGGACATGGCGGCCGTATGTAGCACGAGGCTCGGGGGGACGCCGTCCTCCGTGGTAGGGGATGTCCACGCGTTCTCGCTGGAGGGGTCATGTCCGAGGAAGACAGGCAGCGGTGGAACACGCGCTATCGCGAGCAGCAGGGGACCCGGGAGCCCTCGGCGTTCCTCCGGTCGCTCACGGACCTGCTGCCGGTTGGGGGCCGGGCGCTCGAGGTGGCGGGAGGGCCAGGGCATGACGCCGTGTGGCTCGCGAGGCGCGGCCTGGACGTCACCCTGACGGATGTTTCGGACGTCGCGCTCGAACGGGCCGCCGAGAACGCGCGCGCGGCGGGTGTGCCCCTGCGGCTCCAACGATTGGATGTGGAGACCGAGCCCCTGCCACCCGGGCCCTTCGACCTCGTGCTCTGCCAGAACTTCCTCTGGCGGCCGCTGTTCGCGGAGGTCTCGAAGGTGCTCGCGCCGTGCGGGCTGTTCATCTTCTCCCAGCCGACGCGGAGCAACCTGCAGCGGAACGCCCATCCCTCGGCCCGCTTCCTGTTGGAGGATGGCGAGCTTCCCGGGCTGATCCAGGGACTGGAGATCGTCTCGTACACCGAGGGGTGGACCGGGGAAGGGCGGCACGAGGCCCGCCTGGTGGTGAGGCGGGCTGGGGAGTGAGTCGAGGCCCGGCGGCTTCATGCTATGAGCGGCGGTGGGAGATCTCATGGAGCTGCTCTGGAGTCCGGTTGGAATCGGCGTGCTGTGGCTGGTCCTGCACTGCGCCGACTATCTGCTCACCATCGCCACGGCGAGGCTGAAGGCCCGGGGAGAGCTCGGGAAGCGGGTGGAGATGGGGGGCAGCTACGAGCTCAATCCCCTCTTCGTGCAGGCGGTGGAGAAGGGGCAGTGGATCTCCAGGCGGTTTCTCCTGACGCTGGGGGCCGGGGCGATCATGCTCCCCCTGGCGGTGGCGTACTTCGACTGGGTGGTGGAGACGGGGCTGGAGGATTTCCGAGGCCTTTCGGAGGCCGTGTGTGGCGCCCTGGTCGTGACGCGCTTCGCGGTCATCTCCGTCCACCTGCAGAACTTCGCGCTCTTCCGGAGGCTGCTGCACGTGCCCGAGGCGTCGATCGTCAGCCTGCGCTACGACCGTGGCACGGTCATGATGGTGACCCGAGCCCGGAAGGTGGAGCTGGCGGCCTTCTGCGCGATCTCCGCCCTCGTGAGCGGCCGGCCCTTCTTCCTGGGAGGCCTCGCGGCGACCCTGGGCCTCGTCGCCATGCTGTTCCTCTGGGGCCGTCGTCAGGTGTCCACCACGCCGGCTACCCAATCCTCCGCGCCGAACTCCTGAGCCAGCTCACGTCGAGGACTCGTTCAGCGTGGTGGCGAGGGCCCGGCGGGCGAGCCGGGTGATGTACACGGTGGCGAGGACGGTGGCGGCCAATCCGCCCCAGAAGAAGAGCTGCCCGGAGAGCCCGGTGTCGGGACGCTCGCCCTGGGAGAGCTGGGCGGCGCTCGTCACCAGCGAGCCCAGGTACACATAGAGCATCGTGGCGGGCAGCAGGCCGAGGGTGGTCGCGGGCGCGTAATCACGCAGGCGCACGCGGGTGAGCGACAGGGAGTAGTTGAGAAAGCTGAAGGGGAAGACGGGCGAGAGGCGCAGCAGCAACACCACCTTGAAGCCCCGGGCGGCCACGGCGGTGTCCACGGCGGTGAACCTCGGCTGGCCCGCGAGGCGTCGGGCCACCCGCTCGCGCAGGACGGTCCGCCCGAGCATGAAGGATGCGAGGGACGAGAGGTTGCTCGCCACCACCACCAGGAGCGTGCCGTACACCGGCCCGTAGACGAAGCCAGCCCCCAGGTTCAGCACGGTGGCGGGCACCATCAGCATGGTCGCCACCCCGTACACGGCGACGTAGAGCACCGCGCCCGTCAGGCCCATGCCGCGGATGCGCTCGACGAGCCCCAGCAGCCACGTGTCCACGGGCAGCAGCGTGATGGCGAGCACCAGCGCCACCACCCCCGTCACCGCCACTGCCCATCGCCCGATACGGCGTGCCATGCCCCTATCCTAACGGCCGTTGAGGCTCCGGTCGTCATTCGTAGCCCAGGAGGGCTGGAATACGGACCGTCTTTCGCCAGTGGTTTCCCGGAAGGCCCCGCCGTAGAAGGGGCCCCATGTCGTCCCAGAAAATCTCCGTCCCCCGCGAGGCCGCCGGCGAGCGGCTCGACAAGTTCCTCTCGGCGCACGTGCCCGGGCTCTCGCTGGAGCGGGCGCGTACGCTCATCGAGAAGGGCCATGTGCTCATCCGCGGGAAGAAGTGCCAGATGTCGCGCAAGCTGTGGGGCGGAGAGGAGATCGAGCTCAGCCGTCCCCCGCCGCGAGCCCCCACGCGCGCCGCGGTGAGCCGCTCGGCCGAGGGGCCCGAGTTGCCGGTGCTCCACGATGACGCCTCGATGGTCATCGTGAACAAGCCGGCGGACCTGGTGGTGGAGCCGGCGGGGGGGAGTGTCCCCTCGGTGGTGGAACTGCTGGCGGCGAGGCTGCCGCCCTTCGACGTGGAGGGCATCGCACAACCCGGAGTGGTGCACCGGTTGGACCGGGAGACGAGCGGATGCCTCGTGCTGGCGCGCACGGACGAGGCCGTGGCGGCGCTGGACCGGGCGTTCCAGGAGAAGCGGGTGGACAAGCGCTATTGGGCGATCGTGCTGGGAGAGACGCCCGAGCGTGACCGGCTCGAGGCCCCGTACGGGAGGGATCCGAGGAACCCGAGGCTCTTCACGACGAAGGTGAACTCGGCGCGGCGGGCGGCGCTCTCGTACGAGGTGCGCGAGCGGCTGAAGGGCGCGACGCTGGTGGAGGTGAAGCTGGAGACGGGGCGCACGCACCAGATTCGCGTGCAGATGTCCGAGGCGGGCTACCCGGTGCTCGCCGACTCGCTGTACGGCCCGGAGGAGACGCGGAAGCACCCGGCGGCGAAGGAGATTGGCCGGCACGCGCTGCACGCGGTGCGGCTGTCCTTGCCGAGCCCCGCCACGGGAGGTGTGGTGAGCGTCGAGGCGCCACTGCCCGAGGACTTCCAGCGCGCGCTCACGATGCTCCGGCGCTGAACCTCGCGGCTCCAGCCATTCAGGGAATAAGCGGCTTATTGGGAAAACTTATTTTCCGTGTTATAAAAGTTTTCCGGTATAGGACCGATTCTTCCCTGAGGAGTGCCGCGATGAAGCGAGAGCTGAGGCGTTCTGCCCCGTATGCCCTGTTGGCGGGAATGATGCTGGTGGCCTGTGGTGCTCCCGAGGAGGGAGGGCTGGCGCCGTCCGAGGACGTGGGGACGACGGGGTCCGCCATCTGCTCGGGTTCGAGCGTGAGCGCCCTGTCGCTGGCGGGCTTCAGCTCGTGGGGAGGCGAGGCGGCCGGCAGCGGGAGTTGGACGGTGACCTATCCCGCCAACGGCATCCACGTGGACTACTTCATCGACGGCACGCTGCGGGGTTCCTCGGACATCCAGGGTGATGCCAACCGTTCGGGCACCTGGAACTTCAGCTACAGCACGGTGAACTGTGGCTCGCACAGCTTCCAGGCGAAGGCCTACCCCATCACGATCAACAGCACCGGGACCATCGACAGATGCCAGACGTCTGGCACCAAAACGGTGACCACGAGCTTCTCGCAGTCCTGCCCGACCGCATCCATCTCCTGCTCGCGCCCCGTCAACACCCACATCCTGAATTGTCAGGGCACGGGGAGCGGCGGCTCTGGCGGTCCGTACACCTACCACTGGCAGGTCTACGCCCAGCCCTACAACGAGCTGTCCTACTACTCGTCCTGGTACCCGAGCTCGAACTCCACGACGGGCATCACCTGCCCCTACCACAACTGGGATCCCCCCTACGATATGGGGAGGATCTCCCTCAAGGTGAGTGACAGCAGTGGGCTGACCTCGGCTGTCGTCACCGGCGAGGCCTTCCCCTGCATCGCCGGCATCCTCTGAGGCCCGTGCATCAGGAGTCGCCCTCTCCCGGCTCTTCTTCATCCAGGGCCATGGAGAACGGGTAGATGGCGCGGTGATTGACGTTGCGATGGAAGACCGCGAGGTAGTCGTCACTCGCGATCTGGATGAAGGTCTGCTCGGGAGGCGCGGACTGGTTCATGAACCAGGATTCCGCCTCCTCGCGGGTATTGAAAGAGGCTGCGGCAGGAGGGAGACCTTCGCGCTTGAGCCGGCCGAGATGGTATTCGATGACGGTGAGGGGGAGCAGGCGCCGGTGGTTCAGCTCGCGGATATACGCGACGGTGTGGTACCGGTCCGCGATCAGCACGAGCGTCGAATCAGGTGGTTCCGGGTGGTTGTTCAGCCAGGATTCCGCCTCCTCGCGTGTTTTGAACGCGGCGACCACGGGCGGGGGCGAGCTGGACTCAAGGTATTTGAGGAAGTCCGCGAAGGCGTACCGCTGACCCGTCGAGGTGATGAAGAGAATCGCGTTGATGGCGGTCTCGAGGAGCGCTTGCTCTTCCTCGGATGGAGTGTTGGCGCGAATCCGCGCGAGCAGGTCCATCACGTCCACAGTGAGATTGCGCTTGTTCATGGCGACACCCCTGCCCCTGGGGCCGGGTGTCCTACTCCGGGCACCGTCGGGCAACCAACGATGACATGACCGCAGGAGTCGGCCAGTGTGATCCCGCCCTCGTGGGAGTGGTTCGTAAGTACCTGAAAACACAGAGGGTAGGAGGGGCGTCCGGCCTCTGGGACGGAGGGGCTCTACCGCACGGGATGCCGGAGGGGATGTCAGACCCAGCGAGTAGTTTGCGTCCTTGCCGCTGAACCGGAACCGACGCGCCATCGGCGTGAAGGAGGGGGTCAGCCGGCAAGGGGGTTTCATGCGAACGAAGCTGTGCGTGCTGGGGGCGGTGTTGGGGACGGCGTCGGTGCTGCCGGTGGTGTGCATGCCGGAGGTTCCGACGCAGCAGACGAACGAGGAGCAGCCGCGAGGAGGTGTGTCGAGGCAGGCGAGCCAGCCTTTCAAGAGCCACGGCGCCGAGCCGCTCTCGCCGGTCGAGGTGCCGGCGAGCCCGGTGAACGACGAGCCGAAGCACCCGTGTGAGCTCATCACGGTGATGCGGGTGCCGTGCGATTCCTCGACGGACACGTGCGAGTACACCTACTGGGAGTGCTCGCGGAGTCTGAGGCCGCTGAGGGCATGACGAAGTGAAGCGTGGCCCGTGAGCGGGCCGTCAATGGCGCGGCGGGTCGGGCTCTTCGGAGCCTGACTCGCCGCGTCGGTGTTTTCAGGCCTTGGGTGCGACCCGAGAAAACTCAATACGTCCTAAGTGGGTATGCTGCACTGGTGGGTCGGGGTAAGGTGATACCCGATTTCCTCCAGGAACATGGGAATGACTGCGGTGGTTCCAGAAGCTCCGATTCTATCGACGGTACCATCGAAGCCTTGGAGCAGCGCTTCCTACTCCGACTGGAACGAATGGCTCTTCGCACACACGTTCACCAGAAGCATGAGTCTGGAGCCGATCAGGAACATCCCGGCTTCCCTTGAGGAACTCTGCGTCATCGTCGGAGAGTCCCCCGAGCGTGCGCAGGAGGTGTTGAAGGCCTTCACTGACGCCATCCGCCAGGAACTCGACAAGGAGCGGTGCACCTTCGAGAGCTACTACCTTCAGTACCGTCTCCGTAGCGGTAGTCCCGACGCGTATTGGAGCCGCTTCAGCGACGAAGAGCCCTACTTCTTCGGCTGCCTCTGGCTGACCTGCTTGGTGGCATCGGGCTACCCTCCGCACGAGGGGTGGTTCTATCGCCGCATGGGTCTGGTGCTCGGAAAACCGGTCAGCAGCTTCTCCTCCACCCGGGAGTCCGGCAGCCTGGAAGACGTCTGGGAGGATCTTGCCGACTGGACGCAGCACCATCGCGACCGGTACCGGGTGCTGAGCCTCCCCCCACGCGACACCTATCGCAAGATCATCGGGCGCTCGTTCTACCTAGCCTTTCCCAACCATGCGGATCGGCTACAGCTGAGAGCGGTGCTGGAGAAAGCTGATCTGCTCGTGGACAAACCTCCCATCACGCCGGTGCTTGAGGCGTTGCGCCGCTCGAAGCAGGTCTTCGGCAAGGAATTCCAAAAGGAATTGGACAGCTTCTTCGACAAGTACCTGCAGAGCGGCCGGGACCCACGAGAGAGCCCGTTCTGGCGCGCAGTGGTGCAGGAGACGAGCACGCCCAGCCTGGAACGTACGAGCGGACCAGAGCGCACGGGCCAGACCACGTTGATGGCTCACTTCGACGAAGACGACCTGCTTGAGCTCTACGTCGGCTGCACCGAGCAGTACCCCGACAAGCCCGGCTTCACCCGCGAAGCCCTCGACTTCAGGGCAGGAGACTTCAGCTACCGGCTCGTACCGGAAGCCTCCGCCCGTTCGCCGCGGCAGCCGTTCGAGCAGATGCTCACGGGGGCGGCCCGGAGGACCTTCGCGAGTGGTGTCGTGCCCTTGTTACGGATCATCACGGGTGAGTACCGGCTTGCCAATGGCGAAGAGCTGGCCGAGTGCGAGCGCGCCCTCGTCCGCGATGACAGGGTCGAGGCCTTCGTCCGGGCGTTTGGAGGGAAGAAGAATCAGTGCGCGCTTTCGGGGTGGTGTGAGGTCGAAGGTTGCCAGCTGCGCCAGTTGGATTCCTCACCCAAAGGACTTGAGGGCGTCTACACGCTTCTCCATACGACGGAGCCCCAGCGGCCTCACTTCGTGGGAGGGCTACGCACCTCGATGGGTGGTTTCTATCGACTGACCGGCTACCTGCCACGCATCCACGCGCCCGGCGCCGAGAAGGTCGAGGTTGCCGTCGTCGGCTCGTGGTTGCCGTGCCAACGCGGCACTGACGAGCAGCAGGTAGAGGAGTGGCTCCTTCCCGCAGGGCTCGATCTTGATGCGCTAGACGAGCTGCACGTGGCGGCGACTTGGAAGGTGCACATCGAGGGATATGCCCTGGAGCGCCGGGGCGAGGCGAAGGCCTCCCTGGATGCATTGAGCCTCGCAATCGACCACAAAGGGCTGCCGAGCGGAGCCTTCTGGCTTGAGACGACCTCGCGCCGACTTGAGCCCCTTAGCGGTCCGGTCGACGAGATTCGTTTGGGCTTCACGACCCAGGACCGTAGCCGCGCCATGGACATGCTGTTCTTCGATGCAACGGCACGCTGGCTAGGGCCTGGAGTCGGAGAAATGTCCCTCGTTCCCAACGATGGTTTTCCGTGGCTGGCCATCGGCCCTAACAACTCCCCGACGATGGTTGTCTTTGTTGGTGACACGCATAAACCGGTCCTGCCGGATGGCAACTTCTCACCTCTTCAAAAGGACCGGCGTCATTGGAAGCGTGCGTTCTCGGGGCGAACCGACCTCTTCTTCGTCCGGCAGGGCTCGGAGTATGTGCCCATCACCGAGAGGCCCGAGGTGCGGGCCATCCACGCCGACTACGTGAAAGCCGCACGCTCCACAGTGCACCCGGCTGGCCTTGAGTGCGCACCGGCTGACCTGGACAGGTACCTTCAGGACACGGAACAGGTGAGTGGTGATTACTCCAGGGAGGCCGCGCTCCTGATAGATGTTCTCTCCTCCATAGCGCATAACCGCAGCGGCATTCCCTTGCGTGAAGCCCACGAACACCTGGCCCGGCTCACGCATACGGACGAGCACCACTCGCTGCGCTACCACTTGCTCCGGGCGCTGGCGGAGGTGGGCGCCATCGACACGATGCTGCGCATGAATGGCAGACAGACGCTCGTCGTCGCCCGTAGGCCTCGGCTCGTCATCTTCCGGAGAGGAAACCGCTTCAGTGGCACCGTACTGGGCCTGTTGCCGCAAACGATCTCCAGGCTCGTCGGGACCGAGGGCAAGAAGCGTGGCCTGGAGGTGACCTACGCGGCGCCGCCCAACCGCTTCCAACCTCCCATCCTCCATCTGGAGGCGAAGAATGGAGCCCTGGAGCCGTTCGAAGCCCTCTCCAAAGAACTGGCCTTCGCCCCACTTGAGTTCCTCGACTGGCCCGATGCGTCCATCGTCCCCCAGCACTTCACCGTTCGAGAGGAACTCTCGCGGGATGTACCTCCGGAGATGTACGAGCGCGAGGCAACTTGGTGTTGGAAGAATGGCTCCTTCAAGCGGACACCGGAAGATCCGGGCGAGGTGAGCATTGAGCGACGCCAGGACGGCCAGCGCTCCCCCATCTACGTCGTCATGCGGGGAGGGACACCCGTGGGTTGGAGCTACTCCCGAGCGTGGGCGCTCCTGGATGCAGCTGAAAAAGCGGGGCGGCCTCCCTTCACGCTCGACGGCAGCGGAGTACTCCAGACCATGGCCAATTCTCCCTTGCACCTGCCGCTACCGCTGGCCCGCCTGTGCACGGTGGTCGGCGCCGGGGCGCCCGGTCCACGCATCGAAGAGCGCAAGGGCCGCCCCGTCGTCACCGCATACGTCTATCCGTTCGGCAAGAAGCTCGCTCCCCTGGCCGCGCGAGCGGTTCCCGAGTCGTGGACTCAAAGGAAGGTCGAGTAATGCAGGACCCCATTGGAAACTTCGAGCGCATCCGCGAACTCTACATCAGCTATCTCGACACTGCCTTCCGTATCGGTGACGAGAGCGTGGCTGAGGAGCGGCGCCGGCTGTTGCGCCAGCCCGGCTCTTTCTGCACCGAGCCGCTCATCGAAGCCATTCCCCGGTACGAGCCCGCGGAGCTGTCATTCGATGCACTCTACTCGAATACCTCGCACGACGGGCCCCTGGCTGGCTTCGACGAGGCAGCGCGACGCGCCTTCGTCGAGCTGACGCTCGCGGGGCTGTTTGGTTCGGAGCCTCGGAAGGAGGGCGGTCTGCCGCTGAAGCGGCAAGCGAAGTACGCGCCCTACCGCCACCAGCTCCAGATGCTGCACAGGGGCGTCCGGCCCGGCACGCCTGGCGTCGTCACCTCCGGCACGGGCTCGGGCAAAACGGAATCCTTCATGCTGCCCCTTCTGGCGCAGCTCGCCAAAGAGGCCATCAGCTGGGACGCCCCCGAGAAGGGGTATCTAGAGCATCGCTGGTGGGTGGATCCCACGACAGGCCAGCCCTACTCCGAGGAGAGCAAGGGGCGGCGCCACTTCAAGCTCCCCAAGCAGAAGCGGCCCGATTCGAAGAATCCTTTGAATACTGCCTTCGAGCGGCACCGAGCGGGCGAGAAACGCACGGCGGCGGTCCGCGCCCTCGTCTTGTACCCGATGAACGCTCTGGTCGAGGACCAGCTCGTTCGCTTGCGCAAGGCACTCGACTCCGCCGAAGCGCGCGAGGCCATGCAGGAGCACTTCCATGGCAACCGCATCTTCTTCGGTCGCTACATCGGTGCCACCGAGGTCACCGGCCATCCAGGCTCGACGAGCAACCCCCGCGGCCTGGATTCCTTTCTCCTGGAAGGAAAGGATGCCGCGAAGCAGTTGGGGTCCATCAAGATCAAGGGCCACAAGCTGGCCGACGCCAACGATGACGTAGCGTACGAAGCCGTCTGGAAGGACGAGAAGGATCGCCGCAACCGCCGCCTGACCCAGCTCTTCGAGCACATGGTCGGCCTGGAGCGTGGGCAGATCCAGGCCAGACTCCACGCGCTAGACAGACAGGCCCAGGAAAACCTGCACGCCAAACTCGATGGACATCGGGAGATGCACGGCGCGGCCCCCGAGGCGGCGGCCTTCCTCTCGTATGCGGAGGCGCCGGAGGTGGGCAAGCGCTCCCTGTCGAGCCTCCTTGAGGACTACCAGAAGCTCTTCGGTGCTCCCGATGAGGCGACGCACCAACGGCTCGCCCAACTCCAGTTGACGGACAAGGACGCGCATCAGGCCCCGTCCGCCACCGGCGTCGACGACTCGCCCTTCATGTTCCCGTCCGTGGACGGCTCGGAGATGACGAACCGGTGGGACATGCAGCTGGATCCGCCGGACATCCTCATCACCAACGTCAGCATGTTGAGCGCCATGCTCAACCGCGAGGTCGAGGAACCCATCTTTGAGCAGACCCGCAGGTGGCTTGAGCAGGACGATGCGTACTTCTTCCTCGTGCTCGACGAGTTGCACCTGCAGCGAGGAGCCGCGGGCACCGAGGTGTCCTTCCTTCTACGAATGCTGCTTGAGCGGCTGGGCCTCACCCAGAGCGCGAAACAACGGAGCAAGATCCGTGTCCTGGCCTCGAGCGCGTCGCTTCCCGCCGCGCCGCCGACGGAGGCAGAGAAGAGTTCCCAGTATCTGTGGGACATGTTTGGCCCGTTTGGACTGCCCCCAGCGGACCGGAGCGAGGAGCAGTCCAAGGAGTCGTGGCGTCAGTCCATCGTGTCTGGGCACGAGAGAAAAGGCAGGTACGAGCCCACTACCGAGCCCGCCAAGGTGCGGCTGGAGCCAGAGCCCTTCCGCGAGTTGCTCGTGGCGCACCAGAGCCCGGGATGGAGCGACCCCGACGTTCTCCTGGCGCAGCCTCTGTCCGCCAGGGTTCCCGACGGCATCGAGTCCCTTGAGCGCGCGTGGAGGCGCGTCTGTGCGGCCCTCGGCATCGGCGCGAACAAGCCCCTGCCCCAAGCCATCTCCGAGGCCATCACGGAGGCAACCCACCGCCTCCTGTGGGCGTGCTGGCAGCAGGACGAGGGGCGTTCGCGCGCACAGCCCGTGAGCGAATTGGCGGAGAAACTCTTCGGGCCTCCCACGGCGGAGGCAGGGCATACGGAAACGGAGCACCTGGAAGCCATTCGTGGGCTGCTCTTCGTTCGCGGAGCGGCAGATGGGCTGAAGCAGCTCGGCTACCTCAGGGGCCTCGATCTTCCCTCGTTCCGCGTACACACCTTCTTCCGGAGCATCGAAGGTCTCTACGCCCCGGCTTACAAGGGTATCGGCTCTCCGAAGACGAAGGAGGAACGGCGGGCAGAAGTGGGCCAACTCACCATCGAGCAGGCTCACCGCATCGCCATCGAGAGCCCACAGGGTACCCGGGAGCACAGGCTTTTCGAGCTCGTCTATTGTGAGTGCTGCGGCGAGCTGTTCTTCGGTGGCATGCGGGCCGACATCTCCAGAGGCCCCTACTTGGCCGAACTCCTACCCCAGGAACCGAAGCTTGAGGGACTGCCGGATGACGCCGCCTCTCAGCGCTTTGAGGATCTTTCCTGGAAGCAATACGCCCTCTTCTGGCCCAATTCCAGGAACCGTCCCTCCGACGGGCCGACGGATGACAAGGACAAGGGCCTGTGGCTGAAGGCCGTCCTTGAGCGAGAGACGGGGGGCATCCTCAAGCGAGACAAGGTGAAGGACTCGGAGTTCGACCCTGGCAGGCATCTTGAGGGCTGGTACTACGAAAGCAGCGGCTCGGATGCCGGGCACAAGCGCAACTGGGACTCCCCGGGCACCAACGTGCCCTACTCCTGCCCGAACTGCCTCACCTCGTACAAAGGTCGGGTCGACAAGCGCTACCGCCTGTCTCCCTTGCGGAACTTCCGGGCAGGTTTTGCTAAGACGACGCAGCTCCTGGCCACCGAACTTTTCGACGCGCAACGTGTTTCGAACCCGGTGGAATCTCCCAAGCTGGTGTCCTTCTCGGACAGCCGGCAGGACGCGGCCAAGGCAGCGCTCTCCATCGAGAAGAACCACCACCAGGACATCCGCCGCGAGCTGCTCGTGAGGACGCTGCGACATTACCTTGCTGGACGCGACCGTCAGCGGGCGGAGCTTGAGGACAGGTGCGCTGCGCTTGAGCAGTCTCTTGCGGCGGTGCATTCCTCCATCAAGGAGATGCTGGAGAAACAGCTTGCCGCCACGAAAAGTCAGCTCGCCAATGTACTCGACCCAAGCGCCTCGCTCTCCGACATCATCGGCATCGCCAGGCCCGAGCAACTCGGTCCAGATTCGAAGGTTCCCATTCTGATTGCTGAGATGGCCCGGTGCGGTGTCCACCCCTACGATGGGGCGGGAGTCGAGCGCCCCGCCGGCCAACAGCCAGGCAGCACCGTGCCGGTGCGCTTCCCGTGGAACCGGCTGCTCTCGCTGAAACCCGCGACCGGCGAGCTCACCTGGGCAAGCTCCGAGGAGGGCGACGAGGCACTCGCCATGGACAATGCCCGCGTCCAGCTCCTCACCGAGGTGCATCGGGTGATGACGGATGTCGTCTTCAGCAAGACGTACTTCTCGTTCGAGGAGTCGGGCCTGGGGTACGTGACGGTGCCGCTCCAGCAGCTCCCAGGCACGAGCGAACAGAAGCAGCGGCGAGCCGGAGAGCTGGCCGCGCTGCTCCGGGTCATGGCTGATTCCTATCGGTATTGGCCGAGTCCTTTCGCCGAGAAGGACGCCACGGGCCAATCCAAGATGCCCAACGAGTGGCGAGAGGCTGCTCAAGTCGGCCCCAAGGTGAAGAAGTTCGCCCAGGAGGTGTGGGCCACCGACTGGGAGGCTCAGCTGAAAGCGGCTTTGGACCTGCTGGCGGACGCTGGACACAAGGATGGGCTCATCCGAATGCCCCATGTCCGTATCCAACTTGCTCCGGAAGACGCCCATTACGTCCGGTGTGCGCAGTGCTCCCGTGTCCACCTGCATCCAGGAGCCAGCGTCTGCACGCGCTGCTTCGCGAAGCTCGACTGGCCCAAGCTGGACAAGAAGCCCATCCGTGAGTTGCACGTGCGCAGCTTCCTGGCCCGCCGGATCCAGCGCGCAGCCGTCGTCGCCGACGAGGGCGGCCACGGAGCCTTCCGGCTCCACTGCGAGGAACTCACTGGACAAACGGAGAAACCCGCCGAGCGCCAGCGGCAGTTCCGCGGCATCTTCGTCCCACGCCTGGAAGATCTCGAAGGCACGAATGACGAGACCCCGGAAGCCGGTGAGCTGGTACTCGGGGAACAGAACCTGCTCTTCAAGCGGAGGAGCGAGATCGATCTGTTGGCCGTGACGACCACGATGGAGGTGGGAATCGACATTGGCCCACTGCAGGTCGTCCTCCAGGCGAACATGCCCCCTCAGCGCTTCAACTACCAACAGCGCGTGGGTCGCGCGGGGCGCCGTGGCCAGGCCTTCTCCCTGGCCCTGACGATCTGCCGAACCAAGAGCCACGATGTCTTCTATTTCCGCGAACCGAAGGCCATGACGGGGGACATTCCACCGACGCCTTTCCTCACCAAGCGGATGGAGAACATCGGCGGTCGGCTCGTCCGCAAGGGGTGGCTGTGGAGTGCCTTCAGGCGCCTGCGAGAGGAAGAAAGGAAGATGGGGCGGCCCTTCCCGGGTGACCTCATGATCCCACCGGACATCCATGGCGAGTATCTACCCACGGTCCTCTTCCAGAACCCGGCTTGGCAGGCGCGGATAGAGAAAACGCTTGAGGCAACGCGGGGCTACGCCGAGCAGTTGGCGCGGCTGCTCGAAGAGGGCAGCACGCTAACCTTTCAGGTGAACGTGCCGGACCTCATGGCCCACATGAGGTCCGCCGTGGACCGGATCAAGCAGACGGGGCTCGCGCACGTGCTGGCCGAGTATGGCTTGCTGCCCATGTACGGCATGCCAACCCGTGTCCGCGAGTTGTACATGGGGCTGAGACGCAACGGAGGACAGCGCGAGTGGAGCACTGTGGACCGGGATCTCGATCTCGCCATCTACGAGTTCGCGCCCGGCTCCACGGTCGTCATCGACAAACGCGAGCACTTGGCCGTGGGCTTCACTCCCAACCTCACCAACCCCATCGCCCGTAAGGGCGGAGAAGCCATCTACGCCATTGAGACCTCGGCGTTCGGCCATACCTTCGAGTTGATGCAGTGCACGGTCTGCCAAGCGTGGACGGACCTCACGAAGCAGGAGGCGAGCACGAAGTGCACATGCGGCGCTGCCCTCAATGGCCCGCGTCGGCTCTGCTGTGTGCCCAATGCCTTCCGGACAGACTTTCCGCTCTTCGCGCGCACCACGGAGGAGGAGGCGGACAGCGGCGTCCGCCATCGCTCCATTCAGGCCGAGGCGGACCAGATCCAGTTCGAGGAGGCCCAGGGCTTTGGCCCCGGAGGAACCTGGAAGTTGCCCTTCCAATACAAGAACAGCCGGACATTCCGGCTCAATCGAGGACCGAACCACGAAACCGAGGGACGTTACTTCCGCGTGAAGCAGGGCACGGACAGCTTGCTGGGCGCGAAGCTCGAGCACCAGGTCGTCTGCACGGACGGAGAGTTGGACAAGCGCGTACGTGGCTTCACGCCCGAAGAGGCGGAGAAGCAGATGTGGCTGGCCGCACCCAAGACGACGGACTCCCTCTACCTCTCCACGCAAGGGACGACGGATGGACTAGCACTCCACCGGTTGCACTCAAGTGTGGACGAGGGCATGCCCCAAGACGACGTGACGCGCTGGCTTGGGGTTCGCGCTGCGGCGATCTCGGCCAGCTTCATCATCGCCAGCCGGGCCGCATTCGAGCTGGACATCGATCCCGAGGAGTTCGACGTGCTGGAGCCTCGGCGCTACAAGGGGGACGACCACCGGCCGCTCCTACAGCTCACCGATCACCTCGTCAACGGAGCAGGCTACTGCAACTGGCTCGTTCAGCAAGAGGCAGGCCAGCCCCGCATCGCGAGCCTCATCCAGTCCATCTTCGAGAAGAAGGACAAGTACCCCCTCAAGCAGTTTCTCGACGGCCAGCATACGGGGTGCGACTCCTCTTGCTACCGCTGCATGCGACGTTACGGCAATCAGCCATTCCACGGGCTCCTCGACTGGCAACTGGGACTGGCGTTCATCCGGACCATGGTGGACCCGGACTATCGAGTTGGCCTCTCGAAGGGAGACTTCAAGGCGTACGTGGAGCTGGCGCGCTGGCCGAAGCTCGCTGCGGAGTTGGCGCGGCAGATGGCTGATCGTTTCGGTGGCGAGAGCACTGTCTTCGGAGACGTGCCCGCCTTCCGGATACGGAAGCAGGGCAGTGAACTCACCCCGTGGGTCCTCATCCGGCACCCCCTCTGGGACTGGAGCAAGGATGACGGACCTCCAGACGGGACGATCCTGGCGCAGGCCTATGTGGAGGCAAAAAAGGAGGGGGAACTGCCGTTGTGCTGGGACAGCTTCAACCTCCTGCGCCGCCAGGTGCTGGTGCGCGAGAAGATCGTCAGCGAGGCTCGGGGTCAATGACGGGGCCTCACCCTCTCCCGAGTCCGATCGAACGAGTGGAGGTACCCGCTTTTTTCTCTCCCTCCCGGTTCGGCGCGCTGGGCAGATGCAAGCTCTCGGTACTCGGCGAAAGGAGCGCCTCGATGCTTCTTCCACCAACCGTTCATGCCCTGGTCGGCACCATCGTGCACCATGTACGGCGGGAACTGAGCGAGGGCCATTGGGGGGCTGAGCTGAATCGGGAGGGGGCATGCGCCATCCTCCTCGCGGAGGCAACACAGCAGGCGGAGCTTCAGCTCTCCGGGACGGCGAGCACTGCGGCGCTCGTCCCCCTGCGTGAAGCGATGGGGAGCCGGAATTGGGAACTTCGGGAGCTGCGTCTTCGACGGTGGGTAGCTCGGCTAGCGCTTCAGGGTAAGAGCAAGCCCGCACGGCCCTTGCGGGACCTGCTGGGAGTTCCCACTGGCCAAGGACCTGACTCCACACGGCTTGAAACGGGAGACGAGGCATGGCTGGTTGCCCCCTCGATGCGGCTCCGAGGAAAAGCCGACCGCATCGAGCAGACAGCGCCCGGCACGCTTGACATCGTCGACTTCAAGTCCGGCCGCCTTCACGATGAAGAGGGGCAGTTGCTGCCGGACGCGACACTCCAGGTGCGGTTGTATGCCCTGGCCGCCGAAGAAGCCGGCTCAGTGTCCGTACGGCTCTTCCTGGAGGGAGACGCTCGTTACCCGGTTCCGTGGGGTGACACGGAACGTGAGGAGACACGAGCCCTGCTCAAGGCGATCTCCGAAGATCTCCCGGCGGGCAAGGCCCTCGGCGCGAAGAGTTTGGCGGAGCCGGGCCCTCACTGCCGAGGTTGCCGCCTACGGCCCTCGTGCGGACGCTACCTTCAGTGGGGCCCCACGGTTTGGCCTCACCCGCAACCTACCGGGCAGGAGCCACCTCTGGACGTGTGGGGCAGCCTTGAGCGTGTCGTACCAGGATCCCGTGGCGACACGGTGGAGTTGCGCAACGCCGACGGCCATCTCGTTATCGTCGACGGGGTGAGCCCTTCTCGGGGACTTGGTGGGCTGGCGGCGGGAGAGCCGGTATACTTCTTCGATCTTGAGCGTACGGAGGACAAACGAGCCCACGGTCGTGTGGTGCACCCACGGAACTTTCACGAGCATCCTCCCGATGGTGGCAAGCGGTTGCGCAGGGCGCGTAGCCTCCAGGTCTTCCTCGGCTGAATCCTGGTGCCGCGTGATTATCCTTCCGGAGTGACACGCCATCGCGCAGCGGTACAGCCCTCTGAAGAAGTCTCACGCCGGATGAAGGCCGTGCGGCGGCGTGACACCAAGCCCGAGGTGGAAGTCCGGCGGCTCCTATGGAACGCGGGAGCCCGGTTCAGGCTTTGTCCCCGCGACTTGCCCGGAAGCCCGGACATCGCCAACAAGAGAGCGCGCTGGGCGGTCTTCGTTCATGGATGCTTCTGGCACGGTCATCGGAACTGCAATCTGGCGACCGTCCCCAAGAGCAACACCGCTTTTTGGGAAGCGAAGCTGGCCGCGAACCGCCAGCGAGATGCCCGAAAAGCGCTGGCACTGAGGCGACTCGGCTATCACGTTCTCGTGGTATGGCAGTGCGCATTGCGCGACCCAGCAGCCCTGGTCCGCCGGTTCTCCAAGGCAGGGATCACGAAGCGATGAGCGACGACCTGGACCAAATCGACGGTGGCGATGCCGCCTTCCTGCGCAGCCGGGCCCGGCCGCTGCCTCTTGGCGGCACTCAACGATTGAGACTGGTCGACCTCTTCGCAGGCTCGGGAGGACTGAGCCTGGGAGTCATGGAGGCCTGCCGCGCGATCAATGCGAAGCTTGAGGTGCGCTTAGCCATGGAGTTGGACGAGCGCGTTCGTGCCGTGTACGACCTGAACTTCACCTCTCAAATCGAGCACAACCGAGGCGACGTCCTCTCCAGGTTCGGTCTAGTCCCTGGAATGCCGCTGTCCACTGCGGAGCAAGAGACGCGGCGCGAGGTGGGCAAGGTCGACATCCTGGTGGGCGGCCCTCCCTGTCAGGGTCACTCAGACCTCAACAACCACACCCGTAGGCACGACAAGAAGAACGAATTGTACATGGTGATGGTCCGCGCGGCCGAGGTGCTTGAGCCCCGCTACGTCCTCATCGAGAACGTCCAGGGGGTGCGCCGCGATCACGGAGCGGTGCTCATTCGAGCAACGGAGTGGCTGAGAGACAACCTGGGATACAAGGTGGCGCACCGTCTGGTGCGCATGGTCGACATCGGAGTTCCTCAGAAGCGCATCCGCCATATTCTGGTCGCCTACCGTGGCGAGGAGCGCCAAGGGCTGCTGGACTTTCCTCCGATCGAGAAGCCTCGAACCCTGCAGTGGGCAATCAAGGACCTTCAGAAGAAGAAGTTCTCTGAACAGTCGATCTTCGACACCCCGGCCCGGCTGAGTCCCGCCAATGAGCAGAGGGCGAAGTATCTGCTTGAGAACCCAGATACTTACGACTTGCCGAACCATCTTCGGCCCAAATGCCATCGCGACAACCCCTCGCACCGCTACAAGGCGATGTATGGGAAGCTCAAATGGCACGAGCCCGCCCACACCATCACCACGGGGTTCGGTAGCCCCGGCCAGGGGCGCTATTTTCACCCCGAGGAGCTGCGCACGCTGACTCCCCACGAAGCGGCGCGGGTGCAGTTCTTTCCAGATTGGTTTGACTTCGGGCCGAACTCGAACCGAGGACTCCTCGCGCACTGCATCGGCAATGCAGTCCCGCCGAAGTTGGCCTTCTCCGTACTCGTCCGGCTCCTGCGACAGCAGGCCGTCGGTGCTTCGGCACAGAAGCCCAAGGGTGAAGCTGCTTGAGCCATGACAGCTACTAAGTTCAATATGCGCGCGCTTTCGTCAGCGGCCATGCGCGCCTCGTGACGCGCTGGGGTCCTTTGGAGGTTCTTCGCGCGGACATCTGGGCCATGCCCGCCTTGCGTGCGCTCCGGTCCGGAATGGAGCGCGCCGAGAACCCGTGGTTCGGCTGGGGTGAACCGCGTTCTCCACTGTGGGTATGGCCCTGTGTGTCCACGGATGTGTCCGCTGTGAACACTCCGGCCAGAAACTACCGGTGTCAGGGACCGCCGCTACAGTGGTTCACAGGTCGCCGTGAGCCCTTCGAACCTCGCCTCCGTTGCAGTCGGCCGTCCCGTCCGGGGCGAGTTCACCTATGTCGTCCCCGAGGGGCTCTCGGGGCGGCTGTCTCCGGGCCAGCGCATCCTCGTGCCTTTTGGCCGCAGCATGTCGCTCGGCTTCTTCCTCGGGCCCGCCACGCCTCCTCCCGAGGCCGAGAGCGTCAAGCTCAAGCCCATCATGAAGGTGCTGGAGGACTCGCCGTCCCTCCCGCCGGATCTCATCTCGCTCCTGCGCTTCGCCGCCGAGCACTACCGCTACCCGCTCGGCGAGGTCATCAAGAGCGCGCTTCCCCCCGGGCTCACCAAGGCCGAGATGGAGAAGGAGGCGAAGCCCGACGTGCAGGAGTTCGCCGTGGCGCTCGTCACCGAGGCGCCCGCTGCCCTTCGCCGTGCTCCCGCCCAATCCGCCGCGCTGGCCTATCTCCTCGCGGTGGGCGGTCGCGCGCCCCTGGAGGAAGTGGCCCACGCCATCCCCGGTGCCCGTGAGACGCTCCGCAAGCTGGTGGAGCGCGGCCTCGTCCGCATCGACGAGGAGGTCATCGCCCCCGGGGTGAAGGAGGGGCTCGGCCAGGGCCGTCCCGCGCAGCTCACTCCCGAGCAGGACGCGGCGGTGAAGGAGCTCCACACGGCTGTCGGCACCGGCGGCTTCCAGCCCTTCCTCCTCCACGGTGTCACCGGCAGTGGCAAGACCGAGGTGTACCTGCGCGCCGTGGAGCGCGCGCTCGAGCACGGCAAGGGCAGCCTCGTGCTGGTGCCGGAAATCGCCCTCACGCCGCAGCTCGTGGGCCGTTTCCGCAGCCGCTTCGGCGCGGACGTGGCCGTGTTGCACTCGGGCCTCAAGGACCGCGAGCGCCTCTTCCACTGGCAGGCCCTTCGCAAGGGCACGGTGCGCATCGCCGTCGGGGTGCGCTCGGCGGTGTTCGCTCCCGTGGAGAACCTCGGCCTCGTGGTGGTGGACGAGGAGCATGATCCCTCCTTCAAGCAGGAGGACAAGCTGCGCTACCAGGCGCGCGACCTCGCCGTGGTGCGCGCCAAGCAGGCCGGGGCGGTGGTGGTGCTCGGCTCGGCCACGCCCTCGCTGGAGACGCTGGAGAACACCCGCCGCGGCCGCTACCGCAAGCTGGAGCTCAAGAACCGCGTGGATGACCGGCCCATGCCCTCCATCGGGCTGGTGGACCTGCGCCAGGAGCGTCCCCGCGAGCCGCTCGTCCAGGAGGAGGCGCCCATCCTCTCGGCGCCGCTGCTCGACGCCATGGCGGAGACGATCGCCAAGGGCCAGCAGGTCATCCTCTTCCTCAACCGCCGCGGCCACAGCACCTTCCTCATCTGCGAGGTGTGCGGCACCTCGGTGAAGTGCTCCGAGTGCGACGTGTGCCTCACCTATCACCGCTCGCAGAACCGGGTGGTGTGTCACTACTGCGGCGTGGCCCACCCGCTGCCGGACCATTGCCGCGAGTGCACCGGGCCGCTGCTCAAGATGGGCGTCGGCACCGAGCGCGTGGAGGCGGAGGTCGCCGAGCGGATTCCCCAGGCGCGCGTGGCCCGGCTGGACCGGGACTCGGCCACCAGCGCCGAGCGTCTCACGGAGATGCTCGCCTCCTTCGCGCGCCGGGAGATCGACGTGCTGGTGGGCACGCAGATGGTGGCCAAGGGGCACGACTTCCCCGGGGTGACGCTGGTGTGCGTGGTGATGGCGGACACCTCGCTGGCCATCCCCGATTTCCGCGCCGCCGAGCGCACCTTTCACCTCCTCACCCAGGTGGCGGGCCGGGCCGGGCGCGGGAAGGACCCGGGGCGGGTGCTCGTGCAGACCTACAACCCCGAGGCGGACCCGGTGAAGCGCATGCTCGTCCATGACTTCGACGGCTTCGCCCAGCGGGAGCTGGAGCGGCGCAAGGTGCTCGCCTGGCCGCCCTACACCCGCATGGCGGCGGTGCGGCTCGAGGGCGAGAGCGCCGAGCAGACGGCCAGCGTGGCCCGGCAGCTCGGGGACTTCCTCACCCGGCGGATGCCTCCGGCCTCGTGGGGGGTGCGCCTGCTGGGGCCCGCCCTGGCCCCCATCTCCCGGATTCGCGGCCGCACCCGGTGGCAGTTGCTCCTCAAGGCCCCCTCCCACGCGGCCCTCGCCCCGCTGCTCGCCCGCCTGGAGGCGAAGCTGGTCGACATTCCTTCTTCCGTGCGTGTCACGATCGACGTGGATCCGGCGGCCATGCTGTAGACTCGCCCGCGATTCCAATGGCCGAATCGGTCCTCCTCGTCCACGACGACATCGCCACCATCGCCACCGTGCGCCGTCTGCTCGCACGCGAGGGCTATGAGGTCATCCTCGCCACCTCCGTGGCGGATGCCCTCATCGCCTTTGGCCACCACCTGCCCGCGCTCATGATCCTGGCGCCCGGCATGGAGGGTGGGCGCGGCTCTCTCGTCCTGGATGAGCTCGGCCAGCACCCGGACATGCGGCTCGCCCGCGTGCTGCTGCTCGGCGAGTCCGTCCCCGGCAGTGCCGCGCCGGTGGCTCCGCTGCCCCTGGATGGCTCCGGTTTCGTGGAGCAGGTGGCCACGGTCATCGTGTCGCCCGCGGGTCCGGAGGCCTGGTTCGCGGTGAGGGACGAGGTGGTGGAGCCGGTGGCACCCGCGCCCGCGCCGTCCGGGCCGCCGGGACTCGTCCACAGGTCCGCCGGGCTCGGCCGCAACGCCGCGCTGGAGCACGCGCTCTTCGATGACCTGCCGAGGACGGACGAGCCGCGGCGGTCCCAGTCCTCGCTCGATGCCGAGGATCTCTTCTCGCAGACGGAGCAGGCGGTGGTGGCGCCCGTTCCGGCGCTCACGCCCGCGGTGGAGGCTCCGGCTCCGAGGGCCCCGGTGGCGGCCGAGCAGGACCCTGGCACCGAGGCGGAGTCCCTCTTCGGAGCGACGGAGCAGGCGGTGGCCGGGTCGGACCAGGTGCCGGTGCAGGCGCCCCCGGGCCCCAACGAGGACGAGCTGAGGCGCATGGAGGAGGACGTGCGCCGCGAGGCCGCCGCCCGGCGCCGGATGAAGCAGGAGGACTCCTCGCTGCCCGAGTCGTCTTCGGCGGGGCTCTTCGCGCGGACTCCGGCGATGGGCTCGGCGATTCCCATCATCACTGCTCCGACTCCGGTCGAGCTGGGGCCCGTGCCGGTGAAGGCGCCGGAGCCGGTGGTGCCCCTGGCCTCGCTGCCCGCGCTGCCGCCGGTGAAGGTCGTGGACGTGGAGGCGGAGGCCCGCGCGGAGGCCGAGCGTCTCGCCCAGCAGGAGATTGAAGCGGCGCTGGCGCGTGAGCGGGCGGCGTCGGGCGCGCAGGAGGCGGCGCCTTCCGCCGAGACGCAGAAGAAGGCGGGGCCGAAGCTCGGGGAGGAGGGGTTCTTCGATGTCCCGAAGACGCCCATGTCCGTGCGGCCCCTGGATGGCTCGGAGCTGGAGCCCGTGCCAGAGGATGCGCCCCTGCCGTCCGAGGGCGACGCCCCCGAGGGGTGGGAGGAACCGCACCAGGAGAGCGTGGGCGCGGACTGGTTCGACTCCGAGTCCGCCGGGGCGCCTCGTGCCGAGGCGGTGAAGGCCGGGCCCGCGAAGGCGGAGCCGGTGGACGCCGGAGCGGTGAAGGCCGAGCCTGTCTCGGAGCCGGCACCGGGCGAGGGGCAGGAGGACGGGGAGGGAGGCCAGCCCGCGGCGAAGAAGTCGCTGGAGACCACGTCGAAGTTCCCGTTGCGGCCGGTGCCCGGGGCGGTGGACGCGCCGGATGTGACGTCGCTGCCGGCGGATGACGCGGTGGCGGTGCTGGAAGTGCGCCTGATGCGGGCGGAGCGCCGGCTCTCCCAGCTGCTGTCCGAGCGGGATGGCGCGTTGGCGCGACGGCGCGAGGCGGAGAGCAGGAGCGAGGAGCTCGAGGCGGAGGTGGCACGGCTGCGCGCCTCGCTGGAGACGCGGCCGGAGGTGCCGGACGCGCGGCTGGAATCCCTTGAGACCTCGCTGCGTGCCGAGGTGGAGCGGCTGAAGCAGGAAGCGTCGGCACGGGAGGAGTCGCTGCGTGCCGAGGTGGAGCGGCTGAAGCAGGAAGCGCCGGCGCGGGAGGAGTCGCTGCGGCGCGAGGCCGAGGCCTGGCGGACGCGGCTCGAGGCGCTGACGGAGGAGCGGGGCCAGGAGGCCTCGCTGCGGCTGGAGGCGGAGCGGCAGCTGGAGGCGGCGCGGGCGCGGGAGGCGGAGCTCGAGCAGTCGCGCACGGCCGAGGCGCGGCGCCGCCAGGAGATGGAGGCCGAGGCGGCCGCGGCGCGCGAGCGCGAGGCCGAGCTGCAACCGCGGCGGGAGGAGGAGCTCTCCCAGCTGGGCCAGCGAATCCAGGCCCTCGAGCAGCAGGTCTCCGAGTGGCGGGAGAAGGCCGAAGAGCAGGAGCGGCTGCGGGCCGGGGCGGAGCAGCGCGCCACGTCCGAGGCGGAGGCCCGGGCGCGGGTGGAGGCGCGGCTCGAGGCGGAGAAGGCGGCGCGGGCGGAGGTGGAGGAGCGGGCCCAGGCGGAGACGAAGTCCCGCGAGCAGTGGGAAGGCCGGGCGCATGGGGAGGCGAAGGCGCGCAAGGAGGTGACGGCGCGCGGGGAGAAGGAGGCGAAGGCCCGGGCGGACGCGGAGGCGAGGGCCGAGGCGGAGCTCCAGGCCCGCACGCGGGCCGAGTCCCGTCTGGAGGCCGAGTCCCAGGCGAGGGTGGCGGCCGAGGAGCGGCTCGCCGGCGCGGAGAAGGCCCTGGCCGAGGCGGAGGCGCGGGTTACCGCCGAGAAGAAGGCGAGGGCCGAGGTGGAGGCCCGTGCGCGCACCAGCGCGGATGCGCGCGTGCAGTCGGAGATGAAGGCCCGCACCGAGGCGGAGTCGCGCGCCGAGGCGGCGGAGAAGGCGCGGTCCGAGGCGGAGGCGAGAGCCGAGGCGGAGGCGCGGGCCCGGGCCAAGGCGGAGCTGAGCGCCGAGGCGATGGAGAAGGCCCGTGCGCGGGCGGAGGCGCGTGCCGTCAAGGCGGAGCAGGAGCGTTCCGAGGCGCTCGCCCGGGCCGAGGAGCAGGAGCGGGCGCTGGCCGACGCGGAGACGCGGGCCGAGACGGCGGAGCGGCAGCGCGCCGAGCTGGAGGCCCGAGCCGAGCGCGCGGAGAAGGCGCGGAGCACGTCGGACGGGTACGCCGGGGAGCAGGAGCGGGCGCGGGCCGAGGCGGAGGAGCGTGCCGAGGCGGCGGAGCAGCTGCGCGCCGAGGCGGAGGCTCGTGCCGAGCGTGCGGAGAAGGCGCGTGCCGCCGCGCAGGCGAAGGCCGCGGAGGAGAAGCAGGCCCGCGCCGAGGCGGAGGCGCGTGCCGGGGAAGCGGAGCGGGCGCGCACCGAGACAGAATCCCGTGCCGGGGCGGAGTCCGAGGCGCGCGAGGAATTGACGCGTGTGCGCTCGGAGCTGGAGTCGCGGCTGGCGGGCCTCGAGGAGACGGTGGCCGAGCATGCGGCTCGAGTCCGCGAGGCGCGGGCGGAGGCGGAGCGGCTCACGCAGACGCTGACCCAGGAGCGGGAGGAGCGTGAGTTCCTCGCCCACGAGGTGGAGCGGCTCGAGGCGGCGCGGGCCCAGGCGCAGGCGGAGACGGTCGAGCGTCTGGCGCGCGCCGAGCAGGCCCGTCGCGAGGCCGAGGAGAAGGCGTTGCGCGAGGCCGAGCAGACCGTTGCGCGGGTGCGCGCGGAGGCGGACACGGCCCTCGCCAAGGCCCGTGCCGAGGCCGAGGAGCTGGCGGCCCGGGCCCGTGCGGCGATCGTCTCCATCCAGGTGCCCGGCAGGTTCGAGGTGGACATTCCCCGCTCCGGCAGCGTCAACGCGGAGGGGCTCGCGCGGCTCGTCACCCGTCTCCAGGAGGCGCGTGCCCAGGTTCGCCTCGAGCTCAAGGTGGCGGGAGCGCTGCGCATCCTCTGGTTGAAGGATGGGGCGCTGGTAGGCGCCATCTCCTCGGCGCCGGACGAGTCGCTCGTCGACCGGGCGCGGGCGGATGGGCTCATCGACGCGCGCCAGGAGAACGAGCTGCGCCTGGTGCGCAGCGCCTCCACGGGGACGCTGCTCGACGCCATGCGTGGCCGTGGCTACCTGCGCGAGAACGAGTTCGTCCCGTTGGTGCAGCGCTACACCGAGCAGGTGGCCCTGGACGCGCTCTCCGAGCCCTCCTCGCTGTACCGGCTCACCGAGGAGTTGCCTCCGCACGAGGTGGCGCTCGCCGCCTCCACCCGGCCGCTGCTGCACCTGCTGGCCGAGTCCCTGCGCAACGGGGTCTCCAGCGATTCCCTCGTGGAGGCCGCCGGCGGACTGCGCGCCGTGGTCGTCCGCGGCGAGCCCGAGCCCACGCCGGAGGCCTTCGGGCTCTCCTCGCGCGAGCTGCGGCTCCTCGAGGACATCGACGGAGAGCAGACCCTCGAGCAGTTGCTGCTGGGCGCGGGCATGCCGCAGGACACCGCGCTCAAGGCGCTCGCCGTGGCGCGGGCCCTGGGTCTCATCACCCTGCGCCCCGCCTCCAAGCCCTCGGGCTCGGAGCAGGACGCACCGGGCGAGCTGGACGTGCGCCGGCTCGAGTCCAAGTTCGAGGAGATCCAGGAGGCGGACTACTTCACCGTGCTCGGGCTCTCGCGCTCGGCGGGCAGCGAGGAGGTGAAGCGCGCCTTCGAGCTGCTCACCACCGAGTTCCACCCGCTGCGCTTCGCGGGGCACCCGGATCCCGCGCTCCAGCACCGCGCCCAGCAGATCTCCTCCGCCCTGGCCGAGGCGGCGCGGGCGCTCGCGGATGACCGGCTGCGCGAGGAGTACGCGCGAAGCCTGCTGGACTGAGAGGGGCGGCCGTGTGCCGCCAGGCCCGTCCTACTTGGGCGAGACCTTGAAGGGATTGGACTGGGCGACGAGCTTGGACCCGACGCGCACGGTGAGCACCATGTTGCCGCCCTGCTTGTCGAGGACGACCTGCTCCTGCCGCACGCCCTTGCTGAAGGAGTTGCTCAGGTTCGGGTGGATGCGCCCCTTGTTGGTGGACAGCTGCACCTGACCCTCGAAGAGGGCCGCGTCCGGGCCCTCGACCCGCAGGGTGATGGTGAACGGGACGTCGCGGACCTGATCCGGGATGGGCTCGATGAGAACACCGGTGACGCGCAGCTCCTCGTCTCCACCGCCGTTTCCCGTGCCCGGCTCGGTGCCGGGGTCCCCCGGGCCGCCGTCCTCGTCCAGCTCTGGAGGCAGTGGGAGCACCGTGAGGCCCTCTTCGCTGACGGAGCCGCTTCCGTTCGCCAGCTCCAGCCGGACATCTTGCAGCCCGGCGGACAGGCTCCCGGGCAGGGTGGCCAGCAGTGTTCCATCCTGCTCCACGTGGGTGATGGGCGCCGCCTGCCCGCCAATCCGCAGGGTGGGCGTCACCAGGGTGGCCGTCTGCTTGCCGTAGTCCACCTTCACCGGCAGCGGCCCATCCAGCTTGACAGCGACCGTCGCCGCCTCACCGCTCACCACCTCCTCGGGCTCGATGGAGATGATGTTCGGCGCCGGCGACACGTAGGGCTCGCATGCGCACAGCACCAGGGTCGACAGCAGTGCGATCTTCCTGAGCACGGCGAATCCCTCCTGTGCTGCTCTCGCGGGGAATTCAGACTGGAATCAGTGTGCCTCGACGCTCGCCCGGTGGAAAGCGGCCCCGAGGCTTTCCCAACACGCACGCTCAGTAGCAGTTTTTTTACTGGAAGTTTGAAGCCGTGGTGCTGGAAAGAGCGAGCTGTCGGGCAGCGGACGGGGGGCGCTGGCCGGTTGCCCGTCGGTTGTCAGGGAGTTAAGACGGGCGCCATGGTTCGCGAAATCCTCATCTGGCCCGATCCCATCCTGAAGCAGAAAGCCAGGCCGGTGGCCCGGGTGGACGACTCCATCCGCACCCTGGTCAAGGACATGTTCGAGACCATGTACGCCGCCGATGGCGTGGGGCTCGCCGCGCCGCAGGTGGGCATCCTGCAGCGGGTCATCGTCCTGGACACCCGGCCGCGCCAGCCCGAGTCCCAGCCGCTGGCGATGATCAACCCGGAGATCATCGCGCTGGAGGGGAAGATGACCTACACCGAGGGCTGCCTGTCCATCCCCGGCGAGGCCGAGGACGTGGACCGCGCCGCGGTGGTGACGGTGAAGTACCTGGACCCCGAGGGCCGCGAGCAGACGCTGACGTGCGACGGGCTGCTGGCCATCGCGGTGCAGCACGAGACGGACCACCTCAACGGCACCGTCTTCGTGGACCACGTCTCCACGCTCAAGCGCGAGCTCATCCGCAAGCGGATGAAGCGCGTCAAGGCGTCTCGCGAGGACCGGCCGTCGGCTTGAGCCGCACGCCCTTCTTCGGGCAGAGGTGGGCCACCGCGCAGCGCTCGCACGCGGGCGCCCGGGCCAGGCAGGTCCTCCGCCCGTGCCAGACCAGGAGCTGGTGGCCCTTGGCCCACCGCTCCGGTGGCAGCAGTGCCTGCATGTCCAGCTCCACCTTGTCCGGGTCCTCGTGGCGGGAGAAGCCCAGCCTGTAGGCCAGCCGCTTCACGTGCGTGTCCACCGGGAAGGCATCGTCGCCACCGAGGTGGATGCACACCACGCCCGCCGTCTTGCGGCCCACGCCTGGGAGCTCCTCCAGCAGGGCCCGCGAGCGGGGCACTTCTCCGCCGTGCTCGTCCACCAGCGCCTGGGCCGCCGCGATGATGTTCTTCGCCTTGGCGCGGTACAGGCCGCACGTCTGGATGTAGGGCTCCAGCTCCTCCACCGTGGCCCGGGCGTACGAGTACGGATCCGGGAAGCGCTGGAAGAGCGCGGGGGTGACCATGTTCACCCGCTTGTCCGTGCATTGGGCGGAGAGGATGACCGCCACCAGCAGCTCCATGGGGGTGCGGTAGTCCAGCTCGATGCGCACGTCCGGCATGGACTCCTCCAGCCGGTCCAGCACGTCCACCGCCCGCTTCCGCTTCGACTCCATCGACTCGCGCGACACGGGGGTGCTCTATGGCAAAACCGACCTCGGACGTAAAGCAGTTTCCACTACCTCTCAGGACGGTTCACCCGACCTCTCCGGGCCGGGGACATACCTGGAGTGTCTCCCGTGAGACGCCCGGCTGGGGGCTTCGGACGTTGGCTGGCTGATTGCTAGAAGGTTGATACACTAAGCGTCGCCTTGCGTCGTCCTGCCGCCCTCATGCTGCTCATCCTGTCGGCGTGTGCTGTTCCTCGCGCCCGGCAGAAGATGAGCTTCGACGAGCTGTACTCCCAGGAGACCGCGCCCTCCCAGGTGGACGCGGGAGCGGGGGCCGTGTCCCCGGGAGGGACGCCCAAGCGCATGCCCCAGGCGAGGCGGAAGGGCTCGTTGGTGGATGCCCCGGTGTCCCAGGAGCTGCGGGACGCCCTGGCCACCTTCGCCACGCAGGCTCGCGCCACGCGGTCGCAGATGCAGCGGGGCAGCCCCATGCCGGACGCCCAGGTGATCAACTGGCGGGAGATGAACGCCACCCTGGACGCCTTCCTGAGCCAGTCCGCGCGCAAGACGTCCTCGCTGGACGTGGTGCGCGCCCGGGTGACGCTGGAGGCCGAGCTGGAGGAGGACGCGCGCACCTACGGGGACATGCCCGCGGACCTGGCCGACGCCGTGCTCGCCCGGATGGATCAACTGGCGGTGCGCATGGCCGAGCTGCGCCTGTTGCAGCTCAAGCCCTCGAAGAAGCCCCTCCGGTTCGTCTGGCCGGTGGATCCGGTCGTCATCACCAGCGTCTTCGGCAGCCGGGTGCACCCCATCACCGGCCGGGAGCGGGATCACCTGGGCCTGGATCTCGCGGCGAAGCGGGGTCAGATCGTCTCGGCCGCGGCGAAGGGCGTGGTGGTGCGAGCGGGGTGGAACGGCGCGCACGGCAACCAGGTCATCCTCCAGCACGATGGGAACATCACCACCCGGTACAGCCACCTGTCGCGCGTGCTGGTGACGCCCGGCGAGGTGCTCGAGGAGGGGGACGTGGTGGGCGCGGCCGGCAAGACGGGCCTGGCCACCGGCGTGCACCTGCACTTCGAGTTGTGGAGGGAGGGAGAGCCGGTGGATCCGCTCGACGAGCTGGGCCCCACGGAGTCCGGCGAGGAGCCTTCCTTCGTGCAGCGCGAGCCGGCCGGGGTCTCCAAACGCGAAGGGCGCCGTCCTGCCGGACGACGCCCCCAGTGAGGTCGGAGCGCGCTCGCGGGCTCCTGCGGACTACAGCGAGTTCTTCAGCTCCTTGGCGGGCCGGAAGCCGATCGTCTTCGAGGCCTTGAGCTTCATCATCTCGTTGGTCTGCGGGTTGCGGATCTTCCGCGCCTTCCGAGAGCGGACCGACCAGGTGCCGAACCCGGGGTAGCTGAAGCGCTGGTCCTTCTTCACCGCCTTGCCGATGTTGGCGAAGACGATGTCGAGAATCTCGGCCGCCGACTTCTTCGTCAGCCGCGACTGCGCCGCCACCGCCTCCACGAGCTCTGCCTTGGTCATCCGCGCTCTCCTCCGTCAGCGTTGAAATTCGAAAGTCCGAGGTTGGTAACAAATCGCTCTTTTGTCTGTCAATGCTGACAACCATTGCGAGGCCGGTAGATCGGCCTCCGCGCGATCCGCGAGGAATTTGACGGATCGCCGGGCTCCTCTAGAGAGAAGAAGCCGTCCCGCGCCCCTCTGGGAATGAGCGCGGTGGGTCTTATGACCCGCGAGGTGTGGATGTGATCGATTGAGAGGGTTTTTCTTTGTCATTTCGATCATTTGCGCGACGCCTTCTGATCCAGACGAGCATGGAAGGCCGGCAGGTAATAGTGTGTGCGATCGAATGCTCCGCTGCCTGCTGATGATCTGCTGCCTGACGTTTCCGGCCTGCCGTGCGACCGCCGGAGTGATCGCCCCCGTCTCGCCCGCCGGACCCACCGAGGTGTGGGTCGACGGGGTCTGGCGCGAGGCCGGGGACGGGTCGCGGGCGCGTCCCTTCACCTCCCTTCACGAGGTGCTGGCACGGGGCCTGGGCGGGGGCACTCCCGTCCGGGTGCATCTGGCGCCGGGCCGCTACGCGGGGCCCTTCGTCCTGCCCGCCGGGGTGGAGCTCATGGGGGCTGGGGAGGGCTCGGTGCTGCACGGGACGGGGACGGAGCCGGTGATCCGGGCGCCGGAAGGGGTCCGCTCGAAGGACCTGGTGCTTGAGGGCGGAACCTGGGGCTTGGAGGCGGCGGGGGAGGTGCGGCTGGAGGCGGTGCGCTTCCGGGGGCAGAGCCAGGGTGGGGTGCGGATGGAGTCGGGGCAGCTCTCGGTGGAGGGAGGCGGGCTCGAGGCGGAGGGGACGGGGGCGGTGGGGGTGCTGCTGGGGGCGGGCGCGCGCGCGGAGGTGCGCGAGGCCACGTTCACGGGCTCCTTCCGGCGGGGCGTGGAGGCGAGGAACGCGGAGGCGGAGCTGGAGTCCGTGCGCTTCCGGGGGCCCCAGACGGCGCTCTACCAGGAGGCGGGGCGGGTGCGGCTGCGGCACGTGTCGGTGGAGGGGGGACGCGAGGTGGGCCTCTTCGTCCAGCGGGGCACGCTGCGGCTCGAGGACGTCACCGTCACCGGACACGAGTATGGGCTCCAGTCCATGAAGGCCACGCTGGAGGGGCGGGGTTTCACCTCGGTGCGGGCGCTCCGGGCGGGCGTGGCGCTCGTGGGCTCCCAGGTGGAGTTGGAGGACACGGTGGTGCTGGGCAGTGGCCCCTTTGGAGGGGTGACGCTGGTGGCCTCGGAGACGGTGCTGCGCGGCCTCCGGGTGGATGGGGCGGAGGAGTACGGCGTCATGGCCACGCGCGGGCGGCTCCGGCTGGAGCGGGCGGTCCTCACCCGGCTGACGACGCGAGATGGGGAGTCGGGGGACGGGCTGCACCTGCGCGACACCCAGGTGGAGGTGGAGGGCCTCGTGGTGCGTCAGGCCTCGGGCGTGGGCGTGCTGTCGGCGCAGGGCTCGCGGGTGGTGCTGCGCGAGGCCTCGCTGGAGTCATGCCAGGAGGCCGGGGTGTGGGCGGAGACACTGGGCCAGGTGACGGCCGTGGGCCTGGAGGTGCGAGGCTCCCGTGGGCCCGCGCTGGTCGCCATGGTGGACGGGGTGCTGCGGGTGGACGCGCTCACGGCGAGGGACAACGCCGCGGGGCTCGTGATGGCCGATTGTGAGGGCTCCACCGGGGTGACGCTGGGCCGCGTGACGGGTCAGGGCAGGGAGACGGTTCCCGCGCTGGCCTGTGTGGCGAGCGTTTCTCCCTGATCCAGGGGCGTGGCGTGGGCCGCCAGCCAGTCGCGGATCTCCGGATGGACCTCGATGGGCGCGCCCGTGCCGAAGAGCAGATCTCCATGCCCGTAGTTCATCTTGTCGCCGCGCTCGCAGCCGAAGACGTGGATCTTCTTGTCCGATGAGCCCACCAGCTCGAACTGCGCGCGCAGGTTCTTCGGCGAGGCGAGCCGGTCCACGCTCCCGCCCATCACCATCACCGGCAGCGAGAGCTTCGCGAGCCCCGCGCGCCAGTCCACGCTCCCGTCGAAGGAGCGGAAGGCGTCGTGGTCGATCCAATCCCGGAACTGCCGCAGCACGTTGCGGCTCATCGACGCCATCATGTTCGCGTAGACCTTGCGCTGGGTGGGCGGGGGGATGTGCTTCGGGTTGATGATGACGTCGGACAGGGGCAGGGTGACGTAGCCGAGGAAGGGCGCCAGCGAGAAGCTCAGCCACTCGTTGCGGAAGCCGCGCGGCCACGAGGCCCGGCTGCCCACGTGGCTGAGCCGGCGGATGAGCGGATCCGGCGGGAAGAAGACCGGAGCGCCCAGGGCGAGCAGCCCCGCGAGCTTCTCTCCCGCGGGCCCTTGCGCGACCGCGTAGCCCACGAGTGCTCCCAGCGAGTGGCCCACCCAGAGGGCGCGCCGGGCCCCTGTCTGGGCGAGGGCCAGCTCGATGAGGGCGGGCCCGTCCTGGGCGACGAAATCATCCACCGTGACGTCGGGCCAGCGGCGGCCCCGGGGGGGGGGGCGCGAGTGGCCGATGCCACGCCACTCCACGCTGAAGCAGTCGAAGCCGGCCTCGGTCAGGGCGTGGGCGAGGGAATAGGGCGGCTCGAAGTCGAAGGTGCACCGGTTGGCGGCGAGCCCGTGGCACAGCAACACCGGCTCCTCGAAGCGCCGGTGGGCGGCGCGGCGCACGTGCACGGTCAGCTCCCACCCATCCTGGCAGCGGACCTTCAGACGCTCGGGCTCGGGCGTGCGCAGGCGGTACCACCGGCGGACGGCGAGCACCCACAGCCCGTTGATACCCAACAGGATGAGTACGGCGAGCAATACCCAGGATGTCCAACGCACCGCGTCCATCGGCCCTCCGCGAAGACCGGGCAAATAAAACCCTGATATGATTCGTTCTCCCCCGGCTTTCACGGGAACGGCCAGTGGCCAACACATGGAGTCAGGAGAACGATGAGACCCCACAAGTTGATGTTCGTCCTGCCCAACCTGTTCACGGTCTCCTCCATCCTTTGCGGCTTCTACGCCATGATCCTCTGCGCGGGGCAGCCGGGCCCGGCGCAGTTCAATCAGGCGGCCCTGTCCATCCTCTTCGCCATGTTCTTCGACGGGTTCGACGGCCGTGTCGCCCGCCTGACGAAGACGCAGAGCGACTTCGGGATGCAGCTGGACAGCCTGGCGGACGTCATCTCGTTTGGCGCCGCGCCTGCCCTGTTGGTCTACAAGTGGGCACTCGAGCCCCTGGGCTTCCTGGGAATGTTCCTCTCCTTCTCCTTCGCGGCCTGTGGGGCGCTGCGGCTCGCGCGCTTCAACGTGATTGCCATGCGCAGCCCCCAGGGGGGTGGCGGGAGCTTCTTCGTGGGCCTGCCCATCCCGCTGGCCGCTGGCGTGCTCGTGTCGATGATCATCGCCCACCATGCCGCCACGGCGGGTGAGGTGCTCGAGGACTCGGCCCGGGGCCCCGTGGCGGTGGCGGCGACGCTGCTGGCGCTGCTGATGGTGTCCACCGTTCGCTACCGGACCTTCAAGGACCTGCGGCTGTCGCGCCGTTCGGCCTTCGTCCTGATGCTGGTGCTCGCCAGTGGCGTGGTCATCGGCACCCGCTTCCACCCGGCCTACGTGCTGGTGGCCTACTCGTTCGCCTACCTCGCCTTCGGTCTCGTGGAGTCCGCGTTCCTGGTGCGTAACCGGCTCGTGGCCCGGAAGATGGGGCGGGGCGCCGTTGCCGCGGCCGTCCTCGAGGAGGAGGACGAGCTGGACGACGAGGACGAGGACGACGAGAAGGTGGCGTAGGCGCGCCAGTATCTGCGCGTGCCGGGGACGGCGGGTGCGGCTAGGATGCGCCGCCCATGCGCGTCGAGCTGCTGTGCACCGGTGACGAGCTCGTCACCGGACTGACCACCGATACCAACAGCCCGTACCTGGAGGCGCGGCTCTTCGAGCTGGGCCTCAAGGTGACGCGGGTGGTGCTGGTGGGGGACGTTCGCGAGGACATCACCGGGGCCTTGAAGGAGGCCGCCCACCGGGCGGACGTGGTCATCGTCTCGGGAGGGCTGGGTCCCACCGCGGATGACTTCACCGCCGAGTGCGCCGCCGCGGCCGCGGGTGTGCCGCTCGTCGAGGACGCGCGGACGCTCCAGTTCCTGCGCGAGCGGGCGAGGAAGCAGGGCCGGGAGCTGCTGCCCAACGTGGCGCGCATGGCGCTGGTGCCCCAGGGCTCGGAGGTGGTGCTCAACCCGGTGGGAGCCGCGCCCCTGTTCATCGTGAGGATGGGAGGCTGCCGGCTCTTCTTCCTGCCGGGCGTGCCGCGCGAGTACCGGGCGCTGGTGGACGGCGAGGTGTTGCCGCGTGTGCGCGACGAGCTGGAGAAGCAGCCGGGCCGCACGTACCGGGCCTTCCGCCTGCTGCGCACGGTGGGCATCCCCGAGTCCGTGCTGGACGCGCGTGTGGCCCCGCTGGCGGCGGCGCATCCGCGGGTGGTGTTCGGCTTCCGCACGCACGCGCCGGAGAACCAGCTCAAGCTGATGGCGGAGGCACCCTCGCGGGCCGAGGCCGATGCCGCCCTGGCCGCCGCCGAGAAGGCCGCTCGCCAGGAGCTCGGCCTGGCGGTGTACGGCGCGGATGGGGACACCTATCCCGTCGTGCTGGCGAAGCTGCTGACGGAGGCGAAGGCCACGCTGTCGCTCGCGGAGAGCTGCACGGGAGGCCTCATCGCGGCGCAGCTCACCGGGGTGTCCGGTGCGAGCAACTTCCTGCTGGGTGGAGCGGTCGTCTACACCGAGCCGATGAAGACGGCCTGGGCCGGAGTACCGCCCGAGCTGCTGGCCACGCACGGCGCGGTGTCGAGGCCGGTGGCGGTGGCCATGGCCGAGGGCATCCGGGCCGCGTGCGGGACGACCCATGGCCTGTCGGTGACGGGCTTCGCGGGCCCGACGGGGGGAACCCCCGAGGATCCGGTGGGCACCGTCTACTGTGCGCTCGCCACGGAGGGGGCTCCCACCCGCTGTGAGCGTTTCTCCATTGCTGGCGATCGGGACCTCGTGCGCCTGTTCGCCGCCTCGTACGCGCTCGAGCTGCTGCGTGAGCGCCTGTTGACCCCGCCTTCCGCCCCATGAGCCGCTCCAAGTCCAAGCGTCCCAAGCAGTCCTCCGCGCCGGTGCCCGAGTCCGCGCCGTCCGCCGCGCCGGCCAGTGAGTCCCGGACGGCCCCGCCGGAGTCCACTCTCCCCGAGCAGCCCGTGGAGCCCTCCGTATCCACGGGAGCGCCAGGTGGAGTCGCGGGAGCCGCGTTGAGGATCTGGCTCTCGGCGTACCGGGTGGAGGTGGTGCTCTTCCTGGTGAGCTTCGTGGTGTTGGCCAGCTTCAGCTCGCAGCGGTTCCTGCGGCAGAGCGAGGCGCCGCACTTCGTGTACCAGTCGAAGGCGTGGCTGGAGGGACGGCTGGACCTGGACCCCGAGGTGCTACCCAACCTGGAGGACTGGGCGTGCGTGCGGGAGGGGGCGGGGGAGAAGGTCCGGTGCGAGGGCCGGGTGAGGCCTGGGGACCGCTGGTTCGTGAGCTTCCCGTCGTTCCCGGCGGTGGTGATGCTGCCCTTCGTGGCGCTGCACGGCTACCAGTTCAACGACACCTCGTTCGGGGTCATCGTCGGGGCGCTGGCGGTGGCGCTCTTCTACTCGCTGCTGCGCTTCCTCGCGAAGGAGGGGGAGACGTCGAGGGACCGCACGGAGAACATCGGCCTGGCGCTGACATTGGCCTTCGGCACGTTGTTCTTCTACGCGGCCATCCGGGGCGAGGTGTGGTTCAGCGCGGAAGTGATGGGCGTGGTCTTCACGTGCCTCTACGTGCGCAACGCGGTGCGGGCCCACCGCCCGGTGCTCGCGGGACTGTTCTTCTCCATGGCCACGCTCACCCGCACGCCGCTGCTGTTCTCCGGGCTCTTCTTCGTGCTGGAGGCGCTGTGCCCGGGGCCGGACCGGCTCGGACAGCTCAAGGCGCTGGGCGAACACTGGAAGCCCGTGGTGCGCAAGCTGGGCCTGTTCGCGCTCGGGGCCGCGCCGCTCGCGCTGCTGGCGGCGGCCTACAACGTCTACAGGTTCGGCAGCCCGGGCGAGTTCGGCCACGCGTTCCTCTACAACAACCGCGTCAACGTGGACATCGACCGCTGGGGCCTGTTCGATCCGGTCTACCTGTCGCGCAACCTGGAGGCGGCCTTCTTCAAGCTGCCGAAGGTCTCGTTCAATCCGCTGCGGCTGGGCTACGACCCGCATGGCCTGTCGCTGCTGCTGACCTTGCCGCTGCTCGTCTTCCTGGTGGTGCCGAAGCTGAGGCCGCGCCTGCACTGGCCGCTGTGGCTCACCGTGGCCGTGACGGCGCTGCCCGGGCTCTTCTACCAGAACACCGGGTACATGCAGTTCGGCTTCCGGTTCAGCATCGACTACACGCCCTACCTGCTGTTGCTCTTCGCCATCGGTGGCTGGTCCCTGCGAAATCGCGCGGTGCAGGCCGTGGTGGTGCTCGGCGTGCTGGTGAATTTCTGGGGCGCGGTGGCCTTCCGGGGCTACACCGAGCTTGTCCGGAACTGGTAGGGCCGGGCACGTGGGCTTGACCGGCCGCCCTCGGGCGAGCAGATAACGAGACGTGACTCAACCGCCCTCAGGACCCACACCTCCCTCGGGACCGCCGCCCCCGGGCAAGCGCTGGCACACCCGCGAGGACAGCGGCATCCGGCTCGATGCGCGGCTGCGCTGGTGGCACGACGACGAGCCCATCGAGCACCCGCGCATCATCGAGCTCTTCAACAGCTCGCTGGTGCTCGACGAGCAGGGCCGCTACCAGCTCCAGATCGGCCAGGACTGGTGCTTCATCCAGGTGGAGGACGCCGCCTACGAGGTGCGCACCGTGGACGTCACCGCGGACGAGCGCGTGTCCGTGCGCCTGAGCGATCGCACCGCCGAGGCGCTCGAGCCAGACACCCTCGCCGTGGACTCCGAGGGCGTCCTCACCTGCCGGGTCAAGCGCGGCCGGGCGAAGGCGCGCTTCTCCCGGGATGCCCAGTACCAGCTCGGCGAGCTGATGGAGCAGGGCGAGGACGGCGGCCTGTACCTGCGTGCCGGCCAGCGCCGCCTCGCGGTGCCCGTGTCGCTCGAATCCCTGGGCGCCTGAGCTCCTTCAGCAAAGTGAGCGAAGACATCCCCTCTCCCCTCGGGAGAGGGTCGGGGTGAGGGTTCCCGAGCCCGTTCTTCAACCCGTGGCCAACAGTGTGGGCAGGGGATTCAACCCGGGATGCGTGGCACCCTCACCCCGTCCCTCTCCCGGAGGGCGAGGGGATGGGGTCACGGTCAGCGCATGGAGCGCTCCTTCGTGGACTTCCCTGAAGGGGCTCAGGCCATCGCCGCGGGGGCTTCCATCTCGGCGGCCGCCGGGTTCGGTGCGGGGACGGGGAGGCTCATCCCCACCACGTCACGGGCAAGCGCCTCCATGGCCTCGGGGTGCTCGCGCAGCCACTCCGAGGCCCGCTCCCGGCCCTGGCCGATCCGCTCGCCGCGCAGGCTGAAGTGGCTGCCCGCCTTGTCCACCAGCCCCGCTTGCACTCCCAGGTCGAGCACCTCGCCCGGGCGGTTGATGCCCACGCCGTACAGCAGATCGAACTCGGTCTCCTGGAAGGGCGGGGCCACCTTGTTCTTCACCACCTTCACCTTCGCCCGCGTGCCCACCACGCTCTCGCCGTCCTTGAGGTTGCTCGTGCGGCGGATCTCCATGCGCACCGAGGAGTAGAACTTCAGCGCGTTGCCGCCCGTGGTCGTCTCCGGGTTGCCGAACACCACGCCGATCTTCATGCGGATCTGGTTGATGAAGATGATGCAGCACCCGGTGCGGCTCACCGCGCCCGTGAGCTTGCGCAGCGCCTGGCTCATCAGCCGCGCCTGCACGCCCATGTGTGCGTCGCCCATCTCGCCCTCGATCTCCGCGCGCGGCACCAGCGCCGCCACCGAGTCCACCACGATGAGGTCCACCGCCCCCGAGCGCACGAGCTGCTCGGTGATCTCCAGTGCCTGCTCACCGGTGTCCGGCTGGGAGATGAGCAGCTCCTCCACGCGCACGCCGAGCTTGCGCGCGTAGTTGACGTCCAGCGCGTGTTCCGCGTCGATGAAGGCCGCCACGCCGCCCTGCGCCTGCACCTGGGCAATCGCGTGCAGGGTGAGCGTCGTCTTGCCCGAGGACTCGTTGCCGAACAGCTCCACCACGCGCCCGCGCGGGTATCCGCCCACTCCGAGCGCCCGGTCCAGTCCCACCGAGCCCGTGGGGATGACCGCCACCCGCTGCTCGCGCACCTCGCCGCCCAGGGGCATCACCGCGCCCTTGCCGAACTGCTTCTCGATCGCCGCCACCGCCGCCGCCACCGCCTTCAGCTTCTCCGTCAGCTTGTTCATGTCGCTCCTCGCCGCCCTTGTTGAGTGGGGCTTCGCCTCGGAGCCGGAATGGCCCGGGCGTGCCGCGAGGAGCATGAGCAACAGCCGTGCCGTGCTCCGCTCACTCGGAGCGCGTGGCGCGGAGGGGTCTCATCTGGCGCGAAGGGTCCCGCTTGGTGGAACGGTGGGGTTCACGGGGAATGAGGACGGAGACGGATACCCTCGGAGAGAATCTCAGGCGGGCGTCTCGGAGAGGCCATCGTCGCTTCCGGCCGAGAGCGCGTCCTGGGGCACGCCGCCCTCTCCGCCGATGTCCCGGTGGAGCTGGATGATGACGTCCCGCACCTCGTTCATGAGGGCCTCGCGCTGGGGTCCCTTGCGTCCCGCGGTGGCGATGGGCTGGCCCACCTTCACGCGGATGGGGTGGCGCCGCAGCCGGACGCTGCCTCGGGGGAGCATTCCGCGCGTGCCCTCGATGGCGATGGGGATGATGGGGACGCCCGCCTCCACGGCCAGCGCGAACGAGCCCTTCTTGAAGGGGAGGATGCGCCCGTCCATCGAGCGGGTGCCCTCGGGGAAGGCGAGGATGTTGGAGCCGGCGCGGATGCGCTCGCCGGCCTGCTTGAGGCTGCGCATGGCCTCACGCCGGTTGGAGCGGTTGAGGAAGATCATCCCCGTGCCCGCCATGTACCAGCCGAGGAAGGGAATCCACTTGAGCACGTGCTTGGCGATGAAGCGGATGTTCACGGGAATCGCCGCGAAGGCCACGGGGATGTCGAAGGCGGACTGGTGATTCATCAGGAAGATGTGGGGCTTGCTCCAGTCGACATCCGGCAGGGGCTCCACGAGCAGGGGCGAGCCGGTGATGTGCCAGTGCATGGGGGCCCAGAAGCGCCGCGCCATCATCAGGGGCACCTCTCCGTTGAGGGTGAGGATCGCCGCCAGCCCGGACACGGTAATCCAGAACACCAGCCACAGGACGAGGAAGACGGCCTGGAAGAGTGCGATGAGGGGTGACAGGAGCATCATCACCCGGCCTTCTAGCTCGCCCAATCAACGGCGGGTACGGGGTAGACGCGGAGACGTCGATTGCCTTGAAGTTGCTCCCACTGGGAGGAACATCCTGAACATGACAGGCCCACGCGACACGCTTCCCCATGTGGTCATCCTGGGTGGTGGTTTTGGTGGTCTGTATGCCGCCCGTTCGCTGCGCAACGCTCCGGTGCGCGTCACCGTGGTGGACCGGCAGAACCACCATCTCTTCCAGCCGCTGCTGTATCAGGTGGCCACGGCCACCCTGAGCCCGGGAGAGATCGCCTCGCCCATCCGTGGATTGTTGGGGCGGGAGACGACGGTGCTGCTCGCCGAGGTGACGGGCGTGGACGTGGCGGGCAAGCGTGTGCTGCTGGCGGACGGGGAGTTGTCGTACGACTCCCTCGTCATCGCCACGGGGGCGACGCACTCCTACTTCGGCCACGATGAGTGGGCGAAGCACGCCCTGGGGTTGAAGACGATCGATGACGCGCTGGAGATCCGCCGCCGGGTGTTGCTGGCCTTCGAGCGGGCCGAGCGCGAGACGGATCCGGTCCGCCGCCGCGAGCTGCTCACCTTCGTCATCATCGGCGCGGGGCCCACGGGGGTGGAGATGGCGGGGGCGCTCGCGGAGATCTCCCGCCACACGTTGACGCGGGACTTCCACAACATCGACCCGTCCCAGGCGCGCATCCTGCTGTTGGAGGGACTGCCGCGCGTGCTGCCCGTCTACCCGGAGCACCTCTCGGAGAAGGCGCGCCGTTCGCTGGAGAAGCTGGGGGTGGAGGTCCGCACGGACACGCGGGTGACGAACATCGACGAGACGGGCGTGTACATCGGCGAGGAGCACATCCGGGCGAGGAGCATCATCTGGGCCGCGGGCGTGGCGGCTTCACCGGTGGCGCGCTCGCTGGGCGTGGAGCTGGACCGGGCGGGCCGCGTGAAGGTGGCGCCCGAGCTCACGCTTCCCGGCCACGAGGACGTCTTCGTCATTGGCGACCTGGCGCACTTCGTCCAGGACGGCCATCCCATTCCGGGAGTGGCGCCCGCGGCGATGCAGCAGGGCAAGCATGCCGCGCGCAACATCCTCCGCAGGTTGCGAGGCCAGCCGATGGAGGCCTTCCGTTACTGGGACCGGGGCACCTACGCGGTGATCGGACGAGGCAAGGCGGTGGGGGTGGCCTTCCAGCGCTTCGAGTCCTCGGGCTTCAGTGCGTGGCTGGCCTGGCTGGGCATCCACGTGCTCTTCCTGATCGGCTTCCGGAGCAAGCTGGCGGTGCTCATCAACTGGGCGTACTCGTTCATCGCCTTCAAGCGCTCGGCGCGGCTCATCACCGGCCCGTTGCCCGAGCTGGTGCGGCCCGAGAGGGCAGGGGAGGGCCCGCTCACGGGTCGTCCGGGGACCGGGGGCCCCGTCCGGGACGCGGCGGCGGGTTGACGTCGCCCTGCCAGGGGGGCGGGCCTCCCAGGGTATTGGTGTGCAGCCACGTCCGCCGGTCGATCTGCCGGCAGTCGATGGCCAGGTGCACGTCCGCGTCCTCGATGCGCTCGTGCCCTTCCAGGTCCGCCCGGGACAGGGCCAGCTTGAGGATGCGGTCATGGGCGCGCGCGGAGAGGCCGTACCGTGTCATGGCTTTCCCCAGGTCCTCGCCGGCCTTCTGGGACAGCTTGCAGTAGCGGCGCAGCAGCCGCGAGGGCATCTGCGCGTTGCAGTACACCCCGGGCTCGTCGCGGAAGCGGAACCGTTGCCGGTCGCGAGCTGCCTCCACGCGCTCGCGGTAGTACGCGCTCGTCGGCTCCTCCCCGTCGTTCCGGGCGATGTGGTGGTACTCCACGGGGCGCGTCTGCAGGGTGATGTCGATGCGGTCCATCAACGGTCCGCTCACCCGTGAGTGGTAGTCGTGGATGCGGAACTCCTGGCACGAGCACTTGCGGCCGGGGACGTTGAAGAAGCCACACGGGCACGGGTTCATCGCGGCCACCAGCATCACCCGGCAGGGGTAGGTCACGTGCTGGACGGCGCGCGCCAGGTGGATGGTGCCTTCCTCCAGCGGTTGCCGCAGCACTTCCAGCACGTTCTTGCGGAACTCGGGCAGCTCATCGAGGAAGAGCACTCCATTGTGTGCCAGGGACAGCTCGCCGGGCCGAGTGGCCGGGCCTCCGCCCACCAGCCCCGCGTCGGAGATGGTGTGGTGGGGCGCGCGGAAGGGCCGCTCGCGCATCATCGTCTGCTCCTCCCCCAGCAGGCCGAGCACGGAGTAGATCTTCGTCACCTCCAATGCCTCGTCGAACGCCATGGCGGGGAGGATGCCGGGCAGCCTCCGGGCCAGCATCGTCTTGCCCGAGCCCGGCGGACCGCACATCAGGATGTTGTGGCCACCGGCGGCGGCCAGTTCCAGCGCCGTCTTGACGTCCGCCTGCCCCCGCACGTCGGACATGTCCGGGGGCGTCTGGCGTCCGCGAGACGGGGCAGGGGAGCCTTCCTCGCGGGTGAAGGGGGCCAGGGGTTTCTCTCCGGTGAGGTGGTCCACCGCCTCGCGCAGATGGTGGACGGCCAGCACGTGGATGCCCGCGACGAGGGCCGCCTCGGCCGCGTTGGCCGCTGGCACCATCACCCCCTGGTAGCCCCCGTTCCGTGCCGCCACCGCCAGGGGCAGCACGCCCTTGATGGGCTTCACGGCCCCGTCCAGCGACAGCTCTCCGCCGAAGAGGTAGCGCGACAGGGGCTCCTCCTCCATCAGCTTCGCCGCCCCCAGCACTCCCAGCGCGATGGGGAGCTCGAAGGCCGCCCCTTCCTTGCGGATGTCCGCCGGGGCCAGGTTCACGGTGATGCGCTTGGAGGGCAGCTCGAAGCCACAGTTCTTCAGCGCCGAGATGACGCGCACCTTGGACTCACGCACCGCGCCTTCCGGCAGCCCCACCACGTTGAAGTAGGGCAGCCCCAGCGCCATATCCACCTCGCACTCCACCACCACCGCGTCGATTCCCATCAACGCGCCCGACCGCACCCGCGCCAGCATGTCCCGCCCTCCGAATGGTTTCCGCCACACGGGAGCAATGCGCGTACCGGCCTCTCTCCGAGGAGACGCCGCACCGAGGGGGTCCCCGGGCCCGGATGGCACGTCTCACCTCCGAGGGCTCTTCGTCGCTCGCCCGCTCGTACCGTGGGAGAGGAAGAAGACAGCTACCGTGAAAGTCAGGTAATCTGGCAAGCCATGGAACACTCCGTCCTGGCCCCGCACCCGGGAAGTCATTCCCGGTCGTCCTCCATCCACGTTCGTCGAGGCGATCTGAAGCGAAATGCCCGGCTGAAGCTGACGTTCGCGGTCTTCCGCTTCTGCCTCTACGGGATGGTGGGCCTGTCCTCGGAGATCTTCTTCTACAACCTGGTGCGCATTGCCCGGCACGTGCCGCTGCTCGAGATGCTCTTCCGCTTCCAGTGGCGGGTGGATGATCGGCTGCCCCTCAACGACATCTGGGACACGCCCATCGTCGCGGCGTACGGCCAGTGCTCGCTGTGGATGTTCCTCATCTACGGCGTGGCCTGCTTCTTCTTCATCGAGGCCATCTACCGCCGCACCTTCCGCCAGCACACGCTGCTGCGCGCGGTGCTCTACGGCCACGCCATCCTCCTCTTCGAGGGCCTGAGCGGGGTGTTCCTGGAGAAGCTGACGGGCTACCGCATCTGGTACTACGCGGACAGCGGCGCCATCCTCTGGCAGATGACGTCGCTCTACATCCTGCCCATCTGGATGGTGACGGGGCTGATCGCGGAGTTCATCTACAGGGAGATGATGGATCCGGATCTGGTGGCGGCGCTGGAGTCGCCCTTGCCAGCCACGCCCGAGGAGACGGAAGCCTCGCTCCAGCTGATGCAGTAGGTGCAGGCGTGGTTGTCGTAGCCGGACAGGCCGATGCGGATGTCCGCCGCGCCGGCCGTCCTCAGGCCCGCGTGGAGAATGCCGGCGGTGAACGTGGGCAGCGAGCCCACCTCGTTCATCCACAGCTCGAACTGGCGCGGGCCCAGTTCCTTGAGGCGTGACTCGGTGTAGTTGTTGCCAGCCCGGAAGTTCTTCGTGGTCCTCATCAGGGCCCGCCGCGGCCCCAGCACGCGCAGCAGCGAGAGCACGGCACGCCCCGGCAGCGTCTCGTGGAAGCCGTCGATGAAGGCCTCGCCCAGCTTGAAGGCTCCCTGCTCCAGCGGCTCGTCGGGGTGGAGTTCCTGCGCCGTGATGCGCAGGAACGTCATCCACGTGTCGAGCGGGTAGGCGGTGCGGAGCTTCAGATCCAGATCCAGCCCCGCCTGGCGCAGGCGGGCCTTGCAGGAGGGCGGGATGCGCCCGTGCAGACCTCAAGCGAAGACCGCCTCGACGGTCTGCTCGAAAACCAAGAGCTCGTCGGCCATCAGAGTCGAGGACTCTAGCCGACGAGCTCCTGGGTTGTGAATCTCACTGAGACTACGGGGCCGGGGCGGGGGCCGGAGCCGGAGGGGCGTTCGGATCCACCTCACCACCCGCGGCGGCGGCCGGGATGTCCTCGGTGGCCATGCCCAGCACGAAGGCACCGGCCTGCTTGGCGCCGTCGAAGGCGGCCACGAGCAGACCGTAGTTCGCCTTGTCGTCCGCCACGAAGAAGACGATGCGGTCCTCCTTCTTCTTGGCCGTCAGCATGCGCCGGAGCTTGTTGACGTACTCGTCCTTCTGCACCGTCTCGGTGTTGATGGAGTAGGTGCCGTCGGCGTCCAGCTTGACGATCAGCTGGCTGTTGTCCTGCGGCATCTGCTCCACGGGGACGTCTTCCGTCTCCGGAATGCGCACCTCGATGTCCTTCTCGAGGAGCGGCGTGACGACCATGAAGATGATGAGGAGAACCAGCACCACGTCCACCAGCGGCGTGACGTTGATTTCCGAGTTGGGCGGAGTTGAGGCTTTGACAAACTTGCGCGTGGTGCTCATGGCTAGTTCTTCAACTCCTCGACGCCCAGGAAGATCTTCTTGGCCTTGGCCTTGCGGGTGACCTCCATCACCTGGCGCACATCGCCCACGGTGAGGGCGCTGTCACCCTTGAGGAGGATCTTCTTGTTGGGCAGGTAGGCGAGCGTGTCCTTCAACTTCGCCTCCAGCCCCGCGGCGTCAAACTCGTCCTGCTCCACGAACATCTTCTTGTCCGTGGTGACGGAGAGGATGATCGGATCCGGGTCGGTCGTACCGCCCTTGTCTTCCTCCACCTTGGCCGCCTTGGGCAGGGTGACGGACTTGCCACGCTGGAGCATGGGCGTGACGACCATGAAGATGATGAGGAGCACCAGCACCACGTCTACCAGCGGCGTGACGTTGATCTCGCTCTTCGGGCCCCCTTGGGAGCCGCCTGCGGACATTCCCATGCGTGCACCTGTTCCTGGAGAAGAGAGCGCCCGCCTCCCACGGAGGGTCTCCGGTTCGCGGAGATCCGTTGGAAGGCGGGCCTTTGGCTCTCGTTGGGATTAGGCCTGGGGCGCGTGCGAACCACCCAGGTTGCGCGCGACCACGTCCAGGAACTCGTTGGAGGACTCGGAGATGTCCACCGAGCGAGCGTCCACCCAGCCCGACAGGAAGTTGTAGGCCATCACGGCGGGGATGGCCACCAGCAGACCGAAGGCCGTGGTGATGAGCGCCTCGGCGATACCGGCGGAGATGGTGCCCAGACCACCGGAGCCCGCGGCCGCCATGAGCTGGAAGGCGTTCACGATACCCATCGTGGTGCCCAGCAGACCCACGAACGGGGCCGTGGAGCCCACCGTGGCCAGCACGCCCAGGCCGCGCTTGAGGCTCTGCACCTCACGCTGCGCCTGACGCTCCAGGGCGCGCGCCACCGACTCCACCGCCACTTCCTTGTCGGAAGGGCTGATGCGGTACGCGGTCAGGCCGGAGCCGATCACGCGGCCCAGGTGGCCGATTTCCTTGCCCATGTTGGTGTTGGCGGCCTGCTGCAGATCGCCCTTGGCCAGGATGGAGCCCATCTTGGCCGCGAAGTTGCGCGAGTCCCTGCGGGTCTTGCGGAAGACGATCATACGCTCCGCCATGACCACCAACGACGCGACGGACATGATCGCCAGAGTGAAGATGATGCAACGGGCGAAAAGACCCGTGTGCGCCCAGATTTCGGCAAGCGTGAATTGCATGGTTGGGGGAAGCGCTCCTCCTCGAGCGCGGTTGGGGTACGGCGATTACGACAATGGCGACGCCCTGGACTAGCGGGGCAGGCTCAGACGGATGTTGAAGGTGTAGTCGACCTGCACGGGCCGACCCTGGAACGTCACCGGCTTGTAACGCTGAGCATACAGCGAATCCAACACCGCCTGCTCCATGTGGGGCAACGGCTTGATGATGCGGCAGCGCTCGATCGCTCCCTCGGTGGTGATGACGCACTTGACGATCATCAGACCCTGAACGCGCGCCTCGAGGGCCTCGCGGGTGTACTGCGGCGCCGGACCCGACATCTTCTCCGGGCGGGTCATTCCCGCGCCGAACGGAAGCACGTCCGTTCCGGTGCTGCCCACCTGGCCGCCGAGCACTCCGCCAACCACACCACCCACCACACCGCCGATCACGCCGCCGGCCACGCCACCTTCGACACCGCCCTCCACCTCCTCTTCAGTGGACTCCTCCTCCTCCTGACCCGCGTTCGGATCAGGCTCCACCTCGGGCGGCTTCTCCTGGGGGATCTCCTTGGGCTGGACGATGACGTCCGGCTTCTTCACCACCGGCTTCTTGGTGGGGTTGCTCTTCTTCGCCGGAGGAGGCGGAGGAGGCGGAGGAGGCGGAGCGGCCGAGACCGGGGGAGCCATGGCCTGCTTGAAGGTGACCTCCACCTCCTTCTCCTTCTCCTTCTCCGACGGCCGGGAGATGAACACGGCGAACACGAAGAGACCGATGTGAAGGACGACCGAGATGAAGGTGCCCACGCCGAAACGCGTCTTGGGGCCTTGTCCGCGGTCAAGGACAGAGTCGAACATGCGCTACGCTCCTGAACTCCGGTGGACACCCACCTCGTCCCGCCCGGATCGCAAAAGGCGCGCTACATTACAAAAACCGGGAACGGGTGCAAGTGACCCCACCCTGGAAGGCCACCTGCGTGATCGGCCAATGCCCCAGTAGTCACCAAAATGCAACGGCATATTGACAACTGGTGGACCCCAGGTATTTTCCCGTACCATTTTAGTTGCAGTGCAAGCCCACCTTGGAGGGGTTCCCAGCATGCAAGTGAGACGGATGCTCCGGGCAACTGGAGTGGTTGTGGTCGCGAGCCTGTCGTACGGCACCGCGGCTTACGCCGATAGCGTGATCATCGGTACGGTTGTCGGTGCCGATAACAAGAAGCCTGTCGCTGACGTGGTCGTCACGGCGACGTCGCCCAACCTTCTGGGCGAGCAGGTCGTGGTGACGGACGCTCAGGGTAACTACCGTATTCCCCAGCTCCCGCCCGGCGTGTACACGCTCCGGTTCGACAAGGAGTCGTACCGTCCGTTCTCGCGGTCGGAGATCCAGCTGCGCCTGGATCGCACCATCCGCGTGAACGTGGAGATGCTGCCGGAGGAGATGAGCGAGACGATCGTGGTCACGGCGACGCCGCCGACCATCGACGTCGGCTCGACGAGCGTCGGCGTCAACGTGGATCAGGAGTTCATCAAGCGCATCGCGGTGAACCGTCCTGGCGGCAAGGGGGGCGCGGCGCGCTCCTTCGAGTCCCTGGCCGAGCTCGCCCCGGGCGCCCAGAGCGACACGTACGGCGTGTCCATCAACGGCACCACGTCTCCTGAGAACGGGTACGTGGTTGACGGTCTGTCCACGAACGACCCGGCCTTCGGCGTCAACGCCAGCCCGCTGAGCGTCGAGTTCGTGCAGGACGTGAACATCATCACCGGCGGTTACATGCCGGAGTACGGCCGCTCCACCGGCGGCGTGCTCAACGCGGTGACGAAGTCCGGCTCCAACGAGTTCCACGGCTCCGTCTACGGCAACCTGACCCCGGGCATCTTCGAGGGCCAGCGCACCCCCGTGGTGAGCAACGCCTCCGTTATCACCGGCCGCAACAACCTGCAGGCCATGGGTGACTTCGGCGCCACCTTGGGCGGTCCGATCATCAAGGACAAGCTCTGGTTCTTCGCCGGTGTGGCCCCGTCCTTCAGCAACTACACCCACACGCGCGCGGTCAACGCCTACGAGATCGAGGAGTTCACGCGGGCGGACGGCACCACGGGCCGCCGGGTCGCGAAGGATCCGGTCACCGGCTTCAACAAGGCGACCAAGATCCCGGGCTCCGATCGCGAGTTCGACGTGTTCGGGCAGAGCCTGCAGTACATGGGCAAGTTGACGTACCTGATCAACCAGGACCACAACGTCTCCGTCTCCCTCGCGGGCACCCCGAGCGTGTCGGGTGGTAACGGCGCGCTGGGCATCAACGCCCGCTCGGGCGCGCTGCCGGGCACGCTGGCCGGTGATCCGGACAGCTACGGCAACATCCAGAACCTGTCGGGCGCCACCACGGTGGCCCTGAAGTACGCCGGCGCCCTGATGGACAAGAAGGTGCTGGTGGACGCCAACGTGGGTTGGTTCCACCAGACGGCCTCCACGCTGCCGGATGACGGCTCGAAGATCGGTGACACGGGGAACGTCCTCGCCAACCTGTCGCTGATCCAGTTCCGCAACCTGCGCTCCATCGCCGACGTCGAGACGAACCTGAACGCGCAGGCCCTGTGCAACGCGGACGGCCAGGGCGGCACGCTCGCCTGCCCGGTGCGCACGTACGCCGCCGGTGGCGCTGGCCTCATCACGGACGGTCTGCTGGACCGCTACCAGGCGAACGCCAAGGCCACGTACATGTTCTCGGCCCTCGGCAACCACGTCCTCAAGGCGGGCGCCGACCTGGAGCTGCTCACCTACCAGCAGCGCAAGACCTTCTCGGGTGGCGTGGTGCTGGCCGAGGAGCTCGACGGCAGCTGGCTGGACTCGCGCCGCTACGGCTACCAGAACGGCCCTGACCTGCCGGAGAACCTGCGGTTCCAGGACTCCCTGTCGCGCAGCACCACGGTGGGTGGCTTCATCCAGGACAGCTGGACGATCGCCAACCGCGTGACGCTGAACGCCGGTGTCCGCTACGACACGCAGTGGATGTACGGCGCCACCGGTCAGCTGGGCATCGTGCTGCCCAACCAGGTGTCTCCGCGCCTGGGCCTCGTCGTGGACCCGCTGGCCAACGGCCGCATGAAGGTGTACGCGAACTTCGCGCGCTACTACGAGCAGGTTCCGCTCAACATGGCGGACCGCGCGTTCCCGCCCGAGGCCAGCTACGCGGCCTACCGCCAGGGTGGCACGGGCGCTCCGTGCGATCCCGCCACCATCACCACCTACGAGGGCCAGGAGGCGTGCCGTCAGCAGTCCTCCGTCATCGAGAAGGAAGGGTCGCTGACCGGTCTGGATCCGAGCTTCAAGTACCTCGGCGGCAAGGTGGACACCACCCCGGTGGATCCCGCGCTGAAGCCGCAGGGCTCGGATGAGTTCCTCGTGGGCGCCGAGTACGAAGTGCTCGCCAACATCCGCGTGGGTGCCAACTACACCCACCGCTACATGAACTCGGTCATCGAGGACATGAGCCGGGATGACGGCCACACGTACTTCATCGGCAACCCGAACGAGGGCTTCGCCAAGGAGTTCCCGAAGGCCACGCGTAACTACGACGCGGTCACGGTGCTCCTCAACCGCACCTTCAGCGATGGCTGGCTGGCGCAGGCGAGCTACACTTGGTCGCGGCTGTACGGCAACTACGCCGGTCTGTTCCGTCCGGAGAACGGCCAGCTCGATCCGAACATCACCTCGGACTTCGACCTGACGTCGCTGCTGGAGAACCGCGAGGGCCTGCTGCCCTACGACCGCACCCACGCCATCAAGCTGTTCGGCGCCAAGGAGTTCAACTTCACGAAGGACCTGAGCGCCAGCCTGGGCCTGTCCTACCGTGGTAACTCCGGTACGCCCATCAGCGCCCTGGGTGGTCACCCCATCTACGGCGGCACCGAGGCGTTCATCCTCAACCGCGGCTCCGTGGGCCGGACCCCGTGGCTCCACAACGTCGACTCCAACATCGGCGTGAACTACCGGATCAGCAAGAGCAACGTCGTGTCGTTCAGCCTCGACGTGTTCAACCTGTTCAACTTCCAGGAGGTCGCGACGGTCGACAACGCCTACACCAACGCGGGCGTGTACGTGCTGCCCATCGAGGGTGGCAAGATCGACGGCAACCCGATGGACCTGCAGGCTGGGCAGGTGACGCAGTCCAACGGCAATCCGATGACGGAGAGCCAGCGCAACCTGAACTGGACGAAGGCCACCTCCTACCAAGCCCCGCGTCAGATCCGCCTCGGTCTGAAGTACACGTTCTAGGAACCTCCAGCCGGATTGGGATTCGAAACAATGAGCAAGCGTATTGTTACTGCAGTGGCTCTCATCGGTGCGGCTGGCATCATCTCCGGTTGCGCCCTCGAGCAGCCTTCCGCCGGTTGCATCGTGCAGGACTCCACGGACTACCCGTGGCAGGCCGTGTACGTGCTGAAGAGCGGCGACGCGACCAAGTCGTGCGGCCAGCTGAAGGGTGAGGCCCTGGGCGTCTGGAAGTACGTGCAGTTCACCAAGGACGAGCAGACCCAGCAGCTCACCAAGGTCGGCTCCAAGCTGGCCCTCCGTCCGCAAGGGCTGGCCGATCGGTTCTTGCCCTACGTCTACGAGGACGAGGCGCTCAACGCCGATGGCTCCGTCAAGGTGGATGAGGACGGCAACCCGGTGATGGAGGAGAAGGAGGTGGATCGGGTCGAAGGTGCTCGCGCCGACGACTACAAGATCGCCAAGGCCTCCACGGCTCTGTCCGAGACCCTGGCCGACGAGCCGGATGACAAGGGTCTGTGCGCGACCACGGGCTTCAATTCCGCCTCCGTGACGTCCAAGGCGGTGACCCGTACGGTCGAGGAGTCGGGCGAGACCATCACGGTTGTCCCCGAGGAGACCCTGTCCTACACGTTCACCGACGTGAAGGTGTACTCGGATCCGTCCGCGCCTGGCACCCAGCTGACGGGTACGCTGAAGTACGCGGACCCGGAATGCGAGGCAGAGTACCAAGTGCTGGCCCTGTGGCCGCAGGTGGAGTGCGATGTTGAGGCCTTCAACAATCCGACCGAGGCCAACGCGGCGGATCGTTGCGACGTGGGCTCCGGTCTGAACCCGGACTTCGACGCGGTGTGCGTGGACGGCATCGGCCCCGGTGGTGCGGCCGCCTGCGTGCCGAACCCGGCGACGGGCGTGCCTGCCTTCAAGAACAAGTAGGCAGCCAGCCTCCGAGAGGCTGAACTGAAGTGAATCGCGGCCCCGGTTGCTCCTCCCCCACGCGGGAGTGGCGGCCCGGGGCCGCGGTGTTTATGGACGATTGAACTCCGTTTCGAATCTTTCCGGGAAGGTGCATGGAGGGTCGGTACTCACTGGTTGAACGTGTCGCGGCGCTGCTGGCCGATGAGCAGGGAACGCTCCGCAAGGAGGCGCCCTACCGGGTGGCCCTCTGCTACCCGAGCCCCTACCACGTGGGCATGAGCTCGCTCGGCTACCAGGCCATGTACCGGGAGATTTACGGCCACCCGGGAGCCACCGCCGAGCGCGCCTTCCTGCCCGACGACGTCGAGGCGTACCGCCGCACGCGCACGCCCCTGTTCACCTTCGAGTCGCAGGCCCCCGTCTCCAGCTTTCACATGCTGGCCTTCTCCGTGGCCTATGAGCTGGAGATGACCGGCCTGTTCTCCATGCTGGAGCTCTCCGGCATTCCCCTCCTCAAGGAGGAGCGCGACGAGCGCCACCCCCTCGTGGTGGCCGGCGGGCCGCTCACCTTCTCCAATCCGGATCCGCTCGAGCCCTTCGTGGACGTGCTCGTGCAGGGCGAGGCCGATGACCTCATCCACGTCCTGCTGGAGGCAGCGGAGTCCATGGAGAAGGATGCCCTGCTGGTGCACCTGGCGGGCGTCCCCGGCTTCCGCGTGGCCGGGCGGGGAGGGAAGCGCTACCACGTGGCCAAGGCCACGGACTCCCGGCTGCCAGCGCGCTCCGCCATCATCACCCCCCACACGGAGCTGCGCTCGATGTTCCTCATCGAGCCCGAGCGCGGTTGCTCGCGCGGGTGCCACTACTGCGTCATGCGGCGCACCACCAACGGCGGCATGCGCACCGTTCCACCCGAGCGGGTGCTGTCGCTCATCCCCGAGCATGCGAAGCGCGTGGGACTCGTGGGCGCCGCCGTGACGGATCACCCCCGCATCGTCGAGCTGCTGCGCACCCTGGTGGACTCGGGCCGCGAGGTGGGTGTGTCCTCGCTGCGCGCGGACCGGCTTACCCAGGAGTTGGTGGATCAGCTGCGGCGCGGAGGTGCCACCAACCTCACCGTGGCCGCGGATGGGGCCTCGCAGCGCATGCGGGACCTGGTGGATCGCAAGCACTCGGAAGAGCAGATCATCCGCGCGGCCCACTTCGCCAAGACGGCGGGGATGCGGCAGCTCAAGGTGTACAACGTCGTCGGCCTGCCGCTGGAGGAGGATGCGGACGTCGACGAGCTGGCCCGCTTCACCACGGAGCTGTCGAAGATCCTCCCGGTGGCGCTGGGCGTGGCGCCCTTCGTGGCCAAGCGCAACACCCCGCTGGATGGAGCCCCCTTCGCCGGTATCCGCGAGGTGGAGGGCCGGCTGGAGCGGCTGCGCAAGGGCCTCAAGGGACGCGCCGAGGTACGTCCCACCTCGGCCCGCTGGGCATGGGTGGAGTACATGCTCGCCCAGTGCGGTCCCGAGGCGGGGCTCGCCGCCATGGACGCCTGGAAGGCCGGTGGGAGCTTCGCCGCCTTCAAGCGTGCCTTCCAGGAGCGCGAGTGCCAGCCCTTCATCGCCCGCCGGGTGGAGGATGGACGGCGCCGGCCCACCGAGTGGCCCCGGGTGGAGAACATCGCTCCGCCCTACGTCTGACACTGGCGCGGCCAGACCTTGCCCCGGGCCGCCCGCTCTCTGCTACAAGGCCGCACGCGCCGCTTCCAGGCGCCAGGAGGCTTTCAGCGGCAGTGAGCACGGATCGCGTGGACAAAGCGTGGCAGCGCAAGGGGCTCAAGGACTACTCGACGGAGTCCATCGTCGGGACGCTCGGGCACTATGGCGTGACGGTCAGCGAGGCGGACTTCCGCCAGCTCGCCGAGAAGCAGTACCCGGCTGGAATCGCCGAGAGCTGGATGCCGAAGTGGAAGGGCACCGGCCAGTTCGCTCCCTTCCCGTATGCCGCCGCCGGGGAGCTGTGGAAGCGCTGGCTGTCCGGCCGGCTCGCCCCGTACGAGCTCTCCGAGAGCCTCGCCCAGTTGATGGGCGCCCTCGGGCAGCTCCTCCAGGGCGTTCAGCAGGCCCCCGTGGCCTCCTCCTTCGAGCGGATGAACGAGGTGCGCAAGCGCGTGCCCGTCAATGACAAGGGCGAGCCCGACACCGGCTTCATGCAGGAGGCCCTGCGCGTGTTCGACGAGCGCGCCGCCCGCGCCTTCGACGACCTGGCCGAGATGCTCGCCAAGGCCGGCCACCGCGAGCACGCCGAGGCCTTCGCCGACCTGGAGGAGTTCATCCTTCCGGATCGCCGCGGCATCTCCAAGCCCATCATCCGCGCCTCTCTCGGTGAGCGGGACGCGGCGCTCGAGGAGCTGCAGAAAGCGGCCACGGACAGCGCGCGCACGCCCATCTCCCGCGTGCTCGCCGTGGACGGCCTGCTGCACCTCAAGGCCAATGACAAGGTCGCCACCGTGGGCCGCCCCATCCTCGAGGAGGCCGAGCGCGTCCAGGACTGGCACCTCGCGCTGGATATCGTCGCCCGCCTGGAGCACGCCAACAAGCAGCTCGGCGATCGCACCGCGCTCGCGGCCCTCGAGAAGGACCGCGCCCGCATCGAGAAGGCCCACGACGAGGCCCACCCCACGCACCGCCGTCACCAGCATCAGCACTGAGCGGTGTTCCCAACCCGTGGTTCCCAAGTGGGGCCACGGGGTTCAACCCGCGAGCCCAGATACCCTCACCCCGTCCCTCTCCCGGGGGGAGAGGGGAAGTGGGCTCAGTACGGGACGTCTTCCTCGGTGGGTCGTGGGGCTTCCGCGGTGGCCTGCGCCTCCGCGGCGGCCTGGATGTCCTCGGCCGTCTGTCCCCGGCGGGGCAGGGGAATGTACTTCACCTCCGGCACCGCCTCCTGCACGTCCTTCACCGGTACCACCGCACCCACCGTCGTGTAGCGGATGGCTCCCGTCTGCGTGAAGGTGTGCCGCAGCTCGTACGACTTCGCCCTCGGCAGGAACCACTCGCGCACCGTCTTCAGCGGCAACACGTGCAGCTCCCCCTGCGCCAGGAACACGTACACCAGCAGATCCGCGCCGCTGTACAGGAAGCACCCCGGAGTGTCCCGCTCCAGGTTGGACACCAACTCGAAGAAGTAGCGCCGGCGCCGGGGTTGCCGGTCACCCTTCACCTCGATGCCGCGCACCTCTCCCGAGGGCAGCTCCCACAAGAGGTCCACCCCTCGGTGCTGGAAGCGCGGATCGTCCTGCACGTCATGGACGCGCGAGCCGGGCTCGGTCGCCAGCAACCAGTTCCGGGCGTATTGCACGGCCCGATCGGCCGCGCCCATCACGCCCCTCATGCTGAAGCCGCGTGCCATCGCTCAGCGGCGCAGCTCCACACCCGTGGCCACCAGCTGCACCTCGCGCGGCTTGCCGTCCGCGCCGCGGGGCACGATGGCGCCCTCGGCCTCGTAGTGCTTCGCCATGGAGTCGCTCAGTTCCGTCACCTTCACCACTCCCTCCACCCGCGCCGCCGAGCCCGCCGAATCCAGCGGCACGAAGAAGCCGTAGTCCTTGAACGTCACCCGCACCCCGGCACCCTTCGCGCCCTCGGCGAGTTCCATCCAGCAGCCCTTCTTCTGGCACGCCTTGCGCACCTGGCCCTCCACCCGCACCGTCTTGCCGTCGTGCGGCTGCGGCTTCGCCAGCAGCTCGGAGAGCTTCACCGCCGGAGCCCCCTTGAGCGCCTCGCCACGCGTCAGCGTCCAACCGTCGGTGGACTTCTTGGCCTCGGCGGGCGGCGGCGGGTGGGGGCAGTCCTCTTGAACGGCCGGCTTCGAGGCAGGAGCCTCGGCGAGCGCCATGAGGGGAAGGGCCAACAGCGTCAGCAGGGCGGAGCGGAAGGTCTTCATCCCCCACGGATAGCCCGAAGCCTTTGTCCGGGCAAGGTGCCCGCCATCCCGGTTACACTACCGGACGTGAAGGTCACCCTCCCCAAGCCCAACCGCACCTTCGGCCCCGCCGATGTGCTCGGCCTCGTGGGCCTCTTCGGACTGCTCATCGCCCGCTACATCCCCGTGGCCCGGATCGTTCCCTTCTGGGGTTGTGTCCTGCGAGAAACGACCGGCTGGCCCTGTCTCGGCTGCGGATTGACGCGGGTGGCCGACCGGGTCGCCCACCTCAACCTCGCCGGCGCCTGGGACGCCAACCCGCTCGGGACGGTGGCCGCCCTCTTCTTCGCCCTCATGATCGTGGTGATGGTGCTGCACCTCGTCTTCGCCATGCCCATCCCCCGGCTCCACCTGTCCCCCACCGAGTGGCACTGGGCCCGCATCACCGTCGCCACCGTGATCCTGCTCAACTACGCCTGGGTGGTGGTGAAGACGAAGTTCCCCCACCTGCTCGCCTAGGACGCTCCCGTGCACCCCGCCGCCCTCCTGCTGCTCGGCTACCTGGCGGGCTCCGTGCCCTTCGGGGTGCTGCTCACCCGCTGGGTCCGCGGCGTGGATGTGCGCCAGAGCGGCAGCGGCAACATCGGCGCCACCAACGTCACCCGCGTGGCCGGGAAGAAGCTCGGCGCCGTGGTGCTGCTGCTGGATGCCCTCAAGGGGGCCCTCGCCGTCGCCCTGGCCCTCTGGCTCGAGCCCGAGGCGCCCCGCCTGCATGCCGCCGTGGGCCTCTCCGCCTTCCTCGGCCACGTCTACCCCGTCTGGCTCAAGCTCCACGGCGGCAAGGGCGTGGCCACCGCGCTCGGGGTGCTCGTCGTGCTCGTGCCGCTGGGGGCACTCGCCGGGGCACTCGTCTACGCCGGGCTCGTGGCCGCCTGGCGCGTCAGCTCCGTCGGCTCCCTGGCCGGGGGGGTCACCGCCGTCGCCGTCGCCTCCCTCACCGCCCGCGCCCCCGAGTACGCGTGGCTCTCAGCGCTGCTCTTCGCCCTCATCGTCTGGACGCACCGGAGCAACATCCAGCGGCTCATGCGGCACTCCGAGCGGCGCTTCTGACTTCGGCTCGCCCCCGCGCGGCGAATAGCCCAGCAGCGTGCAGGCGATGGGGCCGTTCCACAAATCTCGCCGGCTCCGGGGCCGCGAGTGGAAGGCGCTCTCGAAGGCCGGGTTGCCCGAGAGCACCCAGACGCGCCAGCCCGCCTGCGCCCGCAGGCTGTCGCCCAGCTTGAAGTAGAAGCTCTTCATGCCCTTCTGCCCGCCCGAGCCCAGCCGGTCTCCATAGGGCGGATTGGTGAGCAGCAGGCCCCCCGAGGCGGGCAGGGGAGGCAGCTTCGTCGCGTCTCCCTCCTCGAGGAGAATCTCCTCGGCCAGCTTCGCCGCCTTCACGTTGCGCCGCGCCGCCTCCAGCGCCTCGGGGTCCTTGTCGAAGCCGAGAATCGGGACGGCCACCTTGCGCTCGTTGCGGCGGGCATCCGCCCTCAGGTCCTCGAGCAGCTCCCGCGCCCGCGCGCCCAGGTGCGGCCACTTCTCCACCGCGAAGTCCCGGGCGATGCCGGGCGCGCGCCGCCGGGCGATGAGGCCTCCCTCGATGAGGATGGTGCCCGAGCCACACATCGGGTCCACCAGCGCCTCCTCACCCGTGTAGCCCGCCGCGCGCAGCAGGGCCGCCGCCAGCGTCTCCTTCAGCGGCGCCGGAGTCGGACGCACCCGGTAGCCCCGGCGGTGCAGCGGCTCGCCACACAGGTCCAGTGAGAGTGACAGCCGCTCGCGCACCAGGTGGGCGACCACGCGCACGTCCGGATTCCGGGGGTCCACGTCCGGCCGCGCGCCCCGCTTGTCGCGCATCCGGTCCACCACCGCGTCCTTCACCTTCAGCGCCACGAAGCCCGTGTGGCTGTGCTCGCTGTCCTTGAGCGTGGCCTCCACCGCGAAGGTGGTCTCCGGCGTGAGGTGCTCCTCCCACGGCACGCTCGCCACCGCCTCGTACAGGCCCTCGGCTCCATGGGCCTCGAACTCGCCCAGCGGGTAGAGCACGCGCATGGCGATGCGCGACCAGAGGCATACCTTGAGCGCCTCGTCGAGCGAGGCCATGAAGCGCACCCCGCCCCGGTCCTGCCGGATGCGGCGCGCTCCGAGCTCCTTCAACTCCTCGGCCAGGAGGTCCTCGGTACCGCGAGCAGTGGTGGCGAAGAGGGCGAGACGTTCAGCCATAGGGGGCCCGCCTTATCAAGCTGCTCACTCCGCTACCACCTCGTACATGCTGAAGGTGGCGTCCTGCCGGGCACTGGCCGCCTTGGTCGCCTTGAAATCCTCGGACTGGAAGTAGGCCTTCAGGCTCTCCCGGTCCCTCCAGCGCGTCACCAACAGGAACTCGGGCTCCGGCTCGAAAGAGCGCAGGACCTCCAGTCCCAGGAATCCCTCGTACTGGTCCACCCGGCGCGAGCGCTCCCGGAAGGAGGCCTCCAGGTGCTCGGCTTCCTCCGCGGATGTCCGGAAGCGATTGATGGTGACGATCATCGTGGGGGCAACGGTCCTGCGCGGGGCTTGCTTCCCGCTTCAGTGGCGCGGGTGCGATGGGGGCGGTCTGGGTACTGGAGACCCTCACCCCAGCCCTCTCCCAGAGGGAGAGGGGGCATACACGGGTTCAACCTGGGGCCTCGATACCCTCACCCCGTCCCTCTCCCGGAGGGAGAGGGGATATTGGCGGGGGAGGGGCATGGGCGGCGTGGGATTACGCGGCTCCGGCTCCGGGCATCTCGCCCACTCCGCGGATGAGCACCTCGCGCGGCTTGGCTCCGTCCGCCGCGCCCACCACTCCGTCCCGCTCCATCCGCTCGATCATGCGCGCCGCCCGGTTGTAGCCGATGCGCATCTTGCGCTGCAGCATCGAGATGGACACCGCCCTCATCTCGCTCACCGTCGCCAGCGCCTGGTCGTACAGCTCGTCGGACAGCTCGTCCTCCTCGCCACCACCGCCCTCGCTTTCATCGTCGCGCGGCTTGAGGATGGAGTCATCGTAGACGGGCTTGCCCTGCGCCTTCAGGTGGTCCACCGCGTGCTTGATCTCGTTCTCCGAGACGAACGCGCCGTGCACACGCTGCAGGTGTGCACTCGTGGGCGGCATGATGAGCATGTCGCCCATGCCCAGCAGCGCCTCGGCGCCCACCGTGCCGAGAATCGTCATCGAGTCCGGCTTCGAGCGCAGCATGAAGCTGATACGCGTGGGGAAGTTGGCCTTGATGATGCCCGTGACGACGTCCGTGGACGGACGCTGCGTGGCCACCATCAGGTGGATGCCGGCCGCTCGAGCCATCTGCGCCAGGCGCGCCACGTACGTCTCCACCTCGCGGCTGGCCACCATCATCAGGTCCGCCAGCTCATCGATGATGACCACGATGTATGGCAGCTTCTTCCACTCCCGCTTCTCCTCCCGCGACGACTCGGACTCCCCGGCCGCCTCGAGCGCCGCGTCCACCGCGTCGGACATCCCGTCGTCGTCGTCCTCGTCCGCGGCCTGCATGCTCTCCGGAGCCTCCTCGGGCTCGGGCAGGGCCTCGCGCAGATCCTCCACGTCGTCCTTCGGGGCGGCGACCCCGGGACCCGCGTTGGCGCTGGCGGAATGGGACTCCTCGATGACGGCGTCCTCGGGCGTGGCCACGTCCACCACGACCACCTTCTTGGGCTTCTTCGGCGCGGCCTTCTTCGCGGACTCCTCGGCGGGCTTCGCGTTGGACTTCTCCGCGTCCTGCGTCTCCACGAACTTGTTGAAGCCGGCGATGTTGCGCACGCCCGCCTCGGACAGCATCTGGTAGCGCCGCTCCATCTCCTCCACGGCCCAACGCAGCGCGAGCGCCGCCTTCTTCGGATCCGTCACCACCGGCAACAGCAGGTGCGGAATGCCCTCGTACACCGAGAGCTCGAGCATCTTCGGGTCCACCATGATGAAGCGGACCTCCTCCGGCGTGGACTTCAGGAGGATGCTCATGATCATCGAGTTCACCGCCACGGACTTACCCGAGCCGGTGGTGCCTGCGATGAGCAGGTGGGGCGCCTTGGCCAGGTCGAAGACGTACGGCATGCCCTCGATGTCCTTGCCCACGCACATGGTGAGCCGGCTGCCCGCCTTCTGGAACACGTCCTGCTCGGCGATCTCCTTGAGGTACACCGTCTCGCGGTCGCGGTTGGGCACCTCGATGCCCACCACTCCCTTGCCGGGGATGGGCGCCACGATGCGCACCCGCATGGCCTCCATGGCCATGGCCAGGTCATCCTGGAGCGCGGCGATCTTGCTCACCTTGATGCCGGGCCCCGGGAGGAACTCGTACATGGTGACCACGGGGCCGGGACGGATCTCCACCACCTCGCCGGAGATGCCGAAGTCCGCCAGCTTGGCGCGCAGCTTCTCCGCCGTGGTGAGGAAGGCGTCCTTGTCGAGCGCCGAGCGCTCCTTCTTCTCGATCTCCAGCACGTCCAGCGGGGGCAGCGAGAAGCTGGTGCGGCCACCGACGAACTGGAACTGCTCCTGATCCTTCTTCTTGATGGCGACGGCGGTGGGCTTGGGCGGTGCCTTGGGCTCCACGATGAGCGGCGTGCGCGCCAGCGCCGAGGGCGGAGCCGGCACGATGGCCGCGGGCGAGGCCGGAGCCTGGGCCGCCGGAGCGGACGCCGCTGCCAGGGGCGCGGCGGCCACCATGGGCTCGGAGTCCTGCGCGTCGGCGGGCGTCTCGGGACCCGTGACGATGTTCGGTGCCTTGCCTCGCTTGCCCTTCGCGGTATCGGCCGGAAGCGCGGCGGCAGCGGGCGCGGCGGGGACGTTGGGCAGCGCGTTGGCGGCGGGCGAGGGCGACAGGAAGGCGGCCCACGCTGGATCCGCTCCCGGCGCCGGGCGAGCGGGCGCGGCCGGAGGCGTCACGATGACGGGCTGCTGGCCCGCCTCGAGCTTCTTCTCCCGGGCCTCGCGTGCGGTCTGCTTCGCCGTCTCGCGTGCATCCTTGGCGGCCAGCTTCGCCGCGGTGGCGCGCTCCTTCTCCTCCTGGCGGGCCAGACGCACGGCCTCCTCGGCCATGGCCTCCTGCTCGGCCTCCTCCGCCTCGAGGGCCAGACGCTCGGCCTCCTCCAGCTCGGCCTCCTCCTCCTCGAGCTCCGCGAGGAAGGCGTCCTCCTCCTCCTTCTCCTGGGCGGCGCGCACCTGCCGCTCCTTGTAGGCCTCCTTCTGCTGCTCCCAGAAGAGCAGGGCGTTCTCCTGTACGCGCCGGCCCACCACACAGGCCCCGGCCCACGCCAGCGAGCACAGCTTGAGGAAGGTGTACTGCGTGCCGACGATGAGCGCGGCGGCACACACCGTGGTCACCAGGATGATGGTGCCCACCGTGGAGAACATCCCCACCATCATGCCGCCGAGCGTGGCGCCCACGAAGCCTCCAGGCGGGTGGGCCTGGCCGGGCTGGGTGCCGATGAAGAGCTGGGCCAGCACCGCGCCGCTCAGGGTGAGCAGCACGAAGGCCACCAGCTGCGGCCAGCGGCGCCGCTCCCGGTTGCCCACGAAGACGACCATGGCCGCGTAGACGCCGCACAGGGGGAGCAGGTAGGCCCACACCCCGAGCATTCCCCTCAAGCCCTCGGCGATGAGGTGGCCCATGGGACCCACCGCGTTCTCGAAGCCCGGGCCCCTGCGGTCCTTCGCGCTGAAGGTCGCCACCGACACCAACGACAGGACCGAGGCTGCCATCAGGACGAGGCCGAGCAGCGCCCGTTGTCCGGGCCCTGACTCTCCTCCGATTCCCTTCTGCGCCTTCTTCTCAGCCAGGGCCTTGCGGCGCGTGGCGATGTCCTGCCGCGAAAGGACCGTCTTCTCCGCTCTGGCCTTCCGTTCCGCCATGACTTCCTCTCACTCCCCGTAGCGGGCTGTAGCAGCCGTCCGCGGAGTGTAGGGAGGGAGGGGGTCCGGTCAATTTTCCGGCGGGCGTCCAGAGGTACACGGCGCTACCACTTTGAAGCACCACCCGGGAGCGGAGCATGTATGTTGCTCCGGCCGCGTAGTGAAACCAAGGAGACCTACATCATGTCCACCCAGGACAAGCCGTCGTCGACTGAAGAGGAGTACTTCGCTCGCGAGGAAATCGAGAAGAAGCGCAAGCTGGCCCTCCAGCAGTCCCAGTCGCTGGCCGCCCAGCAGCGCGAGGACCTCAAGAAGCTGCACTTCATGAAGTGCCCCAAGTGCGGCATGGACCTGCAGGCCGTCAAGCGGGGCGACATCGAGATCGACACCTGCTTCAACTGCCACGGCATCTTCCTGGATGGGGGCGAGCTGGAGCGGCTGCAGCACCAGATGTCGCACGAGAAGGATGGCCGGTGGATGGGCGCCGTCCTCAACCTCTTCAAGAACAAGTAGTCCAAGGGAGGTCGGGTCCATGAAGCTCACCGTCGAGCAGGTCCGGCACGTGGCCACCCTGGCCCGGCTGTCGCTCTCGCCCGAGGAGGAGGAGCGCTACGCCACGCAGCTCTCCGCCATCCTGGACGCGGTGGCGCAGTTGCAGGAGCTCGACGTGAGCGGAGTGGAGCCGACCTCGCATGCCACGCTCGCGTCCTCGCTGCTGCGCGAGGACGTGACGCGGCCCTCGCTGCCGCCCGAGAAGGCGCTGGCCAACGCGCCGGCCAAGGTGGGCACCAGCTTCGCCGTCCCGAAGATCCTGGAGTGACGCCATGCAGCTGACCGACCTCACCCTGCTGGAGCTGGCGGCGAAGCTGGCCTCGGGGGAAACCACCTCCGTGGAGGCCACGCGGGCCTGTCTGGCGCGCATCGCCCAGGTGGATGGGAAGGTGAAGGCCTTCCTGCGGCTGGACGAGCACGGCGCCCTCGCGGCCGCCGAGGCCAGCGACGCTCGCCGCAAGAAGGGCAACCCGCTCGGGCCCCTGGATGGCGTGCCCGTGGCCGTGAAGGACATCTTCCTCACCGAGGGCGTGGAGACGACGTGTGCCTCGCGCGTCCTCGAGGGTTTCGTTCCCCCGTACGACGCCACCGCGGTGCGGCTGTTGAAGGAGGCGGGGGCGCCCATCCTGGGCAAGCTCAACCAGGACGAGTTCGCCATGGGCTCGTCCAACGAGTCGAGCGCCTATGGCCCCTGCCACAACCCGTGGGACGTGACGCGCACGCCGGGAGGCTCCTCGGGAGGCTCGGCGGCGGCGCTGGCGGCGCGCGAGGTGTTCGGCACACTGGGTACGGACACGGGTGGCTCCATCCGTCAGCCGGCGGCGTTCACCAACACCGTGGGCATCAAGCCCACCTACGGGCGCGTGTCGCGCTACGGCGTCATCGCCTACGCCTCCTCGCTGGATGCGCCGGGCCCCATGGCTCGCACGGTGGGAGACGTGGCGGCGCTGCTGCAGGTGCTGGCGCGGCATGATCCGCGGGACTCCACCTCGGCGCCGGCGGACGTGCCGGACTACCTGGCGGACCTGGAGCACGGAGTCGCGGGCCTGAAGCTGGGCGTGCCCCGCGAGTACTTCGTCGAGGGCATGGACCCCGAGGTGGAAGCCTCCGTGCGCGAGGCGCTGAAGGCCTACGAGCGGCTGGGCGCCACGTTGGTGGACGTGTCGCTGCCCCACACGAAGTACGCGCTGGCCACCTATTACCTGCTGGCCCCGGCGGAGGCCTCGAGCAACCTGGCCCGCTACGACGGCGTGCGCTACGGCCGGCGGGCGCGGGATGCGAAGGGCCTCCGGGACATGTACGGCCTGTCGCGTGACCAGGGCTTCGGCCCCGAGGTGAAGCGCCGCATCATGCTGGGCACCTACGCGCTGAGCGCGGGCTACTACGACGCCTACTACCTGCGGGCCCAGAAGGTGCGGACGCTCATCCGCGACGATTTCGCGAAGGCCTTCACGCAGGTGGACGCGCTGGTGACGCCCACCTCGCCGGTGCCGGCCTTCAAGCTGGGCGAGAAGGTGAACGACCCCGTGTCCATGTACCTCATGGACGTGTGCACGCTGCCGTGCAACCTGGCGGGACTGCCCGGCGTGTCGCTGCCGTGCGGCTTCACGAAGGCGGGCCTGCCCATCGGGTTGCAGCTCATGGGCCGCCCGTTCGACGAGGCGAAGTTGCTGAGGATCGCCCGGGCCTTCGAGCGCGAGCACGACTACGTGCGCCGCCCGGCCCCCATCTAGAGAGTTCCGGAGACGCCATGCCCCTGAGCGATTTCCAGCCGGTCATCGGGCTCGAGGTCCACGCCCAACAGCTGACGCACACGAAGATCTTCTGCCACTGCGCCACCAGCTTCGGCGCGGCGCCCAACCACAACACCTGCCCGGTGTGTCTGGGCCTGCCCGGCGTGCTGCCGGTGCTCAACGCGAAGGTGGTGGAGTTCGCCATCCGCACGGGATTGGCGCTCGGCTGCACCATCAAGAAGACGAGCGTGTGGAGCCGGAAGAACTACTTCTATCCGGACCTGCCCAAGGGCTATCAGATTACCCAGTTCGACCAGCCCATCTGCGAGTGGGGACAGCTGACCCTCGACACGCCCGAGGGCGAGAAGGTCATCCGCGTCCGCCGCATCCACATGGAGGAGGACGCGGGCAAGAGCGTGCACGACGCCTCGGCGGCCGAGAGCCTGGTGGACCTGAACCGCGCGGGTGTGCCGCTCCTGGAGATCGTCAGCGAGCCGGACCTGCGCAGCGCGGACGAGGCGGTGGAGTACCTCAAGGCCCTGCGAGACGTGCTGGTCTACATCGGGGTGAATGACGGGAACATGGAGGAGGGCTCGCTGCGCTGCGACGTCAACGTGTCGGTGATGCGCAAGGGCAGCACGGAGTACGGCCAGCGGGTGGAGTTGAAGAACATCAACTCGTTCCGGTTCATCAAGCAGGCCACCGAGTATGAAATCTCCCGGCAGGTGGACCTGCTGGAGTCGGGCGGGAAGGTGGAGCAGGAGACGCGGCTGTACGACCCGAACAAGGGCGTGACGCGCTCGATGCGCTCGAAGGAAGAGGCGCACGACTACCGCTACTTCCCGGAGCCGGACCTGCCGCCGCTGCACCTGAAGGACGAGCAGATCGACGAGGTGGCCAGGTCCCTGCCGGAGCTGCCGAAGGCGAAGGTGTCGCGCTTCACGAGCCAGTACGGGCTGCCGGCGTATGACGCGAAGATTCTGTGCGCGGAGCGCCCGCTGGCGGACTACTTCGAGGCGGTGGCGCAGCACTTCAAGGACTACAAGCGGCTGTCGAACTGGTTCCTCGGAGAGCTGCTGAGGCTGCTGAAGGAGGAGGGCGGGAGCGTCACCACGCTGCGCTTCACGACGGTGCAGTTCGCCCACCTGCTGACGGCGGTGGAGAAGGGGAGCATCTCGGCGAACGCGGGCAAGGACGTGTTCGGGGAGCTGTTCCGGACGGGGAAGGACCCGGAGGCCATCATCGCGGAGAAGGGCCTGGCGCAGGTGAGCGACACGGGCGCCATCGAGGCGGTGGTGGACGAGGTGCTGGCGAAGAACGCCGGCGAGGTGGAGAAGTACAAGGCCGGGAAGAAGCACATCTTCGGCTTCTTCGTGGGCCAGGTGATGCGGGCCATGAAGGGCAAGGGCAACCCGGCCCTGGTCAACGAGCTGCTCAAGAAGAAGATCGGGGAGTAGCCCTCGGAAGAGGCGCTCCCCCCGATTGGAAGGGCAGGGCGCTACTTCTTCGTGAGCGTGCCCTGCTCGACGAGGACGACGTCGCCTTCAGCGGACGTCTTCCACTGGAGCTCGAACCCTTCGACGTCCGTGTGGTACAGCTCACCGCTGCTCAGGATGTGCTCGGTGCCGTTGATGACGCACTTCTGGTTCGCCTCGATTTCCGCGCCGTATCCGCCGTGATTGTCGCTCCCGTGGCTCGCGAGCAGGGTGCAGGCCGCGTCTCCGGTGCGCTCGCGGAGTATCTGGATGACGCCGTCGTTCTTGTTGTGGGTGACCTTCCAGACGTCCTTCACTGCCGTTGCGGCCTCCAGTTCCGTGGCACTCGCCGCGCGCTTCGAGGTGCCTTCGTAGGTTCCCGACCAGTCCTGCACGGCGCCGCAGCCAACGATGAGCGAGAGAGCGAGAACGAAGGTGAGCTTCTTCATGATGGGTACATCCTCCTTGTTGTGGGCCGCCGCCCAATGCAGACCTCAGGCCACCTGCGCCCCTCTGGAATCCCGAGGGTTTGCGTGTTACCCGGCCCGAGCAACGCTCCCGGCATGACGCGGCTGCCATGGCATCCGTGCCCTGTCCGGTGGCGCCTGCTCTCTCGCTGCCCAGGCATCACAACCCGGGCTGAACCGGCCCTCCCTCGCGATTACACTCCGCCGCCTCCGTGTCCCTCCCCACGCCTCGCACCCCCGCCTCTTCCGGACCTGTAGTTCTCCCTTCGCCTTTCGGGACCCGGAAGGAATTGGAGCAATGGGCCGAGGCCCACTCGCTCCAGGACGCCCTGGCGACCTCAGCGGAGGTGCTGCTGCCCGCACTCGCGGTGGATGAGGCGCAGAAGAACAGCCTACGCTACGCGCTCAGCGGTCTGCCGATCCGGGACATCGGTTCTCGCGAGGGGGCCGCGCGCTATCTGGCGGCCCGTGCTCGTGGTGTCCTCGAGGAGGCGGTGCCCCTCGCTGTCGCGGCGTTCCTGGCCGATGAGGCGGAATCCGTCCGGCTCGGAGTGCTCGAGGAGGTTTCGCGTCCGGAGTCGCACGAGGACCCCGGCCTCGCGGTGCTCTGGTCCCGGTTGATGCAGCTCCGGCGCGGCATCCGCCCGCGTGCCCATCCCCGCTCCCGCGCCGCACGGGCCTCTGGCACCTGGTCGTTCCTCGCCGAGCCCTGTGCCGTCTCGTGGAAGGAGCGCTGGCGGCGCGTTCGGGGCGGGCCGTCCTATGGCTCCTTCGCGGCCGAGTCGAGGCTGTCGTTCCCGAATGATGGCGAGCCCCGGCTCGAGTGCACTTGTGAGGCCCGGGGCGGTGGCTGCACGCATGCCCTCGCGTTGCTCGATGCCACGCTGGACCTGCTCGAAGACCCCGCGCGGCGCGACGAGGCTCGGGTCCTGGCCGATGAGCTCCTGCGGCCCTCCTGGGCCCGGGCCCTCAAGGCGCTCGAGGTATTCGAGGCGAAGCTCGCCGAGCCGCGCACCTTCATCGAGGTGTGGTGGCGCATCGAGCATGAGCTCGGGATGCTCACCGCGGTGCCCTCGGTGAAGAAGCGGAACCGCCGGGGCACGTTGAGCTCGGGGGCGCGCACGACTCCCGCCCGCCTGCTCGAGGAGCACCGAGAGTCCCTCTCCGAACAGGATCTGCGCGTCGCCGAGCTCTTCTCCTCCTGGTCGGCACGCCCGGGCGCCCGGGGCAGCACGTACGCGGCCCGTGCCTTTCTCGCGCTCGTGGGACATCCGCGTGTGGCGCTCGACGTCTCGCCCGATGAGCCGCTCGAGCTGAAGCGGGTCCGGCTGGGATTCATCGCGGTGCCGTCTGGCGATCATATCCGGCTCGAGCCCTCCGTCGACGGCGAGGTCTTCGATGCACGCCTGCTCACCGCGTTGATGAAGTCCTTCGTGCCGGGCGAGCCGCTCTTCACCGCCGAGGAGCAGCGGGGCCGGTGCCTGCTCATCGACGTGAGCGACGAGGCCCGCCAGCTGTTCGAGCTGCTCCAGAAGCACGGCGCGCGGTTCCCCCCCGAGGCGCAGCAGCCGTTGCTCGAAAGGCTCTCGCGCCTGGAGGCCCGCCTCCCGCTGGTCGTCCCGGAGTCGCTCAAGGGCCGCGAGATTGCCTCCGAGGCGGAGACGGTGGTCCGGTTGAGGCTCCTTCCGGACGTATCGCTCGAGCTCGAGCTACTCGTGCGTCCGGGTCCGGGTGCACCGCTCTTCCATCCGGGCGTGGGTCCCCGGGACGTCCTGCTGCTGCGAGGCGCCGAGCGCGCGTACGTGCGGCGCTCCCTGCTCACCGAGGATGAGCGGGCGCGTGCGATGCTCTCGACGCTTCCGCTCGCCAATTCGGAAGAAGGCCCTCCCTACTGCTTCCGGATGAAGGACACCGACTCCGCCTTGGAGCTCGTCGCCGCCCTGCAGAATCCGCCGCGTGGACTCGCCGTCGAATGGCTCGACGAGAAGCCGAGGGTCATGTCGTCGATCGGCCCCGAGTCGCTCAAAGTCCAGATCGAACGGAAGCGGGATTGGTTCGGCATCAACGGCCAGCTGAAGGTCGAAGTGGGCCGGCTCGAGCTCGCGGTGTTGCTCGATGCGGCGCGGCGGCAGCAGCGGTTCGTTCGGGTCGACGAGCGGCGATGGGTCGAGCTCAGCGACACGTTGCGCCACCGGCTCCAGGCCGTCTCCGACCACGCCTTCATTCGAAGCGGGAGGGTGGAGCTGTCACCCGGTGCCGTCCCCGCGATCGAGGCACTCGGCGGCGCGGGAGCGGAGGTGGAGGCGGCTCCCTCCTGGAAACTGCTCACCGAGCGCCTCGCGGCCTCGTTGTCGCTCCGGCCCAAGCCGCCCGCGGCGCTCAAGGCGACCCTCCGTGACTATCAGGTGGAGGGGCATGCGTGGCTCAGCCGGGTCGCCGCGTGGGGCGCGGGTGCCTGCCTCGCGGACGACATGGGCCTCGGGAAGACGGTGCAGGCGATCTCGGTGCTGGTGGACCGGACACGCCTCGGGCCCGCGCTCGTCCTTTGCCCCACGTCCGTGGGCTTCAACTGGGTGGAGGAGCTCCGCCGGTTCGCGCCCGAGCTCCGCCCCATCCTCTACGCCGAGCAGCCGGATCGTGCGGCGTGTCTCGTGAAGCTCACGAAGAAGGACGTGCTGATCGTCAGCTATGGCCTGCTCACGCGGGACATCGCGAGCCTGAGCGCCGTCACCTTCGCCACCCTCGTCATCGACGAGGCCCAGGCGCTCAAGAATCCGGCCACGCACCGGGCCCGCGCCGCGCGAAAGCTGAATGCCGGCTTCCGGCTCGCGATGTCGGGCACGCCCCTGGAGAACCATCTCGGGGAGCTGTGGAGCCTCTATTCCATCGTCTTCCCTGGCCTGCTCGGGAGCTGGGAGCAGTTCCGTGAGCGCTTCGCCGCGCCCATCGAGCGTGGCAAGGACCCCGAGGCGCGAGAGGCGCTCGCCCGGGTGATCAAGCCCTTCCTGCTCCGTCGCACGAAGCGCGAGGTGGCTCGTGAGCTGCCGTCCCGCACGGAGATTCAGGTCCCCGTCGCGCTCTCCGAGGAAGAGTGGGCGCTCTACGAGGACGCGCGCCTGGCCGCCGTGGCCGAGGTCTCGAAGGAGGGGAGGAGCGTGCGCAACGAGCAGCAGCAATTCCAGGTGCTCGCGGCCCTGACGCGCCTGCGGCTGCTGGCCTCCCATCCGCGGCTCTACGACTCGAAATCGAGCGTCGGCTCCTCCAAGATGCGCCGCCTGCTCGAGTTGCTCGAGGAGCTCCGTGACGCGGGCCACCGCGCGCTCGTATTCAGCCAGTTCACCTCGCACCTCGCCCTGGTGTGCGAGGAGCTCGACCGGGCGGGGTTCCGCTACCAGTACCTGGATGGCTCGACCCCGGCGGGTGCTCGGGCGAAACGGGTGGAGGCCTTCCAGCGCGGCGAGGGCGACTTGTTCCTCATCTCGTTGAAGGCGGGAGGAACGGGCCTCAACCTGACCGCGGCCGACTACGTCATCCACCTGGATCCCTGGTGGAACCCGGCGGTGGAGGATCAAGCCACCGACCGAGCCCATCGCATCGGCCAGGAGAAACCCGTCACGGTGTACCGGCTCGTCACCCGTGGAACCATCGAGGAGCAGATCCTCTCGCTGCACGCGGACAAGCGCGCGCTCGTGGCGGGTATTCTCGAGGGGACGGACGCCGCGGCACGGCTGACGACGAAGGATCTCCTCCAGCTGCTCGAAGCGGGCGGTGCTCCGGTGGGCGAGGAGACGTCTTCCGCGTCCGGAAGACTCGTGCACTGAGGCGCGGGGGCGAGCCGCTGAAGACGAAGCCGGTCTCCAGCGGCTCGGGCCGTGCGCGCGGCTACTTCACCTGGCGCATCTGGCTGAAGAGGGCGTACTTGATGCCGTTGGCGTCCAGCGGATTGTCTTTGTCGTCGCGCAGCTTCCGGGCCCTGGCCATCCAGGCCTCGACGTTGGGGCCGTTGGCGCCGTTGCCGAAGACGAGGGTGTGGGCCTCGTCAAAGGTCTGGAAATCGATGGTTTACGGGCTCGATGGGTCAGAAAAGCCGTACTCCCACGAAGAAGGCGGTGCTGAGGCCGAACTGGAGCCACCGGCGATCCTCCTCGGTGAAGTCGTAGGTGCCCCGGGTGAGGGTGAGCGCGTAGGTGCCGGTGGAGAAGCGGAGCCGGGCCTCGAAGCCCAGGAAGAAACGGGAGGCGGAGGGGAAATAGTTCCCTCCCATGCCGAGCCCGAGGATGACGCCCCGGCCACGGCCCTCGAAGCGGTAGCCGGGGGCGGTGACGGTGGTGTGCGGCTCGAAGATGCCCCCGAGCAGGACTCCGAAGAGGTCCATCCGGCTGTAGTTCCGGTTGGCCACGGTGAAGTGGTAGCCCAGGCGGCCCACGACGGAGAGGTCCCAGCGCGAGGTGTCGCGCTCGGAGAAGAGGTTGGGAACCCAGCAGGCGAGCGCGCACAGGTTGGCGCCAAGCTCCGCGCCGAGGGAGAGCGTGCCGGTGGCGATGGGCAGCACGCCGGCCTCCACGGTGGCCCCGGCCTCGAGGGACAGGGGGAGGATCGAGGCGGCCCCCTCGACGCGCAGGTCGACGTTGCCCGGGCGCAGGAGGGGACGGGGCAACTCCTCGGCCCCGGCAACACCGGGAGCCATCGCCAGCCATCCGAGCAGGAGCAGGTTCCAGCAGCAGGCGTGCGTGGGAGTCTCCACGCCGCCGAGACTACTTGATGAGGCCGATCTCCCGCAGGCGCTGCTTGAGGAAGGCGTCGGCGGTGATGGGGGGCTGGCCCGGCTTCTCCGGCGTCACGGTGCTGGGCAGGGGCTTCAGCACGCACTCCGGATAGGGGTGCACGAAGAAGGGCATGGAGTAGCGCGTGTTGTCCTCGGCGGCCGAGGGCGGGTTGACCACGCGGTGGGTGGTGGCGGGGATGACGCCGTTGGTGATGCGGCTCATCATGTCGCCCGAGTCCACGACGATCTGCCCGCGCAGCGTGTCCACGGGAATCCACTCGCCGTCGCGGGTGAGGATCTCCAGGCCCGAGGCGGTGCCCTCGCACAGCAGGGTGAGCAGGTTGATGTCCTCGTGCTCGGCGGCGCGCACCGCGCCGGGGATGAACTTCTCCTTCAGGGGCGGGTAGTGGATGACGCGGAGCACGGAGGTGCCGTCCTGCGCCATGTCGCTGAAGGTGTTGCGCTCGATGCCGAAGTACTCGGCCACGGCCTGCAGCATCAGCCCCGCGGCCTCGTCCAGCGCGTTGAAGAGGTCGAGCGTGTGGGTGCGGAAGGACGGCACCTCCTCCGGCCAGACGTTGTAGGCGGCGGTGTCCGGGCGGCGCGGGTGGCCCTCGGGGAGGTCACGGCCCACGTGGTAGAACTCCTTGAGGTCGCCCACGGTGCGGTTCTTCGCGTGCTCCTTGCCGAAGGGGGTGTAGGCGCGCTGACCGCCGAACTCGGCCACGTGGTAGCGGTGCTTCACCTGCTCCGGCAGGCGGAAGAAGGACTCCACGTCCGCGTAGGTGCGGCGGATGAGCCCGTCGTCGATGCCGTGACCCTCGACGGAGACGAAACCGAACTCCTTGAGGGCCTCTCCGAACACCCGGACGAAGCGCGCTCGCTCCTCGGGGTTACCGGAGCGGTAGTGGGACAGGTTGACGAGGGGGATGCGGCGGGGGGAAGGAGACATGGCGTGCGCACTCTAGCCGCCCTCCCGGGGGCAGGTGAACTGTCCCCGCTCCCAGGGACGCCGCCCCGTCTGGTTGACATGGGGACCTTTCTCCGGCAGTCACGCCCCCATACATGAAGTGAACCCCCGCCTCCTGTCGCCGTGGAGCGGGATTTCGATGAGGGAGGGAAGACCCATGAGGATGTTCCGGATTCAGATGGCCGTGGCGCTGGCCTGCAGCAGTCTCGTCGTTGGTTGCTCTTCCACCGAGCAGCAGTTCTGCAAGCGTGCGGATGAGTGCAACATCCTCCCGGCGGGCCTGAGCGCGGACGAGTGCACGGACCAGTACACGAAGTGCACGGATGACCTCACCTCCTCGGAGCGCGCGGACTGGGAGAACGGGACGAATGATTGTCTCGAGCTGCAGTCCTGCACGAACTTCTTCAACTGCTTCCAGAACGTCCCGGGCTGCTAGGCGGTCCGCGGTCCGGCTGGCTTCTGGGGTACGTCCAGGAGCCGCCGGGCTAGAAGATGGCCGCCTCGCAGGTGTTGCTGAGGGCGTTGCCGCTGCTGTCACAGGCGGTGAGGGCCTGGAAGAAGGACGCCTGCTGCTCGGGCTGGCAGGTGCCGAGCCGCTCGTAGCACTCCACCTGGGCCCGGAGCCGCTCCAGGTCATCCCCGTCGCACTCCTGGAGGTTCTGCTCGCACCGGCCGGCCTCGAAGGCGGGCAGGGGCGCCTGCTCCACGCAGGGCTGGGACTTCCGGCCCACCTCCGCATAGGCCTCCGCCAGATCCGCGCAGGCGGTGCTCCGGCACCCGCTCAGGAGCAGCGCGGCGGCCAGGGGGGCGAGCATCCATCCGGACTTCCGCATCGGGAGCACTCCTAGTAGAAGGGGAGGGCCCAGCCTACCGGCGGGGCAGGCGGCCGGGCGGGCCAGGGAGTACCGCCTGTCCACGGGTGGGCAGGGCGAGGGGTGGGGGCTCCGGGAGTGCACTCCGTGCGCCACCGAGTGCTATCTGCCTTGACTCCCCTGTCCTTCTCCCGTAGATCGGGCGACCTTTGCATCGTAGGACGGTTTTTCACGTCCGAAATGCACGCCGGCCTTTCACGGGTTGAATCAACCCGGAACAAAACTCAGGGGTTCAACGATGTACGCAGTCATTCGCACGGGCGGGAAGCAGTACCGCGTGGCCGAGGGCGACGTGCTCCGGATCGAGAAGGTCACGGGAGACGTCGGCGCCGAGGTGACCTTCAACGAAGTCCTGATGCTCGGTGGTTCGGACAGCCCGAAGGTGGGCCGTCCGACCGTGTCGGGCGCCAGGGTCGTGGGCAAGATCCTTGCCCAGGACAAGCACCGCAAGGTGCTGCACTTCCGCAAGGAGAAGGAGGGCTGGACGCGCCGCCGTGGCCACCGTCAGCCCTACACCGAGGTCAAGGTGACCTCCATCTCCGGCTAGTCCGGGTCACAACTTCCCGGAGCGCTGTGAGGCGCGCCGGCCTCATCAGGAATCGGTGTCATGGCTCATAAAAAGGGACAAGGTTCTTCGCGCAACGGTCGCGATTCCAATCCGAAGTACCGCGGCGTGAAGGTGTTCGCCGGCGAGACTGTCAGCGCGGGGAGCATCCTCGTGCGGCAGCTCGGCACGGTGATCCACCCGGGCGCCAACGTGAAGCTCGGTCGTGACTACACGCTCTTCGCCACGGTGGACGGAGTGGTGAAGTACGAGCGCCAGGGCCGGGACCGCAAGAAGGTCTCCGTGCACCCGGCGCAGACGAGCGCCTAGTCCGCGCGTCGTCTGAAAGGGGAACTGGCCCTGGCCGGTTCCCTGTTTGCCTCGTGAGCGGGTCGCTCCCGGTCCATACGCCTCCTGGCGTGGGACGTGGAGGCGGCCCGTTCCGCATTTCTGGGGTCTGGGATGAAATTCGTCGATGAAGTCCGCATCTTCGTGAAGGCCGGAGACGGGGGCAACGGGGCCGTTGCCTTCCGCCGGGAGAAGTACGTCGATCGCGGCGGCCCCAATGGTGGGGATGGGGGAGACGGCGGCTCGGTCATCTTCGAGGCCAATCCGCAGCTCACCACGTTGCTGGACTACCGCTACCAGCAGCACCACCGGGCGAAGGGTGGCGAGAACGGGATGGGCAGCGACTGCAATGGCCGCTCGTCCGAGGATCTGATCCTCAAGGTGCCGGTGGGGACGATCATCCGCGACGTGGACACCGAGGAGGTGTTGGCGGACCTGAACACGGCCGGCGAGCGCACGGTGGTGTGCAAGGGCGGCCGGGGCGGGTTGGGCAACATGAACTTCGCCACCTCCACGCGGCAGACGCCGCGCTTCGCCCAGGACGGCACCAAGGGCGAGGAGCGCACCCTGCGGCTGGAGCTGAAGCTGCTGGCGGACGTGGGACTGCTGGGCTACCCCAACGCGGGCAAGAGCACGCTCATCTCCGTCGTGAGCCGGGCGCGGCCGAAGATCGCCGACTACCCGTTCACCACGCTGGTGCCCAACCTGGGCCTGGTCCAGTACAAGGACGGCCTGTCCTTCGTGATGGCGGACATCCCCGGAATCATCGAGGGCGCCAGCGAGGGCGTGGGGCTGGGGCACCAGTTCCTGCGGCACGTGGAGCGCTGCAAGGTGCTCATCCACCTGTTGGACATGGGCACCGAGGTCGAGGACCGGGCGCCGCTCAAGGACTTCGACATCCTCAACGAGGAGCTGCGCAAGTACAGCGAGGAGCTGTCGCACAAGCCCCAGGTGGTGGCCGCGAACAAGCTGGATCTGCCGCACGCGCAGGAGCGGCTCGGGAAGCTGACGGAGGAGATGCGCAAGCGCGGCATCGCCGTGTTCCCCGTCTCGTGCGCCACGGGCGAGGGCATGCAGCCGCTGCTGGACGCGGTGGCCGAGGTGCTCTTCACCGGCCGCACGGACAAGCTGCACGTGGAGCCGCCGCCCAAGCCCCGGGCGGAGAAGAAGGCCGCTCCGGCGCCCGCGAAGAAGGCTCCGGCGGCGGTGAAGACGGTCGCCGCGAAGAAGGCGCCCGCGAAGAAGGCGCCCGCGAAGAAGGCCGCGGCGGTGAAGAAGGCGCCCGCGAAGAAGGCGGCAGTCGCGAAGAAGGCGCCCGCGAAGAAGGCGGCGGTGAAGAAGGCGCCCGCGAAGAAGGCCGCGCCCGCGAAGAAGGCGCCTGCCAAGAAGGCGGCGGCGAAGCGGGTGGTGACGAAGAAGGCCGCGGCGAAGAAGGCACCGGCACGCGGGGCGGCGGCGAAGAAGGCCGCGCCGAAGCGGGCCCGGAGGTCCTGACGCGATGGCTGGTGGCGGCCCCCGTTACGAGAAGCTCGAGAAGGCTCCGATCGACGCGGAGTCCCTGTTGCTCGACGTGCGCAAGGAGAAGATCGACAAGGTCATCTCCCAGCGCACGCGCACCTTCACCATCGTGCTGGACCGGCTGGAGGACAGCTTCAACATCGCCGCGGTGTTGCGCACCTGCGAGGCCAATGGCCTCCAGGAGGTGCATGTCATCGTCAACCCCGCGGCGCCGTTCATGCCCAACTCGCGGGTGGGGCAGGGGTGCGACAAGTGGCTCGACGTGAAGCTCTACAAGGACTTCGCCTCGTGCCGCGAGCACCTCAAGTCGCGGGGCTTCTCGATCTACGCCTCGGCCATCCGCGAGGACGCCACCAGCCTGTACTCGATGCGTTTCGACTCGAAGATCGCCCTCGTCTTCGGCAACGAGCGTGAAGGGGTGAGCCAGGAGGTGCTGGACGGTTCGGACGGCACCTTCTGGATTCCGATGCGCGGCTTCAGCCAGAGCCTGAACATTTCCGCCGCCGTGTCGGCCTGTGTCACCCGGGTCATCTCCTGGCGCGAGGAGCACCTCGGGCACGTGGGAGACCTCACCGAGGCCGAGGCCCAGGTGCTGCGCGACCGCTTCTATATGCTCGCTGTGAAACAGCGGAAGCGCATCTTCAAGAAGGCGCCCCCCTCCAGGCCTTGAATGCCGGGCCGGGTGCCCCGTCTGTAGGTACAGTTGGATTCGCGGGCGGCTCGCCCGCCTGGAGAGAGCTCAAGCCATGTACCTCGAGAAGCTGCTCGTGACCCTGCTCGCCGCGCCGGTGATTGCTCCGGTGCCTACCACCGTTGCCCACCAGGTGGTTGCTCAGGCGCCCGCTCAGCCGGCCCCTGCTCCGGCCGCTCCCAAGGCGGAAGCGCCGAAGGCCGCCGAGGCCCCCAAGGCCGCCGCGAAGAAGATCGCTCCCGAGGTGAAGGAATTGGTGGAGCGGATGCAGGCCTTCTACGAGAAGACGCAGGACTTCTCGGCCGAGTTCAAGCAGGACTACAAGTACAAGGTCCTGCGGCGCACGCAATCGTCCACGGGCACGGTCATCTACAAGAAGCCGGGCCTGATGCGCTGGGAGTACCTGAAGCCCTCCACGCGCACCTTCGTGCTGGCCGGCGAGAAGGTGTACGCGTACGACCCCGAGGCGCAGACGCTGAGCGTGGGCCGCATCGACACCAGCCAGCTTTCCGCGTCGGTGACGTTCCTCTTCGGCCAGGGCAAGCTGGCGGACGAGTTCTCCATCAGCAAGGGCGCGTGCAAGGACTGCAAGGGCACGCTCCTGGTGCTGGATCCCCTCAAGCCGGATCCGCGCTTCCAGCAGGTGCGCCTGGAGGTGGACTCGAAGACGGCGCAGGTGCTGAAGAGCACGGTGGTGGACCCGGACGGCAGCGAGAACGCCATCGCCTTCATCAACCTGAAGACGAACGTGGGCGTCGGGGCGGATGCCTTCAAGATCAACCCGCCCGAGGGGACGCGCATCGACGACTTCACCAAGCCGCGGAAGTAGCCGATGAGGAGCGCGCGTCTCGGGGCCCTGCTGTTGTTGCTCGCCGGGTGTCACCGGGGAGCGGGCCCCGCCGCGCCCGAGGCCCCGGGCAGTCTCGTGGGCCAGACGTTGCCTCTGCTGCCCTCGCCGAACCTGCGGCTCGTGGTGGAGGGGAAGCTGAATGGGCGTCCGGTGCCGGTGGTGCTGGACGTGGCCCGGGGGCTCTCGGCGGTGTCCTCGGCCTGCTGGGATGAGAAGAAACCGCCTCCGCCCGTGATGGGCTCGGCGCGTGTTCCGGATGTCTACGGCGTGCCCGGGACCCTGCGTGACTGGCCCCTGGTTCGCCTGCCGGGCCTGCGCGTGGGCGGTATCAACCTGGGGCCTCGTGGCATGGGACTCACCGATGAGCGGGCCTGCGCGGTGACGCTGGGGGCCGATGTGCTCGCCGCCTATGCGTTCACGGTGGACCCGCTGCGCCGGGAGATCACCTTCGAGAAGTCCCGCCCGCGCGCGGAGCACCTCGCCGACGCGGCCGCTCCTGGCGGGGACCCTGCCGAGGAGGTGCACCGGCTCGAGCTCGCGAGGGACCCGGTGGGTGACTGGCCACTGCTGGCGGCGCGGGTGACGCAGGGAGAGCCGGCCCTCACGGGGCCCTTCGTGCTGGGCTCGCGCGAGCCCTTCTCGCGGCTGGCGATGGGGGCCGCGGATGCGCAGGGATTCCAGGCGCTGGAAACGGCCGCCAACCTGCCGCCGAGGGCCTACCTGGTGGACGCGGTGGAGGTGACGTCGGGACTGGGGGTGACGCCCCTGGTGATGGAGGCCGGGGTGGGTTGGAGGAACCCGGCCACGCTGGGCCGGCTGGGGCCGGACGTCTGGGGCCGCTTCCGCGCCACGGTGGATGTGCAGGGGGACACGCTGGTGCTGCGCCGGCCGAGCGTGCAGGCCACCGAGGGCCGCCAGCGTTGCGCGCGTCCGGGCTCCCAGAATCCGGAGGAGGCGCGTGAAGAGGCCTGCTTCGGGTTGCACGTGCGGCGGGGGGCGGACGGCCGGATGGCCCTCACGAGCGCGGTGTTCCGCGACCTGCCCGAGGGAGGGCGGGTGCACGTGGAGCCACTGGGCGAGGACGGCAAGCCGCTGACGCTGGACTGCCAGGTGGGTTTCTCGTTCTCGCCCACGAGCCGGGGCGTGACGACCCAGCACCTGGTGCCGTGGCCGAGGCTGACGCAGGCGATGCCCGAGTGCGCCGAGGCCTTGAAGTCGGTGCGCGGGTATTCGCTGGCGCTGTTCGAGGAAGGGCAGCTCCAGGAGTGCCCGAACGCGTGCATCTTCGTGCACCAGGGGAGCACGAGGCGCACGGTATGCGAGTGCCAGCCGACGCCACTGGGAGACGCGGTGGCGGTACCCCAGCGGAGCAAGACGTCGAAGCCGCCGACGAAGAAGGAGCGCGAGCAGGAGCCCGAGGACCCGCGCTAACCCATTTCCCCTCGCCCTCCGGGAGAGGGACAGGGTGAGGGTGCCACGGACCCCGGGTTCCCCTCTGGAAGCGGTATAAGGCGGGCCGGAATGTCCCGAGAGCCGCAGGCCGCACCTGCCCCCCCGCGCGAATCCTGGAAGATCGCCCTCCTGCTGATGGCATGGGGGCTCTTCGCCGCGTGGTGCGTGAGCGGCATTCCTCCCGCCGTGGATCTGCCCGCCCACGCGGCCCAGATGCAGACACTCGCGGAACTGCTCCGCGGCAATCCGCAGGTGTCCGCCTACTACGAGGCGCACTTCCCGCTCGGCTACGGGCTGCCCATCTGGCTCTTCCTGCCGGTGACGCTGCTGACGAATGGGGCCTTCGCGGCGCGGTTGGCCGCCTGGACGGCCCTGATGCTCTTCCCCCTGGCCCACCTGGCGTTCACACGCGTCCTGCACCGGCCCGCGTGGACGGTGGTGTTCGGGCTCCCGCTCGCCTTCAACATCTCCTACTGGTACGGCTTCCTGCCGAGCCTCTTCTCCCTGCCGCTCGCCCTGCTGTCGCTCGCGCTCTACCTGCACGCGCTGCGCGGCTCCGGGCGCATGGTGGGCGCGGTAGTGGGGCTCGCGCTCCTGTCCACGGCGACGATGCTCTCGCACCTCGTGGCCTTCGGGGCGCTCTGCGTGGGCGTGGCCGCGCTCGCGCTCACCTCGGATGATCGGAGACGAGCGATAGGTCTCGCCGCCGCGGGGTTCGCGCTTCCCCTGGCACTCTGCGCGACCCGCGTGCTGACGCTCGCATCGAGGGCCGTCACCCCCGGCAACCACATGGCCACGGACTATGGCTGGGGCTCCCACTTCAACTGGCTGCTGCGCAACTACCGTCCCGAGGGCCGTCTCGCCGTCATCGGCCCGGTGCTGGTGACGCTGGTGTTCGTGGTGGCGTACCTGCGCCACCGGCGCGAGGAGCCTCGGGCGCCCTGGGTGCTCTTCCTCGCGCTGGGGGCCCTCTTCCTGGTGACGCCCAAGGCGCTCTCGGGCGCATGGCTCATCCACGTGCGCCTGCCCGTGCTCGCGGGCATCGTCGCCCTCGTGCTGGTGGACCCGGCGCGCATCGATCGGCGGCTGCGAACCCTGCTGTTGCTCGTGGTGGTGGCGTCACTCGCGGAGACGGCGCGCTACCACTGGCGTTTCAAGCAGGAGGTGGCGGGACTCGAAACACTGGTGGCGAGTCCTCCGCCGCCGGGAGTGCACGGCTACGTCTCACTCGTGGGGAACCGGGCCCAGGGAAGCCGCCTCGTCTACCTGGAGCACCTGGGCCAGTGGTGGACGGCGACGCAGGGCGGGGTGGGGCACCACTTCTTCGCCGATGCGGATCACCAACCGGTGCGCTTCCGTCCGGGCCAGTCGCTGCCCCAGTGGATGGACGCGGGCTCCGAGGAGCAGCTGGCGCCTTTCAGCGCCCTGCTGGTGTACGGGGATGCGCCGCTGCCCGGGACCCTCAAGGGCTTCGAGGAGACCGGGCACGCGGGCTCGTGGCGCCGCCTGGAGCGGCGCTGAGTCACTCCGGGGACGTCAGCGCTGCGACGTCACCACGGGCATGGGGAAGGCCTCGCGCGGCTTGTGCACGCGGTCCTTCGGGTTGGGGCGCTCGACCACCTTGGCGATCAGGTCGTAGTCGTGCGCCTCCGTCACCTCCACGGTGACGAACTCGCCCGGGTAGGCCAGACCGTCGTTGATGTAGACCAGACCGTCGATCTCCGGCGCCTGGCCCTCGTGGCGGCCCACCAGCAGGTGCTCGGACTCCTCGCTCGGGCCCTCCACCAGGACTTCGATGCGCTGCCCCACGAGCTTCTTGTTCTGCTCGCGGTTGATGCGCTTCTGGATGGCCATCACCTCGCGCCACCGGCGCTCGATGGTCTGCTTCGGCACCTTGTTCTCGTACTCGTACGCCGCCGTGCCTTCCTCGTCCGAGTACTGGAACACGCCGAGCCGCTCGAAGCGCTGCTCCTTCACGAACTCCTTGAGCATCTCGAAGTCCTCCTCGGTCTCGCCGGGCAGGCCGACGATCATCGAGGTGCGCATCACCAGCCCCGGCACCCGGGCGCGCAGCTTAGTCAGCAGCTCCTTGAGGAACTTGCTGTCCCGGCCGCGCTTCATCGACAGCAGCAGCTTGTCGCTCGCGTGCTGCAGCGGCATGTCCAGGTACCGGGCGATCTTCTTCTCCGTGGCCATCAGCTCGATGAGCTCGTCGGTGAAGACGCGCGGGTATGCGTAGTGCAGGCGGATCCACTTCACGTCCACCTTCACCAGCTCGCGCAAGAGGTCATGCAGCTTGGGCTTGCCGGGCAGGTCATGCCCGTAGGCCGTCAGGTCCTGCGCCACGAGGTTGAGTTCCTGCACGCCCTGCTCGGACAGGCGCTGGGCCTCGGCGACGACGTCCGCGATGGGCCGCGAGCGCTGGCCACCGCGCAGCGTGGGGATGATGCAGAAGGCGCACGCGTTGTCGCAGCCCTCGGAGATCTTCAGGTATGCCGTGTAGGACGGCATCGAGTTCTCGCGCGGCGTCTGCGCGTCGTGGATGTAGTCCGGATCCGGAATCACCTGACGCGGGCTGGCCTCGGCGGCGAGCAGATCACCAATCTGGGCGTAGGCGCTCGTGCCCAGGAAGTGGTCCACCTCGGGCATCTCCTTGGAGAGCTCGGCGCCGTAGCGCTGCGAGAGGCAACCGGTGACGACGAGGGTGCTGCACTCCCCCGACTTCTTGTACTCGGCCATCTCCAGGATGGAGTCCACGGACTCCTGCTTGGCGGGCCCGATGAAGGCACAGGTATTGACGACGATGACCTGGGCCGCGGCGGGATCCTGCACCAGCGAGTAGCCCCGCTGCTTGAGGGTGCCGAGCATCACCTCGGAGTCCACCCGGTTCTTCGGGCAGCCGAGGGTCATCATGTAGAGGCTCTTGGTCTCTGGGGGATTCTGCACAGCTTTACCTTACCGCTTTCCGAGTTCGGTCCGCTCGAAGTGGTCGCCACTCCAAGCAAAGTTGATGGTCGGGCCGTTCGAGTAACGGATGCTCAACGCGCCCTCTTCATCGAGCACCACCGAGGTGGCTCGTCCCAGTGCACAGGTAGCGGCCGGCCACTCGAGCACCCGTTGCGCCGTCTTCCCCTTCACCATGTAGAGGCCGAGGCGCAATTCCTTGTCCGCGTCACACGTGCCATTGGCGGTGTAGGGGCTCTCGCCCGACAACACCACCAGCAGGGTCTTTCCATTCGGCAGCAGGAGCGTCTTGGGGACGTTCACCCCCACCGACGCCGCGTCCACCGTCTTGGGAGCCACCAGCACCTCCAGCAGCACGGGCGTCAGGGGCTCGTCCGCCTCCACCCAGTCCGGGTAATGGAGGATGCCGTAGCCCAGCCAGCCGTCCGGTTGGGCCTCGAGCCCGATGACGCCCTGGGGCGGCTTCAGCTTGAGGCCCTTGCGGAAGTCGTCCGGTAGCCGGAGCGCCTCGCCCACCATGCCGCCGCCCTTGCAGTTGGAGACGGCCGGGGGGGTGGAGCCCTCCGCGTCCACGTCCTCGTAGGTGAGGCACAGGTCGAAGGTGAGCGGCTCCTCCGCTGGGAAGCGCGGCAGGGCCCGGGCGGGAATGGCCACCTCGAGCGCCAGGGTGTTGTCCTTGCGCTTCACGCCCACTTCCACCAGCTCCTGGGCGTACCGGGAGGTACCACTTTCCGGCGGCGAGGCCCGCTTGCCGTCGAAGGCGAAGCGGAAGATGTGACCGCTGGCGGTGGTGCCGGCGTCCGGGAAGAAGACGGTGAGGGTGAGCAGGTCCGAGGCCTGGAGCTGATCGTCCGTGGCCTCCACCCCCACGAAGAGGGTGTCCTTGCGCCACCCGGCGCGGGCGGTGAACGAGGCGCTCGCGTCCACGGAGGCCGGCGGCTTCAAGGTGAGCGTGGCGGGGAAGTCCTTGAGGTTGCCATCGAGCTTCGGCGCGCGCCCCAGCGAGGGCACGGACTTCACCGTGCGGGGCCTGGCGGGGGCCTGCTCCTTCTCCTGGGCGAAGGCGGCCCCTGGCACGAGCGCCGAGAGGAGGGCGGAAACGACGAGTGAGCGCACGGCTAGTCCCGGAAGTTGGTGAACTGCATGTCGAGCTGCAGCTTGTCCGCTTCCTTCCGGAAGAGGGCGATGGCGGCCTGCAGGTCGTCCTTGTTCTTGCCCGTCACCCGGAGCTGATCAGCCTGGATGGAGCCCTGCACCTTCATCTTGGAGTCCTTGAGCAGCTTCACCAGCTCCTTGGACTTCTCCACCGGGATGCCCTGCTGCAGCTTGATGAGCTGCTTCACGTTGGACAGGCCCGTCTTCTCGATGGGCTCGTACTCCAGCGCCAGCAGCGAGATGCCGCGCTTGGCCAGCTTGGAGAGGAGGACTTCCTTGGCGGCCTGGACCTTGTCCTCGCTGTTGGCCTTCACCGTGATGGAGGTCTTGTCCGGCGCGAGCACGATGTCCCCGTTGACGCCCTGGAAGTCGTAACGGGTGGAGATCTCCTTCTTGGCCTGGTTGACCGCGTTGTCCAGCTCGGCAATGTCGATTTTGGAGACGACGTCGAAGGAAGGCATGGCAGTTCGCGCCCTTATCACACCTTGATGACCATCGGCACCACGACGGGCCGCTTGGATGTATACAGCTTGAAGGCCCGGCGCACCGCCTTCGCCAGTTCCTCCCGCACCCGGGCGTCATCCCCCCGGAGTTGCTGGGACATCTCCAGGAAGAAGGCCCGGGCGTCCTCGGCCACCCGGGGCAGCAGGACCTGCTCGTCCAGGTTGAGCCCCTGTCCGGACAGCTGGGGGCCCGCCAGGACGGACAGGCTGGCCCGCTCGATGACCAGGGCCGCCACGATGATGCCCGTCTCGGCGATGCGGGTGCGCTCCTGGAGGATGTCGGGCGTCACCACACCCTGGCCGAACCGGTCCTGGTAGATGCGGCCGGTCTGGACGCTGCCCGAGAAGCGGCCCCGGCCCTCCTCGAAGACGAGCAGATCCCCATCATGGGCCAGCAGGAGCTGGTCGGGGGTCAGCCCGGATTCCTTGGCGGTGGCCAGGTGTCGGTGGAGGTGGTGCAGCTCGCCGTGGATGGGGACGAAGTTCTTGGGGCGCACCAGGTCCAGCACCCGCCGCTGCTGGGGTTGGCTGGCGTGGCCGGACACGTGAATGCCCGGCTCCAGGTCCGGGTAGACGACGCGGGCGCCGCGCCACAGGAGCTGGTCGATGAGGCCGGACACGGCGCGCTCGTTGCCGGGGATGGCGCGGGCACTGAGGACGACGAGGTCCCCCGGGCCCAGGCGCAGGGGGCCTTCCCCGGCGGCGAGCTGGGAGAGGCCGGCACGGGGCTCGGCCTGGGAGCCGGTGGCGAGCACCAGCACGCGCTCCGGGGGGAGTCTGGCCGCGTCCTCGAGCGGGATGAAGAGCCCGTCGGTGACGGAGGGGAGGAAGCCGAGCTCGCGGGCCATCTCGATGTTGCGCATCATGCTGCGCCCCATCGTCACCACCTTGCGCTCCAGCGTCCGCGCCAGGTCCAGCACGTGGTGGATGCGGTGCAGGTTGGAGGCGAACATGCTCACCACGATGCGGCCGGTCACGTCGCGGAAGAGCCGCTCGAAGGTCTGCTCCACCTCGCGCTCGCTGCCCGTCTCGTGGGTGCGCTCGGAGTTGGTGGAGTCGGACAGGAGGCAGAGCACGCCCTGGTCACCGAGCTCGCCCCAGCGCTCCAGGTCGGTGCGCAGGCCGTCGATGGGGTCCGGGTCCAGCTTGAAGTCCCCGGTATGGATGACGGGGCCCTCGGGGGTGTGGACGACGTAGCCCACGGCATCGGGCACGGTGTGGGTGACGCGGGTGGCCTCGACCTTGAAGTGGGCGCCCACGGGGAAGGGGTTGCGGGGCTCTATCTCCCGCAGGTCTGCCTCCACGCCCAGCTCGTGGAGCCGGTGGCGCACCATGCCGAGCGTGAAGCGGGTGCCGTAGACGGGGACGGGCACCTCGTTGAGCAGGAAGGGCAGGGCGCCGACGTGGTCCTCGTGACCATGGGTGAGGAGGATTCCCTTGAGCAGGGAGGCGTTCTGCCGGAGGTAGGTGAAGTCCGGGAGGATGATGTCCACGCCCAGGGTGCCAATGGGGGGGAACATCAGCCCGCAGTCGATGAGGAGCATCTCCCCACGGCAGGCGATGACCATCGCGTTGAGGCCAATCTCGCCGAGTCCTCCGAGGGGAATCACGTGGAGCATGCGTCTACATATATGGCCACGGAGGGGCAGGCGGCCTCAGGAATCGCCCGCCCACTCCCTCGTGTCCTGACGCGGAGTCCCGTTATTCCCGAAGCTCGGGGCGTTACTGCTCCTCGGCAACCGCGGTCATTCTCCACCAATGCTCGTAATCTCGCGAAGGCAGGCTCGGGAGCCGGATGACGGTGAAGGGGGCTTCCCGGAGCTTCTCGTCGTAGATTTTGCCGTCGGGAATGCGGAAGGACTGGTAGTCGAATTGATTCTCGCGCTGCTTGAGCCACTCCTCGACCTGGGTCTGGCTGTCGGCGAGCACCAGTCCGTATTCGTAGTCGAGATAGTCCGGGAGCGAGACCCAGACCTCGAGCTGGCGCCAATCGGAGGCCCGGGGGAAGGTGAGCTCGGTGACGGAGGCGCGATCCTTGAACAGCGTCGCGCTGAAGGTATCCGGGTCGGAGGAGCCGCCCTCGAGGGGGATGGAATAGAAAAGCAGACGCTTGCCGTCCGGGCGTTCCGTGAGCTCATGGGGCCGGAAGTAGAGGTAGGCGGAGGAGTCGAAGCGGGCGGCGACCCTCTCGCTCCACTTGCGGTACATGGGGCGCAGGACGCGAGAATAGGTGGACTGCGCGTCGATCAGCTCGGAGGGAGGCTCGCAGATGCCCTCGATGCAGAAGGATTGCGGCTCCATCGGCTCACGCAGGTCGATGCCTCCGATGCAGGCATGGGGTTCCTTCATCATCGGTTCGGCCGCTTCCGGACCGGCCCACGTGCCATATCGATCGGATAGGTCGTAGACGCGGGCCTTGGCGAGCTTCCCATGGCAACCCAGGATGAGGAGCGGATAGCTCGGAGACTCCACCTCGGATGGCGGAGGCGTCTTCTGCTTGAGGGAGGTGAGCCACTGGAAGAGGCTCTCGAAACGTCCGCTGGCGAAGCTGGCCTGGACCAGGGCGGCATGGGCCTCGGTGGAGGGGGCCTGGCCCAGACTGGCGGCGGCCGCGAGCGCTCGGTGCAGGAGCACGGTGGCTTCCTCGGGTCTGCCGGCGCTCAGGGCTTCCTTGCCTTGGGCAAGGAGCAGCCCGGGCTCCAGCGGTGTGCGGCTGAGGAAGCGCAGCGCGGCGTACCCGGTGACAGGAGGCTGGTCCACGAATTCCACCTCTCCATCGGAGACCTCCACCCGGTGTCCGGGGTAGGCGATGACCTCTGCCCAATCTTCGTCGATGGAGCGGAGCTCGAGCGGCTGGTTCACGTTCAGGAGAGCGAGGGCCTTCGCCGAGGCTCTCGGCTCCTGGCGGATCCGCAGTCCCACCGCCGCGGAGTAGACCCGGGGTCCTTCATCGCTCGCCTCCTCCTCCTCGCTCGAGGTGAGGAGGGGAACGACGGGGAGGTCGGGAAGGGGGGCGAGTTCAGGCAGGGCCCCTGAGGTCGTGGGTGGCTGGCTTCCATTGAAGGCCGCGAGCGCCCCGAGCAGTCGCTGGAGGCGGGCCTCCTTGGGGAAGTGGTCGAAGGCACCGCGGGCGAGCAGCTCGGCCTGGGGGAACTCGGAGCGGGTGAGAAACGCGGCGAGTTGCTCCGCATAGCGCTCCACGGGTGGGGGTTTCTCGCCCACGGCTTGCGCGGGGACGAAGCCGAGGAACGCGCCCTCGTGGATCAGGGCGATGCTGCCCGGGCGGCCCCAGGTCTCGTGGGTCAGGGTCAGCGCTTCGACGGCATCTCCAAGGCTCTTGGTGGAACCGGCCTGCTGCGGCGCCGTTCCGATGGATTGCTCGACGGAGACGGTGGCCGTCTGGATCCACCGTGGCTCTCCCTTGAGCGGATACGGCGCGACACAGCTCTCGGACAGGTAGCGGCCCGTGCCGCTGCCCAAGGCTTCGAGCATGTGCAGGCGATCGCTGAAGGATACGCCCTGGACCTTGACCGTGGTCCCGAAGGAGAGCGAGCCCTGGGGCTCGGACCCCCAGCGGGAGGAATAGGTGGGGGTCTCGGTACAGGTGATCTGAACGTGCCGGGGCGCTTCGCTGGTGCAGCCCAGGGCGAGGAGGCACAGGCCGAGCTGGACCGGGATGAAGCGGGAGTGTGTCATGGCTCCCGCCAGTATATCCGGGCGCTCCCGTGGCGTGCTCCGGCCGACGGAGGTGGGCCGGATGTGGAATTCCGGATGGGTCTTCGCTTCACTCGGGGGGCAGCTCCTCCTTTCGAAGCACCTCGGCTGGGAGGTTGCGGCGCAGGGGCTCCAGGATGACGACGATCCATGCCGTCAGGGGCGAGGGCAGCATCACCAGGCCGAGGATGAAGAGGAAGCGAAGCACACGAAAGGCAAGGCGCAGGCTGGCGCGCACGAAGGTGCGCACGGCCTTGGGAAGCAAGGTCATGACGTGACTCCTTCAGCTGAAAGACACTCCGGGAACGGGACTCCGGAGCGGCTCAGTGAAGGAGCGCGCGATGCGTGAGGAAGAGGCGGCGCGGTGGCCCTGGCGCACGAGCCTCGCGGACGCCGCCGATGGAGAGCGGACGCGACATGCGCCGCACACCCTCCGAACCCTCCTGCCCACCATGCACGGGAGCCCGGGCTACGACCTGGGGCCTCTCGGACTCGCTCCGCTCGACCAGGACGGCCACCACGGCCGTGGCGGCCGAGGGGGTGTGCGCCGACGCACTGGCCCCGGCGAGCGCGAGGCACGCCAGCGCCAGCCTCAGCCAGCGAGCCATATGGTGCAGAGGACCGGACATCTGGCCTCAACGTAGCCACGAAGGCACTTTCGTCAAACCGCCCGCGGGGGCCGGTCTACACTCCGGGTCCGTCTCTTGCCCGCGGAGCCCCACACATGCCTCTGCCTCTCGAAGACTACGCCCTCATCGGTGATACCCAGAGTGCTGCCCTGGTGGGCAGGGATGGCTCCATCGACTGGCTGTGCTGGCCGCGCTTCGACTCGGATGCGTGCTTCGCGGCGCTGCTCGGGGACTCCTCGCACGGGCGATGGTTGCTCGCGCCAGTGGGCAACATCCGCAAGGTGACGCGCCGCTACCGTCCCGGCTCGCTCGTGCTGGAGACGGACTTCGAAACGGACTACGGCTCGGTGCGCGTGGTGGACTGCATGCCCCCGCGTGGCGCCGAGCCGGATGTCGTCCGCGTGGTGCATGGCCTCAAGGGCACCGTCCCCATGCGCATGGAGCTCTCCGTCCGCTTCGGCCATGGCGATCGCACACCCTGGCTGCGCTTCGGAGACAACCATGCCGTCGCCAAGGCCGGCCCGGACGCGGTGGCCCTGCATACCCCCATGGCCCTGCGGCGCAGCCAGTCCGTCCTCACCGCGGACTTCCCCGTCAACCCGAAGGAGCGAGTCCCCTTCGTGCTCTCCTGGTTCCCCTCGCACCAGTCCGTGCCGACCGCCATCGATGGCCTCGCCGCCGCCGACGATACCGAGGCCTGGTGGAAGGCGTGGTCCTCGCGCCTGCCGGCAACCACCCCCTGGTTCGAGCACGTCCAGCGCTCGCTCATCACCCTCAAGGCCCTCACGTATTCGCCCACGGGTGGCATCGTGGCGGCTCCCACCACGTCCCTGCCCGGCGGCTCCGGAGGGGATGCCCGCTACTGCTGGCTGCGCGACGCGACCCTGGCGCTGCAGGCCCTCCTGGATGCGGGTTACCTGGACGAGGCCCGTGCCTGGCGCGACTGGCTGGTGCTGGCCGTGGCCGGTGAGCCGGACGAAATGCAGCCGGTCTATGGCATTGCTGGCGAGCGCCGCCTGCCCGAGCAGGAGCTGCCGTGGCTGCCCGGCTACCAGGGCCACGCTCCGGTGCGCATTGGCCGGCGGGCCGAGCGAAAGGTCCACGTCGAGACGCTCGGCGAGCTGATGGACTGCTTCCACGAGGCCGAGCGCCTGGGCCTGCCGCCCACCGGCGACATGTGGTCGTTGCAGCGCGCCCTGCTGGAGCATCTGGAAGGCGCCTGGAAGCGTCCGCCCGAGGGCCGTCCCACCACCTTCTCCGGGGTGATGGCGTGGGTGGCGGTGGACCGGGCCCTGTCGAGCGCCGCGCGCTTCGGTCTGGACGCTCCAGTGGACCGCTGGAAGCAGCTGCGGGCGGACATTCACGCCGAGGTGTGCCGCGAGGGCTTCGACCCGGGCCGCAACACCTTCGTGCAGGAGTACGGCGGCAGTGCGCTCGACGCGCGGTTGCTGCGCATTCCGCTCGAGGGCTTCCTGGCCCCGGAGGACGCGCGGGTGCGCGGCACCGTGGATGCCATCGAGCGGGAACTGGGCGAGGGAGACTTCGTGCGCAGTGGAAGCGCGCGCGACAGCGGCCTCTCTCTCCCGTGCAGCTTCTGGCTGGCGGACTGCCTGCAACTCATCGGCCGGCGGGTGGAGGCCCAGGCGCTCTTCGAGCGGCTGTTGCTGGTGCGCAACGACGTGGGCCTGCTTCCCGAGGAGTACAGCCTCCAGCGCCGGCGTGGAGTGGGCGCCTTCCCCCACAGCTCCAGCCATGTGGCGCTCGTCCACACCGCCCTGGGTTTCGCCGGCCGCCAGGCTCCGGCCCCGGGGCGTTGATGTTCGCACCGCTGGCGCTCCCCTCTGGGACGAAGTACGCAGGGAGCTGAACGTCCCGCTCCTCCGGGCGGGAGAAAGGACCCACTGTGAGCACGTTGAAGGGGAAGACCCTGTTCATCACCGGCGCGAGCCGCGGCATTGGCCTGGCCATCGCGAAGCGCGCGGCCCAGGACGGCGCCAACGTCGTCATCGCCGCCAAGACGGCCGAGCCCCACCCGAAGCTGCCCGGCACCATCTACTCGGCCGCCGAGGAGATCGAGAAGGCCGGTGGCAAGGCGCTGCCCCTGATGGTGGACATCCGTTTCGAGGATCAGCTCCACGCCGCGGTGAAGCAGACGGTGGAGCGCTTTGGCGGCATCGACATCCTCGTGAACAACGCCAGCGCCATCAGCCTGACGGGCACGCAGGAGACGCCGATGAAGAAGTTCGACCTGATGTTCGGCGTCAACGTGCGTGGCACCTACGCCACCACCCAGGCCTGTCTGCCCGAGCTGCTCAAGGCGAAGAACCCGCACGTCCTCACCCTGTCGCCGCCGCTCAACATGAAGCCCAAGTGGTTCCAGAACCACGTGGCCTACACCATGGCCAAGTACGGCATGAGCATGTGCGTGCTCGGCATGGCGGAGGAGTTCCGGGACCAGGGCGTGGCCTTCAACGCGCTCTGGCCGCGCACCGTCATCGCCACCGCGGCCATCAACATGATCGGCGGCCAGGACATGATGGAGGCCAGCCGTACCCCGGAGATCATGGCCGACGCGGCCCACGTCATCCTCACCCGTGACAGCCGCTCGAGCACCGGCAACTTCTTCATCGACGAGGACCTGCTCCGCGAGACCGGCGTGAAGGACTTCTCCAAGTACCTGGTGAAGCCCGGCACCGAGCCGATGCAGGACTTCTTCCTCGACTGAGCCGGATGACGCGTCTCGAATATCTTCGCGGGGCCCATGCGGCGGCGCTGCTCCGGGAGTTCCTGGCCCGCGAGCACGGGCCGGAGCGGAGCTGGGCCGCCGGTGGCGAGGAGGCGCTCTTCTCCCGCTTCGCCGAGGCGGATCCGACGGCGGGCAAGCCGCACCTGGAGTGGGTGCTGCGGCTCTATCTGTCGGGCCGCCTCCGGGCCGAGGATCTCTACAAGGTGCCGGAGACGCTCCAACTCTTCCGGCGCGTGCGGCGCCGCCTGCCCGAGCGCGCCCGCGATCTCAACACCTACGAGGATCTGCCATCGCTTTGGCGGACGATCGCTCCCCATGCGCAGTCCCCGTCCAAACGCGCCCGTGTGGCAGGGGAGCGGGAGCGGGCCCGCGCGGAGAGCCGTGTCCTCTTCGAGGACGAGGAGCTGATCGTCGCCGTCCCGCTGACCCGGGCCTCGGCCCAATGGTGGGGCAGGGGAACGCAGTGGTGCACCGCCGCGGAGGAGGACAACGCGTTCGAGGAGTACCACCGGCAGGGGCCACTCGTCGTCTTCATCGTGAAGGGGGCGAAGTTCCAGTTCCATGCGCCCTCGGACAGCTTCCACGACGACGCCGACGGACCGGTGGATGTGGAGGTGCTCGAGCCCTTCTTCCCCCGGCTCGAGGCGGCGGGGCTCCAGAGCCTCGTTCTCGCCCTGGATCCCCTGGCTCAGGACGTGGGCACCCTTCCTCTCGAGAGACTCCGCTCGGCCATCACCGGGTGGGGCATGCCCTTGTGCTTCGTTCCCGAGGAGCGCCGCGACGCGGAGCTGTGCCGCCTGGCCGTGGCACACGAGGGTACGGAGCTCTCCCATGTCCCCGAGTCGCTCCGGACCCGGGAGCTGTGTCTCCTGGCCGTGGCGGGCGATGGTAGGTCCCTGCAATACGTTCCCTTCGCCTTGCGAGACCGGGAGCTCTGTCTCACGGCCGTGGAGAAGGGTGCCCTTCTTGGCTACGTGCCCGACACGCTGAGGGACCGGGAGATGTGCCTCGCGGCGGCGAGGCGGGGGGGCGGATTCGTGCTGGAGTTCGTCCCCTTCGCACTGCGTGATGCGGAGCTGTGCCGTCTGGCGATGGAATCCGGCCCGGATCGGCTCGAGCACACGCCTTGGGCGTTGCGCGACCGGGACATCTGTTTCCGGGCCCTGGCCAGTGAGGGTTTTCAGCTCGCCTTCGTGCCGGAGCGTCACCGGGACCGCGAGTTCTATCTTGCTGCGGTCCAGGAGCAGGGCTGCACGCTGGAATTCGTGCCGCTCGCGATGCGGGATCTGGAACTCTGCGTGGAGGCGGTGCGTTCGGAGGTGCACGCCTGGCGCTACACGCCCCCGGAACTGCGTCCGGCGATCGCCGCCGCCACGGGCGTGGACCTGGAGGACGAGCAAGTCCGGGTGATCGTCGGCGGGTTCGCCCAGCTTCCGTTTGCCGAGCGGACGCGCGAGCGCTGTTTGGACGCCGCTCGGGAGAATCAGTTCGACCCCGGACTGGCTCCTGACGTCCTGCGCGATCGTGAGACGTGTTTGAAGTTCGCCGCGAGAAGGATCGCACTGTATGTTCCCGATGAATTCCGGACCCGTGAGGTCTGTCTTCCGAATGTGGCGTTCGATCCGAACGGCCTCGCCTCCATTCCCGAGGGGTTGCGCGATCGCGAGATGTGTCTGGCGGCCGTGCGCGGGTTCGGCGAGCAATTGAGCTTCGTCGCCGACCCTCTCCGTGACGAGGAGATGTGCCGTGCCGCCGTCGCCTGCTCGGGCGATGCGCTGTCCCATGTGCCTTTCGCGCTCCGTGACCGAGCGCTCTGTCTGGAAGCCATTCGCGAAAGGGCGCCTCCCTTCGAGTACCAGAGTGGGGGGTTGAGGGACATTCCGGATTCACTGAGGGACGAGGAGCTATGCCGTACCGCCATCGCGGGGTGGGATCGGGGGTACCATGTGCATGCCTTCGGGCTGTTGGACCACATCCCCTTCGCCTTGCGCGACGCGGAGATCTGCCGCAAGGTGGTTGACATCATTCCCGATAGGTTGATGCATGTACCCCACGCGTTGCGTGATGCGAGCCTCTGCGCCGCCGCTGTCTCCATGGCGGCCCGCTTGCGCCGCCATGTTCCGGCCGCGATTCGTGAAGCCTTGCGTGGTAGGTAGCGCCCACGGAGGTTCTCGTGGTGAAGGACAGCCCTGAGTGGGTCGAAGCCCCCGAGGAATGGGGCATTCTGAGCGACGAGGGCGAGGGCGAGCCCGACGAGGCCGCCGACGCGCGGCTCTCCGCGTTCGCACGGACGGCGCTCGAGGCGATTCGGGGCGCGCGAGGTGATGAGCGGGCAGTGCGCGGGACCCTGGCGGTGTTCCACCGCGGGTGGGAAGCCGTGTGCGAGCAGAACGGGTCCGCTTCGGACACGGAAGTTCGCGAGAACGTCTACGAATTCTTCGAGAGCCTCACGGATGCCGCGGGCTTCGAGGGCCGTGCGTCACGCTGGTGGAGCGAGGCTCGCGAGGGCTGCCTCGATACGACAGTCGATGAGCTCGGCTCACGCCTCGAAGGCATCGCCGCGAGGAGCGGAATTCCCAGGGACACCCTCGCGAGCAGCTTCGAGACGTTGGTGGCCCGGGTCCGCGAGGAGCTCACCACCTCCGGCGAAGCGATGATTCCCGGTCTTGGCACGCTGCGGAAGCGCTCGCGGGGTCCCGGCGGGGTTGTCGTGGTGATGTACCCCTGGGCCAGCGGCGAAGAACTCGATGAGGGTGCTCCGCCCCGCCCACCCGTGGAGCCGTGCGTGAGCGCGCTGCTCGAGGACATTCGTCAGCGTGGACCGGTCCACCTGAGCGGTATCGGCATCATCGGACGCCGGGTGTACCCGGCATACGAGGGCCGTAATCCGCGCACGGGGGCGGTGGTCCATGTGCCCGAAAAGTCCGTGTTCACCTGCCTGGCGGACGAGGAGCTGGAGCGGTTTCTCGACAACAGGCTGGCACCAGCGTAGCGAGCCCTGGCTCGCGGTATGCTCCAGCCCGTCTGGACCGAGGGGGGTCCTCCATGGACGACGCTGAGAACGAGGATCCGAAGGAAGAGGATCTCTACTCCGTGGCGAGGGATGGCCGCGTGGAGGACATCCCCCGCATGCTGCGGGAGCACGGCGGCCTGCGGAGTTCCAGTCTGCGAATCGAATCCCTCGGCGTGGCGGTCACGCCCCTGCATGTCGCGGCGGATGGCGCGACGGTGAGGGCCCTGATCGCCGCGGGAGCGGATCCGCACGGGGGAGTCCAGGGCTGGACGCCGTTGCACCAGGCCTCCCATGATGGCCGGCTGGAGGCCGCGAGGGCCCTGCTCGAGGCGGGGGCGAAGGTGAAGCGCGTGCGCAAGGGGACGCAGGAGCAACCCCTGCACCGGGCCGCGTTGGGTGGACATGCGGACCTCATCCAGTTGCTCGTGGAACGAGGCGCGGATATCGAGGCCCAGGCCCGGCTGGGCACGCGTCCGTTGCACCATGCCTCCACGCCCGAGGCCACGGAGGCCCTGCTGCGCGCGGGCGCGGACGCCACTGCCCGGGATGTGCTCGGCGCCACGGCGCTCGATCTGGCGCTGCAGCGGGGTGACGCCGGGTCCGTGCGGCTTCTGGAAGAGGCGGGTGGCTCTTGGGGGAGGCGTCCGTTCCGCTACGAGCCCGAGCGGGCCCAGGTGGGGTTGATGCGCATGGATACCGGCTACGAGTCCTCCTACACGCACGACATCTTCCCGGCGATCGTCATCGGGCATGCGGATTCCACGCTCGCCCCCTACCTGGCGGGCGATTGCCGGGGCCTGGAAGGCGTCCTCCCGCATCCGAACTGGTTCGTGGAGATGAGCCTTCGGGTGGGTGGCACTCCGCCGCGTGAGGCCGGCGTCATGGGGTTGATGCTGCGGCTCGAGCAGAACGCGGCCCATGCCCTCCAGGCTCCCGTCCGGCTGCTTCGGGGGCTGCGCCGCTCCTACTCCGGCTCCAAGGAGGAATTCCCCCTGCTGGACCCCGCCATGAAGAGCCGGGAACAGGAGCTCACGCGCGAGGCCCTCTCACTCCTGCACCAGGAGGTGTCTGCCTGCTACCGCCTGCCCGTGTTCGACTGGGGCCTCGAGTCCTTCGTGCGCCTCGAGGAGACGGACCTCGTGCGGACGTTCGCGGGCTGGCGCGTGGTGGGCCACAGGCCCCTTCCCGAGGGACCCATCGAGGAAGGCGCCCGCTGGTTCTACGAGCCGGACCAATCGCGGCGAGCGGAAGACGTGACACTCACGTCCGAGGTGCTGAGCACGCTCCAGGCCTGCTGCGAGCGTTTCCTGGGCAGAACCCTGCCCGCGCCACGTGCCTGGTTGGTCTGGCAGAACAGTCGCTGAGCCCGGCCGCTATTCCGCTGAAGGGGCGTCCTGCGCACGAACCGATGCGAGCCGCCGTCACATCCGCGCGGAGCCCACTCATCGCTTCTCCTGCACCCTCAAGAGCGCTCCTCCGGTAGTGCCAGGAGCATCCGGTTTCGTCCGGCGTTCGAGCCGGGCGGAGCCGTGAATTCATTCCAAAATTAAAGTTGATGAGTCTTCAAGGAGTCGTGCAATGACAATCAGGATTCTCTCGAAGTTGGCTCTCGGTCTGGGGTTGGTGTGTCTGGCCGCGCCGGCCCTGGCCGCGACCGAGAACGTGCAGTGGACGAACACGGCGGGCGTTTCCGTCTCGGGAAACAGCTTGACCAGGAACCTCCCAGGTGAGGGCTGGAACGCGGGAGCCAGCTCGACCAAGGCCATTGCCTCGGGGGACGGTTTCGTGGAGTTCAGGGTGACCGAGACCACGACCGACCGTGTTGGAGGTCTCAGCCGGGATGATGGCAGCCAGTCCTTCGCGGACATCGACTATGGGTTCTATCTCAGCCGTTTCGGTTCTCTCGCGGCCGTCGAGGGTGGAGTGGTCCGGCCCATCGGCAGCTACGCGCCCGGAGACATCCTACGCATCGCCGTCGAGGGCGGCGTGGTGCGGTACCGCAAGAACGGCGCCCACGTGGAAACCGGCCTGGCGGCACCGACGTTTCCTCTCGTCTTCGACACGGCCCTGTTCCACAACGGCGCCACCATCACGAATGGCGTGATCTCGGGAGACCTGGTCCCGGCCGTGTTCAATTCACCGGGTGGCTACGCGGTCGGTGGCCTGCCGGTCATCGATGGCCAGGGCAAGTGGGTTGGAGTGCCGCCGATCGGGCCGCAGGGACCGAAGGGCGACAAGGGGGATAAGGGAGACAAGGGGGACAAGGGGGACACTGGGCCCGCGGTGCATTCGTTCGCCGCTTGCGGAAATGGCACTGTACCCGATCCGATCCGTCAACCCGGAATCTGCATGAACTCCTGCGACGCACTCTGCAGGAACAGCTCGGGCATCCTCGCTACCGTCCCCGGCCTGGGCTGCACCGTCACCTCGGAGACGGGCCCGTGCACCCTTCCGCCCAGTCACCCAGTCCCGTGCCCCATGTGCTGTGTCTGCAAGCCTTGAGAACGGGGGGCTCGAGGTTCACTCGTAGTCGGCCGGGGTGTTCCGCGGGCGCGATGCCCATCCCGTTTCCTGGACGGACGATGGAGCGGCTCGCCGTGCGTGTCACTCGGAACAGGCCTCGCCGGAGGAGTGGCAGGGCTTCTGCACAGGACGCGGCGCATGCGCCAAGCGATTGCCTTCCTCCTGTTCGCCCTTCTGGGTTGTGGCTCCTCCGGTCAGCGGTTCCAGGGTGTCTACGCGGTGACGGGCACCGCCTACTTCAGCATCCAGGACATCGGCCACTCCTCGGCCCAGGTCCTGGACACCTTCCACGTCTCGGAGGGCACGGACTCGGACCTCCTCCTCACCGATGCCGCGGGACGGTGCTCGCTGCTCGCGGACATCGAGGGGGAGCGGGCCGTCCTCCGGCCGGGCAGCTCCTGCACGTACCTCGGTGACAACGGCCTGACCATCACGGTGACCCTCACGCGCGGAACGTTCTCGCTCTCGGGCGGGAGTGGCCGGTTCGACATGGCGGGCTCGGCGACGGCTACGGCGTGGGGAATGCGGTACCCCGGCTCCTTCTTCCAGAACGCCACGCTCACCCGGGTGGGGGATTAGTTCCAGGGCGCGTCACATTGGGGGCACAGCGTGGTGCGCTCGTAATCGGCGCTCCGGCCCTCGAATCCGCAGGCGTAGCAGGTGCGCCAGGCTCCCCTCGGGGGCGCCTGCGTGGGCATGGGCGGCTGCCAGTGCGCGGCCACGGTGGTTTCGGGCAGGGGCATGCCCGGCGTCCAGACCGTCTTGAGCTGGGGCTCGGACAGCACTTCCACCGTGCCCTCGACCACCGCGGCGGTGAAGAAGGTGGGGGTGGGGGCCGCCGCGTGACGCTTGCCGGCCATGACCTTCATCGGGTCCGGGGCTCGGGAGGAGCCGGAGCCCACCTGGAAGGAGAGGGACAGCCCTCCCGACAGCAGCGTATCCATCACCGAGCCCGCGACGTCGACCCCGAACTCGGGCGACGTGGACACCGTCTTCATCTCGCTCTCCTTGGGAATCTCGAGCGTGTCGAAGAGCTTCCACGCGGGGCGGACGCGCTCGGCCTTGGGGTGTGGCTTCGCGCTCACGTGGAAGTGGATCTCGTCGAACTCCGGAGGGAGGGACAAGGGCAGGCGCCAGCGCACCACGCGGCCTCCGTCGAGGGAGGGCAGGGGATACTGGCCGAGCATCCGCTGCGCGGGGCCCTGCTTCTGCCCGCCCATCACCAGGAGGGACTGGCCGCTGGAGGCCAGGGGCTCGAAGGCGCTCTGCAGCCACAGGACGGCCACGGCTTCCCCGAGGGGCCCGCGGGTGATGGGCTCCACGTGGAGATGGATGGCGCCGAACTCACGGGGGGTCCGCCCGAGGTGGTCGAGCACGTCTGCGTAGTGGTCCATGCCCCTCGGATGCTGGCCGATTCCACGGGGAATGTAGACCCATTTCCCGCGCCATGCGTTCACAGGTCATTCCCACTCCCCTGGAGGTCCCATGGCCCGCTCGGCCCTGGCCGCGCTTTGCCTGGCGCTGTCCATCCCCGCATCCGCTCAGACGCCCAACGCCCCGACGCCCAACGCTCCACCCGTGAAGTGCGAGGTCCAGCCCCAGCAGTCGGCGGCGTCTCGGGGGGACCCGAAGGTCCGCGAGGCCGCCCACAAGGGGCTCGGCTATCTCTCCCGTTCCAGCGCCGAGTGGACGGCGCGGCACCAGTGCTTCGGCTGCCACGTCCAGGCCGTCACCCTCGAGGCCCTCACGGCCGCCAGGAACCACCAGTACGACGTCGCCCCGAAGGACATCGACGCGATGGTCAAGGCCCTCAAGCTCGGCGTCACGGCGGGTGGCCGGGTGACGGGCGCCGCCTTCGAGGGCTCGGCCTGGGCCCGGTACGACCGGTGGGTGGACGCGAAGTTCACCGATGACCTGCTGACGTACGCCAAGGAGCTCGTCTCGCTGCAGGCGAAGAACGGCAGCATCCCGGACGACGACGCCCGCAGGCCGGTGACGGGCGGCACCATGCAGACGACCTTCCAGGCCGCCCAGACGTGGCGTCAGGCCCATGCGAGGACCGCGGACGCGAAGTGGCTCGCGCCGCTGCGCAAGGCCGAGTCCTTCCTCACCTCCACCTCCGCCCAGTGGCAGCGCTCGGGCGCCGACGTCTACCTCCAGGACATCAACTTCGCGCTCCTCGGCCTGAATGCCGCGGGCGTGGGCCGCGCCGAGCCCGGCTCGCTCCGGCTCCAGCGGATGCTCCTCGAGCGGCAGAACCAGGACGGTGGCTGGGGGCTGGCGAAGGGGAAGAGCGATGCGTTCGCCACGGGCCAGACGGTGTATGCCCTCAAGCTCGCGGGCTACTCGGACTCGGATGCGCCCATCTCCCGGGCCATGCGCTACCTGGTGCAGCGCCAGGACAAGACGGGCGCGTGGATGACGTACAAGAGCGACCAGGGCGGCGCGGAGAAGGCGGAGACCATGTGGGCCGTGCTCGGGCTCGTCACGGTGGACGTCGCGAGCATCGCCGTGAGCGGGCTCGTGGATGGCCAGCACGTCACCGACTCGATGAACATCCAGGTGGAGGCCACGGACAACCAGGCCGGTGGTATCGCCCGGATGGAGTTGCTCGTGGACGACCTGCCGGTGCACACGGCGTGTGGTGGGAAGCTCGCGTATGCGTGGCGCACCGTGGGCCTGAAGGATGGCAAGCACGTGCTGGACGTGGTGGCGACCAACGCGAAGGGGCAGACGAGCCGCCGGCGTTTCGAGGTGTTCGCGGGCAATGTCTTCATGACCCAGGTGGGCGTGAACTTCGACGAGGCCTCACAGCGCACGCTCGTCACGTTCCGCAACATCGCGGACCCGGCCGCCGGTGGCTCCATCGAGCTGGAGGTCTGGGAAGTGGGCGAGGGCAGCGAGGCGAAGCCGAAGGCCAAGGTGTTCTCCCTGACGAAGAAGGGGGAGATGGGCGCGGTGGAGCTCGCGTGGGACGGCAAGGGCAATGACGGCAAGGCGAAGCCGCGCGGGCGGTACCAGGCCCGGCTCGCGTACAAGAACGCGGGGGGCAAGGTGCTGCAGACCGAGAGCGCGCTCTTCTTCCACGACAGCGAGACGAAGCAGCGTCAGCGCTACGGGGAGATCGAGGGGCAGCTCTCGCTCAAGGCGGGCCAGGGCCAATCGGCGAACACGCTCATGGAGCTCGTGGACGATCAGGGCCGTGTCGTGCAGTCGACTCGGACCACCGAGCAGGGCAACTACCGGTTCAAGAACGTGGACAAGGGCAACTACCGCGTCCGCGCGAAGAAGGAGGGGTTCCGCGATCTGGAGCAGCCCGTCGCCGCGGAGCCGGCCGCCCCCGCCGCGAAGGCGAGCATGACCTGGTGAGGCCCCCGGCAGCGGGCCCGGGTCATGTGCACATTCCGCGAGCCGGGACGATCCGGAATCGAGGAGGTGCTGCATGGAGAACTGGACACTGGGGTATGGCTCGCTGCTGACGACGCTCGGCGTGGGGGGATTCCTCGCGACGGGCAGGCAACACAAGACGGCGCTCATCCCCGCGGGCTTCGGCTCGGCGGCGCTCGGGCTGGGCGTGCTGTCACGCCGCATGTCCTCCCCACGGTGGGTGCTGGGCGGCTCGGCGCTCGTCGGGCTGCTCGGTTTCCTGGGGGCCGCGCGAGGCCTCCGCCTGCTGCCCGCCCTGCTGCGTGGGGAGAAGCTCGAGCGGCCCGCCGCCGTCATCTCCCAGTCGGTGATGGCGGGGCTGTCGGCGGCGTACACGGTGCTCGGCGTGCGAAGCCTGCTGCGCGCGTAGGCACGGGTGTCGGGTTCACGCTGCACACGGCGGAGTCAGTTAGGGGGGCCTGTGTCCACAAAACCCCGGGGCAGGCGCAAAAAACCGGGGCAGGCGCACTCAATTACAGGCCTTGAGATGGCTGAATGAACCCGGCACCTTGAAAGCGTGCTCCATCGTCTGTCCATCTTGGAGCGTCATGCACGGTCCGTCAGGATTCCAATCGATGGCCGCCCTGACGCTTTTCGTCGAGCCGCATTTGTTCTTTATCTTGACGCTCCGGTTGTAGCCGCTGTTGTCGATGATCAAGTCGTAGCAGGGTATTTTCGTATCGACCGTGCCATCCTCTTCCTGGGGCGCGCCGGCCGGAGTTGCGGCCTGGGCTGGCGTACTACCAACGCCAAGACTCGCCATCACATAAAGAAGAACCACGCCAAACACCCGCCTTGCGCCGGGAGTCCAGCGTTCACGGCGAATAGATCCCACTCTGTTCATAGGTACCTCCCTGCTCGAGTAACAAGCAACCACCGTGTCACGAATGCAGCTCGTTTCGGCGAGATGTTGATGCTCACGGCTTTTTGCCGACGACCTTCATCTCGAGTGGGTAGCCACCGCCGCAGTCCAGGATCGAGGCCTTCTCCTTACCCTGGGACCGCTTGCCCTTCGTGCCGCGGAGGGGCTCGGTGACGCTGCCTGGACCGCCGCACCTGGCTTGGACGTACCAGGTGCCGTTGCCGCGGTCGCACCAGCCGACGGCGACGTGGTCGTCTTTATGGCTCTGGTATGCTTTGCACCCTTCTGGGCCGATGCCGGCCTGCTCGGCTGATTCCTCGGCCAGGGCCGTGCTGGCGGCCAGCAGGCCGATGCTCGAGGCGATGAGGCCGGTCATCGTGCGTATGCGTAGACGCTTCATCAGGTGTTCCTTTGCTCGAAAGGCATCAATCCGCCTCCAGGAGAAGTGGCAACCCGTGCGTACCGGCACAAGGCGCACATCAACCAGGCAAGCAACACGTAGGTAAGGAGTGAGGAACTCTCGCTCTCCGCGTTGCCGAAAGGCCAGCGCGGCGAGGGAACCCCCGAACGGTCCATGTGGTGCTGCGCTTCGCCTCGGCCTCTAGTTTGAGTGGGCTGCCCACTTCGGGACAGCGCTCACCCATGGGGAGGACGAGATGGCGAACCCTCTAACTGGCAGCATGCTCAACGAGCTTCGCGCGCTCGCCATCGCTGGCGGGGCTGCCGTCGCACTCACCTTGCTGGCCGGAGGAGCTGCTCGAGCCCAGGCTCCGGAGACCGAGTCCGATGAGCCGGCTGCCGAGGCCGCCAAGACGGACACGACCGACAGCGGCATCACCACCACCACCCTGAGCGACGGGACCGTGATCACGAAGGCCCCGGAAGGTACCGCCGAAGCCGCCGACCAGAGTTGTGCCCCGGAGCGCGTCTGTTTCTGGAGCAAGAAGAACTACAAAGGCATCAAGTTCAGCGTCGACCCCTGGCCGGGCACGATCTGCAACACCTTCATGGATGGGAGCGCCTTCCCGGTGAGATCGCTCATGGTCGGCTCGAAGGAAGGCATCGCCTCGATGCGCACGAAGCCGAACTGCAAGGGCACGCCGTCGAGTAGCTATGCCGGGGGCGCCAAGGTCCCCAGCATCAAGTTCAACATGGCCTCCTTCCGGTGAGGCTCGAGCACTCCCCAGGCGGGAGCAGCTCGAGCCTCACGGCGAGTGCCCGGGACTACTGCGAGGCCAGGGAGCTCCGCGGCGGGAGCACCCACAGCTCGCTTCCATGCGTGGCGTCCTCCGCGACGAAGAAGACGGAGCTGCCCACGCGGGTGAAGCCGCTCGGGTACGAGGAGCCAGGCCCCACATGGACGTCCTGCAGCATCCGCGTGCCCTGCTCCGTGCCATCGCTCACCCAGAGCTCCAGCCCCGTGCCCTCGCCGATGCCGCTGAACAGGATGCGGTCATCCAGCGTGTAGAGCTGCGTCTCGAACTCGTCGGACATGCTCAGCGGCCGGTGCAGCAGCTTCGTTCCGGCGCCCGTTCCATCCGTCACCCAGAGCTGCACGTCCCTCGGAGCCGGGCCCGAGGTGGAGATGGCGAGCCCGAAGAAGAGCTTGCTGCCCGCGACGGTGAAGCGGGTGATGTACGGGTCCGCGTCGGGCTGCCCGGCGAAGGGATTGGGCAGCACCGCGATGCGCCGCTTGGACACCGCGCCCGTCTCGTCCACCCGGAACCTGTACAGGGACAGCCGATGGTCGGACAGGTTGGTGAGCGTGAGGTACAGGCAGCGTCCTCCCACCACCCCGAGCAGCCGCGGATTGTACGTGTCCGGACCCGGAGGAAACGCCTCCACGAGCACCGTGCCACTGCTCGAACCATCCGTCCTCCACAGCTCGCTCATCCCATCCGAGGTCTGCGTGAGGAAGAAGACCTCCTGGCCCACGGCGCGCAGGTAGAACGGATTCGAGCTGTCGGCACCCGGCCGCAGGTCCCGGACGAGCGCCGTGCCAGCCTCGGTGCCATCCGTCTTCCACAGCTCGGTGCCGTTCACCGGGTCCGTGAAGACGAAGAAGAGCGTGCTCCCCACGATCACCTGCGAGGAGATCAGCGACGAGTCCGGCCCCATGTCCCGCACCCGCACCGTACCGGCCTCGGTGCCATCACTCCGCCACAGCTCGGTGCGCCCGGGCGCATCCATCGTCCCGGGGACGAAGCGGAAGAACAGCAGCGTCTTCCCCAGGGCCGTGAGGTTGTAGGGCAGCGTGTCACCCGGCCCCGGCGTGACATCCTTCACGAGCTTCGTGCCCCGGGTGGAGCCATCGCTGACCCACAGCTCTCCGCCGTGGGCCGCGTCACCCGCGACGAAGAAGAGCCGCGTGTCCACGCGCGTCAGCTCCGACACGGGCACCGGGGAGACGGAGCTCGGCGGCGCGGGAAACTCCTTCACCGGCACGGTGCTCGAGCCGCTCCCATCACTGCGCCACAAGCCTCCGCGGCCGTCCTCGAAGTTGGTGGCGAAATAGAGCCTCCCGCGGAACTCCACCAGGCTCGACGGGCTCGGGGTGAGCCACGGCGGCACGTCGCCGGGCGGTGGGAAGATGTCCCTGACGAGGTTCGCGGTCCCCAGCTCCACGCGGCCCCACTGGGCCTCGGGTGCATCGGTCCCTTCCTCCCCCGGTGAGCGGGCTTGCGGCCGCTCGTCTTCCTGGATGGCTTCTTCCGGGAGCCCCCCGCCACAACCCACCATCAGTGAGCAGAGCAGTACCGCGCTACGCCACGCACTCATCCCCAACCTCCCATGTCTTCGTTGGTACGGGAGGGTGGGGAGAGTGAGGCGATTCGTCCAGTGGTGCCCCAGGATGAGCGCATGCCTGCCACCGCTGCGCGTACGGAGTGCTTCACTCCCTGTCGGCCACGACGGGGAACTCGAACAAGGACACTGGCACTTCGGGGAGGCCCGCGGGCACCAGGTAGCGGCGATGGAGCTCCACGCGCTCGGGCGAGGCGTCCTGCCGGAAGCCATGCCGCGCCAGGAATGGACCGAGCTCCTCGTCCCGGACGATCCACAGGAGCGGTTCGCCCGCGAGCCGGAGTGAGTCCGCGATCAGGTGTCGTGTACCCGCTCCCATGGTGGGCCGCCCCTGCGTCTCCCAGCGGAAGCAGGTGCACAGCAGCCGGCTCCCGGGTCCGGTGCTCCGGTGCAGCGCCTCGAGGAAGGCCGAGACGTGGGCCTCCTTCAGGTACATCAGCACGGCCTCGGCGATGACGACGCTCGGGACGTCCTTCCGCCACACCGCGAGCTGGGAGAGGCCCTCCTCCAGGGGCGTGCGGGACAGGTCCACGCCCACCAGGTGCAGGTTCGGCGGCAGCGGTCCCATGCCCTCCAGCGCCTCGCGCTTCATCGCCTGCGAGGCGGGATGGTCCAGCTCGATGAACGTGGCGTCCGGGTACTCGCGGGCCAGCCGCCAGGACAACGTGTCGAGCCCCGCTCCAACGACGAGCACCTGCCGCTTTCCCTCCGCGAGCGCGGCGCGGGTCTCGTCATCCATGAAGCGCTTGCGCAACCCGATGCTCAGCACCTGCCCCGGGGTGGTCGCCTGCTCGATGGAGGTCATCATGCGGCTGTACCAGCGCGCGCCGTAGAGCCGGAGCATCCAGGGCTTCAACAGGCCCGCGTGCAGCATGAGCCGCTCCATGGCCTCGGCGGCCCCCTTCGGCAACAGCGGGGCGAGCCGGGGCTGGCGGGCGAGCACCGCCATGAAGCGGCCTACCTTCACCGCGGTCCGGCTGGCTCGATGGGTTCGCATGGGTGGCGCTCCTGTTCAGTTGGGACGCACGTCGAAGGAGAAGAACTGGGGCGCGCGGCAGGACGTGCAGCGCACGCGGAGGACGGTGATGGCCCGGCCGTCGCTTCCCGTGTGCCGCAATTGCAGGGCGTCCGGCACACGCTCGAAGGTGCCACCGCAGGAGCAGCGCTCACTCCGGATGCGCTGGTCGGCCTGGTCCAGGCTCTCCACGAGCATCACCGCCGCGCCCTGCTCCCGCTCGCGCAGGTGACGCACGGGAGGGGGAGGAGGCGAGGCGCGCCGGGCCTTGCGCTCGCGCAGGAACTGGCGGAACCGCCGGGGGATGCCCAGCACCAGGGCACCCACCACCACCAGGAACACGCCGCTGATGGCCAGGCTCGTGGTGCGCGAGAGCGGCATGTCCTTCGGCGAGGACGACGCGGAGACGATCCCCATCGGCGCGGCGAAGGCGATGCCGAGCCGCGAGCCCATCTCCTTCACCGCCTCGACGTGCCGGGCCAGCGCGTCCGGCGCCACCCGGTCCGCCAGACTCCGGTACTCGACCTGGTAGGTGAAGCCGCCGAACCGGGGGACCACGGACATCCCCAGGCGGGAGGCAGGGCCCTCCACCGTCTGCTCCGACGGGGCGACGCTCAGCAGGGAGCCCGCGTGGACCTCCCACCGCACGCGGAGGTGGACCGGGTGGTCGACCTCCACGGGGTGGACCCGGCCCTCGGTGCGGCGGGGGAGGGCCAGCTCCCGGCTCACCTGCGTGGCGGCGACGCTCAGCCCTCCGTTGGCCCAGGCGTCCTCGAGCTTGTAGTGCTCCTCCAGCGTGAGGGTGTTGGCGTCCGTGTCGTCCTGGACGCGCGGAGTGCCCTCGGACGTGAGCTTGGGGAAGAGGGCGCGGCGCAGGTCGAGGGTGCGGGTGGTGAGCTGCTCCGCGGACAGGCCGGCCAGCCACGAGCGGGCCCTGTCCGCCTCCGTGCGCGTGTAGCGGGTGGTGACGGCGAGCGTCCCGGTGCCATCGTCCTTCACCGAGAGCACGGAGTGGGCATCCAGCTCCGGCCCCGCGGGCGGCGGGAGGGGAATGGCCTCCAGGGCGGTGGTGCCGGGCGCGAGCACGAGCGCCCGGGCATAGGGCAGCGGGCTGCGCGCGCCGAGCCGGCCCCGCTGATGGGTCATGGTGGCATCCACCCACTCGGTGCGTCCGGCCACCTGGGCGCGCACGATGGCGTGGTTGAAGGCGTAGGGCGAGGGCAGTTGGGCGCTGATGCCGCCCTGGCTGCGGGAGTTCACCAGGGCCATGTGGGCGGTGATGCCCAGGGGGCGCAGCAGGGTGGCCAGCAGCAGGGCCTTGTCCTTGCAGTCCCCGAAGCGCTGGGCGAGCACCTGGCCCGGAGCATGGGGCTGGTGGGTGTTGGGGCCGAGCTCGATGCCCAGGTAGCGCACCTCGTCCTGGACGAAGCGCACCGCGGCGAGGAAGCGCGCCTCCTCGGTGGGAAGGGCGCGCCAGGATTCGGCCAGCGCCGTCAGCTCGGGCGAGCCCTCCAGTCCGTCCTGCAGCGCGAGCCCCCAGGAGGCCACGCCGGCCCAGCTCTGGAAGCTGCTCACCTGGACGTGGGGCCAGACGGCCAGATCCGCGGGGACGCCATCCTCCCCGGTGAAGGTGGTCATGTCCTTGCGCTCCCACCGGTACTCGCGCAGCCCTGCCACCTCGCGCACCGTGGGCTCCGCCGCCGTGGTGCCGTGGGTCTTGAAGTGGAGCTTGAGGTCCGCGGGGGCGAGCAGCCGGTGGATGTAGTGGGCCACGGGGACCTGCGCCGCCAGGGAGATGCTGTCCAGGTAATGGCCCCGGAAGATCGCGTGGTCCTCCTCCACCGTCCAGGACTCCTCGAGGAGGTCTCCCGCGCGCACGTCCTGGAGGAAGGCGAGGGCGGTGCGCTCGTCGCTGTAGATGTTCATGTCCAGCCGCTCTTCCTGCTGGATGACCTTCACGTCCTCGGCGCGCAGCAGCTGGGTGCGCACGCCGTCGCGGGTGCGCCACACGCCGTGCAGGCGCAGACGGTCGTGGGTGTTGGAGAACTTCACCTCCAGCTTGGAGCCCGTCTCCACGCCGCGGCTGCTGGCCACGCGCCGCACCTGGCGGACGAAGCGCTCGGTCATCTCGGGCGAGACGCGCACCTGCTCCTCGGACAGCAGCACGTGGAGGCCCGAGACGGCGTCCTGCTCGCGCAACGGCCGCTCGGTATCCACCCGGGTGGGCTCCACCCAGGAGGGAGGCTCGGTCAGCGTGACACCGGCCTCCCCGGCGCGAGCGGGCAGCGTGGCGAGGACGGACAGCAGCAGGAGGAATCGCGACAGGGACATGACGGGCGCATACTCCCAGGAGGGAGGACGGGGAGGGAAGCCCGGGAAGGGGAATCACATGGTCGCGACACGCTGGCGTGCCCGCTTCGAGCCTGGAGCCCTGGTGCTCGCGGGCTATCCGTTTCCACGGGGAGCGCGGCCCACGCGCATTCCCGCCGAGGCGCTGGGCGAGGTGTGTGTCGGGTGGTTTCCACCGGCGGTGCGCAGGCGCGAGGGCGAGTACCTCTTCGTTCCGGCGGAGCAGGCGGGGGAGCTGGCGGACTTCGCGAGCCAGCACGGCATTCCGTTCGTCCGGAGGAACGATGTCTGGTCGTTCATCCTGGAGGAGTTCCTCGACACGGAGTTCTCGCCCGAGCTTCAGGAGTGGACACTGCGGTCGCTCGAGAGCAACGGGGTGAGCCGCGCCGAGACGCAGGCGATGCGGGAGTTGGTGGGGAAGCGGATGCTGACCCTGACGGCGGTGACCTGGGAGTGGCAGCACTACGGCTTGTATGACGTGCTGAGCGCCATGCGGCCCTTCACGTTCACCACGGGCTGGTCGTTCTCCCGGTTCTACGCGGAGTCGATGCTGCTCGCCGACAGAGGAGGCGTACAGCCGGCGAGCCGCGAGGAGTTCTCCCGGTAGCTACTTCGGGAAGAGGCGTCCGATGCTGCCGCGTTCCAGTGCGAACCACAGCGCGCCATCGGGTCCAGCGGCGATGCCGTGCGGCTCCGAGTTGGGTGTCGGGAGCTCGAACTCCGCGTAGTCACCCGCCGGAGCGAGTCTTCCGATGTGGTTGTTGCCCCACTGGGTGAACCACAGCGCACCGTCGGGACCCGTGACGATCGCGTGGGGCCGTGAGCCTTCACGGATGGTGAACTCCGTCACCCTCCCGTCCAGAGCGATGCGGCCGATCCGCCCGGCCAGGATTTCGGCGAACCACAGCGCGCCGTCGGGACCGGGCGTGATTCCCACCGGGCCGGCGCCCGCAGTGGGAAGTGGGTACTGAGTGAGCGTCCCCTCCACGGTGATGCGGCCGATGCTGTTCGCCTGGTTCTGGGTGAACCAGAGCGCCCCATCGGGCCCTGGCGCGATCATGGACGGGAAGGCTCCCGGAGTGGGGAGCGGATACTCGCGGACCTCTCCACGTGGGGTCATCCGGCCGAGCTGGTTGGCGTTCATCCCGGTGAACCACAGGGCGCCATCAGGACCCGATGCGAGCCCGAACGGGCCCGCCCCGGGCGTGGGAAGCGGGAAGAGAGAGACCTCGCCGCTCGTGGTGATCCGGCCGAGCTGATGGCCCTGGTTCAGCGTGAACCAGAGCGCGCCATCGGGTCCCGTCGTGATGATGGCCGGACGGCTGTCCCGAGCGGGCAGCGGGAAGAACGCGAACTCTCCTCCCACGGAGAGCCTGCCGATACGTCCCGCGGCGATCTCCGTGAACCACAACGCGCCGTCCGGGCCACTCGTGATGCTGTAAGGCCCCGTCCCTGACTCGGGGATGACGTGCTCCTGGATGTTCAATCGGGTCATGCCTGGGACGTACCACGGGTTTCAGCGCGTGGGCTTCAGCGTGGAGAGCGAGCGCTCCACCCGGGCCGAACCGGGCCCGTAGTCGCGCTCCGGCGCGGTGTAGAGGACGAACACGGAGCGGTCCGCGAGGGGCAGGAAGTACACGAGGGTCCGTGACGTGCCTTGCTGGAACTCGTAGCGCGCCACCGGGCCCGCGGGGAGCGTGCCGCTCGTGGCGTTCAGCCGCTTGTCCGGCACGGGAATGCCCGCGGCACCCAGCACCTCCTCCGGCGGCGCATCCACCTTGGGCGGCGTGCCCTGTACCGAGCGCAGCTCCAGGCCCGCGTCGAAACGGGCCACGGCCGGTGGACCCGGCTCCTCGGCGCGCAGGGCCATGCCCGAGGGGGGCTCGTATTGGAGTCCGAGCGCATTGAGCTCCGTCTTGCGCGAGCAGGCCACGGCACAGGACAGGAGCAGCCACAGGAGGAGCGTCGAGCGGTTCACGTGCACGACTGTGCCACAGGTGCGAGGCGGAGCGCGGGACTCAGAGCAGGCAGATGCCGCAATCCAGGGTGCAATGCGTGGTGATGAGGCCGATGCCGCAGGACTCGGTGAACTGGCACTTGAGGTCACCGCACGTGTAGATGTCCTGGGCGTGGATGCGGGTGGTGATGGGCGCGTAGGTGATGCCGTTGCGCGTGCACTGTGTGTAGTACGTGTTCGTGGGGTCTCGCGTGCAGCTCGTGGCGCAGCTGCCGGCCTGGACGATGGGCGCGCAGGCTCCGGGCTTGCCCAGGGCACATGCCCTCACGCTGCTCTTGTTGCTGCCCAGCGGCGTGTCGTCGTTGCCGGCGAAGATGCCCTCGCTCGTGAAGAGGTTGCCGAAGAAGCAGCCCTCCCGCTGCGAGAACTCCCGCAGCTCCTCCGGCGTGGTGGCGATGGGCACCCCCAGCGCGTTCCTGCCCTGCACGGAGATGGCCACGCTGCGCCCGAACTTGTTGACGTGAGCGGCCAGACACGCGGAGATGAGCTGCTGCTCGGTCACCGTCGCTGGCTGTCCGCTGGCCCAGTCTGGCGTCAGCCCCAGCGAGCCCTCCCAGACATACGTCCTCCCCTTGCTGTCCGTGTACGTGCGCGTTTCGCCTCCGCGCATGGCACAGGCGACCACGTAGTGCATCACCGTGGAGGCCAGCGTGTCGTTCTGGTTGAACCAGGACGAGAACTCGGGGCTGCTCAGCCCGTTGAAGGCGAGGCCATTGAAGGCCAGCCCGTTGAAGGCGAGGCCATTGAAGGCCAGTCCGTTGAGCGTCTTCCCATTGGTGGTCTCGAGCGCCCACTGCTGGCGGACGGGCTCTTCCTGGGGCTCGGGAGCTTCGTCCACCGGGCCGCAGGCCACGGCGGCGAGCAACAGCAGCACCGAGGCGCTTCGACGCATGGCATGCGTCCTTCGGGTCGCTAGGGTCTGCATGCTTCTCCCCTGGAGTGGCCGGGTGTTCTTGGAAACAGCTCCAGGAACCAAATGCCGCTATTCGGGCAATTCATGTAAGACCTATTCGCCACTGCGTTGCTCAACGGTCACTCCTGGATGTTCTGGATGTGGAGGGGCGAACAGTTCACGAGGATTCCGTCCGGCGCCCGACGCTTGGGTAGGATGGAGACGCCGTCAGGGAGGACGGCCCCATGTCCGCACCCAAGCACCAGAGCGCGTCCATGTTCGTCGACTTCGAGCGCGAGGCGTGGCGGGCCCTGCGCGCCGCGACGCCGCTGCCCCTCAGCGCGGAGGAGGTCGAGGGCCTGCGAGGGCTCGGGGAGCACCTGGACCTCGAGGAGGTGGCGGACGTCTACCTGCCGCTCTCCCGGCTGCTCAACCTGCACGTGGCCGCGACGCAGAGCCTCTGGGCGGCGCAGCATGCGTTCCTCGGCGGCTTCACCCAGAAGGTGCCCTTCATCATCGGCATCGCGGGCAGCGTCGCGGTGGGGAAGAGCACCACGGCGCGCATCCTCCAGGCGCTGTTGTCCCGGTGGCCGGACCATCCGCACGTGGAGCTCGTCACCACGGATGGGTTCCTGTACCCCAACCGCGTGCTCACCGAGCGCAACCTCATGCACCGCAAGGGCTTCCCGGAGAGCTACGACCGGCGCGCCCTGGTGCGCTTCGTCGCAGAGCTCAAGTCCGGCCGGAGCGAGGTGTTCGCGCCCGTGTACTCGCACCTCGTCTACGACATCGTCCCCGACGGGGCGGTGAAGCTGCGCCGGCCGGACATCGTCATCCTCGAGGGGCTCAACGTGCTGCAGACGGGGCCGGTGGAGGGCGGGAAGATGCCGCACACCTTCCTGTCGGACTTCTTCGACTTCTCCATCTACGTGGACGCGCACGAGCAGGACATCCGCCGCTGGTACGTGGACCGGTTCCTCAACCTGAGGCAGACGGCGTTCCGCGACGAGCGCTCCTTCTTCCGGCGTTTCGCCGAACTCACCGAGGAGCAGGCCATCGCCCGCGCCGAGTCCGTGTGGGGGGAGATCAACGGTCCCAATCTGGCGCAGAACATCGCGCCCACCCGCTCACGCGCGCGGCTCATCCTCGTGAAGGGCCCGGACCACCGGGTGCGCCGCGTCCGCATGCGGAAGATCTGACCCCCTCAGGTATCGTGCCCCTGGACAAAAGCGCTGAGAACGCGGCCATTTCCCCTCGCCCTCCGGGAGAGGGACGGGGTGAGGGTGCCATGCATCCCGGGTTGAACCCTCTGTCCACAATGCGGGCCACGGGTTGAAGAACGGGGACAGATACCCTCACCCCGACCCTCTCCCGAGGGGAGAGGGAATAGGAGAGGATTCATCATGAAGTTCGCTTGTTCGCTCCTTGTCGTCCCCGCTGTCCTCCTGTTGTTCGTGCCGCCATCGCTCGCGTGCCTGTGGGACAGCGACACCCTGAAGGAGGAATCCATCGGCCTCGACGAGGTGGCCGCCGTGGTCCGCGGGAGGGTCCTCAAGCACTCGGCCACCTTCTATGAGCGCAAGGTGGCCTACACGCTCCCGCTGCTGGAGCGGGAGGACGTGAAGCCCGAGCGGTACGACGACCTCGCGGTGGCCTACGAGAAGCTCGGCCGCACTCAGGAGGCCATCGCGACCATGGAGGCCAAGGAGAAGCGCTTCCCCGGCCTGTATACGACGGTGGCCAACCTCGGGACCTTTCATGCCCACGCGGGCGACTACCCGCGCGCGCTCGAGGAGTTGCGCCGCGCCCTGGTCCTCAACCCGGACGCCCACTTCGGCCGCGAGAAATACCAGGTGAAGGCCATCGAGTACCTGCAGCGGCTGGCCGCGACTCCCGAACTCGTCCAGAAGGAGGAGTTCCTCGGCCTTCCGCTCGAGCCGGACCGCTACCTCTTCGTCATGAATCCGAAGAAGACCGTTCTGCGGAAGGAGCAGCCCGAGCTCCCCAAGGATGTCCTGCAAGGACTCGTGGGGATCATCCGTTTCGGCAGTGGGGACAAGAGCCCGCACCTGTGGTTCAGCCTGGGCATCTCGCTGGCGTGGAGTGGCCACAAGAACCTCGCCATCCGCGCGATGCGCCGCGCCGAGCTGCTCGGCCATCCCCTGGCGCGTGAGCATGCCGGGGAGCTGATTCGCACCATCAAGGCCTACTCCAAGAAGACTCCGGAATGGGCGGAGATTGCCGCCGAGCTCGACGCGGAGTGGGCCAAGGGGCAGGACCAGGTCCAGCAGAAGCAGCGCCAGGAGGATGCCCTGCTCGCCAAGGGCAAGGACAAGCAGGTCTTCGGTTACTGAACGCGCAGCACGCGCCCGAAGCCCCGCTCCCTGCCCAGCGCGGGCGTGGCCGTGCCTCCGTCCACCGCGAGCCGGCCGTTGATGAGCACCGTCTCCACGGCGCCCCCGTTCTGGTTCACCAGCCGCACGAAGCCGTCGAAGCCCTCCATCGAGGACTCCTGGGGCACATCCAGCCCTTCTCCGAGCCGCTCCGGGTCCACCACCACCACGTCGGCCCGCTTGCCCGGTGCGAGCCTCCCGGCGTCCAGCCCCAGCCAGCCGGCGATCTCCCCCGTGAGCCGCTGCACCGCGCGCTCCATCGGCATCACCGGCTCGCCGCGCCGTTCCGCCTCGCGCACCAGCCGCAGCATCCGCAGCGGGAAGTTGTAGTGCGCCATGTTGCGCAGGTGGGCCCCCGCGTCCGAGAAGCCGATGAGCACGTCCGGGTGGCTCACGATGGACTCCAGCTCGCGCGGCCGGTCATTGGCCATCACCGTGTACCAACGCAGCTCCGTGCCGTGGCGCGCCACCAGGTCCAGGAAGGTGTCCACCACGTCCTGCCCCCGCTCCCGGGCGATGTCCATGAACGAGCGGCCCACCAGCGACGCGTCCGGCGCCTTCAGCACCCGTGACTGGTTGAAATCCCGGTGGAACACCTTGGGCAGCAGCCGACTCTTCCACTGCCGCTTGAACCATGCCCGGTACTTCGCGTCCCCCAACAACCGCCTGCGCTCCACCGCGTCCTGCAGGTGCAGCGCCGCCGCTCCCGCGCCGAACTCCTCGAAGACCACCAGATCGATTCCGTCCGACCACAGATCGAAGATCTCCGGCAGCGCCTGCCAGCGGAAGTCCGCCTTGAGAATCCGGTTGAAGAAGCGCGACAGCAGGCCAATCTGCCGGTGCAGGCCCCGGGTGGCGCGCGTGTCCATCATGGAGATGACCGTCGTCTTCAGCGGCTGGCGCAGCAGCCCCACGCTCTCCCACAGGAAAAGGAGGACGTTCACCTTGGTGGTGATGTTGGGCACGCCCTGGAAGACGCGGTTGCGCTCACGGAGGATGCGCGTGAAGCGGCGGTATTCGGACCAGCTCGCGAAGGTGGAGGGCAGGGGACGGCTGCGGATGCTCCGGCTGCCGCCAATCTTGTCCCACGGCAGCGTCATGATGGAGAGTCCGGCGTAGCCCTCGTCGAGCCCCTCGCGCAGCAGGGCCTCCATCCGCGCCAGCTCTCCGGACGAGGGCTTCACCGTGTCGTCCAGGCTGCGCTCCAGCCCCATGGCGTGCGCTCGGATGGCCGAATGGCCCACGAAGGAGCCCACGTTGGGTCCCAGCGGCAGCTGGTCCAGGTGCGTGAAGTACTCGCCGAGCGTCTCCCAGTCCTTCTTGCGCTCGAGCAGTGAGCGCACCGTGTCGTAGGGGATGGCCTCCACCCGGCAGAACTGGTCGGCGAGGTCCTCGGGCGTGCCCACGGCGAGACTCAGCGAGCAACTGCCCACCATCACCGAGGTGATGCCATGGCGCACGGACTCGGAGAGCGAGGGGGCCAGCTCCACCTCGGCGTCGTAGTGGGTGTGCAGGTCGATGAACCCGGGCATCACCCAGCGGCCCGTGGCGTCGATGACGCGCGTGTCTGGCCCGGTGGGCAGGGGCGACTCGCTGATGGCCGTCACCCGTCCGTCGCGGATGCCCAGGTGCCGCACGCGGGGCGGACTGCCGTGTCCATCGAAGAAGAGGCCGTTGGCGATGACGAGCTCGTCCATGGGGCCCCACCCTAGCTCCCCTGGCTCCTGCTTTCAGCCTGGAGGCGACCCCATCTTCTCCCGAGGAGGCACACGCCATGAGTTCACTCGTCATCAAGAAGTTTGCGCAGCCCGATGAACGGCGGCCCTTCCTAGGGCACGGGCATCTGGATCTGCTCCACCTCGGTGGCAGCAACATCGGGATGGGAGTGTTCGAGCCGGGGTGGAAGTGGTCGAAGGACGTCCAGCCCATCGCGGGGACGCAGAGCTGCCAGGCCGCCCACTCCTGTTACCTCATCTCCGGGAGCATGGAGATCGCCATGGACGATGGCACCCGGGCCGTGCTCTCCGCGGGGGACGTGGCCTACATCCCACCAGGGCATGATGCGTGGGTGGTAGGCGGCGAGACCTGCCTGCTGTTGGATTTCGAGGGCATGGCCGACTACGCGCGGCGCGAGGCGCAACCCTCCGCCCCTTCCATGCAGTAGGGCGGCGGGCGGCACGGCTTGCGCCTGCCCCGTTTCCCCTCCAAGACTCGCCCCCCGGTGCCGGTGGATGAAACCCACCGGTGATGCCGCGAGGGAGGCGGGACCGCCAGATGAAAGAGAAGACCGTAGTCGTGACCGGTGCCAATTCGGGCGTGGGGCTCGCCACCGCGACGGAGCTGGCCCGAATGGGTGCGACCGTCGTCATGGCCTGCCGCAGCGCCGCGCGCGGCGAGCAGGCGCTGACGGAGGCCAGGCAGCGCAGTGGCTCGGACAAGCTCGAGCTCATGCTGTGCGACCTGGGTTCGCTGGAGAGCATCCGGAACTTCGCTCGCGAGCTCCAGGGCCAGCACCCCGTGCTGGATGTGTTGGTCAACAACGCGGGCGTCATCACCGTGAAGCGGGAGACGACGCGGGACGGGTTCGAGTCGCAGCTGGGGGTCAATCACCTCGGCCACTTCCTGCTGACGAACCTGCTGCTGGAGCCGCTGCGCCGGGCACCCCAGGGGCGGATCATCAATGTGTCCTCGGGGGCGCACAAGACGGGGTCCATCCACTGGGAGGATCCGCACCTGACGCGGAACTTCGGCGTGTGGAGGGCCTATTCGCAGTCCAAGCTCGCCAATATCCTGTTCACGAAGGCGCTCGCGGAGCGGCTCCGGGGCACGGCCGTCACCGCCAACTGCCTGCATCCGGGAGCGGTGGGGAGCAACTTCGGCGTGGATCGGCAGACGGGGTTCGGCAGGTCCGTCATGGCGTTCCTCGGGCTCTTCTTCCTGACGCCGGAGCAGGGCGCCGAGACGTCCGTGTATCTGGCGGCGAGTGACGAGGTGGCTTCCGTCTCGGGTGAGTACTTCTACAGGAAGAAGCGCGCACCCGTGACGAAGAAGGCCCAGGATCGCGAGGCCGCCGAGCGGCTGTGGTCCTGGAGCGAGAAGGAAGTAGGGTGGGCCGCCTAGGGGGAAACGATGAATCCTCGAACCGAAGCGGACTTCCTGCGGGCGTACGATGAGCTGATCTCCCTGTGGACCACGGCGCCCGAGTCCCGGGACATCGAAACGCCGAGCGCGCGCACGCGGGTGCAGGTGTGGGGGCGGGAGGACGCACCGCCGCTGGTGCTCCTGCATGGGTTCAAGGTCACGTCCGGCATGTGGGCCTCGAATGCGCTGGAGCTCGGGAAGTCCTTCCGGGTCTATGCCGCCGACACGCCGGGAGACCACGGCTTCAGCGTGCCGCACCGGTCGCTGTTGCGCGTCGAGGATCTCCTCGGCTGGCTGGACGAGCTGCTCATGGCACTGGGGTTGTCTCGGACGAACCTGGGTGGAATGTCCTACGGCGGGTGGCTCTCCGCGCAGTACGCCGCGCGGGCTCCGGAGCGGGTGTCGAAGCTGGTGCTGATCGCTCCCGGGGCCACGTTCCTGCGCTTCAACACCGCCTTCGTCGTGCGCGGCATTCCCTTCCTGATCTGGCCGCGCCGGGACTGGGTCCACGCCTACCTGCGCTGGGCCGCTGTTCCGGAGAAGGAAGCGGGAGGCCTGTACGACAAGGTGATGAGTGGGATCGCCGACGTGATGTGGACGGGGCTGCGCCACTTCGGCTGGTACCCCGGCCAGTGGCCCGGAGTGGTGAAGGAGGAGGTGCTGCGGCGCATCCAGACGCCGACGCTCCTGCTCGTGGGCCAGCAGGAGCGCATCTACGACGCGGAGCCGATGATGGCCCGGGCGCGCACCCTCATTCCGAACCTCACCTGCGAGGCGATTCCCGACGCGAGCCACGACCTGCCCATCCGGCAGCCGGAGCGCGTGGTCTCGCATATGAGGAGCTTCCTCGAAGCTTGAGTGGGTTCCGCATGCACCCTCTCCCAGAGGGAGAGGGAGAGGAGGGGGACGCCACTCAGCTGCGGTAGTCCGCGTTCTCGCTGATGTACTCGTGGCTGCGGTCCGCGCCGAGCACCGTGCACGCCGCCGTGCCAACACCGAGGTCCACGTCGATCTCCACCGAGCGCTCGTGCGGAGGGAACGTCACCGGCGGGCGGAAGGTGAGCCCATCCGCGGGCGGCACGCTCGTATAGAGCTCGGCGCCCTTCATGTGCGCCACCAGGGCCTTCTCCGCCTCGTTGTCGAGCCGGAAGGCGCCGTGCTCCATGATGACGCGGCCTCCCATGCTCAGGGTGCAGCGCGACAGGTCCACCTCGGGGTGGTGCGCGCCCACGTACTTGCCGATCGCCGCCACCAGCCGGCCCACGTTGGGATCATTCCCGTTCACCGCGCACTGGAACAGCGGCGAGTTCACCACCGACTTGCCGATGCCCCGGGCCACGTCCTCGCTCGGCGCGCCGTGCACGCGCACGCGCATGACGTGGTGCACGCCCTCGCCGTTGCGCACGATGTCCTCGGCCAGGTCGGCGCACACCTGCTCCAGCGCGGCCTCGAATTCCTTCAGGCTGGGGCAGGGCACCTTGCGAGACGACACCAGCGCCACCGTGTCCGACGTGCTCGTGTCGCTGTCCACGCTGATGCACCCGAACGTCCTCGAGGACACCGAGCGCAGCGCCGCGCGCAGGGCGTCTCGCGGCACGTCCACGTCCGTCATCAGGAAGACGAGCATGGTGGCCAGGTTGGGCTCGATCATCCCCGCGCCCTTGGCGATGCCCACGATGCTCCCGCTGCCCACCTGGGCCCGGCGGACCTTGGCGTACAGGTCCGTCGTCATGATGCCCTCGGCGGCGGGCAGCACGGAACCGCCCGCGAGCGACGAGACGGCCTGGGGCACCGCGTCCACCATGGCATCCACCGGCAGCCGCCAGCCGATGACGCCCGTCGAGCAGGGCAGCACCTGCGAGGCGTTCAGCCCCAGCTTGCCGGCCACCGCCGCGCACAGCCGCTCGGAGGCCTCGACGCCTCCGGGCGCGCACACGTTGCTCACCTTGTTGTTCACCACCACCGCGCCCAGCGTGGGCTCCTCCAGCCGCTTGCGGCCGAGGACCACCGGTGCTCCCGGGAAGGCGTTCTTCGTGAACACCGCCGCGAACGAGGGCGTCGGCTCGTCGAGCACCAGCAGCGTGAGGTTCATCTTCGCCGGCTTGGCCACCTCGGCGGGCATGAACTCGAGGCGCGTGCGACCGACGCGGAAGCCGCGCGGCAGGGCGGACTGGTGCTCCAGCCAGCTCCGGTGGGCGTCGGCGGACGGGAAGGTCAGGTGCGTGCTGGGAATGGCGGTACCTCGCTGCGAGGAGAAAGGCGCTTGGTGCCGCAATCCGGGGCGCGAATCAATGGGAGAGATGCCCGTCCGCCCGCTCCACGGCTAGGGAGCCGCCGGCCGGAGCCTCTCCGTGGGGATGATCTGCTTGCGCTGGCTGGGGCTCGACCAGTGCAGCCGCATGAGGGCCACGCCTGTCTGCTCGAAGAACTCCAGCTGGATCGCGTGGGCCCGGCCCGCCTGCAGCGTCACGGTGCCCTGGTGCTCGGTGGTGACGTGGACCGTCCAGTCATCGATGAGCAGCTTGCCGTCCACCCAGAGCCGGACCCCGTCATTGGATTGGGTGTAGAAGGTGTAGGTCTCCGAGTACAGGGGCACCACGCTCCCCGTCCAGCGCACCGAGAAGGTGTTGATGTCCAGGGCCGGGGCCGGCGAGCCCTCCTCCCAGCGGAAGTCCACGGTGGGGTCCACCCGCTCCAGCTTCAGGTCCTTGAAGTCGGCCGTGTCGAAGTACTGGGCCCGCAGGCCGTTGGCCGGGGCGCTCGTGTCCCGGAACACCGCCGTGTACAGCGAATCCACCGTGGGCCGGACCTCCTGGCTCGCGCTCCCGCCGTGGCTCCAGCGGTCGAAGACGTACGTCTTCCCGTCCTTCTGTTGGGGCGAGACGGCCCCGAGGGCGCGCACCACGCCCGCCACGGTCTCCACCTCCAGCGGCGTCGGCTGGGGTTGCCCGTCGAGCGTCACCCGCAGCCCCGCCGGCTCGGTGTTCATCCGCAGCTTCACCTTCCGGGGCCGTATGTCCCTGAAGATCTCATGGACGGCCCCGCCGGAGTCCTCCACCCGCAGGTGGATGCGGTACCACACGTTGGCGGCCGTCTCGCCCCGGTCCGGTATGGTGAATCTCCCGCTCCTCACCCCGCGCGTGGCTGGCACGAAGGGGTGCATGTGGTCGTCATGGTGGAAGTCCACCTGCCAGGTGAAGGCGCTGTCCGGCAGCGTTCCGTCTTCGGCGTCAATGCCCCGGCCCTCGTAGGTGATGACGTTCCCCGCGCTGTAGAGCGTCCCGTCCGTGGGCAGGAGGAAGGTGGCGACGGGCGCGGTGTTGCTCCTCACGGTGAGGGTGGCCTCGTTGCTCAGCACCGAGCCGAAGTCGTTGGACACCCGCACCCGGAAGCGGGCTCCCGAGTCCGCCATCGTCACCGCGGGCAGCGAGAGGCTCGCGGCCGTGTACCCCGGGAGATTGGCGTCATTGCGCATCCACTGGTAGCGCAGTGGCTGCGTTCCGGAGGCTCCCACCGTGAAGGTGGCGGACTGGCCGGGCGGTACCGTCAGGCTCGTGGGCTGGCTCGCGAGGGTGGGCGCTTCGTTGGAGGCCGTGTAGCGGATGCGGCGCACCTCGTCCTCCGCGCGGTCCAGGTAGTAGAGGCTGCCGTCCGGCCCCACGTCGAGGTCCACGGGCGAATCCAGGCCCGTGGCGAAGACGGCAACGGCGCCATCCTTCGGGTCATACGTGCGGATCCACCCGTTGCAGTAGTCGGAGAAGAAGTAGCGCCCCGTGTACTCCGTGGGGAACTGGCGTTGGGCCGGGTTGTAGAAGACGCCCGCGGTGATGGCGCAGCCGTTGCTGGAGCCCGAGCCGTGCCGGTAGGCGAACAGCGGGGTGCGGTAGCGCGGGTCCGTGGTGGGGCCCTCGGTGTCCGGCCAGCCGTAGTTCGCGCCGGCGATGCCGTCGTTGATCTCCTCCCAGTCGCCGGCCCCCACGTCGTTGATGAAGATGCGGCCGGTGCCCGGCTGCACGGCGAGGCTGAAGGGGTTGCGCAGGCCGATGGCCCAGATGGCCCGGTTGCTGCCCGTGGTGCGCGTATAGAAGGGGTTGTCCGTGGGGATGCTGCCGTCCTTCTCCAGCCGCAGCACCTTGCCCATCAACGAGTCGAGCTTCTGCGCCAGCTCCGAGCGCGTGTTGTCCCCCACGGCCACGTAGAGCTTGCCGCCGGGCCCGAAGTGGAGGGCGCCCCCGTTGTGGTTGCTGGCCCCCAGCGGCGGGAGCTCGAACAGGATGCGCTCGCTGCCGGGCACGGCCTGGTTGCCATTGGCGGTGAAGCGGCTGACGCGGTTGTGCTCCTGGGGCGTGGTGGCCGTGTAATAGACATACACGTACGGCTGGCGGGGGAAGTCCGGATCCAACGCCACGCCGAGCAGGCCCCGCTCGCCGCTGTCATCCGTGTCCACCGTGAGGAAGGGCACGCTCAGCAACTTCCCGTCCTGGATGAGCAGGAGCCGGCCGTCCTGCTCGCAGACGAAGATGCGCCCATCCGGTGCGATGGCCATGGACGTCGCCGCGTCGAGATCATCGGTGACGAGCGTGTCCGTGAAATAGGTGGGCACCGCGGCTGCCTCCACCTGTTGCCGGGGTGGGCTCGTGGGGGATTGCTCCACTTCCGTACAGCCCCACAGCAGGAGAAGGCAGGTCAGTGCCCGAAGAGCCTCGATACGCATGGCGCACGCTCCAGTCCGGTGGGGAGGACCGCCTCCTCCCGTGAGATGCGGCGCGAAGCTGTAGCGGGTGCTTCCTCTCCGCTCAGGCGGACACGGGGGCTGTGATTCCCCGTACGTCCGCTGCCGGATGATGCGCGAGGGGCGTGCACTTCATCCGGCGGGCGCCCCCGTCTTCGGGGTGGTGGGTGTCACGACGCTTCCGGGTGGGTGTCACCCCTGGTGTGGGTCCACCCGCGCGCCAAGGACAATGGAAACTTCCAGTGTCCATCGCCTGGGGCCATGACCGTTCACCCCTGAACTCCGCTCTCATCCGCGCTGGACTTCTCCGGAAGTGGACTGGCCTTGTTTGTGCTCAAATAATATAGGGAGGTAAACCCACAGGCCTTCGCACCGTGTACACCGTCGAAATCAGTCCATCCGCGTGGAATCAGCTCGCCCACCTGTCGCTGGAGACGTACCGGCGCATCCGGGATGAACTGGATGCAGTCGCCACGGCCCTCGCCAAGGGGCTTCACCCGGGCCGCTCCGAAACGGTGAAGGTGGCCGGGCGCCCGGTCTCCGCTCCCTCGGTGGTGGTGGATGACGCGATCGCGGTCTACGAGGTGGACCACGAGAGCCAGCGCGTCCTGCTGCTCGAGGTGGCGCGCCGGCTCCCCAGGGAGCTCTAACCGGGAGTGGTGGCCCCGGACTCGAGGCGGTCCTTCTCCCGCTGCATGAGGCCGTACACGTGGTCGCGCAGCGCGGCCGGATCGGAGAAGGCGCGCGGGTCCACGGGCTCGAGGATGCTCACCTTGCAGTCCGCCCGGAAGCGGAGGAGCAGCCCGTGCTTGGGCAGGGTGTCACCCGTGCCGGTGAGCACCATGGGGATGAGCGGGCAGCCCCTGGCGTGGGCCAGCCGGAAGGCGCCGTCCTTGAAGGGCCGCATCTGGTTGTCCGGCGAGCGCGTGCCCTCGGGGAAGAGGAGCACCGGCACGCCCCGGTCCAGCCAGCGCTCGCACCCGGCCATCATCCTCGCGATGCTCTCCTTGTCCCCGCGCACCAGCCCCACGTAGCGGTTGAGGTACATGTTCCAGCCGAGGAACGGCAGCTTGAAGTTGCTGGCCTTGGAGACCCACTTGAAGGGCCGGTAGAGGCCGAAGAGCACGAGGATGTCGCCCAGGGACTGGTGGTTGGACACCAGCACCGCGGGCCCGTGCCAGGGCAGGCGCTCACGGCCCTGGATGCGCAGACGCCAGCCGGGGTTCACCCAGAAGTAGAGCTGCGCCCAGCCGGAGGAGAACAGGTGCAGGACGCGCCCGTTGCGGTCGAAGGGCCACGTCACCAGGAAGAGGACGAGCGCCACGCAGAAGAGGACGGCGGAGCTCGCCACGAAGAACGACCAGAAGAGCACCGAGTGGAGCCAGCGCATGTCACCCTGCTCCAGTGGGTTGGAGGAGGGGTCCCATCATCGCACGGCGGGTGACGCCTGGTGGAACACGCGCCGGGCCGGCGGCGCGAGCGGTTACAGCGGCTTCTGGCCGGCGACGGCCGGCATGCCGGGGGTGGCCGGGGTGGCGGGCTTCTCCTCCTCGACCGGGAGCTCGTACTCGAGCGGGGCGGGGGAGATGGCCATGTCCTGCGTGACGACCCAGGAGTTGTAGCGCTTCTGGGACACCTCGATGAGCTTGCCGTCCTCGTAGCAGACGACGTGCAGGACGAAGGAGGGCTCCTGGATGGTGGGCTTCCCGTATTGGTAGCACTCCTGGTTGCCGCGGCGCTCCTTGCTGGTGGGCTGGCCGAGGAGGCCGGAGACCTCCTGCGGCGACATGCCCTTGTTCACCTGCCGGAGACCCCAGGCCGTCTCCACGCGGTAGGGGGTGGCCGCGGGTTGCAGGGCCACGAACCACTTGCCGGCCAGGAAGAGGAACAGCGCCGCGGCGGGGTACAGCAGCAGCAGGCGCTTGGGGCGCCGAGGCTCCTGCTTCGAATAAGCGGAGAAGATGCCCTCGTCCTGGGCCGCGTCCGCTCCACCTGCCCCGATCTGCTGGTGCTCTTGGCTCACACCCTGAGACATGCCCCGTGCGGGGGAGAGATGCAAGAAGGTCCAGGCATGGCGGGGGAGCGAGGGAGCAGGAGAGCGAACAGTTCGCGCCTGGGTTGAAACCGCTTCCCCACCAGGCGGGCAGCTGTGTTCTGGTGGACGCCATGACGCGCCCCCTCGTGTATCGCCGGTATGGCGGCTCGCTGCAGGTGTCCATTCCCTCCTTCGAGGTGCTGGTGGACGCCGTGAAGATTCCGGAGACCCAGTGGCTGGCCACGGCCTGTCCACTCGAGGGACTCCAGTGTGATCCGCGATTCCTCGCGTTCGTCGACACGGATGGGAACAAGCGCATCCGGGTGCACGAGCTCCGCGCCGCCGTCGAGTACGCGGCGAAGATGCTGAAGTCGTACCAGGGAGCGGATACGGCGAGCGACGTGCTCGTGCTGGACACGCTCTCCGAGGCGGGCACGAAGCTGCGGGACGTGGCGGGCATCCTGCTGGAGACGCTGAAGGCGGGGGACCGGACGCGCATCACGTTGGAGCAGGTGCGCACCAGCGAGAAGGCGCTGCTGGAGGCGGGACAGAACGGGGATGGGATTGTCGCCCCGGCCTTCCTGCCCGAGCCGCTGCGGGCGCTGGCCGTGAAGCTCATGGCCTGCTTCCCCGAGGTGAAGAACCGGGCGGGGCAGGCGGGGGTGGACCTGCCCATGCTCCAGCGTTTCCGCGAGGAGCGGAGTGCGCTGCTGACGCACCTGGCGGAGAAGGGGTTCGTGCTGGTGTGGGGCGAGCGGAGTGTGGAGCACGCGCGGCGCATCCAGGAGATCCGGCCGCTGCTGGACACGTACTACCTGCAGTGCCGGCTGGTGGCGGCGCAGCCGGAGGCCGTCTCGAGCTTCAAGCTGGAGCCGGGCCGGGTGCAGGGAGCGCTCGGGGACACGCAGGCGCTGGCGCGGGTGGTGTCGGAGCTGCCGGTGGCGCCTCCCGAGCCTGGGGGCGCGTTGCGCTGGTCGCGGTTGTACCGGGGCCAGGCCTTCGAGCGGCTCGAGGCGTTCCGGAAGGACGTGGCGGTGCCGCTCACGGGGGACCTGGCGACGCTGGCGGACTCGGCGTGGCGCGAGTTGCTCACGAAGGCCGACGCCATCCTGGCGTGGCAGGCGCGGCTGGAGGCGAGTCCGTTGCGCGGACTGGTGGATGCGTTGGCGGGCATCCCCGAGTCCGAGCTCGAGGCGCTGGAGGCGGCGTGCCGGGCGGACCTGGCGCTGAAGGACAAGCTGGACGCGGTGGACGAGCTGGAGCGGTTGATCCTCTACCAGCGCTGGCTGCTGACGTTCGCCAACAACTTCATCAGCATGCCGGACCTGTACCAGACGAAGCGGCGGGCGCTGATGGAGAAGGGGACGCTCATCCTCGGGGGGCGGAGGTACAGGCTGTCGGTGCTGGTGACGAACCGGGCGGCGCACGCGGCGCTGACGAGCCAGGGCACCACGTGCACGCTCTACGTGCAGGTGGTGGCGAAGGAGGGAGGGGAGAGCTACGAGGTGGCGGTGCCCGCCACGCGAGGGCGGAGCGATGGCCTGGCGGTGGGCAAGCGCGGCGTCTTCTACGACGTGGAGGGCCGCGAGTATGACGCCGTGGTGACGCAGATCATCCGTCAGCCCGTGTCGCTGTGGGAGGCGATGACGATGCCATTCGGGCGGATCGGCAAGTTCATCTCCAGCAAGATCGAGGGGATGGCGGCGGCCGGAGAGAAGACGCTCGATGAGTCGCTGGAGAAGGGCTACGCGCAGGGGACGCAGACGGCGCCCGCCGCACCGGCTCCGGGAGCGCCCGCGGCGGCTCCGGTGGCGGGACCGGGGGGCTTCATCGCGGCGACGGGTATCGCGTTCGCGGCGGTGGGCTCGTCCCTGGCGTTCATCGTGTCGCAGGTGAGGTCGCTCACCGTGTTCGATGTCATCTCGGCGGCGATGATCCTGGCCGCCGCGGTGATGCTGCCCTCGGGGTTGTTGGGGTGGCTCAAGCTGCGCAAGCGCAACCTGGCGCTGCTGCTGGAGGGCTCGGGCTGGGCGCTGAACGACCGGTTGATGCTCACGAGGGACCTGGCGGCGATCATCACCCGCCGGCCGAGGCTGCCGAAGAACGCGAAGGTGGACCGCACGGACGTGTTGCAGTCGGTCCTGGCGACGGCGCGCGAGGACGACGAGGAGGAGCCGCGCTCGCCGGGCATGTGGCTGCTCATCGGGCTCGTCATCGTCTTCGTGGTGCTCTGGCAGTTCCGCGAGCCGCTCATCCGCGAGGCCTGCAAGCGCCAGTGGATGGCCGGCGCCGCGTGCGACTCGTTGATGACCCCGGGGTCCTCGCCGTCCGTGCCGCCCGCGCCGCCGGCTCCGTGAGGGCTGGGGCTACTTCCAGCCGAGCAGGTCGCGCAGCAGGGGCGTCATCTGCTCGGCGGTTCGCTGGTGGGTCTTCCGGCTGGGGTGCCAGAGACAGCCGAGTCCCTCGTCCCCGAGGTTGGGAGGTACCTCGGCGAAGTGCACGCGGGAGTCTCCGGACTGGCGCAGGGTCTCCACCACGCCGGAGATGAGGGCCCGGGCGTGTTTGCGCGCCTTGACGTCCTTGGGATGGGTATCGGTGATGCCGGAGGCCAGGACGCAGACGATGTGGGCGTTGGGGTAGCGGCCGCGGATGCCGTCCACGAGGGCACGGTAGGTGTCGCGGAACCGCTCCTCGCCGGGGTGCTCCTTCCAGAAGTCATTGGCGCCGAGCTGGATGAACACGGCATCGGGCACCCAGGAGGAGAAGTCCCAGCGGCTGTCCTCACGATGGGGGAGGGTGCGCAGGTAGAGCTGGGGCAGGGTGGGAGTGGGGTCGTTGGCGAAGTTGACGGCCGCGCCCTTGCCGGAGAACGCGACGATGGAGGCCTCGGCGCCGAGGGCTTGCGAGATGAGGGCGGGCCAGGTGAGGGAGCTGCGCTGGGTCTCCACGTTGAAGCTGCACTGCTCGTTCTTGCCCTCGATGCCGAAGCCGGTGAGCCCTGAATCGCCGACGAACTCGAGGCGGCGCGTGGGGGCCGGAGGAGCGGGCAGCAGCCGGGCACCCGGGTCGAGCTCGAGCCCGAGGAACTGGGTCTCTCCGACGGCGGGCTCGGTTTCCTTCTCCAGACGCAGGACGTGCTCGCCCTCGGGGAGTCCCTCGGCGATGCGGTAGAGCATGCGGCCCTCTCCGACGTAGAGGTCACGGAAGGGCGCACCGTCCACGCTGAAGCGGAAGCGGTTGGGGGCGAGTTCCTCGACCTTGGGCAGATCGAGCAGACGCAGCCCGAGGGACGTACCAGTGAAGCGCACGGTCAGGGACGTGCCACTCCAGGAGAGACGGGGACCACTCGGGTCACCTCTGTCCACGCGGCCACCGAAACGCAACTCGGGGGCCTGGGGCGCCACCTGGACGGGAACGGTGCGGCATCCACTGAGCACGGTAAGGGCAACCACCACGCCCACCAGACTCCAGGGGGTGTGGCTTGGCCGTGAATCGGGATGAAGGCTCATGTGCTCGAGCTTACGTGAGCCACGGGCCGAGGTGCCGGAAGACCTCCCGGTCGCGCTCTTCACGAACTTGTCCAACAGTTGGACAAGTTTTACGAGACCGCGCCCGGGAGGCGCTCCCGTGGTCGTGCTTCGGAATCAGCTCACGGCGCTCGTGGGCCCTGACGTGGGTGGACGGGAGATCCACGCGGCGATGAAGACGTCCAGCTCGCCGCGCAGCACGTCCTTCACGCGTGGCGTACCAGCGCCCGTGCGTGGGTCCTCCACCCGGGCGCCACGGCCCAGGTGGTAGCGACGGGCCTCGTCCGCGGTGTTGCTGCCGCCCTGGCCCTTCACCACCCGCGAGGCGATGTCCTTCATCTCGCCCAGCTCGCCCGCGCACGCCAGCGTCATCATCCGGCCCGTGGTCTCGTCCTTCACCGTCACTTCCGTCTTCACCTTCGCGAGGTAGGTTCCCTCGTGCCGCTTCACCTCGCGGCCGTCCACGTCCAGGCTCTCCTCTTCCTCCTCCGGCCCGCCCCGGTGCACCCGCACGTAGGCGCGGTGGCGCTTCTCCTCGTCGATGCGCCGGTGCAGCCCCGCCTCGCCCGCCAGGTAGCCATACGCCCCGGGCCCCGCAATCCGCACCACCACCCGGAACGGCTCCTCCGCCTCCGCCACCGCCATCGCCTCGTAGCCGCGACGCTCCGCCCAGCCCAGGTACATGGTCGCCAGTTCCTGCACCCAGGCGTCCTGGCCCTCGCCTGTCTCGCTCGCGCAGATGTCCACCAACGCTTCGTCGCCGTGGTCCGTCGCCCCCGCGGCTCCGAGCACCTCGGCCATCTGCACCTCGCGCGCGACCTCCTCCACCTGCTTCGCCGCCGACGCGAGCTGCGCCTCGCCCTTCGCCTCGCGCACCAGCCGCCGCGCGAACGTGGTCCGCTCCTCCATCCGGTCCAGCTCGTTGAGCTGAGCCTCCACCGAGCGGAATGCCCTCAGCGTGGACGCCGCGCGCTGCGGGTCGTCCCACAGGTTGGGTGCCTGCGTCGCCGCCAGCAGCTCCGCACGCCGCTCCTCCAGCCTCGGCCGGTCCGCCGACACCGACAGCGCCCGCGCACGCCCCACCAGCCGGTCCATCTCATTGAGCAGCGACTTCTTGTCCAGCCGCCGCTTCACCGCCGACACCGACTTCTCCGTGGGCAGTGCGAGCTGCGCCGTCTCCTCACGCGGACGCGGGGAGAGCTCGGCCACCGCCACTACCTTGCCTCCCGGCCGCGTCTCCACCCGCACCGGTGCTCCCGGCGGCAACGGCCGGCGGGCGATCTCCACCGCCAGCGCCGCGGTCAGAGTCTTCTCTATCTCCCGCTGCAGGTAGCGCGCGCCGAACTGTGGCGAGTAGCCCCGGTCCACCAGCAGGTCCACCACCGCTGGTGTCACCTCCACGTCCAACCCACGTGCACGGATACCCTCGCGCTCCAGCACCCGGCCCACCTCTCGCTGGGCGATCTTCCGGATCTCCACCTTCGACAGTGGCTGGAAGTGGCAGATGGCGTCGAATCGGTTGAGGAACTCGGGGCGGAAGACCTCGGCGATGCGCCGGTCCACCTCGGTGATGAGCTCCTCGGGACGCCGCGAGCCCATGAAGCCGATGGCCGGCTCCCGGTACACCTCGGCGCCCACGTTCGACGTGGCCACGATGACCGTGTTGTTGCAGGAGATGGTTTCTCCCGCCCCGTTCACGAAGGTGCCCTCGTCGAAGAGCTGCAGGAAACGGTCGTGCACACTCCGCGCGGCCTTCTCGAACTCGTCGAGCAGCAGCACGGTGAACACCTTCCCCTCCAGCAGCGCCGTCAGCTCACCGCGCTTCGTCTCCACCGCGGGCGCCCACGAGGCACCAAAGGGCACGCTCTCGTCGCCGTCGTTAGGGAAGTCCGCCATGTTGAGCCGGACGAGTCTGTCCTGCGAGCCGAAGAGGTACTCGGCCAGCAGCTTGGCGAGCTGCGTCTTGCCCACGCCCGTGGGGCCGGCGAAGAGGAACACGCCCAGCGGCCGGCGCGGATCGTTCAACCCCGCCTTGAGCAACGCCACCGAGCGCAGCACCGCCTGCACCGCGTCCGTCTGCCCGAGCAGCCGCTCGCCGAAGAAGCGCTCCGTCTCCTCCAGGTCCAGCGCCATCGCGTCGTCCACGACGAAGCGCGGCAGCCGGGTGGTGGCGCAGAAGCGGGTGAGGACGTCCTCGGGACCCACGCGGTCCTTGGCTCCTCCGGCGGCCTCGGCGGCCGTCTCCTTGAGCAATTCAATCGCCTTGCGCGGCAGCCTCTGCGCCAGCAGGAACTTGGAGGCCAGCCGCAGCGTCAGGTCGCACGCCGCCGGATCGATGGGCAGGTGCAGCTCGCGCTCCAGTTCCTCGGCCACCCGGCCCAGTATCCACCGGGCCCGCTCGGCGGGCGGCTCCTGGAGCGGCACCAGGTGGAGCCGCTCGGAGAAGGCCTCGTCCGCGCGCAGCAGCTCCTGCACGCGCTTGGGCTCGGTCTCGAAGATGAAGCGGATGCCCCCCGTGCGCAGGGCCCGGAAGGCCACCGGGGCCAGCGGCCCGCCGATGACCGCGGGCAGGTCCCGGATGTACACGATGGGGCAGGGGTGGCGGCTGAGCCAGGCCAGCAGCTCCTCGAAGCTCTCCGCCGCCTGGCGCTGGGTGCTGCGCGCCAGGATGTTGGCGACGGACACCTCCACCATCCGCGCGTTGGCGAGCTCCGCGTCCACGCGGCCCTCGATGATGCGCCGCGCCACTTCCTGCACGAGGGCGGACTTGCCCACGCCCGGATCGCCGGAGAGCAACGGATGCTTGCCCCCCCGCGTCAGGAGGCCCAGCACCTCCATCACCGGACCGTCCACGCCGTGCGCGGCCGGGAGTTTCCCCTCCCGTGCCAGCGCGGTCAGGTCCCGGTCGATGAGCCTCTCGTTGTCCTCGCTCTTCCTGGTGGCCATGGTTGGGAACGCCTCAGGGGGCGCGGCCGCACTCTAACGTGCTGAATCGCAGTGGTGGACCCCGGCCTTCCGTTCCTGGCCGCCCGTGCTGGACTCAGCACTCCGCGACCGGGTGCCCCCAGGGGTTGGAGGCGGGGCACTGACGCAGCAGGGCCTCGAGCCGCCGGGCCCGGGCGCTGGCGCTTTCCTGCTTCGGCGGGAGGGGGTGCGGCACCGTGGCGCTCAGGCGCGCGGCCTGGTTCGCCAGGAGCTGCTCCACCTCCGGAGACAAACGATCGAACTCGAGCCACTCCATGGGCTTCCTCCCTGTGGGGATGGTGTGAACGCGCATCCATGCGCCTTCTGCCCCTGTCGAATCACTACGCCGCGCGTCAGCGGCGAGGTGGAATGACGGGTTCCCAACTTTTCACGGTTTACGGGCTCTTTACAGAACGGAAGGCGGAGGACTCGAACCCCAGACCGGCGACCGGTCCGCACCCGCTAGCAACGGGGCCTGGCGCCATCGCCAGTTCACACTTCCAGGAGAGACGGAACACGGTGGAGTCGAACCACGGACCCCGGAGGGTCCACCTGGTTTCCAGCCAGGCTGCCGGCCACCCGGCATGCATGCTCCAGACAGCAAGAGAGCGGAAGGCAAGGGACTCGAACCCCGAGCGCGTTGAGCGCCCGCACCGCTTTCGAGGCGGGCCACCGGGCCTCCGGTGTCGACCTTCCAGAATGTGCCGGCAGCAGCTCCCGCCTGCCGGCGCGCGGGGCGTACGGGCCGGGGATGCCTCTGGCCTCCCCGTTCATGCACCCGCTCCTGTGACGGAGCGGGGCCCGGGAGCCCCCTCTGGAGGCCCCCGTCTACCCGCCGCTCACTCCTCGAGCTCCGTGTGCCAGTACGCGACGTCACGGAGGAACTTGCGCCAGGAGACGGGCATGCCCTTCTCGTAGGCGAACGTCAGCTGCACCGAGCCGGGGAGCTTGCGCGGCTTCTCCGGCGTGGAGAGCAGCTTGAGCCCTGCCTGCACCGGCGTGCGGCCCCCCTTCTTCTGGTTGCAGGGGACACACGCGATCACGATGTTCTCCCAGGTCGTGCGGCCACCCTGGGCCCGGGGCACCACGTGATCGTACGTGGCCTCGGGGCGCGACACCTTCCGGCCGCAGTACTGGCACTTGCAGCCATCGCGCATGTACACGTTGTCGCGGCTGAACTTGATGCCGCGCCCCTTGCGCCGCTCGCCGCGCAGGAAGCGGATGACAGAGGGCATGCGGATCTCCAGGGTGACGGAGCGGACGAGGCGGTCGTCGTACTCCTCGACCACCTCGACCTTCCCCTGCCACAGCAGCATCATCGCGCGCTGCCAGGAGATCCGTGCCACGGGCTCATACGACTGGTTGAGGACCAGCGTCTCCATGACTCGGTTGTCCTTCTTGGGGGATATGTCCGCGGCGAGAGTCGAACTCGCACGTGAGCTGGGTTTGAGCCAGCCGCCTCTCCCGATTGGGCCACGCGGACGGTTGGGGGAGCCTGTTGCAGTACACGCCCTGGGGATCGAACCCAGCAGACCTGGTATGTGGGACCAGTGCCGTCTCCAGCTGGCTCGGCGTGCAAGAGAAAGGGTGAAGAAGAAGGTGAGGAGTGCCCCCGGTCGGGATCGAACCGACGACCCCCGGTTTACGAAACCGGTGCTGCTGCCAGCTGAGCTACAGGGGCAAAACAGGTACTGCGAGTGCCGGCCCCAGGAATCGAACCCGGTCCTCCCGTGCTTCAGACGGGCGCGCGGACCACCTACGCCAGGACGGCTTGAGACAGTTGCGGAGCAGGGAGTCGAACCCTGCGGCCCAGGCTTATGAGACCCGGTGGGACGTCCGGTCCCACTCCGCATCGAAACGGTTGCCCCCGGCAGGACTCGAACCTGCGGCCTCTCGGTTCGGAACCGAGCGCTCTGCTCCAACTGAGCTACGAGGGCGAAACAAGTAGCGGCTCCGGCAGGACTCGAACCTGCGGCCTCCCGGTTCGTAGCCGGGCGATCTGATCCAACTGAGCTACGGAGCCAGACAATTCATTTCACTCGAGGTCGGCTGGAGGGACTCGAACCCTCTGGAACCGGATTCACAGACCGGTGGCTCACCCTTTGCCTTCAGCCAACATGACACATCTGGGTGACAGGATTTGAACCTGCAACCTCGCGGACCCGAACCGCGCGCTCTACCAAATTGAGCCACACCCAGGAAAGACAACCACTACACTGCGACAGACTGAGTCGGGATGGCCGGATTCGAACCGACGGCCTCGTGCACCCCAAGCACGCGCTCTCGTCCAGGCTGAGCTACATCCCGATGAAGCTCCACAGGAGGGATTCGAACCCCCAACCTGACGCTTAACAGGCGCCCGCTCTTCCCTTGAGCTACTGTGGAATGTGTTGCTTTGAAGTGTTGCATTGAAGAGATCCGGGAGCAGGGTTCGAACCTGCGTCTGCGGGGTCAGAGCCCGCCGCCCTGCCAATTGGACCATCCCGGAATGAAGTGGAGCGGGTGACGGGATTCGAACCCGTGTTTCCGGTATGGGAGACCGGCGTCCTGCCACTGGACGACACCCGCGTGAGTACCTCCGGAGGGATTCGAACCCTCGCCACCCGCTTAAGAGGCGGGTGCTCTACCGATGAGCTACGGAGGCGTGTGCCGCCTCTCGTGAGGGCAGGCGGCGCTTCACCACTGCGATTCAGTTGTCAGAGAGCTGCGAACTGCGAGTGGGGACGCTGGGAGTCGAACCCAGCGGGCCAAGGCTCCGGCTCTACAGGCCGGCGCGTCTCCGTAACGCTCTACGTCCCCAGAGGTGTGAGGCTGGAAATGCGAGAGGCCGGGAACCCTTTCGGGAGCCCGGCCTCCGTCGCGCCGCCTCACGTCTGGAGGCGGAGCGTCAAAAGAGGCTCGGGTATGGCACGCCGTACTGGCGATACCGCGATTGCGAGGAGGGGACAGGCAAGGCACTGACGCGCACGCTGCGGAAACCGGTATGGCTGTTGCGCTGCTTCGGATTCATCATTCCCGGCTTCATCGTCGTCGTTCGCATCGTCACCGCTCCTTTCATGGTGAAGAGACGCCACGCCCCGGGATTCCTGACGGGGTATTTTCCGGGGGATTTTCCTACCCCGCCGGACCCGAGTACCTCCGCACGCTATGAGACCCTTCCTTCCCGCCCGCTTCCTCTCCGCGCTCCTCCTCTGTCTCCCCGGGGTGGGCTGCGCCTCGCCGTCCCAGGCTGCTCCCTCCCGCGCTTCCGCTCCCGCGAAGCCCACCCCCGCGGCGTCCGATCCGGTGACGCCCGGCCTGGCGAAGCCCCGCGCGCGCGGCCTGGGCATCACCTTTGGAGGGAAGACCGGTCCCGCCAACGCCATCACCGACGTGCCCGGGGTGGAGGTGGGCCACACGACGCTCATCTCCGGAGAGGGCAAGCTCGCGGTGGGCAAGGGGCCGGTGCGCACGGGCGTCACCGCGGTGCTGCCTCGCGGGCGCGAGCGCATCGCCGAGCCCGTCTTCGCGGCCTCCTACGCCCTCAATGGCAATGGCGAGGTGACTGGCACCATCTGGGTGGGTGAGTCGGGCCTGCTCAACGGTCCCGTCATGCTGACCAACACCTCCAGCGTGGGCGTGGTGCGTGACGCGGTGGTGGACTGGGGGGCCCGGCGTGGCCTCGGGTGGGAGCTCGGCCTGCCGGTGGTCGCGGAGACCTGGGACGGCTTCCTCAACGACATCTATGGCTTTCACGTCAAGCCGGAGCACGCCCTGCGGACCATCGACGGTGCGCGCGGCGGTCCGGTGGCCGAGGGGAACGTGGGGGGCGGGACGGGGATGATGTGCCACGGTTTCAAGGGCGGCATCGGCACGGCCTCGCGCAAGCTGCCCGACTCCCAGGGCGGCTACACGCTGGGTGTACTGGTGCAGTGCAACTACGGCAGCCGGCGCCTCTTCTCGGTGGAGGGCGTCCCGGTGGGCGAGGAGATCCGCGACCACCAGGCCTGTTACACGGGCCGCGAGGTCCCCTCGTCACCGCTCATCCGCAACATGCGCCCGTGCGCCCAGAACGCCAGCCTCGCCACGCCCCCCCTCCCCGAGGGGATGGGCTCCATCATCGTGCTGGTGGCCACCGACGCGCCGCTGCTGCCACACCAGCTGGGGCGCATCTCCCGGCGCGTCCCGCTCGCCATCGGCAAGATGGGCGGGCTGGGCGAGGACTCCTCGGGGGACATCTTCCTGGCCTTCTCCACCCAATCGACGAAGCCGCCGGACGGCAGCCAGGTGGCTCAGGTCTCCTCCCTGGACAACGGGCACCTCAACCCGCTCTTCGAGGCCACGGTGCAGGCCACCCAGGAAGCCATCCTCAACGCCATGCTCGCCGCCCACACCATGACGGGCGCGGATGGCATCCGCGTCTTCTCCCTCCCTCACGACAGGCTCGTCCAGGCGCTGCGCAAGTACGGCCGGGCTCCCGCTCCGGCACCAGCGGAATGAAATTCGCCAGGTAGGCTCGGACGTGGTAACCCAGGGTTGTGTCGTGCGCCTGACCGCTCGGGTCCCTCCCTCGTCGTCAAGGCCGGAGCTCTCCCCCCCGCACACACGGAGGCGACAAATGAAGAAAGACATGACCCGGAAGCCATTCTTCGCGCGTCTGCTCGAGGAGCAGGAACTGGAGCTGGTGTCTGGTGGTGCGAACAACACCATGAAGTACCCCTCGGATGGGCATGACTCCGCCGCCTCCCTCCAGGAGTCCAACAGTGAGGGGACCTTGAAGTACCCCTCGGACACGGACGAGCGTGACCTGTAGGAAGTCCCTGGCATGTCCCCCGCTCGCGACATCGTCCTGCTTTTCACCCACAGTGCCGACTTCTACACAGTCGACCGGGTGGCGGAGGAGCTGTCGCGGCGGGGCCTTCGTCCCGTCCGGGTGGATACCGACGGCTTTCCGGCGGAACTGGAGCTGACGTCGAGTCTCGGGTCCGGCGGGGGCGAGGTGCTCCTGAGGACAGCGGCGGGCGAGCTGCGCGGCGAGGACGTACGGTCGGTGTGGCTGCGCCGGCTGGTGTCCCCCCGGCCCGATGAGTCACTGGAGCCCGGCTGGCGTGAGAGCTGCGTGCGCGAGTCACGGGCGGCGCTCGAGGGCTTCCTCGACGGGCTGTGGGCCGCGGGCTGTGCCTTCATCAACCCGCCCGGCGGGGAGCAGGCGGGCAACAAGCTGCGCCAGTTGCGGCTGGCCATGGCCCTGGGGCTGGAGGTCCCCCCCACGCTGGTCACCAATGACGCCGAGCGCGTCCGATCCTTCTTCGCGCGAGCGGGGGGCCGCCTGGTGGCCAAGATGCAGACACCCCTGACCCAGTCCATGGAGGGAGGTCAGCCCTTCGTCTACACGAGTGCGATTGGCCCCGAGGACCTCGATAAGCTGGAGGGGCTGCGCCACAGTCCCATGGTGTTCCAGGAGCGCATCGACAAAGCGAACGAGCTCCGGGTGGCCGTGGTGGGTGGGCGCTGCTTCGTGGGAGCCATCGACGCGTCGCGCTCGGTGGAGGGGCAGGTGGACTGGCGGCGCTCGCGGCCGGACGAGGTCCGTTGGCAGAAGGGCGAGCTGCCATCCGAGGTAGCGGAGCGCCTGGTTCGCCTGGTCGCTGAGCTGGGGCTGGTGTACGGCGCCGCGGATTTCATCGTCACACCCGACGGACGTCACGTCTTCCTGGAGGTCAACCCCGGGGGCGAGTGGGGCATGCTCGAGAAGGAGCTCGGCCTCCCCATCGCCGCGGCCCTGGCCGGCGCGCTCGCGTCCGCGGGCCGTTCCCCCTGACGGCACACGCGGGAGCGTCATGGCCATCCTCATCGTCACCCATTCCAAGGACAACGACGCGCCTCACGCCGTGCGGCGTGCCCTCGAGGCCCGCGGCGAGCGCGTCTACCGCTTCGACTCGGATTTGTTCCCCACCCGGCTCCAGCTCTCGCTCGACGAGGCGGGGGAGGGCCGGCTGTCGGGGCCTGATGGGGAGATGGCGCTGTCGGAGATCTCCTCCATCTGGTACCGCCGCAACGCCACCGGGGCGGGCATTCCCAAGGACCTGGACGAGCAGTTGCGCAAACCCTCGGTGGAGGAGAGCCGGCGCCTGGTGTTCGGGATGATGACGGCGCTCGGGGTATTCCAGCTGGATGCGCTCGACGTGGTCCGGCGCGCGGAGCACAAGCCGCTGCAACTCAAGCTGGCGCGGGCGCTGGGCATGGAGGTGCCTCGCACGCTGATGACCAACGACCCGGAGGCGGTGCGCGCCTTCGCCGCGAGCTGCCCCGGCGGGGTGGTGACGAAGATGATGTCGTCCTTCGCCGTCTACGACGAGCAGGGCCGGGAGCAGGTGGTCTTCACCACGCCGCTGGAGTCGCGCGAGCTGGAGGACCTGGAGGGCCTGGACCTCTGTCCGATGACCTTCCAGGAGCGGCTGACGAAGCAGGTGGAGCTGCGGGTGACGGTGGTGGGGGAGCGGGTGATGGCGGCGGCCATCGACTCCCAGGCGCTGCCGAATGCCCGGGAGGACTGGCGGCGCGAGGGGGCGGCGCTCATCGACGCGTGGAAGCCCTACACACTGCCCGAGCGGTTGCAGGGGCAGATCGTCCGCTTGATGGATGCGCTGGGCCTCAACTATGGCGCGTTCGATTTCATCGTCACGCCCGAGGGCCGGCACGTCTTCCTCGAGGTGAATCCGGCGGGCGAGTTCATGTGGTTGATGCGCAACCCGGGGCTGCCCATCGACGAAGCACTGGCGGACGTGCTCTCCGGACGCGCGGTCCGCCGGTCCGGTCCCAGACCCTTGCCGTCAGCGTGAAGCCGAGGTGAGCCGGAGCCGGGAATGAACGGCTCTGGACGTGCGGGGCGTCCGGCGGGGTCATCCAGCCGGGCGGGCCTCGTATGGCCCATGCCCGCTCGGGAGGATTGCTGACGCCCCGCGTGAGTCAGAGCTTGCGGGGGTCCTGCATCAGAGGGGGGGACACACATGAGGCAAGCGATGAGGGCCCGGTTCGCCGGGCTGTGGAGTGGTGTGGTGTTCGGGGTGTTGGTGTCCGCCTGTGGGCCGGTTTCCGAGGACATGGCCCCGGAGTGGAAGTCCGAGGAAGAGGCCGTCTCGACGGTGGAGGCCGCGCTCACCCGGCATGGGCCGCTGCCCGAGCCCCGGCCCACGGCGCTCCTGGGCCCGAAGGTGGCGTACGGAGGGGGCAAGTACCTGGTGGTATGGCAGGACGTCCGGGACGGGGGCATCTACGGGGCGCGCATGAAGCCGGATGGCACCCTGCTGGACCCCGAGGGACTGCGCCTCAACACCCACCCGGAGCGGGACTTCGGGCGCAATCCCAACGTCGCGTATGACGGCAAGGACTTCGTGGTCGTCTGGGACTCGGCGGATGGGGTGGATGGGACGCGGTTGGCGCCGGACGGCGCGGGGCCCGGGCCCGTCTTCACCGTCATCTCCTCCGGAGAGGTGGCGGGTGACGTGGGCATCGCCTGCTCCCGGAAGCTGTGCCTGGTCACCTTCGCCGTCAGCAGTGACGAGGGCAGTGACATCGGTGGCCTGCGGATCGGACCCGATGGGAGCCGGCTCGATGAGTTCGTCCTCTTCATGTCCGAGTCGGTGGTGACGGGCGAGCCGGCGGTGGCCTGGAATGGGAAGGAGTTCCTGGTCGTCTGGACGGACTCGAGCGGCGGGGTGGACACGCCCGACATCTTCGGGGCCCGGGTGAAGGAGGATGGCACCGTGCTCGACCGGGACGGCTTCCCCATCGGGGTGGCGTCTGGCGCGCAGCGGACGCCCGCGGTGGTCTGGACCGGCCGGCGGTTCCTCGTGGTCTGGGGGGACATGCGCAACGGAACGGACTGGGACATCTACGGTGCGCGCGTGCGCTCGGACAGGCGGGTGGATGACCCGATGGGCATTCCCATCTCCACCGCATCGGGAGACCAGCGCTTCCCAGGCGTGGCCCACCACAACTGGAAGTCCCTGGCCGTCTGGGATGACACCCGCGCGGGTCCGCACCGGGTCTGGGGGGCCCGAGTGGAGGAGGACGGGGATGTGAGGGACCCGGGAGGTTTCGCCATCTCGGGTGGTGAGCTCCTGAACGAGTTCCGCCCGGCGGTGGCCTACGGGAACAACCAGTTCCTCGTGCCGTATGGCGCCTCCTCCGTGGCCGACGACCCCTTCACCCCGAACTTCATCCTGGGCAGGCGGGTGAAACACGACACGCGGGTGCTGGACACGCCGGCACTCGTATTCACCCGCTCCACGTCCACGACCACGGCCACGAAGTGAGTCATCGCGGTGAGCCTTCTCCTGGAGCTGTTGTGGTACGGTGCCCGCCCCATGGCAAAGTCCCCGTGCCCCGTGACGCTGAAGCAGTTCCAGGAGAAGGCCGAGCCGTTGAAGGTGGTCATCAACGGCCAGGAGATGCTCGCCGAGGTGAAGGCATTCTCGACGGGCTCCTTCGGTTGGAACATCAATGGCAAGATGACCATCACCGTCGATGGCAAGCCGGTGTCGGTGCAGATCGGCATGAACATGACGGTGGTGGGCTCGAAGGAAGCCGCCCGGGAGTGATTCACGCCGTCGGCGTCACCGCGACGAGGCTCACCATCGCGTCGCGGCGGGTGCCGTGCTTCACGAAGTCCTGCACCACCCGCGCGAGCGTGGCGCCGAGCTGGCCGATGAGGGGCAGGTGGGCCCCTCCCTCGCACGTGGCCTGACCCGCGGTGTCCTCGGCGTCCGGGACGAAACGCTCGTCCCAGCGCACCAGGCCGAAGGTGCCATCCGCCGCCAGCGCCCCGTGCACCAGCGGCTTGCCCGCCGTGCGCGCGAAGTCGCTCAGCAGCAACCGGCTCGCCTGGTTGTCGAAGCAGTCGACGAGCAGGTCCGCGTTTCCGCACAGCGCCGCCACGTTGTCGCGCGTCACCCGCACGCCGAAGGACTCGGCCTTCACCCCGTGGAGGTTGAGCAGCTGGAGCTTCAGCGCCTCGGCCTTGTTCTTCCCCACCGAGGGCTTCACGAAGGCCTGCGCGAGCAGGTTCTTGGACTCCACCCGGTCGAAGTCGATGAAGACGAGCGTGGCCTCCAGGTTGCGGCACAGCACCGCCGCCGTGGAGCCGATGGCCCCCACGCCACAGAAGAGGATGCGCATGGCCGGCCCTCCTCAGGCCCCGAAGGGCACCTTGGGACGCAGGTAGATGCGGTCCTCACCCCGGGGGCCGCGGAACCGGTCCACCACGTAGTGGACGAAGGCGTCCTCGCGCAGGTTCGCGATGTGCAGCCCCGGCGCCCCGCCCGAGCGCACCACCTCCAGGGCGATGCGCCGCACGTCCACGTCCGACACGTGGCCGTCCAGCTCCAGGGGCAGGTCCGAGGACAGGCCGTTGTAGGTGATGTTCAGCGTCGCCATGTCACGTCTCCTTGGGGGCCCGGTCCGGGCCTCTCGGGGAGGCACGCGGACCGGGCTCTCATGGCCCTGGGGACGTGGGACGGCGGGTCTTCCTGACGCTCAGTGGTCGCCGTAGCGCTTCTCGCCGGCCTCTACGCGCAGCTTCAGCCGGTTCTGCGGCGGCGGCAGCGGGCACGTCGCGTAGGGCGAGAAGGCGCACGGGGGGTTGTAGGCCCGGTTGAAATCCAGCACCACCTTCCCGTCCTTCGGCGGGTCCGCGTAGAGGAAGCGCCCCGCGCCGTAGGAGTCCGTGCGGTTGGTCAGGTCCCCGAAGATGATGAAGAGCGGGTCCGTGGGGCTCTCCTGGACCGGATCCAACCGGTACTCCTCGCCGTTCACCTTGAAGAAGATGGTGCCGGGCGAAGTCATCTCGTCCACCGTGCCGAGCACGTTGGGCACCGGCACCTTGCGCGGGTTGGCCGCGGGCTCGAAGCGGCCCTCCACCCGCCAGGAGGCGTTCACCGGCCAGGTGGGGATGCCGTGGAACTGCTTGCGAGCGGGGGCCTCCGCGTCCTTCACCCGGATGCCCAGCTTGTCTCCCCGGCGGATGACGAAGAAGCGCAGCGAGCCCAGCGCGAGCACGTCCTGGCCGCCCTCGCTGGCGCCCAGCTCCCCACCCGTAAAGGGCTGGCCCGCGCGGGTGAGGGAGACACCGGGCTGGACGCTCAGCGTCACCGTGCCACCCTTCCGCGTGAGCGTGCCCAGGTGCGCCGGAGTCCCGGAGGGAAAGACGACCTCGTTGTCCTCGGCGGAGCCCACGCGGTTGTCTCCTTCCTTCAGCCAGTGCAGGCCCACGAGGCTGAGCCAGCCATCCTCGGACGTGAGGTTGGCGATGCGCTTCTGGTGCCAGGCGCGAGTCTCGGCCTCGAGGTCGAACGGCTTCTCTTCGGTGGGCTTCTCTTCGGCGGGCTTCTTCTGGGCGGGCTTCTTCATGGCGGGTTTGGACGGGGGCGCGGCGACCGAGGGGGTCGCGAACGCCAGCGCCGACAGGGTGAGCAGACGTGCAATGCGCATGGCCCGACCATGACAAGACCCTTGGAGCCCGTCCACCACCCGTGAGGCGGGGGAGCGAGGAGGCTCGCCGGGAGTTCTTCCGGGATTAGCGGCGGCCAGTGGCGCGCTTCGTGGTGCGCCTGGCGGTGGCCGGGGCTCGCCGGGCGGCGGTGGCCGTCTTCGCGGCGGTGCGCTTGGCCACGGTCTTCCGGGCCGGGCCGGTCTTCTTGATGGGGCTCTTCTTCTGGCTGGCCGAGGGCTTGCGGCCTCCCACCTTGGGCTCGGTCCTCCAGCCTTCCTTCTCGCGGAATGTCTTGCTGGTGGCGCGGGTGTTCTTGCGGCGCGCGGCGGCCTTCTTCGCGGGAGCCGGGCGCTTCTTCTCGGGCTTGCGCTTCGCGACGGTGCGGCCCTTCCTGGCCGGCCCCGGCGGGCCCGACTTGCCCATTCTGCGGCGGCCACCGGCCTCACCCGTGGGCGTCACGGACGCGGGGCGCTGATCCGGCGGGTTGGCGGCGGGAGCGATCATCTCGGCGGTGTTCTGTTGCTCCGCTTCCTGCGGCGGGCGCGGCGATTCGATCGACATGCGGTGCTCCTCCTCGAGAGCGATCCAAGCGTAGCCACTGAGTGTCAGTGCCCAGGCGTTGGTGGGGCGGAGTGAGCTCCACCCGACGAATGCGTAATCATCGCTGCGCCATGATGCTCGAACGCTGGGATGCGGATCGCGAGGGCGCACTGTCCGAGGCCGCGCCGCGCACCGTCTTCGACTTCCACGCGCACGGGGTGGGTGAGCTGGACGCGGTGCTGTCCGGCCGTTTCCGCCTGACGATGGCGGGGCGCTCGGTGGTGCTCGATGCCGGCGATGTGCTGTACGTGCCCGCGGGAGTGCTCCACCGCGCCGTGTTGAGCTTCGATGGGGTGAAGCGCTGATGGTCAGGCTATAGGAACCGGCGCAGGACGAAGGCGAGCAGACTGAGCAGCGCCGAGAGCAACAGCATCGAGACCAGCGGGAAGTAGACGCGGGTGTGCTCGCCCTCCCAGCGCAGGTCGCCCGGCAGGCGGCCGAACCAGGACAGCGCGCCCGAGTACATCAGCAGGCCGATGACGGCGAGCAATGCCCCCGCCGCCGCCAGCATCAGCCCCGCTGACTTCACCGGATCCTCCCGAGGCGCCGTCCCCTCATGACCGGTGGTCTGCCCACGCCTGGTCGGATTGGCAAGAGGCTCGCCACCTCGTCCGTCCCTCCCCGGAGGGCGTGCATGGAGCGGGAACCGAGCCTCCTGGAGTCCGGTGGGGCGGGTTGTCCGCCGGGCGGTGCGCCCCAAGCTTTTCGGGACGACGAGGAGGACTGTCATGGACATGCGCGTACACGAGTTGCACCCGACGTTGATTCACGCGCCGTTGGCGTTGCTGCCGTCCACGGTGGTGGTGGACCTGACGGCGGCACTTACCGGGAACAAGAAGCTGGACGACGCGGCGCGGACGCTGTGGTGGACCACGGCGGCGAGCGGGTTGCTGGCCGGGTTCGCGGGGATGGCCGCCTCGCAGGAGGTGAAGGCGGACCGGCACTCGCGCGACATGATGTTCCTGCACGGCCTGGGCAACGTGGGCCTCGTGCTGGGGGCCTTCGGCGTGGCCGTGTGGCGCACCGGGCACCGCTCGTCGCTGGTCTCCAGTTTCATAGGGCTGGGCGCGTTCGCCATGGCGGCCTACACCGGCTGGCTGGGCGGCGAGATGGTGTACACGCACGGCGTGGGCGTGAAGGAGCTGACCATGAAGGGCGAGGAGCTGGACCAGCTCAGCCCCTCGCTGGCTTCGCGGCAGGCGCCCGTCCGGTTGCTGCGGGATGCGGTGAAGGGCCTCGGGTGGCTGCTGGGCCGGGCCCGTCAGGTCTTCTCCGGCCGCGAGCAGCTGGACCCCAGCGCGTTCGGCGTGAAGGCCGTCGAACAGAAGCTGGAGCAGCAGCCCACGGCCGGGTCCGGGGAGTCCCGTCCCGAGCTCCGTCCGGTGTAGCGCCGCTGTGGGGGCTCAGTGGCCGCTCTGGTGTTCCAGGGCGCGCCGCAGGGAGAGGATCATGCGCCGTACGGCGTAGCCCTCGAAGTCCTCCAGGGGATCCACGCTCGAGGGGAAGACCTCGAGCAGGGTCTCCAGGTAGAGCAGGGCGTGAGCGGCCGCTCCCGAGCCATCCACGGGGACCTCCTTGGAGTCCAGGGTCTCGTCGAGGTGGAAGGCGCCCACCACCATGCTCTGCCAGCGATCCGTCCGTCCGCCGTCTTCAGGGTTGTCCGTGCTCACGGAACCCATCTTAGACCATGCGCCTCGAAGACCTGTCCGTTGAGCCCACCCGTGTCACCTTCTGGGGCCCGCGTGCCGCACTGCAGGTGTGCAGTCCCCTGCCCGGAGTGTTGCGGCTCCGACACCTCCCGGCCTTCAAGCACACCGCGCCCGGGCCTCGTGAGCTGCCGCCCAAACAGTCCTGGGCCGTGGTGGAGCACCGGGAACTGCCGCTCTCGGTTCGCCGCGAGGAGCGGGGTGGGGTGGCCGTGGTGGTGACGGAGGCGCTCTCGCTGGAGGTGTCGCTGGCCCGGGGGACCTGGCGCCTGCTGGACGCCGCCGGCCGGGAGCTCGCCCGGTGCGAGGACGTCTCCGGCGAGGTCATGCCGGACTATCCGGTGGACCGTTTCCGCTCGCGGCTCGCCCTGCACACGCCGCCGGGCGAGGCGTGGCTGGGATTCGGCGAGAAGGTGGGAGCGCTCGACAAGCGCGGCATGCACTTCGTCTTCTGGAACACGGACGTGATGCCGCACCACCCGGACACGGATCCGCTCTACCAGTCCATTCCCTTCTGCCTCGGCCTGCGCGAGGGGCTCGCCTGGGGCTTCTTCCTCGACGAGTCGTGGCGCATGGAGGTGGACGTGGGCGCCGAGGACGCCTCGCTCGTGCAGTGGGAGTCCTCCGGGCCCGAGCTGGACACCTACCTCTTCGCCGGGCCGATGCCAGGGGATGTGGTGCGCCGCTATACCGCGCTCACCGGGCGTCCGCCGCTGCCGCCGCTGTGGAGCCTGGGCGCGCAGCAGTCCCGATGGGGTTACGAGAACGCCGGGGACGTCCGCTCCGTCATCCACGGCTATCGGGCCCATGGCCTGCCGCTGGACTGCGTGTACCTCGATATCGACTACATGGAGGGCTACAAGGTCTGGACGTGGGACCGGACCCGCTACCCGGACCCCGCGGGCCTGGCGCGCGAGGCGGCCGCGCAGGGCGTGAAGCTGGTCACGATCATCGATCCGGCGGTGAAGGCCGAGCCGGGCTATCGCGTCTATGACGAGGCGCTCGCGGGGGACTTCCTGGTGCGCAATGACCGGGGCAGCGTGCTGCTCGGCGAGGTGTGGCCCAAACCGGCCACCTTCCCGGACTTCACCCGCGAGGAGGTGCGCACGTGGTGGGGCCGGTGGCACCAGGGCTTCCTGGAGGCGGGCATCGCTGGCGTCTGGAACGACATGAACGAGCCGGCCTGCTTCTCGCTGGTGAATGGCCGGGAGACCTTCGACATCAAGACGGCACCCGCGGCGCACCTGGGGAAGGTGGAGGGGCCCACGCTGCCGCACGACGCGCGGCACGGCCACAGGCGCCACCTGGAGGTGCACAATGTGTATGCGCTCGGCATGGCTCGGGCGGCGTACGAGGGGATGCGCGAGCTGGCTCCAGAGCGGAGGCCCTTCATCCTGACGCGCGCGGGCTCGGCGGGTATCCAGCGCTACGCGGCCATGTGGACGGGGGACAATTCCAGCTACTGGGCGCACCTGGAGCTGTCGCTCACCATGTTGCTGGGCCTGGGGCTGTCGGGTGTGTCCTTCGCGGGAGTGGATGTGCCTGGCTTCCTCGGCCGCGCGAACGGAGAGTTGCTCGTGCGCTGGATGCAGGTGGGGACGTTCTATCCGTTGATGCGCAACCACTCCGGAAAGGGGACGCCCCCGCAGGAGCCGTGGCGCTTCGGCGAGCCGTACCTCTCGCTCGCGCGCGAGTGCCTGGAGCGGCGCTACCGGCTGTTGCCCACGCTCTACACGTTGTCACACGAAGCCTCCGTGGAGGGGCTGCCGGTGATGCGCCCGCTCGTCATGTACGCGCCGGGAGACGAGGAGGCGTTGCGCACGGATGACTCGTTCCTCTTCGGGAGGGACCTGCTCGTGGCGCCGGTGGTGCGCCAGGGCCAGAGACGGCGGCTCGTGTACCTGCCCGAGGGCCGGTGGGTTCCGATCTTCAACCTGGGTGCCTCAGAGGAGATCGAGGGCGGGCAGCACGTCATCGCCGAGGCGCCGCTGGGCACGGTGCCGCTGTGGCTGCGGGCGGGAGGCGCGTTGGCCCTCACCGAGCCCGCGTTGCACACCACCTCGGCCAACTGGTCCCAGCTCACGTGGCACGTGCACGTGGCGGAGCGGGTGGATGCGCGGCTGTACGAGGACGCGGGTGAGGGTTACGGCGAATCGCGTCTGACGCGGTTGGTTGGAGGGCTGGCCGGGGACCGCTTCGTGCTCGAGCGGAGCACGGAGGGGGCGCTGCCGCTGGCTCGTGGCACCGAGACGCTGTGTCTCCATGGGCTGCTGGCGCCGCGTGAAGTGGTGGGCGCGCGGGAGCATCGCATGCGGAACGGAGTGCTCGAACTCACCGTGGACGCCGGGTGGCAGCGATTGGAAGTTATTCCCTCTCCCCCCGGGAGAGGGTCAGGGTGAGGGTGTCCGGGCCCGTTCTCCAACCTGTGGTCCTCGGTGTGGACAGCGGGTTCAACCCGGGTTCACCCGATACCCTCACCCCGTCCCTCTCCCGAGGCTGATCATTAGTCACATCTCCAGTTCCCCCTCGGAGCGCCCCTCTGGAAGATGCTTGGTTGCTTGCTCCTTCCAAGGGGATTCTCCGAGGGAGAAATGAGGGGCAGGCCAGATGTGGCTAATGATCAGCTCCCGAGGGGAGAGGGGAGATTGTGTCCCGAGTGCGCATTCCGGAATCCACGCGGAGGCCCCCGGCCCACGAGGGCTCTTGCGTCACGCGCACGTCCCGGCCGTCCTCGCGCACCACCATGCCGTTCGGCGCCACCACCGAGAAGCGCACCGGCCTCCCGAGCGCCTCGGTGAGCGCGGCCATCGTCGTCTCGTCCTCGGCGCTGAAGCCCAGCGGTCCCACCGGGTGGCTGTGGGCGATCTCCACCAGCTCCCCGCGCAGCCGCCAGATGGCCTCCCAGCGCGCGCGCGAGTCCGGCAGCCACACCGGGCTGTCCGAGGCATCGCTCCACAGCACCGTCCCGTTCCGGCCAATGAGCAGACAGACCTCACGCGGCTTCATGGGAAGACCCTCACCCCCGCCCCTCTCCCAGGGGGAGAGGGGAGTCTCATTTCAAGCGTGCCGGGTGATGACCAGCACGTCGTCTTCGATGGCCTCGCGGATGACCGATGGCAGGCTTTCCAGGTTCACGTGCCGGTCCGCTCCCGCGAGGCAGATGCCCGCGTCCACCACCTGCAAGGTGTTCGCCTCCACGATGCTGATGAAGCGCTCGCCCATGAAGCCAAACGTCACCTCGAGCTGCTCGCTCCCCAGCCGCCGCATGTCGAGCAGCCTCGCTCCCGCCGACTCCAGCGCCCGCTCCACCCGCGTCGCCCCGTGCGCCTGCCGCTCCTGGTGACGCGGACGGGCCCGCAGCCGCGCCAGCTCCGCGTCCAGCCGTGCCGATTCCTCCACCCGCCGCCGCTGTGCCTCCAGCGCCAGCAGCCGCGCCTCCACTGCCCGCACGTGCGCCTCGCGCTCGGACGCAAGCGCCCGCAGCCTCGCCTCGGCTTCGGGACGGCCTCCCTCGGACACGGACAGCACCTGCCCACGTACCTCGACCGGAGAGAATCGGATGCCGAGCGCGCGCGAGGCACCCTCCAGCACCGCGTAGCCAAAGGCCGCCCGCAGTGACGCAGGCACCGCCTTCACCTCCGCGAGCGTCCGGCCTTCCTCCATCATGAGCCGCGCCGTGCCCTCGGCCTCGCCCTCGAACTCGACCTCCTCGAAGACGAGCGAGCCGTCATGCCAGCGCCGGGCGCGCACGGGCGAGAATCGCGGAGGCTCCTCCTCGGGGAGGAGATTCACCGGCTCGGCCACCGCGCCCTCGCGCACCAGACGCGTGCCCCACAGATGTCCACGAACGAGCGGGAGCCCGTCGAGCCCTTCTGGCCCGGCCGGCTCCCGCGCGGTGGCGGTGCGCCCCTGTACCTCGAAGCGCCACCAGCCCGGAGCGGGCGGCGTGGACACGCGGAGGCGCCGCGAGGGCGCGTCGACGGACGCCCCACCGAAGTAGGGCAACACCGCCGACTCCACCTTCCCGAGGAACTTCCGGTAGTCCACGACACCCACTCCTTTCTCACGCCACCTTCAGCAGCGGCGTGCGCATCACCCGCTCGACCCAGCCGGACTGGCTGGCCCCGGCCGCCGTCGGCGCGTCCATCAGCGCCTTCAGCACGCGAGGGACCTGGTACGGGTCCTCGAACTGGTCCACCGACACTTCACTGAACGGCACCTTCATCTGCCCGGCGCACGTGCGCACGGTGTTACCCCGGTTGGCGGCGCTGGCCACACTCACCAGCATCGCCATGGCGGCCACGGTGTAGCCGCACTCGCGGAAGGCACGGGCGAACTGGTCACCCGCCTCACCCGCCTCGTCACCCACGACGATGCAGATGAGCTTCGCCTCCTCCGGCACCCGCATCCCCGCCCGGTGCAGCGCGTGCACACCGGCCGCGTGCGTCGTGCCGCCCGACGCCTTGATGCCCTGCAGCATGTGCTGCACCGCCGCACGGCTCGCCGCCTTGGGCTTGAGCACCGTCCCCATCGTGTCGAACGTCGCGATGTGCAGCTTCTCCAACGGGAAGCCCGCGAGGATGCGCGACAGCGCCTCCTTGGACTGCTCGATGGCCCCTTCCATGGAGCCGGACTTGTCGATGAGGAACATCACCCTCACGTCCGTCTCCGCCGTCGCCTCCGCCACCGCCGCCTTCGCCGCGTTGTCGCTCGCCTCCTCCAGCTTCGCCTTCAGCTCCTGGCTGCGCACGTTCTTCACGATGTGGAGCGCCCGCTGGTCCGTCGCCGTCTGCACCGCCTTCTCCCACCGCGTGCGGATGCCCGGGTCCGTCATCAACCCCAGCTCCTCGAGCGTGGGCGTCAGGATGCGCAAGTCACGGTCGGACAGCGAGGGCAGCAACGCCGCCATGATGGCCGGCGTCAGGCCCAGGTCCTTGGGCAGCCGGCCCACCACCTCCTTGTAGGAGAGGCGCTCCAGCTCGATCCACTCGCAGATCTCCGCCTCCGAGAGCCCATCGAAGCGCTCCCGCTTCACGAGGTTGAGACCCTCCAGGCCCACCGAGCGGTGGCCCGCGGCCGCCTGCTTCTGCTTCCAGCCGAGCACCTCGAAGAAGCCCTGCGACACCGGCTTGTAACCGGCCTTGCGGGCGATCTTCTTCAGCGTCTCCTTGTAGCCGGCCTTCACCAGGCCCTGGAGCATGGGCAGGTTCTGCTCACGCAGCCGCAGCCACTTCGTCGCCACGCTCTTCCACCGGCCCATCGGCGCCTTGCGGGACGCGGGGTCACCGAAACCGGCCTCGCGGTTGAGACGGGCGATCTCCGGCGTTTCGAGCAGCTCGGCCACCCGCAGCACCGCCTTGGGCGTGAGCATGCGCGTGGACTTGCGCTCGTAGTGGAGGATCATCGCCTCACCGATGGTGCGGAAGTCGTCGTCGAGGAACGCGATGGAGCCGTCGTCCTCGCGCACGGGCTGGCCGGAGTGGCTCTGCACGAGCATCAGCGCGCACGTGGCCACCTTCAGGTCACGCCAGTCCGTCTGCGTGAGCGCGTAGGACGCGAAGTGCGCCATGAGGTCCGTGTTGAGCCGGTAGATGTCCAGCAGCTGGCGGTAGAGCTTCACCGCGGCGGGCACGAAGAGGCCGGGCTTCACCGGGGTGGCGCGGCGCGCGAGCTCCTCGCTGGCGCCCTGGGCCGCATGCCAGACGCCGTTCACGTCCAGACCCGGGCGGTTGTGCCACAGGTGGGCGGAGCCCCCGAGGACCAGGTCCAGGAGCTTCTCCGCCGGGCCGCGCTGGGCCTCGGGGAGCGTGGGGGTGGTCTGGTTGTGCGTCGTCATGTGCTGCCCCTCCAGGAAAGGTCGCGCCCGAGTGACCCGGCCATTGATTTGACTTTGGCGGTCAAATTGACGTGTGAGGTCAATTGGGCGTGTAGGGCCGGGTCGGCCGGGCGCGATGTTCTCGTTCTGCCCCGAAGGACGCCGCGTTCCGGGGTTCCTGACGGGGGGATTTCAGGCGCGAGGCATGCCTGGGACTTCGGCCGGGCCGCCGAGCGGCAGGCGGATGTGGAAGGTCGCGCCACCGCCCGGTGTGTCCTCCACGTGGATGGAGCCCTGGTGGGCCTCCACGACCTGCCGCGTCACCCAGAGCCCCAGCCCCAGGCCGCCGTAGTTGCGCACCGGGACGGCCCGCTCGAAGCGCTCGAAGATGCGCGCCCGGTCGGACGCGGGAATGCCGATGCCGTGGTCCACGACGGTCAACACCACCGACCGCTCCTCGGACCGGAGGGTGAGCTCCACGGGGCTCCCCTGGCCGAACTTCAAGGCATTGGACAGCAGGTGGTGGACGACCTGCACCATGCGCTCGGGGTCGAAATTCCCCGCCACGGGCGCCTCGAGACGCACGTTCAGCGGAGTGCCCAGGCGCCGCGCTTCCTGCTCGGCGTCCGCCACCACCTCGCCCACGAGCGTGGCCAGATCCACCTCCGAGACAGCCAGCTGCAGTCGGCCGGTGGTGAGCTGTGACACGTCCAACAACGTCTCGACGAGCCGTGCCAGCCGCCGCACCGAGCGGCGCGCCATGTCCAGCCGGTCCCCGACGTTGTGCTCCGAGGCACGGCTCAAGCCCCGCTCGATGGCACTGAGATTGAGCTGGAAGCTGGTGAGCGGTGTCTTCAGCTCGTGCGAGGCGGCGGAGAGGAAGTCATCTCGCGCGCGCACCGCCTCCATGAGCGTCTCCACGTGGGCCCGCTCCCGGGCGGCTTCCCGGCGCATCCGCACCAGCTCGAGGTTGGACTTCACCCGGACGAGCAGCTCGCGGGCGGAGAAGGGTTTGACGAGGTAGTCGTCCGCTCCGGAAGCGATGCCCTCGAGGGTGGCCTCCTCGCCGGCACGGGCCGACAGCAGGAGGATGGGCAGGTCCCTCGTGTGGGGCGCGGCCCGGAGCGCGCGCAGAAGGCCCACGCCATCCAGGCGCGGCATCATCACGTCCGAGAGCACGAGGTCCGGCGGGTGGGCCAGCGCCGACTCCAGGGCCGCCTGTCCGTCCGCCACCGCCGCCACCTCGAAGTGGGGCGCCAGCACCCGGCGGATGTAGTCGCGCATGTCCGCGTTGTCGTCCGCGAGCAGTACCCGGGCCCGGGCCACGTCCGGAGCTGGATGGGGCACCGCGGGGTGGGGCTCTTCCACGATGGGCAGGTCCTCCACGGACCAGCGCAGCGCCTCCTCGACGTAGGGGCTGGCTCCGGTCGCGGTGGACTCCTGCTCCCGGGGCGCGCGGAGGCGCTCGGCGGGCAGGTGCGCGGTGCCGAAGGGGAGCTCCACGGTGAACGCCGTCCCCCGGCCCTCGGTGCTGTCCACGTGCACGGTGCCTCCGTGCAGCGTCACCAGCTCGCGCACCAGCGCCAGGCCAATGCCCGTGCCCTCGTGCGTCCGGGAGCGCGCGTCCCTCACCCGGTGGAAGCGCTCGAAGATGTGCGGCAGCTCCGAGGCGGGAATGCCCGTCCCCGTGTCCCGCACCTCGAGCACCGCGTGTCCGTGGCGCTCGCGCGTCCGGACGGAGAGCTCCCCCTTGAAGGTGAACTTGAAGGCGTTGGAGACGAGGTTGAGGACGACCTTCTCCCAGAGATCCGGGTCCAGGTAGACGGGTTGGGACAGGGGCGGGCAGTCCACGGTGAGCTTCAGCCCCGCCCGCTCCACCGCGGAGCGGAAGCTGCTCGCGAGGTCCGCTGACAGCGCGGAGAGCTCGGTGGGCGTATAGCTGGCCTGGATGCGCCCCGCTTCCAGGCGGGAGAAATCGAGCAGCGAGTTGACGAGCCGCAGCAGCCGTCCCGCGTTGCGGTGGAGCACCTCGAGCTCGGTGCGGGCGGCCTGGGGCAGGGCACCGGCGCGTCCGGTGAGCAGGTCCTCCACGGGTCCCAGCATCAGCGTGAGCGGTGTGCGGAACTCGTGGCTGATGTTGCTGAAGAAGGCCGTCTTGACCCTGTCCAGCTCCGCCAGGGTCTCCGCGCGCTGGCGCTCCTCCTCGTAGGCGCGGGCATTGCGCAGCGCCACCGACACCTGGCCCGCCAGCAGCTCGTAGAAGGAGCGGTATCCCTCATCGAGCGCGCGATTGGGGCTCAGCCCCGCCACCAGGACGCCGAGCGGGGCCGCCTTCCCCGAGGATGCAATGGGCATCACCAGGGCCTCGCGGACCGGGTCGTTCCACGGTCCGCCCTTCAAGGTGACCCGGCGCTCGACATCCTTCAGCAGGACCGTCTCCCCGGCCTCCGCGCGCTTCAGGCTCCAGACGTGGCCGCCGTCCTTCTCCAGGTCCACCGTGATGGGGCTCGCGAGGTCTCCGTCCTCCAGCCCCACGGCGCCGCACAGGGTGAACGTCCCACCGTCCGGGGCTCGCAGGTAGAGGAGCGCGAAGGGGATGTCGAGGGGGTGGCCGCGCAGGGCGGCGACGACATCGTGGCAGACGTTCTCCACGCTCCGTGTCTCTCCGGACTGGGAGGCCAGGTCCCGCAGGAGCCGCAGCCGCCGCTCGCCGAGCACCTGCTCCGTCACCTCGCTGCAGACGGCGAGCATGCCGACGATGCGCCCCGCGTCGTCCTCGGCGGGGGCGTGGGAGACGCTGAAGTAGGACTCCTCGCGGTACCCGCTGCGCTCCAGCAGCAGCATGAGGGCGGGGGTCCAGTTCGCCACGCCGGTGGCCATCACCTTGTGGATCATCGGACCCAGCGTGTCCCAGGCCTCGGCCATGGTGATGCGGATGTCCAGGCCGAGGGCCGCCGGATGCTTGTCGCCGATCAGCTTCGAGTACGCGTCGTTGTAGAACTGGAGGAAGGACGGGCCCCAGGTGAGCACCATGGGGTAACGCGACGACAGGAGGGTCCGGACGAGGGCCTTCAGGCTCTGGGGCCAGGTCTCCACCGGGCCGAGTGGGGTGGAGGCCCAGTCGTGTGCCTGGACGAGCGCGTGCATCTGGCTGGGGCCGGCGAACATCTCCGCAATCTAAGTGCCCGTCGTTGGGTCTCCAGGGATTCTTCAAGTGGCAGGTTCCATGGCAGGAGGGCGGGCAGGTGACAGGAGATGAACACTCCAGGGGCGAGCGGGTGCCGGAGCGAAAGGCTGGTGGGCAGCTTGGGCCACGTGCCTATAGGTTGCGCCGCCCTGGCCGGCCGGGAAGGCAAGAGGATTCCAGCCCGTGGGCCGTGGTGGAGGACGTGAGATGCAGACCGATGGGGCCAGGGTCGGCCAGGTGGTGGACCTGACCAATTGTGACAAGGAGCCCATCCACATCCCCGGAGGCATCCAGCCCCATGGCGTGCTGCTGGTGCTCCAGGAACCGTCCCTCACGATCCGCCAGGTCAGTGAGAACGCCGAGTCCTTGCTGGGGGTGCCCGTCCGCTCCCTGCTGGGAATGGCGCTCGAGAACCTCCTGACGGAGTCCCAGGCCTCGCGCATCCGCGAGTGCCTCCTCTCGGAGCGGCTCGAGGACAACAACCCCCTCAAGCTCACCACGCGGGGGGGAGGCCGGGAGCACTTCTTCAACGGCATCGCGCACCGGCACCAGGGGCGGCTCATCCTCGAGCTGGAGCCCACGTCCGAGCAGGAGGCGTTGCCCTTCTTCGGCTTCTACCATCAGGCGCGCAGCTCCATGTCCCGCCTGCGGGACGCGAAGGACCTGAGCGCCCTGTGCGTGGAGGCCGTGCGCGAGGTGCGGCGGCTCACCGGCTTCGACCGCGTCATCGCCTACCGCTTCGACGAGGAGTGGAACGGCGCGGTGCTCGCCGAGGACAGGCTGGAGACGGCCGACTCGTACATGGGCCTGTGGTTCCCCGCCTCGGACATCCCCCGCCAGGCGCGCGAGCTCTACACACTCAACTGGCTGCGCATCATCCCGGCCATCGACTACGTGCCCGCGCGCATCCTCTCGCTGCCGGAGGACGCGGATCAGGGCCCGCTCGACATGTCCTTCTGCGTGCTGCGCAGCGTCTCGCCCATCCACCTGGAGTACCTGCGCAACATGGGCGCGCCCGCGTCCATGAGCATCTCGCTCCTCAAGGAGGGCCGCCTCTGGGGCCTCATCTCGTGCACCCACGTGTCGGGGCCCCGGTACGTGCCCTACGAGGTACGCAAGGCGTGCGAATTCGTGGGCGAGTTCATGTCCTCGCTCCTCGTCACCAAGGAGGGCCATGAGCACTACGACCAGCGCATCCGGGCCCAGTCCATCCAGGTGCGGCTGCTGGAGCGGATGACGCGTCACCCCGACGTCGCCGTGGGGCTCACCCAGCCTCCGCCGGAGCTGCTCGAGCTCACCGGGGCCACGGGCGCGGCCGTCTATTTCAACGGCAGGACCACCATCATCGGCCAGGCCCCCGATGACGAGCAGCTCCAGGCGCTTATCGAATGGCTCGCGGCGAAGGCGGATCCGCAGGAGCTGTTCTGCACCGTGTGCCTGTCCAATCACTATCCCGAGGCGGCGGCGTTCAAGGACGTCGCGGCGGGTCTCATCGCGGCCTCCATGTCGCGTGGCCGCCACAACTACGTGCTGTGGTTCCGCCCCGAGGTGGTGCAGACGGTGGCTTGGGGCGGCAATCCGAACAAGCCGGTGGACATGGTCGGCGACCAGCCGCGGCTGCACCCGCGCAAGTCCTTCGCGCTCTGGAAGGAGACGGTGCGCGGCAAGTCCCTGCCCTGGAAGGACTACGAGGTGGAGGCGGCGAGGGAGCTGCGCAGGAACGTCATCGACATCGTCCTGCAACGCAGCGAGGAGCTGCTCAAGCTCAACATGGAGCTGGAGCGCAGCAACGTGGAGCTGGACTCCTTCGCCTACGCGGCCAGCCATGACCTCAAGGAGCCGCTGCGCGGCATCCACAACTACACCAGTCTGGTGTTGCGCGAGCAGGCCGATAGCCTCTCACCCACCAACCACAAGCGCATGGACACGGTGGTCCGGCTCACCCAGCGCATGGAGAGCCTCATCAACTCGCTGCTGCACTACGCGCAGGTGGGCCGCACCGAGCTGTCCGTGCGGGAGACGGATCTCAACGAGGTGCTCTCGTCGGTGTTGGAGGTGCTCAAGCCGCGCATCGACGAGGCCCAGGTGGAGGTCCGCGTCCCCCGGTCCCTTCCGCCCGCGCTGGCTGACCGGGTGCGGATGGCCGAGGTCTTCACCAACCTCCTCACCAACGCCATCAAGTACAACGACAAGGAGAAGAAGTGGGTGGAGATTGGCGCCATGGACACGCCTGACGGCGGCACCACGTACTACGTGCGAGACAACGGGATTGGTATCAAGCCCGAGTACCACGACACCATCTTCCGTATCTTCAAGCGCCTGCATGGGCGCGACAAATACGGCGGCGGCACCGGCACGGGCCTGACCATCGTGAAGCGGCTCATCGAGCGGCACAACGGACGCCTGTGGCTGGAGTCCCAGCCGGGTGCTGGCACCACCTTCTTCTTCACCCTGGGCAGCGAGAAGCCGGAGCCCGTGACCGGGACGGGGGCGAAGTGAACCGAGGCCTGCCCATCCTCGTCGTGGAGGACAATGACGAGGACTTCGACATGCTCCAGATGACCTTCCAGAGCGTGTCCATTTCCAATCCCCTGCATCGCTGCACCGAGGGGGAAGAAGCCCTGGAGTTCCTCCACCAGACCGGCCGCTACGCGGACCCGGACCAGGCCCCTCGCCCGGGCCTCATCCTCCTGGATTTGAACCTCGCTGGCCTGGACGGCAGGCAGGTGCTCGAGCACCTGAAGAATGATCCCCACCTCAAGAGCATCCCCGTCCTCGTGTTCTCTACCTCGGACAACCCGAAGGACGTGCAGAGTGCCTACGCGCATGGAGCGAGCGGCTATCTCCTCAAGCCCGTGGACCTGCCCAGGTTCGAGAGAATGATTCAGCTCTTCAAGGATTTCTGGTTGGACCACATCGTGCTCCCCGATGGGGAGGTCCGCGAGGGTGCCCGGAGATGAGCCGACGCGCCCTGACGGTGCTCCTCGTCGAGGACAGTCCGGAGGACCGGGACGTCTTCCAGACGTACCTGAACGAGACGGGGGAATACGACTTCCGCTTCCTGGAGGAGGATGACGCGGAGAAGGCGCTCCAGCTCTGTGTGAGCGAGCACGTGGACTGTGTCCTGCTGGACTATGACCTTCCCGGCATGAACGGCCTGCAGTTCCTCCGCAGGCTGGAGGACGAGGAGGGGTATCTCAGGCCTCCCGTTGTCATGGTGACCGGCCGGGGGAACGAGCGCATCGCCGTCCAGGCACTCAAGAGCGGAGCGTCCGACTACCTGGTGAAGTCGGAGGTGACGCCCGGCAACCTCTACCGCGCCGTGCGTAACGCGGTGGAGAAGGAAGACATCCGCCGGCGCTTCAACGAGCAGCGCACCCGGGCGGGGCGCGCGGAGGATCGGCTCCGGCTCGCCCTGGAGGTGCTGGAGCACGGTGACGCGCTGCTCATGCTCGACAAGGACTTCCGCGTCGTCTTCGCCAACAAGAGCCAGGAGCGCCTCGCGGGCAAGCCCATCGGGGAGACCCTGGACCGTCACTTCTGGGAGCTCTGGCCCGAGGCCGCGGACCCGAGCCGCAAGTATTGGAGCGAGTACCACCGGGCCATGCGCGAGCGGGTGCCGGTGCAATTCGAGGAGTACTACCCGCCCATGAACCGGTGGACGGACGTGGGCGTCTACCCCACGCAGGATGGGGGGATTGCCGTCCTCTACCGGGACATCTCCGAGAAGAAGCGGGCCGAGGAGCAGGTCCGGGCCGAGGAGCGGCGGCGCGCCGAGTTCGAGCAGCAGCTCATCGGCATCGTCAGCCACGACCTGCGCAACCCCATCACCGCCATCTCCCTGGGGGCGGCGAGCCTGTTGCGCCGCGAGGATCTGGATGAGCGTGCCCTCAAGACACTGGTACGCATACAGTCCTCGGCCGAGCGGGTGACGCGGATGATCCGCGACCTGCTCGACTTCACGAAGGCCCGCCTGGGTGGAGGAATCGACTTGCTACGGATGCCCATGGACCTGCACCACCTCACCCGGCTCGTCGTGGACGAGGTCCAGATGTCCTTCCCGGAGCGCGAGGTGCAGGTCGTCTCGGACGGAAACGGCGAGGGCGAGTGGGATGGGGACAGGATGGCGCAGGTGCTCACCAACCTGATCTCCAACGCCTTGAAATACAGCCCCGCGGAGACGCCCGTCCTGGTGCGGACGTTCGGCGGACCGGCGAGTGTGCAGCTGGAGGTCCACAACCAGGGGCCTCCGATTCCGCCCGCCGTGCTCTCCCACCTCTTCGAGCCCATGCGGCGCGGTATTGCCCAGACCCGGGCCGACCGGTCGGCCCGCAGCATCGGTCTCGGCCTCTTCATCGTGGACCACATCGTCCGGGCGCACGGGGGCAGCATCCACGTGCGCTCCACGGACACCGAGGGCACGCTCTTTGGCGTGCGGCTGCCGCGCAAGCCACCCGCCGCCCTGGGCCCGTGAGGCCTGGAGTGGCGGTGGCCCGCGTTCCCTGACTCAGGGCGACGGCCTGCCCAACGCGATGGGGGCCGCCAGACACGCGTCGGGGATGCCAAAGGCCTTCGTGAGCGCCACCGCGTCGGGGCGGAGCTCGGCGCACAGGAGTGTCACCTCCTTGCGGATGGCCTTGGCCTTGGCGCCCTCGATGTGGTCGTTCTCCAGGAACCAGCCGCTCGCGTCCTGCAGGCAGCCCAGGCCGTACACGTCACACAGCCGGCCGAGTACCCTCTTGAGCGCCGGGTCCTCCACCTCGGCGACACCCAGGAGGAACTGCTCCAGCACCACGCGCTCCACGTGCGCGTCCGCGAGCGCCAGCAGGTGGTCCTGGCACTGGTTGAAGGCCTCGAACGAGTCCACTCCCGCGCTGAGCCGCTCGCGCAGCCGCCGCGCCGCCGAGGCCAGCAGGTCCGACTCCCGGAAGCGCAGCGCGCGCAGCTGGAAGTCGCCGTCGCGCAAGTGCTCGCTGCCCGTGCGCCGCACCGAGAAGGGGTTGCGGTCCCCGAGCGCTCCCGCCGCCCGGTCCACGATGAACCGCATCACCGTGAAGACGCGGTCGTCCTCGAACTGCTGCCGGTAGCCGGTGAGCAGGCTCTTGGCCACCAGTTGCAGCAGCACCGTGTTGTCTCCCTCGAAGGTGGAGAAGACGTCCGTGTCCGCCTTGAGCGAGGGCAGCCGGTTGGCCACGAGGTAGCCCTGGCCTCCGCACGACTCGCGCGCCACCTGGAGCGTGCGCGTGGTGTGCCGCGAGGCATAGGCCTTGAGGCCCGCCGCGAGCGCCTCCACCTCCAGCGCGTCCTCCTCGGTGCGTTCCACGTAGCGTTTCACCAGGTACTTGAGCGCGAAGTCCAGGGCGTACGTGGTGGCCAGTGGGCGCAGCAGCCGGAGCTGGTGGGCCTGGTAGTCCAGCAGCCGCACCTCCTGCGCACCGGCCGGGCCGAACTGCCGGCGCTCGTCACCGTACGAGATGGCGATGGCCAGCCCGCTCTTGGCCGCGCTCAGGGCCGCGCACGCCACGCTCACCCGGCCCGCCACCAGCGTGCCCAGCATGGTGAAGAAGCGCTTGGAGACGCCGGGGATGGCACTGGTGTACTCGCCCTCGGGGTTCACCCTCGAGAAGCGGTCCAGCAGGTTCTCGCGCGGCACGCGCACGCCGTCGAACCACAGCCGCCCGTTGTCCACGCCGTTCAGCCCCATCTTCAGGCCGCAGTCCTCCACGCGCACCCCGGGCAGCAGCCGGCCCTCCTCGTCCCGGAGGGGAACGAGCAGCGCGTGGACGCCGTGGCGCTCGCCCTTCACCTCGAGCTGGGCGAACACCGTGGCCAGGCGCGCGTGCTGCGCCGCGTTGCCGATCCACTCCTTGCGTGCCGATTCCGAGGGCGTGTGCACCACGAACTCGCCGCGCTCGGCGTCGTAGCGGGCCAGCGTCTCCACGTCGCGGACGTTGGAGCCGTGGCCCAGCTCGCTCATGGCGAAGCAGCCGGGCATCTCCACCGAGGCCACGCCTGGCAGGTACTCGCGGTGGTGATGCTCGGTGCCGAGGAAGTAGATGCTGCCGCCGAAGAGTCCGAAGTGCACGCCTGCCTTCACCACGAGGCTCAGGTCGAAGAAGGACAGCGTCTCGAAGGCGGCGATGAAGCGGCCCAGGTCCACCTTCGTGAGGTTCTCCGGGTACGCGAGCCGGCCCAGTCCGCGTGCGGCCAGTTGCTTCAGCCAGGAGAGCACCTGGGCGCGGTAGGTGGCGGTGTCGCGCTCGTCCACGTAGCGGAAGCCCGGGTCGGCCAGCCATTCGCGGACGGCGGCGCGCTCGGCGGAGTAGGTGCGATCCAGCACGGCGCGCAGCGCGTCCACGCTGAAGGAGTGGGGCTCGGGCGGCTTGACGACATGGAGCCGGGGGGCGGAGACGAGCGTGCGCACGGCCTCGGCACCGGACACTCCGAGCGCCGACTCCATGGGGGCGAGGCTTCGGGCCAGCTCGGGCATGGGGGCGGGCAGGGCGTCCTTGCCACCCACGGCCTCGGCGAGCTGGGCCCCGAGCTCCACGAGGCTTTTCTGATCACTCCGGGAGAGACGTTCGGCGGTACGGCGGATGTGCTCGCCCACCTGGGCGAGGGCGCTGGGGCTGGGCGGGTTGAGGGGATCCAACCAGTTCGCCAGCACGGCGGTGGAGCGCAGGTCCAACCAGTGCTGCGAGCGGGCCGCGGCGCCCAGGGCGCGAATCTCCTCGGGGGTCAGCTCACCGTCGGTCCAGGCCACGTAGAGCATGGGGACGAGGGGAGCGAGGCGGGGGAGGGACAGCAACTCCCGCGCGGAGGGGCCCTGCACGTCATCGATGGCCATGAGCTTCTCTCCTGGTGTTCGGGCGGAGGGGCAGCTTGCCCGCGGAAGGCCCTGGCGTCGAGGGATGTCGACTCAGTGGAGGGGCTGGCCGAGGGAGTCGAGGACAGGGCGGCGGGTGGGGAGGGTGCGGCGCTCGTGGTCGTAGAAGCACTCGGGGCCGAGCAGGGAGATGAGCTCACGCTCGCGGGCCATACCGGCCTCGGTGCCGGCTTCCGTGGGCAGCTCGTAGGGCTGGACGAGGACGATGTCTTCACCGAGCGCCTGGCGGCACCCGGAGGGCAGCGTGTCGAGGCGCTCGCCGAACATGCGGAGGAAGGGAGGGCCGTAGAAGTTGCGCCAGACGAGTCCCGGGAGGCCCTCGCTGTAGTCGCGCACGGTGAACTCCTCCTCGGACCAGGTGAAGTCCTTTCCTGTGTCCGTGGGAAGGCTCTTGTGGACGAGCCGTTGTTGTTTGCCGTGGAGGTCGGTTTCCAAACCGGAGAAGGCGAGGGGCGATTGGACGAGACGCATCAACTCCGCCACCTGTTGGGCATGCGCCGCGCGCCAGGAGGCTTTCGAGGCGGAGGTGATGGATGTCTGCCAGGAGATGGAGCCCACGTAAGGGTACCCGGCAGTCAAGGCGGGAAAAATCGAGACGAAGTTCCGATCCGTTCTGGCGGCAACCATCAGGTGGTTGCGCTCCTCATAATAGGCAATGAGTGGCGTGAATTCCGTGGGCATCGGATCCATCTCACGATCCGGCGAGGCGGAGCTGTATCGCTTTGGCTCGAACCATCGGTATCTGCGAAAGACGAGGTCGAGAAACTCTCGTACGAGTTCACCCGAGAGACGGCCAGGAGGAAGTCTTATTTGCAGGTCGAGGGAGATGACGGGCATGGCCATGCGGAAGCGCCTTCGAGTGGGCCTCAGGTGTAGATATCTACACTTGAGAATGTGTGTTTTTGTCTTACATGAAGTGCAGACATCTATACTTGGACCGCCCCAGAGCCTGCGTACTTCGCGTGCCCACGACGCAGGCATCTCCCCTGACATGGGAAGTGTCGGGATTGCATGTGCGGTGCGGCAATCGTTCGGCATGTCTACGCTCTGCGGTTTCTCATCAGCAGGGGTCCATTTGGTTCCGTTGAGCGATCGACCTGGCAGGTCAGGTGGGGTGGACTCACTTATCCGTCCACTTTTCGCCGGGGCTGGCCTCTTTCACACGTTTCCCATTCTCACAGGTCGTTCGGGCTCCATGACCTGCGCGGTTGGACAGGGCTTGCCATGGATTGTGAGCCATGCTACCCGTTTGGCCGTCCTCCGTAGGAAACTCAAAGAGTAACCGGAGCGGTGGGCGGGGTCCCACGGCGTCCATCGCCGCTTCCTCAGCGCTCCCGCCCTCTCATCCCTCCCTGGAGTCACGTATGTCCGAGCCGACGGATTCCGACAGGACCTTGTCTCCACTCGACTTCGAGACGAACGAGTACCGCTACTCGATTCAACGCCCTCTGGTCTCCCATCCGGATTACGACACCCTGCTGATCGCCTCGCGCCAGTCCATGGAGGGAGGCGCGCTCAAGCGGGTCATCCTCAAGCCCGTTCTGCTGGGGGATGGGCATGAGTTGCGCACACGGGCCGTGGAAGAGGTCCACCTCTCCCGTTTCCTGCGCCACCCCAACATCGCCCGCGTGCTCGGCTCCGCGCTCAACGACGAGCGGGCCTATGTCGTCATGGACATGGACCCCGGCCGCTTCCTCCTTTCCATCATGGACGCGGCCATTTCCGTGCAGCGCAAGTTGTCCCACGGCTTCGCGGCCTACGTGGCCGCCGAGGTGGCGGATGCGCTCGACCATGCCCATCGCGCCGTGGATGACGAGGGCAGACCGCTCCACCTCGTCCACCGCGCCGTGGGACCCATGCGCATCCGCCTGGGTTACAAAGGACGGGTCCAGCTCACCAACTTCGGCGCGGCCTGGTCGGAACTGATGGGCCGCATCCGCACGCCGCCCCAGATGCTCCGGGGGGACCCGGCCTATACCGCTCCGGAAATCCTACGGGGTTTCGAAAAGCCCGAGACGGGCCAGCGCGACCCGCTCACCCCCCTGTCCCTGGACGGACGGGCCGACATCTTCTCCCTGGGCCTGGTGCTGTTGGAACTGCTGTTGGCCCGCTACCCGCTCGACCCACCCGACACCCTGTGGCTCGACATCGCGCAACGCTTCCCTCCCGAGGTGCGCGGTGAGCGGCCTTCCTCCCTCCTGCCCCTGGAAACATTGGCCAACCGCCTCCTGCATTTCGGTCCGGAGGAGGTGCAACAGGCGACCGGGGAGTTGCCCGAGCCGCTGCGGCGCATCGTGACCAGGGCCCTGCGTACCGAGCCCGCTGAGCGCTATCAGACGGCGGGCCAGATGCGCGACGAGTTGCGCGATTTTCTCCAGGCAGACGGACAACCCCCCTACGGTGCGAAGCAGGCGCGGGCGGAAGTGAAGCAACTCTTCGACCAGGCCCCGGCTCCCGCTGAGCTTCCGGCCTATTCCGTCGTTGAGATAGGCGCCCTGCCCGCGCCTCCGGACATGAACCTCGAGCACCTCGAGGATTGAGACCCGCCATGAGGGAGCGACACAAGACACGGGATGCACTCTCCCGCGAGTTCGCGAAGCGGGTGCGGGAGGCACGTGGCAAGGCGGGGCTGACACAGTGGGAGGCCGCCGAGCGCATGGGGATTGCGACGGAGGTGTACGGCCGCATGGAACGAGGCCTGCTGCTTCCAAGCTTGCCGACGCTGCTGCGGCTCTGCAGTGTTCTCATGGTGGATGCCAACGGGTTGCTGGGGTTTTCCTCCAAGCGGGCCCCCGAATGGCTGGTGAAGCCCGTTGTCCTGGGCAGCGAGCCGCCCGCGATCAGGCGTCTGGTACGCACGGCACGGCAACTGCGACCGAGGCAGCTCCACGCGCTGAGCACCGTGGCCAACGCCATGTTGCCCACTCAGGAGGCAGGGGATGGACGCGACCCCGGACAAGCCACGGGCTGAGGGCTCGCCGACTGGCGGACCTGGAGTTGCACCGCCGAGGAAGACGCAACACATGGAAACCGGACAGCTCTCCAAGTCCTTGGGAGACGTGGCTCGGGCTGCCCGCGAGAGGCTGGGACTCACTCAGGCCCAGGTCGCGCGGCAGCTGGGAATCGCTCCCAACGTGTATGGCCGCATCGAGCGGGGCCACATGATGCCCGCTGTCCCCACGCTGCGCAGGCTGGCCTTGGTGCTCGGCCTGTCCGCTGACGTGCTGCTGGCCCTGGGCCGCGCGGACGTGGCCCCCTCGCTGGAGGCACCGCCTCCCGAGGACAACCTGTCCCCGGAGCTGCGRCAGACGGTACGCATGCTGCGCGGCTGGTCCCCCGCCAGGGTGAAGTGGCTCAACCGCATCCTGAGGGCCATTGAGAACGCGCCCGAGGACGAGTGAGCGGGACGGGGGCTGTCATGGCCGYGGCCATGACCGGGTGTGCTAACCTCGGAGGTCATGAAGCCGGCACGACTCATGGAGACAGTGTCCTTCCAGCCCCTCGCCCGTGGAGASAAGGTGGGGGAGTACGAGGTGGWGGCCCCGCTGGGCTCCGGGGGCCACGGCCTCGTCTTCAAGGTGCGGCGCGCCGGGCTSCCCTTCGCCCTCAAGCTGCTGCGCGGCCGGARCCTGGAGGCCCGGGGGCAGCGSGAAATCARCATCCTGCGGCGCCTGAAGCACCCCAACGTGGTGGGCTTCCACGGKTGCGGCAGGTGGCCGCACCCGGTGCACGGCCCGCTCTACTTCGTCATGGACTTCGTCGAGGGCCGGACGCTGGAGCAGTGGGCCCTGGAGGACAACCCGTGCGCGCGCWGCGTGGCGCGCGTGCTGCTGGAGCTGGYGCGGGCGCTGGCGCACATCCACGCCCGGGGCGTGCTGCACCGCGACCTCAAGCTGGAGAACATCCTGCTGCGCACCTCGGACGGGGTGCCGGTGCTGGTGGACTTCGGAATCGGCTGGCTGGCGGAAGAGCCCCCGCTCACGCACGGTCCGCTGCCGCCGTGCACCGCCGAGTACCGCAGTCCCGAGGCGCTGCGCTTCGTGCGCGCACACACCGGCGGGCAGGAGCGCTACGTGCCGGACGCAGGGGACGAGCTGTGGGCGCTGGGCGTCATCCTCTACTGGCTGCTCACGGACATGTTGCCCTTCGGGCCGCTCTCCCAGCGGGGTCAGCCGCTCAACGAGCGCATCCTCACGCAGCGGCCCAAGGCGCCGCACGAGGTGAATCCGCGCGTGCCCCGGGCGCTGGGTAAGCTGTGCCAGCGCATGCTGGAGAAGCGGCGGGAGGCGCGCTACGGCACGTGCGAGGAACTGGCGCGGGCGCTGGAGGCGGCGCTGGCCGGAGCGGACAACAGCTGGGACGTGCCGCTGGTGGACCCGGACGCCCCGGAGCGCGCCGCCACCGAGGAAGAGGACGGGATGGTGCCGCGCACCACCGCGGAGCGCGAGGCGCGACGGTGGAGCATGGGTCGGCCCCGGCGGGGAGCGAAGGCCCGCCACCCACCCACGCCCGAGCCCCCCGCGCAGGCTCAGGGAGGAGCGGAATCCGCGCCTTCTGGCCAGGTGCCGGAGAGGGCAGCGGGGGCCCCACATGTCCCGGAGGCGGCCCCTTCTCCGGTGGACGCCGCGCTTCTTCCCATGGCCGTAGAGGAGGCAGCGAGGGAAGTGCCGCCCGCTCTCGCGGCGCCGGGCCCCGCACACCGTGCGCGCGTGCTGCCCGAAGGAGGCGTGTCACGAGTGGGGGCGGTGGCGCTGGCCGCCGGGATGTTGCTGAGCGCATGGCTCCTGGCGGGCTCCCGGGCCGAGCGGGGCCCCACGGGCATGCCCCCCGTGGCGGCGCCCACGGCGGCCCCGTCACCTCCCGGGTGGGGGGCGGGCCCCCCGACGTCTCTCCCATGGCTTGTCCGTGAAGTGGCGGCACCGGGCGCGCCGTCCGAAGCTGGAGGGGGCGCGGCGCCACTCGTGGCCTTCACCCCCGCGCGCACCACCGCCATGCCTCTTCGCAAGCAGGAGTCCCGTCTGCCACTCCAGGAGAAGCCCGCGTCCCCCATTCGGCTCGAGGACGGGCGCTGCAAGAAGTGGAAGTGCCTCACCGCCGCGAGCTGCGGCTGGGTCCTTGTCGCCTGCACCAGCCCCCAGGTGCGCGCCACGCCCGGGCCCGAGGACTGCCCAGTCGGCGCCGTGAAGACCATGAGGGAGGAGTTGAGCCTCGGCATCGATGACAACGTTGGTGCCGACATTCCACCGGGCACACGCGGGGAGGTGGTCACGGTGCGCGCGGGTGACGCAGCTGTCACGGTGATCTCCGGGTACGGCAAGCTGGACGATGGCACCGTGCTCACCGGGAAGTTCATCCTCGGCAAGGAGCGCCTCTACGGCCGTTTCACCCGGGCGCAGACGCCCCAAGGCAGGACGTACCCCGTGTGCATGGAGATCGCAGCGCCAGGTGGGGCCGGCGAGCCCATCACGTCCGACGTCGGCGCGGATGCCGTCAAGGTCCACGCCCGAGTCAGCGTGTATGTAACGAACCGATTCGAGTAGGGCGCTCGGCCGCCCAGAGGCTCGGGCTCCACTGGAGAGCTGTGGTAGAGGCCACGCATGAAGTGGGGCGGCTCCATGCCCCCGGAGAGGTTGTCCCCCGTGCCCCTCGCGTCCTCCGCTGGCCTCCTGTCCCTGGCCCTGCTCACCTCGACCGCTGACGCCGCCGCGCGTCCACCTCTGCTCCCGTGCGAGGCGGGTGACATCCGCCTGGAAGTGAACGCGGACGCTCTGGGCAGGATACCGGCGCTGTGCATCACCCCGGACCTCACCAGCAACTTCCTCTTCGACGCGAAGCTCTCGCGCGTGGAGTTGGAGGGGCGCGAGCACTTCCGGCGGGCGGTGGAGGCGGCCGACTCATTCATGGTCGTCCCCTCGGAGGCCATGCGCGACATGCAGCCGCAGCGGGTGACGTTCTTCTTCGCGGATGGAGCGGCCCCGGCGAGTCTCACGTTCCTCTTGGTGGTACACCCCGCGCGGGTCGCACGGCAGGTGGACGTCATCCGAACAACGCTCCCGGTGGACTTCTACAAGCAGAAGGCGCGGGATGCGGACGCGAAGGCCCAGCGCTGCGAGGAGGAGAAGGCTCGCCTCCGGGCCGACCAGGGCGGGCCGGGTGGACTCCGGGGCCTGCGCGCGGCGGGCCTTCTGGACGAGAGGCTCGGTGTCGCCGTCAAGAACATCACCCGAGACGTCAAGACGAGGCCGCGGGCTGCGCTGGCTCTGGACCGGGCGTGGTCCTCCCGCGCCGGAGGGCGCGATAAGGGCCGAGTCGCGGTGGAACTGGACTTGAAGAACCCGGGGATGAAGCCCTGGACGCTTGCAGGCGCTCTGCTGCGCGGGGCCAGGGGCGAGGAATTGACGCCGCTTCCAGAGGACTCGCCGGTGTCCATTCTCCCGGGCGCCCATGGCCGCGTCATGGTGGAGTTCGAGGCCACGAAGGAGCAGGCCCAGGGGGCGTACACCCTGACGCTGTGGGACGAGGATGGACGCTCCATCGTTCTGGAGAACGTGGCGTTCCCATAGCGCCGAACCTCACGGGGCCTCTACGCCCTGGCAGCCTACCTGCTGTGTCCTCCCACTCTTGGCCAACCCAGTGGCTTGACGGGCACGCCTGCGTTTCCGTGTAATTCCGGAGCGACGGCTCGCACTCCGCGTCGCCACCGGAGGTGCGCCGTGCCCACCCGTCTTCCTGGTGCCCGCCCCATGGGCGCGCGTCTGGGCCTCTGCTGTCGCGCCTGGGCCCTCATCGTCCTCTTCCAGTTCGCGTGTGCCACGGGCACCCCCCACGGAAGCCTCGTGGCGACGGGCTACCGCCACAACCCGCTTACGCCCCCACCGGCACCCCAGGAGTACGTCACCGTCACGCCCCGCAGCGACTTCGCGCCTGTCCAGGTGTCGGACACGCAGCTGCGCGAGGCCTTCACCCAGTTCGTTCTGGAGGCCCCCCTGAGACTGGCCACCTGCCCCTCCAGGCCTCTGTCCGGCCGTCTGGTGCTGGCCTCCTGTCCGACGGGTGGCGCGGGGGACTCCAGCGTTGAAGGGGGTTACGCGCGCTTGTGCGAGCGGCGTGGCTCTCCAGGCGACTGCTTCTGGCTGCTGGGGGACGGCCCGCATGACACCCGCCTCAGCCACCCCGACAGGTTCATGCTGGCTCTCAGCCTGGCCCTCACCCCGGCGCTGGAGGCCGCCACGGGTGTGCTGCGCGACTACTCCGCGCACGCCATGACGGCCCTGCTCACCGGCCTGTCCTTGTACCTCGTGGTGCTCATGGCACCGGAGCCCATCTCTAAGGGCCTCGCCCTGGCGATGACCGTCTTTCTCTGGGGCTACCTGGGCGTGGAGCTATGGGAGTTGATTTCCGCCACGGAGGACCTCTGGGACGCGGCGGAGGCGGCCAGCACGTTCCAGGAGCTGAGCGGCGCGAGCGAGCGCTACGCCCGGGTGCTCGGGCCCAACACCGTGCGCGTGCTCATCCTCCTGGCGACGTGGAAGGCAGGAGCCAAGGGCAAGGAGGTCATGACGGGCAGCGGGCTGCCCGGTTTCCCCCAGGCGGTGCACAACGCCGCTTCCTCGGGCCGGGTTCACCTGCCCACGGCGGCGGCCGGCGCGACGTCCGTGTCCGTGAGGGGAGGACGACTCGTTCTCACGTTTCCCGCCAGCTCGGCTGCAGTCCTCTCTATGCAGGAGGAGGGCGACATCCACCACATCGCCACCGTAGAGAACGGGAAGTCCCCTGCCCGCGGCGGGCCGTGGACGCCGCAGCTCAAGAAGTTCTTCGACAAAGCCGGTATGTCCATGGAGGATCCAGCCAACAAAGTCCGCGTCCCGGGCCACAAGGGGCCTCACCCCAGGGAGTACCATGAGGAGGTCTTCGAGCGGCTTGAGACGGCAGTGAAACGGTGTGAGACCACAGCGCAGTGTAAGGAAGCTCTCACCCGGGAATTGCAGAAGCTGTCCAAGGAGATTCGAGAGGCAGGTTCCAGGCTCAACAAGCTCGTCACTCGGACTGAGTGAGATGAGGAGAACGACATGCCGAAGAAGTACTTCAGGCTAAGGGAGGACATGAGCAGCCCGGAGCGTTGGGTGCTCGACGATACCCTGGACGCTCAAGGAAAGAAGGTGGGAGCGCGGCTGTACCTCAACGAGGTGCCTGTCCGTTTCGACGGCCGCCTTCGCGTTCCCATCCTCCACCCCGGCAGCCCACTGGATTTCTCGTTCGCAGACGCGGGGGATTTCCCCGTGGTCACCGAGAAGGTCGCCAACACCCTCGCCGAACTGGCCTCTGGCGATGTGCAGCTCTACCCCGCAGAGGTGGACTCGCGGTCAGAGCCCTACTTCCTCGTCAACGTCGCGCGCCTGGTGAAGTGCATTGATGAGGCAGCCTCGGAGGAGGTGCGGTATGGGGAACCCGAAGACAACTGGCCCGACGAGCTTGGGTATTATCGGTCCGTCTATGGCATGCGCATCGACCCCTCCAAAGTGGGCGATGCCAAGGCATTCCGGCCCTGGGGCTATCCCAAAGCCCTCCTTGTCGCTGAGGACGTGAAGGAGGCGCTCGAGCGTACCGGGGCCTCGGGATTGGATTTCAGGGAGGTCACCGGACCCAGTCCCATCAGCGACGAGGAGCGCGCCTACAAGCGCAGGTGTCGTGAGCTGCTGGAGCCTCCCCCTGCCGCCAGACGTGCCGCGTGGAAGTCGCTCGGCAGGCTGGACGAGATGGCCGTTGCCCCACGGGCCATCTGCTACGAATGGCCGGGCCACCGGCAGGATTGGGCCATCATCCACCGGGAGGCAGGGCGCATCCTCCTCGTCTCCGAGGGCCTCTCGGACCCCTTCATCGCCCGTCTGGAGCCCTCCGTGGGTTTCGGCTTGGAACTCGTCCTGGAGACGGAGCAGGCGGAGTTGCCCCTCGATGCCATCGAGGGAAGCTGGCCCTACATGCTGCTGGATCGAGTCTCAAAGGAAGTGGTGACCCAGGAGCACGTGCGAGAGAGGGCCAAGGCGGGTCTTGTCGTGCTGGAGGTGGCGGGGAAGGGCATTCCCGCGTCTCTCGTGACCACTGAGGGGCGGGTGGGGGTGCTGCTCGGCCAGGAGTCGCGCTCGCTGCCCCGGCTGTTTCCCTCGCCGTTCGGTGACGTGCGGCTCGTCACCGTCAAGGCCCTGCTGCCTGCCGAGTTGGAGTACGCATCGAAGCGTGGCGCGGAGGGCGCGGCCGGGCTGGCGCGGCGCTTCTCGGAAACCGGGGAGGAACACGTCTCCCGCGCCAGCCGGCAAGCGGTGGTGTAGCCAGCGCACCGGAAGCACATCGGCAGGTGGAGCTCGGCGACGGCCAGCGCTGGCACTTGCCACGTGGCAAGTCGGCCGCGGACATTCCCGCCCCTGTTCGGGGGCCTTCTGATCCTCAGCGCTGCTTCTTCCGCTCGATGGAGAAGGGCTCCAGGCGCATGACCAGGTCATGCCGGAGGACCACCGCCTGCGGGGCATGGCACGGAACGTCTTCCATTCTGAGGTCGGCGATGTCGCGCCAGCGCAGCGGGCCTCGTTCCAATTTCTTCAGCAGCGCTGTCTCGAAGGTGGCGGGAACGCGCGTCTGCTTCAACGTCTCCAACGTCCGGCCGCGGTCATCCGTCATCAGCATTCCAAGTCCCCGCTCCTCGCAGAAGGCCTGGAGGCTCTTCCACTTGCAGCGGGTCACGTGGAGGGCCATGTGGAGGCACGGCTTCAACTCCGCCACGATGGCCTCGCCACTCTCCAGGATGAACACGACATCGGGGTAGTAGGTGAGCGGTTTACCGTCGAGCATGTAGGGGACGGCGTAGGGTTGCTCCTGGTATGTGACCACCTCATCGAGGCACTCGAGGAGCATGAAGAAGCGGCGCTCGAGCTGGGACTCGTACTCGACATTCCTTCCGAGCTTCGCGCTGTAGAACGACCCGGGCTTCCCGTCGCTGTCAGGATTGACCTTCCTGGCTTGCGTCAAAGGTGTCCCACGCACCATGAGCCGTTTCGTGGACGGCCAGACAACGGACTCGAGGTGCCTGGCCATCTTCTGTCGCAAGCGGCCCTGGTGAGCGAGACGCTTCTGCTCCTCGTGCTCGGCCTCATCACGTTCCTGGGCGGCCCTCAGTGCCTCCGAGAGCAGCCGCTCATCCCCGGCCTTGTTGAGAAGCGCCAGGACGAGCTTGAGAGCGTTGGGCCCACGTGGAAGCTGGGCGAGCTCGGTCTCCACGAAGTCCAGGAGCCGGCCAATGAACTCGTCCTCCTCGGGCCGCAGCCTGGCCAGCAGGTAGTCATGGAACTGGCGGCATGCCTCGGCCCGACGCGCTCTGCGGCTCGCGATTCGCTGGAGCGCATTCTTGATGCGTTGGCGCACCCGCTCTCTCGTTATAGCGAAGCGCGTTCCCACTGCTTCCAGGGTGAGCGGTTCCTCGTCACCCAACCCGTACCGCCACACGCACATCTTCCGGACATCGTTCTCCGGAAACTCCTCGGTCAGGGCTTGCAGGAGCAGTTCGATGAAGCTGTTTTCGTTCTCGCGGTACGGCTCCAGGGGAGATGGCCCCCCAGGCTGTGGTTCATCGAGAAGGGGATAGCGGGACTGCCAGGAATCGGGGTGGGTACGGGAACGGCCAGCTTCATCCAGGCTTCCAAACCCATGCAGCTTGTTCCATTCGGGCTGATAATGCTCGAGCAACTCGCTCTTGGCTGCCTTCAGGGCCGGGACGTCGTCCCCGAGAACAAGATAACGGCAGAGAACATCCTGAGGAGTAATGCCACGACGGCCCCGGAGGAGCTCCGCTCGCCGCTCGCACGTTGCGCGCAACCCGAGTGACCTGGTGAAGCCGATATAGCGGGGCCGCTCCAGGTCGGAGCAATGGAAGAGCGCGTACACTCCAGGCCGGTCGGGGATCGAGCTACCGACGAGCGCATGGAGTTCTTGTTTGGCGAGAGCCGAGGACAAGCTCCCGGTGCTCTTGCCGAGGTGGGAAGATGCGGATGCAGTGCTGTGACGTCGATTCTTCATGGAAGCCGCTCGGCCAGGAGGGCCGCGCTTCCGGCTATCAAACTCCCAATGGTGAAACCATCCACTGAAGAAGCGGGGCCGCTTTACCCGGTTGGAGAGCGACCAGCCAAGCAGCCAGGAAGCCCTCAGGATGAGAAGAGGGGACATCGCGCCTGTTCGCGCGGTGCCCCCCACGCCGGGTGAGCCCGAGCTCGCGCCGCCCGTTGCTTCTCGCTCATAAGAGCTGCCATGGGGTGGAATAAAGCGGGGAGGGAGCACCAGCCTTGCCCGGTTGACGTCCCTCCCCGCCCGGTGACTTCACCTCACGCGGCGGACGGCTTCTGCATCAGCGTGAGGGTGGGCTCCGCGTCCATGCCCTCCTGGATCGCTTGCGTGAGCCGTGCCAGCTCCGTCATGGGCACGTCCTGCAGGCTGATGAGCGTCTTCCCCTCCTTGTTGCGCGAGGTGAAACGCACCTCCGCCACCCCCTCGAACTGGTTGTGGATGCTGTCGGCCAGAAACAACAGACGCGCCTGATCCGCAACGGGGACCCTCACCATGGGCGTGGCCCGCTTCGCCCGCGCGGCGCGCTCCACCTCATCCACGCTGCACTCGGCGAAGGGCTTCTTCACCATCGTGTCATCATCCTGCGGCACGTCGATGAGCATGGGACCCGGGTCCGCCGACGCGGTCATGCTGGTGGCATCCAGATAACGCATCAGGGCGCGCAGGTGGTACATGCCGTACTGGGCGCAGATGTCCGGGATGAAGTTACGGGCCACCATGCCGTACGTGATGAGGGTGGACCTGGAGAGCGCCTTCACGTGCTGGTTGAGGTACGTTGCCGCGTCCTTGTACCCGGCCAGCTCCGCCAGCTTCCGGTTCACGATGTGATTGTACATCGCGCCGATCTGGTACTGGTTGGTGCTGCTCTGCCGGGTCATCTCCTTCATGATGTCCTTGATCTCGTCGAGCGTCAGGTCTTCGAGAGTCGTCAGGGCGGCAGTGCTCATCTCCTTGCCAGGAACCGCCAACGTCTTCTGCTTCTGCATGTGTCTTCCCCCTCTTTGGGATGGGTCGGGCCACGCCTTGTGGCCCGGGCCGCGTTTGCGACCGAGGAGGGAGAGAGCAGTTGGCGAGCCAACGGCGTATTCATCTCATTCTGAGGACTTACGCACGTCTCGAGTTCCGGACGTGTCCATGGCTTGGTCAGACCGTCCGAATTTTAGGATGGCCAAGTGTAGATATCTACACCTGAGATGTGTGTTTGGAGTATACACCAAGTATAGACATCTACACTTGGACCGGACCGACGTGTGCGAGCTGGAATGCACCGCCGCATTCTTCTTTCGGGCCACGGTGTGCCCCGCGCCATGACGCAACGATGACCGAATCATGGGAGGGCCTCGGCCAACGCCCTCCATCGCCTGCGTAGGGTGGATCCACTCTCCCCCCTCACACAGGAGTGCGAATCCCCATGGGAATGAACGTCGGCGGTGGCCGGGGCGGTATGAAGGCCGAGATCAACGTCACCCCGCTCGTGGACGTGGTGCTCGTGTTGCTCATCATCTTCATGGTCGTCACGCCCATGATGCAGCGGGGCAAGAACGTGACACTGCCCCAGGCCACTCACGTCACGGAGGAGAAGAAGGGGGATCCCCTCATCCTCTCGGTCACGCCCGACAAGAAGACCTTCGTCGAGACCGAGCATTATGCGGATGCGCCAGCGCTCCAGGCCCGGCTCGTGAAGGAGTTGCGCGAGCAGCCCTCCCGCCGGCTCCTCCTCAAGGCGGACCAGGCGCTCTCGTACGGAGACGTGCGCAAGGTCATGGAACTGGCGCAGGCCGCTGGCGCCAGGGGCGTGGCCATTGGCGTGGTGAAGCCGGAGAAGCCGTAGTCAGGAGGCTCGCGATGCGTACCCGGAACAGGAAGCTCGTGCTGCCCCAAGGCCAGGCGAACGCGGACATCAACGTCACCCCGCTCGTGGACGTGGTGCTCGTACTGCTCATCATCTTCATGGTCGTCACGCCCCTCATGAATCAGGAGCTCGACGTCAAACTCCCCATGAAGGAGGAGTCGTCTCACGTGGAGCCCGAGGCCAGTCAGGTGGTGGTGACCGTCTCTCCGGAGGGCCAGCTCACCCTCAACAACGAGCCCGTCAGCGAGGCGGACTTCATCCCGCGCCTGACGCGCATCCTGGCCGCCAGGCCCGTGGGAGAGCGGCTCCTGTTCTTCACCGCGGATGATCGTGCCCCCTATGGCAAGGTCGTTGCCGCCCTCGATGGGGCCCGGGCGGCGGGTGCGGAGGTGCTGGGTCTCATGACCGCGCCGCCCTGAGGTGCTTCCGCGGGGTGCCTCAGCCCTCGCTCTTCCACTCGTTGCCGCGGGACTCCAGGGGCCCGCGCTGGGGGCGGACGACACAGAAGCGCTGGCCCGTCGGCGCCTCCATCACCCACCAGCGCGTGATGAACTCCACCCGCTTCGCTCCGAGCGCCTCCAGCCGCTTCACCTCCGCCTCGATGTCATCGCTCTCGATGTCCAGGTGGATGCGGCCCGGATGCTCCACCTTCTGCACGAGGATCATCGGCTCCTCGGTGGCCGCCGTGAGCTCGCGGTATTTGGGATCCTCCGGTGTATGCGGCACGACGGGCCTTCCGAGCGCCTTGCTCCAGAATGTCGTGGCCGCTTCAATGTCCTCGCTCTTGCAGTCGATGACGAATGCGGCGAGCCGGCTGCGATGCATGAAGTCCTCCAGGGGTTCAGGAACGTCCCGCATCATTCCCGATGGCTTGCGCCTCCGCCCCCACCATCTGCGTGGCGGCGGAGGCGGGTGTTGGCTCGGCTGCGTTTGCCTCGGAGTCCGGGAGCTGGACGGGCAGCGGAGCCATGGCGCGGTAGACGTCCACGGTGAAGGCCGTGGTGGACAGCGAGAAGCCCAGCCGCGCGAGGACCACCAGTTGCGCCACCAGCAGCGCCAGCCAGGCCTTCCCCGTGCTGGTCACCTGCACCGCCGCGTGCAACCGGGAGAAGACAATCACCACCGCCAGGCCCAGCAGTCCCACTGCGATGTAGCCGAGGAGTGCTCCCGGCGAGCGCACCATCTGCTTCAGCGCACGCCAGGCCGCCAGCCGCGTCTTGCGCTGGTCATCCGCGTAGAGCTGGACGCGCGCCAGGTCGAAGCTCGACCGCCAGAGGGCGAACAGCACCACCATCAGGGCCAGGTGCGTCAGGCTCCAGAAGGTGAAGGGGTTCTCGAGTGCCCAGTGCTCGCCAGGGAGGGTGAACAGCGTGGGCTTCTTCGCGCGGGAGAAGAGCACGGTGATGAGCACCCCCAGCCCCACCACGGGCAGCAGTCCCAGCAGGGCCCATCCGAGCAGGCGCAGGTTGCGGCCGAGCTGGGCGGCGCAGTCGCGGGCGAAGCCGGCCAGCGAGAAGCGCCCGGGCGAGCACAGCCGCGAGACGATGCCGCCCGCGAGCACGAGCTGGAGCCCGAAAGACAGGACGATGCCCAGGATGACCGGGCCCGCGAGGAACGGGCCTCCGCCCTGCGCGAGCAGCTTGCTGAAGTCGAACACCGCCTCGGGCGAGGGGAAGGGCCGGCCCCGGCCAGCGAGCGAGTGCCCGAACCGGCTGATGGCGGGGAGGAGGACGGGCATGGACTGGATGAGGGCGATGCACAGGTTGGCCGCCAGCAGCACGCCGAGCAGCTTCAGCTCGGAGAAGGCCCGGAGCGGCGCCGTGAGAATCGAACGGAGGGAATTCATGGCTCTGGCTCAGAAGAGGAGGGACGCGACGGTGGAGAGCATCTGGCCCGCGTAGGTGGCCCAGCCGAACAGCGACATGGCCACCTGGCCGGACATCTGCTTCGTCCGGGAGTTGTTGGCCGGGTGGATGTCCAGGGCGTTGACGGCCTGGAGCTCCACCTGCTGGATGTCGGCGTCCTTGCCGGTGCGCTCGAAGAGGAGGTGCTTCCATCGCGCCTGTCCGTCCCAGCGCTCCACCTGGGACGATCCATCCGCGAACGTCACCTTCACGTCCACCGGGATGCGGACGTCCCCGAGCCGGTTCACCTGCACCTCGCAACGCTTCACCGTGTCGTCTTTCGCCGCGCCCCGGGGCTCGCGCTCCACCAGTTGGACGCCGCCCTTGCCGTCGTCGAAGAAGCCCTTCTTCCCGGCGCGCGCCTCGCACGACATCGAGCCCACCGCGTAGTCCAGCGTGCCCGTGCCCCGGAAGAACGTATCGAAGAACCAGCCCAGGTCCTGCCCGGACACCTCGTTGACCACGGCGAAGAAGTCCTCGCTGCGCGGGTGGCGGAACTTCCAGCGTTCCACGTAGGTGCGCATGATGCGCGCCATGGTCTCCTCGCCCACCAGTTGCTCCAACGCGTAGAGCGTCACCTGGGGGCGGCCGTAGCTGTTGCGGAAGTAGTCCCCCGTGGTCCGGTACTTCCACGAGGCCTGGACGATGGGCGAGTTCTCGCGCAGACCGCTCGTGCCGCGCATCCGGTCGCGCTCGTCCCAGTCCGTGGTGAACAGGGGACCCAGCCATCCCCGCAGCGGGCTGGGGAAGAAGTCGGCCGGGTTGGCCCTCACGCCCTCGGCGAGGCTCAGCTTGTAGGTCCCATAGCTGTTGATGCCCTCGTCGAGCCACGGCTCCTCGAACTCGTTCGAGGCCAGCATGCCCTGCCAGTAGTTGTGGCCGAACTCGTGCACCGTCGTCTGCCAGATGGCGAAGTCCTTGGGCTCGCCCGGCTCGGTGCGGCCCACCACGGTGATGAAGGTGGGGTACTCCATGCCGCCCGCCTCCATGCCATCCGTGGGCGGTGCCACCAGCGTGAGGTGCGGATACGGCCACGGCGTCCACCACCGTCCGAAGTGCTCCAGCGACGCCTTGGCGGCCGCGATGATCTGCGGTCCCGAGCGGTGGTGCTTCTCATCCACCAGCACGGTGAGCCCCACCTCGGGCAGGCCGGGCGCGCGGAACACGTCCTCGAACACCTCGAAGCGCTCGAAGGCGGTCCAGGCGAAGTCGTGCACGTCGTCCTGGTGGTAGCGCAGGGTCTGCGTGCCGTCCGGATTCTCGCGGCGCTCCACCAGCACGCCCGTGGCGCCTACCTTCATCGCCCGCGGCACCGTCAAGCGCACGTCGTAGGTGCCGAAGTCGGCGTAGAACTCGGAGGTGGCGTGGTACTGGTGGCAATTCCAGTGGGGGCTCGTGGCGCCGCCCTCGGGGGGCACCTCCAGCACGCCCAGCTTCGGGAACCACTGGGCCACCAGGTAGAAGCCGCTGTCCGTGCGGCCGGCACGGGCGACCACCTTGGGCACGCGCGCTTCCCATTGGAGCTCCAGCGTCACGTGGCCACCGGGTGGCACCGGTTCGGGCAGCGTCACGGTGAAGACCGTCTGGTCCTCCGTGTTGTCATCGTCCGGGTGCTCGAAGCGCAGCGTGGGCAGCAGGTCCGCGCCGCCCTTCACCCGGAGCGCCTTCACGTTCGAGTAGCCCCACTCGTCCGGTTTGTTATCGGGGAAGGTGGGCGAGCTCGCGTCCGCGTCCCGGAAGCCGCCCATCTCCTTGGCCTCCCGGTAGAACGTGGAGCGGTCATTCTTGAAGGCGTTCCAATACAGATGGAACCAGAGCGTGGACTGCGGCTCGTTGCTCCGGTTGCGCCAGGTGATCGTCTCCTGGCCGGTGAGCGCGTGGGTGGTTGGATCCAACCGGGCGTCGATCTCGTAATCGGTGACGCGCTCGGCGAGGGGCGCGCCCAGGGTGCGGCCCTGCTTGTCGAAGACGGGAGCGGCGGGGGCCGGTGGCTCCGCGGCGAGCGCCGGGAGCTGGCCGAGCAGCAGCAGGAGGGAGAGGAGGCGTGTCATCGGGGCGGCAGCTTCGCATGCGGGCGGGGAGATGTGCCCGCCTCGCATGCGCTCCGCCGTGGCTCACGAGAACACGTTCACGTCGCCGTGGACGGGAAGCAGGGCCACGTCCTTGCCGCCCCGGTACGTCTGCCGCGCGGGCACCGAGACGAGCTCCCACGTGGGGAGCACCACCGCGGTGAGTGAACGGCCGTAGACACATCCGGTGTCGATGCCCACCGCGTACTCCGTGACGAGCGGCCGGTCGAACACGGTGTGTCCGAAGATGACGCGCTCGGGGCCCTTCCAGTGGTGCGTCCAGAAGCGGTAGTCCGCTGGCGCCTTCGAGGGCCAGTAGCTCTTGCGCTCCGGGGGCCGAACGCACTGGGCGTGCAACAGGTGGTAGGGGTCCTGCTGCGAGATGGGCTTGCCGGGCAGCACTCCCGCGTGGACCACGGCGGCGTTGTGCTCGGGCAGGAGGATGGAGTGGGGCAGGGTGGCGAAGTAGTCGAGGTGCTCGGGGCCGAGGGCCTGCCGGGTCTCCAGGTGATCCGGGATGAGGTCGGCGTCCTTGCGGCGGCGCTGTTGCAGGTGCTTCTCCTCGTGGTTGCCGAGGATGGACTCGTGCCGCATGGCCAGCTCGACGCACTCGCGGCGCTTGGGGCCTCGGTCGACCAGGTCACCCGTGAAGATGATCCGATCGCTCGAGGTGGCCCCCACCTTGTCGAGCAATTCCAGGGCCTCGTCGTAGCACCCGTGGAGGTCTCCGATGACGATGGTGCGGGACATGATGCTGCTTCCTTCTAAAGGGTGGGCACCCGAGTGGAGAAGCCGGTTTGTCTGAATCCCAAATTCAGTGCCGACCGCCGGCGTCACCCCCATGAGAGTGGAGGTGGGTGGAGTCGAACCACCAGGCTTGTAGGGCCTCTTCGGCCGGATGCCCGAATCTTCGTATCGCCTCCAGGGACGGAATGTCCGCGTCATTCCTGACGGCACGGCAGCTCGACGGTGAAGGTGGAGCCCTGGCCGGGGCGGCTGTCCACGCGGATGGTGCCGCCCATGGCCTCCACGATGCTGCGGGTGATGTAGAGCCCCAGCCCCAGGCCTCCATAGTGGCGCTCCGAGACGGCCCGCTCGAACTTGCCGAAGATGCGCTCCTGGGCTTCCGGTGAGATGCCAATGCCCTCGTCACGCACCACCAGCCGGGCCCGGGTGCCCTCGGTCTCCGCGCGGACGTGGATGGGGCGGCCAGCGCCGTAGCGGATGGCGTTGGAGAGCAGGTTGGTGACGACCTGCTCCAGCCGCAGCCGGTCCCACCGGCCGGGCACGTGCGGTTCTCCCTCCACCCTCAGCTTCGAGCCCATCCGGGCCGCCTCGGGCGCGAACCAGGCCGCCACCTCGCCCAGCACCTCACCCAGGTCCGTGTCGGTCACGTCCAGCGCCAGTTTCCCCTGGGCGATGCGGCTGACGTCGAACAGGGCGTTGAGCAACGTGGAGAGCTTCCACAACTGGCGCCTGGCCATGGCCACGTGCCGTTGGAGCGCCTCGGTGTGGCTCTCTCCCGTGCAGCACCGGGGAATCTCGCGGGACAGGGCGGTGAGCTTGAGGTTCAGGGGTGTGAGCGGCGTCTTCAGCTCATGGGAGGCCACCGAGAGGAACTCGTCGCGCAGCCGCACCGCGCGTTGGGCCTCGCGGTACAGGCGGGCGTTGTCCACCGCGAGCGCGGCCCGTCGCGCCAGGTCCTCGGCCAGCCGTTGCTCCTCCGGGCCGTAGGCGCGGCTCGCGCGGGGCAGGCCCCCCCGGCAGTAGAAGAAGGCCAGGGCCCCGAAGGTGCGGTCGCGGGCGTGCAGGGGGACGATCAGCGAGGAGGTGACGCCCGTGCCGCGCAGCAGCTCCAGGTGCCGGGCGTCGCTCGCGTGGCGTACGAGCTGCTCATCGGTGACCTCGGTCCGCAGCTCCGTGCGCCCCGTGCGGATGACGGCCCCGGGCCCGGAGACATCCTCGATGCGCGAGGGATGGTGGCGGGCCAGCTCCTGGGCGATCTCCTTGCGGACCGGATCCACATGGGCCACCGCCAGCCGGCGCAGGCCGCCATCCGGCTCGGCCATGTCCAGCGCGCAGCCATCTCCGAGGGCGGGCACGGCCCGCTGGACCACGTGGGACAGCGTGGCCTCGTAGTCCAGCGAGCCGGCCAGCGTCTCGCTCACCGAGGCGAGGAAGGTCTGGTGGGTCTCGGCGCGCTTGAGCGCGGTGATGTCCATGAAGCTGGCCACCGCCGCATGCAGCTCTCCCCTCGCATCCCAGATGGGCCCGGCACTGATGAGGAAGACCCGCACGGAGCCATCGGGCCGGTCGTAGAGCAGCTCTTCCTGGGGCGTGGGCTTCCCGGTGGCCAGCACCCGGGCCAGGGGATACTCCTCCGCCGCGAAGCGCCGCCCATCCGGATGGATGGCGTGGTACTGGGCGTATTCCTTCACGCACGTGCACGGGAGCATGGGGTGGCCCATGAGCAACTCGGCCTGGGCGTTGAAGTTCAAGGTCCGCCCGGAGGGGGCCTCGACGATGTGCACCGCGACGGGGAGCTGCTGGAGGATGGCCTGCAGGCGCTGGTGCTGGAACTCCAGTTGCTCGTGGAGCCGCTCCCGTTCCCGCTGCGCCTGGCGGACGGGGGTGATGTCGAAGATGAAGCCCTCCAGTGCCCGCACCTCCTCGTCCGGCCCGAGGATGGCCGCCCCCCGCTCCCAGACCCAGCGCTCCTCCCCCGTCCGCGTGCGGATGCGATAGGTCAGCGTGAAGGGCGAGCGGGTGGTGAGCGCCTCCGTCATCTCCTTCCGGATGCGGGCGCTGTCCTCGGGGTGGATCAGCTCCCCCCAGGCCAGGCGCCGCTCCATGAAGTCCTCGGGGGTGTAGCCGCTGAGGGACCGGGCGGCCTGGCTGGCATAGGTCAGGGCCCAGGGCTCCTCGGGCAGGCCGCGGTAGACCATCCCCGGCACGTTTCCCAGCAACGTGCTCAGCATGCGCTCGCTCTCGCGCGCGGCCGTTTCGGCCTGTTCGGCCCGCTCCAGCGCCCTCCGCATCAGGGCCTGCCGCTGGTGCTGCTCGAGGTAGATCTCCACCTTGAGGCGGAAGATGTCCGGGGAGAGGGGCTCCAGGATGCAGTCCACCGTCCCAAGGGAGTAGCCGCGCAGCAGGTCCGCCTCGCCACAGGAGCTCGCTCCGAGGAAGAGCACGGGGATGTAGCGGGCGTGCGGATGCGCGAGCAGGCGGCGGGCCGTCTCGATGCCCACGGTCCAGCTCCGCCGGGCGTCGACGATGATGCAGGCAAGTGACTCGTCGAGCAGCGCCCCCAGTTCCTCGCTCCAGGGGACCGCCTTGTGCAGGGGAGGCTCCAGGGGCGACAGGAGCTCCTCCAGGCCCGCCAGGTCCTCCATCTGCTCGCCCACGAGCAGGAGCGCGCTGGCCGTCTCCTCCGGGACTTCTCCGGTTCCGCCCGGCTTGCGCGCGAGCGCGGGTGGGTGTGGCGACTCCTGATGCGTTCCCCACATCCCCCTGTCCTCCTTGCTGCCCCCAGGTACGGCACCAGAGGTCGTATTGGCTCAACCCCGCGCCCCCTTCGAGCCGTCCGCAACGACCCCAGGCTGGTGTGAGCCCAGCCCGGGAAGCAGGCGCTTCCGGCGGGTCTCCTGGCTGACGGGAGGCTCCTCCTTCCGTACCGCTAGCGCCGTGGCTCGGGGATGGGGAAGCACGGCAGCTCGACGGTGAAGGTGGAGCCCTGGCCGGGGCGGCTGTCCACGCGGATGGTGCCGCCCATGGTCTCCACGATGCTGCGAGTGATGTAGAGCCCCAGGCCCAGGCCCCCGGAGTGGCGCTCCGAGACGGCCCGTTCGAACTTGCCGAAGATGCGCTCCTGGGCCTCCGGCGGGATGCCAATGCCCTCGTCGCGCACCACCAGGCGTGCGCGCCCTCCCACCACCTCCACGCGGGCGTGGATGGGCCGGCCGGCGCCGTAGCGGATGGCGTTGGAGAGCAGGTTGGTGACGACCTGCTCCAGACGCAGCCGGTCCCACCAGCCGGACACATGCGCCTCTCCCTCCACCCTCAGTTCCGAGCCCACCCGGACCGCCTCGGGCGCGAACCAGGCCGCCACTTCGCCCAGCACCTCGCCCAGGTCCGTGTTCTCCGGCTCCAGCTTCAGCTTCCCCCGGGCGAGGCGGCTGATGTCGAGCAGCGAGTTGATGAGCGTGGACATCTTGTGCACCTGCCGCTGGGCCACCGTCACATGGCGCTGGAGCGACTCGGAGCGGGTATCCCCGGCACAGCACCGCGGCAGCTCCCGGGACAGGGCGGAGAGCTTGAGGTGCAGGGGGGTGAGCGGAGTCTTCAGCTCGTGCGAGGCCACCGAGAGGAACTCGTCGCGCAGTTGCACCGCGAGCTGGGCCTCGCGGTACAGGCGGGCGTTGTCCACCGCGAGCGCGGCCCGGCGCGCCAGGTCCTCGGCCAGCAACCGATCCTCCCGGTCGTAGCCGCGGCCGGCGCGGCAGTGGAAGAAGGTGAGCGTTCCGAGGGTGCGGCCCCGGGCGTGCAGGGGCACCGTCAGCACGGAGGTGACACCGGTCTTGCGCAGCAGCTCCAGGTGCCGGACGTCCTTCGCGTACTGGATGAGCCATTCGTCCGAGACGTTCTCCAACAGCTCGGTCCTCCCGGTGCGGACGACGGCCCCAGCCCCGCCCGCGTCCTCGCGCCATTGGGGGTAGTGCCGGGACAGCTCCCACGCCAGCTCCGCCCGGGCTGGATCCACGTGGGCCACCGCCAGCCGGCGCAGGCTGCCGTCCGGCTCGAGCATGTCCAGCAGGCACCCCTCCCCGAGCATCGGCACCGCCTGCTGCACCACGTGCGCCAGCGTGTCCTCGTAGTCGAGCGAGCTGGCCAGGGTCTCGCTCACCGAGGACAGGAAGGCCTGGCGGTGCTCCGCCCGCTTGAAGGGGGTGATGTCGGTGATGAATCCCTCCAGGATGACCACCCCGTCCGGGTTCTCGCCGATGCCCACCCCGCGCTCCCACACCCAGCGCTCCTCTCCCGTCCGGGTGTGGATCCGATAGGCGAGGGTGAAGGCCGTCCGCGAGGCGAGCGCCGCCTGGATTCCCTCCCAGAGCGGCTGGACGTCCTCGGGGTGGATCAGCTCCCTCCAGAGCACATGGCGTTGGGTGAACTCCTCGGGGCCGTACCCGGTGAGCTCCAGGGCGCCCGGGCTGGCGTACATCAGGGGGTAGAGGGGATCATTGATGCACCGGTAGGCCATGCCCCGGAGATTCCCCAGCAGGGTGCGCAGCATGCGCTCGCTATCGCTCTCGCGGGGCGGCTCGGGAGCGGGTGGAGGTCCGGCTTCCGGCTGGGGTCCCCACATGCCTGTCCTCCTGCCCCCTGCCGGGTATTCAGGGGGTGACACTTGGGCAACCCCTCGGGCTTCCCGGGTCGTTCCGGGCCACCGGGCACCCGGGGCGAAGCCCGCCCGGCCGGAGCCCGGAACCCGGAAAACCCGCCGGAAAATGGGCGGAAAATCCCCGCCGTCAGGTTCCCGGCGCCGGTTCCGTCGCTGTCCTCCAGTACCCCTCGTGTGCCCTCTGTCGGACATCCGAGGGTCGTGTCATCGGGAGACTTCCTTCGGATGCCGTCGTGCTACCTTGACCCGCCGTTTCAGCGAACCCCACCCTGCCCAGGCGGGGAGCTCGTGCCTCCCGGCGGCGTTCCGAGGACCTTCTGGTGTTCGACGATCTCACGGATGACGAACTGTTCGCAGAGGTGCTCCAGCGCCGCGCCGGAGGTGCGGCCGTGGGAGCCCCGCTTGGCGCGTTGTGTGAGCGCTGGGCCCGTCCGGCCCGCTATGTCATCTCCAAGATTCAGGCCAGTTATGGCCGTGGCTCTCCGGCGGACGCGGACGAGCTCTATCAGGACGCGGTCGGCAAGTTCCTCGACCGGGGACTGGACCAGTTCCGGGGCGTCTCCGAGCAGATGCCCGGGCGGAGCGCGTCTCCCAAGACGTTCTTCCTGCGCATCGTCAAGCACGTGGCCATCGACTTCTACCGGCGCCAGCGCGAGGACCTCGCGCCCGGGGTGTCGGATCCCGATGAGGCCATGGAGGAGCCTGCCTCCGAGGTGGCTCGCGCGGTGGACCTGTCCCGGCGGCGCGAGGAGCGCTCCGAGGCTCAGGAGTTCTACTGGCGCGCCTTCGAGCGTTTGCAGCAGGAGCACCCCAAGGAAGCGGGTGCATGGGAGCTGTACCACCACCAGGACGTCGAGGATCACGAGGAATGTGCCCGGCGCCTGAACATCAGCGTGGTCAACTCGTACAAGCGCGTGAGCCGCGCACAGGCCTACCTACGGCTCTATCTGCTCGACCTCCAGCAGGAGGGCGGGCACGAGTGAGCCCCCACGTACCCGGAGGAGGGTACTCACATGGTCGTTGACGCACTCTCTCGGTATCAGGCCCGGCGTGAGCAGCTCGTCCGGGGTGGCAAGTCCAACGGTGGTTCGCTCGAGGCGATTGGAGACGTTCTCCGGCGCGCCGAGCGGTTGGGCAGAGAGGGCGTCGACCAGGCCCTGCGGGGGTTGAGCCGGGCGGACATCGACGGCTGGCTCCGGTCGCAGAAGCCCGAGGCACTTCAACCCGCGCTGCTGAAGGCCGCGGAGGAAGCCGCCGAGGCCGCGCTGGGAGAGGAGGGGGAAGAAGCCGAGGTGTGGCGCACCTCCTCGATGGACGGACTTTCCGCGCGCGACCGGGCCGAGTCCGCCGCACGGGCCATTGGCGAGTGGGAATCCATTCATGGGGCGCTCGATGGCGAGGCGGCGGCAAGGTGGAAGGCATTTCGCGACGGTCTGGGACGTCTGGATACGGTGCTGCGCCCCAAGGCCCGCTGGTTCATCCCACTCAACCCACAACGCAGGGCCGAGCGGGACATATTGGATACGGCCGAGCGGACCCGGGCCTGGTGGTTCACGGAGCGCGCCGATTGTGACGACTTCCTGGCCGCGCTGAGTGCCCGGCCCGAGCGGCCGAGTCCCCATCTGCAGAGCTGTGGCGATTGCCGCGCGGACCTGTCGAATACCGAGGCGGTCGAAGTTCCCCCCAAGCGGCACCTGAGCGCGGATGACCTGTGGCGCTTCGACATGGGGATGATGTCGGCGGTGGAGTTGAAGTGGGTGGATGGGCACACGGAGAAATGCATCGAGTGTGCACAGGCCATCTGGGCGTTGGAGGAGGGGGATGAGGCCATCGAGCAGGCGCTGGACGAGAAGTCGGCCCCCGCGGCCCGCGGCTCGAGGAGCATGGAGAATCCCGCGCGCAGGCCTGGAGCGGCGCGCCATCCCGAGCAGCGTGAAGTGCTGGAGGAGCGGCGGGAGTTCCGCGTGGTGCTCGTGAGGGAGCGTCAGCGGGCCCGGCTCCTGGTTCAACCCCTCGCGGGGCGTGCCGTGACGGCGGCCGTGTTCCTGGCTCCCGGCAAGCCCTCGCTCAAGCCGCAACAAGGCCCCGAAGGTCTCCAGTTCGAGCTCGGCACCGGGGGCGGTCGCACCGCCCACCTGATGGTGCGGGTGGGCAACAGCGAGATCTTCGAGCGCGATTTCTCGTTCTAGCCAGACGCCACAGGCGCGGAAGGTGCCGCCTACTCGTTTATGTCAACGAGTGCGTCCTGGAGAGCATGTCGGACATGAAAAACAGTGGAACCAGGACGAGGAGCGCCTTGGGGCTGGCGGGTTTTCTCCTGGTGCTCATGGCGGCCCTCGGCGCCCAGGCGGAGCCGCCCTCCTCCACGCTCCCTGGTCGTAAGCCTGACTCCAGGGAGCCTTGGGGCGCTTTCCTTGGCAAGGCCGCACATGAGGCCATTGGCATGGAGTACCGCGTGCAGCACCCCACCAACGCCGTCTTCCTCGACACCGTCAATCTCTTCACCATCGTGGGGAAGGGGAAGTTGGGCAATCCCAAGCGTCTTTCGGAGTTCGTGAGGCTCTTGCGCCCGGACATCACTGATACCGACGCCCTCGTGCTTTTCGAGATCAAGCCGGACAATGAAGAGGGGCGCAAGGAGGGGCGAGAACAGGCGGGGCGCTACCTGGCGGCTCTGAATGAGGCTGTCGAGCCTGACAAGAAGCTCGCGGGAGGCACCGGCTTCGAGGGGTCGCTCTTCCTCGAATTCGAGAATGGGGGAGCACTCTGGCAGTTGTCCTGGCGCACGCCAGAGCCTGGAGTGACCCTGTACCGCTGGAACTACCGGCGCAAGAAGCCCAATGCGTCCTGGAAGGAGCGGGCGGCCCAGAAGGCAGAGGAGTTGCCCAGGGAAGAAATAGAACAGCGTGGTGAGTTGGCCGAGAGGGCGATCCGGGGCGCCTATGAAGGGGGCGAACGTCCCAAGGGCTTCCAGGGCCAGGTCTACCTGCCTGTGGACTGCCGCTGAGCGGGCGGGACGCATCCGCTGCCCTCGGAGCGAGTGAAGTGCCTGGCGCTTGAGGCGCGTCTGACCGCTGTGGTAGGGCGAAAAGCCGTGACCACGGAACTGTCCCCGGTGCTCGAGTTTCCAGCGTGGCTTTACGGCACCACTGCCGCCATCCTTCGCAAGGTGAGAGCCGAGGGGCACTGGTGGGCCCGGGAGTACCTCAAGACCGGTGCCTTTCCCCAGCCCCGGCAGATGCGCCAGGTGCCGCCCGGCGAGGTCCTGGTGATGCACTCGGGGGCCGAATTCGACTTGGGCCGCATACGCTGGTGGGTGCACCTGTTCGCCGAGGTCTTCATGGGTTTGGATGAAGGCGTCCCGGAGGAGGAGCACCAGCGCATGAGTGAGTCCTTCGAGTCCTTCTGCCTGGGCACCCCTTGGGGCGCCCTCCATTATGCTGTGTCTCCGTCCCCACCGCGGAGCGCGGAGCGCGTGGCGAACCGGCTCGCCTCGGTGCTCCGATTCTGGGACGTGCTCCAGGGCCCTCGCTATGCGTTCTGGCCTGGGAAGAAGTACACGCTGGAAGAGCTCATGGAGGATATCTACCGCAAGACCCTGGAGGCATGGTGCCCCGGAGGCCCTGCCTCGGTCCGCGAGCACCTGGCCCTGACGGTGGAGCGCATGGCTCGCGCTACCCGAGAGGACTGCCTGGAGGCCGTGCTACGGGTGATGCCTGTCGTGGTGGATGCGAACACCGATTTCAAACACCGCGAGGTGCTCGGTGATCCGGACTTCCTGCGCGAGCGCCTCTCAGCGCTTCCCCTGGAGAAGTTCGAATTCATCTCCAGCGCCGACAGATACGCGGTGAACGGGCAGTTGTACGACTGGGACAGGGAGTTGGGGCGGCATTAGCATCATCCGCGTTCCAGGTACGCCTACCGGCCGAGCTGCTGCAGCTCTCCCGATGGCGCCACCTTCACACCCTGGGGCGCCGAGTGCGCAAGGGTGACCATGGCCCGTGCGACGGTGCGGGCCTCGATGGGGCGGCTCGCAAACGGGCGCAGCAGGGGTGCGAGCACCCGTGAGGCGACGATGGCCACGTGCTCTCCCGGACGGCTCTCGGCGCGATCCCCGAGCAGCAGCGACGGTTGGAGGATGACGAGCGACTCGAAGCCCATGCCCTTGAGGGCCTCCTCCGTCTCGCCCTTCACGCGGTTGTAGAAGACGCGCGAGCGCGCATCCGCGCCGAGCGCCGTCACCACGAGGAACCGTTGAACGCCCGCCTTCTTCGCGGCGCTCGCGAAGGCCAGCACGGCGTCATGATCCACGGCGCGGAAGGCCTCCTGGCTGCCGGCCTTCTTGATGGTGGTGCCCAGGCAGCAGAAGGCATCTTGCGCGGGCGGCAGGGTCTCACTCCCGAGCCGGGCGAAGTCCACGGTGTGCTGGGCGAGCTTCGGGTGCTGTTTGGGCAGCGGGCGGCGGCCCAGGGAGTGCACTTCCCGGTACCGCGGGTCCTCGAGCAGCGCGTCGAGCAGGAATCCTCCAACGAGCCCGCTCGCGCCAGTCACGAGCGCGGTGCGTGTTTGCGTTTCCATATGCGCGGATGCTCAGCACAACCCACGCGTGGGCGCCAGGGGCACGCGGGTCTATTGCTGGATGGCGCGCGGTGGCTGGGAGATCCGATCCACGGGAGCCTGGGGCGGAGTGACGCCGCCCCGCTGGGCGGAGACCGAGCGGAAGTCATTCGTGAGGAAGGCGACCACCAGGGGCAGCGGCGGCGGATTCTTGCTGAGCGCCAGTCCGCACACGTCGAGGTAGTCGGCCACGTAGAGGCCTCCGGCGTCCCGGTAGCGGATGCAGCGCCCGTCATCCCGGCGCTCGTCCTCACGCACCAGCTCGCGCGAGTGGATGCCCTTCTTCATGACGAGCTTCTCCGCGCCCAGCTCGATGAACACCTGCTCGGCGCCCCACTGGCCCTGGATGACGGTGGAGGAGCCGCCCGTCTTGATGGTGACGTTCAGCGCCAGGTTGCTCAGGTTGCCCTTCACCCGGTTGCCTTCCACCAGGGAGAGCACGTTGGACTGGTTGTCCTTCCAGGTTCCATCCGGCTGCGGCAGGGCACGGAACACGGCGGAGTCCACCTTCTCCGCGTCGAACAGGATGTCGCCGATGCGGCCGGAGGGCAGGCGGCGGGGCCTCTCGGCGATCAGGTTGGTGACCGGCACCGAGGTGTCCACCGGCTCGAAGCGCACGGCGCCCATCCACGCCTTGCCCGTGCCACTGAGCATCAGCCCGGCCATGATGGCCTTGGCTTCCTGGGGCACGTCCAGCACCACCTCGTAGCGCTTGCACGGCGTGGTACCCACCAGCGCGCGCGACTGCATGTTGTCGAAGGCGAGCGGCTCCTTCGGATTTTCCCCCTCCACCCGCATCCACAGGCCGGACCAGCCCTGCACGTCCTCGGTGCGCATCACCGCGGAGAAGCGCAGCCGCTTGCCGCGGAAGGTCTGCGCCCCGAAGGCCTGCATGAAGGTGCCGTAGCCCGAGGGCACCGCCTGGAGCGAGCGCAGGTACGCGCTGCGGTTGCCCTCGCACGGGCCCTCCGAGTCCAGGCCCGCTTCATAGAGCTTGGGCGTGCTCTCGGTGACGAACCACCCCGGGGGCAGGGCCTTTTTGTCGTCGGCGGCCGAGGCGGGCCCCGCGAGGGCCAGCACCGCTACCCACAGGAGTGTCTGGAGCTGCTTCATCCGGTCGGTCATGGCGGTGCCTTTCACAGCGGATAGGGCCCGGTGGCGCTCAACGCGTCCGTTGGAATTCCCGAGTGGCCCTCGTAGCGGGGCACCTCTCCCACACCCTGGGGGTACTGCACCAACAGCCCACGCGCCAGCGCCTCCGAGGCGCACGTCTCCTGGCTCGTCAGGTCCGGGCAGGCGACCAGCCGCTCGGGCACCTCCGGCAGCTCCAGCGGCAGCGCCATCATGGGGAAGTCCTCGTCCTGGGTGCCCGGCTGCGCGGTCTGCTCGGGGCGGAGGACGAGGAGCGTCACCGCCGCCGCGGCCGCCATCACCACCCCCACGGCGGCGGACACCCGGGGCCGGCTCCATCGGGCCGGGCGGATGACCCGAGCCTCCTCGACGGACGCCTGGGCCACCTCGCGCAGCTGCTCCTCCAGCAGGGCCTCGCGTTGCAGCACCAGGGCGCAGGGCGGGCATGCCAGGGTGTGGGCCTCGAGGGCCGCCGCGGCGTCCGGCTCCAACGCGCCCAGCACGTACTGCTCGGCGTCGGCCGGTTGGATGTGCGGCTGGTTCATGGTGCTTCCTCCTCGAGGGCGCCCCGCAGCTTCTTGCGGACCTCGCACAGGATTTGACGGACGCGCTGCACGGATAAACCGACGCGCGCGGCCACCTCGGCGTGCGGCAGCTCCTGGCCGTCGCACGCCAGTTGAAAGACGCGCTGAGCGCTCGACGAGCACTCGCGCAGGGCCACCTGGGCCCGGGCCAGCTGTTCCTCGGACAGCAGGCGCCGCTCGGCCGAGACGGACGGGTCCACCGGTTGGTGGGCCTCGGGCAGCTCCTCCACGGGGCCGGCCAGGGACTCGCGGCGGGCCCGGCGCGCCTCGTCGGCGGCGAGGAAGGCCGCCTGGGTGAGGGCGAGGTTGGGCAGGCGCAGCTCGGTGAGCTGCCCCTTCTGTTGCTGCTGGATGAGGCGCGCCCACGTCTCCTGGGCGAGCTCATGGGCCCGGTCCACCCGGACCCCCCGGGCGAGCAGCGAGACCACCACGCGGTGCTGGTAGCGGGAGATGAGGGTGTTCCAGGCGGCACGATCCCCTTCCAGGGCGCGCCGTGCGAGGCCAGCCTCGTCCTCCGGCGCGCTGCCCCCCGGCCGCGCGCCCTCTTCCGGCTGTCGCACCACGCTCCGAACTGGTTGCACCAAGGCCACACCCATCGCGTCTTCCCGGGCTTCCACGCGCCCGCCGGGGTCTCGCTGCTGCCCGGTGCCTGGGAAACGTCCGGTGCCGGTGGACATATCGGAGGGGGGTGGAGGGGGCGCCCGGGTGGGGCGTCAGTTGACGGCCGGGCTCTCTCCGGAGGCCCACTTCATCTGGGACATCTTGACCACGCCCTGGCAGCGGGCACACACCTGCCCCTTGTCGTCATACATCCGGGCGGAGGCGAAGAGGGTGGAGGTCCCCACGCTGTCGATGGTGGCCTCGGCGCGCACGGTGGTGCCCCGGACGGGCCGCTCGAAGCTGACGGAGAGCTGCATGGTGGCGCAGCGGCGGGTGGGGTCCACCAGGGCGGGGGTGCAGCCGATGGCGTAGTCGAACATGGCGGAGATGATGCCGCCGTTGATGGCATGCGTGCCCAGGCCGCCGCGGTGTTCGGCACGGACCTCGGGGAGGGTGATGACGACCTTTTCTCCACCCGGGGGAAAGCTCAGCCGCAGACCGAGCAGGCGCAGGGTCTGACTCTGATTGAACTGTTCGGCGTAGCGGTCGAGCTGCTCCTGCGTTGGACGGGCATCGGCGTCGGACATGGGCGCGACTCTACTGGTAGAACGTCGTCCATGCCTCGCCTGCCGCGTCTGTTCGCCCTTGTCCTGCTGGCCGTCTCGGGATGCACGGAGCTGCGAGGCTGTGCGACGTCCGAGCCCGAGCCTGTCCAGGCCCTGGCGGCTCCGGACGCCGGGGAGCCGGATGCCTCCACTCCGGGTGTGGCTCCTCCGCCGCTGGAAGCACGCTACGCGAAGGAGTGGCTGGTCATCGTGCACTCCTCGTCCACGCCTGGGGAGGGGAGTGGGGTGTTGGGGGCGCTGAAGGCGACGGGGCTGCCCGCGGAGCCCGTGCGGCTGTCCACCAACGCCTTCAAGGACCTGCGCCCGTGCCTGGAGGTGGTGGTGGCGAAGGTGTTCGAGACCCGGGCGGAGGCGGAGGGCTTCCGCGAGCAACTCTCCCGGGCGGGAGTGGAGGCCTACGTGAAGAACGCCGGGCCGCTGGAGCCCGAGCGGGAGCGCAAGGACGCCACCTGCCGGGCCGATGCCGCTGCCCACGCCGCCCGTGCCGAGGCGTTGAACCGGCGGACGGTGCCTCGCTTCGTGGAGTCCCACGTCGGGCGCACCTTCATGTTGCTGGGCGAGGCGAGGACGAGCGTCGCACTCGAGCCGGTGGATGTGCGCCGGAGCGTGTGGATGGCGCCGATCGACGCGGACCCCACGGGCCTCTTCGTGAAGGGGGAGACGGTGGACCTCTACGGTGTGGCCGGGCTGCTCCAGGCGGGGTGCGCGGTGAAGGGCTTCGCGTGGATCAACCGGGGCGTGCCGCACTTCGGTTATTTCCAGCAGGAGCCGCCTCCCGAGGCGCCGGGCTGTGGACGGCCCTGGGCCTTCGCCGAGCTGGACTGCGCGGTGGCGCCGGACGCGGTGGCGTTCGCCCTGCCCGCGGGCACGAAGGCGCCGGTGTTCTTCGCCGCCGGTGAGGGGCCCCCCGAGGAGGTACTGGCGGCCGAGGAGCAGGCACTCCGGCGCTCCGAGCGCTTCGCCGTGCTGCGCTCCGAGGGCTCCATCCAGGCGGAGCAGGTGCAGGAACGGCTGAGCGAGGAGGTGAGAGCCTTCCGCTACGCCTCCGGGGCCACGCACGCCGTCTTCACGGTGGCGCGCTTCCGCACGGGGGAGGGCAACTCGATGTGCGGCGGCGACTACAACCAGCAGGTGACGCGGGCGGTGGTGCTGGGGCCGGGCGGAGCGGAGCGGACGCTGACGGCGAAGGCGCTGGTGGGGGAGGACGTGGTGGGGGTGCTGGACCTGGAGGGCGATGGGAAGGTGGAGTTGCTGGTGCAGGAGTCCTGGCCCGCGCGGGCGGCGCGGCTGCTCCACGAGGACGGCTCCGAGCTGGCCGGTTCCGTGGTGGAGAACTGCGACTGCGGGTGCTGAGGGACCCTCGGGAAGACTCCCTCGGAGGACAGGCGGGCGAGCCCCTGCGTGGAACGTCCTTCCAGACGGACGGAAACTCGTTAGAAGCAAGGTTTGCCTCTAGAAAAGCACCTTGCCTTGAACGCCGACGAACTCCTCAAAGACCTGAACGACCCCCAGAAGGAAGCAGTCCTGCATGGGGAGGGTCCGCTCCTCGTCCTGTCGGGCGCGGGCAGCGGCAAGACGCGCGTCATCACCCGCCGGGTGGCTCACCTGGTCGAGGTGCGCGACGTCTACCCCTGGCGCATCCTGGCCGTCACCTTCACCAACAAGGCCGCCCGCGAGATGCGGGAGCGGCTCGTCCACCTGCTCGGGGGCCGGGCGAATGACCTGGTGGTGAGCACCTTCCACTCCTCGGCGTCCATGATCCTCCGCCGGGTCCTGAGGGATCCGCTGGTGGCGGCGGACAAGTCGCTGGAGTCGGTGGTGGGGGGACTCACGCCCTCGTTCGTCATCTATGACGACGGCGACCAGCTCCAGCTCGTCAAGCGCGCCATTCGTGAAGCCCGGGTGGACCCCATCATGCAGCCGCGGGAGATCCTCAGCCGCATCGATCAGGAGAAGAACGCGGGCCGCCTCCCGGAGGACATGGGAGAGGTGGAGATGGAGGATCTGCGTGGGCGGGTGGTGAAGAACACCTACCCCGTCTACCAGCGGCTGCTGCGCGCGGCGAACGCGGTGGACTTCGGCGACCTGCTGCTGCTCCTGGTGGCGCTCTTCCGCAAGCGTCCGGACGTGGCGGACCAGTACCGGCGGCGCTTCCAGCACATCCTGGTGGACGAGTTCCAGGACACCAACCCGGTGCAGGCCGAGCTGCTGCGTCTGCTGGCGCCCCCGGAGCGGCGTCCGAACCTGGTGGTGGTGGGCGATGACGATCAGTCCATCTACCGCTGGCGCGGGGCGAGCGTGGACAACATCATCGGCTTCCCGGAGGCGTATGCGGGGGCGCGGGTGGTGAAGTTGGAGCAGAACTACCGCTCGGACCAGAACATCCTGGACGCGGCGCACGCGGTCATCGCGCGCAACACGCGGCGCATGCCGAAGAAGCTGTGGAGTGATCGGCCCAAGGGCGAGAACCTGGTGCTGATGATGAACCGGGACGAGCGCGCCGAGGCCCAGGACGTGGCGCGCCGCATCCACGAGCTGCAACGCGAGGGGTTCATCAAGTACTCGGGGATGGCGGTCTTCTACCGCACGAACGCGCAGAGCCGCGTGGTGGAAGAGGCGCTGCGGCTGGCGCGGGTGCCGTACACGCTGGTGAGCGGGCGCAGCTTCTACGACCGGGCCGAGGTGCGGGACGCGGCGGCCTACTTGAGGCTGATGGTGAATCCGCGCTCGGACGCGGACCTGCTGCGCATCATCAACACGCCGGCGCGAGGCATTGGCGATACGACGGTGGAGCGGCTGGTGGACTGGGCGAACCAGGCGGGGGTGAGCCTGTACGAGGCCACGGCGGCGCCCGAGCGGATTCCGGGGCTCAACTCGGCGGCGGTGCGGAGGCTGACGGGGTTCCACGCGGTGGTGTCCTCGCTGCATGCGTGCGCGCAGGAGGCGAAGGACGCGGCGAGCGCGGTGGACGAGATGTTGAAGGAGACGCGGCTGGTGGAGTCGCTCGTCACGGAGGGCAGTGACGAGTCGCTGACGCGGGCGGAGAACCTGCGCGAGTTCCTGGGCGCGGCGCAGGAGTTCGACCTGAACCGTGCGGCGGCGGCGGTGGCGGCGGCCACGGCGGGGGAGGGCGAGGACGCGCGGCAGGTGCCGGAGGAGGAGGGATTGGACTCCTCGCCGCTGACGGCGGACGTGCCGGCGCTGAACGCGTTCCTGGAGCAGATCAGCCTGGTGGGCGAGGCGGACGCGGACGTGGGCGAGGGCCGGGTGGCGCTGATGACGCTGCACGCGGCGAAGGGGCTCGAGTTCGACGCGGTGTTCATCACGGGGATGGAGGACGGAGTCTTTCCGCACTCGCGAGCGCTGGTGGCGGATGACCCGGACGGGGAGGAGATGGCCGAGGAGCGGCGGCTCTGCTACGTGGGCTTCACGCGCGCGCGGAAGCGGCTGTTCGTGAGCCTGGCGCAGTGCCGGTCGCTGTTCGGAGAGCTGCGCTACAACCCGCCTTCGCGCTTCCTGCGGGAGGTGCCGCAGTCGCTCTTCGGCTTCGCGGAGCAGGAACTGGAGACGCCAGCGCCGAAGTCCTCGCCGATGATGACGCGCAAGCGGAACTGGGCGGACGAGGATGACGGTCCGCGCATCGACCGCACCTACTCACAGGCGTCGGACATGGACGGCGTGAGCGGGGACGTGCGCGGGATGAGGGTGCGCCACGAGCAGTTCGGCATGGGGAAGATCATCTCGGCGGACGGCAACGGACCCAACGCGAAGGTGACGGTGGACTTCGGTGGGACGGTGGGCCTGAAGCGAGTCATCGCCCGCTTCCTGCTGCCGGGTTGACCCGGAGCATCCCACCCACCACAAAACATCCCCTCACAACATCCCCCCAACATCCCCTCTCCCCCCGGGAGAGGGACGGGGTGAGGGTATCCGGCTCTCGGGTTCACCCCTTGGAGCCGTGAATCAATCGAGGAACCGTCGCTCCCAGCGGCGCGTATCTTCCATGCTCTGCACGGTGTGGATCTTCGGCTCGTGGTAGAGCCAGGGTTCCAGCACGTGCGCCAGTTCCCGGTAGGCGGGCAGGACATTTCCCTGCTCGGTGTCGCCCGCCTCGGGCCAGGGGCCCAGGGAAACAACGGCCCTCTCTCCTTCCATCTCCTGGACGGTGGTGTCCGGATGGTGCAACTGAGCGCGCAGCCCGGACACGCCACCCAACTCTCCGAGTACGGGCTGTCCGAGGAAGGTCAGCCAGGAGGGGCCCCGCACCTGGGTTCCCATGAGTAACGAGTCCCAATCCATGTTGGGAACATCCAGGCCTGGGTAACGGAAGCGCAGCTTGTGAATTTCTTTCTGCACTCCCGCGAGGCTGGTATCGCAGTTGAAGGAGAGCCCGGCATTGCCAGTGCAGAAGGGCAAGGGTTTGGCCAGCTCCATTGCGAGCTCGCGTACCCGCTCCGGGCCATGTTCCTCGAGGTACTCGGTAGGGAGCGAGAAGGAGACCGCGGAAACAGCACCTGGATGTCTCTTGAGAAGAGCGCCCTCCAGAATCCTGCCTTGGTAGCTGAAGCGGTAGCTTTGCTGATGGTTCGCCGCACCCGACAAGTCAATCATGGCCATCTGCGGGCTTCGCAGGGTGCGATGGATGCTGTCCCATCCCGTGGCATCGAGGGGCTGCCAGAGGCCCTCGTCGTCTGCCTGCACGCTGATTGCATCTGGACCAATCGCGCGCAGGTATGCCTCCAACGATTGATGGACGGCTTGCGAGATGGCCGCATGGGAATGGCGCATGAAGAATGTCAGCGCCAGTCCATCTCTGATCAACAGATGTCCATTCCTGTCATGGATGCGAATCCTCGGGAGGTGTTCAGTCATTGGAGATTCCAAATTTGGCGCCATGGCTCAATCGAGGAACCGCCGCTCCCAGCGGCGCGTGTCTTCCATGCTCTGCACGGTGTGGAGCTTCGGCTCATGGTAGAGCCAGGGTTCCAGCACGCGCGCCAGTTCCCGGTAGGCGGGCAGGACATTTCCCTGCTCGGTGTCGCCCGCCTCGGGCCAGGGCCCCAGGGAGACAACGGCCCTATCCCCTTCCATCTCCTGGACGGTGGTGTCCGGATGGTGCAACCGGGCGCGGAGCCCGGGCACGCCGCCCAACTCTTCGAGCACGGGCTGTCCGAGGAAGGTCAGCCAGGAGGGGCCTCGTACCTGAGTGCCGATGTGTAACGAGTCCCAATCAATGTTGGGAACATCCATGCCTGGATAGCGGAAGCGCAACTTGTGGATTTCTCTCTGTACTCCTACGAGGCTGGTATCGCAGTTGAAGGAGAGACCGGCATTGCCAGTGCAGAAGGGCAGGGGCGTGGCCAGTTCCATTGCGAGTTCGCGTACCCGCCCGGGGCCATGTTCCTCGATATACTCGGTAGGCAGCCAGAAGGAGACCGCGGAAACAGCACCTGGATGCCTCTTGGAATGAGTTCCTTCCAGAGTCCTGCCTTGGTAGCTGAAGCGGTAGCTTTGCTGATTGTTTGCCGCACCCGACAAGTCAATCATGGCCATCTGCGGGCTTCGCATGTTGCCATGGATGACGTCCCATCCCATGGCATCGAGGGGCTGCCAGAAACCTTCGTCATCAGCATACAAGCTGATTGCATCAGGTCCAACCGCGCGGAGGTATGACTCCAACGATTGATGGACGGCTTGCGAGATGAACGCATGGGAATGGCGCATGAAGAACGTCAGAGCCATTCCATCCCTGATCAATAGATACCCATTCCTGGCATGGGTGCGTACTCGTGGAAAGTGTTCATTCATTGAATATTCCAAGCCAGGGGATGATGCGCCCGACGAGAGGGGCTATGAAATCCTGGTACATGCGCCCTTGGGTGAAACCAGCGAAAGGGTGTCCTGGTGGGTATGGGGTCCATTTGGGCACCGAGCTGGTATCTACACAGGGAAACTTGAAGTCGTAGACGGCCTGCGCATTGAGCGGATCGCCCTCGTGGATGACCACATCGGGTTTCAGGGTTCCCTTCAACTCCCCGCCATTTCCGGACTCCTCGAGTGCCCGCTCCTCTTCCGTGCTGACCAACTCCTTTTCTCCCGTCTCCAGGTCGATGATGCGGTAACGCTGTTCCAGGCTGAACCTGCCGGGCCGCAGCTTGTTCAGCGCCACCTCGGCGCATTTCCGGGCGGCCTCATGCATCTCGATTCCGAGTCGCATTGCCCACGTAATCCGTCTGCCTTGGGACTTCGTTTCCTGCCTGCACTCATCGGCATCAGGAGCAGGGCCCTTGAATTGCTTCGGATATCGGAGGAGGACTTCGGTGCGAGCCAGGTCGGCGCATTTCTCGAGCTTCTCCTCGATGGATTGCTTTGTCGCCTTGTCGAGCACCACCTTCAACACAGCGGTGGTGGAGGCCATCTCCTTGCCGTAAAGCGCGATGCATGCGGAGAGGCTGTTGCGACAGGTGGCCGAAGGGGAGTCGATGCCCACGGGCGCGTTGCTGTAGCCGTAGGAGCCCGGTGTGCCGCGGGACGCGGTAGTGACGCACGCGCATTGCGTCATGAGCACGGCCTGGGCCAATACGTTCAGGCCAACGAGACGGGTGAACACTCAGGTCCTCGCAGTCCAAGAATGCGGGCTCCTATCGTGGTCCAGGTGTAGGCGTCCACATCGGGTGTGGGGCGAAATGCCACCCTGGATGGACACCCCGGCTCACGGCTTCGGCGGCTGGAGCCGCCACGAGAGCACCCGCCCATCCCGTCCCAGCACGAACAACTACTCCCCCAGCACACGGGCCGGATGAGCAGCGGCGTGTCCAGCCGCGGGGTGAATACGGGAGGCCCCTCGCGCGGCTTGAGTGCGAGCAACCAGGCACCAGCGGGCCACTCCTTGGCGGTCCAACCTCATGAACTGGCTTATCGCTCACCCGCCGGGGCCGGAACCAGAAGCTCTCGCACGACCGGATCCAGCGCCTCTCCGAGGGTCAGGGCCCCCACGCGCTCCGTCCTGCGGAACCCCTCCTCCGAGAGCCACTCAGCCTCGCAAGCGGAGGGCAGCAGCAGGTAGGCTCCCTGGCAGCGCAGACCCTTCCAGCGCAGTGAGTCCCGGTAGGTGTGCGCCACTGACATCTCCTCCAGGATGGCTTGGCGGCTCCGGCGGTACTTCGCATCAAGGACGACGAAGCGACAGTCCCCATTCTGCTCATACGTGAGGACCAAGTCGGGAAACCGTTGCCGGGAGATGGATTTAAACTGGTCACAGGGCTTCTGGTCTCCACTGGGAAACTTCTGCTGGAGGAGCAGGCGGACCCTGACGCCGCCACTGGTGCCCCGCCACTCGGCCAGCGCACGCCCACTCTCAGCCGGTGCGGTCAGACGCTCCCAGTGGAGCGCCGGGAACACCTGCCGGAGCTGCCGGGCCAGGCGCACAAAGCACCACCGCTCGAACAGCTCCCAGGTTGGACTCAGCCACAAGCGTTCCTCGCCGCCCAGCTCCCCGATTCCCGTCCGCAGCGCCTTCCACCCCAACTGGAAGGCGCGGGCATAGGCCGGGTCCGAGGCCACAGCCGTCAGTCCCGTCGCGGTGATCTCCGCCCGGGACAACTCGACCCATGGCTGCTGACGCAGCACGGCCGCGACCTCTCCGGCCATGCGCTCCAGTAGCTCGAGTCGGACGGGGAGCCTGGCCATGAGGCTTGTTCGTGTGTCCGACTCCTGGCGCTTCGCCATCTCGATGAGGAGTTCCGCAATGGCATGTGCCCGCTGGCGGATGGCGAGCAGGAGGGCTCGCAGGCAGTGATTGGCGGCGGTGTCGAGCGTCACCTCGTTCACGGGGACGTCGAACCGCAGCGCGGAAGGATTCGAGAGCAGCGCCATGCTCTCGTTCAGGACAACGCTGGCGGAATCCGGAGACCGGAGCGCCATCCTCACGGAACGAAGGTCGAGCCTGCGGGCTTGCTGGAGGGGAACCAGGCGCCTTCCTTGACGAAGCCCGGTTCTCGGTCTGCGTGAGACCTCGGTGATGGCGCGCAGGAATGGGCTGACGTGAGCGCGCATCCGTGCAAACGCGACGAGCGCGAGCAGCGGATCCTCGGAGAGCTGCTCCGCGCGGCTCAGGACGGTGGCGGGCTCGTCTCCCGCCAGGAGGAGTGGATCGTCGGCGGCGACCTCCTCGATGAGGCGGGCGAAATGGTCGCGTCCCAGCTTCTGTCGGTCCGGCGAGACATCGAGGCGGTACTCGTACGCGGCGCCATCTGGCCCCGAGAGCCGGGCGGTGACCTCGCCCGCGAAGAATCCAGGAGCCCAGAGCCAGCCAGTATCCGAGGGAGGCAATGGCTCGTCGTCGATCCACAGTGTCCAGGGGCCCCCTGGAGGCATGTGGAAGATCGCCGTGTCGCGCTCCTCGAAGCCCGCATTGACGGCGGGTGCCGGTGCAAGCTCGAGGGCTCGTCCCTGATCGTCCGTGCAAAGGAGGTGCATGTGTGGACCGACTAGCGCCAGAAGCGGGCGCTGCCCGTGGACTTGAGGTCTTCGAGCAGCTCCCCCACCTTCGCCGCCGAGCGCTGGAGTCCCGCCTGGGCGAGGACTTTCTGGCAGGACTCGAAGGCCTTGCGGAATTGAGGCGAGTCATGTCCACGCAGCTTGGGCAGGACCTTGGCATGGACGATCCAGTCGAGCGCCGCGTCGGGCTTGAGATGGCCGTCCTTGCCCGAGCGGACCAGGAAGTCGAGCACCTCGTCCACGACCCGCCACGCGAAGTGCAGCCGCACCGGTGCCAACACTCCGATGAGCTCCGCCAGGAGCTGACGCACGCGCTCTTCCTGGCCCTTGGGCAGGCCCCGTTTGCCCCACCCGGGATAGGTCTCGAGATCGACCTCCCAGAAGTCGAGGATGACGGCCCTGTCGAGCACCTTGTCGGAGATCCCATGGGTCGTCTCGTCCATGTTCACGGTGCCGATGAGGACGAGGTTTGGCGGATAGGCGCGGAGTTCCGCGGGAACGCCGTCCAGGGCCTCGGGCTCACGGTGCAGGACGATGGGGTCCCCCGTCTCCATGGCCGACAGCAGCGGCGCCAGGTACTGCTCGGGATGCGACAGGTTCATCTCGTCAAGCACCACGACGTGCGGCTCGGCCGGCGCGGCTTCGCACGCGCGGAGCACCTCGAGGAAGTCCGTACTGACGTAATCCTCATTGGTCACGGGGTGGAGGTAGCCCAGGAGGGACGAGGGGTCCGTCCATCCAGGCTGCACTGGAACTGTGAGCAGGTGCGGCTTGCTCGCTGTCTTCACCTTGGAGGCGGTGAGGAGTGCCTTCGCGTAGGCGCGGGCCAGTGACGTCTTTCCCGAGCCAGAAAGCCCCGTCAGGATGGCGAAGTGGCGGCGAGGATGTGCCCACAGTCCCGCGTGGAGCGCCGCGACCTTGTCCTTGGGAAAGACCAGCTCGGACGGCAGCCTTTCGAGAATCTCCTGGAGGGAGGGCACCGAGAATTTCTCGAGATCGGACTCCGTCAACTCCTCCTCGGCGATCTCGATGCTGTCCTCTTCCTCGCCCTGCGGGCCCAGGCGTTCTGGCACCCAGTGCACCCTGGTGGCCCATTGCTGGCCCCGCTGGGTGAGCTGGAGGCGTGCATCAGGCCGCATCTCGATGGTTCCAAAGGCCCGAAGCCATTTCACGATGGCTCCGGGCGCGAAATCGGTCGTCCAGCCTGGATTGACGGACCGGAGCATCCCCAATAGTGCCTTCGTGGGAGCTGGCCCCTGGTCACGTAGGTGAACCAACACGTGGTCTACTCCCAGAATCCTCGTCAGCAGCCAGGGAGCGAGAACGGAGGTGTTCTCCGTTTCGAGTAACTCGAGGCCCGACTCCGTGGGGAAGAACTCTCCACCTCGCTCCTCGATGACCCCGAGCTCGGCTCGGAGGACGTAGGCGCTGGTGTTCAGCCAGCCCTTCTTCGCGTTCGGGGAGTCCTGCTTCAGGAACGTGTAGAGGTCCTCGCGGGTGACCCCGCCCTTCATGAAGTCCAGGGCGCGGAGCACCCCATCCAACGAGCCCTTGATGGCCGTCATTCCACGCCGGCGGAGCTTCGCCGGGAGCGGTTGCAACGGGACTGTATCAATCACCTCGGCGGCGTTCTGCTGATATCGCTCAAGGATGAACCAGGGCAAGGTCATCCGCTCGACCCAGGCCCCCAGCCCGGAGGGAACCGGGCCGAGTGCCTCGGCCAGGCGTTCCAGGACGTTGGCCTGTGCCTCGACGACGTAGGCCACCTTACGGCCCGTGAACATGAGCTGGTGGAGCCAGCTGATTCGGGACCAATCCGCGATGGTGGTGAAGTGATGAGGAAAGAGCGCGGCGAGGACACGAACCGTCTTGAACCATGGGGTCCTTCCGACGAAGGGCTTGAGGCGCTCCACGATCTCGTCGCGCAACCCCTGGAGGGCGCCGATGGCTTCCGCCTTGTTGCTGGGAATGGGCGTGAATGAGCGCTCCGCCAGCCACCGCCGGAACCCCTCATCTGCCAGTGCCTTGTCGACGGGGACGGCCCCCTGTGCCGTAAACGCGACGGGGTTGTCGTTCCAGAGCCGCTGCTGGAATTCGAGCGTGGCCCGCTCTTCCACGGGCGCCTTCGCGATGTGCTCTAGGTACCTCGTGAGGTTCTCGCACCAGGTCGCGTATGGAAGAGAGGGGTCCGTCCTCGCGGCGCGGTAGTCCGCTTCGAGATTCCGGAGCACTTCGAGCGAGGTCAGATCGGGCGGGGACATGGCGTTTGATCCTAATCGGGAGCGCGGCCCTCCAGGTACTCCTCCAAGTTGATGCGGATCAGGTGCGCGCGGCGCTTGAGGCAGCGGCCAGCAAGGAGCCGATGAAGGAGGGGACGCCGTGAGTGGAGCAGGCAGAACTGCCGAGGAGGACGTTCGGCTTCAGGCGTGTTCGTCTGCGTGAGGTGAGCCGTGAATCAATCGAGGAACCGCCGCTCCCAGCGGCGCGTGTCTTCCATGCTCTGCACGGTGTGGAGCTTCGGCTCATGGTAGAGCCAGGGTTCCAGCACGCGCGCCAGTTCGCGGTAGGCGGGCAGGACATTTCCCTGCTCGGTGTCGCCCGCCTCGGGCCAGGGCCCCAGGGAGACAACGGCCCTATCCCCTTCCATCTCCTGGACGGTGGTTTCTGGATGTCGCAACCGGGCGCGCAGCCCGAACGCGCCGCCCAACTCTCCCAGGATGGGCTGCCCGAGGAAGGTCAGCCAGGAGGGGCCTCGTACCTGAGTTCCAATGTGTAACGACACCCAGCTCATGTCGGAAACCTCCATGCCTGGGTAGCGGAAGCGCAGCTTGGGAGTGTCTCCCTGCATCTGTTCCAGCCTGGTCGCGCTGTTGAATGAGAGCCCCGCGTATCCAGTACTAAAGGGCAGGGGCGAGGCCAACTCCATTGCGAGTCCGCGTACCCGCTCAGGGCCATGCTCCTCGAGGAATTCAGTAGGTAGCCAGAAGGAGACCGCGGAGACCGCGCCCGGTTTGTTCTTGAGGGACGGACCCTCCAGGAACCTGCCGCGGTAGATGAACCGATAGCTCTGCTGGTCGTTCCCCGCCCCTGAAAGGTCAATCATGGCCATGCGAGGGAGTTGCATGGTGTCATGGATGATTTCCCAGCCAGCATCATCAAGGGGTTGGTGGTCGCCTTCCTCGTCCGCGTACAACGTGAGCGCGGAGGGGCCAGTTGCACGCAGGTACGTCTCGAGCGAACGACGAACACCTTGTGAGATTTCCGCGTGGGAGTGGCGCATGAAGAACGTCACGGCCAGACCATCCCTGACAAGCAGGTGCCCGCTCTCTGCATGGATTCGTATCCGAGGGTAGTTCTCAGCCACGAACAACTCCAAGCCGGGGAATGACTCGCGCGACAAGAAGGGCGATGAAATTCTGGTACATCTCCCCCTGGCTGAACCCCGCGAACGGATGTCCATCGGGGTATTGGTGCCACTCAGGTACCGAGTCGGAACTCACACAGGGAAACTTGAAGTCATAGACGGCGAGTGCATTGAGCGGGTCGCCATCGTGGATCACCACATCGGGCTTCAGCGTCCCTTTCAACTCCCCGCCATTGCCGGATTCCTCGAGCGCTTGCTCTTCTTCGGCTCTGACCAGCTCCTTCTCCCCTGTCTCCATGTCAGGCCGGTAGCGCTGTTCCAGGCTGAATCTTCCTGGCCTCATCTTGCCCAGTGCCTCTTCGGTACAGTTCCGGGCGGCTTCATGCATCTCGATACCGAGCCGCATGGCCCATGTGACGCGCCTGCCTTGGGCCTTTGTTTCTTGCTTGCACTCTCCGGCATCCGGTGCGGGGCCCTTGAATTGCTTCGGATATCGGAGGAGCACTTCGGAGCGAGCCAGTTCGGCGCACTTCTTCAACTCCTCCTCAATGGAATTCTTTGTCGTCTCATCGATCATCACCTTCAACACCGCCGTGGTGGACGCCATCTCCTTGCCGTAAAGCGCGACGCAGGCGGAGAGGCTGTTGCGACAGGTGGCCGAAGGGGAGTCGATGCCCACGGGCGCGTTGCTGTAGCCGTAGGAGCCCGGTGTGCCGCGGGACGCGGTAGTGACGCACGCGCATTGCGTCATGAGCACGGCCAGGGCCAATACGTTCAGGCCAACGCGACGGGTGAACACTCAGGTCCTCGCAGTTCAAGAATGCGGGCTCCTATCGTGGCCCCAGTGTAGACGTCCACATCCGGGCTCATGGCTTCGGCGGCTGGAGCCGCCACGAGAGCACCCGTCCATCCTGTCCCAGCACGAAGAGCTGATCCCCGAGCACCACGGGCCGGGTGAGCAGCGGCGTATCCAACCGCAGCGTGAACACGGGAGGCCCCTCGCGCGGCTTGAGCGCGAGCAACCAGCCCTGGCTGTCACGGGTGGGTACCAGCATCCACTCGCGGAACTCGACGGCCTGCGTCACCAAAGGCGCGGGCAGGGCCAGCCGGATGGACTCCCTCCCATCCTGGGGCGACAGGGCCAGCAGCAGCTTGTCCTCCGTGCCCACCCAGACCATCCCCTGGGCCCATGCCGGGGGACTCGAGAGCGCGGAGGCGGGTGTCTGCCGCCAGCGCACCTGCCCGTTGGCCAGCCCGAGCGCGAGCACCTCGCCCTTCTGGGTGGAGACGTACAGCACCTCCCCCTGGGCCTCCATCCCGAGCACCCTCGCCAGGGGCTGCCGCCAGCGCACGGTGCCGTCCTGGGGTGACAGCGCGAACACCCCCGCGTCCCCGAGCACCACCACCAGCAACCCTCCGGCGAGCACCGGCGCGGGCTGGGGCCGGGTGGCATCCGGACGGGGGACACCCGGCGGGAGGGGCCGGCGCCAGCGCACCTCGCCCGAGCCCACGGTGAGGGCCCTCACCGCCCCATCCGGGGCCACGACGTAGACGGAGCCCGCCTCCGAGACGAGCGGGGTGAGCACGGGTGGCTGCCCGGTGAGGCGCCAGCGCTCCGAGCCATCGGCGAGCGCGAGGCTGACGAGAGTCCCGCCAACCGTTCCCACGATGACAGTCTCCCCCGAGACCGCCGGGCGCGCGGCGACCTCCCGGCCCAGCTCCACGCGCCAGAGGGGCGTTCCTTGGCGGTCCAACCTCAGGAAACGGCCGCCCTCGTTGCCCACCAGGACGCCGTCCTCCAGGGCCACCAGCCCCGCACGGGACGGCGCGTCAGAGGAGAAGGCGAAGAGCGGGTCGGTGGGTTGCCGGCAGGCGGCCATCAGCGCCGCCATGGCGAGCAGTAAGACGAGGCGCTGAGGGCGGGGTAGCTGCATGGTTGAGGGAGGATCTTCAGGACCCTAGGATGGTTGGCAAGGAAGGAACCCGACATGGCTTCGATTCGCGACGACGAGCTCCCCAGCTCGACTGGTATTCCCTCATCCGCCCGCCGGGCCGACTGGGCCCCGCCCCCGGCCATCCCCGTCACCATGGAGCTGCTCCAGGCGCTCCCCAAGACGGACCTGCACTGCCACCTCGACGGCTCCATGCGGCTCAAGACGATCCTCGAGCTGGGCGAGCAGCAGAAGGTGAAGCTGCCCGCGGACACCGAGGACGGCCTGGCCAAGGCCATCCACATGGGCGAGGTGTGCAAGAACCTCGAGGACTACCTGGTGGCCTTCGACGTGACGCTCTCGGTGCTGCAGACGGCCGAGGCCCTCTACCGCTCGGCCTATGAGCTGGCGGTGGACGCGGCGGCCGAGAACGTGCGCTACCTCGAGGTGCGCTACTCGCCCGCCCTGCACCTGCAGAAGGGCCTGAAGATGACCACCGTCATCGACTCGGTGCTCGAGGGCCTGCGGGTGGCCAAGCGCGAGACGGGCATCAAGTACGGCGTCATCATCTGCGGCATCCGCCACATCAACCCGCAGACGTCCATGCGGCTGGCGGAGCTGTCGGTGGCCTACAAGAACCGGGGCGTCATCGGCTTCGACCTGGCGGGCGCCGAGGCGAACTTCCCGGCCAAGGACCACAAGGACGCCTTCCAGCTCATCCTCAAGAACAACGTCAACTGCACGGCGCACGCGGGCGAGGCCTTCGGGCCCGAGTCCATCTCCCAGGCCATCCACTACCTGGGCGCGCACCGCATCGGCCACGGCACGCGGCTGCGCGAGGATGGGGATCTGCTCAACTACGTGAACGATCACCGCATCCCCCTGGAGGTGTGCCCCACCTCCAACGTGCAGACGGGGGCGGTGCCGAGCCTGGAGGCGCACCCGCTCAAGTTCTACTTCGACTACGGCCTGCGCGTGACGATCAACACCGACAACCGCCTCATCACCGACACCACGGTGACGAAGGAGCTGTGGGTGGCGCACAAGGAGCTGGGGCTGTCGCTGGATGACCTGACCACCATCCTCGTGTCCGGCTTCAAGAGCGCCTTCCTGCCGTTCCGCGAGAAGCAGGATCTGCTGCGCCAGGTGAACGAGGAGATCGCCCGGACGCTGGCGACCTTCGAGAAGCGGCCGCAGGTGGTGAAGCAGCCGGCCTGAGCCGGGAAGGACGCCATGGACCTGGAGCTCGGTGGGAAGGTGGTGCTGGTGACGGGCGGCTCGGAGGGGTTGGGAGCCGCGGTGGCCCGGCGCCTGGTGCGCGAGGGGGCCCGCGTGGCCCTCTGTGCCCGGGGCGCCGAGCGGCTGGAGTCCACGGCGTCCGCGTTGCGCGAGGAGGGCGGCGACGTGCTGGCGCGGGTGACGGACATCACCCGTCCGGACGAGGTGGACCGCTTCGTGGAGGCGGCGCTGGAGCGGTGGGGGAGGGTGGACGGGCTGGTGAACAACGCGGGCACGGCGGCGGCGCGGCCCTTCGCCGAGGTGGATGACGCGGCATGGGAGGCGGACCTGGAGCTCAAGCTCTTCGCCGCGGTGCGCACCTCGCGGCGGGTGGTGCCCCACCTGCGCGCGGGGGGCGGTGGCTCCATCATCAACGTGCTGGCCATCGGGGCGAAGGCGCCGGGGGCGAACTCGCTGCCGTCCTCGGTGTCGCGGGCGGCGGGCATGGCGCTCACCAAGGCGCTGTCCAAGGAGCTGGGCCCCGCGGGCATCCGGGTGAACGCGGTGCTGGTGGGGCTCGTCGAGAGTGGCCAGTGGGAGCGCAAGGCGGCGGCGGCGGGGCAGCCGGTGGAGGCGCTCTACACGAAGATGGCGAAGGACTCGGGCGTTCCCCTGGGCCGGGTGGGCCGGGCCGGGGAGTTCGCCGACGTGGTGGCCTTCCTCCTCTCGCCGAGGGCCGGGTACGTGACGGGCACGGCCCTCAACGTGGATGGAGGGCTGTCTCCGGCGGTGTAGCGGACGCCTCGTCCTCCAGCACCGGGAGGGTGAAGTGGAACGTGGAGCCGTTGCCCACCTCGCTCTCCACCCAGATGCGGCCGCCGTGGCGCTCGACGATGTCGCGGCAGATGTAGAGGCCGAGCCCCAGTCCTCCGAAGCCCGAGATGGGGGCGTTGCGCGCCCGGAAGAAGCGCTCGAAGAGGAGGGCCTTCTGATCCGGGGGGATGCCGATGCCCGAGTCCGACACCGAGACGAGGGCCTGGGCCCCGTCCCGCTCCACGTGCACGCGGATGGTGCCGCCCGTGGGGCTGTACTTGAGGGCGTTCTCCAGCAGGTTCACCAGCACCTGCGCGAGCCGGCCGCGGTCGCCCTGGATGAGGAGCGGCTCGGCGGGCTCCTCGTATTCGAGCGAGCGGTGGGGGCTGATGGCGCGCAGGTCCGCCAGCACCTCGTGGGTGAGCTCCCGGAGGGACACGGGCTCGTGACGCAGCTCCAGCCGTCCGGCCTGGATGCGCGAGGTGTCCAACAGATCCTTGATGAGCCCGGAGAGCCGCGCCACCTGGGTGAGCGCCTTGTCCACGTGCTGGGCCGGGACGGGCTGTCCGTCGGCCATCCGGTGTTTCAGCACCTGCAGGTGCAGCTTGAGGGGGGTGAGCGGCGTCTTCAGCTCGTGGGAGGCGATGGACAGGAAGTCGTCCCTCACGCGGATGGCCTCGCGGGCCTCGCGCAGCAACCGCTCGCTCTCCGCCTGGGCGCGGCGCTCCACCGTCACGTCCCGGTACGTCCAGACGCGGCCGACGATGGTGTCTCCCAACCGCTGGGGGCGTGAGTAGCGCTCGATGACACGTCCGTCCCGGAGCTCCAGGTCGTCGACCCCCTCTTGCTCGGGACTCGCCAGCAGTTGCTGGGTGCGCGGGTGGACCTGCTCCGCGTTCTCCATCTGGGCGCGCATGTATTCGCTCAGCACCCGGCCATCGCGGCCTTCCAGCATGGTGTCGGGGATGTTCCACAGCTTCTGGAACCTCCCGTTGACGGCGGTGATGTGCCAGTCCTGGGTGAGGACGATGATGCCATCCGCCGTCGAGTCCAGGGTGGCGCGCAGCAGCGAGACGGTCTGCTCCAGATCCGTCCGGGCCCGGCGCTGCGCGGTGACGTCCACCATGATGCCGCGGAGCTGACGGGGGACGCCGTTCTCGGAGACGACGGTGACGATGTCCCTCAGCCACACGCTGGTGCCGTTGGCCGCCACCATCCGGTACTCGAACTCGTGGGCCCTGCACTCCTTGGCGGACTTCATGCAATAGGCGGAGGCCCAGTCCCGGTCCTCGGGGTGGAGGTGCTCCAGCCAGAAGCCGGGATCCTCCATCCATTGCCGGATGGGGTAGCCCAGGATGCGCTCGGCCTGCTTGCTGACGAAGGTGAAGCGGAAGTTCGCGTCCGTCTCCCAGACGATGCCGTCGATGGCGTCGATGAGCTCCTCGTGCATGCGCTGGGTGCGGGTGATCTCCTGGAGCATCTCGTCGATGCTCGGGGCGGTGTGCTTCACCCCCTCGGGCGGGTGCGGGGGAGAGAGGACCCGGACGGTGCCGATGAGCTCCCCGGTCCCATCCGGCGAGGGCTCGACGGCGTTCAGCTCCACGGCCAGGCGGACGGGCCTTCCCTCGGCCGAGCGCGCCCGGAGCTCGAGGGTCCGGGGCTCTCCCGTCCTGGCCACCGCTCCCCAGGCCTCCAGCAGCCCGTCGAGCTCCTCCGGGTGCACGAGCTGGGAGACGAAGCCCCGCGTCTTCCACGCCTCCAGGGGATGACCGAGGGCCTGGACGAGAGAGGGACTCACCCAGCGGAAACGTGGTGGGAGGCCTCCCCCCAGCCAGATCAGCGGAGAGGGATCCGCCACACGGGGCGGTTCCGGGTGCTCCTCACTGCTCTGGGTGGGGGCCATGGCTCTCCTTTTTCTTCTCCGTAAGCGTAGCGCGGGAGGCGGCTGGACATGGCATTCAACACCGGTGGAGCTCCAATCACCTGGGGCTTCCTCGCCGAGCGCCCTGTCAGGCGCGGCTGGGGAGGGGCGGGGCCGGCTCCACGGGCAGGGTGAAGCGGAAGGTGGTGCCCAGGCCGTTCTGGCTCTCGGCCCAGATGCGGCCGCCGTGGCGCTCGATGAGGTGCCGGCAGATGTAGAGCCCGAGTCCCAACCCGCCAAAGCCCGAGATGGGGGCGTTGCGGGCCCGGAAGAAACGCTCGAAGAGGTGCGCCTGCTGGTCCGCCGGGATGCCGATTCCGCGGTCCGAGACGGAGACGACGGCTTCCGCTCCGTTCCGGGTGAGCGTGACGCGAATCGGTCCCTTCAGGGGGCTGTACTTGCGCGCGTTCTCCAGCAAGTGGCTCAGCACCTGCACCAGCCGCTCCCGGTCTCCCTGGATGACGAGCGCCTCCGTGCACTGCTCTTCGTACTCCAGCGGGTGCTGGAGACTGACGGGGCGGAAGGACTCCAGGGCTTCGTGGATGACCTCCTGGAGCGGCAGGGGCTCGCGCTCCAGCTCCAGCCTCCCCGCCTCGAGTTGCGAGGCGTCCAGCATGTCGGAGATCAACCCGGAGAGCCGATCCACCTGGACGAGCGCCTTGTCCGCGAAGCCGGGCGGGAGGGGTTGTCCGGAGGCGCTCTTCTTCTGGAGACGTTGCAGATGGAGCCGGAGGGGGGTGAGGGGCGTCTTCAGCTCGTGTGAGGCGACGCAGAGGAAGTCATCCCGGGTTTGAATGGCCTCCTGGGCCTCGTGGAGCAGCCGCTCCCGCTCCAACTGGGCGCGGCGCTCCTCCGTGACCTCGACGACCACGGCACCCACGCCCACGAGCCTCCCGCTCGTCGTGCGGACGGGGTAGTAGCTGACGCGCCAGTGACGCAACTGGCCCGGGGTGGCCGGGACCTCGAGTGCCATGTCGAGCCCGATGATGGGCTTGCCGGTGGCCAGGACCTGGCGCATGAGGGGCTCGACGTTGGCCGCGATGTGGGGAGCCAGCTCGCGCAGTGTCCGGCCCAGCTCCTCCTCGCGGGTGTTGCCGTGCAACGTGGCCAGGGCGTCGTTGACGTGGAGGAAGCGCAGGCCGCGGTCGAGGAAGCCCAGTCCGATGGGCGCGTTGTTCAGGAAGGTGTCGAGCACGGCGAGTGACTCCTCCAGCTGCGCGCGCGCGTGCCTTTCGGCCACGAACAGCCGTTCCTGCTCCGCCTTGGCGAGGCGCTCCTCCGTGACATCCCGGTAGCTCCAGACGCGGCCGATGATGGTGTCACCCATCCGTTGGGGCATCGTGGTGCGCTCGAGGATGCGCCCGTCGCGGAGCTCGATGGTGTCCACGACCTCCCTGTCGGAGAGCACGAACATCTCCTGGAGCTGCGAGACGAACCGCTCCGGATCCTTGACCAGGGGGGCCGCGGCGGTGACCGCCTGCAGGGCATCCAGGTTCTCCAGCCGCACGGTATCGGAGAATCGCCAGATCCGTTGGAAGCGCTGGTTGAAGGTGGTGATCTTCCGGTCGCGGCCCACGACGATGACGCCATCGGCGATGGAGTCGAACGTGGCGCGCAGCAGCGACACCGTCTGCTCCAGCTTCTCCTGGGCCTGGCGCTCCTCCGTCACGTCGCGGTAGCTCCAGATGCGGCCGATGATGGTGTTGCCCATCCATTGGGGCCGCGTGGTGCGCTCGAGGGTTCTCCCGTTGGCGAGCTCGACGGTGTCGACGTCCTCCAGGCCGGGGATCGCGTACACCTCGCGGATCCGCGCGGCGAAGCGCTCCGGGTCCTTGACCAGGTGGAGCGCGGCCGCGAGGGGTTTTTCGGTGGCTGTTCCCACCTCCAGAACCTCATCGGGGAGCTGCCAGAGCTGCTGGAAGCGCTTGTTGAAGGCGGTGACGCGCATGTTCCTGTCCACCACGACGACGCCATCGGCGATGGAATCGAACGTGGCGCGCAGTACCGAGGCCGTCTGCTCCAGCTTCTCCCGGGCCAGGCGCTGCTCGGTGACGTCCACCATGATGCCGCGCAGCTTCAGGGGCCGCTCTTCCTCGGGGAGCACGGTGACGATGGTCCGCAGCCACACGACACGTCCATCCGCGGCCAGCATGCGGTACTCGAACTCGTAGGGCCTGTTCTCCCGGCTCGCCTTCATGCAGTAGGCCTGGGCCCACTCGCGGTCCTCGGGATGGACGTGGGTCTTCCAGAAGTCCGGGTCCTGGATCCATTGGCGGGAGGGATGGCCGAGCAGCCGTTCCGATTGCTTGTTGACGAAGGTGAAGCGGAAGTTCACATCCGCTTCCCAGACGATGCCGTCGATGGTGTTGAGCAGATCCTCGTACTGCCGCTGGGTCCGGGTGAGCTTCTGCTCCAGGACCGCCTGGTGCGCCGGCTCGGGCTTCGCGGGTGCTCGTTCGCTCAAGCGGGCGCATGCTCCCAGGCACTGACCCTCGTGTCCGAAGACGGGGAGCACCAGGGCGCGCATCCACCGGTCCCGCTCGCCGCCCTCGCTGACGGTCTCCGTTCCGGTGAGGGCCGTGTGCAGGGCCTCCACGAGCCACGGGAAGGGCTGGAGTACCTCCTCCAGGGGCCGTCCTTCGGGCGGCACGCCATCTCCCCACCCGGCGGCAACGGCCAGGGTGCTGTGGATCCGGCCGATCCGGCCCTGGTCATCGACGACCAACGTGGCGTGGAGGCTCTCGCCTACCTGGAGGAGCAACTCGGGGAAGGAGCGCACGGATGCCTCCAGCCTCGCGTCGCATCCATGCCCGTCGACCGTCGCCATGGGCTCCTCCGCTCCCCGTGCGATGAAGCGCCTCTTCCGCCACATCAAATCTGCAACACCCTGAGTACTTTACAAAGTCGGCTCCTCCCCTGCCTGTACGGCCCGGCGGCCACGGCTCGTGTCAGGTGTGCGCGGCCCGTGGCGTCGCTGGGGACAGTGGACGCTCCGGCGTGCACGGCCGCGGCTGCTGACCCGAGGTCTCGAATCCATTCGCACAGGTCCCCCGTGCCCTTCCGGGCGCGGGCCAGATTCCGAGAAGGTCATGCAGCCGAAATTGAACCGGCTCCTGCGGGCACTCGCCCGTGAGGGGCTCGATGTGACGTACGACGGTCGTGTCTACTCCGTGCGCCTCCAGGGCGATTCCAACGCGCCGCCCGCCGAGGTGCTCCTCCCACCCGAACTGCCCGTGGAGGGCAAGGCCTTCCAGCAACTGGCCGCGCTCGCGGCGCTGAAGCACCCGGGCGGTGGCCGGGTGAAGCGCGTGCGCGCCACGCCGGACTTCCACCCGGGTGACTCCGGCGTGGCCATCGGCTCGGTGGTGCACACGGAGGGACTGGTGGTGCCCGCCGCGGTGGGCACCGACATCAACTGCGGCATGCGCCTGCATGTCGCGGATCTGCCCGTGGAGACCTTCCTCGCCCGCCGGGACGCCTTCGTCGAGCGGATGAAGGGCCACTACTTCTTCGGCACGCGGGACGTGGCGCTGGGCTCGCGCGCGGTGGAGGCGCTGCTGCGCGATGGCCTGCCGGGCTGGCTGCTGGAGACGATGGAGGCGCCGCTGGGCGTGGTGGCCCGGGCGGACCTGGGGCAGCTCGACCGGGAGTCGGCGCGGGTGTACCTGGGCGGGGCGCTGGAGGGAGACCCGGCGTGGGCGCCCACGGGGCTGCGCCGGGAGGGCGTGGTGAGAGACCCGGGCCTGGCCACCATTGGCGGGGGCAACCACTTCGTGGAGGTGCAGCGGGTGGAGGCGGTGATGGACCGGGCGCGGGCGTGGGAGTGGGGTGTGCGCGAGGGACAGCTCGCGTTCATGATCCACTCGGGCTCGCGGGACATGGGCAAGCACGTGGGGAACACGTGGCGGGAGCGGACGCGGGCGGCGTGGCCGGTGGGGGCACCCCTGCCGGAGAGCGGGATTCTTCCGTTGGTGGAGCCGGAGCAGGTGCGCGAGTACCTGCGGGCCGAGGCCACGGCGGCCAACTACGCCTTCCTCAACCGGCTGCTGCTGGCGGAGCTGCTGAGGCAGACGCTGCGGGAGCTGTTCGGGGACGTGGAGGCGCCGCTCGTCTACGACGTGCCGCACAACATCACCCTGCCGTGGGAGGGCGGGTGGCTGGCGCGCAAGGGGGCATGCCCGGCGGAGGCGGAGCAGCCGGTCATCATCCCCGGCTCCATGGGGGCGGCGTCCTACCTGATGGTGGGGCAGGGCAACGCGGAGGCGCTGGCGTCGGCGTCGCATGGAGCGGGGCGGGCGCGCTCGCGCTTCTCCATGGCGCGGGGTGGGGCGGACCGGCGGGAGGAGGCGCTGGGCCTCACGGGGGTGGACTGCATCACCCTCCGGGCCGAGCGCCGCATCGAGGAGGCGCCGGCGGCCTACAAGCCCATTGGCCCGGTGGTGGCCTCGCAGGTGGAGGCGGGCATCGTCCGGGAGGTGGCGCGGATGGCCCCGCTGATGACTTTCAAGGCCTGAGAATCACCCGGGATTCTCGTGGGGGGAGCGTCAATTCCCTGGCGCTCCCCCCCGCCACCGGGTGGAATCGGCGGGCGCGTGGGCCGCCTGGCCCACGGAAGTATGACCCCCGAGATGGGGAGGGGAAACACACACATGGACCACATTCCGGACAACCCGGCGGGAATGCCGGGGCCTGGGCCCGACAAGGCGCTGCGGGACGCCGTGACCCTTCCGGCCTACCTGCTGATGGGGACGGGGGCCCTGACCGTCCTCTTCTGGGTGTTCAACCTGCTGTCGTCGGTCATCGGAGCCGGGGCGGCGGGCCAGGAGGGGCTGCCACCCGAGTTCTACAACGACCCGAACCTGCAGCAGTACCGGGAGCTCGCCGAGCAGGTGCTGGCCCTCCAGTCCGAGGGCCCGAGCGTCATCGGCATCCTCTACAGCGTGGTGGGGGTGGGGCTGGGGGCGCTCATCGCCTTTGGCGGCCTGCAGATGACGAAGTTCAGGATGTACGGCGTGGCGATCGCCGCCTCCATCATCGCGATGGTGCCGTGCTTCTCCTGCTGCTGCTGCGTCATCGGCCTGCCGGTGGGCATCTGGGCCCTGGTGGTGCTGACCCGGCAGGAGGTGAAGGCCGCCTTCCGCTGAGGCGGCCTTCCAGGGGGCCGGGCGGAGGCTCAGGCCACCTTCATGCCCTTGGGGATGACCACCACGCCACCGGAGGTGACGTGGAAGCGGCGGCGGTCCTCGTCCAGGTCGTAGCCGATGGTCATCCCCGGGGGGATTTCCACGTTCTTGTCGATGATGGCGCGGCGGATGCGGCAGCGCCGGCCGATGGTGACGTTCTCGAAGAGGATGGAGTCCTGGACCTCGGAGAACGAGTTGACGCGCACCTTGGGCGAGAGCACCGAGCGGTTCACGTGGCCGCCGGAGATGATGCACCCCTCGCTCACGAGTGAGTCGGTGGAGTGACCCACGCGGTGGTTCTCCCGGTCGGCGAAGACGAACTTGGCCGGGGGGAAGTTGTTGGGCTGGGTGTAGATGGGCCAGCGGTCGTTGTAGAGGTTGAAGACGGGGTTCACCTCCACCAGGTCCATGTTGGACTGGTAGTAGGTGTCGATGTTCCCCACATCCCGCCAGTAGCCGCGCTCCTTCTCCTCCTGGCCGGCGATGACGTTCTGGGCGAAGTCGTACACGTAGACCGGCTCGCGCTTGTACAGCTCGCTGATGATGGACTTGCCGAAGTCATGGGCGCTGCCCTCGTTGGCGGCGTCGCGCACCACCTCCTTCACCAGCTGGTCGGTGGAGAAGAGGTAGTTGCCCATGGAGGCCAGGCAGTACTTGGGGTTGCCGGGCATGGGCGGTGGGTTCTTGGGCTTCTCCACGAAGTCCTTCATCCGCCCGTCCGTGTCCACGTCGATGATGCCGAACTCCTTGCCCTCCTCGATGGGGACGGGGATGGCGGCCACCGTGCAGGCGGCCTTCCGGGAGGTGTGGAAGTCCAGCATCTGCTGGCAGTCCATCCGGTAGACGTGGTCGGCACCGAAGACGAAGATGTAGTCCGGCTCCTCGTCGGTGATGATGTTGAGGTTCTGGTAGATGGCGTCGACGCTGCCCTTGTACCAGTCCATGCCGGTCCGCATCTGGGCGGGTACGGTTTCCACGTAGTGTCCGAGGAAGGCCGACATCCTCCAGGCCCGGGACAGGTGCTTGTTGAGCGAGTCGCTCTTGTACTGGGTGAGCACCTTCATCCGGTAGATGCCGGAGTTGGCGAAGTTGGACAGCACGAAGTCGATGATGCGGTAGCGCCCGCCGAAGGGAACCGCGGGCTTGGCGCGTTCACGGGTGAGGGGTTCCAGCCGGGTTCCGGCGCCCCCTGCGAGGATCATTGCCAGCAGTTTGGCCATATGACCGGGCACGTTACCCAGGGTTTGGGGCCCTTCAAGGCCGCCGGAGGGGCACCGTTGAGTATCCAAACCGGGGGGACAGGCATGGCCCTCGTGGCTTCCACCCGGCCAGCCGTGCTATGTCTTCTAATCGATGGCTGGCGACGAAACCCGAGTAACCAAGATCTCCTCGATCAAGGAACTGGCGACCCCCGTCGAGGCTGAATGCTGCATCGTTCAGATCCACGGGCCGGAGCTGGGGAAGAAGTACGCGCTCCAGGAAACCGAGTTCACCATCGGGCGGGAAGAGGGCAACCACATCGTGGTGGACCTCGACAACGTGTCGCGCAGGCACGCCATGATCATCCGCAAGCAGGGGCGGATGCTCGTGAAGGACCTGGGCTCCACCAACGGCACCTACCTGAACGATCAGGAGGTGACGCAGGAGACGGCGCTGCGCAGCGGCGATCTCATCAAGGTGGGAGGGTCCATCTTCAAGTTCCTCACCGGTGACAACGTGGAGCTGCAGTACCACGAGACCATCTACACGCTGACGATCGTGGATGGGCTCACCGGGGTGAACAACAAGCGTTACTTCCTCGAGTACCTGGAGAGGGAGATGGGGAGGTGCCACCGGTACGGGCGCCCCCTGACGCTGATGATGTTCGACATCGACTTCTTCAAGAAGATCAACGACGTGCACGGGCACCTGGCGGGTGACTACGTGCTGCGCGAGCTGGCGCAGACCATCAAGCGGATGGTGCGCAAGGAGCAGTGCTTCGCGCGCTACGGCGGCGAGGAGTTCTCGCTGGTGGTGCCGGAGGACGGCCTGGAGAAGGCGCGCATCTTCGCGGAGAAGATCCGTCAGACGATCGAGAAGAAGCAGTTCGTCTTCGAGAACCAGGAGATTCCGGTCACCCTGTCGTTGGGGGTGGCGGACATGACGCCGGACATGGTGGAGCCGCTGCAGTTCATCAAGGTGGCGGACGCCAACCTGTACAAGGCGAAGAAGACGGGCCGGAACCGGGTGGTCTGGTAACAACGGAAGGCCGCCGTCAGCAGAAGGCCGTCGTCAGCAGAAGGCCGTCGTCAGCAGAAGGCCGTCGTCAGCACTCCTTGCCCAACATCCCCTCTCCCCTCGGGAGAGGGTCGGGGTGAGGGTGCCTGTGCCTGTTCTTCAACCCGTGAACCGGAGTGGGGACACGGGTTCCAACCCGAGTGCACCCAATACCCTCACCCCGTCCCTCTCCCGGTGGGAGAGGGGAAATTGAGGGCCAGGGGTCCACTGGGGCGCCTCCCGCTCAGGTCCCCTCGCGCAGCTCCTCGAGCCGGCCCTTGCTGCCGGGCAGGTGGCCCGGAGCCATCCGCGTGTACAGGTACTGCACCGTGTCGTGCAGCGTCTCGTGGACGTCCCGGGCCTTGAAGCCCAGCTCGCGCTCGGCCTTCGAGGCGTCCAGCCAGAACCAGTGCTCGCCGATGTCCACTTCCTGCGGGTCCAACGTGGGCTTCGTCCCACGCCACTGCGCCACCCGCTCCAGCACCTTGGCCCCGAGCACGTTCACCTTCGCGGGCAGCCGCAGCCGGGGCGCCGTCACCCCCGACAGGCGCTCCAGGCGCTCGAAGAAGTCCGGCATGGACATGTTCACGCCCATCAGGTGGCGCCCGAACACCTCGCCCCGCGTCAGCGCGTTCGCGAAGGCCTCGGCCGCGTCGCGCACGTCCACGAAGGACATGCCACCGCCCGGCATGGCCGGAATCTCGCCCTGCAGGAACTTCATCACCGTCCACGTGGAGGACAGCCGGTCGTCCCCCGGGCCCATCAAGAGGCTCGGGTTGAGCACCACCAGGGGAATGGCGTGCTGGCGGCAGTACTCCAGCGCGAGCTTCTCCTCGTAGATCTTCGACAGGTAGTACGGCCAGCGCCCCACCACCTCGATGGGGTAGCCGTCGTCCTCCGTGCCGACCCGCTCCTCCTTGGACACGGCGATGGTGCCCGAGGTGGAAGCGAGGATGACGCGCTGGACGCCGGACTCGCGCACGTCACGCAGCAGCTCGCGCGTGGCGTCCACGTGCAGCTCGTACATCCGCCGCGAGTCCTTGTCCTGGAACGAAACGAGCCCCGCCAGGTGGTAGACGGCCTGCACGCCCTCGAGCGCGCGCCGCACCGCCTCGCGGTTCTTCAGGTCTCCCGGGACGTACTCCGCCTTGTCGAAGCCCGGGCCCGCCGGCTTGGAGCGGCCGATGATGCGCACCTCATGGCCCGCGGCGACCAACCGCGGCACCAGGTGCGCGCCCAGGAAACCGGTACCTCCGGTGACGAGCAGCTTCACGACTCACTCCCTCCCGAGGACAGCGCGCGGCGCTGATCCTCGACCGTCGCGGATTCATCGAAGCTCAGCGCGCGGCCGGCGGCCAGCGCCTGGATGGAGTCCTCCGCCAGCCTGGTGGCATAGCGGTAGCTCTCCGAGCGCGCCATGCCCTGCGTCTTGGCGCGCAGCATCTCGTACGTGAGCGCGGGGCCGATGTGGGCCTCCAGCTCGCGGGACTTGGGCACCATGCGGCCCTTGGGCAGCGCCTCGAAGGCGCCCTTCAGGTAGATGGGCAGCACGTCCACCCCGTAGGTGAGCGCCAGGTAGCCCAGGGTGGGCTTGAACTCGAGCAGCTCGCCCGTCACCGAGCGCGTGCCCTCGGGGAAGATGAGCAGGTTGAAGCCCTGGCGGAGCGCACTGCCGGCGAGCCGCAGCGACTCGCGCAGCGAGCCGTGGCGGTCCATGGGGATGAGGTCCGTGAAGTTCTCGAAGTACGCGCGCTTGAGGGGCGTATCGAAGAAGTAGTCCCGGGCCGCGAGCGTGGTGAGCCGCTGTCCCTGGTCGCCGAGCACCACCTTCACGAGTCCCATGTCCAGGTGGCTCGTGTGGTTGGCGATGACGAGGAAGTTGCGGTTCATCGGGATGAAGGGCTTGCCCGTCACCTTCACGTCGAAGAGGCCGCCGAAGATGGCCTGCTGGCCCAGCCGCACCAACTGCCGGCCCACCGTGACGATGGGCTCGGGCACGGGGATCTCCACCTCCTCGGCCTTCTCGGTCTCGCGGGAGATGTCCTTGGCGCGCGTCTCCACGGCGGGGCGGCGGCCGCTGGCCACCACCAGCTTGCGCAGGTCATCCACCGTCTGCACGTGCGTCAGGTCATTCACCGCGGGCAGCGGGACGCCGGCCTGCTCCAGGGCCACGGACAGCTCGGTGAGCATCAGCGAGTCCAGGCCCAGGTCCACGGACAGGCGCGACTCGGGGCGGATGTCGGAGAGGGGCTTGTTCACCACCTCGGCGATGAGCGGGTAGAGCCAGTCGGCGACGCCGCCGGTGCTCTGCACCTTCTCGCGGGCCTTCTCGCCCGAGGAGGCCAGCTTCTCCAGGCGCTTGAGCTCCTCCACCACCACCTTGCGCTTCACCTTGCGCGACGAGGTGCGCGGCAGCTCGCCATCCCAGAAGCGCAGCACCTTCACGCGGCGGTAGAAGGGCATCTCCTGACCCGTCTTGCGGAAGTGCTCCTCCAGCTCGCGGCGCACCTCCTCGCGCGGCCGCTCCTTGTAGTCCGGCACGCACAGGCAGGCGACCTTCTCCCCGCCGGCCTCGTCCGGCAGGCCGACGATGGACAGCTCCTTGATGTGCGAGTGGGGGCCGTAGACCTCCTCGAGCTCGTCCGGGTACACGTTCTTCCCGTTGGCGTCGATGATGACGTCCTTCTTGCGGCCCACCAGGTACAGGCGGCCCTCGGCGTCCAGGCGGCCCAGGTCTCCCGTGTACAGCCAGCCCTCCTTGAGGACGGCGTCGGTGGACTCCTTGTCGCCGAAGTAGCCGGCCATGACGTTGGGGCCGCGGGCGAGCACCTCGCCGATGCCCTCGTTGTCCGGATCGAGAATCTTCAGCTCGACGCCCGGCAGCGCCTTGCCCACCGTGCCCGGCTGGCGCTTGTTGACGTTCGTCTCGGACACCGTGAGCACCGGGGAGGCCTCGGTGAGGCCATAGCCCTCGATGATGTTGAAGCCGAGCTGGTGGAAGGCCTTGTGCACGTCATCCGGCAGCGCCGAGCCGCCGGACACCAGGAACTTGATCTTCCCGCCGAACTTACGGTGCACCGGCCAGAAGAGCAGCTTGCCCAGGTTGAGGCTGCTGCGGTTGCGCAGCTCGCCGTGCGCGGACATGAGCGACTTGATGGTCTGCTCCACCAGGGACGGCTGGCTGGCCATCTCCTGCGTCACCTTGCGGTGCAGCAGCTGCCAGAGCGCGGGCACGCCGATCATCGCCGTCACGCGGCCCGTCTCGAACACCTCGCCCAGCCGGTCCGAGGTGAGCTCGTCGATGTAGGTGATCTCCGTGCCACGGGAGAAGGGCGTGAGGAAGCCGGCGGAGAACTCGAAGGTGTGGTGCAGCGGGAGCACGGAGAGGACGGAGTCGCCCACGCCCACGTTGAAGGCGCCCGCCAGCTTCGCGATGAGGGAGGCGAAGTTGCGGTGGGTGAGCATCACGCCCTTGGGGGTGCCCGTGGTGCCCGAGGTGAAGATGAGGCTGGCTACGTCGTCCGCGGCGGCCGTGCGGCGCACCGGCCCGATGTTGTCGGGGTACGCGGGGTCTCCACTCATGGCCTCGGCCATGCTGGCCACGCGCGTGGTCAGGCCCGCGCCGGTGAGCGCCGCCTCCAGGTCCGGGAGGTCCTTCGCCGTCTCCTCGGTGAGCAGCAGCACCTTCGCCTCGGCGCGGCGGGCGATGTTGACGATCTCCGTCTCGGTGAGGCTCGGATCCACGGGGACGGCGGCGCCGCCCGCGCGCAGGATGCCGAAGTAGGAGACGGGCCACTCGGGCCGGTTCTCGCCCAGCAGCATCACCCGATCGCCGCGCTTGACGCCTTCCTTCATCAGGAAGCTGCCCACGCGGTTGGCGTAGCGGTTCACCTCGCCATAGGTGAGGCGCTCCTCCTTCTCGTCCACCGCGTAGCGGAAGGCCACCCGGTGGCGCCAGGCGTTGACGCTGGCCTCGAGCATCTCCAGCAGGTCGCGGCTGGCGGGGATGACGGTACGCTTCTTCGTCTCCTCCTCGAGGCCGGGGAACACCCACTTCTCCAGGCCGGGCAGGTGGGTGTCGAGGAAGTAGACGCGCCAGTCGATGGCCTCCGGAGCCCAGGGGATGCGGACCCGGTCATGGTGGGCCATGCGCGCGTACACCGAACGGGTGTTGTCGCAGCGGAAGACGTAGCGGTTGTCGTAGAGGAAGGGGAGGAAGAGCTCGATGAGGCCCGCCAGGCTCAGGGCTTGGTTCTCCACCTCGTCCAACGTCTCCTTGGCCCTCTCCAGCGCGGCCTGCACACGGGGCGCGCCCCAGCCCGGCTTCACCTCGTCGATGACCTGCCGCAGGAAGCGCGCGCCCTTGACGAACATGGGGGCGCTGAGGTTCTCGAACACCGCGCGGCTCACCGGCACGGGCTCGATGCGCGAGCGCACCTCGTTCATCAACGAGTTGCCCGTGTCGCGGTTGCGGTAGTAGCGGCGGCGGTACAGGCCCACCAGCTCGATGGAGCGGCTGGCGTAGAACGGGTTGATGTCACCCGAGGCCAGGTTGTAGACGCGCCGCTCCTCCACCTGCATGCAGTGGGCGGTGATGCCGATGGTGGCGCCGGCCACGTGGTCCACCGGGATGATGTCCAGGATGGCCTTGTCCCCGGCGGGGATGTTGCGGTGGCCCTTGATGCCGGCGAAGGCCAGCGGCGCCGAGGTGGTGAAGCCCTCGTTCCACCCGGGGAAGGGGAAGTGCTGGGCGGACTCGACGATGGAAGGCCGGACGATGGCGTAACGCAGGCCCGGCGTGCTCGCCATGACCTGCTCGCCCAGGCTCTTGGTGTACGTGTACGTGTTGGGCCAGCCCCAGTGCTTCGCGCGCTCCATGCCGGCGCGCACCAGCTCGCCGGTGAGCCACAGCTTGCGCTCGCGGCCCATGGCCAGCCGCAGCGTCTTCTCGTCCGTGGCGTCGCGGCCCTCCTGCTCCAGCCGGTCCAACGCCTTCTTGCGGAAGATGGACGCCAGCGCCTTGTCATCCGCCTGCTCGCGCAGCCGGGCGACGATCTTCTCCGCGTCCGCCAGCTCCTGCTCCAGGCTGAAGTCGCGCCCGTCCATGTCCTCGCGGCGCGGGAAGTAGCCCACCACCTCCTCGTCCTCGAAGACGAGCCCGCTGCGGTTGCCCGCCACGAAGGCCGTGGACATGTGGATGAGGGGCACGTTCCACTTGAGCGCCAGCTCCACGGTGTACTTCACGCCGTGGGTGTTGACGTTGAGGCCCACCTCCAGCGACGGATTGAAGGACACCAGGCCCGCGCAGTTGACGATGGCGTGCACCTTGCCGGTGAGCGCCTCCGCCTGCTCCGGGGTGAGGCCCATGAGCGGGTCCGTGATGTCGCCATCGAGCACCTCCACCTTGCGGCGGATGAACTCGATCGCGCCCTCTTCGCCATAGGTGTCGCGCAGCGGCTGGAAGGGCTCGCTGGTGGCCACCTTGTCGTAGAAGCGCCGCTCGGCGGACGGGGCACTGCCCTTGCGCACCAGCACATAGAGCTTGTCCAGCGTCTCGCCGTAGCGCGACAGGAGCATGGACAGGGTGACCTTGCCCACGAAGCCGGTGGAGCCCGCGAACAGCAGGCGCTTGCCGGTGAAGACCTCGGTGACGTTCAGCTCGGAAACACTCATCGTGGGGAGCCCAGGGGGTTACTTCACGTCGACCATGACGGTGGGAGCGATGCGCAGCAGGCTGATGCTGGCCGAGCGGCCCATGAAGCCGCGCGCCTCTTCGATGGCCTCGGTGAGGGTGTCGGTGCGATCCCAGCCGAGCAGCGCCGGGACGTGGTTGTTCTCCCCGCCCGCGACGATGACCTTGCCCGCGTGCTGGCGGCCGTTCTCGCCCCAGTACCACATGTAGAGCGGGTGCACGCCGTGGTAGGCGTTGCCCTTGCGGTACAGGTGCACGTAGCTGGGGTTCTCCGCGAACTCGCGCTCGTACTTCTGCTCGATCTGCACGGCATCCCGTGTCTCGGGCAGCACGCGGTTGAAGAACTCGATGTAGCTGGGGTGCTGGACGGGATCGAACTCGTCGAAGGCCGGGTGGGTGAGGATGATGACGCCGCCCTTCTTCACCAGCGGCACTCCGCGGTTGAGGTTGAAGAAGTAGCCCAGCCCCATCACCTGCACCAGCAGCGGGTTGAGGATGGAGTTGACGCTGTAGGGCGAGATGAACGGGATGGGGAAGATGACGATGTCGCTCTGCCCCTGCACCGGCACCACGTACTGCTGCCAGCTCTTCTCCAGCGTCTTGGCGTGGGTGGGCTCGGTGGCGCCGGCGAACACGCCCGTCACGTCATAGGGCGCGGGGATGGAGTTGAGCACCGTGCGCGCCGCGGCGCGCGGCAGCTTGGAGAGCGCGTAGCGCATGGCCTGGAACTTCAGCCGGTCTCCCTCGGTGTAGTCCTCCTCCTTCTTGTGGAGGAAGTCCACGCCGGGGCCGAACATGCGGTTGTTCAGCGACGTCTCGATGTGGAACACCTTGAGGTGCTTGTCGATGGCCCGGCCGATGCGCTCGTTGCGGCGGTACAGCTCGCTGTGACCCGGCTCCATGTAGCTCTTGGACTCGCGGATCGTCTTCGGGTTGTGGTGCGCCCGGAGGCTGGCGTAGTTGGCCACGCCGGTGCCCATGGACTTGTGCCCGCCGTTCATGGGCACGAAGTTCACGTTCACGTAGACGATGAGATCGCTCTCGGCCACGCGCCGGTTGACGGCCACCACGTGCGAGCCGCACGGCGTGCGCTCCAGCTCCACGATGCCGTCGGGGTCCTCGGCGTCATGGTTGTAGTAGCGGTCCGGGTAGAAGGCGTCGTGGATCTTCTGTCCCACCATGCGCCGCATCTCGCCCTCCGTCATGCGGCGGTGCAGGGCGTTGGCGATGATGAGGTGCACGTCATCCACGCCCGAGTCGGCGCACAACTCCAGCACCACCTCGAGGATGGACTGGCGCACGTCCGGCGTCGCCATGGGAGGCAGCGGCACGGAGATGTCGTCAATGACGCAGGTGAGCTTCATCCCCGGGCGGAGCAGGGCGTGCAGCGGATCCATGCCCTCGGGGTGGTTGATGGCCCAGCGGATGGCGGCCTTCACGTTGGGCACGCCAGCCAGGGGCGGCCGGGGGAAGATGACCCGGGTGCCCACGGGCAGGTCCTCGAGGAGGAAGTTCTCCCCGTAGAAGAGCGCCCGCGGGGGGCTGCCCTTCTCGGTGATGACCACCTGGCTTTCCTCGTCGTAGAGCTTCTGGAGCGTCTTGAGCGGGCGCATGTGTGACGGACTTTCGTTACTTGAGGTCGAGGATGGGCCAGTTGTAGGCCCGGGCGATGGAACGCAGACGCATGTCCGGATTGACGGCCGTGGGGCGGCCCACCACGGACAGCATGGCGTAGTCGGAAGCACTGTCGGAGTAGCCGTGGCACTGGTCCAGCGCCAGGCCCTCCCGGACACAGTAGGAGCGGATGGCGTTGGCCTTGTTCGCTCCCTCGATGATGGGCGGGATGACCTTGCCGGTGGCCTTGCCGCCCACGAACTGCATCTTGTTGGCGATCATGTCGTCGGCGCCGAGGTAGCGGGCCAGCGGGCGCATGCTGAAGTCCAGCGCTCCGGTGACGAGCACGATGCGGCAGCCGACGCGGCGCGCCTGGTCGATGAGGTCGCGCGTCTGCTCGTAGATGGCCGGCTTGAGGACGTCCTCGAACATGTCCTCGGCCACGGAGATGAGGCGGTCCTCGGACAGGCCGGCGTAGTAGCGGTAGAAGAACTCGTTGAACGTCTTCCGGTCCAACGCATCCATGGCCGCGAAGAGGGGCACGCTGGCGGCAGTGGCCAGGGTCCTCCCAGCGATGCCCAGGAGGGAGCCCCGGTTCATGGCGTAGTAGGCGTAGACGTGGACGACGTTGGTCTTAATCAGCGTCCCGTCGACATCGTAGAAGGCGGCTTTCGCTGGCATGGGCAAGGCGGGCTTCCTGACACCGGAGTCAGGCGTGTGTCAACCGCGCGATAACGCTCGGAATTCGCTGAAGGAGCGAGGGGCTGGTGCGAAGGCCGCTATGCGGTGCGGGCGCGTAATCTCCGTGACATGCGGGGCTTCTGAGAGGCATGAGTCCGCAGCGCGCCCGCACGTGCGGACGAGGGGCGAGCAGGCGCGTGTGGGTGAAATGGAGCCCGTGCGCGCGGAAGGGCCTGAGCGCCATGGCGCCGACATCAGGACAGGTGCTCGCGCGGAGGAGATCCGTGCGCGAGGCCTGGGTGAGTGGGTTGCTCGTAGCCGACTACGAGTGAAGTGTGTCTAATATGTGGGATTGATATTGTTTCACTCGTGGTCAACTACGAGTGAGGGGGGAGGCGTCCAACCCATCAGCAGCCCGCCAGGCGGGGTTCCGCGATGGAGGTTCAGACCTCCTCGTCGGGCAGGAGCGTCCGGAGGAACTCGTCGTCGGGACCGAGCGGGCGCCAGCTTGGCGATGGCGGCGAGGCGCGGAGCGCTGCCCTGGCTTGCCTGACACGCTCCTTGTGAGTTTCTGGGGTGAAGCTGGTCCACATGGCGAGTACCTGGGCAACCGTGAAACGGGAGGAGTCGTCCAGCACGGCGGGCCAGCCATCAGGGAGATGCTGAGACAAGAGGCGCACGAGCACATCGCGCACGAAACGTGTGACCTGCTTGCGCCGCTCCGCTTCGGTCAGCAGCCCTCGCAATATCTGCACCCCGGCGACATCGTCCTCTCCCAGTTCGTCGGCGAGCGCGTGCAAAGAGACGGCAGGGCGAGCCTCTGCGAAGGCGGTGAGCGAGTCGAAACCACGCTCGCGGACCCGCTCATACAGCCGGGTCATCCAGTTGCCCTGCCAGGCACGTTCGTCGCTCATCACCTTCTCCAGCGGGTGGAGTTCAGACTTCTTCGTCTGGCAGGAGGATGCGGAGCAACTCGTCGTCGGGGCTGAGCGGGCGCCATCCGGGTGGAGGCGGCGAGGCGAGGAGTGCAGCCATGACCTGCCTGGCGCGATCCTGATGGGCCTCTGGCGTGTAGCCAATCCAGCGGGCCAGTGCCTTGGCGACCTTGAAACGATTGGCGTCGTCCAGCACGGCCGGCCAACCCTCGGGGAGACTCTGGGACAACTGCCGCACGAGCACATCGCGTTCGAAACGTGTGACCTGATGGCTTCGCTCCGCCTCTGCGAGCAATCCGCTCAACACCTGCACCCCGGCGACGTCGTCCTTGCCAAGCTCCTCGGCCAGCAGGTGTAGCGGGACGGCGGGGCGAGCCTCAGCGAAGGCGGTGAGCGAAGCGAAACCGCGTTCACGGACCCGTTCGTACAGCCGGACCTTCCACTGGCCCTGCCAGGCATTCCCATCGCTCATCGCCCTCTCCTGCGTATGAAGTTCATCGGAATGCCGTAGTCCGTCATGAGTTCCGCGACGATGTTCAGGACTTCGTTCCGCGTCAACATCCGGCCAGCGGCCATCTCGGCGTCGCGCAACTCGCTCATGACCAGCCGATTCCACTCGCCCGCCCAATTGCGACCCAGGCGCCAGTCGCCACCACCGTGGATCGCCTGGTGGCTTGCCTGTTCCATCCTGACGCAGAAGTGGTCGATGCTCATCTCGTCGGTGAAGCCGCGTTTCTCGAACCACTCGCGGAACTCTTGCGGCATTACGTGGTGCTCCGGGGGCTCGGCCATGCCGGCTCCCGCCCTGTCCGTCACCCGCATGCCTCGCACTTCGGGCCCATCGCCCAACGCATCGCGCACACCCCTGGGCAGGTCGCCGTACGCCTCGGCCATCATCACCTGGCCAGCGTGAATCCTTACCGCGGCGCTGACGGCGGGCAGCGAGATGACGCCCGCCCGCACCAGTTGGCGCATCATCTCCACCCACTCGGCGGAGACGACCAGCCGCGTGCCCATCATCACGCCGTTGGAGCCCATCACGAGCCCCACGCCCAGCGTGGCTGAAGTGGCGGGTCGCAACATCCGGGGCAGGGCCATCTTCATCGCCGAGACCATGGCCACCGATTCGAGAAGATCCTTCACCAGCAACATCTTCTGGAGGTTTTTCCCCGACTCGAGCACGCGCTCACGGGTCGCGGCGAACTCGCCGGTGAGGTGGCCGATGAGCGCGGGAAGATCGGCTGCCGCGGCCTCGGCCTGTCCTGGTTCCCCGGAGGCGAGGGCCGTCATGGCGGGGCCGAGCATCATGCGCGAGCGCTCCATCTGCACGAACAGATGCTCCACGCTGTAGGACGGGTGCTGCGCGAGCACCACGTCGGCGAGGGTGAGGAAGTCGAGCCAGATGGCGAGCAGTATGGCTCCCATCAGGGTGGACTGGAGCCGGGGGCCGCCGAGGCGCAAGAGCGCCAGCTGCATGTCCGGGTCCTCCATCTCCGAGGCCAGGGTGGACAGCCGGGCGGCGGCGGCGAGCTCGGCGTCCATCCATCGCAGTTGCTGGGCGCCATCGTCCACGAAGGGAACGAACAGCTCGGGGTAGGGGCCAGCGATGCCCCGCTTGCTGGCCGCGAGTCTGGAAAGCTCACCGGAGATGCGGCGGTTGGAGGTGGTCACGTCGCCCAAGGCCCGGACGAACGCCAGGTGGGCCGCCAGGGCACTCCGCCGAGCGGACTCCACGGCCGTCACCGTTTCACGGGCGCCTTGGCGGCGGTACGTCAGGGAAGGTGTCTCCGCCTCGCGAGGTGCGTAGCGCAGGTTCGTCCCCCGGCCAGGGGGTGGCGTCCAGGACGCGCAACTGGTGGACAGCAGGGTCAGGGAGAGCAAAAGGACCACCCACCAGGGACGTGGCCGCATCGGGGTCATCGTGCCTCCGAGAGAGGACTCCGACTCTAGGCCATCGGAACAAAGTCCTTTCAGAGGTGAGTGAGTCCGCCTTCCGGGCGCGCTCTTCACGAACTTGTCCAACTGTTGGACAAGTCTGGCGAGACCGTGCCCGGCGGAGGGGTCCTTCCTGCTTTCGAGCTGAGGACAGACCCCTGAACGGACTTACTTCGGCTGGCTTGGCGGGCGCTCCCGACCCTCCTGGTGGCCTGGACGGCACGGAGCCGGCGCCACTCCGCGTCACGAGGCCACCCGCTCAGCCGAGCGGCACCTGCTCCAGCCGCTCGAAGAGGGCTCGGGCCCGGGCGACTCCCTCCTCGGGATTGAGCGTGAGGTACCAGTAGCGCTCTAGCTCGATGGCACCCTGGCGCAGTTGCATGATGCCCTGCGTCTTGTGCTCGGCGATGGCCCAGTCCACCACGATGTTGTAGTCGAGCCGGTCGCGGAAGCCGAACTTGCGTGTGCGATCGAACTCGAACACCACACCCGGGCGCACGTCCGCGAGCGGATGGCCTGGCACGCCGGTGTACGCGAAGCCCTCGGCCTCGGGGATGGGGAAGCCCTGGCGGTTCTGCTCGGCCACCTCGCGGTCGCGCGTGTGCCCGGTGGCGCCGAGCACCAATGGCCGCTCGTGTGGCGCCAGTCCGGCCACCACCTCCAGCGCGAGCAGCGCCGCGTCGCGGTGGTGGGCATGCGTGTGGGGCAGGGGCAGCATCACGAAGGCGAAGTCGTAGCGGTCCTGGACGAACCGCTCGCGCAGCCGGCGGCGGATGTGGTCCGTGTCCCAGCCCTCGCCCACGGGCGCGTCCGCGGCCAGCGTGTAGCCAGGGTCCGGCTGGTCCAGGAAGACGCACTCGCGCAGCCCGAGGATGCGGGCCGCGGCACGGAGCTCCTGCTCGCGGATGCGGGGCAGGTGGACGCGCGCGACGGCCGGGTCCGTGAGCTTCAATCCATACAGGGGCTCGGCCAGCGTGGAGGTCCGGTAACCCCCCTCGCCGCGCGTGAACACCACCAGGTCCACCTGCGCTCCGAGCGAGCGGGAGAGCTTGTACACGGCGCCGCCGAAGAGCGTCTCGTCGTCCGGATGGGCCGTCACCAGCAGCAGCCGCGGAGGGCGTTCCTCCTGCGCCGGGTCTGAAGGGGGAGGGGCGTGCACGGCGCGAGCAGACCGGAGCCCCCGGGCCCGGTCAAGCCACACGCGCGTGTCACCTCACAGCCAGCCGTGTTCCTTGTACCAATGCGCGCTGCGGCGGAGGGAGTCGGCCACGTCCCGCGTGGCGCGGAAGCCCAGCAGCCGCTCGGCCTTGGCGCTCGAGCACGTCCAGGCGGGGACGAGCAGTTGTCGCGCGAACTTCCGGTTGAGGGGCAGGCGGCGGCCCGTCACCCGCGATACCCCGTCCGCCACCGTGGACAGCGCCGTCAGCACGGCCGGGGAGACCCGAAGTGTTCGCGGTTGGACGCCCAGCGCCTCGGCCACCAGCCCCTGCAATTCTTCCAGGGTGAGGGGCTGGGGGTGACCTATGAAGAAGGCTTCCCCGAGGGCCTCGTCCCGCTCGGCCAGCAGCAGCAGCAGGTCCGCCACGTCCCGCACGTCCACCAGCGTCAGCGGCCGGGGGCCCCCGCCCAGCCGCAGCCTCAGTCCCCGCGCCACCAGCTTGAAGAGGACGAGGTTCTCATGGTCCCCCGGCCCCACGATGCGCGGCGGGCGCAGCACCGTCACCGGCAGCCGGTCCGCGTACGACCAGGCGATGCGCTCGGACTCGGCCTTGCTCTCGCCGTACCACTCGGCGGGTTGGAGCGGATCCTCTTCGATTCTGGGCCTTTGCGGCGTCGAGGGCCCCGAGGCGCCCAGCGAGCTGACCAGCACCAGCCGGGGCCGGGTACCGGTGGCCACCATGGCCTCGCAGACGTTGCGCGTTCCCTCGGCGTTGACGCGCATGAAGTCCTCCCGCGTGGCGGCCCGGCGGATGCCCGCCAGGTGGAAGACCACGTCCCGGCCCTTCACCGCCCGGGCGAGGCTGGCGGCGTCCGTCACGTCTCCGTCCAGCCTCTCGTAGCCCAACCCGATCAGACCCGAGACGTCACTTCCGGGACGCACGAGACATGTTGCTACATGTCCCCGCTCGAGCAGCGCTCGCACCAACGAGGAGCCCAGGAAACCATTCGCGCCAGTGACGAGTGTGTTCAACATGGTGTGCTTTCCCCGAGAAAACACTCTTCCCTTCCGAGGGAGAAACACTATTTTCCCATGGGCCCTCAGAGGGAAAAATGCAGCGGAGGGCTGATTTTCGGCCTCGGGCGTGTTACGACGCGCCCGACGGCTCAGGGTGTGAACCAGCCGTGCAACGCCCCCGGACACTCGAACAGGGGGAGGAGATCCGAACGAAATGGCCGCCAAGAAGACCACCGCCGCGAAGAAGGCTCCTGCCGCCAAGAAGGCTCCCGCCGCCAAGAAGGCCGCTGGCCGTAAGCCCAACGCGGCGTTCATGAAGGAGATGACGCCGTCCCCCGCCCTCGCGGAGATCGTCGGCAACAAGCCCATTCCCCGCACCCAGGTGGTCAGCAAGATCTGGGACTACATCAAGAAGAACAACCTCCAGGACGCGAAGAACAAGCGGCAGATCAACGCCGACGACAAGCTCAAGCCCATCTTCGGTGGCAAGAAGTCCGTCACCATGTTCGAGATGACGGCGCTGGTGAACAAGAACCTCACCTGATCCGCCGCGACGGCCGCCGCCGTCCCCGGAGGGCTCGCCACTCGAGTGGCGGGCCCTCTTCGCTTTCAGAAGCACAACCTCCGAGGGAGCAGGCGCCCGGAGAGCGTTGGATAGCGTGCGGAAGGGCATCTGGGTGGTGGTCAGATGGGCCCGTCAAGCCTACGACTGAGCCATATGCGACTCGAAGGTTCGGCTGTGTCGGGTGGAGACGCGGGGCAGGTGGGCGGCGAGGCGCTGGCTGGGAAGCTGTACGGGCGCGTGCGCGAGGAACTGCTGGCGCGTGCCATGCCGCTGTCCACCTACCGGTTCCAGTTGCACAAGGGCTTCCCCTTCAGCGCGGCCCGCGAGGCGGTCCCCTACCTGGCCCGGCTGGGCGTGACGGACGTGTATTGCTCGCCCTACCTCAAGGCGAGCCCGGGCAGCACCCACGGCTATGACTGCGTGGACCACAAACAGCTCAACCCGGAGGTGGGCTCGCCCGAGGAGCACGCGGCCTTCTGCTCCACCGTGCGCGAGCACCGCATGGGCCAGGTGCTGGACGTGGTGCCCAACCACATGGGCATCGAGACGTTCAACCCGCTCTGGTTCGACGTGCTGGAGAACGGCCCGGCGTCCGTGTACGCGCGCTTTTTCGACATCGACTGGGGCCCGGTGAAGGACGAGCTGGAGGGCAAGGTCCTCCTGCCCGTGTTGGGAGACCAGTACGGCGTGGTGCTCGAGCGCGGGGAGCTCAAGCTGGGCTACCGCGATGGCGCCTTCTTCATCCACTACTACGACCGGTTGCTGCCGTTGGCTCCCCGGCAGTATGGGCGGGTGCTGGGGCGCAACCTGGAGGCGCTGGAGTCCCGGCTGGGGGCCGAGCACGGGCACCTCATCGAGCTGCAGTCCATCCTCACGGCCATCAGCCACCTGCCTCAGCGCACGGATACCGATCGCCCCCGCGTCGTCGAGCGCAACCGGGAGAAGGAGGTCATCAAGCGCCGGCTGGCGGCGCTCGCCGGGTCCAGCCCCGAGGTGGCCGTCCACATCGAGGCCAACGTGAAGTCCTTCAATGGCACTCCGGGCGAGCCACGCTCCTTCGATGCGCTGGACGAGCTGCTGGCGGGCTGCAGCTACCGGCTGGCCCACTGGCGCGTGGCGGGGGAGGAAATCAACTACCGCCGGTTCTTCGACATCAACGGGCTGGCGGCCATCCGGGTGGAGGATCCGGACGTCTTCACCGAGGCCCACCAGCGCATCTTCGATTGGTTGCGCCAGGGCTGCATCACCGGGCTGCGCATCGACCACCCGGATGGGCTCTACGATCCGACGGCCTACTTCCTCAACCTGCAGGAGCAGTTCTTCGTGGAGCGGGCGCGGGCCCTGTTCGACACCGAGCACGGAAAACAGGCGGAGCTCTGGCCGGAGGTGGAGCGGCGGTTGCGCGAGCGCTGGCAGGCGGAGGCGGGGGCCCACGTGGACTCGCCGCTGCGCAAGGCGCTCTACGTGGTGGTGGAGAAGATTCAGGGCGGCCGCGAGCGCATCCCCGAGTCCTGGGCGGTGCACGGCACCACGGGCTACCGCTTCGCCAACGCGGTGAGCGGCGTCTTCGTGCACCCGGACTCCGAGGGGCCGCTGACGGAGGTCTACCACCGCTTCATCGGCGAGGCGCCCCACTTCGAGGAGCTGGTCTACGAGAAGAAGCGCCTCATCCTGCGCGACTTCATGTCGAGCGAGCTGAACATGCTCGCGCACCGGCTCAACCGCATCTCGGAGATGAACCGGCGCTCGCGGGACTTCACGCTCAACAGCCTGCGGCGGGCGCTGTCGGAGTTCATCGCGCTCTTCCCCGTGTACCGCACCTACGTGGATGACTGGCGGCCGGAGCTGGACGAGCGCGACGTGCGCTACATCCGGGACACGCTGCGTCATGCCAAGGCGCGCAACGCCACCCTCAACGCCTCCATCTTCGACTTCCTCGGGGACGTGTTGCTGCGGCGCTACCCGGAGCACCTGGGTCCCCATGAGCGGGCGGAGATGCTCGCCTTCACCATGAAGGTGCAGCAGGTGACGGGCCCGGTGATGGCCAAGGGCCTGGAGGACACCGTCTTCTACGTCTACCACCGGCTCGACTCGCTCAACGAGGTGGGTGGGGAGCCGGAGAACTTCGGCACCTCGGCGGACATCTTCCACGCCCGCAACCAGGAGCGCGCCGCGCACTGGCCGGCGAGCATGCTCACCTCCAGCACGCACGACACCAAGCGCAGCGAGGACGTGCGCGCGCGCATCAACGTCCTCACCGAGCTGCCCGGCGAGTGGCGCCAACGGGTGGAGCGCTGGTCCCAGCTCACGCGTACCCACCGCCTGGAGCGGCCCGAGGGCCCCGCGCCCTCGCTCAACGACGAGTACCTCTTCTACCAGACGGTGGTGGGTGCTTGGCCCATGGGGCCCTCCCTCTCCGCGGAGGGCCTCGCCGAGTTCCGCGGCCGCATCCGCGACTACATGCTCAAGGCCATCAAGGAGGCCAAGGTCCGCACCTCGTGGACCAATCCGGACCCCACCTACGAGGAGGGCATGTCGAGGTTCGTGGAGGCCTGCCTCGACGAGGGGAAGAGCCGCGCCTTCCTCGAGGATCTCCAGGCCTTCAAGCGCCGCATCGAGCGGGCCGGCCAGCACAACGCGCTCGGGCAGTTGCTGCTGAAGCTGGGCTCGCCCGGGGTGGTGGACACCTATCAGGGCTGCGAGCTGTGGGACCTGTCCCTGGTGGATCCGGACAACCGCCGGCCGGTGGACTACGGCGTCCGGCCCCGGCTGTTGGAAGCGCTGGACCAGGAGGCCAGGGCGGACCGGATCGCCCTGTGCTCCCGGCTGGTGGCGGACATGGACGATGGCCGCATCAAGCTCTTCGCCCTGGCCGAGGGCCTGCGCCTGCGTCAGCGCCAGAAGGCCCTCTTCTGCCGGGGTGGGTACCGGGCGCTGCACCTGGTGGGCCCCCGCGCGGACGCGGCGGTGGCCTTCGCCCGCGAGCACGAGCAGTCCGTCGTCATCTGCGCCGCACCGCGCTACACCCTCTCCGCCCTGGAGTCCCCCGGGGGCCTCGCGGGGGCTTATGAAGAAACGTCCCTGGATCTGCCCGAGTCCTATGCGAGCATGACGTTCCGGGACGTTTTCACCGGCCGGGAAGTGCGGCCGGGGCGACGGGAGGGTGGCGCGGTGCTGCCCCTCGCGCCGCTACTGGCGGGCTTCCCGCTGGTGCTGCTGGAGAGGAGCGATGGATGAAACGGGCGGAGGTGCTACCAGGCAAGCCGTACCCCCTGGGCGCCACGTACCTTGGTAACGGAGTCAACTTCGCCGTCTTCAGCGAGCACGCGCGGAAGATCGAGGTGTGTCTCTTCGATCCGGACAACCCCGCGCGCGAGCTGCGCCGCTACGTGCTGCCCGAGCAGACCCAGCACGTGTGGCACGGTTTCATCCCGGGGTTGCAGACGGGCACCCTCTACGGCTTCCGCGCCCACGGGGCCTATGAGCCCCGGCGCGGCATGCGCTTCAACCCGCACAAGCTGCTGGTGGACCCGTACGCGCGCGCCCTGCACGGGCAGGTGGACTTCTCCGCCCCCGTCTACGCCTACGAGTCCGGCGACGACGAGCAGGACCTCGCCTTCGACATCCGCGACAGCGCCGCCGGTGTCCCCAAGGGCGTGGTGCTGACCGACGGCTTCGACTGGGAGGGGGACAGCTCTCCCGCCGTGCCCCTGCACCGCACGCTCATCTACGAGGCCCACGTGAAGGGCCTCACCAAGCTCCACCCCGACATCCCCGAGCACCAGCGCGGCACCTACGCGGCCCTGGGCCACCCCGCCGTCATCGAGCACCTGCGCAAGCTGGGGGTCACCGCGCTGGAGCTGCTCCCCATCCACACCCACGTGGACGAGCCCTTCCTCGTCAACAAGGGCTTCACCAACTACTGGGGCTACAGCTCCCTGGGCTACTTCTCCCCGGACGCGCGCTTCAGCTCCTCCGGCTCGCGCGGCGGCCAGGTCGCCGAGTTCAAGTCCATGGTGAAGGCGCTCCACCGCGCCGGCATCGAGGTCATCCTCGACGTCGTCTACAACCACACCTGCGAGGGCAACCACCTCGGGCCCACCCTGTCCTTCAAGGGCCTGGACAACACCGCCTACTACCGGCTGTCGGAGAAGGAGCCGCGCTACTACCAGGACTTCACCGGCACGGGGAACTCGTGGAACGCCACCCACCCCTACGCGCTCAAGCTCGTCATGGACTCCCTGCGCTACTGGGTGGAGGTGATGCACGTGGACGGGTTCCGCTTCGACCTGGCCACCACCCTGGGCCGCGACCGGCACGGCTACGACACCCGCGCCGCCTTCTTCCAGATGGTGCACCAGGACCCCGTCCTCAGCCGGGTGAAGCTCATCGCCGAGCCCTGGGACGTGGGCGACTTCGGCTACCAGGTGGGCAACTTCCCCGTCCTCTGGAGCGAGTGGAACGGCAAGTACCGCGACACCATCCGCCGCTACTGGAAGGGCGATGACCGGCAGGCCGCGGAGATCGGCTACCGGCTCACCGGCTCGTCGGACCTGTACTCCCTGGGCGGCCGCAAGCCCACCGCGAGCGTCAACTTCATCACCGCCCACGACGGCTTCACCCTGCACGACCTCGTCACCTACAGCCAGAAGCACAACGAGGCCAACCTCGAGGAGAACCGGGACGGGGCCAACGACAACCACTCGTGGAACTGCGGCGTGGAGGGCGAGACCAAGGAAGCGGAGATCAACACCCTGCGCGAGCAGCAGAAGCGCAACTTCCTGGCCACGCTCTTCCTGTCCCAGGGCGTGCCCATGCTCCTGGCCGGCGACGAGATGGGCCGCACCCAGAAGGGCAACAACAACGCCTACTGCCAGGACAACGAGCTGTCCTGGGTGGACTGGAACCTCAACGAGTCCCAGCGCAAGCTGCTCGACTTCACCATCCGGCTCAGCCGCCTGCGCCGCGAGCAGCCCGTGCTCACCAAGCGCAAGTTCTTCCGCGGCTCGCGCCTGTGGGACAGCGAGCTCAAGGACCTGGCCTGGTTCCGCCCGGACGGCCAGGAGATGAAGAAGGAGGACTGGGAGAAGCCCTATGTGCGCTCCGTGTCCTTCCTGCTCGGCGGTGACGCCATCGTCACCCCGGACGACGAGGGCAACCGCATCGTCGGGGACACACTCCTGGTTCTGATGAACGCACACCACGAGCCCATCACCTTCCAGCTCCCGGCCATCGAGTGGGGCGCGGACTGGGAGGAGGTGGTGGACACCGGCGAGTCCCGCGTGACGCTGCACACCCATACCCCCGCGGGAGGCTCGGTGATGGTGGCGGGACGGGCCCTGGTGGTGCTGCGCCGCCCGGCCACGGACGAGGCGCTCCGGCGGGAGTAGAACCCTAGGGGTATCAAGGGAGTCGACGGCAACCCCCCCCTCCCGCTATAGGGGGGGCCGTGAACACTCAAAGCGCGCTCTGGTTGGGCTTCAACCTCTTCGTCGTCGCCATGCTGGCGCTCGACCTGGGAGTCTTCCACCGCAAGGAGCACGCGGTGTCGCCCAAGGAGGCCGGTGCCTGGACGGGCGTGTGGATCACCATCAGCCTGCTCTTCTGCGGCGGCCTGTTCTACTTCGGCTACTGGAACCGCGAGCAGGCCCTGCAGTGGGTGACCGCCTACGTCGTCGAGTACTCGCTCTCCGTCGACAACCTCTTCGTCTTCCTGATGGTGTTCGCCTACTTCCGGGTCGCGTCGGAGGTGCAACACCGGGTGCTCTTCTGGGGCATCGTCGGCGCCTTCATCATGCGCGCGGTGCTCATCATCACCGGCACCGCGCTCGTGCAGCGCTTCCACTGGCTGCTCTACATCTTCGGCGCCTTCCTCGTCATCACCGCGGTGAAGATGGCCTTCTCCAAGGACGATGACGCCGCGGACCCCGAGCAGACGTTCATCGTCCGGGTGGCCCGGCGCATGCTCCCGGTGGCCCGCCAGGGCGAGGGCAGCAACTTCTTCACGGTGGAGGACGGCCGGAAGAAGGTGACGCCGCTCTTCCTGGTGCTGCTGGTGGTGGAGGCCACGGACCTGCTCTTCGCCCTGGACTCCATCCCCGCCGTGCTCGGCATCAGCCAGGACGCCTTCATCGTCTACACGTCCAACGTGTGTGCCATCCTCGGCCTGCGCTCGCTCTTCTTCGTGGTGTCGAGCCTCATGGACAAGTTCCACCTGCTGAAGATGGGCCTGGCCGTCATCCTCGGCTTCGTGGGCACGAAGATGCTCATCACCATCTTCGACATCCACGTCTCCATCGGCGTGTCGCTGGGCGTCATCGGCGGGGTGTTGCTGGCCTCCATCATCGCCTCGCTCATCTGGCCCAAGGCCGCCGCGGAGCCCGGTGTCCCCACCGACGTGACGCAGCCCGGGCGGGACCGGGAAGGGGCCAAGCCCTGAGCGCCTGATTGGCCGGTTCGTTTGGCTTGCGTCCGGGCGGCGAGGCAGCCAATTGTGGGGGCATGTCCTCCGTCACTACCGAAGGCATCCGCGTCACCGTGAAGCCCACGTTCTGGCCGGAGCGCAGCACCCCCGAGTCCCACCAGTACGCCTTCATGTACACGGTGGAGATCGTCAACACGGGCGGAGAGCCCGCCCAGCTGCGCAGCCGCCATTGGATCATCACCGACGCCTCTGGGAAGGTGGAGGAGGTGAGGGGAGACGGCGTCGTCGGCAAGCAGCCCCGCCTCGCCCCCGGCGAGCGCTTCGAGTACACGAGCTGGGCCCAGCTCCGTACGCCGTTCGGCTCCATGCGGGGCTCCTATACGATGGAGCGCCCGGACGGCCGCCAGTTCGAGGCACGGATAGGCGAGTTCGCCCTCACACAGCCCCATTCCCTGCACTGACCAGTCATGGCACGCAAGGGACTCCTTCTCGTCAACCTGGGCACTCCGGATGCCCCCGAAACCGGCCCCGTCCGCCGCTACCTGCGCGAGTTCCTCAGTGATCCGCGCGTGGTGGACATCAACCCCGTGGGGCGCTGGTTCCTGCTCAACTTCATCATCCTGCCGTTCCGCTCGCCCAAGAGCGCGCACGCCTACCGCACCGTCTGGACGGAGCAGGGCTCGCCGCTGATGGTGCACTCCAAGGCCCTGACGGCGGCGGTGACGGAGCGGCTCTCCGGCGAGTACGAGGTGGAGCTCGCCATGCGCTACGGCAACCCGTCCCTGCCGGACGCGGTGGCGCGGCTGCGGGCCCGGGGCGTCACGGACTTCACCGTGTTGCCCCTCTACCCGCAGGAGGCCCCGTCCTCCTCGGGCTCCTCGCTGGCGCGCACCTACGAGGTGCTGTCCGGGCCCTGGGACGTGCCCAACGTGCGGGCGGTGCCGGCCTTCCACTCGCACCCGGCCTTCCTGGATGCCTTCACCGAGGTGGCGCGTCCCGTCATCTCCGGGATGCGGGCGGAGCACGTCCTCTTCAGCTTCCACGGCGTGCCCGAGCGCCACATCCGCAAGAGCGACCCCACGGGGAAGCACTGCCTGGCCTCACAGGGGTGCTGTGACGTGCTCACCGACGCCAACCGCCACTGCTACCGGGCCCAGTGTTTCGCCACGGCGCGGGGGCTGGCCAGCCGGTTGGGGTTGGAGCCCCAGGGCTGGAGCGTGTCCTTCCAGTCCCGCCTGGGGCGCACGCCGTGGGTGAAGCCGTACACGGACGTGGTGCTGCCGGAGCTGGCCGCGCGTGGGGTGAAGCGCCTGGCGGTGATGTGCCCGGCCTTCGTCGCCGACTGCCTGGAGACGGTGGAAGAGGTGGCCATCCGCGGGCGCGAGCAGTTCCTCGCGAGCGGGGGAGAGGACTTGAAGCTCGTCCCCTCGCTCAATTCGCACCCCGCCTGGGTGGACACCGTGGTGCAACTGGTGCGCGAGTCGGAGGCGGCTACTTCTTCGCCTGCGGCTGCAGCAGCTCGGGAGGCACCGGGTCGAGTGGGGTGAGGCGCAGCGTGCGCTCGCCATTGGACGTGCCGGGCACGGTGGTGCCCTCGGTGCGCGTGGTGAGCGTGGCCTCCCAGGAGCGCCAGCGGCCCGCCTTCACGAGGAACTCGCCCCGGCCCTTCACCCGCATCTCGGCGACGACGGACGGCTCGCCCCCGGAGGACTCGTGCTCATCCCCGTCCTCGTGCCCCTCGTGGGGCGCGTGCTGGGGCTTCGAGCCCGCGGTCTTCATCACCGCCCGGATCTGCGCCCGGGTGGCACGCATCTCCCCGGAGAGGCGCTCGGACAGGTCGTACTCGAGCGTCGCCACCTGCTCCCCGTTCTCGCCCGGGGTGAGCGCGGTGAGCTTCACCTGGTTGCGCCGCTCGGCCTTCTTCTCCACGAAGCCCTGCACGGAGCCCATGTCCACCAGGTCCGTCCCCAGCGCCCAGGTGGTCTCCGGGCCCACGGGATCCCTCGGCAGCTCCAGCACCAGCACCGCCACGTTGCGCAGCGGCCCGGCCAGTCCGTCCATCACGAAGCCGCGCTCGCTCATGACGCCCTGGTCCGCCTCGCCGTCCGCTTTCTGCGGGACGATGCGGAAGGCGTAGTCACCCGACTCGGTCTTCTGCAGGACGAAGATGGCGTCCGTCTCGCCGCTCGGGCTCGCCGTGGGCTGGGGCTCCTTGTCCTTCTTGCCCTTCTTGCTCTTGGGCGCGGGGGCCGGGGCGGCGGAGGACGAGGTGGTGGTGAGGCGGAAGGCGGTGGGCGCGTCGAGCTTCCAGCGCAGCGTCACCTTGGACGGGTCGGGCGGCGGCTCGGCGGCGGCGGGCTTCGGAGCCTCGGCTTTCTTCTCCGGGGTGGCGGGCATGTCCGCCGGACGGGGGATGGGGGTCATCGCGCCGACGGGCTCCTCCTTGCAGGCGGAGGTCAGGCAGAGGGCGGCGAGCAGGCCGAGGGTGCGCCGGTTCAAGAAACGACTCCTGGTCATGGAAGCGGGGACTACTTGTCCGTGTCCGGTAGTGTACGGCAGTGCGGCGGACGGTTGAAGCAAGGGGTGAGGGAAGAGGGGGCGAGCAGCCGGGGGCACCGCCTGCCCGTCCGTGGGAGGCGGTGGGAGAAGTAGGGCCGGAGGGGTTACTTCGTGGGTCTGGCATGCTACTTCCCAGGTCATGCCTTCTCGGAACGAGCCATGCTCCTGCGGTAGTGGACGGAAGTTCAAGCGGTGCTGTCTGGGGGACTTCCGGCGCGCCGCGGCGATGCTCCCTCCTGCTCCCCCGCGCCGGGGGCGGCCCACCGGGGTGGATGAGGTCTCCGCCGAGGCCGCCGTGCTGGCCGAGGACGTGATGTGTTCCCCCGACCGCCTGGAGCGGATGTCCGAGGGGATGGTGCTGCTGCGGGAGATGTTCCAGTTGGGCGGGCCCCTGGCGTTCCTGCGCTGGTCCTGGGACGAGTTCGTTCCGGTCGTCGAGCGGCACATCCACCGGGTGTCGGAGGAGGTAGAGGACATGGAGGAGCGCAGGGAGCTGCTGTTCGCCCGCTGCGCTCCGGAGCTGCTCGGGCCCGAGCGCGTGGAGCGCTTCGACCAGGGGTTTCGCCGGGCGCTGATGGCGCCGGGGCGGACCCTGGAGGAGCGGCGCGCACTGGCCATGGCGGTGTTGGAGATGCACGGGGTTCCACGCCATCCGCCGTATACGTACGGGCGGCACCACACGATGGCGTGGTTGATGATGGCCCAGGTCTCCGAGTGGGCGGAGCGCCGCGCGCGCCTGAATGACGCCGTGGCCCGTGCCCATGGGGTGCGGCCCGGCGGGCAGAAGGGGCCCTGGATGAGCCCGGGGGTCCTGCGGCGGGCCCTGGAGCCTTCCGAGGAGCAGATGGCCTCCGTGCAGGCGGTGGCGGATGCCGACCCGGAGCTCATGGAGCTGATGGAGAAGTACGAGACAGCGCTGCTCCTGTCCATCCTCGACGGCCGGACGCCCGAGGTGCTGCACGGCGAGGAGTGGCTGTGGCTGACGGTGGTGTTGCGCGAGCCGCTGCGGGTGGGGCCGGACGGGCAGGCGCCCTGGGTGGATGTCGAGGCCCTGCTGGACAGGCTCGACGAGGAGGTGAAGCAGGCCGTGCTGTCTCGGGTGGACGCGGCCAGCCGGGATCGCTCGTCGCCACCGGAGGCGCAGCAGTGGTTCGAGTGGGCCTACAAGGTGTTGCTGATGCGCCCGCTGGCCTTCTTCGGGGCGTTCGCGAAGGCACGTGCGGCGCCCCTGCGCGAGCGCTTCGAGGGAGAGGCGGTGCTGGTGGAGGAATTACAGCGGCGTGAACGGTGGCGCGCGGAGGATCTGGAGCCGTACCGGCTGAACCTGGCGGCGCGCGGAGCACACGGGGCCGAGCAGCGCGTGCGGCGGCTCCAGGCCCTGTTGCGCGGGGAGGCGCCCGTGCCGGGTTCGCGCATGAGGGGGTGAGCCACGGAGGAGTCGCTTCGGCCCTCCGCCGTCGGAGCAGGCCCGGAGCCTCGACGCCATGTTGCCCTGTGGGGGGCCGGGGTCCGCGGTGTGGGCACGAGGAGCCGGACCGCGCGTCGGCGGCCGGGGGTGGCGGGGGCCCGTATTCCTGGGCGGGTCGGTCCGGGTGGATATGACGGGGAAGACGGTTTGCGCCCGGAGGCCTGTATGCGTCTGTCTTCATCCCCCTGGTTTCCCCTCGCGCGCTGGTACGCCGGTCGCGTGGTGCTGACATGGGCCCTGCTGGTGTTGGGCGGGTGCGCCACGGGCGCGCCTCTGGCCGGATTGCTCGCCAGTTCCCGTGCCCACCGCCTGGTGCCGGCCTTTTCCACCCAGGAGCGCCCGACCGGGTCCGCGGACGACTCCGTCCGGACGGCCGTGCCGCCCGGGGACGCCCCTGTGCTCGACGAGGAGGACGACCCGGAGGACGACGTCGAGGAGGAGGGGCCCGGTGCCCCGGCCATGACGGCGGACGTACCCGGGGACGAGGCCGGCTCGCGGAGGCGTCGCTCGGTGCGAGAAGAGGACGAGCCGCTGGAGGACGAGGGCGGGGGCCTCGTGGGCTGGAGGGATGGCGTGGGGGAGGGGCGACCCTGGCCGGTGCCCTTCAGCCTGGACCATTTCCAGGGCCTGCTGGCGCAGGTGGGCGTGTCCCCCGAGGTGCTGCCGGAAGACGGGAGCACCCTGTCGCCCCAGCAGGCGGTGCAACTGTTGGCGCACCTGCTGGAGACGGAGGCGGGACTGGGGGAGTTTCCCCGGCAGCGCATGGCGGCGCACCTGCTGCTGGAGGTGGCCACGGGCGCGGGGCCGGTGACGCGGGAGGAGTTGCACGCACGCATGGATCGCTTCCACCGGTTGAGGGTGGTGCGGCCGGACGGCTACCTGGTGCGGGCGGTGACGGGAGAAGCGGTGCAGCGGGCTGGCGAGGTGCGGCTGGCGCCGGACGGCGCGCTACGAGCGGGCCTTTACGAGGTGGGCCCCTTCTACGCGGTGGAGGACGGGCAGCTGTGGCCGGTGGACACGGGGCTGGAGGTGCCTTGGGGCGCGAAGCCGCTGGGCCCGTATGTGCCCGATGACGGCGTGGTGCTGCCGGCGCTGGAGGGCGCGGGGCTGGCGCTGGGGGACACGCTCGAGGGCTTGAGCCGACTCGTCTTCCACCCTGGCGAGAGCCTGGAGGGTCTGACGCAGCTACCGGGAGCGGTGCGTGTGCTCTTCCAGAATGCGCCCGAGTACTGGGAAGCGTTCCGCCAGAGGCCTCGGGGGGAGCAGGTGCGCACGGTGTCGCGGCTGCTGGCCAACGCGCTGCTGACGGTGGGGACGTCGGGGGTGGGGGCGGTGAAGGTGGTGGGGTGGGGCGAGAAGCTCGGCCGGTTGTCGGTTCCACTGCTGACGCTGACGAAGAGGGGCGAACTGGTGCTGCGGCTGGTGGCGGTGCCTGGGCGGGCCGTGACGGTGGCGGGTCAGGGGCTGAGCGTCGCCTGGGGCATGCACCTGGCCAAGGTGGGCGCGGGTGGCGGCAGCGGCTGGGTGCCACCGGTGGGCGGGCCGGGGCAGTGGGTGCCCAAGAACGAGCGGATGTCGCCACGCTCACGTGCCTTCCAGCAGAAGGTGACGAATGCACCCGCAGGCTGGGTGTACCGCGTGTGGCACAACGGCGAGAAAGCGGACTTCGACGGTTTCGACCTGGAGCAGTGCCTTATTCAGGAAACCAAGGGCCTGGGCTACGACAAGCACTTCGACGCAGACCTCGAGCCCAAGGAGTATTTCAAGGGAGCGGACAGGCTTGTCAGACAGGCCAAGCGGCAATCGCGGGTGGCCAACGGCATCCCCATCCGCTGGCATGTGGCGGAGCCTCGCATGGTCCCCATCCTCCAGAAGCTGTTCCAGAAGAACGACATCATGGGCATTGAGGTGGTATTCACCCCACCGCCCTGAGGCGAAACACTCATGAGAGAGACCTATTACGCGGGTATCTACTGGGGGGGCCGCAAGGACTCCGCCGAGGAGTGTGCCCGACGGGCGGAGGCGTTCTTCCACCTGCTGTCGCGTTGTGACCCCATCTACACCCGCTGGTTCGAGAAGGCCGACTCGCGCAAGAAGGCGCTCCAACTCCAGTTCGAGCCCACCGCCGACACCTTCGTGCGCTTCTTCAAGAGCAGGAAGTACCAGGAGGGACGGGATGGTTTCTTGCTCGGGTTCTGGACGGGGCACGAGCAGGGACACGGGGGGCAGGTCACCTTGTGCTGTGGTTCAGCGGCCGAGTTGATGCCGAACAACTGCCTCCTCTACCTGCCGAAGGAGGAGCCGGAGAGGGAGCGCGTGCTCCAGGCGGACGTGCTCGCCAGGGTGCTGCGCGCCATGGTGCTGGCCTGGGAACCGGACTGGGGGGTCATCACCTCCGACAATTTGCGGAACAGCTTGTCCCAGACGAGCAGGTCCGGGACCTTCATGGGTTGGTGGACGTACTTTTCTCGCCGCCGGGGGGAGGTGCCGCCTCTGCCGGAGCCGGTGCGGGTGCAGCCGGTGGAGGACCAGGGCACGCTCGTCCTGCTCACACCCGAGCGCCTCACCGCCTCCAATCCCGAGCACCTCGCCCTGGGCCGATATGTCCAGGAGGTGCTGCTCGCGAAGGGCCTGCTGGAGCCTGTCGTTTCCAGGCGGCCGGCCACCTGAGACGGCTCCCACGCTCGTTGCCAGACACCTACAGGGGCACGGCGGGCCTGTTGCTACCGCTTCGAGGGCCGAGACGGGCGGGCACTCAGGGGAAGGTCACGCCGCGCACGGTGAGGGGGCGCGCTCCGCCCGCCTCGCCCAGCTTCAGGAGGAAGGAGCCTTGCGATTGCTCCTCCGTGGCCTCCGCCTCCACGACGAGATACACCAGGGCTTCTGGTCCGAGGGGCTTGGACTGCCATACCCGCACCACCCGCAGCCGGACGCCTTCGGGGCTCACGAGCTCCGCGGCCTCCAGGCCCTCGGCCGTCCAGAGCCGCGCGCCCGTGTTCTTCAGCTCCAGCTCCACTGCCACCCTCCCTCTCTTCCTGGCCCGGTAGCTGTGTGCTTCGGTGATTCGGATCGTCTCGCCGGGACGTTGGGTGATGTCTTTCGTGACTCTCCGCGCCATGACGCCCTCGCCGTTTCCCACCAACCCGGCCTCGAACAGATCCGTGAGGTCCACGGGGCGCGGTCCTTCCGGGCGGGTGCGCTCCTGCTCCAGCGCGGCCTCGCACCGCTCGGACCGTTCACGCTGCTGCCGGGACTCCTGCCAGTGCGACTCGCACGAGCGCGTGTTGCGATACACCCTCACGTGATGCTCGGCCCGGGTGGCGTGCGGTATCAGCCGGAAGGTGACACTCCCGGGGATCCGGGCGTCCGCGAAGTGCACCACGAGCGCCAGCGGCTCGTCCTCTGGCAGTGCTTCCGAGGGGAGCAGTGTCACCATGCCCAACTCCCCGTTCACAGCCACCCCCACCCTTCCTCCCTCCACCATGACACCGCCGGGTCGCAAGGGGGCGTCGGAGAACACCAGCGTGGTGGGCTGGCCGGGACTGATGCGCACCAGGTGCTGCTCCCCGGCGTTTTCCGCCGTCAGCTCCAGGTAGCGCGCGCCCGAGGTGTCCCACCCCTCGGGGCGGGGCGAGGCAGGCGTGGATGTGAGGACCGCGAGCAGCAGCGGGGCGGTGAGCAGGGTGGACACTCTATCGGTCCTCGTACCGCCACGCCGCCCCGAAGCGAGTCACGGGATGGAGACCTCCAGTGCTCAAGATGACGGCGGTGTCCTGGCCACTGCCCTCCCACTTCTCCCAGCCCCACTCCCCATCGGAGAACAGCTCCAGGCACACCGGATAGGACTGGCCCTCGGGCGTGTGGGCCTGGGTGAATCGGCCCTGCACGCGCTCGCCGAAGACCGCCTCACCGGAGAACAGGGTGCCCTCCGGCAACCTGCCCCAATAGCCAGTGGTGTTCGTGATCGCCAGCCGCCACGTCACCGGGCCCGGCCGCACGGTGACGAGCCTGTCGGCGTTTCGAATGAACACCCTCCCCGAGGAGCCCGCGTACAGGAGGCCCAGTTCCTTCATGGCCTGCTGAGCACCGGGGGGGCACTCGGCGGGCGGCGGGAGCGGGGGCGTGGGCAGCACCCGGGCCGTGGTGGCGGGGCTGGGACACCCGCTGGCCAGGGCGCAGCCGAGCACGGCCGCGCCCACCTTGGTGGCCGTGGAGCCCGTCTGCTTCGGGGGAGGGGAGGCTTTGGCTGGAGTCTTCACGCGCGTCTCTTGGGGCAGCGTCGCACGGGCGACGGGCGCGGGGGTTGCCGCCCCGTGGGGCGCCGCGCCACCGTCACCTTCTGGCTGCTTCCACGGGGGGGCCATTTCCTTGCCTTCCCACTTCTGGGCGATAGGAAAGAACTCCGGCAGTAGGCTGGCGCGAGGTGTCCCCAGCGGTGGGGTGGAGTGCACGGAGGCACTTGGCGACGGGCGCACGGCGAGCCACAGACCCAGGCCCAACACGAGCACCGAACTGGTGGCCAGCAGCACCCGGCGCGTGCGTGCGGCGGACAGAGCCACCTCCTGGATGGGCCGGGCCGAGGGGGGCGCTGCCGGAGCCTCGTGCGCCGCTCGCGGCGCTCCGGGAGTGGCGAGCGGCACGGACTGCTGCGCGGCCTCCTGGGACACGGCCATTTCGGGTATCACCTCGGATGGCACCTGCGGCGCGGTGAGCGGCACGGACGGCTCCCAGAACGCCGCGCCTACGGCGGGAGCCTCTGGCGGCGGCGTTGGCGAGAGCAGGGTGGACACCTCGTCGGGCGCACGTGGCCTGCCGCGCACCGGCAACCGGGCGTAGGCGGCCCGCCGCTCGTAGATCGCCATCACGTCCGCCCCCCGCCCCATGCCGCGCTCGAGCAGGGTGGTGGCGTGGTGCGGCCCCCACGCCTCGCACAGCGGCACCTGCCACGCCTCGTCCGCCTGCTTCAGCGCTTGCGAAATGGCCGAGTCCACCGCGAGCGCGTCCGCGTATCCCTCCTCCGGATGTTTGCGCAGCATGCGCCAGCACACCTCGCCCAGCGCCCGCGGCACGCGGGGGTTGTGCTCGTGCGGTACCGGCGGCTCCTCGTGCAGGACGGCGTGCACCAGCTCGCCCTCGCCGCCCTGGAAGGGCAGCCTGCCCGTGAGTGAGAGGTAGAGCTCCACGCCGAGCGCCCACACGTCATCGCCCGGACAGGCACGCGAGCCCTCCAGGCCACGCCAGACGCGCCACACCCGGGGGCTGAGGTAGGGCCAGGTGCCCGGGGGGAAGGCCCCCGTCACCGGAGGGGCGCCCTCGTAGGTGGCCACGCCGAAGTCCACCAGCACCACGCGGCCCTCGCCGTACACCAGCAGGTTGGCGCCCTTGACGTCGCGGTGCACCACGCCGGCCGCGTGCACCACCGACAGCTGGCGTGCCCCCTGGCCGAACAGCTGCGCCACCTCGAGGGCACAGGGGTTGTTGACGCGCGTCCACACGTGCAGCGGCAGCCCGCGCACCAGCGGCATGACGAGGAAGAGGTAGAGGGGAGCGTGCGCGGGCCACACGCCCTCGTCCACCAGGGGCAGGCCTCCGGCGTGGCTGAGCTTCCGCATGACATCGCGCTCGCGCCAGGCCCAGCGCGCCGAGCGCGGCAGGAAGAGGAACTTCACCGCGTACTGGCAGCCCTGGCGCGAGGCACGGAACACGGTGCCCTGGCCGCCGGTGCCCAGCCTCGCTTCCAGCGTGTAGCCGGCCACCTCCAGGCCCGGCTGTGGCCGCCACGACGAGGACTCGTCCTGAAGAGGCTTCACCGCCCCTGGCCGCCGCTGCTCATGCCCACCGCTCCGCGTGCTGGCCTCGCTCATGCGCACCACCTCCGAGGTGGGCCAGCCTACAGGACTGCGGAAGGCGTGTGCGGGTACATACGATGGGGATTTGATCACGGCCGTCCCAATCCCGTCCGCGCGGTGGGCATGCTCCACCGGTGAACGCCGCTGGGGATGGGCTTGACTGGTAGACGTCTATTGGTCGGATGGGTGAATGTGTGTTTGCGTGTTTTGGCGAGTAGACGTCTACCAGTGCCCCGGTGGTAGACGTCTACCAGCGCAAGGCGCACGGACCTGTTTCACCGCGCTGGGGCTACGGAGGCGCCGCCACTCGCTCGCTGTTTGTCGCGGACGGGGGCTCCGCCGAGAAGGTCAGCCTGGGCGCGTACGCCTGGGAGGCGGTTCTTCCTGGGAGGCCTTTCATGCGCCTGCATTCACCCTGCGCTCACCCTGACGGCGGTGGGATGCGCTTCAGCCGCGTGGTGCTGACGTTGGCCTTGCTGGTGCTGGGAGGGTGCGCCAGGGGCGCGCCTTTGGCCGGACTGCTCGTCAGCCCACGCTCGCACCGCCCGGCGTCAGCCATCTCCACCCAGGCGCGCCCGCCCGGGCCCGTGGACGACTCCGTCCGAACGGCCGTAGCGCCTGGAGACCCCTCCTCGACCGATGAGGACGACGACCCGGAGGACGACGTCGAGGAGGGGCCTGATGCCTCGGTTCTGATGGCGGACGCACCCGGGGACGAGTCCGGCTCGCGGGTGCGTCGCTCGGTGCGAGAGGAGGACGAGCCGCTGGAGGACGGAGGCGAGGACTCCGTGGGTTGGAGGGATGGCGTGGGGGAGGGACGCCCCTGGCCGGTGCCTTTCAGTGTGGACCACTTCCAGGGCCTGCTGGTGCAGGTGGGCGTGTCTCCCGAGGTGTTGCCGGAAGACGGGAGCACTCTGTCGCCCGAGCAGGCGGTGCAGCGGATGTCGCCGCGCTCACGTGCCTTTCAGCACCAGGTGACGAAGTCTCCAGCGGGCTGGGTGTACCGCGTGTGGCGCAACGGCGAGAAGGCCGACTTCGATGGCTTCGACCTGGAGCAACGCCTCCTGAAGGAGACCAAGGGTCTGGGCTACGACAAGCACTTCAAAGCGAATCTCGAACCCAAGGATTACTTCAGAGGAGCAAAACGGCTCGTCAAGCAAGCGCAAAGGCAGTACCGGGTTGCTGGCGGAGTTTCCATCCGCTGGCATGTGGCGGAACCCCGTATGGTCGACATCCTCAAGAAGTTGTTCAAGGCGAACGATGTTGTAGGTATTGATGTGGTCTACACACCACCATCGCTCTGAGTCATGTCCACTCCCAGCTCCTACTATGCAGGCGTCTACTGGCCGGCCCGCCGTGAATCTGCTGAAGAGTGTGCCCGGCGTGCGGAACGCTTCTTCTCGCTCCTGTCCCGCTGTGATCCCATCTATACACGCTGGTTCGAACAGGCCGACTCACGCAAAAAGGCGCTCCAACTCCAATTCGAGCCCACCTATGAAGCCTTTGTTCGCTTTTTTGGAATGAGGAAATACAGGGATGGACCGCACGGCTTCAGTTTCTCCGCTTGGACGGGAAGTGAAGAGGGTCGTGGCGGCATGCTCATGGTGTTCTGTGGTTCTGCGTTCGAGGGCCAATCAAACAAATGTCTTCTCTATCTCCCGAGTAGCGAGCCGGAAAGGGAACGCGTACTCCGTGCGCCTGTGCTGAAAGATGTAATACGTGCCATGGTGCTGGCGTGGGAGCCGGATTGGGGCGTCATCACTCCCGATGATCTGCGGGATGCATTGTCTGAGAAAGGTATTGCCGGCACTTTCATGGGGTGGTTGACGTACTTCTCACGCAATCGTGGTGAAATCCCTCTCCTGCCGGACCCGGTGAGCTGCGAGCCGATGGAGGAGCAAGGTTCTCTCGTCGTACTCAGCCCTGAACGCATCACCACGGCCAATTCCGAGCACGTTGATCTGGCTCGTCGTATCCAAGGCATATTGTTGGTGAATGGGCTGCTCAAGCCTGTTGTTCCTGAGCGCCCATCAAGCTGATCCACTGGCCAGCAAATGCCCTATTTGGGTCATCCCCCAGCGGGCCGTGGCGCGGCGGCGCGGGACAGGCGGTCCCTCACGGCGATGCCCAGGCCCTCGGCGCGCGGGAGGCACGCCACCAGGACGTCATGGCCCTGCTCGTCCGCCTCGCGCAGCCGCGTATAGAGGGCACGCGCCGCTCCGGCCGGGTCCTCCGGTACGTCGTAGCGGGGCACCCCCGGGGGCAGCGAGAGGCCCGGAGGTCCCAGCACGCCCACGTTGTGTCCCCGGGCGCGCAAGGACGTCACCCGGGACATCACCTCCGCGGGCTCGGAGAGCACCACCCCCGCCCGGGGCGCGTAGTGCGAGGCGAGGCTCCCCGAGACGCGCACCGTGGCCGAGGTCCTCACCGGCACCTTGCGCCCCAGGACGCGCTCGAGCTCCTCCACCGCCAGGCCTCCGGGGCGCAGCACCGCCGGCTCCTTGCCGCTCAAATCGATGATGGTGGACTCCACCCCCACCGTGCACGGGCCTCCATCGAGGATGAGGTCCACCTCGTCCCCCAGGTCCGCCCGCACGTGCTCCGCCGTGGTGGGGCTCACCCGGCCGAAACGGTTGGCGCTCGGCGCGGCCACCCCTCCGCCCAGGGCGTCCAGCACCGCCAGGGCCACGGGGTGGTTCGGCACACGCAGGGCCACCGTGTCCTGCCCTCCCGTCACCGCGTCCGTGGCGCGCGCCGTGCGCGGCAGCACCAGCGTCAGGGGTCCTGGCCAGAAGGCCTCGGCGAGACGCCAGGCCTCTTCGGGGACGTGGCGAGCCCACGAGGGCAGCTCCGAGGCCCGGGCCACATGGACGATGAGAGGGTGGGTGGCGGGCCGCCCCTTGATGGCGAAGACGCGGCGCACGGCCAGCTCGTCCTCGCAATTGGCCGCCAATCCGTAGACTGTCTCCGTGGGCAGGGCGATGACGCCGCCGCGCCGGAGGGTTTCCACTGCCCGAGTGAGGATGTCCGAGGTAAGCATGCCTGTCGGGCGCAATCTGGCTCCCGGAGGGGACCATGGGCAAGTCACAGGTGTTCGAGGCGCGCAGCCAGATGCCGGCCGGCGCCGGTGAAGTGTTCGCCTGGCATGCCCGCGAGGGGGCATTCCAGCGCCTGACGCCCCCCTGGGAGCCTGTCGAGGTGGTGGAGCGCCAGGGAGACGGCATTCGCGAGGGCACCCGGGTGGTGCTGCGGATGAAGATGGGGCCGGTGGCCCTGCCCTGGGTGGCGAGGCACACCCGTTACATCCCCGGCTCGCTCTTCCAGGACGAGCAGGTGTCGGGGCCCTTCGCGAAGTGGGTGCACACCCACCGCATGTGGGACGAGCCCGCGGGCGGCGGTGTGCTGGAGGACGAGGTGGAGTACGCGCTGCCGGTGGGTGCGCTCGGGCGGGTGGTGGGCGGGGGCTACGCGCGGCAGCGGCTGGAGCGGATATTCGCCTACCGTCACGCGGTGACGCGGGAGGACCTGCGGCGCCATGCGGCCTTCGCCGGACAGCCGCCGCTGACGGTGGCGGTGAGTGGCGCGTCGGGACTGGTGGGCAGTGCGCTGATGCCCTTCCTCACGACGGGGGGCCACCGGGTGCGGCGGCTGGTGCGAGGCCGGCCCGAGGCCGGGGACATCGCCTGGGCGCCAGGCAAGGGCGAGATGGACATGGTGGCGCTGGAGGGCGTGGACGCGGTGGTGCACCTGGCCGGAGCGCCCATCGCCGAGGGCCGCTGGACGGAGGAGCGCAAGGCCCTCATCCGCCGCAGCCGCGTGGAGGGCACCCGGGTGCTGTGCGAGTCGCTCGCGCGGCTGGCGCGTCCGCCCAAGGTGCTGGTGAGCATGTCGGCCATGGGTTTCTACGGCCACCGGGGCGACGAGGTGCTCACCGAGTCCAGCCCGCCCGGAGAGGGTTTCCTCGCGGGAGTGACGCGCGAGTGGGAGGCGGCCACCGCCCCGGCGGAGCAGGCCGGCATCCGCGTGGTGCACCTGCGCCTGGGCGTGGTGTTGGCCTCGGGGGGAGGCGCGCTGGCGAAGATGCTGCCCGCCTTCCAGGCCGGAGCCGGCGGCCGCATCGGGGATGGGCGGCAGTGGATGAGCTGGGTGTCGCTGGAGGACGTGCTGGGCCTCATCCATTTCGCGCTGTTCACCCCGGGCCTGCGCGGGCCCGTCAACGCGGTGGCGCCCCAGGCCGTGCGCCAGGAGGACTTCGCCCGGACCCTGGGCCACGTGCTCTCCCGGCCGGCGGTGATGCCACTGCCCACCGCCGCGGTGCGGGCCGCCTTCGGAGAGATGGGCGAGGAGACGCTCCTGCTCAGCTCCCACGTCCGCCCGGAGGTGGCCGAGCGCCAGGGCTTCACCTTCCTCCATCCCACGCTGGAGCAGGCCCTGCGCTTCACGCTCGGCAAGACGCGCGAGGGGCCGCGCTTCCGCCACGGCTGACGGAGAACGGCCCGATGATCCACGTCGAGGGGCTGACCCGGTACTACGGTGGCCACGCGGCCATCCGCGGCCTCTCCTTCGAAGTCCAACGGGGTGAGGTCATCGGCTTCCTGGGCCTCAATGGCGCGGGGAAGACGACCACCTTGAAGATCCTCGGGTGCGTGCTGCTGCCCACCTCGGGGCGGGCCGTCGTCGATGGCCATGACGTGGTGAGCCACCCGCACGAGGTGCGCCAGCGCATCGGCTTCCTCCCGGACACGCCTCCGCTCTACGACGAGATGGGGGTGGGGGAGTTCCTCGCCTTCGTGGCGAGGCTTCGCGGTGTGCCCTCGCGCGAGGTGTCCGCCCGTGTCACCGAGGCCGAGGAGAAGACGGGCCTGCGCGACGTGGACGACGCGCCCATTTCCTCGCTGAGCCATGGCTACCGGCAGCGCGTGGGGGTGGCACAGGCGCTCGTCCACCGGCCGGCGCTGCTCCTGCTCGACGAGCCGGGCAGTGGGTTGGATCCCCGGCAGATGGTGGAGATGCGCACGCTCATCCAGGGGCTGCGCGGGGCGGAGCACACGGTGCTCGTCTCCAGCCACCTGCTGCCGGAGATCAGCCAGACGTGTGATCGGCTCCTGGTCATCAAGGACGGGGAGCTCGTGGCCCAGGGCACCGAGGCGGAGCTGGGCCAGCGGCTGGGCAGCGGAGGCTTCATCGAGGTGGAGGTGCGGGGAGGGCGGGAGCGGGTGCTGGCGGCGCTCGCGGGGGTGGGGCCGGTGCGCGTGATGGGCGAGGCGGAGGGCGTGGTGACGCTCCGGGTGGAGGCTCCGGCGGACCTGCGGCCGGGCGTGGCGCGGGCGGTGGTGGGCGCGGGCCTGGAGTTGCTCCGGCTGGACCGGGGGACGGAGAAGCTCGAATCGCTCTTCCTGCGGCTCACCCGGGGCGGAGACGAGGCCGCGCCATGATGCGGACGCTGCTCATCGCGCGCCGGGAGCTCGCGGCCTACCTGCGCACCTTCCAGGGCTACATCATCATCGCCATGGTGCTGGCGGTGGATGGCCTGCTCTTCAACGCCTTCGCGCTGGGCGGGGTGAGCAAGCGCTCCTCGGAGGTGCTCTCGCTCTTCTTCCAGTTCTCCAGCGGGACCACGATGGTGGCCTCGGTCTTCATCTCCATGCGGCTGCTGGCCGAGGAGAGGCAGGCGGGGACGTTGCTGCTGCTGTACTCCTCGCCGGTGAAGGACCACGAGATCGTCCTGGGCAAGTTCCTCTCGGCGCTGGCCTTCCTGGCGCTGATGACGCTGGCCACGGTGTTCATGCCGCTGCTGGTGATGGTGCACGGCAAGCTGTCCCTGGGCCACATCGCCGCCGGCTACCTGGGGCTGCTGCTGCTGGGCAGTGCGTCCCTGGCCATCGGCACGTTCGGCTCGGCGCTGGCGCGCAACCAGGTGCTGGCCGCCGTGCTCTCCGGGTGCATGCTGGTGGCGTTGCTGACGTGCTGGTTGCTGGCGCGCATCACCGAGCAGCCGCTCTCGGACGTCTTCAGCGCGCTGGCGCTGTGGAACCAGCACTTCCAGCCCTTCCAGGCGGGCGTGGTGCACGTGCGCGACATCGTCTACTACCTGTCCGTCACCTACGTGGCCCTCTTCGCCGCCACGCGCGTCCTCGAGGCGCGGAGGTGGCGATGACGCTCCGGCCCAACCCCTGGGTGTCCGTGCTGTACGGCCTGGGTCTGCTGACCGTGTTCCTCGGCGAGCGCGTGGTGGGCGCGGGGACGCAGCGGCTCGTGCTGAGTGGGATGGGACTCACGCTGGTGGGGCTCGCGGTGGCGTGGCGCGGGAGGAGGGTGGCGCGGGCCCATGGCGAGTGGCGGGTGCTGGAGCGCTGGCAGCTCGGCCTCTTCCTGCTGGGCGGGCTCGGCCTGGCGCTCTACTTCCTCCGGCCGGGCGAGCGGGGCGCCATGGCGGTGGTATTGGGGGCGCTCTTCCCCGCGCTGCTGACCACCACGCTGTTGCCGCTCGTGCTGGTGGAGCTGGCGGCGGCGGCCATGAGCCGGGCGCCGGTGCTGCAACTGGGGCGGGTGCGTGCCGCGCTCTACTCGGGGCTGGGGCTGGCCTTCGCGCTCGTCTTCGCCTTCTCGGCGACCTATGTGGCCACGCGAGCGGACGTCTCGTGGGACCTGGCGTACTTCCGCACGGCCCGGCCGGGCGCCGCCACGCGCCTGCTGACGCGCCAGATTCCCGAGCCGGTGCGCGTGACGCTCTTCTTCCCACCGGCCAACGATGTGAGGCAGGCCCTGGAGCAGTACTTCCGGGAGCTGGCGCGGGAGTCCGGGTACCTCGAGGTGGAGGTGCTGGACCAGGCGGTGGCGCGGGCCCGGGCGAAGGAGCTGGGCGTGGGGGAGAACGGCACGGTGGTGTTCAGCCGGGGTGCTCGTCACGAGCGGCTGAAGGTGCCGCTGGAGCTGGATCGCGCCCGGGTGCAGTTGCAGCGCCTGGACGAGGACGTGTACCGGCGGTTGCGCGTGGTGTCGCGTCCCCGGCGGGTGCTGTACCTCACGGCGGGGCAGGGCGAGCGGGGTCTGCAACCGCAGCCGGCCACGGCGCTGGAGAAGGCGCGGCCCGGCCTGTCGCAGCTCGAGGAGTGGCTGCGCGTGCTGAACGTGGAGGTGCGCACGTTGGGCATGGCCGAGGGGCTGGGGAAGGAGGTGCCTCGCGGCGCGGCGGTGGTGGCGGTGGTGGGGCCCGAGCGGGACTTCTCCCCGGAAGCGCTCGCCACGCTGCGCCGGTACGTGGAGCGCGGCGGCAGGCTGTGGCTCGCGCTGGAGCCGGACGGGCCCGGCCTCGAGCCGCTGCTGGAGCCGCTGGGGTTGAAGCTGCTGCGCGTCCCGCTTGCCAACGAGCTGCGCTACCTGCGGATGAGCCACCAGCAGAGCGATCGAGGCAACCTGGTGACGGCGAGCTTCTCCTCGCACGCCTCGGTCGGGACCCTGGCCTCGTTGGGCAGCGACGCGGCCATCGTCTTCGCCGGCGCTGCGGCCCTGGAGCCGGTGCCGCCCCTGCCCAAGGGGGTGACGCACGATGTCTCCGTGCGAGCGCCCGCGGAGACGTTCCAGGACACCAACCATGACTTCGCCCCGGACCAGGGAGAGCCACGAGGCTCCTGGCCCCTGGTGGTGGCGGTGCAGAAGGCCGGTGTCTCGGGTGCCTCGCCCGCGCGCGTGGTGGTCATGGGGGACTCGGACGTGATGACCGATTCGGGCCCCCGCTCCTATGGCAACCCCTACCTGTTGATGGACACGGTGCTCTGGCTGCTCGGCGAGGAGGAACTGGCGGGGGTGCTGTCCAACGAGGAGGACGTGCCCCTGCAGCACACGCGGCAGCAGGACGTCGTGTGGTTCTATTCGGCCGTCTTCGTGGCGCCCGCGTTGGTGCTGGGCGCGGGCTTCCTCGTGACGCGGCGCCGGAGACGGAGGGGAGCGCGATGAGGGCGCGGGGCGTGGTGCTCCAGGGCGTGCTGGCGGTGGCGGGACTGGCCGCGGCCTTCTTCGTCTGGCAGCGCGAGCCGGTGGGCGCTCCCGGTGAGGTAGTGGTGCTGGACGCGCCGGAGCGGGCGCTGGAGCGCGTGCGTTACGAGGACGCGTCCGTCCAGGTGGAGTTGTTCCGCGAAGGTCAGGGAGACGGCGCGCTGTGGCTGCGGCTGGGGGCGAAGCGGGAGCTGCGCGCCAACGAGACGGCGGAGCAGCTCTTCGTCCGCTTCGCGCCGTTACGGGCCACGCGGAGCCTGGGCGTACTGGAAGCGGAGAAGCTGGCCGAGGTGGGGTTGAAGGACAGCCCCCGGAAGCTGGTGGTGAAGCTGGCCAGCGGGGAGCACGCCTTCTCCCTGGCCGCCCCGTCGATTGGCTGGGGCAGCCCGTACCTGCGGCGCGAGACGGACGGGCACGTCTTCCTCCTCTCGCCCTCGTTGCTGCCCGACCTGGAGAATGCCGCCCACCGGCTGGTGGACCGGACCCTGCACACCTTTGGCGCCAGCGGCTACGACACCCTCACCGTCACCGTGGGGAGCACCTCACGCACCTTCCTCGTCCGTGCGCGGGCGCAGCGGCCGGCGGAGTTCCTGCCCCGGGATGCGCCGGACACGCCGGACGAGACGGCCCGCAGGTGGCACGAGCGCGTGTGGCTGCTCGCGCCAGCGCAGGCGGACTTCCTCGGACGGGGAGAGGTGCCTCCCGGAGGTGAGCCCCGGGAGGCCTTCCGCGTGGAGTACCGACGGGGAGACCAGCGCGTGGGCCAGCTCATCGTGGGACGCGGCGCGGGCGGCGAGTTCTACGCACGCACCGAGTACACCGCTGGCTGGGCGAAGCTGCCCCCCTGGGCGGACTCCATCGTCCTGGAAGCGGAGAAGGTGGCCCGGGGGCACTGACTACTCGGGCTTCTTCAGCGCGGCCATGGCGCGGCCCACGTACTCCATGAGCCGCGGGTCCATTCCGGCCTTGGCGCTCATGCCGGGCTCCTGCTGGTACATGGTGTTCAGCGACTTCTCGATGCCGGGGTTGCCACCGGTGAAGGCCTGGATGAGCTCCCGCCAGCGCCGGGCGAGCTTCTGGACGGGCTCGCTGGCCGGGTCGGTGCCCTTCTCCATCTCCGCCTGCACCTGGGCGATCAGCCGGGGCCACTCCTCCTGGACCTGGCGGATGGCGTCCTCGCCCAGGGCCTGGCGGCGCGCCTCGAGCTCCTTCAATTGCTCCGGGGTGTAGTACTTCTCGAACATGGTCATGACCTCGATGGTTTGAACGAGTTGATCGACGGAGGGTGTCTCCGCCGAGCGGAGCTGCGTGGCGAGCGACTCCAGACGCCGGCACAGCTCCTGTTGGACGGCGAGCTGCTCGCGAGCCTTCGCGAGGTGCAGCTCGAGCACCCGGACGGGCGAATAGTCGGGCTCGTCGATGCAGCGCTTGATCTCCTCCAGCGCGAAGCCGAGCTGGCGGAGGGACAGGATGCGCTGCAGCCGGGCGACATCCTCCGGGGTGTAGAGCCGGTAGCCGGACGCCGTGCGCAGCGATGGCGAGAGCAGGCCCAGCTCGTCGTAGTGGTGCAGGGTACGGATGGACAGCCCGGTCCGCCGGGCGAGCTCGCCTACCTTCAGGGGTTCGGGCTGCATGGTGCACGCTCCTTTCGGCCACACCGGTGTGTGGCTACGAGGATGGGTACACCCTCACGTCGCGTGAGGCTCAAGAGGGAAGATCAGAGCCTGTCCGCCCAACGGCCGGGTGGGCGCGAGCGGCTACGCGGCGGCCACGGCGGCCAGCACGCGCTGCACCTCGCGCACCAGCGCGTCTGGCAGGCACGGCTTGGTGACGTAGGCATCGCAGCCGGCGTCATGGGCCTCGCGCGAATGCCCGTCCAGGGCGTGGCCGGTGAGGGCCACCACGGGGATGGAGCGCGTGCGGGCGTCACTCTTGAGACGGCGCGTGGCCTCCCAGCCATCCAGCACCGGCAGGGACAGGTCCATGAGGATGACGTCCGGGTGCAACGCGAAGGCCTTCTCCACGGCCTCCAGCCCGTTGCGCGCCTCGGCCACGCGGTAGCCGGAGTACTCGAGGTACTCCGCGTACATCTCGCGGGCATCCTGGTAGTCATCGACGATCAGGACGAGGGGCGCGGTGTCGTTGAGAGCTGGGCTGTTCATGTCCGCCTCGTGCGTCGGGGAAGATGCAGCGTGAACGTCGAGCCCTGGGCCACGGCGCTCTTGAGGGAGATGCGCCCGTCGAGCATGGCCGCCAGCCGCCGGCAGATGGAGAGCCCCAGGCCCGTTCCGCCATAGGCCCGCGTGGGCGAACTGTCCACCTGCTGGAAGTCCTCCCAGATCTTCTCCTGGTGGATGGGATCGATCCCGATGCCCGTGTCCTCCACGGAGATGTGCAGCGTGGCGGTGGCTACCTCGTACGAGGCCAGCACCTTGACCGAGCCCTCGTGGGTGAACTTCAGGGCGTTGGACAGGAGGTTGACGACGATCTGCTTCACCTTCTGACGATCGCTGTACACCGGGGGCAGGTTGGGATCCAACGCCGCGCTCACCGCCAGCTTGGAGCGCGCGATGATCGGATCCAACTCGGCCATGACCTCCTGGATGAGCTCGGGCAGGCGGAACTCGGACAGGTGCAGCGGCATCCGGCCGGCCTCGATGCGGGTGATGTCGAGGATCTCGTTGATGATCTCCAGCAGGTGGCGGCCGTTGGAGTCGATGCGGGTGAGGCTGCGGCGCTGGGGCGCGGCGAGCTCGCCGTTGACGCCCTGGAGCAGCATGTTGGTGTAGCCGAGGATGGCGTTGAGCGGCGTGCGCAGCTCATGGGACATGTTGGCGAGGAACTGCGACTTGGCGGCACTGGCCTGCTCGAGCTGGATGGCCTGGCGGCGCAGCAGCTCGTTCTGCGTGGCCAGCTCCTCGGTGGCGGCGTTCACCCGGGCGGCCAGCTCGGTGGAGGCCTCCTCGAGCCGCGCGAGCTGACGGCCCTTGTAGAGGCGGGTGAGGTGGACGCCCAGGTGGCCGGCGAGCCACGGCGCGTCGGGGGAGAGCACCGGCTCGGGCGCGGCGATCAGTATCAGCCCGGGGGCAGGCGTGCCCGCGATGGCCCGGCCGAGTGACAGGGTGAAGAGGCCCTGGCTCGACAGCGGCAGCTCCGGGGGCAGCTGGCCGGGATGGAACCAGCGGGGCTCGCTCCACTGGAGCGCTTCCACCAGCGGGTGCTTCGCGTCATGCAGGGCGAGCGTGAAGCCCTCGGGCGTGGGCAGGCCGTTCCAGGCGATGGGCACCAGACAATGCGAATCCGACTCGTCGGGTGCGAGGCACAGCACCTGGCTCAGCTGCGCGTGGTGGACGAGCCACGCGACCGCGGCCTCGGCGCAGATCCTGGCATCCTCGCATCCGAGCAGCAGCTCGGCGAAGGCGAGTCGCGCCTCGGGGCCGGGCGCGGACGGCGACGGCAGGGCGGCGGTAGATGGCAAGAGGCGGCGCTCCGGTGTCCTCATGATACGGGTCGAAGAAGTTACTACCCAGTAGAGCAGAGGATCCCCAGAGGTGTGAGTCCGCTGCCCTCAATGGCCAACACCGCCACGACCCGGGTGTTGGTTCTTGCACATCCCAAGGCTTCAGTGGAGGACAGGCAGGCAGGCGTGGGCGCCCGGCTGCTCGCCCTACCGGCCCCCGGGCTCGTTCCTAGCCTAGGGACATGGTGGAAGAGCGCACGCACAAGTCGTTGTGGACGGTGTCGGCCCCGGCGCGGCGCTACCCGTCGATGCAGGGGGACCTCGAGGTGGACGTGGTGGTGATTGGCGGTGGCATCGCCGGTCTCACCACGGCGTACCTGCTCAAGCAGGAGGGCAAGAAGGTGGCCCTCGTGGAGATGCACCGGCTGCTGACGGGACAGACGGGGCAGACGACGGCGCACCTCACCGAGTTGCTGGACACGCCCTACACCACGCTGGCCTCGGACTTCGGGGAGAAGGGCGCGCGGATGGCGGCCGGGTCCACGCGCGCGGCCATCGAGCAGATCGCCGGGCTGGTGGATCGGCTGCGGATTTCCTGTGGCTTCCAGCGGCTGCCCGGGTACCGCTACGCGGAGACGGAGCGGGAAGCGCGCGAGTTGGAGCGCGAGGCGGTCGCGGCGCGGCAGGCGGGGTTGATGTGCGCGCTGACGGAAGAGGTGCCGCTGCCATACCCGGTGAAGCTGGCGCTGCGCGTGGAGGATCAGGCGCAGTTCCACCCGCGCGAGTACCTGCTGGCGCTCGCCGAGGGGATCCAAGGGGACGGCAGCTACATCTTCGAGGAGACGCAGGTAACGGAGCTGTACGAGGGGGTGCCATGCCGGGTGCACACCCCGCGAGGCATCATCACCTGCCGGGACGTGGTGGAGGCGACGACGACACCGCTCAACCGCGTCTTCCTGCACACGAAGCTGTATCCGTACCGGACGTACTCGGTGGCGGGGCGGCTCGAGGGCCCGTTGGAGGCCGGGCTCTATTTCGACAGCCAGAATCCGTACCACTACATCCGCACGCATCGGGTGGAGGGCGTGGACTACGTCATCGTCGGGGGCGAGGACCACAAGGTGGGCTCGGAAGAGGACACGGACCGCCACTACGAGGCGTTGGAGGAGTACACGCGGCGGCGCTTCCCGGTGACGCGGATGGAATACCGTTGGTCGGGCCAGGTCATCGAGCCAGCGGATGGGTTGGCGTACATCGGGCGCAACAGCAACTCGCGGCATGTGTGGGTGGCCACGGGCTTCTCGGGCACGGGCATGACGTTCGGGACGCTGTCGGGGATGATTCTGACGGACCTCATCATGGGGAGGCAGAACCCGTACTCGGCGCTGTATGACGCCACGAGGGTGAAGCCGAAGGCGGGGGCGAAGGACTTCATCCAGGAGAACGCGGAGGTGGCCTTCCGCTTCGTGGCGGACCGGCTGGCGAAGCCGGAAGCCCACGGCCTGTCCGAGGTGGCGCCTGGGGAAGGCCGCATCGTGGAGGTGGAGGGGAAGAAGGTGGCGGTGTTCCGCGAGGAGGGTGGGGCGGTGCACGCGGTGAGCCCGGTATGCACGCACATGGGGTGTCACGTGCACTGGAACAAGGGCGAGCGCTCGTGGGACTGCCCCTGCCATGGGGCTCGCTACAGCCCGACGGGCGAGGTGCTCAACGGCCCGGCCGTGAAGCCGCTGCCGTCGAAGAAGATCCGCTGAGTTCGGGTTGCGGCCCGTAACATGGGCCGCATGAGTTCCCTGGACTTCAGGACGGGATTCGCGCTCCTCTGCTTGTTGCTGAGCGCTTGTGTCACCTCGGCGCCCGCCGAGCGTGAGGACGTCGAGGCGCCCGAGGTCGTTTCCTCCTCATGGGACGAGGCGCGCGCGGACCCGACGTGCGTGGTGCCGCTATGCGAAGAGGATCGCTGCGCCATCTGGCGCTGCCATGACGTAGCGGAGGGAGATGACTCCCCCGTGCTCCTGGCACAGGTGGTGGTGCCGCAGACTGGGACGGGGCTTCCCATGCCCCTGGGGCCGGGCCCCAGCGCAAGCCGCTGGTGGGGACACCCGCTGGCCGTGCCCCACTCCTTTGAGCCTGTTTTCGAAATCCCCTGGCACAACTGGAAGGCCCGGGAGTTGAACTCGCGCAAGCTCTACTTGAGCCGGTGCCTCATCGCGCGGGAGCCCTTCGAGAAGCACCACATCTTTCCTCAACAGAAAGAACTGGCTGAATGGTTTGATAGCAAGGGCATCAACATCCATGCCTTTACCATTCGCTTGCCCAAGAGCTTCCACCATTGGCTGCACAGTGGCGGACCCAAAGGTGGACAATGGAATGAAGCGTGGCGGCAGTTCATGAGAAGGAACCGCAATACTGCCAAGGCGGAGGACATGTGGCGGTTCGCGGGCGAGCTCATGGCACGGTTCGGCGTGAACGGGCCACTCGTGCCCTACTACTGCGATTGAGCATATGGCGAGCAAACGTACGCAATACTTCACCATCGACGAAGACAGGTCCGCGAGTTACACGGGCTTCGTTGACGCCGCACACAAGTGGAAGCTCCCGGGCGTCCACTGCCCAGCCTGTGATGCCACTTGGGGGGCTGGTTTCTCGTACCCCTGCGTGGATCTGAGCCCGGTGTCCGCCCTGGCCGACTTCGAAAAGGCTCGGCCCGAGTCTATCGAGGAGTATGAACGGCTATGTGCGTTGGTACGTCCCTTGTTGCCTGCTGGTGCGTTGTTGGAACCAGGTACGACCTTCGGTCCATCCATCGGCAAGGCGCAGGGCCGCTTCGGGCAGTTCGTCATGAACTACTCCTGGATATTGATGGTGCAGCGCGAGGCGCTGGAGAAGCTCCAGGCGGAAGAACTCCAAGGGCTCAAGGGCTGCCGTGCCGAGTTGCGCTTCCGCCAGCGCAACTCGCCCGAGTTGTTCGAGCTGGAAATCCTCCCCAAGGGCCGTCTGCACCGGGATTGCCATCCTCCCGATTACCAGCCGCCCTGCTCACGCTGTGGCCGGAGTTTTGTTCCACTGCCCGATGACCTCCTGCTGGACGCCGTCACCCTTCCAAAGGACCTGGACTTGTTCCGGCTGGAGGACTTCTCCCAGGTGATCGTCTGCACGAAGCGGTTCGTTGATGTCAGCAAGCGCCTGAGATTGGACGGAGTGGTCTTCCAGCCCCTGCTGGTGAAGTAGGAGATGCCGCAGCCCCTCGCGGGTGGCACGATGGGTCCATGCCCGCCGCGACCGCTCGTGCCGTTCCCACCACTGACGCCCTTCCATCCGCCGACAGTCTCCTGCCCGAGGGTTTCACGCCCGCCGCGCGCAGGATGCTGGTGAAGGCGGACCCTACGCTCGGTGCGCTAATGAAGCAGGTGGGACCCTTCAGTATGAAGGTGAATTCGATCCAGAGCCCCTTCCTGGCGCTGGCGGAGTCCATCGTCTACCAGCAACTCACGGGGAAGGCGGCGGCCACCATCTTCGGGCGCGTCTGCGAGCGCGTGGGCAAGGGGCGGCGCTTCACGCCGGAAGCGGTGCTCGCCCATCCCGTGGAGGGCCTGCGCGAGGCGGGGCTGTCCGGGGCCAAGACGGCGGCACTCCGCGACCTGGCGGCGAAGGCCTTGGAGGGCGAAGTCCCCACGCTGGCGCGGGCGAAGCGCATGAGCGATGCCGAGCTGGTGGAGCACCTCACGAAGGTGCGCGGAATCGGGCAGTGGACGGTGGAGATGCTGCTCATGTTCCGGCTGGGCCGGCCGGACGTGCTGCCGGTGGACGACTACGGCGTGCGCAAGGGCTTCATGCGCACGTATGGCCTCGACGAGATGCCTCGCCCGAAGGAACTGCTGGCCTACGGAGAGCGGTGGCGTCCGTGGCGCTCGGTGGCGAGCTGGTACATGTGGCGCGCGTTGGAGTTGGACAAGCCGGTGGGCTCCGGAGGAGGGCGGGCCTGAGGGTCCCAGGCCCGTGCCAACAACGCGCGCACCTCCGCGTCCGTGACGTCGGGATGACTCGCGTACCCGCTCGCGACGGAGACGAAGGGCTTGGGCCTGTGGCAGCAGACGAGCTCCTCGAACTCACCGTCCAGCAAGCGCAGCGCCTCCTCGGAGGCCACGGGAACGGCGGCCACCAGGGTGCGAGCTCCGGCCCGGCGTAGCAACCCCGCGGCTCGACGCAGGGCCACTCCAGCGGCCGAGCCGTCATCCACCACGACCACGGTCCTTCCCTCGAGCGAGGCCACGGGCGCACCCGGCCGCAGGGCGCGCACTCGCTGACGCAGTTGCCGCCGGGCGCTGGAGATGGCCTGCTCCAGTTCCTCGTCGGACAGATTCAACGCGTTGATCGTGGCGTCATGGAGCTGCGAGGCCGCGGGATACCCGAGCCAGCCGAGTGTCACCTCCCGCCGGGGAGGTCCCATCGCATGGAGCACCGGCTGGACGAGCGCCACATCCAACGGCGCCCCAAGCCTGCGGGCGACCTCGAGGGCCACGGGGACGCCCCCATGGGGTAACGCGAGCACGATGACGTCCTCGCGTCCGGCAAGGTGCATGAGCAGCCGGGCCAGCGTCTCCCCGGCCTCGGTCCGGTGGCAGAAAGGGGCGTTCATCTGCGCACAACGTGCGGTGCTCTCCCAGGTGCCGCAACGCGGAGAAACCGCCCACGAGTCCATGTCACGACGCTCGCCGGGACGCTCTCCGGGGAGGAATGCGCTCGTGCGTTGCCTCGCCGGGTGCACGTCTGTACAGTGCCCGGCCCCATGAAGCGAGAGAAGGATGAAGGCGCTTTCACCGGTTCCCGGCGCAAGCCCTGGACGGGTCCCCGCGGTCTGGACGCCGTGCTCCAAGGCTGGCGCGAGGACAGACAGCTCTCGCCCAGCTTCGTCCTCGACGAGGTGACGCCGGCCCGCGTGGGCTCCTACGCGCCCATCCCCGCCGAGGTGGCTCCCCAGGTGCGCGAGGCCCTCCAGCGCCGCGGCATCGAGCAGCTCTTCTCCCACCAGGCCGAGGCCTACCAACTCGCGCGCTCCGGGCGCAGCCTGGTGATCGCCACGCCCACGGCCTCGGGCAAGAGCCTCTGCTACAACCTGCCGCTGCTGGACCGCTTCGCGCGGGAGCCGGGCGCGCGCGCCCTCTACCTCTTTCCCACCAAGGCGCTCTCCCGGGACCAGGAGGAGTCGCTGCGCGTGTTCATGCGCGAGGCGGGACTGGAGCACGGCGCCATCACCTTCGACGGGGACACCCCGGGGGATGCGCGGCGCGCGGCCCGTGAGCGCAGCGGCGTGGTGCTCACCAACCCGGACATGCTGCACACCGGCATCCTCCCGCACCACGCCAACTGGGCGCGGCTCTTCTCCAACCTGCGCTACGTCGTCATCGACGAGCTGCACACGTACCGGGGCGTCTTCGGCTCGCACCTGGCCAACGTGCTGCGCCGGTTGCAGCGCGTGGCGGCCTTCCACGGCTCCTCGCCGGTGTTCGTGCTGGCCTCGGCCACCATCGGCAACCCGAAGGCCCACGCCGAGCGGATGCTGGGCCGCGAGGTGGCGCTCGTTTCCGAGAGTGGAGCGCCCGCCGGTGAGCGCCGGGTCATGGTCTACAACCCGCCAGTGGTGAACGCCGAGCTCGGCATCCGCGCCAGCTACCTCAAGAGCGCGGTGCGGCTGGTGTCGGACCTGGTGCGCGCCGAGGTGTCCACGCTGCTCTTCGGCCAGTCGCGCAACAACATCGAGGTGATGCTCAAGTACCTCCGGGACCAGTTCATCGCGGACAAGATGGACCCGAACCTCATCCAGGGCTACCGGGGCGGCTACCTGCCGGGGACGCGCCGGGCCACCGAGGCCGCCATGCGCGCCGGTGAGGTGCGCTGCGTGGTGGCCACCAATGCCCTGGAGCTGGGTATCGACATCGGCTCACTGGACGCGGTGGTGTGCGCGGGCTACCCGGGCTCGGTGGCGGCGCTGATGCAGCGCTTCGGCCGGGCGGGACGCCGGGGCGCGGGCAGCCTCGCGCTCCTCGTCACCTCCAGCGCGCCGCTGGACCAGTACCTCGCGGGGGATCCACGCTCGCTCACGGGCGCTCCGGTGGAGCACGCTCGCATCGACCCGGACAACGTGGAAATCCTCGTCCAGCACCTCAAGTGCGCCGCCTTCGAGCTGCCCTTCGAGGAGGGAGACACCTTCGGGGACGTGCCGGCCGAGTCCACGGCGGATGCGCTGGGGTACCTCGCGCAGCACGAGGTGGTGCACCCCACGCCGGGCGCCGAGGGCAAGCGGATGTTCCACTGGTCCGCGGATGCGTACCCGGCCAACCACGTGTCGCTGCGCAGCGTGGGCTGGGACAACGTGGTCATCATCGAGCTGGGCACGGACCGGACGCTGGCGGAGATGGACTTCCGCTCGGCGCACACGATGCTGCACGAGCAGGCCATCTACCAGCACGAGGCCGAGCAGTTCCAGGTGGAGCGCTTCGACTACGAGAACCACAAGGCCTACGTGCGCAAGGTGGCGCCGGACTACTTCACGGACGCGATGACGTACGTGCGCGTCAACGTCATCCAGGAGGACCAGGGCGCGGCGATGGGCCCCACGCTCCAGGCGGGCATGGGCGAGGTGAGCGTCATCGAGAAGGTGGTGGGGTACAAGAAGATCAAGTACCACACGCACGAGAACGTGGGTTACGGCGACGTGAACCTGCCCGAGATGCAGATGCACACCACGTCCCTCTGGCTCACCGTGCCGGAGACGGTGGTGCGCTCGCTGGGCGCGCCGAGGCCCGCCGTCATCGACGCGCTCCGGGGTATCGCCAGCGCGCTGCGGACGGTGGCGTGCGTGGGGTTGATGATCGACCCGAGGGACCTGGGCAAGACGCTCGGGAGCAAGGACGACGCGGACGGGCCGCCGCGCAAGGACGGAGGCGTGGGCTTCGACCCGACCATCTTCCTCTACGACAACATCCCCGGCGGGGTGGGGCTGGCCGCGCGCCTGTTCGACCAGCGCGACGAGCTGCTGCGGCGCGCCCGGCGGCTGCTCGAGTCGTGTGGCTGCGAGGACGGGTGCCCCGCGTGCATCGGTCCGGCCGCGGGCGCCATGCCCGGGAGCGCGCCGGTGGATGCCCACCCGCGCAAGCGGCTCGGTCTGGAAATCCTCTCGGCCCTTGGCGTCGTGGCCCTGCAGTAGGCGAGGTGCGCCGTGGACTTGAAACGCAAGCTGTCCCGGCTTGGCGGTATCGGTCCCGGCGGGAAGCCGGGGGCGAAGCCGTCTCCCGCACCGGAAGCCCCGGCGGCCGAGGCCGCTGCTCCTCCCCCGGTGGAGGCGCCTCCCGCGCCCGTGGAGATGCCCGCCCCGGTGGAGCCCCGGAAGGAGCCGGACCCGCGCGTGGAGGCGCTGAAGCGGATGCTCGGAGACTGGTCCGAGCGTCAGGGCGCGGCGGTGGCTCGCCGGGGTCCCACGGCGGCACCACGTCCGGGTCCTCTGCCCGTCGAGCTTCGGACGACTCCGCACGGCGTCATCCACGTCTCCGAGCGGCTGCTCCCAGCGGAGCACCACCACGGCAGCGCTCCGCTCGCGGAGGCCCTGGACGTGGAGTCCCCGCTGGTGGCGAGCCTCGCGCTGCAGCCAGGGCTGGCGGGCGTGGACTTCCAGCGGATGCTCTTCCTGGACACGGAGACGACAGGGCTCGCGGGAGGAACGGGCACCGTGCCCTTCCTGGTGGGCCTGGCGTGGTTCGAGGGCCGCTCGCTCCGGGTGCATCAGCTCTTCCTGAATCGGCTGGGCGAGGAAGCGCCGATGCTGCGGGCCCTCGCCGAGCGCATGGCCGGGTCCTCCTGCATGGTGACGTTCAACGGCAAGAGCTTCGACTGGCCGCTGCTGCGCACGCGCTTCGTGCTCAACCGCGTGAAGCCGCCCGCGGAGCTGCCGCACCTGGACCTGCTGCACTGCGCGCGCCGCGTCTTCAAGTACCGAGGCTCCGGGACGCGGCTGGTGCACCTGGAGGAGCAGGTGCTCGACTACCACCGTGTGGGGGACGTGGACGGGGCGCTGATTCCGGACCTCTACTTCCGCTTCCTGCGCGGGGCGGATGGCTCGGCGCTGACGCCGGTGCTGGAGCACAACGCGAACGACCTGTTGCTGCTGGCGGCGCTGCTGGGCGTGCTGGGGCGGCGCTTCCGGGCGAGTGGCGCCGAGGGCGAGGACCCGAGGGATCTGCTGGGCTTCGCGGGCGTGGCGCTCCGGGCGCGGGACTACGAGCGGGCCCACGCCTTCGCCCGGGCCGCCGCGGCGGGAGACACGGGCGCGGTGGGTGCCGAGGCGCTCGCGATGGCTTCCCGCCTGTCACGCCGGGTGGGGGATGACCGGACGGCGGTGGCGAACCTTCAGCGGGCGCTCGCATCGGCACGGGCGGACCAGGTGGCGCCGCTGCACCTCTCGCTGACCAAGCTGTACGAGCACGGCCTCAAGGACCTTCCGCGTGCCCTGCACCATGCGCGGCTCGCGGCGCCCGCGGAGAGCTCCGACGCACTGCGCCGCCGCATCGAGCGCCTGGAGCGCAAGCTCTCCCGGGTTTCACGTGAGTACGCGTTGGACTTCAGCAAGTGAGAGGGATTGGACGGATCCATCCTCCCCGTGGGCACTTGAACCGTACCGTGAGACTTTCAAAGTAGGGCCCGCCTGATTCTCCCCATGGGGAGACTTGGAGGGGGGCTTTATGGACAGCAGGAACGCAGGAGGGGTGTTCGTCTGGCTGGTCCTCGTGGGGATGCTGGGGGGCTGTGCTTCGGCCCCGCGCGCTTCCCCACCCATCACTTCCGGCACGGGAGGCAGCGGCCCGGTGGCTGGCCTGTCCCAGCGGGAGCGCGAGGACTTCTACCACCTGGCCCAGGGCAATGAGCATCTGTGGCTCGCCGTGCTCCGCGCGCTGCCGGGCCGGAGCACCCTGGAGGGGAAGACGGACGGGTTCCAGTCCTTCCTGGATGCGCCCGAGCGCTTCGGCCTGCTGGCGGACCCGGACAGTCCCGAGGGCTTGCCAGTAGGCGTGGCGCTCGTGCCCGCCACCGAGCGTCAGCCCGTGGCGCGCGTGGGGCTCAACTGTGCCGCCTGCCACGTGGGTGAGTTCCACTACCGCGGCGGCAAGGTGCGGGTGGATGGTGCACCGAGCCTTCTCAACATGGACGACTTCAACCTGGAGGCGGTGGAGGTGCTGTCCAGGACGCTTCTGGACCGGGCGCAGCTCCTGGCCTTCCTCCAGCGGCTGGCGGTGTCCCTGCCCGATTCAGCACATGGGGGCGCTCCGCGGAGCCTGGAGCAGGTGGGCGATGAGCAATTGCAGCGGGCCTATCCGGATACCGATCTCACGCCGGATGGAAACTCGAGTGCACGCGAGAAGCTCGAGGCCCAGGTGGAGTGGTACTGCGGCTCGCGGGAGCCGAGCCCATGCGCGCCGCCATTGCTCGAGGCGGATCCGGTGGTCCTGCGGGAGTTCGATGCGCAGCTCGACCAATACTTCCGCGAGCTGAGCCGCAAGCAGGTGCGCACCGTTCCCGATGCCATCCGGGTGCTGCGCGGACACCTGGTGTATTTCATGAGGCTCGGGGTGCTGAGGTTCGCCTCCCCGGCGGGCCCGGGCCGGGTGGATGCCTTTGGTGTGGCGCGTGGGGTACTGTTCGGACCCCAGGTGGCTGGCGTGCTGGATGCGCCGGTGAGCTACCCCTGCCTCTGGGAGTTCCAGACGAGCCCGTGGCTGCACTGGGATGGGAACACCAATTCGATCATGGAGCGCAACATCGGCCAGGCGCTCGGCATGGGGGCGGTCGTCGACCGGCGGACCTTCGAGTCCTCCGTGCTTCCGCGCAACCTGGCGGAGATGGAGCGGCTCTCGCGCAAGCTTGTCGCCCCCCGGTGGCCGGAGAACGTCTTCGGAGCGCTGGATGCCACACGCATCGAACGCGGGAGCGGGCTCTTCGCCCGGAACTGCCAGGGCTGCCATGACAAGCCGGGCGTGATTCCCCTGGAGGTGGTGGGCACGGATGGGAACCGGGCCCGGAGCTTCGCGTCGATGGTGGGAGACCTGGAGTTCCCGGCGGCGTTGCATGATCTGCTCTCGCGGGTGAAGCAGCGGGCCTATGCGCGCGAGGCGATGAACCAGGAGGAGCTCCGCCCCTTGGAACCGGGCATCGTCTATTGGCGCGCGCCGATGGGGTACGTGTCCCGGCCGATGACGGGCATCTGGGCGAGCCCGCCGTATCTGCACAACGGCTCGGTGCCCACGCTGTGGGACCTGCTCCAGCCAGTGGCGAGGCGTCCGGCGCGTTTCCCCATGGGGCAGCACGAGTACGACCCGGAGAAGGTCGGCTACGTCACGGAGGTTCCCGGCATGCCCCGTTTCATCTTCGACGTGTCGCTGCCCGGAAACGGCAACAGGGGGCACGAGTACGGGACCGGCCTGTCCGATGAAGAGAAGCGCGACCTCATCGAGTACCTGAAGTCGCGCTGAACCTGTCATCCAATACAGGGGACAATATCCCCTCTCCCCTCGGGAGAGGGTCAGGGTGAGGGTGTCCAGGCCTGTTCTTCAACCCGTGGCCCCCAAGTTGGGACACCGGGTTCAACCCGGGTTCATCCGATACCCTCACCCCGTCCCTCTCCCGGAGGGCGAGGGGAAATGGGCACGGATCAGGTCTCCTGTGGCCGCGGTCTCCCGCGGAACGCGCCCGCGGTCCTGGCTATCAAGCTGAGAGAGAGAACCGCCAGCCGCCTCAGCCCTGCAGGCCGAACAGCTCCGCGGTGACACGGGCCAGCACCACATCTTCCTGCGCGGTGCCTACCGCCCGCAGGCGCGCCGTGGGCTCGTGCAACAGCTTGTTGATGATGGCCCGCGCCATGGCCTCGACGCTCTTGCGTTGCTTCTCGGAGAGCGAATCGCCGAGCGACGACAGGGTCCGTTCCGCCTCGGCGCGGGCGATGGCGTCGGCGTGCTGGCGCAACCGGGAGAGGACGGGCACGCCATCGCGCACGGCCCGCTCGCGCATGAAGCGGGCCACTTCCTCGGAGACCAGCGTCTCCGCCTTCCGTGCCTCCTCGGCCCGGGCCGCCGCGTTCTCCAGGACGAAGCGCTGGATGTCGTCCACGTCCAGCACACGCACGCGCTTCATCGAGCCCACCTCGGGCGCGATGTCGCGCGGCACGGCCAGGTCCACCATGACGAGGGGCCGCTGACGCGTCTCGAGCACTGGCCCCACGTTCTCCCGGGTGAAGAGCGGCACCGGTGAGGACGTACCGCTCACCACCACGTCCGCGGAGGCGAGCAGGGTGAACAACTCCTCGAGGGGACGCGCGGTACCACCCACCTCGGCGGCCAGTGCCTCGGCGCGCGCGAGCGTGCGGTTGACCACCACCAGGCGGCCCACTCCCGCCCGCCGGAGGTGCCGCGCGGCCAGCGCCGACATCTCGCCCGCGCCCACCACCAGCACCGTCCGTTCCCCGAGCCCATCCCAGGCCTTGCTGGCGAGCGCCACGGCCGCGCTGGCCATGGACGTGGCCGCCATGCCGATGGCCGTCTCCGTGCGCACCCGCTTGGCGCACCGGAAGGCCGCCGCGAACATGCGCGACAGCTCGCCGTGCACCGTGCCCGCGGCCTGGCTGTGCTCCAGGGCGTCCTTCACCTGGCCCAGCACCTGCGTCTCGCCCAGCACCATGGAGTCCAGGCTGGAGGCCACCCGGAAGAGGTGCGTGAGCGCGGCCTCGCCCTGGTGCTCGTAGAGATGATCGAGCACCTCCGGGCCTCCCAGCCGGCGCAGCTCCTCCCGGGCCTGCTGGCGGGCCCGGGCCACGTCCGGCGAGGCCAGGTACAGCTCCACCCGGTTGCAGGTGGAGATGAGCAGGGCCTCGGCCGGGACCTGCCCGAGCCGCCGCAGCAGCTCCACCTGCTGGTCCCCGGGCAGTGCCAGCCGCTCGCGGACCGTCAGCGGCGCCGTCCGGTAGGACAGCCCGATGCACAGCAACTCCACCGTCTTCGACGTCCTCGACGAGGAATGGCTTGGCTCGCGTACGTTCATGGTCCGTATTGCTCCGGGTGGATGCTGAAGAAAAAGAGGGGGCCCTCACCTGAATGAGGGCCCCCGTTCAGGGTGTTACGTCGTCGGGGCTGGCGTCGGCGCGGGCGCGGGCGCGGGGGCCGGCACGGGCACCACCGGGAATCCAGCGAACTTCAGCAGGTCCGCAATGAGGAACTTGCCCTCGGAGTTGGCGAGCTCCGGCTTCCAGTTCGGGTTGGCGTTGAGGAACGAGAACCGGTCGCCCCGGAGCACACCGACGAAGACCTCTGCCACGATGCGTGCGCCCACCGCCCCGAGCCGTGCGCCCTTGTTGCCCTCCTCCACCTCCGACTCCTTGAGGATGTAGTACCAGGGCGGAGTGGAGGTCTCGAACCCGACACCGAGATCCTTCAACTCATCGAACCTCCGGGGCTTGATGCCCAGGCGCTTCGCCATGGCCTGACCCGAGGGGAGCCGGAGGGCCAGGCTCCGCAGCAGGTTGCGCTGCGCGAGCGACTGGGGATTGGTGATCGTCGCCAGGTTGGCTCCCCCCACCTGCCCAGGCGCCCCGGAGAGCAGGGTGAAGAGCCGGGTCGACAGCCGGGAGTCGATGAGCTTGCTGATGTTGCGCCTGGCGGGGTCGCCTCCGAGTCCCTCGAAGAATCGCGACCAGTCCACGAACCGCCGGGTGGCACGCTTGCCCCCGCGCAGATCGTTCGGGTCCGCCGCGGTCGGATCCAGGGTATCGTCGAAGATGGGCGCGCCGAAGCCGGCGTTGTTGACCCCGTAGGCGGGACGCACCTGGCTGTGCCCGAAGCGGTAGGCGGCGACCGAGAACTCCACCGGGATGAAGGGCTCGTTCCTCCACCGGAAGATCCGCTCCCGCGGGCGGTCGTCCAGCACGTCATCCAACACCTGCTGCCCGACGATCTTCGGGAGGAAGTCATGGAGGATGATCCACTGGTAGTGCCAGCGCACCATCCGCTGGGCCTTCTCGAAGACCTGCGGGTCGTTGGGGTTCTTCTTGCGCAGGTGATCGACGACGGCGTTGTGGAACTTGAGGATGGCCACGTGGAACTGCGAGACGATGGTGTTCTCGTCGTTGCGCGGATCCGCGATGAGCGCGGTGTTCTGGCTGTTGCGCGGCATGTCATCGTTGGAGTCGGGGCCGCCGAGCTTCTCGATGAGGAACTTCGCCGGATCATTGATGTCGTAGAGGTGGCGTGAGACCCGCGGGCCGGAGCCATACACGTTGTCCAACTCGAACGCCGGCGTGCGGAAGTTCTCGATGGCCTCCGGGTCGTTCTGCCGCTCCAGGATGGAAGTCGGATCGAACGTCAGATCGTGGTCGACGAACTGCCCGAAGAACGTGAAACCCGCGAGGATGGGCGGATTGTCGGGGTTGGTGGTGCTGCCCGGGACGTCTTTCGCGTCCATCAATCCGCCGAGCTCGCCGAGCTTGAAGAGCGCCTTGCGGACCTTGTCGTTGTCGGGGGCGAAGACCGGCAGGCCCGGAAAGAGCCGGCCGAAGCGGCCGCGGTCGTGAAATTGCGACTCGGGAGGGTTGTGGCCGCGAACTTGGGTTTCACCGTGCAACATCGTGGTTGCTCCTGACGACAGGACGCTGTGCACTGCTCAGGAGGCAACGTGAGGGCGTCCCGGTCATTGAGGTTCCGCCTCCTGCTGCGGGGATAGAGAAAATGGGGGGTCGATGTGACGGGCCGTGCGGGAGTTCTTGGCCCGGGGTGCCTCCCTGCGCTTGCCCGCCTGCTCAGCGAGCACTCCAGCAGTGGAGGAGGGAGCCCGCCGGGCACTCGCTTCCCGAACTTGTCCAACTGTTGGACAAGTTCAGCGGAACCGGGCCCGGCGGGTGCCTCGGGGTCTTCAGGGGAGGAACAGGGGCCGCTCAGGCGATGGCGGTCTGGGGCTGGGACTCGAGGCCCTGGAGGACCGAGTCCACCTGTTGGCGGGAGAGGGCCTCGTAGAGTTCCGCGCGGAGCTCTTCCTGGCGGTCATCGAGGCGGCGCTGGGAGTGCAGCCAGTCGAGCCGGGCCAGGAGGGCGGCGGCGCGTCCCAGGGGGCTGCGCGCGGCCTCGTCGCGGATGGCGAGGATGCGGGAGATGTTCTCTGGCTGGAAGGGGCCGTGGAAGCCCGTCTGCGAGTCCATGTACCGCAGGATTTGAGCGCCGCCGATGCCCACGCCGTCCACGCCGGTGTAGACGGCCAGGGGGATGTGGGGGAAGCGGAAGCCCGCGGAGAAGTAGGTGCGCAGCCCGCGTTCGTGGGCGCGGTGGACGAGCTCGAGCGCCTCGGCGTGGGTGAGCTGCTCCATCACCGGGAGGCTGGGGTAGGTGTCAGCGGCGCCGTCCCAGGTGACCTTGTCGAAGCCGCCCGCCTTGACGAGCTCGATGCCCAGCAGGCCGATCTCCTTGCGGTCCACCACGATGCGCGAGCCTCCATCGCGGTCATCCACCAGGGGCGTGTTGAGGTTGATGGCGGCGGACAGGAGCTGGGTGCGCGAGTCACGCAGGATGTTGCTGCGCAGGCAGCGCATGAACTCGATGATCTGCGAGGCCGTCATGCGATCCATGGCGACCTTGCACTCGGCCACGCCCATCTGGAACATGGCGGTGCAGGTGCCGGACATGGTCTGCACGGTCTTCCATAGGTCCAGGTGGAACTTGCCGCTGTCGAACATGGGCCGGCCGATGAAGCTGGTCACCGGCGCGCGGCCCGCCACGTGCAGCCGCACCTTGGCCACGTTGAGGATGCGGGGAATGCGGTAGGACTCCACGGACTCGCGGCCCTGGTGACCGCGCTCCAGGTGCTCCACGTGGACGAGCACGCCGCGCATCCAGTCCTCGCGGGTGGTGGTGCCGGCGAGGTGGCCCTCGCCCGGATCGGTGACGGACATGTACGTCTGCGTGTCGCCGAAGCCGGGGATGGGCAGGGGCTTGTAGGGCAACTGCAGGCGGGCCCCGTTGGCGAGCGCCTCGTGGGCCATGTGGACGGCCAGCTTCTCGCGGCGGGTGGGCTTGCGGCGCTCGCGGCGCAGGTCGTCGATGAGGAGGGAGACTTCCTCGAGCTGGGTGGGGTGCTGCGCGTCGGTGCGGGACCCATCGGCGTCCTCGACCGCCACATCGCCCAGCCACTGCTCCGAGGCATCCATCACCGCGTCGTACATCTCCAGGAGGCTGGCGTCGGGCATCCGCCGGAGCAGGACGCGCATGGACTCGGCGAAGTCGCGGAGCTGGCCGTGGTCGGCGACGAGCTTCTCCAACTCCACTTCCACCTGGGCCATGAGCTCCTGGAGCGTCTGGGGCCGGAAGACGGAGATGGGCTCGCGCTTGCGGAACTTGCCCGTGCTGGTGCGGATGGCCTGCGTCCTCATCCCGTCGATCAACGACACCATCTGTCCAAGGATCAGTCGGCGAGCCTCATCCTCGTTCCACCTCATCATGCTCATACGGATGCTCCAGACATTGGGAGTGATGGGTGGCTGGCGCACGGTGTGTGCACTTCAGTCCACCCATCTTGTATGGAGTTTCCGTGGAGGGATTTGTGAGGGAATCAGCTGCTGGTGTGGCGGAGGACCAGGGCCTCCAGGCGGCTCAGGGCCTTGTCCAGCACCTCCATGGAGGGGCCGAAGGACAGGCGCACGTAGCTGCGGAAGCGCGAGGGGCGGGCGCGCCGCTTGCCGGGGTTCACGTCGAAGAATTCCCCGGGCACGGTGATGATCTTCTCGTCCAACGCGGCGCGGAAGAAGCCCATGCCATCATTGAGAGGCGCGGGCAGTCCGGCCACGTTGCCCCAGACGTAGAAGGTGCCATCCGGCGGGCGGTCCGTACGGATGCCCAGCCGCTCCAGGCGCGAGTGGAAGCGGTCGCGCTTCTCGCGGAAGTGCTGGTGGATGGCGAGCGTCTCCTTCACCACCAACTGCTCGTCCAGCAGGGGAATGGCCGCGCGCTGGAGGGGCCGGCTGCCACCACCGTCGAGGAAGCTGCCCGCGCTGGAGACGGCGTCGATGACCTGGCGCGGACCCAGGGTCCACGTCATGCGCCAGCCCGGGTAGCGCCAGTTCTTGGTGAAGCCGTCGAAGAGGACGACGGGGTCCTTGTTGACGTCCTCCACGTAGCGGGCGGCGCTCTCCAGGGGAAGCTGTCCGGGGCGGCCCGTCCAGAGGTAGTGCGAGTAGAACTCGTCGATGAGCAGGGTGCACTCCTGCTCGCGGGCGACGCCCACCCAGCGCGCCAGCTCCTCGCCCTGCACCAGCTTGCCGGTGGGGTTGCAGGGGTTGGAGAAGAGCAGGGCGGAGAGGCCACGGCCCTGGATCTCCCGGCGCAGATCTTCATGGGTGAAGGCATAGCCGCGCTCGCCCTCGAGGAGGATGGGGATGGAGGTGAAGGCCTTGAAGACGTCCAGCAGCTCCTCGTAGGCGGTGTAGTCCGGGAGGAAGTGGCCGAGGTTGACGGTGCCGAGGCTGGCCGCCGCGCGGGTGAGGGCGGCCCGGCCGCCGCCGGAGAGGGAGACGTTCTCGGCGGAGTACTGGCTGGGGAGGCCGCGCCGGTAGAGCCGGTTGTAGAGGGAGGCGATGGCCTCGCGCACTTCCCAGAGGCCGGCCACGGGGGCGTACTCCAGGTCGTTCACGTCCACGGTGACGCTGCCGATGCGGGGCGGGGCGCCGGGCAGCTCACCCGTCTCGGGCTGACCCTGGCCGAGGTTGCACCAGTCGGGGTCTCCGCCACGGTAGCCGCGGCGCGTGGCCTCGGTGGTGACGTAGATGACGCCCGTGCGCGGCACGGTGCGGAACGCGGGCAGGGAAGTGTCGTCGCTCACGCCCGGGACGCTAGCGGAGAACGCGTCCCGGCTCACGGGAGAAGCGGAGCCGGGGCCCCGCTCCCGTCAGGTCCTCACCAGCGTGGTGAGGATGTCCTTCCAGTTCGAGTAGAGGGAGAAGTGTCCTCCGCCCGGCAGGAAGTGGGGCACGGTGTGGGGGATGCGCGCGTGCAGGTAGCGCCCCATCTGCAGCGGCACGATGGAGTCTCCCTCCCAGTACCAGAGGTGCACCGGGATGCGGATGTCCTCCAGCGGGAAGCCCCACGGCGAGGTGAGCAGCCGGGCCTCTTGAATCATCCCCTGCACGCCCTGGCGCGAGGCCTCGAAGCGGAAGCCCTTCACCTGTTGGGAGATGGCGGGGTCCGACAGCACGGCCCGGTCATCCGCCGAGCACTCCTTCATCAGCGCGACCAGGGCGGAGTCGGGCCTGCGGCGGACGCTCCGGTCGTGCAGGCGCATCACCGGATCCAGCAGCCAGCCCGGCCACATGGCCATGCTGTAGGCCGCGCGGTAGTCCCGGTTGACGCCCGCCATGGCATCGCTGCGGTTGAAGGGCGCCGAGCCGGAGACGATGGCCGCGCCCAACAGCCGCTCGCCCAGGCGGTACGCGCAGGCCGCCACGTAGGGGCCTCCCGCGGACACGCCCATCACCGCGAAGCGGCCCAGCCCCAGCTCGTTGGCCAGTTGCTCGATGTCCGCCGGCATGTCCAGCAGCGTGCGGCCCTTCTTGAAGTCCGAGTGCCCGTAGCCCGGACGGTCCGGGGTGATGAGCCGGATGCCCAGGCTGGCGGTGAGCTCGTCATCCGGGTGCCGCATGAAACGCGAGCCCGGGTTGCCGTGCATGAAGATGACCGGCGTGCCCTCCATGTTCCCGGACTCGACGTAGGCCAGCCTGCGCCCGTCGCGCAGCCGCACCGCGCCCTCTCGCGACCGCACATGGATCTCTCGCACCTGTGCTTCGTTCATTCCCCTCCCTCCATGGGCCGCGAGCGCTGACTCATCCAGCCGTCGATGCGCGGCCACACCTTCACCGGCGACTTGCTGGAGGCCGACAGGCCGATGTGGCCCACCGGGAAGTGCATCGTCTCGCAGTCCTTCGTGCCCACCAGGCCTGGCAGCGGCTCGCTCATGGCCGGCGGGGCGATGTTGTCGTGCTCCGCGATGATGTTGAGCACGGGGCAGTAGATGCGGCTCAGGTCCACCCGCTCGCCGCCCACCTCCATGCGGTTCTGGCAGAAGAGGTTCTGCTGGTAGCAGTCGCGCATGTACTGCCGGTACACCTCGCCCGGGAAGGGCACGGCGTCGGAGCCCCAACGCTCCAGCGCGAGGAAGGTGGTGACGAAGGCCGGGTCGTCGATCTGCCGGCACAGGTCGAGCCACTTGGTGATGCGCTGGACGGGGCCGGCCATGAAGAAGCCGCTCTCCAGCACGTAGGTGGGCACGTTGCCGTAGGCGTCCACCAGCGAGTCCACGTCGAAGTGCTGTGGCTGCGTCCACAGCGAGTAGACGCCGCCCTTGCTGAAGTCCACCGGGGTGGCCTGCACCACCAGGTTGCGCACGCCCTCGGGGTAGAGCGCGGTATAGGCGAGCGCCATGGTGCCGCCCATGCAGTAGCCGTAGAGCGTCACGTCGTCGCTGCCGCTCACTCGCTGCGTCCAGCGCACGGCGGTGCGGATGTGGCCGCCGAGCAGCTCGCTCCAGGAGAGGTGCTGCTCCTCCTGCCCGGCGATACCCCAGTCGATGGCGTAGACGTCATAGCCCTGGCGGGTGAGGTACTCGATGAGGCTGCGGCCGGGCAGGAAGTCGAGGATGTACCAGCGGTTGATGAGCGAGTAGACGAAGAGGATGGGCGTGCGGTAGCGGCGCCGGGTCGAGGCGTAGCGCAACAGGCGCATGCTGCCGCGCGTGTACACCACCGAGTGCGGCGTGGGGCTGATGGGCGGCTCGCGGACCCCGGCGGCCTTCTCGAAAATGGGCTTGAGGTACGGGTACGGATTGATGGAGCGGTCCTGCAGGGCCTGCGCGAGCGAACGCGAGACGTCCACCTGCGACGAGACGAACGAGCGGATCCGCTGGAAGGCTTGGGCGGGCCGATTCACGGGAGGGCTCCAGGGAGAAGAAGGCGGGCGGCCATGGCGGGTGTCCTACCGGGCCTGGCCGGACCGGCGGCGGCGGGGAACGGGCTCGGGCTCGGGCGGCGGGGTGAGGGTGGGGGAGACGGTGTTGGTGGTGGAGGCACTGGCGGCCGGAGGCTGCTCCTGGCGCTCCAGCAGCTCCACGACGTGCTCGAGCTGCGAGCCGAGGGCTTCGACCTGGTCCCCCATGCGGCGCAGTTGATCTCGCAGGGAGTCCACCTCGGAGGAGGTGGGCACACGCAGCGAGTGCAGCGTCTTCTCCATGAGTGAAGTGCGGCGGATCTGCAGGGTGAAGCCGCGGCGCATGAGCCCGCCGCTGACGCGCAGGAAGGTGGGGCTCTCGGCGAGGCGGGCGGCCACCTGGGTGAGACCCCGCTCGGCCTTGGTGAAGACCTTGCCCGAGCGGGTTTCCGGGCTGGTGAGCTGCCCGACCTTCTTGAGGGCGCGGGCGAGCAGGCCAGGGGCGGGGCGGGAATCGGGGGCGGTCATGCCGCCCAGTCTACCTCGGGCGCGGCTCAGCGGACGATGGGGACCGTCACCGGCGCCTTGCCGTCGATCTCCACCTCCACCTTGCCCACCCGCCACAGCACCTCGCTGAAGTCCACCTGTACCCGGTGTCCCCGGGCCGTCTCGATGAGGGCCTGGCCCTTCTTGGGCAGGAACTCGCCCACCTCGTACTCCAGGGCGGTGAAGGTGACGCGGTCCGTGCCCAGCGGCCCGGAGACCTCGCCCGGCCCGTCGAACACGAGCGAGGTACCGCCGAAGAGGGGGGCACCCTCGCGAATGCCCACCCGCCCGTCCACGCGGTAGGTGTTGCCGGGCCGGCCCGGCAGAGCGCCCGCGGCCGTGGTCCAGAAGCGCGTCTCGTCGCCGCAGGTGCCGTAGCCCACCGTGGCCTGGAGCACCTTGCCGTCCACCGTCAGCCCGTTGAGGTCGGCGGTGAGGTCCATCCGGTCCTCTCCACCGTGGTAGACGAAGGCGCTCCGTCCCGACACGGTGTGCCCGTTCACCGAGCAGCCGCCCTCCGCGAAGGAGAGCACCACCGCGTCCGTGGACTCGTCCCGGGCCTCGGCGGAGGCGGTGACACAGGCCACCTTGGCGTGGATGCCATCGGCGGCCTGGCCCACGAAGGTGCGCCGCGGCTCGCCGCAGGTGTAGACGGGGAGGAGTCCGAGCAGCTCGAGCGCGAGGCGGGCCTGGTTGGCCGCGTGGATGGTGAGGTCCACCCGCGTCTTCGCGTCGTCGATCTCCTCCTGGGTCGGCGGCTCCCGGCCGCAAGCGGTGGCGAGGACGAGGAGGGCGAGGCAGGCGCGGATTCTCATGAGGGGGCATTCTCCTCCGAGGGGGGCTCCGTCGCGCAAGCCCCGCTGTACCCGCGGGCCCGGGAGGCGGCATGCTCCCCGCCCATGGCCCGACCCGAGCTCACGCTGTACCAGTTCCCCATCTCGCACTACTGCGAGAAGACCCGCTGGAACCTCGACGCGAAGGGGATTCCCTACGTCATCGAGAACCTGATTCCCGGCCCGCATCGCTTCGTGACGAAGCGCCTGACGAAGGGGGGCCGGGGCACGGTGCCCGTGCTGGTGGACCGGGGCACGGTGGTCACGGACTCCACGGACATCGCCCTGCACCTGGAGCGGGCCCATGCGTCGGCTCCGGCGCTGATTCCTGCCGGTGGGCCCGAGCGCGAGCGGGTGCTCGAGCTGGAGACGTACTTCGACGAGATGGCCGGCAAGCACGTGCGCCGCTGGGTGTACGCGACGCTCTTCGCCAGTGGAGCGGATATCAAGCCGCTCATGTTCGGCGCGTTCCCGTTGCCGCTGCGGCTGGTGGGCACGGTGCTGTTGCCCGTCATCAAGACGGCCATCCGGCGCCAGTACGCGCTGACGCCCGACAAGGTGGAGGAGTCGCGGGTGAAGTTGCTGGAGGGGTTGGACAGGCTGGAGCGGGAGACGCAGGGAGACCCGTCGCGCTACCTGGTGGGCGAGTCGTTGTCGATCGCGGACATCACCGCGGCGTCGCTCTTCAGCCCGCTGGTGGCGGCCGAGGGCTCGCCGTACGCGCTGCGGCCGGCGGAGGAGGTGCCGAAGGCGCTCGCCGAGCTGCGCGCGTCGGTGGTGGCGAGGCCCGCGGGCCAGTGGCTGTTGCGGCGCTACCGGGAGGACAGGACGCGCGTGGCGCGAGGCTTCGGCGCGAGTGCCACGGTGGCGAACGGCTGAGGCCATCCGAGCCGCTGAGGGTACGGGCGGTCGCATGGGGTGGACGCGGGCCCGGCCGATGGGCTGGGGCTTGTCTCCTCGCCGGCGATGGGGGTGGTTCCTCCGTGTCGCCGCTGTATCCACCCTTGCGGCGCGTCCCGTTGCCAGGAGGTGCCCCTGAGGTTTCGGCGTCGAAGGCTTCGTGCGTACGGGCTGGCGCTCGCGTGCCTGTTGGGTCCTTGGTCCCTGGAGGACATCGCGCGGCCTCTGAGCTCGCCCGAGGTCGTGGTGAAGGGTCCTGATCTCTCCGCACCCGAGTCGAAGGCTCGCTTTACCCTGTCCTCTCCGGCGGTCTCCTCCTTGCTCTGGGCGGCGCTGGGCGTGTCGGCCTTCGTGCTGGCCAGCCAGCTGTGCGTGAGGAGCTGGTATCTCGTCCGTCGCTTCTTCGCGTGGCGGAAACGGCCCATGCGTTGCTCCGCTTGTGGCCTGGGGCGCTCGAGGCTGCTTCCCACCTGGGAGCGCCGGGAGGCCGGGCGCTGGCGGCCGTGGGGGAGACGGAGGAGGGGTTACACCGTCTACTGGTGCCTGGGTTGTGGGGCGGCCCGAGCCACACGCCGCCGCCGCTCGTGTGAGCGCTGTGGTGGAGGCATGAGGATCCAACGGACCCGGGTCCGGTGCCGTCCCTCGGCGTATGACACAGGCCAGGTAGAGGTGAGGGAAGTCTGCGTGGGCTGTGGCGGGAGTTACGTCTTCCGGTGCACCACGTCGGGACTGTGTTCCGCGGACTTGCTGTGGAACGACCAGCGCATCAATCGTGCCGCGGATATCCTGGATGATGCCATCGATTGCCCGGGTGATGCCATCGATTGCCCGGGTGATGCCATCGATTGCCCGGGTGATGCCATCGATTGATGGAGACCCAGGCCCGATAGCCAGGAGGGGATCGGCGGCGAGGCTTGCTGCCCTAGAACTCGTAACGCAGGTGCCGGACCAGGTTCCGATAGAACGGCAGTCGGCCCAGGGCCCCAGCCATTGCTCCGGAGAACCTGTTCCTGGTCAGCCGGCTGACCAAGTCGGGCATTGTCAGGAACCTGATGTCCTCGGCGAGGTGAAGTTTCGGGACCTGCTTCTCGAGGTCGTGCGGATCATCGATTCCCCAGACGAGCTCGACCTTCGCGCCACGCACCGTCGCGAGGCGGGAAACCATGCGCACCATGGCCCCGCTGTAGCCGTCGAAGGCGATCTGCCCGCTCGGGAACTGCTCGGTGATCCGCCGGAACAACGACGTCCCGTCCTTCTCGTGCAGGTACATCATCAGGCCCTCGGCGATGACGATCACCGGCGTGTCTCCTGGGATGGCGTCGAGCCAGGAGAGCTCCGTCACCGATGAGCCAATCCGGTGATAGCCGTCGCGCTCGGGATAGAGCTGCTCGCGCAGGGCGATGACGTCGGGGAAGTCGACGTCGAACCAACGGACCTGGGGCCCCGGGTTGATTCGATACACGCGGGTGTCGAGGCCGCAGCCGAGGTGCAGGACCGTCGACTCGGGGTTGGCGGCGAGGAACGCTCGCGTCCACTGGTCGAAGTGCCGGGCCCGTATCGGCAGGGAGATCTCGCCCCCTTTCGGCAGCTTCAACTCCTTGAAGTCGTAGTCGATGCGTGCGACCGCATCCGCGGCGAATCGGTCGCCGAGGATGGGATTCTCGACCGCGGCGTCCAGGGCCTTGCCGTACAGCGTGGCGAGGTACGTCTCCTTCTCCTTGGTCAGACGAACCTTTTTCGTTTCCATGGCCCGAGGAGTGAAACAACCCCTCTCTCCCTGGTCAAGCAACCCGGCTTTTCACGGACCATGGCCGCTCACGCGCGCGGTTGGTCCCACTCCAGGCGGTACGAGTACATCTTCGACTGGCCGGAGGCACCGAGCCGCAGGAAGAAGGGCAGCATCCGATCCCGGAACCACTCCGACAGCGCGCTATTCACTGCCTTGCCGCTCCCATTCCTGCGCGCGGCGCGGAAGATGGCATCCACCCGGGGACGACGGGCCTTCTCGAAGGCGGCGAAGGCCTTCGACGGGGCGTCGATGTCTCGCAGGCATCGGGCCAGCACCAGCGCATCCTCCATGGCGAGGGCCGCGCCCTGTCCCGCACTCGGGGACATCGCATGCGCGGCGTCTCCCAGCAGGCAGACCCGGCCCGAGTGCCAACGCGGCATCGCGTGAAGATCGTAAATGGGCCAGGGCCCCAGAAGCCGTGGCGTGGCGCGAATCACATCACTGACCCACGGAGGATCCTCCCGATGCAGCTCCAGGAGCCGCTCGCGCTCCCGGGTGGGGTCCGGGCTCTTTCGGAGTGCCTCCGGGTCCGAGCTCCCGGGTGCTCCGTTGTGGAACCACCAGATCTCCCCCGACGGCGTGACGAAGGTGCCGAAGAACGCCCGCCGCCCGAAGAGCATGAGATTGATGCCCGGCGGCACGGGCACCTGGATGCCCTGGGCGAAGCCTCCGTAATCGAGGAGCCCCGTGAAGCTCGGGGCCGGGGCCTCTGGGAGGATCAGCGATCGCACCCGGGAGCGCAGTCCATCACAGCCGATGAGGATGTCCGCTGACGACTCGGAGCCATCCTCGAAGCGGGCAATGACGTGGCTCGGGTGGGACTCGTCCACCCCCATGAGCCGCTGACCCCACCGGATCTCCACGCCCTGCCGGGCGGCCTCCTCCGCGAGGATGGCGTTCAGCTGCCCACGACGGATCATCGTCAGGGGTCTGCCGAACGCGCTCGCATCCCCGCTGCGATCGATGACTCCGATGGAATCCCCCTTCCGGTTGATGAATTGGAACGCTTCACACGGCGTTCCCGCAGTGGCCACGGCGCCGGCAACTCCCAGTGGCTCCAGGGCATTCATCCCGTTTGGGGCGACACCCAGGAAGGCGCCTTCTCCCACTGCGGCCGTCGGCCGGGCCTCGGCGATGGAGACCTCCATCCCCAGCCGTTTGAGCCACATTCCCAGAACGGGTCCCGCGATGCCTCCCCCCACGATCAGCACTTTGCGCATGTCTCTCGGCCTCCGTTTCCAGCTTCCTATACGGAGACCTTGATTCAGTTGCAGTGATGATTCGTGATCATATCGTACACCGATATGAACCTATCCTCCCTCGACCTGAACCTGCTCCTCGTGCTGCACACGGTGCTCGAGGAGAAGAGCGTGGCGAAGGCCGCGGCGTCGCTGCACGTGACGTCCTCGGCCGTGAGCAATGCGCTCGGACGGCTGCGCGGGTTGCTGGGAGATCCCCTGCTGGTCCGCCATGGGCGCGGCCTGGTGCCCACACGCAAGGCCATCGAGCTGGCTCCGCGCCTTCGCGCCGCGCTCGAGGAATTGCAGGGGGCGCTGGAAGGAGCCGCCGCCCCCTTCGTGCCCGCCCAGACCGACCGGATGTTCGCGCTGGCGTGCTCGGACAATGACCAGCTCGCGAGGGTCCCCCGGATCGCCGCGGCCTTCTCGGCGCGGATGCCGCGTGCGACGCTGCGGATCGTCAGCATCGACCAGCTCGAGGCCACGGACGGACTCGCCAGCGGGCAGGTGGATGCCGTCATTGCTCCAATCGAGGCCGCCGGGCCGGGATTGCATGCGGCGGAGCTGTATCGCGACGAAGCGGTGATGGTGGTCCGCCGGGATCACCCCAAGGTGGGCAAGCGGCTGTCGAAGCAGGCCTTCAATGAACTGGGGCACGTGGACATCTGGCTCTCCATCGAGGGGCCAGGAGTGGGGCACCGCTTCATCGAGGGGTTCCTCCAGCGGAACGGCCTGCGGCGATCCGTCTCGCTGATCGTGCCTGGCTTCGCCGCCGCGGCGATGGCCGCCGCGACCACCGACCTGATCGCGGGCCTACCGCGCCTCGTGGCGGAGGCGCTCGCTCAACACCTGCCCCTGCGGATTGTCGAGCTGCCCGTGGCCCCACCGCCTTTTCAGATGCACCTCCTCTGGCATGAGCGCACGCATGCCGATGAGGGAGCGCGCTTCTTCCGGGAGCTCGTCCTCGGAGCCATGCGCACCAACCAGCCCTTCAAGCCGAGATGAGCAGGATGGTCCTAAGCCAGCCGAAGTAAGTCCGTTCAGGGGTCTGTCCTCAGCTCGAAAGCAGGAGGGACCCCTCCGGGCACGGTCTCGCCAGACTTGTCCAACAGTTGGACAAGTTCGTGAAGAGCGCGCCCGGAAGGCGGACTCACTCACCCCTGAACGGACTTTGTTCCGATGGCTTGGAAGCCCACCAGCAGCCCCACCAGCGCGCCACCCAGTACGAGCCACGCGGAGTTGACGCGGTAACGAATCAGCAGCACGGCACTGACAATCGCGAGGCCCACCGTCCACACGTCCACCAGGGTCGCGCGCCCGAGCTGCCAGGTAACGGTGGCCATCAGTGACAGGGAGGCCATGTTGACGCCATCGAGGAAGGCGCCCGCCACCCACGAGCGGCGCATGCGGGGAACCAGCGGTCCACTCACCGCGACGAAGAAGAACGCCGGCAGGAAGATGCCCACCGTGGCCACCACCGCGCCCGAGGTGCCTCCCAGCACGTAGCCGATGAAGGTCGCCGTGGTGAAGACGGGCCCTGGCGTCACCTGGCCCACCGCCACCGCGTCCAGCAATTGCGCCTCGGTGAGCCAGCCCCAGCGCTCCACCAGGTCCGCGCGCAGGAAGGCCAGAAGCACGTAGCCGCTGCCGTAGAGGATGGAGCCCACCTTCAGGAAGAAGAGGAAGAGGCCACCAAGGCTGAAGCCCGGAGCCGTTGTCGCCGCCACCACTCCGCCCAGTGGCAGGCCCGGGAGGAGCGCCCTCACCGCCGGGGGCGCAGTGCCTCCGCCCTCGCGCCGCCGGGCCACCCACCGCCACAGCGTCACGAAGCCGCCCGCGAGCAGCAGCAGGAGCAGCTCGTTCACTCCCAGGAAGGCCAGGGCCACGCAAGCCACGCCCACCGCCGCCAGCAGCCTCGTCTTCGCCGCCCCGCGCGTCAGTCCCCAGATGGCCTGCAGCACCACGGCGATGATGACGGGCTTCACGCCATACAGGACATGCCCCACTCGTGGGAGCTGTCCGTAGCGCGTGTAAACCCAGCCGATGGCCAACACGATGAGGAACGCCGGCAGGATGAAGCACGTGCCCGCCACCACCAGCCCGCTCCAGCCCGCCCGCCGGTGCCCGATGTGGATGGCCAGCTCGGTCGAGTTCGGCCCGGGAATGAGGTTGGCGGCTCCGAGCAGATCCAGGAACTCCTCGCGCGTGAGCCACTTCCGGCGCCGGACGACCTCGTCCTCCATCAGTGCGATGTGGGCCGCCGGGCCGCCGAAGGCCGTCGTTCCCAGCCGCAGGAAGAGCAGCGCCAGCTCCCGCAGCGCCCCCGGCTCGCTCACTTGCGCCGCTCCGCTTCCGCCGACAGCCGCGCGTCCACCGACCACGGCCCCGCTCCGACGAGCAGCAGGAAGATCGAGCCGAGCAGCATGGAGAAGTCCGTCCGGGACTCGTGTGCCATGCTCCAGAAGCCGCGGCTCATCAGGATGGGCACCTTCGTGCTGGCGATGGCCACCAGCATGTTGATGATCAGCGGCACCGCCGCCAGCCGCGTCAACAAGCCGAGCAGCAGCAGCGTGCCCCCGATGATCTCCACCACCCCGACGAAGGGCGCCAGCACCTCGGGCGCGGGCAGGCCGATCTTCGTGAAGCGGCCCACTCCCAATTCCCCCGGGTAGAGAAACTTCTGGATGCCTTCGGACAGGAAGACAGCCCCCACCATCACCCGGATGAGCAACGTCGCGGGCGGAGCCTCGCTGGACAGAAGTCGATCGAAGCGCATCGCGTCACACCCTCCCTGCCGGCCGCTCTTCGCACGGATTGTGTGCGCTGTCGCGGCTCATTCTCGTCACGACGCCCTGTGTCGAAGGCGTTGCACCAGGGGCGGGTGGACGACTCACGCGCGGCTCGGGCAGCATGCGCCCCCCGAAGGGGGCAACCGGGCAGCCATGGGAATTCCCAGCCGCTCCCGGGGTTACCTGCCTTCGTCTCACCCGACACAGCACAGCGAGAACGCATGAACAGCAAGAAGCCCCTCCGCCTTTCCTGGGCTCCCACGCTCGGGGCCTGCCTCCTCCTGGGATGCACGGCCACCTCGCGCAACACCCAGCCGGAAACGGCCGTCCAGGCCTCCACGCCCCGGACCCTCGGCGTCGACACCAAGAACTTCGACCCCAGTGTGCGCCCGCAGGATGACTTCTTCCGCTACGTCAACGGCACGTGGCTGAAGACGGCGGTAATGCCCGCCGACAAGGCCCGTTACGGCTCCTTCATCGAGCTGCGCGACAAGAGCGAGGCCGCCCTGCGCGTCATCATCGAGGAGGCCGCCGCCACCCAGGGCAAGAAGCCCGGGACGGATCCACAGAAGGTCGGTGACCTGTACCAGAGCTTCATGGACACCGATCGCATCGAGGCGCTCGGCATCCAGCCGGTGCGCGGGGACCTCGAGCGCATCGCCGCGCTCCAGGACAAGCAGGGGCTGGCCGAGCTGTTCGCCGCCTTCGCGCACATGGGCGTGCAGACGCCGATCTCCGTGTTCGTGGGCCAGGACGCGAAGCAGACCACGCGCTACATCACCTATGCGAACCAGAGCGGCCTGGGCCTGCCGGATCGCGACTACTACTTCAAGCAGGAGCCGCGCTTCGCCGAGACGCGCGCCGCGTACCTCACGTACATCGAGACGCTCCTGGGTCTGGCGGGGGAGAAGGACCCGGCCGGCGCGGCCAAGGCCATCCTGGCGCTCGAGACGTCGCTCGCGGAGAAGCACTGGGACCGCGTGCGCAACCGTGATCGCGAGGCCACCTACAACCTCAAGAGCGTGGCCGAGCTGGAGCAGCTCACCCCTGGCTTCTCCTGGTCGCGCTATCTCAAGGCCCTGGGGGCGGAGAAGACGCCGGGTGTCATCATCCGCCAGCCGGACTACTTCCAGGCCATGGCCGCGGTGCTCGCCCAGACGCCGCTGCCCACGCTCAAGCAGTACCTCACCTTCAAGCTGCTCGACGACATGGCGCCCCTGCTCAGCTCCCAGTTCGAGCAGGCCGAGTTCGTCTTCCGCGGCAAGACGCTCCAGGGCCTCCAGGAGAACCGCCCCCGCTGGAAGCGCGGCGTGGAAACGGTGGACGGCGCGCTGGGCGAGGTGCTCGGCAAGCTCTACGTGGATCGCCACTTCAGCCCCGCCAGCAAGGCCCGCATGCAGGAGCTGGTGAAGAACCTGCGGGTGGCCTTCGAGCAGGGCATCGACCAGCTCGAGTGGATGGGCCCGGACACGAAGACCCAGGCCAAGGCCAAGCTGACCAAATTCAACGTGAAGATCGGCTACCCGGAGAAGTGGCGGGACTACTCCGCGATCTCCGTCAGCAAGGACGACCTGGTGGGCAACGTGAAGCGCGCCACCGGGTTCGAGATCCGCCGCAACCTCGACAAGCTGGGCAAGCCCATCGACCGGCTCGAGTGGGGCATGACGCCGCAGACGGTGAACGCCTACTACAGCTCGACGATGAACGAGATCGTCTTCCCGGCCGCCATCCTCCAGCCTCCCTTCTTCAATCCCGAGGCGGATGACGCCGTCAACTACGGCGCCATCGGAGCCGTCATTGGCCATGAGATCAGCCACGGCTTCGACGACCAGGGCAGCCGCTCCGACGGTGACGGCAACCTGCGTGACTGGTGGACCGCGCAGGACAAGGCTGCCTTCCAGCAGCGCACCGGCATGCTGGCGGACCAGTACTCCGCCTTCACCCCGCTGCAGGGCATGAACGTCAACGGCAAGCTGACGCTGGGCGAGAACATCGGTGACCTGAGCGGCCTCACCGTGGCCTTCAAGGCCTACAAGCTGTCGCTGGGCGGCCAGGAGGCTCCGGCCATCGAGGGCTTCACCGGGGACCAGCGCTTCTTCCTCGGCTGGGGCCAGGTGTGGCGCACGCTGCACCGCGACGATGCCCTGCGGCAGCAGCTCCTCACGGATACGCACTCGCCCGGCGAGTACCGGGTGAACGGCGTGGTGCGCAACATGCCCGAGTTCTACTCCGCCTTCGGTGTGAAGGAGGGTGACGGCGCGTACCTGCCTCCCGAGAAGCGCGTGAAGGTCTGGTAGTTTTTCAGTGACGGCGTGCACCCGGGGGCGCTTCCGACGCGGCGAGTCATGTCACTCCGCGTCCGTTTCGGAAATACGCCCCCGGGCTGATAGGTTCGCGCGCCACCATGAAACTCCGCGCATTCTCCGCCGCCGCGTGCGCCCTCTGGCTCACGCACTGCAGCCATGCCCCGACGCAGCTGGAGGCCCAGGCCCCCAGCGCGTCTCAGCCCTCCACCACGCCCGCCGCTTCCAGCACGGCGAGCGCTCCCTCCCAGGCCTCCTCGCGCCCGAGCTATCCCTCCGCGCGCAAGGACGACGTGGTCGACGACTACCACGGCACCAAGGTGGCCGATCCGTACCGCTGGCTGGAGAACCCCGACTCGCCCGAGTCCCGCCAGTGGATCGAGGCCCAGAACCAGCTCGCCTTCGGCTATCTGGAGAAGATCCCCCTCCGCGCGCAGCTCAAGCAGCGGATGACGGAGCTGTGGGACTACGAGAAGTACAGCGTTCCCTGGCGTGAGGGCAGCCGCTACTTCTTCTTCCGCAACAACGGCCTGCAGGCCCAGGCCGTGCTCCACACGGCGGACTCGCTCGCGGCCGATCCCCGCGTCCTGCTCGATCCGAACACGCTGTCCGCGGATGGCACGGTGGCCCTCTCGGGCCTCGACATCACCGACGATGGCAACCTGATGGCGTACGGCGTGGCCGCCGCCGGCAGCGACTGGAAGGAGATCCGCGTGCGGGACGTGCGCACGGGCAAGGATCTGCCGGACATCATCAAGTGGGTGAAGTTCTCCGGCTCGTCCTGGACGAAGGACGGCAAGGGCTTCTTCTACAGCCGCTATGACGAGCCCAAGGCCGCCGAGGCCATGAGCGGCGCCAACTATTTCCAGAAGCTCTATTTCCACAAGCTGGGCACGCCGCAGGCCGAGGACGTCCTCGTCTACGACCGCAAGGACCAGAAGGAGTGGGGCTTCGGCGGCTCCGTTTCCGACGATGGCCGCTACCTGCTCATCAACGTGTGGCGCGGCTCCGAGCCGAAGAACCTCATCCTCTACAAGGACCTGAAGGATCCCAAGGCCCAGGTCGTCGAGCTGCTCAAGGACTGGGATGCGGAGTACGACTACGTCGGCAACGACGGCACGCTCTTCTGGTTCAAGACGGACCTGGAGGCGCCGCGCGGCCGCATCATCGCCATCGACCTGCGCAAGCCGGAGCGCAAGAACTGGAAGGAGATCATCCCCCAGGGCGAGGAGACGCTGTCGGGCGTCAACATCGTCAACAACCAGTTCATCGTCAGCGTGATGAAGGACGCGCACTCGCAGGTGCGGCTGTACTCGCTCGATGGCAAGGCCAAGGGCGAGCTGGCGCTGCCCGGTCTGGGCTCCTCCTTCGGCTTCGGTGGCAAGCGCCAGGACACGGAGACCTTCTACGCCTACTCCAGCTACACCACGCCCACGACCATCTACCGCTATGACCTGAAGGCCGGTCAGAGCCAGGTGTTCAAGGCGCCGAAGGTGAAGTTCGATCCGTCGCAGTACGAGACGACGCAGATCTTCTACACGAGCAAGGATGGCACCCGCGTCCCCATGTTCCTCAGCCACAAGAAGGGGCTGAAGCTGGATGGGACGAACCCGACGCTGCTCTACGGCTACGGCGGCTTCAACGCCCCGATGACGCCGGGCTTCAGCGTGGCCAACCTGGTGTGGATGGAGCAGGGCGGCGTCTTCGCCGTGGCCAACCTGCGCGGCGGTGGCGAGTACGGCCGTGAGTGGCACCTGGCCGGCACGAAGCTGAAGAAGCAGAACGTCTTCGACGACTTCATCGCCGCGGCCGAGTGGCTCATCGCCAACAAGTACACGGCCACCCAGCGCCTGGCCATCACCGGCCGCTCCAACGGTGGCCTGCTGGTGGGTGCGGCGGTGACGCAGCGTCCGGAGCTGTTCGGCGTGGCCCTGCCGGGCGTGGGCGTGATGGACATGCTGCGCTTCCACAAGTTCACCATCGGCTGGGGGTGGACGAGCGACTACGGCTCCGCGGAGAACCCGGAGGAGTTCAAGGCGCTCTACGCGTACTCGCCGCTGCACAACCTGAAGCCGGGCACGCGCTACCCGCCCATGCTCGTCCACACCGCGGACCACGATGACCGCGTGGTGCCGGGCCACAGCTTCAAGTTCACCGCGGCCGCCCAGGCGGCGCAGGCCGGTGAGGCCCCGGTGCTCATCCGCATCGAGACCAAGGCCGGTCACGGCGCGGGCAAGCCCACCGGGAAGATCATCGAGGAGTACACGGACCTGTGGGCCTTCACGCTGCAGCAGATGGGGCTGGGCGGGGGTCAGGCCGTCGCGGGTGAGACGCGCTGAGCTCCAGGTGAGGTGAAGCGGGCGGCCGTCCGGGCGCATTCCCGGGTGACTGCCCGCTTCCTTGTCTCCCACTGAAGGGCATCCACCTTGTCCGGAACAACTCGGACAAGGAGATGCACCGTGAAGAAGCTTTCCATCCTGGCCGCCGCCACCTTCGCGCTCGCCCTCGGGGGTTGTGCCAATACGTCGAAGGCGCACGAGGCCGATGAGTCCTCCAACGAAGAAGCGGTGTGGCGGCCCTACGACGAGCGGGCGCGCGAGGACCGTGAGGGCGCTCCCACCGTCTACGACGGCGAGGTCTCCGGAGACAGCGGCCAGCACTCCAAGGTGACGACGCCCGACGGGCAGACGTGGGACACCACGGAGGAGCCCGGCGGGGACGAGCCGAAGACCCCGGCCACCAAGGACAGTGAGGAGGCCACCGGCGGCTCCGGCGATGTGAAGCAGGACGAGGTGAAGGAGGACGTCGAGATCATCGACGAGGGCCCGACGGACCAGGCGCCCCAGGAGTAATCCCGGAGCTCATGGCGCGGCGTCAGGCGGGCTCGCGGAGCTTCGCCACGGCCGCGACGAGCACGGAGGTGTAGTCGGTGAAGCCCTCGGGGGCCTTCCCCTCGGGGCGCAGCACCGCGCCCTTGCCACCCACCGCGCCGAAGCGCACGCCGGGGACCTCGAAGTACCCGCCATGGAAGGCGTCCTGGATGAGTTGGGCCTGCTGCTCGGGATTCATCTTCGTCCAGGGCTTCCCCGCGCGCAGCGCCTTCACGTAGTCGTAGCCGTCGCCGAAGCCCTGTGCCCACAGCGACTCGGCCACGTAGCCGATTCCGTGGTGCTGGTACTGCCAGACGTGGACGCACTCGTGGACGAGCAGCCACGTCTTGTCCTTGTCCCCGCGCCACATGGCGTCGTAGTCGGGGGAGGGCACGTTGAGCGTGTTGCCCAGCACGAAGGCCCGGCTGCCGTTGATGCTCGCGATGAAGGGGGCCATCCGCACCAGGCGCACGGGCTTGTAGTCGAGCCCGTCACCGAACACCTCGCGCAGCAGCCACACCTCCGCGTCGCTCAGGGAGCGCTTGTCGCCGCCCGGAGCGCCCTTGTTCGAGGCGGCCGCTCCCACCGCGTGGAGGCCTGGTGCCTCCCGTCCCTCGGGGGGCACTGCCTGGGAACGGGGTGAATCCCGGCCTGACATGTCGAGGCTCCTCGCGTGGACCGCGACGCGAAGGTTAGCCCGGCACGGCCAGGCCGGTCACGCCCCGGCCCTCCAGGATCAGCCCTCCAGTGAGGCGCGCAGGAACCAGGCGTGCTTCTCGAACTCGGTGATGATGCCGGTGAGCAGGTCCACCGTGTCCGTGTCCTGGTGCTGCTCGGCCACCTTGCGGCTGTCGCGCGCGCCCGCCAGGTAGGCCTCGATGCGGTCGGCCAGCAGCCGCACGTGCTCCAGGTCCCTCGAGGTGTCCTGCGGGTAGTCCGGCAGGCGGCTCGTCTTCGCCACGTGCCGGCTGGTGCCGTACGCCTTGCCGCCCAGCGTCACCGCGCGCTCGGCCACCGAATCGTTGTGGGCCGCCAGGCTCACCGCGAACGTCTCGAAGAGCGGGTGGAGCGCCGCGAACTGCGGGCCCTTGATGTTCCAGTGGGCGACCTTGATTTGACTGTGGAGATCCAGACCATCCGCCAGCCGCTCGTTGAGGGTGGCGGAGACGGCGGAGCGGGTCTGTTCGGAGAGGGGGCTCGGGCTGCGGTACATGCGTTCGTTCCTTTCGTGTGTGTTTGAGATTGAGATGCGTGGGCCCGCAAAGTGACGCGCCCCCCGGTGTTGCCACCGGAGGGCGTGTCTGATGTCAGCGTGAAGCGGAACGTCTACGACTCGAGGCCCACCGCCGCCGCGTGGATGACCGAGGCGATGCGGACCGCGTCGTGCACCTGGTCCTCCGAGAGGCCGCCCTCGATGACGACCTTCTCGTGGGACTGGACGCACGTCTCGCAGCCGTTGATGGCGCTCACCGCCAGGCAGACGAGCTCGAAGTCCACCTTGTTGGTGAGGACCTGCACCAGCCGGTTCATCCGCAGACCGGCCCGCTTGGTGGAGTAGGACTCCTTCCCCACCATGTGGCGGAACCGGTAGTAGACGTTGTTCATCCCCATCAGCGAGGCCGCGGCGCGCGCGTCCTCGATGACAGGCTCGGCCTTCTCGCCCAGCGCCTGACGGGCCTCGTGCAGCACGGCCTCCTTCAGCCGCTCGTTCCGAGCCGCGAAGGCGCTGCCCACCGCCACTCCCCAACGCTGCTCGGGGGTGAGGCTGTTGTTCTCCAGCACCGACTGGAGGTTCAGCCGGGTGTCCCGGTGGGCATCCGTCAACTCACCACGAACGACTTCGAGCGACGCCATGACGTATTACCCCGCCTTCGCCAGCTTCTTGGTGAGGGTCTCCTCGCCCTTCTGCCAGTTGCAGGGGCACAGCTCGTCCGTCTGGAACGCGTCCAGCGTGCGGAGCGTCTCGGACACGTTACGGCCCACCGACAGGTCGTTCACCGACACGTGCCGGATGATGCCCTGCGGGTCGATGATGAAGGTCGCGCGCAGCGCCACGCCCGCGTCCTTGTGCAGGATGCCCAGGCCCGCGCTCAGCTCGCGCTTGATGTCCGCCAGCATCGGGAAGGGCAGACCCTTGAGGTCCGGGTGGTGCGTACGCCACGCGTGGTGCACGTACTCGCTGTCGGTGCTCAGGCCCAGCACCTGCGCGTTGCGGTCCTGGAAGTCCTTGTCGCGCTTGCCGAACTCGGCGATCTCGGTCGGGCAGATGAAGGTGAAGTCCTTCGGCCAGGAGAAGAGCACCAGCCACTTGCCCTTGTAGCTGTCCTGGTTGATCTCCTTGAACTCCTTGCCCTTCTCCAGGCTCACCACCGAGGTGAGGTTGAACGCGGGGATCTTGTCGCCAACGGTCAGCATGTGATTCGACTCCTTGGGGGTTGAGGCCTGCCTGCTGGCAGACCGGACAGGGTTTCTTCGCGTACTACTCTGAGCAGCGTCCGTGCCAGGGAAACTCCACCTGTGATTCCAAAGGGTTGACTCCTACCCACTCCCCGGACGACGCCGCCGGACCGGTGCATACCGAAATTTCGGTGCCCGGCGCCACTGACATTTCGGTGGCGCCCCGGTTATCTACAAGGACGCATGGCGGATGACATCGTTTCTGTGACGCGAAATGGATTTCGGCAGGAAGCCCGGGACCTGGTCGAGCTGGCGGCCTCGGAAGAGGCCGTGGCGGAGCTGCTGCGCCGGGGCCTGGACTGGCTCACGCGGGTGGTGCGCTTCGACCTGGCCACGCTCTTCTTGCTGCGAGAAGGAAAGCTGGTGGCGGTGGCGGCGCGAGGGCCGCTGGCCTCGGACAAGGTGCGGCGCCACGAGCTGAAGCTGACGGACTTCCCCACGCTGCGCCAGGCGTTGGAGACGCGCCGGGCCCGCGCCTTCACCGACGAGGACCACTCGCACGGAGATGGAGATCCCTTCGACGGGGTGTTGGACCTGCCGCCCGGGCACTCGTGCATGGTGGTGCCGCTGTGCGCGGGGGAGAGCTGCTTCGGCCTGCTGACGTTGGACCGGACGGAGTGCGAGACGTACCCGCAGGCGCTGGTGGAGCTGGTGGAGGTGTACGGGCAGATGCTGGCCACCACGCTGCAGGAGACGCAGCAGAAGAGCACCCTGGAGCGGCTGCACCGGCGGGAGCACGAGCACGCGCGCTTGCTGGAGGCGCAGCTGGGCGGGGACGAGGTGGGGGTGCTGGAGACGTCGCGCAGCGCGGCGGTGCGGGAGCTGGCGCGGCGGGCGCGGCAGGTGGCGGAGACGGAGACGCCGGTGCTGCTGCTGGGCGAGACGGGCACGGGCAAGGAGCGGCTGGCGCGGGCGGTGCACCGCTGGAGCGCCCGGGCCGAGGCGCCCTTCGTGACGCTCAACTGCGCGGCCATTCCCGCCGGCCTGCTGGAGAGCGAGCTGTTCGGCCACGTGAAGGGGGCCTTCACTGGCGCCACGCGGGACAGGGCCGGGCGCTTCCAGATGGCGCACGGGGGCACGCTCTTCCTGGACGAGGTGGGCGAGCTGCCCGTGGAGCTGCAGGCCAAGCTGTTGCGTGCCCTGCAGGAGAAGACCTTCGAGCCCGTGGGGAGCGACAAGACGGTGCGCGCGGACGTGCGGATTCTCGCGGCCACGCACGTGGACCTGCAGCAGGCCATCTCCCAGCGGCGCTTCCGGGAGGACCTGTACTACCGGTTGAGCGTCTTCCCGCTGCGGCTGCCTCCGCTGCGCGAGCGGCTGGAGGATCTGCCCCAGTTGTGCGCCTCCCTCCTGGAGGAGCAGGCCCGGCGCACCGGACGGCGCGGGGTGAAGGTGACGGCGGATGGGATTGCCCGCCTGGCGGCGTACGACTGGCCGGGCAACATCCGCGAGCTGGCCAATGCGCTGGAGCGTGCCACCATCCTGTCGCGCAAGCTGGAGCTGGGGGCCGAGGCCTTTGACTTGCCCCTCCGCGTGCCGGGGGCGAAGGCGGCCGTGGAGGCGCCGCCGCTGATGGAAGGCGCGGTGCCCACGCTGGAGGAGGTGCAGCGCCAGCACATCCTGCGTGTGCTGACGCTGACGCAGGGCCGCATCTACGGCCCGGGCGGCGCGGCGGCGTTGTTGGGTCTCAAACCCTCCACCCTGCAGAGCCGGATGAAGAAGCTGGGCATCGCCCGGTTGGAGCAGTACGTCGCGGTGACACCCAGCCTGGAGGAATCATGAGCGAACCGCAGCAGCCCCAGGGGGCACCCACCGGCGCACCGGCGCCCGGTCCCTCGCGCAAACCCATCGTGTTGGCCATGGCCGCCCTCGCCGTGGTGGGCGCGGGCCTCCTCTGGTTCGCCCTGCGCGACAAGCCGGAGCTTCCGGAGCCCGCCTCTTCGCCGGCGACTCCGCCCGTGGCCGCGGCCCCCACGCCCGACGCTCAGCCGGCGGCTCCCGCCACCCCCACGGTGCCTCTGCCTCCGCTGGGCCAGAGCGATGCCCGCGTGCGTGAGCTCGTGGGCCCGTTGTCTCCCCTCCCCGAGCTGGCGAAGTGGCTCGCCTCCACCGAGGACCTCGTCCGGCGCTTCACCACCGCCGCCGGCAACATCGCCGAGGGCGAGAGCCCCCGCGCCGCGCTCTCCTTCATGGCTCCCACCGGGACCTTCCAGGTCGTCGAGCGCGAGGGCCGCACCTTCATCGCCCCCGAGAGCTACGCCCGCTATGACGGGGTGTCGCGGGTCTTCGGCTCGCTCGACACGCGGGCCAGTGTGCGGACGTACCAGACGCTCAAGCCGCTCATCGACACGGCCTACCAGGAGATCAGCCGCCCCGGTCAGCGCTTCGACCAGACGCTCTCCAACGCCATCCAGAAGATGCTCGATACACCGGTGCCCGAGGGCGAGCTGGAGGTGGTGGACACGCCGGGGGTGAACTACGCCTACGCGGCCCCGGAGTTGGAGCAGCTCAGCGCCGCGCAGAAGCACCTGCTGCGCATGGGGCCGGGCAACGCCCGCATCATCCAATCGAAGCTGCGGGAATTGCAGGGCGCGCTCTCGCTGCCCCGCGCCAGCCGCTGACGCTCCGGCTCACCGGCTCCGCGCGGGCTCCGCCATGTAGAAGTGGAAGCGCGTCACGGGCCGGTAGCCCATGCGGCGGTACACGGGCAGGCCCGCCGGGGTGGCGTGCAGCACCGTGCGTTGAATCCCCCACTCGCGCTCCGCCTCGGCGAGCGCGTGGCGCATGACGGCCTCGGCACAGCCGAGCTGCCGGTGCGAGGGCAGGGTGGCCACCATCGAGATGTAGGCCACGCCGTCCACCCGGATGACGGCCGCGCCGGTGGCGGCCTCTCCGTGGCGGTAGCCGACGAAGCCCTTGCCGTCGCCCTCGAAGAGGCGCGGTACGTCGAAGGTCTCTCGCCCCGAGGGAAGCGGCAGGTCGTAGCTGCGCGAGTTGACGTCGGCGAGGTCGCACCGCCCCCGGGAGTCCCTGGCCTGGCGGATCTCCATCACCGGCCGCGGCCGCATGTCGGGGGCGAGGCGCTCGGCCACCATGCCGGTGGCCACCATGGACAGCTTCAACCCATGGGGGGCGAGCCGCTCCCCGGCCCGCTCTCGCAGCCGGAGAGGCACCCGGTCCTCGCAGAGGGCGAGCATCCATCCCCGTCCCTTGGGCGCCAGGTGACGGGCGGCGGTGGCGGCCGCCCGCTCCAGGGCCTCCTCCGTCTCCACCGGGGCGGGGAGGAAGGCCGCGTTCATCATCGACCAGGAGACGTTGCTCGACGCGATGCTCACCTCGGGCAGGTCGAGCACTTCTCCGGCGATGCTGTTCCTGGCGAAGAAACACCAGGAACGGTGCAACTGGGTGTTGGACTCGTGGATCTCGTCGTGGGACATGCGGGGCTCAGCGAGAGCCCGCATTATTGGAGCCGCGCTCCCCAAAGGCCAGCGTGGTCATCTTGTCCGACGCGTAGAGCAACTGGTAGGCCGAGGCGCTGCCCAGCACGCGCTTCACGTAGTGGCGCGTCTCCTCCACGGGAATCTGCTCCACCCACTCGTCCAGCTCGGCGTCGGGGAAGCGCGACAGCCAGCGGTCCACCGCGCCGGGGCCGGCGTTGTAGCTGGCCACCGCGTAGGCCGGGTTGCCCGCGAAGCGGCGCTGCAGGCCGCCCAGGTACGCCGAGCCCAGGCGGATGTTCTGCCGGGGATCGAGCAGCGCGGAGGGCGTGGCCAGCGGCACGTTGAGCTGGCGCGCCACCGCGAAGGCCGTGGCCGGCATGAGCTGGGCCAGTCCCAGCGCGCCCGTGGGCGAGCGCGCGTTCGGGTTGAAGGCGCTCTCCTCGCGGATGAGGGCCTGCATCAGGTCCGGATTCACCCGCGCCGCCCGGCTGTGCTGCACCACCAGGTTGCGGAAGGCGTGCGGATAGGCCGCCGCGTAGATGAGGCGCGTCTCGGCCTCGGTGGGCGCGGCCAGTCCCTCGCGGCGCAGCGACCAGGCGATGGAGCGCGCGTAGCGCTCGTAGCCGGAGGCGTGGAGGATGTGGAAGAGCAGCCGGATGGACTCCTCGCTGCGGCCCTTGCGATCCACCGCCAGCAGCTCCGAGGCCGCCTCGCGGTGCTCCAGCTTCAGCAGCTCGATGCCGGTGACGAAGTGCGGATCCGCCGCGAGGTTGCCCGCGTCCAGGGGCCACACGGTCATGGCGCTGGCGGGGCTGCGCAGCCGCTCGCTGACGGCACGGGCCCGCTCCGGAGCCTCCACCGCCAGGCGCGAGCGCGCCATCAGCCCGTACCACGTGGCCGCTCCCTCGGCCGCCACGCGCTCCATCAGCGCGTTCGCCTCCTCGGCACGGCCCAGCGTCCGCAGCGTGCGCGAGCGCCAGTAGCGGGCCCGCTGCACCGACTCGTGCGTGGAGCCCTTGCCCTTGAGCTCTTCAATCCGGGAGAGGGACTCGAGCGCCGCGTCCTGCTGGCCCTCGGCGCGGTACACCCAGAAGCGCTGGAAGAGGGCCTCGGCCGCGAAGTTGCCGTCCGGGTGGTGGGAGATGAGCTGGTCCAGCGCGGCCATGGCCGCCGCCTTGTTGCCCCGGTCCAGCGCCTTGTGCGCCGCGTAGAAGAGCGCGTCATCCGCGTACGCGTGCTTCGGGTAGTCCTGCGCGAGCTTCAGGTACGTGGAGATGGAGGTGTCCGGCTCCACCACCGACTCCGAGTAGCCCAGCACGTAGAGGGCGCGCGGGCGCAGCGCCTCGTCCTGGCAATTCTCGACCACGGGCCGCAGCGCGCGGATGGCCAGCGAGTGCTTGCGCTCCTTGCGCAGCGCCGTGCCGTAGGCGAAGTGCGCGCGGCAGGCGAGCGGATCCGGCAGCTCCATCTTCGGGAGCATCCGCTCCAGCATGTCCAGCGCCTCGCGGTTGTGGTGCAGGGAGAGCAGCGTCTCCGCGCGCGCCACCTTCCACTTGGGCACGTAGGGCAAGTCCCGCAGGCCCTTGATGGCCGCGGGCACCTGCCTGGAGAAGGGGTGGAGCGCCCAGACGGCGAGGTGCGCCCGGTGCTCACCATTATAGTCGGCCTGGTAGCGCGCCAGCCGGGCGATGGTCAGCCACGCCTCGGCCTGCCGGGGATTGTTCGGCTTGGGCGAGTCCGACTGGACGATGGGCGTGAGCGCCGCCACGGCCCCGGCGTAGTCCCGCTTCTTCTTCTCGAGGATGGACGCCATGCCGAAGCGCGCGTCCTCGAAGCGCCGAGCGCCGGGAGACACGGCCCCATAGTGGGTGGCGGCCTCCGTCCACTTGCGCATCCGCTCGTAGGCCCTCGCGGCCTCGAAGTGACAGTAGTCGCGCAGGGGCGGGTGGCTCTCCGCCAGCGCCGAGAGCTCCTCGGCCGCCGTGGCCCACTGGCCCATGCGCAGCGCGCTCATCGCCCGGAGGTAGCGCACCGGCGGCGTGGCCTCCTCCGTCTCCAGCAACTGGCGCGCGGTGCGGTAGCGGCCCCCGTCATAGGCGTCCTTCGCCTTCGCCAGCACGCCCTCGGCGAAGTAGGACTTGAGGTCCACCAGCTCGAACTTGCGCACCCAGCGGCGCTCTCCGGGCGCCACCGGCTCGGTGGGCCCGATGGTGAACTCGGGCTCGGCCTCCTCGTTCTCGCTGTCCAGCGAGGAGGGCAGCTGATGCTTGGAGGAAGCGCTCTCGGCGAGATTGGAGATGTCTCCCGCCGGAGGTTGCTGCTGCTGCTGGGGTTGCTGCTGCTGGGCCTCGGCCCGGGCAGCGGGCGCCACCCAGAGGGCCGCCACGAGCGGCCAGCTCAGCAGCCGGTTCGTGTACCGCAGGAGGCCTCGGAGCGTCGCGTGTTCCAGTCCCACACCCATTCCCCTTGTTCGAGGCACGCACCGCGCGTGAGGACCACGAAATAGGAATGGCTGAATGGGACCGGGAGTGTGGGAGCACGGCGCCTTGCTCGCCTGCGTTGTCTCGTGCACGGCACACATGCACGCCAGGGAGCAGGCGGGCGAGCTACGCGACACCGCGTGTGTGTGGCTCGCCCGCTCTCGGAATCTGGGAGCGGTACTTCTCAGGGCGCGTGAGTCTTCACGGCCGGTGGAGTGTTACCTCGGAGGCGTTGGCGCTCTCGGGCCAGCGGGAAAGCCGCGGCGTGCGCCCCGGTGCGTCGCACAGCTCCAGCCTGCGGCCTCCCGGGTGGAGGAAGTAGAGCGAGCGCGGCGCGCGGAAGGACTCGGGCATGGCCGGGTCCTCCGTGGGCTTCAGCAGGCGGCCCACGCGCCACGTGCGCACGACCGGCTTCTCGCGCAAGTGGTGGTGCACGGATACCACCACCTGCTCAACTCCCTCCATCGTCCAGTCCAGCGCCAGTTGGGTCCCCGCGAGCCGCTTCTCGTCGAGCAGCGGGAAGGAGCGGCCCCCCGCGTACGCCACGGCGTCCACCTTCGCGCCGCGCAGGTCCCCGAGGAAGCCGAGCTCCAGCCGGCGTCCGTCGCGAGGCACCCGGAAGGAGTAGGCCATGCGGCCCGGGCGCTCCGAGTCCGCGCCGGTGTACGCGGAGGCGTCCTGCTCGAAGAGGAGCGCGGGCTCGCCGGAGCGGAACCAGTCCACGTCCGCCGGGGCGGCGAGCGCCGGGGCCTGCTCGGGCAGCACCACGCGCTTCCACCCCGCCGTCTGGTCCGAGGGGACGAAGCAGCGGCCTCCGGGTGTGCCCGCGGCGAGCATCATCACGAGTGCGGCGAGGGGGTGCATGTTCACGCGCTCCGGGCCGTGCGGGGGGAGGACAGCCACGCGCCGCCGAGCATCAGCGCGCCCGCGCCGGCGAAGCAGGCGACGCGCAGCGTGCCGCTCAGGTGCGTGGTGTCGTAGGCGAGCGCCTTGCCGAGGGCCACGGCGATGAAGGCGAAGCCCGCGTCGCGGATGACGCTCTCGCCGCGCAGGCGGCCGTACACCACGAGGCCCACGCCCGCGGCGAGCCAGCCGAGGGTGAGCACCAGCCGGCGGGCGAGGTCATCCGCGGCGAAGCCCAGGGTGAAGAAGTGGAAGTAGAAGGCCCACGAGGCGGCGATCACCGCGGCCGTCAGCCCGTACCAGAGGAGGCAGGCCTGCACCTTGTCCTCGCGCGCCTCGGTGCGGCGCCAGGTGCGCGCCACGGTGACGGCCGAGGCGAGGACGGTGAGGCCCAGGCCCGCGAGCAGCAGTCCGGACTTCGTGGCCGCGTACCAGAGGCCACCGCAGAGGCCGGTGAGGAGCAGGGCGATGGGACCGGCGAGCGGACGATGGCGGGGCACCTCGGCGAGGGCCAGCGAGGCGGCGAGCACCGCGGCCACCGCGAGCAGCAGCTCGTGGGCTACCTGCAAGTCGCGCCAGAGGAACACGCCCGCGAGCCCCATCATCCCCGCGCCCGCCACGGCCAGTACCCGCACATCCCACTTCGTCGACATCGTTGCGTTCATGAGTTCGGACCCTCCGGGGTGAGGGTCCAATGCACCGTGCGCGCCAACCGTGGCGCCATGCGTCATCCAGAGGGAAGGGCAGGGCGCGGTGTGTAACGGCTGTGCAACGGTGCACACAGGCCCGGGGCGACAGTGTGCAGCGGGCCGTCGTAGGTTACGCCGCCATGCCCATCACTCAGCTCGAGGTCTCCGGGTACCGCTCGGTGCGCCAGCTCGTGCTCCCCGTGGGGCCGCTCACCGTCATCGTGGGGCCCAACGGCAGCGGGAAGACCAACCTCTACCGCTCGCTCTACCTGCTGGCCGCCGCGGCCGATGGACGGCTCGCCCAGACGCTCGCGGAGGAGGGCGGTGTGCCCAGCGTGCTGTGGGCCGGCTCGCGCGACAAGAAGCCCGTGCGCATGACCGTGGGTGTCACCCTGGATGATCTCGCCTACGAGCTCAGCCTCGGCCCCGTGCCGCCCGCCGCGGGCAAGGACCGCGAATCCCCGAGCCTCTTCAACCTGGACCCCGAGGTGAAGGAAGAGCACCTGTGGACCGTGGAGGCGAAACGCCGCGCCGTGTTGATGGAGCGCAAGGATCGCACCGCCTTCCTGCGCGACTCGGAGGGCAACCGCACCACCTTCCCCATGCAGTTGTGGGCCGGCGAATCGGTGATGGCGCAGCTCTCCGAACCGCACCGCTTCCCGCGCCTCGCCGAGTTGCAGCGCGCGCTGCGCATGTGGCGCTTCTATCACCACTTCCGCACCGACCCGGAGGCACCCCAGCGCTCGCCCCAGGTGGGCGTGCGTACGCCCGTGCTGGCGCATGACGGCAGGGACCTGGCCGCCGCGCTGCAGACCATCATCGAGATTGGTGACGCGGAAGGCCTGGAGCGCGCCCTCGAGGATGCCTTCCCGGGCTCGCGGTTGGAGATCCAGGCACCCCAGGGCCGTTTCAGCCTCTTCCTCCACCAGCCCGGGCTGCTGCGCCCGCTGGCGGCGCGCGAGCTGTCGGACGGGACGCTGCGCTACCTGTGCCTGCTGGCCGCGCTGCTGAGCCCGAGGCCTCCCGCTTTCCTCGCTCTCAACGAGCCAGAGACAAGTCTGCACCCGGACCTGCTCGAGCCCCTGGGCCGGCTCATCGTGGACGCCTCCATGCACAGCCAGGTCTGGGTGACGACACACGCGGAGCCCCTGGCTCAGGCCATTGCCAGGCGCTCGCGCGCGGAGCCGGTGCGCCTGACGAAGGAGGCCGGCGCCACGGTGGTGGAGGGGGGCGCGGCGGTCGAGGACGTATAGGGTCGATGGAGTACGGGCGAAGCCGCGCCGAGGTGCACTCACGTGCCCTGGATGTCCGGGGTGTCCGGCATGTTCGTCGTCCGGGCCTCGGAGCTCTCCACGCCCGTGTCCTCCCCGGCGTGCTCCACCTCCATGCGCAGGCCGTTCAGGAAGCCCTCCCGGTCCCTCGCGTCCATCGCGCCGAGCACCCGGGACGCGATCATCCGCATCACGCTGAGCTGGGCGTGGAAGGGAAGCTCGAAGACCTGATCGATGATCTTCGTCACCGACTCACCGGCGCTCGCCTGGGACGTGTCCATGGCCGTCCCCACGTTCATCGCCATGCCCGTGTCCACGCCCATGCCGGTATGGCGCTTCACCGTCTCCGTTCCATTGCCGAAACCGTGAACCGGGACCCCCCGGATGCCCGTTTCCATGTGCGTGTGCTGCTGCTGGGGCATCTCCATCGCGGCGGCTTCGCGGATGCTCATCTGGCCCTTGCGCTTGTCGGGGTGGTTCTCGGTCGTGGGGGTGATGATGTCCTTGTCGTCCTGGGTCATGGGCTCGCTCCTCGGGGGACGGGGCTGGGGACGGGTATGGCCTCCAGTCATGCCCCTGGTCCTGAGCTATGCAGGCTTCGGGTGCGTACCCAGTCACGAGAGTGCGGCGGGGCCCCTGAATGCTCGCTAGCATCGGGTGCTCCGTTGCCCCCCGGCCGCGAGACCACGTGCAACCCGACTCGGAAGGATTCACCTTTAGACACGTTATGAGCCCACGCGACGCCATTGCCGCTCCCGATGACGACTTCCAGCTCCTCATGGGTGTGCTGCCCGAGCCGCTGAAGGCCGCGGTCCGGGACCTGTCTCCTGGGGAGGTGCTCGAGGTGGTGATGGACCTCGGCCGCCCGCCCGAGGCCCGGCTCACCGGCCGGGTGGTGCGTCTGTCCGAGTCCCCCATCACCCGCGAGGATCTGGCGCATGTGCTCTCGCAGGTGGGCACGGTCAGCGAGGACAACCGCGCCGGAATCGAGCGCACCCTCCACCGTGTCTCCGCCATCCGCAACCGGCAGGGCAAGGTGGTGGGCCTCACCCTGCGCGTGGGCCGCGCCATCTTCGGCACCATCGACATGCTCAAGGATCTCATCGCCTCGGGCCTGAACATCCTGCTGCTCGGCCGGCCCGGCGTGGGCAAGACGACCAAGCTGCGCGAGGTGGCCCGCGTGCTCGCCGATGACCTGGGCAAGCGCGTCATGGTGGTGGACACCTCCAACGAGATTGGTGGCGACGGAGACATCCCCCACCCGGGCATCGGTGGCGCGCGCCGCATGCAGGTATCTCGGCCGGACCGCCAGCACGACGTGATGATCGAGGCGGTGGAGAACCACATGCCAGAGGCCATCATCGTCGATGAAATCGGCACCTCGGCCGAGGCCTCCGCGGCACGCACCATCGCCGAGCGCGGTGTGCAGCTCGTGGCCACCGCCCACGGCAATACGCTGGAGAACCTGGTGCTCAACCCCACGCTGTCGGACCTCGTGGGCGGCGTGCACACCGTCACGCTCAGCGACGAGGAGGCGCGGCGGCGCCACACGCAGAAGACGATCAACGAGCGCCGCGCGCCGCCTACTTTCGATGTGGTGGTGGAGATGGTGAGCCGCGACGAGGTGCTGGTGCACCGCGACACCGCCCAGTCGGTGGACCGGCTGCTGGCGGGGGAGGACGTGGGGGGCGAGCGGCGTCAGCTCGTCGAGGGGCAGGTGGAGGTGAAGGAAGAGCCCCAGGCGGTGGCTCCCTTGCCGGTCCGTTCCTCGGAGCCTCTCGTTCCCGCGGCATCACGGGCGGCTCCGCGCCGCGGCGCTGGCGCCCAGCCCGGCCTGCGCCAGGGCACCACGCGTATCTATGCCCACGCGGCCAGCCGCGACTTGCTCGAGCGGGTGCTCCGGGACCTGGGCCCGGACGCGCGGGTGGTGGGACGCCTGGAGAACGCGGACGTCATCCTCACGCTGCGCTCGCGCGCCAATGATCCGAAGCTGCGGAAGATCGCGGAGAAGACGGGCGCGCGCGTGTTGGCCATCAAGCGCAACAGCTCGTCGGAAATGAGGCGGGTGCTGCGCGACGTCTTCCTCATCGCCGAGGGCGTGGACGAGGACCAGGTGCGCGAGGCGGTGATGGAGGCCGAGCATGCCATCCAGCGCGTACTGAGCGAGGCGGTGGTGGTCCCCCTGGCCCCGAGGCCGCCCCGGCTGCGCAAGTTGCAGCACCGGCTCGTCTCGCGCTACCACCTGGAGACGGTGAGCCACGGCAGCGAGCCCCAGCGCCACCTCATCATCTACCCGCTCGGCGCGCTGGTGGACATCCCCCGGGACCAGCAGGACATGGAAGGCGAGGAGGGCGTGGAGGGCCTGGCCTGAGGCCGCGGTCCCCACACACCCTCCCGGGTGCTACGCGTTCTCAGCTGCCCATGTACGGCTGATCGTCCCGGTTCCCTTGCGGCTGCTCATCACGCGGCCGCGAGGCGTCCTGGGACATGGGCCTGTCCTGCATGGGCTTCACGCGCACCCGGTTGTGGACGTCGTGCACCCCTCGCACGTTGCAGGCGATGTCCTCGATGGCGCGCTTCTGCCAGCGCTCCTCCACCGTGCCCATCAGCGTCACCTCGCCATTGCTGACGGTGACCTCCACGTCGCCCACGTCCACGGGGCCTTCCATGAGCCGCTCGCAGACGTCCTCGCGGATGCGATCATCCGCGCGCTGGTAGCCTCGCGGCGGCCGGACCGGGCTCCGCTGCCGGCCTTCCATCCGGTCCAGCTTCGCGTCGTAGCTGCCCGGGCGGTAGCCGCGCTCGTAGGCGCCCATGCCCCCGAGGCCTCCCTGGTTGTAGCCGCGCTCGGCGCCGGACGAGCCGTAGCCCGGGCGGCCTGGCTCTCCGCGCTGCGTTCCGCCATCCTGCACCGGGCGCTCCATCCGCCGCGCGCGCACGGGGAAGCGTTGCTCCTGGCCTTGGCTGTCGTTGTCTCGCTGTGCCATATGGAATCCTCTCCTGTCGGATGTGTGGGGCACCGCCCTCACGAGTGCAGCGTCCGGTCCTGCCTCGTCCCCGAGTCCCGCCTCGAGTCGTCCTCGCGCTGCTGCTCGCGGGCGACGCGGATCTCGTTGTTGACCTCCTTCACCCCGAGCACGTCCTCGGCCAGGTCCTCGATGGCGCGCTTCTCGTCGCGGCTCTTCACGGTGCCAGTGAGGGTGACCTCACCCTTCTCCACCCGGACGGTGACGTCGTCCGCGTCCATCCAGGCCTGCATCAGCCGGTCGCAGATGTCCTCGCGGATGCGGTCATCCGAGCGCTGGTAGCCGCGCGGTCCCCGGCCCTGGCGGCGCGGCAGCTCGTCGTCGTACGGGTAGGCGCCCTGCATGCCGCCGCGGCCCGCGCCGTGGCCCATCTCGCGGTCCATGTCGCGCGTGGGGCTGGTGGCGTAGCCGGTGCGCGGGCGCTGCTCGATATAGGAGGACTGCACGCGCGGCGGCTGGTAGTCCTCGTTGCCGAAGCCCCGGGTGCCGAAGCCCCGGTCGCGGCCCTGGTCCTGGCTCCAGCCCCGGCCCCAGCCGTAACGGTCCTGGTCCTCGCGCTCACTGCCCGCCCCCATCCCGTATTGGCCCCGGTCCCAGCGGTCCGTGTCGTAGGGTTGCGTGCGCTGGCCGCCAGGCGCGCCGTAGCGGTCGAAGTCTCCCCGCACCCGCTCGCGCGGCATCTCGCTCCAGAAGCCCTCGCCGAACTCCTGTCCGGGGCCGCCCGCGCGGCGCACGCCCGGCGCGCCCCGCATCAGCCCTCCGCGGTGGTACTCCTCGCGGCTGTCCTGGTCGAAGCGGCCCCGATCCTCGTCACCGCCGTATTCGTAGCCCCGGCCGTAGCGGCCCACCTCTTCGCCGGCGAAGCCGCTTCCCCTCATGTCTCCGCCGCCGCCTCTTCCGGAGCGGCTCCGGCCCCGGTGCTCGTCCCGGCCCCGGCCCGGACCCCGGTCCTCGCCGCTGTAACCGCGCACGCGGCCCATGTCCCGCCCGCGCTCCATGTGGTCACGCCGGTTGCCGCGCTCCGGGTCCTGACCCCGGCCCTGCCACTCCACGTCCGACCGCCGCCTGTCCGCCATCGCCGCCTCCTCGGGGATTGGATTGCCCAGAGGGTCGTACCGGCTCGCACCTCCGGCAAGGGGGCGTCCGAGGCAGACCGCCCGCCTATCCCTCCCCGCGGGACGAGGCGTCCGCCCACCGCTCGACCCAGGTGCGCCGCGCCCGCCATGCCACCGCGAGGGACACCGCTCCGAGCAGCCCCAATTCCAGGCCCTCGGGGTGACGCACCGCGCAGGCGCCGACGAGCAGTCCGGCCAGCAACACCAGGAACGTGGCCAGTCCCAGGTGGAAGGGCGCGGCGCGGCTCTTCCGTCTCGTGGCCACCAGTCCCCAGGCCACGGCCAGGAGGAAGAGCGCGTAGCCGCAGGCCCACAGCACCTCCGCGTGGACGTTTCCGCTCATCACCGCGTCCATTCGTGCCCCCTCATGTGCCTCGGCTCCAGAGTGCCGTGCTCCCGGATCGACGCGGCGCGGGCAAGCACGGACGCGCGAAACGTTCGCGGTGAATCCACCAGGGAACGGACGCTTGCGGGCCGTGCCGACTCGCGAACATCATCGGCCATGTCCTCTCCTTCCTACGTCCACGGAACCAGCACCACCCCGCTGCTCGGGGAGACCATCGGCCACAACCTGCGCCGGACCGTCGAGCAGTACGGCGGCCGGGAAGCGCTCGTCGTCGTCTCCCAGGGCTACCGCGCCACGTGGCGTCAGCTCTGGGACGAGACGACGAAGGTGGCCCTTGGCCTGTTGGCCTTTGGCGTGGAGAAGGGGGACCGCGTGGGCCTCTGGTCCCCCAACCGCTTCGAGTGGGTGGTGACGCAGTTCGCCGCGGCCCGCATCGGCGCCATCCTCGTGAACCTCAACCCCGCCTACAAGACGGCGGAATTGGAGTACGCGCTCAACCAGTCCGGCACCAGCGTGCTGCTGCTCTCGCGCGGCTTCCGCCAGACGGACTACCGCAAGATGCTCGAGGAGGTGCGCCCGCGCTGCCCCCAGCTGCGCGTCTCGCTCGTGCTGGACGACGACTGGAAGCTGCTGCTGGAGAACGGGGCCCGCGTGAGCGAGCGCATGCTCACGGCTCGCGAGGCCACGCTCCAGTTCGATGACCCCATCAACATCCAGTACACGTCCGGCACCACGGGCTTCCCCAAGGGCGCCACGCTCAGCCACCACAACGTCCTCAACAACGGCTTCTTCGTGGGCGAGGCGCTGCGGCTCGGGGTGGAGGACCGTGTCTGCATCCCCGTGCCCTTCTACCACTGCTTCGGCATGGTGATGGGCAACCTGGCCTGTGCCTCCCACGGCTCCACCATGGTGATTCCGGGCGAGGCGTTCGAGCCGCTCGCGGTGTTGCAGGCGGTGGGCGCCGAGCGCTGTACCGCGCTCTACGGCGTGCCCACCATGTTCATCGCCGAGCTGGACCACCCGCGCTTCGGCGAGTTCGACCTGTCCACGTTGCGCACCGGCATCATGGCCGGCTCGCCGTGTCCCATCGAGGTGATGAAGAACGTGCAGTCGCGCATGAACATGCGCGAGGTCACCATCTGCTACGGCATGACGGAGACCTCGCCCGTGTCCACGCAGAGCGGGCTGGATGATCCGCTGGACAAGCGAGTGGGCACCGTGGGCCGCGTGCACCCGCACGTGGAGGTGAAGATCATCGACGCGGCCACTGGCGCGGTGGTGCCCCAGGGCTCGCCCGGCGAGCTGTGCACGCGCGGCTACAGCGTGATGCTCGGCTACTGGAACAACCCCGAGGCCACCCGCACCTCCGTCGACGCGGCCGGCTGGATGCACACCGGTGATCTCGCCACCATGGACGGGGACGGCTACGTGAAGATCGTCGGCCGCATCAAGGACATGATCATTCGTGGCGGCGAGAACGTGTACCCGCGGGAGATCGAGGAGTTCCTCCACACGCACCCCTCGGTCAGCGAGGCCCAGGTCATCGGCGTGCCCAGCGAGAAGTACGGCGAGGAGGTGATGGCCTGGGTGAAACCCAAGCCCGGCGCCACCGTCACGCAGGAGGAGCTGATCCGCTACTGCACCGGCCGCATCTCCACCTTCAAGATTCCCCGCTACTGGAAGTTCGTGGATGAGTTCCCAATGACGGTTACTGGAAAAATCCAGAAATTCCGGATGCGGGAGGTGGCGGTGGTGGAATTGGGGCTGCAGTCAGCGGCGGCGATCCGTACGGCCTGACAGGTTTTGCGTTCTAATAGAGGGCCCGCCCCCCGGAGCCCCCCATCGTGTCCTCCCCCACCGCCCCCGGACTGGAGCAGTTGTTGACCCTGGCCACGCCCATGGATACGTGCCGTGGCCTGTTCTTCAACGGGGTGTTCGAGGCGGCACGCGCGCTCGGGGGCGCGGAGGTCCGGGCGAAGTGCCTCGCGGTGGCCGGGGCGAAGACGTACGTCGACTTCTTCAGCTACCCGGTGGCGGACTTCCTCAAGACCATCTTCACCGCCGCGGAGCTGCTCGGAGACTCCGAGCCGGAAGGGCGGGCCATGGTGCTGCGCCAGCTCGGGCGCCGGGCCACGGCGGACTTCCTCCACTCCACCGTGGGCAAGACGATGATGGCGCTGGCCGGGACGGATCCGCAGCGGTTGCTCGCGAGCTTCCCCAGCGCCTACCGGGCCTCGCTGAGCTACGGCGATCGCTCCGTGGAGCGGCTCGGGGAGAAGCAGGCGCGGCTGATGGCGCGCCGGGACTTCCTGCCGCTGGCGTACAACGAAGGCGTCCTCCACGCCGCGATGGAGCAGTCCACGGCCCGGGATCTGGTGGTGCGGGGACGCCAGCTGGCACCTCTCGAGGCCGACTACGACATCAGCTGGTCGTGAAGGCGAGGAGCGGGTGAAGGAACGCACCGCCCAGAGCGCCTGAGAGAAGGGGCGCACGTCCGGCTCCCCGCCCTGATACACCCGGGCCGCGCGACATAATCCCAACCCTCCACCCGTTGCGTGGAGAGGGGCCCGGGCTCGAGGGATACGAGAGGACGACATGGGTGTGAAGCTGCTGCTGGCGGGCTGGTACGGAGGCGATGGACTCTTCTCGGCGCCGGAAGCCCCCTGGCCCTGGCTGCGGCGGGTGGAGCGTTGGGTGCGGGCGGCGGCGGAGGAGATGCTGGAGAGCTCGCGCACGGTGGAGGGTCCCCGGGGTCCCATCCTGTTCCTGAGCCTGCACCCGGCCGCCGAGGAGGTGGCCATCGTCGCCGCCGGGCAGGGGCGGGTGGTCGTCCTCGCCAATACCTCCATGGTGGGGCCGGGCTATCACCGCTACCTGTGCGATCTCCTCCATGCCCTGGGGGATGCGCTTCGCATCGACTGGGCGGACCCGGCCCTCACCGTCGCGGGAGTGGGAGACCCCACGGGGTATTTCCACACGGGGGATCCGAATGACATCGCCCCGCGCATGCTCGCCTGGCTGGGGACCATGGCCGGCCGGGTGTTGGACTTCCGGAAACATGGTCATTCGGGGGCGACGCTCTCGCTGCGGCCCGGACATGGCTTCGAGCACCCCGGTGCGCTGCTGACGCCCATGGGCCCGCGCGATGAGGCGTGGCTGCGCGCCGTGCACGAGGATCCGATGCGTGGCCGGGACATCTTCCCGTGGTGGGAGCCGGGCCAGAGCGCCTCGACGAAGCTGGGCCGGGCGTTGAGCCTCATCTGGACGGAGATGGTGTGGCGGCCGCCGTTGCTTGAGGAGGAGCGCCACCGCTTCCGCGAGGTGGCCCGGTTGCTGGTGTCCGCGTGGCGGGAGGCGCCGGAGCTGTCCTATCCGTGGCGCGAGTGGCAGCAGGTGTTGGGGTATCTCGGCGTGGGGGGCACGCTGGCGGAGGAGGTCTCGCGCCGCGCGGTCGAGGCTCCCGTGGGGCCGCTCATCGGCTACCGGCGGGGTGCGGTGCAGGTGACGTTGCCAGAGGGGTGGGAGATTCGCATTCCCGGTTCACTCGCCGAGCAGCGCCTGGCCGATGGGAGTTGGGTGGCGCGCGACCACCGCCGCAGCGTGCGCTTCGTGCCATTGCAGGATGATGTGCAAGGCATTGCGCCCGGCCCCGAGGAAACCTTGCCGTACGAGTTCCAGCATCAGGGTGAGCGGGTGAGTGGACGGGCCACGCTGCACGTGGAGCCGGGGGAGTGCCGGCTCACCGCGCTGTGCGAGGCCGGTACGCACCGCGCTTTGTGCGTGGTCAGCTTCGACGATCCGGAGGAGCAGGACTGGGCACTGGGCACCTGGCGCTCGCTGGACCACGCCGCGGCGGCGTGATCGTTTCATGTCCATTCCATGGAAATGACCGCGTCTCCGACAACGCGGAGCGCTCCGGGTTCTGCCCATCCGAGCCGATGTCATGCCCTCGTTGCAATGGAGTCCGGGATTCGTTTCGGGCCCGGTGACAGCCGCTGGCCGCCACGGTGTTTCAGTCACCAGCGGCCGGCGTCACCGGCCAGGACTTCCGGGGGTCAGCGGATGAAGCGTGTTTCTCGTGGGCTGTGGGTAGGCATGTCGTTGCTGGTGGTGGCCGTCATGGGTTGTCGTCTCGGGCCCCCGGTGCGGGGCAGCGGCCAGCTGGTTCAGGAGGAGCGGCAGCTGTCCGGGTTCACGTCGATCGAGGTGCATGACGGCATCGCCCTCACGGTGGTGGTGGACCCGAGCCAGCCATGGAAGGTCGCCGTAGTGGGGGACGACAACCTGGTGCGGCTGATGCAGACGGAGATCTCGGAGTCGGTCGGCCTTCACGTCTTCTTCCACCCGGAAGAAGTGGGGAGCTGGAGCTCGCGCAACCCCCTGCGTGTGGAGGTGACGATGCCGAAGCTTCAAGTCCTCTCGCGTTCGGGCGGGGGCTCGGTGGACGTGAGCGGGAGTGTCACCGGTGTCAACGATGACAGGTCCGTCGCCGTGACCGCGCACGGCGGCGGCACGGTGAAGGTGCGGGGCCTCGACGCCTCATCCCTGTCCCTGGACGTGAGCGGAGGAGGGGACGTGACGATGGAGGGGCGCTCCCTCCAGGTGAAGAGCACGATGTCCGGGGGCACCGTGCTGCGGGCACGCGAGCTCTCTGTGCAGGAGGCCACGCTCGCCTCCAGCGGCGGCGGCTCCACGGAACTCGAGGTCTCCAACGCGCTGCGCGTGACGGCCTCCGGTGGAGGCGAGGTGCGCATCATCGGCCGGCCCACGGTGCTCCAGGAGGACCTCAGCGGCGGCTCGACGCTCAGCTTCGAGTAGCCGCCGGGGCCGGCTTCAAGGCTCCAGGGGGGCGCCGACCAGGTCCGGATATTTGGCCGAGGTCGCGATGGGCCCCTCGTGCTGGAGCAGTTCCCGGGCCGCTTCCTGGAAGGCGCGCTCGTTGGGCGCCTGGGGCCGCCGCTTCATGAGCGGCATGGGCGGAACGGGCCGTGGCGACAGGGTGGGGACGGACCGTTGGGCCGGTGCATCCGCGAGCGCCTCGGACAGGCTGCGGATGCCCTGGGCCCTGCGGTGGGTGACCGAGGCCGAGTAGTCCTCCGGGCCCGAGCCGAACTTCTCGGCGAGCAGTTGCAGGATGGAGGTGTGGTCGAGGTTGCCGTGGAAGGCCCTTCCCGGTTGGACCCAGGGCGACACGAGCAGCCCGGGCACCCGGGGGCCCGTCGTCCTGAAGGGCTCCGTGAAGCGCGCTCCCGGTGCGGGGGGCTGGCCGACGGGCAGCGGCGGCACATGGTCGAAGAAGCCGCCGTGCTCGTCATAGGTGTGGATGAACAGCGTCCGGGCCCACTTCGCCGGGTTGCTCGTGAGCGTCGTGTACACCCGGTGCAGCAGCGCCTCGCCATGATCGACGCGGGCGAGCGGATGGTTGCAGTTGGGCGGCGCGTCCGACCAGAAGAAGTCGAAGTAGCGCGGCTCCAGGAAGATGACCTGCGGCGCCTGATCCGGAGGCTCGTGCAGGATGTCGTGCACGAGCTCGCCCATGGGGCGGTATTTCATCCCCACCAGCTCGTGGAACCGCCCGAACAACAGGAAGAAGGGCGGCCCGTCATGGTAGACGCGCCACCGGACTCCGTGCTGGTTCAGCCAGTCGAAGACGTGCTCGCGGTGCGGAATGAGCCGGGAGCCCGTGTCCTCGATGAGCGTGGTCCCCGTGAAGGCCATGCAGCGGTTGGGTTGCGTGTCCGTGGGCAGGGGCGTGAACCAGCGATCGCACACGCAGTACTCCCGGGCCAGGAAGGACGTCATCCAGGCGCCGTTCGAATCGAAGTACCCCATCGGGGGCGGGTGCTCGGCCTGGTGTTGGGTGTACTGGAAATAGGCATCCACGAAGCCCGACATGCGGAACTTCTTGCCGCTGGAGCTCCGCGCCATCTGCACGTTCACCAGGTGGCGGCTGTGGGGGGGATCCCGGATGACCGACGCCTCGTCGCCGATGAGGAACGGCCGGTAGACGCGGTTCTGGAAGACGTTGGCGTAGCGCGGGTTGGTGCCGGGGTTGCGCAACCCGTCCACGTCCGACTGGGGATTCTCCAGCGACAGGTGCCCGAGCATGTGATCGAAGGACCTGTTCTCCAGCATCAGGATGACGATCGTCCGGAGTTCGTCGAGCGCGGCCATGGTGTCACCTCGGGCACGAGAGCTGGAGTTTGATGATCAACCGGCCATCCACCGACTCGAGCGCGTCCTCGCAGCTCTCGCCCTCGTCGAGCGGGACGCGCAGCCGCCAGAGCCCCTGGGCCGGCTGTCCTTCGAAGCCCGGCGCGGTCGCGCCCTCGGCTACCGATTCGGACGCCTCGCCCTTGCTGATGACCAGGGTGCGCACGTTCATGTTCATCATCTGCCCGATGCGCACGTTGGGCGAGATGTGGCTGCCATCCAGCTGGAAGGAGGACTCCAGCCCCGTCTGCGCCGAGCACGTGAAGCGGCCCTGGCCCTCGGCGTCGACGATGCCGTACTCGAGGTCCTTCGGCGGGGAGAGCACCTCGCTCTCCGTCATCTCCTTCTTCAGCCCGAAGACGCGGGAGACCTCCAGGCGGAAGGTGGTGGGCCCGCTGATGGTGACCGTCTGCTGTCCGGAGTCGTCCTTCCTGCCGAGCTTCGCCACCTCGGGGGAGGACTCGAGGCGGACGGGCCCGTTCGTCTCCCAGCGCAGGGTGACCTCGTCGCCGGGGCAGGCCACCGGAGGCGAGGTGGTGAAGTGGTGGATGTGTGGCTTGGGGCAACCGCCCAGCAGCGCCGCGAACAGGACGCTCACCAGGAATCCGGCCGGGCGGCCTCGTGGCCCGCTCCGGGGGCCCTGGCTCGATGTCTCGCTCATACCTCCCCCGTGCCCACCCGCGTGGGTGGGTGGTAGTCGCGCCGTGAAGCGGAGGCGCCCCAGGAGGATGAAGGATGGCGCCTCCGTTGTGACGGGGAACCGGCCGCGACTCTCCTGTACCGGACAGGAGAGGGGGCGGGCACCCCGGGCGCGGTCCGTGAGAACTTGTCCAACTGTTGGACAAGTTCGCGGAGAACGCGCCCGGACCGGAGGCCCTGCCCTACTGAACGGTATAGACCACCGTGCCGCCGCAACTGCGCTCGCCGGCGCAGCCCGCGCGGAGCTGGTACGTGCCGCCCGCGCCCGCGGGGACGGTGTAGCGCAGGTGCGAGAGCGAGCCGCACGCGTTGTCGTTGGCGGCCACCAGTGAGCCGCTGGAGGTGTAGAGCCGCAGGAACGTGTCGCCGCTACCGGACGCGCCCGCGAGGGTGCAGGTGCCGAGGGTGATCGTCTGGCCCGCGGCCGCCGTCACGTCGCGGTGGGTGGTGTTTCGGGTGGCGTTGGTGGTGCTGCTGGCGGTGTAGGTGAACGACGCGGTGACGGGGCCGGGCGGCGGGGGAGCGGCGGTGAGCTTCCACACCACGGTGCCGCCGCAGCTGCCGCTGGAGTAGCAACCGGCGCGGATCTCATAGGTGCCGCCCTTGCCCGCGGGCACCGTGTACTTGAAGTACGACGAGCGGCCGCCGCAGGCGTCGTCGTTCGAGGCCGCCAGGACGCCCGCGCCATCGTACAGGCGCAGCCAGGTGTCCCCCGTGGCGGTGGCGCCCGTGAGGTTGCAGGTGCCCACCTCCACCACGTCTCCTGCGTTGAAGGTGAGGCGCTTGTTCACCGTGTTCTGCAGGGCGCTGTTGGTGTTGGTGGCGCTGTAGGTGAAGGACTGGACCGGAGGCGGGGGCGGCGGTGGGGGAGGGGGCTCGCCACTGGGGCCCCACGGATCCGGGCACGTGGTGCTGCGGAGGGCGCACGCCGGCAGGCTGCTGCCCAGGTGGGTGATGATCTCCTGGATGGGCACGCCGCGGTTGGGGCAGTGGGCGCAGTGATGCAGCGACACCACCTGGTGGTCCGCGTAGCCCATCACCGGCGAGCCCGAGGAGCCGCCCTGGGTGTCCGCGTGGTACCCCACGTCGTTGGGGCCCCCGCTCTGGCAGGCCAGCTCGTCGAGGCTGTACACCTCGGCGTAGCCGGAGGCATCCGCCGTGTCGCTGGAGGTGACGGCGATCTTCTTGCCGTACGCCGCCGGGTGCTGGGGAACGTAGATGCGCTCGTTCACCACGGCCCCGGTGGGGCGCAGTTGGAGGAAACCGTAGGTGCTGGTGGGGTTGGTGGGCAGCCGCACCAGTGTGTAGTCGCGCGGGGCGTCCGTCTTCACCAGCGTGGCACTGGTGGCCACCACCGTGCCCGGGCACGCGCCCCAAGAGCCGCAGTTGGTGGCGCAGGTGGCGCCCTCGGCCATGAACTCGTAGCTGGTGTTGCGCGCGTCCGTGTCCGTGGCGATGCAGTGGTTGTTCGTCAGCAGGTGGCCCTGGTTGCCCACGAGCCAGCCGGTGCAGGCGCTGGAGCCGTTGATGAGCAGGCGCGCCACTGCCCGGCTGTGCTGGTAGATCCGCGGCTCGCTGCTCTCGTAGCACCGCGCCTGGCCGGAATCGTCCGCGCCGCACAGGGCCTCGGCCTGGGCGCCGTTCGTGCCCAACTCCTGCGCGGTGTAGCCGCGCGCGTACTTGTCGATGCGGTAGCCGTACTGGTTGAGCACTCCCCGGCGCTCCACCACCGGGCTGTGCAGCTCGATGATGGCGGTGTCTCCGGGAATGGGAATGCCCCAGAAGCCATCCCGTGCTCCCGGGTGCGTGTTGTCGTAGCGCCAGGAGCGCGTGCCGTCCGGCGAACGGACGAGGACGTAGTCCCCCTCCTCGAGCGCCAGCGTGGCGAAGTGCGGGGCGATGTACGAGGCCCCGGGATGGGTGAGCGTACCGGTGTGGAGCGCCCCGGTGATGGCGTGCCGCTCCACCGCCGCGTACGGGTGCGGTGACTCGAGGCGGCGCACCACCTCCTCGCCCACCTTCTGGAGGCTCTGCGACGCGGGGGATGCCTCGCACACCGGTCCGCTCCCGGACGGCTCGGCCCCCGCGGTGGCGCCGAGCGCGAGGCTCAGGGCGAGACATGCCAGTCGGATGTTCTTCATCTCGGCTCCGGAGCTGTGGGGGGGTGGGCCGGAAGGTAGAAATGGGCAGGAGGGCCTCCACCCCTCCCGGCGGTCCGGGGGATGCGTGGTTGCACGGACTCCGCCTGTCCGCCCGGGACGTCCTAAAGTGGGCGCCACGATGCCGGACGCGTCCACGCTGGCCGACTGGGGATTGCCGGGGCTCTTCCTCGTGGCGATGGTGGCCGGCTCGGTGCTGCCCGCGCCCTCCGAGGCGGTGCTGGCCGCGCTCGTCTATGGCGGTGTGCCCCCGGCGCCCGCCGTGGCCGTGGCCACCGTGGGCAATGTGCTTGGGGCCCTCACCCTCTATGTCCTGGGCCGCTGGGTGGCGCGCGGAGGGGGCGGCCCGGTGGGACGCTGGGTGCAGCGCCGCCGGGAACGCGAGGGCCCCCGGTTGGCTCGGGCCCAGGCGCGGTTGGCCACCTGGGGCGCCCCGGTCCTCGCCCTCGCCTGGGTGCCCGTGGTGGGGGACGTGTTCGTGCTCGCCGCCGGCCTCGTGGGCGTGCGCTGGGCGCCCTTCGTCGGCTTCGTCACGGTGGGCAAGGGCCTGCGCTACCTCTTTGTCGCGCTTTCCGCCCTTGCGGCGGCTCCCGCTGGAATTTCACCGTGAGACTGCGATGATGGGGACGTTGTCTCCTCCCAGCGCCCGCGTCTGGCGGGCAGGAAGTGTTTGCAATGCGACAGTCCCCCTCCTCCTCGAAGCGCTCGGGCCTGGGCCCCTGGCTTCTGGTTCCACTGCTCACCCTGGTCCTCGCCGCATGCGGTGAGGGCGCCGCCGTGGACCCACGGGAGGAGTCCGCGAACGAGGAGCTGTCCACCGGCGGAGCCTCGCTCGCGGAGTTCCGGCTGCGCGTGATGGCCGCCAACATCACCAGCGGCAACGCCCAGAGCTACGACCCGGGTCACGGCACCCGCATCTTCCAGGGCACGAGGCCGGACGTGGTGGCCATCCAGGAGTTCAACTACGGCAACAACTCGGCCACCGCCATCCGGAGCTTCGTCGACACCGCGTTCGGCTCGAACTTCTACTACTACCGGGAGACGGGGGCGCAGATCCCCAACGGCATCATCAGCCGCTACCCCATCATCGCCTCGGGTGAGTGGACGGACACGCAGGTCTCCAACCGCGATTTCGCCTGGGCACGCATCGACATCCCCGGCCCGAAGGATCTCTGGGTGGTGAGCGTGCACCTGCTCACCTCGGGCAGCGGCGTGCGCAACACCGAGGCGGGCAACCTGGTCAACTACATCAAGGCCAACGTTCCCGCCGGGGACTATCTGGTCATCGCCGGTGACTTCAACACCGACAGCCGCTCCGAGTCCTGCTTCGGCACCTTCAGCCAGGTGGTGACCACCAGTGGCCCGCACCCGGTGGACAGGAACGGCCGCGAGGGCACCAACGCGAGCCGCTCCAAGCCGTACGACAACGTGCTGGTGGACTCGGATCTGGTCGCCTACCAGACGGCCACGGTCATCGGCTCCAGCACCTTCGCCGCCGGCACGGTGATCGACACCCGCGTGTACTCGCCCCTCTCCGAGATCTCCCCGGCGCAGCAGGGTGACAGCGGCTCCACCAACATGCAGCACATGGCCGTCATCAAGGACTTCCTCCTGCCGGGGGATGATGGGACGCCCGTGGCGAGCGTGAGGGTGGGCTCTCCCAACGGCGGGGAGAGCTGGGCGGGGGGCAGCAGCCAGACCATCACCTGGACGTCGAGCGCGGTGAGCAACGTGAAGCTCGAGTACACGACGAACGGGAGCACGTGGAACCTCATCTCCGCGAGCACGCCGGCCGCGGCGGGCAGCTACTCCTGGGTGGTGCCGAACACGGCGACCACGGCGGCGAGGGTGCGGGTGAGCGACGCGGCCAACGCCACCCTCACCGACTCCAGCGACGCGGCCTTCACCATCACGGTCTCGTCCGGCCCGGGGCCCACGGGGCCCATCACCGTGGAGACCGAGTCCAATGACACCGCGGCGGCCGCCAGCGGCCGGGTGGGGGCGGGCACCGCCGTGAGCGGGAGCCTCTCCAGCGGTACGGACGTGGACTGGTTCAAGTTCACGGTGACCGCGCCGGGCACCGTCACGGTGAAGCTGACCATGCCGGGCAGCGTGGACCTGGACTGGTACCTGTACACCGAGACCGACCTGAACTTCTTCGAGGCGCGCGGCTACACCACGAGCAACCCGGAAGTGGGCACCTACAACGCGCCCGCCGCGGGCACGTACTACGTGAAGGTGGTGGGGTACGCGGGCGCGATGAGCAACTACTCGCTGCTGGTGACGGGGGCCGGCGTCCAGCCGTAGCCCTCCGCGGTTCCCCAACGGCTCCCGGGGGCGCAGCGGCTCCCGGGAGTCCCGTCAGTGACGGTGGCTGTCCAGCACGTGCTCGTCCGAGTGGACTCCGGCGGGCTCGAACTCCTCGCCCTCGGCCACCGTGGGCTGGTTGCGCGGAGGCGTGGCGGGAGCCCCGGGACGGGGGGAGGGCCGGCCGTAGTCGCGCTCGTAGATGCGCAGCACGGCGAGGAACAGGGCCACGATGAGGGGCCCCAGCAGCAGTCCGATGGCGCCGAAGACGGCCAGGCCGCCGAGCAGCGAGAAGAAGACGATGGCGCCGTGCATGTGCATGCCGCGCTTGGCCAGCAGCGGCTTGACGACGTTGTCGGAGAGGCCCACGACGATGACGCCCCAGGCGGCCAGGACGATGGCGGCGATGGGGTGGCCGGTGGCGAGCAGCAGCAGGGCGGCGGCCACGCACACCACGGCGGCGCCGATGGCCGGGATGAGGGCGAAGAAGAACGTCACCGCCGCGAAGAAGACGGGGACCGGCACGCCGGTGATGAGGTAGCCCACCAGGGCCGCCACCGCCTGCACGCCCGCGGTGAGGATGGTGGACACCAGCACGGACTTGGTGACGTTGCGGAACTCCATCAGCAGCTCCGTCGTCTGCCCTCGCTTGAGCGGGGACACGCTCTCCAGCCACGCCACGAGCTGCTTGCCCTGCACCAACAGGAAGTAGAAGGCGATGAGCATCATCGCCGTCTGGAAGAGCACCGTGCCGGTGGTGGCCACCACTCCGCCCACCGTCTGGGCCGCGGTGGCGCCCCGGGTGGAGAGCTGCTCCTGCAGCGTCTGCCACATCCCGGCGCTCCGCGACTGGAAGCTGTCCAGGAGACTCGATGCGTGCTGCTTGAACGGGCCGGGGACATAGGCCACCAGCCCCTCCAGTCCCCGCTTCTCCACGATGCCGGTGATGAACGTCACCCCCTTGGCGATCTCGGAGACCATGAAGGCCGTGAGGCTGGCCAGGGGCGCGAGCAGCGCCAGGATGACGCCCAGGCAGATGAGGCCGGCGGACAGCCCGCCCCTCCCGCGGACGCGCCGTGTCAACCACCGGTGCACGCCGTAGAGGGCTCCGGCGAGCACCGCGGCCAGGAAGAAGGCCTCGAAGAAGGGAGAGAAGACCCACAACACCAGGGCGATGGACAGCAGGATGAGCCCGATGAGGACCCTCCGGGCGCCTTGTTCAGTGGCCATGGCCGGACGATGGGTGTGCTCCCCGGTGGGCGGTAGGGGTGGGGGACGGCTGGTTGTCCGCTAGCGGAGGCCGCTCGGCCCTTGGGTAAGCAGGCAGGCCGGGTAGAGTGCGCGCCCATGCCGGCTTTCGACTCGAACCTCTTCCCCCTCTGGCTCGTCCAGGTGCTGTGCGCCCTCTTCCTGGCCATCACCTTCCTCCAGTCCGGACTGGACAAGGTCATCGACTGGAAGGGCAACCTCGGGTGGCTCACCGGACACTTCGCCAAGAGCCCCCTGCGCGGGGTGGTGCCGCCCATGCTGGCCACCATCACCCTGATGGAGCTGGCCGCGGGCGCCGTGAGCGCCGCCGGGCTGGTGGTCCTGGTGCTCTCCGGGGGCACCCGGGTGGCCATGTGGGGCGCGGCCCTCTCCGGGCTGTCCTTCGTGGCCCTCTTCTTCGGCCAGCGCATGGCCAAGGACTACGCGGGCGCCGGGGGCCTGGTGCCGTACTTCCTCGTCACCCTGGTGGCCCTGCTGGTCCTTCGCTGAACCCCCTGGCGCCCGGCCGGAATCGGCCGGGTTCCCGCGGGCGCGAGCCGTAGTAGTCTGGCCCCCCGGCCCTTCCTCCGAAGGGACCGGAGGAGGCCCATGGAACGCCTGCGCTTCTTCCTGAATGACAAGCCCGTCGAGGAGACGGGGCTCTCTCCCACCACCACGCTGCTGCGCTACCTGCGCGACCGGGTGCACCTCACCGGCACCAAGGAAGGTTGCGCCGAGGGCGACTGCGGGGCCTGCACCGTGGCCGTGCTGGAGCACGACAGCCAGGGGGCACCCGCCCTGCGCGCGGTGAACTCGTGCCTGGTGCTGCTGCCCATGGTGCAGGGCAAGCGGGTGTACACGGTGGAGGCCCTCAAGGAGGGCGGCAAGTACCACGTCGTGCAGGAGACGCTGGCGCGCGAGCTGGGCTCCCAGTGCGGCTACTGCACCCCGGGCATCGCCATGGCCATGCTGGAGGCCTGCCACCGCCGGGACATGGACGAGCCCTGGAAGCTGGACGCGCAGATGTGCGGCAACCTCTGCCGCTGTACCGGCTACCGGCCCATCCGCGAGGCGGCGAACCAGGTGGCCGGCCTGCGTCCCAAGGACCGTTTCGCCCGGGCGCTCGCGGAGACGCGGCCCGAGCCCATGGCGCTGGCCTACGAGGCCGGGGCCCAGCGCTACTTCACCCCCGGCTCGATGGACGCCCTCTGGGACGTGCTGGACAAGCACCCCGACGCGCGCTTCGTGATGGGCGGGACGGACCTGTCGCTGGAGGTGACGAAGCGCTACGCGGAGCCTCCGCTGCTGGTGTCGCTGGAGGCCCTGCCCGAGCTGCACGTGCTGGAGCCCCGTGGCGGCGGACACCGCCTGGGCGCCACCGTGTGGCTGACGGACCTGGAGGACTACGCGCGCGTCGCCTGCCCGCCCCTGGAGCGGATGCTGCGCTACTTCGGCTCGCGGCAGATCAAGAACCGCGCGACGGTGGGCGGCAACCTGTGCACGGCCTCGCCCATTGGTGACATGGCGCCGGTGCTGCTCTCGCTGGGGGCCGAGGCGGTGCTGCGCTCGCGGGCCGGCGAACGGAGGGTGCCGCTGGAGGACTTCTTCCAGGGCTACCGGCGCACGGCGCTCGGACGCGGCGAGGTGCTGGCGTACGTGGACGTGCCGGCGCAGCCGGAGGGCTCGCGGGCGCTGGCGTACAAGGTGTCCAAGCGGCGCGAGCTGGACATCAGCGCCGTGTCCGCGGGCTTCCGGGTGGTGGTGGACGGGGAGGGGAAGGTGACGGAGGCGCGGCTGGCCTACGGAGGCATGGCGGCCACGCCCGCCCGGGCCCGGCGCACCGAGGCCGCGCTGGTGGGCCAGCCCTGGACGGAGGCCACCGTGGAGGCGGCCCTGGCCCGGCTGGACGAGGACTTCAAGCCACTGTCCGACCATCGCGGCTCGGCCTGGTACCGCGCGCAGGTGGCGAAGAACCTGCTGCGCGGCTTCTTCCACGAGACGCTCTCCTCGCCGGTGCCCCGGCTCGCGGAGGGCCACTCGGCCACGGTACAGGTGAGGTGACCCGGATGAGCACGCTTCCTTCTTCTCCCGATACCGCCCACGCCCAGCAGCCCGGGCCGTCCCACTCGCCCCTGCACGCCCCGGCCCCGCACGAGAGCGGCCTGAAGCACACCAGCGGCGAGGCCCTCTACGTGGACGACCTGCCCTCGCCCCCGGGGATGCTGGTGGGACACCTCGTGACGTCGACGCATGCACACGCGCGCATCCTGCGCCGGGACGCCTCGCGCGCCCGGGAGCTTCCCGGGGTGCACGCCGTGCTCCTCGCCGAGGACATCCCCGGGGAGAACCAGGTGGGCCCCGTCATCCACGACGAGCCCCTGCTGGCCGTGGACGAGGTGCACTTCCTGGGGCAGTCGGTGGCGGTGGTGCTGGCGGAGAACGCCGCCGTGGCCCGCCGCGCCGCCGCGCTGGTGGAGGTGGAGTACGAGTCCCTGCCCGCCCTCCTGTCCATCAAGGCCGCCGTGGACGCGGGCTCCTTCCTCACCACGCCGCACGTCATCGGCCGGGGCGAGTCGGACGCCGCGCTCGCCGCCGCTCCGGTGCGCATCTCCGGCGAGTGCGCGACGGGCGCGCAGGACCACTTCTACCTGGAGACGCAGGCGTCTCTGGCGGTGCCCGGCGAAGACGGCACGGTGCACCTGTGGAGCTCCACCCAGCACCCCTCGGAGGTGCAGGCCATCGTGGCCGGCGTGCTGGGCGTGGGACGGCACCACGTGGTGGTGGAGGTGCCGCGCATGGGAGGCGGCTTCGGCGGCAAGGAGACGCAGGCCGCGCCCTTCGCGGCCCTGGCTGCCCTGGGCGCACGTGCCACCGGCCGGCCGGTGAAGGTGTGGCTCAACCGCGACCAGGACATGGCCTTCACCGGCAAGCGCCATCCCTTCTGGGGCCACTACGAGGCCGGGCTCGATTCCGAGGGGCGGCTGCTCGCGCTGAACGTCGAGCTGGTGTCCGACGGCGGGTGGAGCACGGACCTGTCGCACGCCATCCTGGACCGGGCGCTCTTCCACCTGGACAACGCGTACTTCGTCCCGGCCCTGCGCTTCACCGGCCGGGTGGCGCGCACGAATCTGCCCTCCAACACGGCCTTCCGCGGCTTCGGTGGACCCCAGGGCATGTTCGTGATGGAGGAGGTGCTCAACCGCGCCGCCGAGCTGCTCGGGTTGGATCCGGCCGTGGTGCGCGAGCGCAACTACTACCGCGAGGCTCCCGCCCAACTCACCCCCTACGGCCAGGCCGTGGAGGGCAACCGGCTGCCGCGCATCCACGCGGAGCTGATGGCCTCCAGCGACTATGCCCGGCGCCGCGCGGAGATCGAGGCCTTCAACAAGAGCTCGCGGTGGACGAAGCGGGGTATCGGCTTCCAGCCGGTGAAGTTCGGCATCTCCTTCACCACGAGCTTCCTCAACCAGGCCGGCGCCCTGGTGGTGGTGTACACGGACGGCAGCGTGCAGCTCAATCACGGTGGCACCGAGATGGGGCAGGGCCTGCACACCAAGATGCGGGCCGTGTGCGCGCACGAGCTGGGCGTGCCTCCCGAGCGCGTCCGGGTGATGAACACCGCGACGGACAAGGTGCCCAACACGTCCGCCACGGCGGCCTCGAGCGGCTCGGACCTCAACGGCATGGCGGTGAAGCAGGCGTGCGAGGTGATTCGCGAGCGGCTGCGCCCGGTGGCCGCGCGCCTGCTCCAGGCAGAACGGGGAGGAGAGGTGGACGCGCTCGCCTTCACGGGCGGCCGGGTCTTCCTGCCCGCGCGCCCCGAGCGCTCGGTGTCCTTCGCCGAGGTGGTGCACGCCGCCTACCTGGCGCAGGTGTCGCTGTCGTCCACGGGTTACTACCGCACCCCGGATATCTCGTACGACCGGGTGGCGGGGCGCGGAAAGCCCTTCCACTACTACGCCTTCGGAGCGGCCGTGGTGGAGGTGGAGGTGAGTGGCCTCACGGGTGAGCACCGGGTGCGCCGGGTGGACATCCTCCACGACGTGGGCACCTCGCTGGTGCCGAGCATCGACCGGGGCCAGGTGGAGGGCGCCTTCATCCAGGGCGTGGGCTGGCTCACGTGCGAGGAGGTGCTGTTCGACGCGAAGGGACGGCTCGTCACGCACTCGCCAGACACGTACAAGATTCCGGCGGTAGGGGACGCGCCCGAGGACTTCCGCGTGGCCCTGCTGGAGCGCGCGCCTCAGGACAGCACCATCCACGGCAGCAAGGCGGTGGGCGAGCCCCCGTTCATGCTGGCCATCGGGGCGGTGACGGCGCTGCGGCACGCGGTGGCCGCTTTCGGCCCTGCTCGCACCCCGGTGGAGCTGGCCTCGCCCGCGACGCCCGAGGCCATCCTCCGCGCGGTGGAGGTGGCACGGGCCGCGGGAGCGCTTCCGGACGGGAAGGCCTGAAGCGCGGAGTGGGAGCGCCCGGCCCTCCACTCCGGGCGCTCAGGAGGTTTCCCGCGCGAACGCCAGCGGCCGCAGCCACCAGCCGCCTGCCCTGACGCGCTCGTGCTGTTCGCGGACCACGGGGAGATTCCGGCCCAGGGCCTCGAAGAGCGAGCGCACCGTGCGCACGGCGAGCCGGGCTTCTTCCACGAGGGCCTCGCGGGAGCGCTCGTCCAGGCTCAGCTGATCGAGCGTGTCGAGCAGGTGCGCCCGGTAGGACTCTCCATCGAGGTGGGTGGCGTGGCGGAGGAATGCCGTCCCCTCCTTGCCGCGCAGCCCGAGCGCGCGGGCGATTCCGGCGCCGCCTTGGCTGCCTCCGGGCAGGTCCGTGGCATAGAGCACCCAGGCGTGCGCGGCGAGCAACCCGGGGGCTTCATCGCAGAGCAGGCCGAGCCGCTCCACGTGGGCCACCGCGTCCTGGCGCGGCACGCTCGAATACCAACCCGGGCCGAGCAGGGCGCGGAGATCGTCCTGCAGCAGCTCGTTGCGCCACAGCTCGGGCAGACAGAGCGGGCCCACCGCCGGGTGCTGGCGGTTCCACATGAGCGCCCACTCCAGCTCCGCGTAGAGGGCCTGGAGGTTGGCCAGCAGCCGCACGTAATGCGTCCGTTCCAGCTCCCCCCGCGCGAGCCGCCAGGCGAAGGGAGTGCTCGTCGCGGCGCGGACCTCATGGGCGGTGGCCTGCCGCAGCAGCTCCGTCAATGTGCTCACTGCTTCCACCCCCCCGTGGCCGTCGTCTCGGGCGCGGTCTCGGGGGCCGCGCCGAGCGCCCGCAGCGCGTCTCCCAGCGTGAGCCAGATGGCATGCAGCGTTCCCTCGTCCATGCGGATCGTCATCGGTCCGAGGCTCAGGTGGACGTGCCCACAGGTGCAGCGCGCGACCTCCGCGCTAGGACTACGGGCCAGGATGGTGCGGCAGCAGGGGCGATTCTGCACGGCGGGCCTCCTCGATATTGTCTTGAAGTTGATTCTGATTATCGTTTTCAAAATTAAGATGCCAGACGAAGGGCGAGCGGTCAAGCGGAGGGGCGGGGGATGTCGGATGCCGGACGGGGACTCAGAGCACCTTGCGCGGCTGGACGAGGGCGTTGGCGAACAGGAGTCCGGCGACGAGGGCCACGGCCTGCGGATGGGAGGGGGCGGGTAGATTCGCCCCCTGCTCCGGAACGCGCGCCACCTGTCGCGTGTGGCCCGGTGGGAGGTGCCGCGTGTGCAAGCGTCGTGAGGCTCCGCCTTTGGCGGCTGGCGTTCCCTGGAAGGCGATGCTGCTGCTGGGAGCCGCCCTGCTCACCACCGGCTGCGCCACGCGGACATCGCACCCAGGCAAGGTGCGCCTCCACGGCGCGCGCGCCCTCTTGCGCTCTCCCCTGGTGCCACGCCCCATTGCTTCCGTGGAGGCAGGCGCGCCGGATCGGTTGCATCAGCGCCGTAGCACCTGGGGGCCAGGCTCGGACACCCGCGCAGGCCAGGGCGAGGCGGCGGTGCACGGGGTGGCCCGCGAGGGGACTGTTTCCCAGCGCCCCGCCACCTGCGGCAACCGAGCCGTGCCCCCGGACTGGCCCGGCTTCTCCTCTGGCGGCGAAGCGCTGCTGGCGCCCTTCCTCACGTGCACCTCGCCCGCCGAGTACGTCGCCCTGCAACAGCGCGTGGACATGCCCCGGCTGGTGGAGGCCCTGGACGAGTGGAGCGCGGTGCAGCTGGGCGCCCTGGGGCCGGTGCGTGAGGACGCCGTCCCTGTGTTGCAGCGCAAGCGCGCCGCCTTCCTGGTGAGCGCCACCGAGCGCTACGGCCCCTACCACGCCGAGGTGTTCGCCCTCTTCGTGCTGCACTCGGCCCACGACGACGAAGTGGATGCGGTGCTGCGGCTGCTGGCCAGGGACAAACAATTGGGGCAGACACTGGCCCTCATGCCCACCGTGCGCCAGGAGTTGGAGGTGCGCGGCCTGCCCCTCTCGCGCTACCCGGAGCGGGCCGAGCGGGGCGGGGACGTGCTGCGTGGCCTGGGCCGCGCCGCCCGCGACGCGCTCGCCACCAGCCAGTTGGTGGATGGCGCACGCTACATGGAGATGACGGGACGGTGGGCGCACCTGCCTCCGCCCTACCAGCACGCCGCCCGCGAGGTGGAGCGGGCCCTGGCGCTGCGGCACTTCTCGCCGGGCAGTGTGGCGCTGGGCACCTTCGACGCCATGACGTTCGGGGTGCCGTTGGGCTTCTACTACCTGGTGGCCGGCACGGGCCAAGGGGCGTACTCCCTCAGCCAGGGCGAGTACGAGCAGGCCACGCGCGAGCTTGCACCCGCCCTGCTTCTGGGGACGCTGTACGCCGGAGGTAAAGGCGTGCGCGCTCTGGCCCAGGCGCGAGGGGCCGGATCGCCAGCGCTCGGCGGACTCCAGGCGATGCAGCAGCACCTCCGAGACCTCCAGGAAATGGGACGGCAGGTGCAGACGACGCTGGGCACGGACGGCGTGCGGGAACTGGCCCGGTGGATACGAGAGCGCCGGAAGGTGGGCCACTTCGTGGCCGTGGGAGGAGTGGACGCGGCGCTGGCGCTGCATGAGGCGCGGGGCAACGTGGCCCGGGCGCAGGCGGTGATGTCCAGGGCCCGGCCCGGGGCCACGGGCGCCCCGGTGGCAGGGGGCGGAGCGCACAAGGGTGCCGGACAGGTGGCCCCCATGGTGGACGACGGCGCACGCGCCAGCCTCGAGGCCGGTGCGGCGGAGCGCGCCGGGGGACTGTCCTCGCTGGTGGACGATGGGGCGGGCCTCTCCCGGGAGGTAGTGGAGGCGCGGCTGGCGTTGATGGAGTTGGAGGCCACGGGCCCGCGTCTGCCCCGGGATGTGGCGGTGCTGGAGAAGCAGCGGCCCTCTGCGGAAGCTGCGCCGCCAGGAGCCGAGGGCAACCCTCGCTGGGGCGAGTATGTGGCCTACTACGAGGGGCGCCTGCGGGAGCTCGAACAGGGCAAGGCGCTCAAGGCCCCAATGCGCTGGGACGCCTACGAGCGGATGCGGGGGTGGTTCGGCCGGGGCCTGGCCTTCGAGCGCCTCATGGTGGAGTTGCTGGAGGCCGACGCCAGACTGCCCCGGGCCGAGCGCCGCTTCCTGGGAGCCTTCATCAAGCCTCGCATCTCGAGGTCCGCGGGAGTCTGGAAGCCGGAGAGCGGCTTGCGCTATGTGGATGTGCTCGTCATTGAAGAGGGCGGGTTCTCCAGAGGGCCTCCTCACGTCGAGGCGTTCAGCTTCAAGAGCCGCGACCTGTCATCGTTGAAAGGCAGGGAACTACTGGCACAAATGGTCGAGGACGCGAGGGAAGCGCTCCAGAAGTATGGAGGGAAGCTGGATATCCGCCGGGACTCCCTCCAGTCTCTTCTGCACGGGGACCGCGAGGTGCCTGTCCGTCAGGTTCGCCTCGTCTATGAAGGGGGTGCACTCAAGCCCACGCAGGTCGATAACCTGGATGCAGTCGTGACTGCTGTAGAGGGGAAGGTTCAGGGAGTGGAGGTGCTGTTTCAATGAAGGTGCTCGAGTTCCATGATTCGAGGGACGAGGACTACCTCCGGCTTTCTTTCGAAGGTGTCTTTGACTCACAGGCGGCACTGGAGAGCGAGTTGGCGCCCTGGTTCCACGCGCTCGAGGAGTACGCCGACGGGTGGATGCCGGATGTCACCGAAGGCAAGCGGCAACGCAAATACGCCCGCCCCGCCCTCTGGAAAGCCCTGGAGGAAGCGCGAGACGGGAACAGTACGACCCTCGGACTCTACCGCACGCGGTGGCCTGCCTTGGACATGACACTCCTGCTCTGGATGCCCCCCCGGCCTCCCAGGCTGGATGTCTGGCTCAAGGTGAAGCCGCTCTCCTTCTTCGCGGAGTCGGAGCGCTGCCGAAACCTGGTGGAGTTGGTGCGTGCCTGGGCCTCCCGCTATCCCGTCACATACGCCAGGGCTCACAGCGCTGACGACGCGGAACTGGCGGGCTCTCCGCGATTCGGTCGCGACGAGAAGACTTCTCGGAAGGACGGTTTCGACAAAATCTACGGTGTCTTCTGGCTCAACGTCTTCGGGCCGAAGCTGGTTGAGAGCGTCGGCCGTGAGCGGATGCTGTCCACACCGGCTCACCGGGTAGAAGAGTTGCCCAATGGCTGCGTGCTGCTGGTGACGAGGCCCACCGCCGCGGACTTCGCCAGCGACGAGGCTCGCATGGCCCAGGCGCGCGCCCACGCTCACCTGCGGCCGGACCTGGACTTCGACACCCTTCTGCGCGCCCTGCGCGAGCGCAGTGCCATGCTCGCCCCCGTGGAGCCTCGCTTCCACCCGGACGTGGCGCCGCTCCTGTTGCGCGTGGTGGACCGCACCGCCAGCCACGCGCGCCAACGCAGGATCGCCGAGCTCAATGCCTGGCAGCCGCCCGAGCCCGAGGAGTGGCGCCCCTCCGACTGCGCCCTGCCCGCGGACGTGGACGACCCGGAGCGAACCCTGGAGCGGTACGGCGACCTGGCCGAGCACCTCGTCGCCCTGCTGCACACCGAGGTCCCCTCCGTCTTCGAGGAGACACCGGAGTCTCTCACGGATGTGGACTTCTACTTCTGGCGTGAGGATTTCCCGAAGAGCCGTCTGCGGGAAAACATCGAGGCGCATGCGGTGCCCGCCATTGGCGCGTACCTGGGCGAGGTGCTGGTGCGCAATCTCGGCGGCCGGTGGATACCGCGCCAGAAACTCGAGGAGGCCCAGGTGCTCGTGGGCCACCGTGTCTGGTTTCCCTTCGTCCGCGCCCGCCACTACATGGCCTCGTGCCAGGCGTTGCTGGACTTCTCGCTGACGCGGCTCTACCGCGCCGCCGAGCGGCACCGGGGCTGAGTCAGAGCACCTTGCGCGGCTGGACGAGGGCGTTGGCGAACAGGAGTCCGGCGACGAGGGCCACGGCGACCATGAGCATGGAGAAGGCGGTGTCCACGCCGGCGAGCACGTCACGGGCGAGCAGGGACTCCATGCTGCGGAAGCCGATGCTGCCGGGCACCAGCAGCATGATGGCGGGCACCAGGGTGATGACGGCGGGGCGGTTGCGCACGCGGGCGAGCACGTTGGTGACGAGTCCCACGATGAGTGCGCCGACGAAGGCGCCCAGCTGCGTGCCTAGCACCTGGGAGCCGAGGCGCGAGCCCACGTAGGCGAGCGTGCCGGCCACGCCAATCCATCCCCAGTCCTGGGGCCGGGCGCGGAAGAGGACGCTCACGCCGAACAGCATGGACACGAGGGCGAGCGGCTCCGTCCAGCCGGGGAGGTCTGGCACCGGGCCGAGCTTGGCGGGCAGGGGGAACCACTCGGCCAGCCGGGTGCCCAGCGCCACGCCGAAGCCGAGCTCGAGGAACACGAGCGCCGCGCCAGTGAGCCGGGAGGTGCCGGAGATGAGGTTGCGCGTGGCGAGCTCGTTGAGGGCCACCGTCAGGCTGAGGCCGGGCAACAGCACGATGAGGCCGGCCAGGGTGACGATCTGTACGGACAGGGGCCCCACGAGGCTCGCGGCGACGACGGCGAGGGCCGAGGAGAGGATGGCGGCCACCGGCTCCAGTACCCACATGGTCGAGGACTGCCGGCGCGTCCACAGGTCCAGTCCGCCGATGAGGAGGCTGATCAACGCGGCCACGCCCATCTCGCGCGGACCACCGCCGAAGAGCCGGGCGCCACCGACGGCGGCCAGGGCCCAGCACAGCAGGAGGAGGGGACTGCCGTGGCGAGGGGGCTCGGCGAGGATGGACTCCACGCGATCGGCACCTTCCTCGGGGGAGAGCTCGCCGCGGATGACGGAGTCCGCGAGCGCATCGAGCCGGGCCAGGCGGCCGAGGTCCATCTCCCCGGGCACCACGCGGATGAGGGAGGTTTGCAGGGCCTCGGGGGGGCCGAAGGAGGCGAAGATGGAGGTGGGGGTGGAGAAGAAGCGGGCCTCCAGGCCCAGCCGTTGGGCCACCAGGCGCATCTGCTCCTCCAACTGGTGGGCGGGAGTGCCATAGCGATGCAGGGCCTGCCCGAGCCGCAGCGTGAACGATACCGCTGGGACGGGAGGAGGCGGCTGGAGCACGACGAGCTGTTCTGCCGGGAGCACGGGCCGCACATGGCAGAGGGCTTCTGGGGAGTCAAACGAAGCCTGTGTGCCAGCGAGGCGTGGCTGCCTGCCCGCCTGCTTTCTCCTTGACGGAATCGCCGCGTCGCCGTGCTCTTAGGCCCATGAGTGACTCCGCGCAGGGATTCATCGTGTTGGGAGCGGTCCGGACCAAGGTGCAGCGTTGGCTCGGCTCCCGCCCGTTGCCGGCCTTCCTCGCCGCCGGTCCGGGCAAGGCGCTGCGGCTGTGGCCCCATGCCGAGGGCGAGGCCGCCGAAGCCGCCGCCAATGCCCTCTCCGGCGAGCTGCCCAAGAGCCGCGTCGTCGTCTTCTCCATCGGTCAGGACTCCCTGCGCGTCAGCGTCCACGTGGACGGCACCTGCCAGACCCGTGAGGAGGTCGCCCTGCGCATGCGCACCGCGAAGCAGCTCTCCCAGGCCCACGCCGCCCTCCAGCGCGTCTCCACCGCCCTCGACTTCAAGGGACACCGGCCCACGCTGCTGCGCGACGGCGACAGCGTCCCCGGCTTCCTCGCGCTCGCCGGTGTGAAGGAGGGTGATGTCTCCGCCCTGTCGCACGCGCGGCTCGCGGAGGCTCGCCAGCACCCGGAGGCGCCGGACGCCGCGCGCTTCCAGGACTTCACCTACGTGGACGAGCAGGGGAAGGCCCATCCCTTCTTCCCCAGTGCCCCGAAGACTTGAACGCCATGCTGCTCACCACGCCCCTGGTCACGTCCCGCCTGCTGCTGCGCGAATTCGAAGAGGACGACTGGCGCTTCACCCACCCCTACGAGTCCGACCCCGAGGTGGTGCGCTACCAGTCCCATGACGTCCGCACCCCCGAGGAAAGCCGGGACTACATCCTCCGGGTGATGGCCCTCGCGCGCGAGACGCCCCGGCACGTCTATGACCTGGCCGTGGTGTTGCGCGACGAGAACCGGCTCATCGGCCGCTGCGGCATGCGCATCAACGACCCCGAACTGCGCGAGGCCACCCTCTGGTACATCCTCGACCGCTCGCGGTGGGGCCAGGGCTACATCACCGAGGCGGCGCGGGCCCTCATGGACTTCGGCTTCGGAACGCTTGGTCTGCACCGCATGTGGGCCGACTGCGACCCGCGCAACCCCGGCTCCTTCCGCGTCATGGAGAAGCTCGGCATGCGCAAGGAAGCCCACTTCCGCGAGAACGGCTTCTACAAGGGCGAGTGGTGCGATTCCCTCATCTACGCCCTGCTCGACCGCGAGTGGCGGGCTCTCCCTCCAGCCCGGTAGCTCCCGCACAGAGCAAGGCCGGGCGAGGCGATTGCCGCCCCGTCCGGCCTCGTGCGCTCCGTGTCTCCAAGCCCGGCCCCGCGTCAGGGGGCGCCCGGCTCAGTGCACGGAGGTGTAATCATCGAGCGGCGGCAGTGGCGGAATGGCGCCGCGCTCCCGCTCGCTCTCCGAGGAGGCGGAGGCCTGGAACTCCTCGTCCCGGCTGCCCTCGTCCACGTTCTGCCCCGAGAGCTTGCTCTCGAGCTGCTCGCCGAGGGTGGAGATCTGCTCCTTCACCTTGGCCTTGGCCGGCTCGAGGAGCTGGCGCTCGCGGTTGGTCACCGGGATGAAGCTGGCGAACAGCGCGCCGATGGCGAGGCCGCCAATGGCCAGCAGCACCGGGTTCTCGGACACCGTGCCGTACCAGTCCGAGGCCTGGTGACGGATCTCCCCCCGGTCCGGAATGCGCTCGCGCAGCCCGTGCGTCTTGTCCATGGCCCGGTCCACCAGGCCGCTGGCGCGCTCCTTGAGGCCGGAGGCCTTGTCCTTCGCCATGTCCATGGCTTCCGAGGCGCGCTCCTTCAGGTTGCTGCCCGAGGAGGTGCCCACGTCCGTGCTGGTGCGCACGCCGATGTCACTGCCCAGCGAGCCCAGCTTGTCCCCGGTGGGCCGCATCAGGCCCCCATCTGGAGCCGGGACCAGGGATGGGAGGTCCCGGTCGTAATCGCCGTACATGCGGCTGCTCCCGCTCGAATGCTGGCGCACGTCGAAGGCCTTCTTCATCAGCATCGAGCCCACACCGGCGCCGATGATGGCCCCCAACATGCTCCAGCCCCTGGGCGTGTCCGCCCGTTCCTTCACCTCGTAGCTCTTGCGCATCACGGTCTCCCTGGCTTGCGTTTTGATTTCGTCGACCTTCTCCACCGCCCGCTCCCGGGCCTGCTCCTTGAGGTCCGAGACCTTCTCCGCGGCGATGGCCTTGAGGTGCTCCGGCTCCATGCGCCGGGCCATCTCATCGGCGAGCTCGCTCATGCGTGCCCGTGCATCTGAGATTTCACGGATTGGAACGTCCTGCTCGCCCATTGACTGTCCTCCTTCAGGGTTTGAATGGTCTGGTTGGGTGCGTGGATCTGCTTGAGGCTCTTGATGCCCGCCATGGCGACGCCCGCGCCGATGGCGAGGAAGAGCACCGTGACGATGAGCGCGGCGGCCCACAGCGGCAGCACGAGGTCGAGCAGGACGATGGCGAAGGCCGCGAAGGCGAGCGCGCCGATGAACAGCAGCAGGCCTCCCACGCCCACCATCACGCCGCCCGCCTTGAGCTTCGTCACCTCCTGGCGAAGCTCCGTCCTGGCCAGGGCGATCTCCGCGCGGATGAGGCGCTTGCCCTGGTCGAAGAACTCGCCCACCAGCGAGCCGAACTCACGTCCCGACATGCCGTCACCCGGCACGGTGCGGTCTTCGTAGCCGAAGTCTCTTCGAGTGTCTGGATTGCCCGGTTGCATCGCGTCCCCTCCTATTCCTTCAGGATGCGGGCGGCGAGGAACCCGAGGGCGACGCAGCCGGCGAAGAAGGGCGCGGGCTTCTCGCGGATGAACTGCTTCGCGTCACGCACCAGCTCCTCGGTGGAGCCGTTCTCGATGCGGTCCGAGAACCGGCGCACGTAACCCACGGCGCCATCGAGCAGCTGCTGGGAGAATCCGTCCGCGTTCTGCGAGGCGTTCTCCAGCGTGGAGACGAAGCCCTGGAGGTTCTTGATGAGATCGCCCTTGCGGTCGTCGATCTGGTGGTAGACACGATCCTTCGTCACACCGGTGAAGCGCTTCACCTGTTCCTTGCCCTGAGCCGTGAAACCGGTGTCCTCCGTCGTCCCGATGGACTGGCCGGTACCGGTAAAGCTGGAACCCTGGATTCCTCCTTCAGTCACGGTTGCCATGCGCCTTCCTCCGAGTAGGTTGAATGGGGTGCTCAGCGGGAATGCCCCGCACATGCTTCAAGCTAGGCATGGTCGAGCAGGCGCCAGGACCGAAGCGGGGAACGCTCGCGAAGCAGGCGGTGAAGTGCGGTGCCCGGAGCGCCGGGAATAGGAATGGGAAGTCAGCGCAGGAGGGGATTCACGGATGGCGAGGAAGCCGAAGACGCCCCGGTGGCTGGAGGCCGCGCGCCGGCGCCAGGAGCCGGTGCCGGAAGGGAGCCGGGCGGACTGGCTGGCGCGAGCGTTGGGGCGGGCCGGGGTGATGCCTCGGGCCGAGGCGGAGCAGGCCATCCGGGAGGGACGGGTGGAGGTGGACGGGCGCGTGGAGCGCGAGCCCTTCTCACCGGTGCACGCGGGCAGCGCGGTGCGAGTGGATGGGACGCTCCGCCCGCTGGAGGCGCGGACGCTGGCGCTGATGTTCCACAAGCCCGCGGGCGTGGTGGTGCACGGGAGCGATCCCGAGGGCATCGGCACCGTCTTCGAGCGGTTGCGCCCGGTGCTGCCGCCGGAGCTGCGAGGCCATGAGTGGTACGCGGTGGGGCGGTTGGACCGGGACACCACCGGCTTGCTGCTCTTCACCAACGAGGAGCGGCTGGTGGCACACGCGACCTCTCCGGAGACGCACGTGCCCAAGCGCTACGTGGCGGACGTGGAGGGACGGCCGTCGGAAGCGGCCCTCCAGCGGCTGCGAGAGGGCGTGATGCTCGACGATGGACCGGCCAGGCCAGCGGGCGCCCGATTGCTGGCACCGGGGCGGGTGGAACTGGTGCTCACCGAGGGACGGCATCACCAGGTGAAGCGGATGCTGGCGGCGGTGGGGCACCCGGTGCGGACGCTGCACCGTGAGGCGGTGGGCACGCTGCTCCTGGACATACCGGAGGGCACCTGCCGCCTGCTCACGGAGGCCGAGGTACAGCAGGGCCTCGGCTTTCGAGACCTCCCCTCTCCCTCGGGGAGAGGGCCAGGGTGAGGGTCGTCACACGTCCCGTCGCGCGTACTCCCGCACGATGGCGCGGGCCTGTCCGGCCAGCGCGTGGCTCCCAGACAGCTCCCTCCCGAGCAACCGCGGGACGGCGAGGGCGAGGCCCACGGAGTTGGTGAGGACGCAGCCACGCACGTCCTCCACCTGCGTCCGGTGCACGGTGCGCTCCACGACGGGCCTTTCCCCGAGCCGCCCCGCCTCGAGCAACACGGAGCGGATGACGCCGGGGAGGCACGGAGCCTCCAGCGGAGGCGTCACCACGGCCTCGCCCACGAGGAAGAACAGGTTCCCATTCGGGACCTCGCACAGCTCTCCCGCCTCGTTCACGAAGACGGTGCCCCGCCCGAGGTGCGCGTACTGCCGCAGGTACGAGACGCTCTTGTGATTCAGGGTGGGGTCACCCCGGCGGTAGCAGCGGTCCTCCACCGTGTCGAGCACCACCCCCTCGGCTCGTTGCGGCGGGGGCGAGAAGGACAGCAGCAGCCGCCCATCTCCCGCCACCAGCTTGGCCACGCCGGTGAAGCGCGGCCCCAGGCCGGCATCCACCTCCAGGCACCGGCGCAGCGCTTCGCGGACGGCCTCGGGGGTGAGTACCTCCGGCGGAGGCGGTTGCACGCAGCCCGCATGCGCTCCCAGGCTCTCGCTCAGCCGCGCCAGGTGCCGCGCGAGGAACATCGGAGCGCCTTCCTCGACAAGGAGCGTCTCGAAGAAGCCCGCGCCGAAGAAGAAGGACTGGAGGAAGTCCTGGAGCCGCAGCTCCTCCAGCCGGCGTACTTCGCCGTTCACCGCGACGGTCCCCGTCATCCGATGCGCGCCTCCAGGAAGTGGGCGCTTGTAACAGAGGTCCCCGGGCTGATGCTCGGGGCTTCCTTCCGGGATTCAACCCGGGGTCCTGGAACCCTCACCCCGGGGGGCTTGCCCCCCCTTTGAACGACGGGGGGCTCCTCTCCCGGGGGGAGAGGGGAGGTTGGCTCAGGGAGGTTGGGCTCAGTGGTGGTGGCCCGCCGCCTGCGGCTGGTAGGTGACCGAGACGATGCGCAGGCGCTTGAGCTTCCCGCCCGGCAGCTCCCAGTCGATCTCCTGCCCCACCGACAGCCCGAGCAGCGCCGCTCCCACGGGCGCCAGCACGGACACCCGCCCCTGCTCCAGCGACGCGTCCTGCGGGTAGGAGAGCGTTACCTCGCGCGCCTCCCCCGTGTCCTCGTCCCGGTACACCACCCGGCTGTTCATCGTGACGACGTCCGGCGGCACCTGCGTCGGCTCGACCACCTCCGCGCGCAGCAGCTCCGCATCGAGCGCGTCCGCCTTGTCGCCGGCGGTCGTGTCGATGAGGGTCCGCAGCCGCTCCATGTCGGTCGACGTGACCACGATCCTCGGCTCATGCGTGCTCATCACGGTTCAATCCTTTGACCCTGCGTGTGGCCGGTCAACCAAGCGGGATCCGAACCATGCCTGCATGGCGGCAGGGCGTCTGACACCGGACGTCCCACCGGGCGCACTCCTGACGGTCCGTCAGGGATTGAGCGTCTCCCCGAAATGCAGACGCAGTGCGTCGAGCACCGCCGGCTCCCGCTCGCCGTTGAAGTGGCGCGCTCCCGGTACGAGCACCACCTCGGCGCCGAGCCGCTCCTTCCAGAGCCCCCCGTTCTCGCGGAAGTCCGAGGTGAATGGATCGTTGTCGGACAGCAGCACGACGAAGCGGCGCGAGGCGGCGCGCACCCGCGCGACATCCACCGGCGTCTCCATCCATGGCAGCAGGCTGTCCCATGGCTTGTCCACGCTCCACCACGCCGCCACCAGCAGCACGCCGTCCACCTTGCTCCCGGGAGGCAACTCCGCCAGGTAGCGCACCACCGCCTGGCATCCGACGCTGTGCCCCATCAGCACCGTCCCGGGCGCGGGCGCCGTTCCCAGCGCGGCGGTGAGCGCGGGCACCCACGTGCGAATCGTGGGCTGCTTCGGCTCCGGCATGTCCAGCGCGCGCACGGTGTCGAAGCCCGGCGGCCGCTCGCGGATGAGCCAGGGGTAGAAGTCCGAGCCGGAGTGGCCGGCCCAGCGGGGGACGATGGTGAGCGCGCGCGTCATGGGAGTGCCCTGGAATAGCAGAGGACCCTGGGCCTTGACTTACCGGTTACACGGGTGTTTCTTATTAACGGGTAAGAAATTCATCGGGTCTTCTTGAAAGCCGGAATCGGATGGGGGCGCGGGCGGGTAGGGGGCCTGACGGTGGAGTTCCGGTCGGCTCGGTGCTCGCTCAGGGCGCGGTGAGCTGACCATGCACGAACATCCCATCTACCTGGACCACAACGCCACCGCGCCGCTGCTGCCCGAGGTGGTGGACGCGATGGTGCCGTACCTGCGCGAGCACTTCGGCAACCCGTCGAGCGCACACGTGTACGGGCGCCGGGCCAAGGCGGCCGTCGATCAGGCACGGGCCCGGGTGGCGGCGCTGCTCGGCGCGGTGGCGGAGGAGATCTTCTTCGTCGCGCATGGCACCGAGGCCAACAACCTCGCCATCCGCGGCGTGCTGGCGGCGCTGCCGGAGAAGCGGCACGTGGTGACGTGCGTGACCGAGCACCCGGCCACCGTCGAGCCGTGCCGCCAATGGGAGAAGCAGGGCGGGCACGTGACGTGGCTCCCGGTGGATGGCGAGGGCCGCGTCCGCGTCTCCGATGCGGTGGCCGCGCTGCGGAGTGACACGGCGCTCGTCACGCTCATGCACGCCAACAACGAGACGGGCGTGTTGCAGCCCATCGCCGAGGTGGCGCGCGAGGCCCGGGCACGGGGCATTCTGGTGCACACCGACGCGGCCCAGTCCGTGGGCAAGCTGCCCGTGTCCGTCGAGGGGCTCGGCGTGGACCTGCTCACGGTGGTGGGCCACAAGTTCGGCGCGCCCAAGGGCGTGGGGGCGCTGTACGTGCGCAAGGGCACGCCAATACGTCCGGTGCTGCTCGGCGCGGGGCACGAGCGCGGGCTGCGTCCGGGCACGGAGAACGTCGCCTCCATCGTGGGGCTCGGGGTGGCCTGCGAGGTGGCGCTCCGCACGGTGGAGACGGAGGCGGCGCGGGTGAGGGGATTGCGCGATGACTTGTGGGAGCGGCTGCGGACACGCGTCCCGGGACTGGCGCTCAACGGTCATCCGGTGGAGCGGCTGCCCAATACGCTCAACGTGCGTTTCCCCAGGGTGAGCGGCTCCACCCTGCTGGCGGCGGCTCCCGAAGTGGCCGCGTCCACGGGCTCGGCGTGCCACGCGGGCGAGGAGTCCGCCTCCTCCATCATCACGGCCATGGGCGTGGAGCCCTCGGTGGCACTCGGCTCGGTGCGCCTGTCCCTGGGCCGGACGACGACGCACGAGGACGTGGTGGCCGCCGCCGAGGCGCTCGCCGCGGCGTGGAAGCGTCTGGCCCGAAGCTGACACGAATCGAATACCCGCCAAGGAGATGGGACATGCGAAGACTGAGCGTTTTCAACAACGTGTCGCTGGACGGGTACTTCGTGGACGCGAACGGCGACATGAGCTGGGCCCACAGGAATGACCAGGACGCGGAGTGGAATGCCTTTGTCTCCGGGAATGCCAGTGGAGAAGGCGAGCTGTTGTTCGGCAGGAAGACCTACGAGCTCATGGCCAGCTTCTGGCCGACGCCCATGGCGGCCCAGATGGAGCCCTTCGTGGCCGAACGGATGAACAAGATGTCCAAGGTGGTGTTCTCCAGAACCCTGGACAAGGCGTCGTGGAGCAATACGACGCTGGTGAAGGGCGACCTGGTGGCGGAGGTCCGCAAGATGAAGCAGGCGCCAGGACAGGACATGACCCTCATGGGAAGTGGCAGCATCGTCGCGCAGCTGGCCCAGGCGGGATTGATCGACGAGTACCAGCTCGTGGTGAATCCCATCGTTCTGGGCAAGGGCAGGACGATGTTCGAGGGCATCCAGGAGAAGCTGAACCTGAAGCCCACCCAGACGCGGCTCTTCGGCAACGGGAATGTCCTGCTCTGCTACGTGCCAGCGTAGCCAGGGGCCCAGATGCAAAGCCGCGCCCCGTTGTTCCATACTTGAGTTCCCCCCCCCAGGCGACCCGAGGCACCCACCGTGGCCGAGTCCACCCCCGCGCTCTCCCAGACCGCGTTCGTCCAACAACTCAACTTCTGGGCCCGTGACGCGAGCAACGAGTCCGCGGCGCTCCTGGGCGCCTTCGCGCTCGGGATGTTCGCGCACCTCCCGGACGAGGGCGCCTCCGCGCCCATCTCCCTGGAGGCGCTCGCCCAGCGCATCGGCGGCACCGTGCGGGGCACGCGCTCCGTCATCGAGCCGCTGGTCGGGCTCGGCTTCGTCCGGCTGGAGGAGGGACGGGGTTACTCGCTCCCCGCGTCCAGTGACTTCCTGCGTCAGGAGGCGTTCGCCACCCGGATGCGAGAGGCGCTGGACGGGTGGCTCGTGTCCGCGAAGCTGCCCGAGGCCCTTCGCACGGGCGCTCCGGTGGAGTGGCGGGGCGGCTCGCGAGACCTGCTCGGGTGGTACCGCCAGGAGTTCCTCGCGCCCCGTGCTCCCGCGCCGAGCCCCACCGCCGCGGACTACGAGGACCGGGCCGTCCGTAATTTCCTGCGTACCCAGGCGCTCGTGACGAGCGGCACGGTGGGTCTGCTGGAAGCGATGGTGTCCGGCCCCCGGCTGCATTCCGAGCTGGCGGAGGCCACCGGCACCCAGCCCGAGGCCCTGCGGGTGCTGCTCGGGGTGCTCGCGTCCATGGGGCTCGTCCGGCAGGAGGGGGACGCCTTCGGCTTCTCCGAGCTGGCCGGCCGCTCCCTGGACGCCACCAGCCTGCCGTACTTCCAGCGCGCGCTGCCGGCCACCATGGACTACTGGGAGGCCTTCGCCCACCTGGACGAGGCCGTCACCCAGCGCAGGTTCCGCCTGGACCTGCGCGACCCGGCGACGGCGAAGCGCATCTACCAGCAGAACGCCTCGCGCATCACCGGCATCTTCGTCTCCCACCTCAAGCTGGGCCGCAAGGCCGCGGAGCTCGTCACGAGCATGCGCCCGCTGAAGGACGCGCGGGTGCTCGACGTGGGCACCGGCTCGGGCGTCTGGGGCGCCGCCTTCGGACTGGCGGACCCCTCCGTGCACGTCACCTACCTGGACTCCGAGCACGTGCTGGAGCAGGTGAAGCCCAACATCGCGAAGCTCAAGCTGGAGGGGCGCGCGCGCTACTGGGCAGGGGACTGCCTCTCCGTGGACTACGGCGAGTCCCAGTACGACGTCATCCTCCTGCCCCAGGTCATCCCCGCGCTGCCTCCCGAGGAGCTGCCGCGCCTCTTCGGGCAGCTCGCCCGCGCGCTGCGTCCCCAGGGGTTGCTCCTCGTCTCCGGCTACCTGCTGACGGACCGGCGCGATGGGCCCCTGGACGCGCTCTACTTCGCGCTGCGCCGCTACGTGTCCAACGAGGGCGACGTGCTGTCCATGCCCGACTTCCGCCGGCTGCTCGAGCCCGTGGGTCTCACCTCCTCCCGTGGCTTCGAGATGCCCATCCAGCAGGTCGTCGTCGCCTCGCGCGGGGACGTCCCCTGGCCCGCCCCCTGAGGACAGACATGGAGCTGCTTCGCTCGTTCTTCATGGAGGACTACCTCGAGGGCTCGCGCTTCACCGCGCGCTACAACCTCGGCGAGTCCGGTGGCAGGCCCCGCACCGTGGGGGAGTTGCTCACCGGCTCCGGGGTCAGCCCCCAGCAGGCCATGGACACGTTCCTCTCCACCCTGCTGCGCGACAGCCCCAACTGGGGCCGCGCCGACTTGAGGGAGCTCGTGGCCGCCATGCACCCCGGTGCCACGCGCGACAACGTCCTCATCACCACCGGCACCAGCGAGGCCCTGTTCCTCCTCTTCCGGCAGCTCCGCCCCCGCAAGGTGGCCCTCGCCTGGCCCGCCTTCCAGCTCCTCTACGAGCTGCCCATGCAGCAGGGCGCGGAGATCGTCCGGCTCCCCGTGCGCTGGGACTCGCGCGGCGTGCCCTCCGTCGACACCGGCGAGTGGCTCGCCCGGCTCGAGAGCGAGCGCCCCGACGTCGTCGTCATCAACAACCCGCACAACCCCAGCGGGCTGGTGCTCTCCCCGGAATCGTTGGAGCGCGTCTCCCGGTGGGTGGAGAAGTCCGGCGCCACGCTCATCGGTGACGAGCACTACCGCTTCCTCTCCTCCGAGACCGAGACCCTGGGCGCCACGGTGTACCGCCCGGGCACTCGCTCCTTCGTCACCGGCTCCTTCATCAAGTGTCTGGGCTGTCCGGGCCTGCGCATCGGCTGGTGCGTGGGCGACACGGCCATGCTGGCGCGCATGCAGAACGAGAAGAACTACACCACGCACACCGTGAACCCGGTGGCCGAGTGGATCTCCCACGAGGTGCTCAAGGAGCTCCGCAGCCCCGCCCTCTCCGAGGCGCGCGAGGACTGGCGGCGCAACCGGCGCACTCTCGCCGCCTTCCTGGAGCGCTCCCAGGGCGTCTACGGCGTGGCGCCGGCCGGAGGTCTCGTCACCAGCATTGGCGTGCGCGGCGTGGCCAGCACCCGGGAGTTCGAGGCGAAGCTCCAGGCGCTCGGGGCGGCCGGGGTGTTCGTCCTGCCGCTCAGTGCCATGGAGTACGGCGAGCCCTCGGGCTCCCACCCGCTGGAGCGGGGCCATGGCTTCCGCCTGGGGCTGGGCGTCGCGCCGGAGCTCTTCCCGGAGGCCCTGGAGACGCTCGAGCGCGTCACCCGCGGCTGAGCGCTGTCACAGCAGCGCGGTGAAGGCGTGCGGGCGGTCCGCGTACTCCGGATCCTTCATGAGGATCTGGTGCACGTGGGGCTGCCGCGTGGTGGGCACCGCCGGGAAGAGGTGGTGCACCAGGTGGAACTGGTCATTGCGCGGGAAGATGATCCGGTTGAGCAGGCCCCACCGGAAGATGTGATTGCGCGTGCGGTAGAACTCATCCTGCTCGCCGATGATGCCGGCGTGGTCCACCGCGTCCGACCAGTAGCGGACCACCTGGTAGGCCACGAAGTAGGGCACCAGGTAGAAGAGCAGGAAGGCCTTCCAGCCCACGCCCCACTGAGCCAGCGCGAGCAGCCCGCCGAAGAAGGCCCACCGGCCCAGCGTCACCAGCCACGGATCCGTGCCGCTCCACAGCACCGGGCGCACGAAGGTGGGCAGGTGGCGGAGCAGCAGCGGCCTCAGCAGGTGGCGCCGCGCGAAGTTGTCCGTGGGCTCGGCGAACCCGAGCTTGCGGCGGCTCAGGAAGTCCAGATCCTTCTCCGGGTGGCCCAGGTGCTGGTGGTGCGTGAAGTGCTCGCGCGTGTACGGCTCCAGCGCCGTCATGTCGATGATGGCCAGCACGTGCCCGAAGACGCGGTTCATCTTCTTGCCACGCACGTACATGCCGTGACTGGCCTCGTGCAGCATGTTGCCGAGCGCGCGGAACCGGGTGGCGATCCAGAAGGCCACCAGCGGGTAGAGCAGCCAGCCCACCACGGGACTGGACTCCAGGAGCGCGTGCGCCGCGAACGCCACACCCACCCCGAGCCCGATGTGGAACGCCATGTGCCCGATCCCCTCGGCCGTCGAGTGGGAGTGGTTGTTCATCGGCGCCACTTCCCGGGCGAACTTCGTCTTCAGCCGCATCGCCACCGAGCCGGCGCGCTCACTCACGGGCGGCCTTGGAACATCGCTCGTGCGAGGGGGGCTGATCAGTGTCGCAGGGACCATGAGACCTTCCGGAGGGACGGAAAAATTGTAATCCCAGTTTAAACCGAGCGTCGTCCGGCCGGCAAGCGAGCACCCGTACAAAGGGTGAAGGGGAAGGGGGGTGGTGTGGGGGGAGGGCCGTCAACCCCGGTGCCGCTCGGCCACGCGGTAGAGCTGGGTGAGCGAGGCGTCCAGCAGGGACTGGCAGGAGCGCATGTAGTTATGGGCCCGGACAAAGGGGAGCCAGACGCGCCCGCCCACCAGCACCTGGGCCTCCTCGAGCCTCTGGCGCGGTATCCACCGGCCACCCAGGTGGCGGATCAGGATTTCACCCAGGTACGCGCCGATCGCGGGTACCGCATGTGTGTCGATGTGCTCCCGCTCGAAGACCCGGGGGAAGCTCTCGTGCCAGAACTGGTAGTCCACGTCCGTGAGGGACTCGGGCGTGGCCTTGAAGACGGAGGGCACCTTGGTGTGCATCAGGGCCACGAGGAGCTCGGCGAGGTAGCTGTAGTGCTCGAGAGCGTGCCGGGGGTCCGCGACGTCCGAGGGCAGGGCGGCGTCGGCGGGGCGCCACTCCTCGGGCTCGGGTGGCTGGAAGGCGTTGAGCTCGGCGATCTTGCGCTGGCGCTCGTGGATGGCCACGTCGTCCACCACGCGCGAGAGGAACGGGGCCACGTCCGGGTGGAAGCGAGGCTCCACGGGGATGAGTGCGGCACTGCGCTCGCGCAGGGTGCGCAGCACGGTGGCGAAGTCGAGGTCCGGACGGAGGTGGCAGTACGCACGGGCCTGGGCGAGGCGGGCCTCGTCGCTGGCGAAGTCCGCGGCGGTGGGCCACGTCACCAGCAGGACGCAGCCGTTGGGGAGCTCCTCCACCCGCCAGGCCGGCGTGGACAGCATGCGCTCGCGGCCCACGGCCTCCACCAGCTTCGGGCCGAAGACGTTGAGCCAGAAGACCTCGTAGAGCTGGTCGAACCCGTCCCGGATGGAGGTCTGCATGTCGCGGCCGAAGAGGGGAGAGCCGGCCAACCCCAAGTCAGCGAGGCTGTGGGCCGCGGCATGCGTGACGGGGTAGCGGGAGGCCCAGGCTCGCACCATCTCCACGAAATCGAGGCAGCGCTTCGCGTCCGCGAACAAGGAGAGCGGCTGTACTTTGATCGCGACGTCCAGTTGGGGCTGTCTCGGTGGATGCCAGAGCCAGAGCGACATGTCCAACGCGGGCCACTTCGTCCGGTAGAGCCCAAGGGATGTGCTGTCCTCGTCGCGTTCTTCTTCCTGCGCCTTCCAGAAAGAAGGGCGGGAGTACTTGCGGCGCCGCTTGCCTTCGACAATGTCTGGCATCCACCCATCGGCATATGCCTCGAGTGCCTGGAGAAATGGCTCCAGCGCTTCTTTCAGTGTCGTCTGAGGGTCGAAGGCGCCTTCGAAGTCGAGCCGAAGGCTGTCCTCCGGACGAAGATCGTGAAGTTTCAGCACCTTCATTGGAACAGCACCTCCACTGCTGGAACCTTTCCCTTGGTCTTGTCTACGGCTCTTCGCAACGTACCAACATCCGTGGGCAAGAGGACGCCGCCTTCGTAGACGAGATGGACCCGCTGGACGGGTATCTCACTGCCTTGCGGTAGGAGCGGGTGGAGGGAGTCTCGGCGGATGTCCAGCGTCCCACCATATTTGCGCAGTGCTTCCCTTGCGTCCTCGAGCAACTGTGTTTGCAGCGCCTTGATCTCCAGTTGCGACAGATCGCGGCTCTTGAAACTGAATGTCTCGACGCGAGGTGGCCCTCCGGCGAGCCTACCCTCTTCGATGATGAGTACATCCGCATAGCGCAGGCCGGTGTCGGGCTTCCTCACGCCCACATATTTTTCGATGCGGGGGTTGTTGAAGGCCCCGAGGAAGTGGCGCTGTGCCCGAGGCAGTTTCGCGTCGGCCCGTAGTGCCTCCACCATGAGGCGCTCGAAGGCCAGACCCCGGGCGAACCACCCCCGCAGCAACTCGTAAGGCGCCCAGCGCAGGGGTCCTTCGACCGCCATGCCCTTCTCGAGCTCCCCCAGGCGCTCCTCGTAGTAGGCGACGTACTCGGACCAACGCGGGTTGTCCTTGGCTCCAGGTGGAGGCGCGTCCACGGAGGGACGTTGCTTCTCCAGCACCGCTACATCCCTGGGTAGACGCGGGCCCGAGGCCTCGCGCTCCACCAGCGCCAGTTTTGCCTCCACCACCTCCCGGGTGAGACCCGCCCCGTCATCCACCAGCGAGGCCAGGCTTCCCGGGCCCGTCTGCATCTGGCTCGTGCCCGCCCCGGTCTTCACCGCTGGGGAGCCCGTGGCCCCGGGCCTGGCCTTGGACATCAGCGCCTGCGCCCGGGTCACATCGCCCCGGGTCTCGTTCAGCGCCAGCGCGGCGTCCGCTCCTCCCTCGGCCACGAATCGGCCCGCCTCACGGTGGGCGCGGATGTTCCGGGCCAGCTCCCGCAGGCCGTCCACGTCCAGTCTCGTCTCCCACTGCCGCACCATGTCCTGGAGGGCCGTCATGCGCCGTTCCAGGAGCACGGATCCTCGGGCTTCGGACAAGACGCGCAGGCCCTTGCCTCCGGCGTACAGCGCCCCCAGCAGCACCGCGGGCGCCAGCTCGCGCGTGGCCTGTTCGTATTGCCCCTGCGAGAGCGAATACGCCCCATGGCCCGTGCCGGCCGCCAGGTAGTAGAAGCCCAGCGGTACGCCAAACGTCATTGCGTCGAAGGTGCCCACCGCCACACTGCCCGCGGAGAAGTGCCGCAGTGCCAGCGCCCGCTCCACCTCGTGCGAAGCCTGCTGGTACGGAGGCGGCAACTGTGCCCTCCGCGCGGACAATTCCGTGTACCGGGCGCCGTCGCTCGCCGGGCTGCTGGAGAGCACGTCCCTGGCCGCGCGGCCGAGGCCTCGCAGCACGTCTCCGGACTGCTCGGCCCGTTCCAGGTAGCGCGAGAGCGGCAGGCCCCGTGCCTCCAACTCCTCGCGCACCGAGGGCATGAGCGCCAGCGTCTGCCCCAACTGCTTGTCACGGGCCAGCAGCCGCAGCACCTCGTCCACTTCGTTGTCGTAGGCGGAGTGCAGCACGTAGAGGGCGAACACCTCGGCGTGGAAGAGGCCATGGTGCTCGGTGGTGCTGACGAGGAAGGCGGCGCGTTTGCGCTGGACGAGGTGCGCGGCGTCTTCGCGTATCGGCCCCAGTGCACCCAGCCGTACCGCGCTCCAGTCGTCCAGGGCCTCCACCAGCCGGGGCATGTCCACGCGCTGCTGCAACGCGACGAACCCGGCGGGCGAGCGGCACGCGAGGAAGGGGGCGAGGAGCGCCTCTTCATCGCCGGAGGAGAAGCCGGGCCAGTCCGGGGGCTCGGCCCGGTCTCCGCAGGTGGGAGGGGCCATCCCCATGCGGCCCACCTGGCACGAGCCGCCCGGGTGTGGCGCCAGCGTGACGCACCCCGTGGTGAGCAGGACGGTGCCCAGCAGCAGCGCCACCCATCCGCGCGCCAGGGTCCTGACGCGCCTGCTCATGTTCCGCGGCACGAACAGCCGCTCAGGCGGCGGAGCGCGGAGGCGGCGCGAGTTGCGTGGGCAGCGTCACCCCGGGCCGGGCCGCGAGGACGAGCTCCTGTGTCGGCAACGGCAGGCACACCGACGAGGTGAGGCCCACGTCCGCCAGCAGCGCGGCGTACTCCGAGTGGGACAGCAGGTCCCCCTCGTTGGTGAGGAAGCGCCTCAGTCCGAAATAAAGATGGTCCAGCGGGCCGTCCCGCCGCTCGTTCAGCACGTACTCGGCGATGACCAGGATGCCGTCCGGCTTCAGCGCGCGCGCCACCCGGCGGAACATGTCCGGCAGGGACTCGGGCCGCAGCACGTTGAGCACCTGCGGCAGGATGATGAAGTCGTACGCGGCCTCGCCGAAGTCCTGGGTGAAGAGGTTGCCCGGCCAGAAGCCCGCCTGCCCCAGCGCCTTGAGCTGCTCCACGTTGCGCCGCGCCTGCTGCAGCACCACCTCCTGATCGAAGTAGGTGACGTGCGCCGTGGGCTCCGTCCGCGCGAAGGCCACCCCCCACACCCCCGAGCCCGTGCCGATGTCCAACACCCGCGCTCCCGCCAGCGGCTTCACCTGGGCGAGCGTCGCCGCCGCGCGCCGGCTGAGCTGGAAGTGCGACGCGAACACCGCCGTAATCTGATTCGAGTTGTCCGCGTAGAAGCGCCGGCTCACCTCGGGATCCTTCAGATCCAGGATGAAGCGCTCGTGCCGCACCGTCTCCTCGAGCCGCTCCAGCGCCTCCCAGTACTGCGCCGACACGGAGAAGGAGCGCAGCAGGTACGGCAGCGCCTTGCCGTCGAGCACCTGCCGGGCCTCCTCCGTGAAGGTGCTCGTGGTGCCCTCGGTCCGGGTGATGCCCAGATGCCCCAGCAACTCCAGCATCATGCGCAGGCCCCGCTCACTCGCGCCCGTGGCCTCCCGCAGCGCCGCCTCGTCCCGGGGACCCGCGGCGAGCTGCTCGAGCAGCCCCATCCGGCCCGCCGTGACGAGCAGCCAGGTGCGGGCCGCCCCGCGCGCGAAGCGGTCGAAGAAATCCTCCGCCTCGGGTGAGGGGGAGGGCACCTTCTCCAGGAAGAGCCGCCCGTATAGACCGAGCACGTCCCAACAGCCGCCGTGTGAGAGGCGTGCTCCCGTTTTCACCGCTTCCTCCAACCGGCTCATGGGCCCCCACCAGCCCGCTGCTTCCTGGAGCCGCTCGCGGAACGCCGTGTCCCGCAGGAAAGCCGCCACCGGCCGGGTGAGCGCGAGGCCTCGCGCATCGTCCATGTGCACCAGCCCCAGGCACACGAGCAGCTCGACGAGCGAGCGCACGCCGCGCACCGAGGCACCCACCTTCTCCGCGAGTGCCTGGACCGTCATCGGCGGGCCCGAGCCCTCCTCTGGGAGTGCGTCGAGGAGACCCACGCTCAGTGAGGTGCGCAGCAGCGCCGATTCATTCGAGGCATTGCGCGCCCAGAAGTGCAGGGCTTGCGCCAGGGAAGGGGGCGTGGCGCTCGGCGGAGCCGTCATCGGAACCTCGTTCGGGGGGATGCCAGCTTCGCCTCTTCGCTCGGCTTCGTGCAATCCCATCCCGGTTGCCCCCCCTCTCGGGGCGTGCGCTACCATGTCCGCCACATGGCGCCACGAACGATGCCGGCCGGCGATGTCGAGCAGCTCCTCCTGACGGACTCCCGCGTTCAGGAGGCCTGTGTGACGGGCGTGGGCAAGGAGGCCGTGGCCTGGGTGGTGCCGCGGCGCGTGACGCGGGCGGACGTGCTGGAGGCCTTCCTCCGGGAGCGGCTGGGTGACGACTCCCCATGCGTCGCGCTCATCGACTCCCTTCCCGTGCTCGAGTCGGGTGAGCCCGACAGGGAGGCCCTGTCGCGTCTGGCTCCGGCCACCTCGCTCCGGCTCCAGGAACTGGAGGCCCGGCTCCAGGCGGCCGGTCACGAAGCGGTGGCGTTGGCCGGCCCCGTGCGGAGGAGCGAGCGCTTCGAGCCCTTCGACGAGCTGTTTCCCGAGTCCCTCCGCCCTGGAGCTGGGACGGCCAGCGGGACGGCCAGCGCGGCGCCCGTGGCGCACACCTCCTCCCGCCCGGCCGGCGCGGAGACGCCGCGGCCATCCCTCCTCGTGGGGGTACCCCGCGCTTCCCCGCCGGGCGCTCCGGACACCCTCGGCGAGCTGTTGCGGCACGTGTCCCAGCACCATCCCGGCCGCACCGTCACCTTCATCGACGTGGAGGGCGGGCGCGAGACGCTGCGCTTCGCCGAGCTCTGGCAGGAGGCTCTCCTCGTCCTGGGCGGGCTGCGGGCGCTGGGCGTGAAGCCGGGCGAGCGGGTGATGTTCGTTCTGGAGCGGCCCGGGGACTTCGTGCGCGCCTTCTGGGGCTGCACCCTCGGGGGCATGGTGCCCGTGCCCATGGCCTGGCCCTCCTCCTTCGAGCGCTCGCATGCCGGTGTCGCGCGCATCCTCTCCGTGTCGGAGCGGCTGGGCGGGCCGCTCGTCCTCACGGGGGGCCGGGCCGTCCCCGCGCTGGAGTCCCTGGGCCTGCGCGCCGTCGCGTTCTCCTCGCTGGACCGGAGCACCGCGGGCGAGCCGGTGGTGCACACGCCGGCCTCTCCCGCCGTGCTCTCCTTCACCTCGGGGAGCACCGGGCGCCCCAAGGGCGTGCTCCTCACCCAGGACCACCTGCTCGCCATGTGCGACGCCATGCGCGCCGGCGGCTGGTACACCGAGGAGGACGTGGGCGTGAGCTGGATGCCGCTCGACCACGTCGCCGGGCTGGCCTACCCCCACCTCACCAGTCTGCGCATGGCCACCTCGCATGTCCTCGTCGCGCGCGACCATGTGCTCGGCGACGTGCTGCGGTGGATGGACCTGCTCTCCGAGTTCGGTGGCACCATGAGCTGGGCGCCCAACTTCGCCTACGGCCTCGTCGTGGACCGGCTCGCCCGGGGCGAGCGCCGCGCCTGGAATCTCTCTCGCGTCCGGGTGCTGGCCTGTGGCGGCGAGCCCATCATCGCCGACACCGTGCGGCGCTTCACCTCGTTGCTCGCGCGGGACGGGTTGCGCGAGGACGCGGTCTGTCCCGGGTGGGGCATGGCCGAGACGTCCTCGTACCACACCCTGACGCGCGGGGTGCGCACCCCCGAGGGCGAGGGCTGCGTCCTGCTCGGTCCGTCTCCCGCCGGCTCGATGCTCCGCATCGTCGATGAGCAGGACGCGGTGGTGCCCGAGGGCACCGTGGGCCACCTCCAGGTGCGTGGCGCCACCATCATCACCGGGTACCTGGATGACGCGGCCATCAACGCCCAATCCTTCACCCCGGATGGGTGGCTGCGCACGGGGGACCTCGCCATCGTCCACGACGGCCAGCTGGCCCTCACCGGGCGGCAGAAGGAAGTCCTCATCATCAACGGCAACAACGTCTACCCCCAGGACATCGAGGCGGTGGTGGAGCAGGTGCCGGGCGTGCTGCCGTCCTTCTCCGTGGCGTGCCCCACGCGGGTGGGCGGGGCTCAGACGGACGAGCTCCTCGTGGGTTTCGTGGCCTCGCCGGACGCCCCCCCGCTCGGAGAGCTGCTGCGCTCCATCCGCGAGCACGTGGGCCGCACGCTCGGGCTCCAGGTCACGCACCTGGTGCCGCTCGCCCGTCATCAGCTCCCCAAGACGGAGCTGGGCAAGCGCGGGCGCACGGAGGTCCGGCGCCGCTTCGAGGCGGGAGAGCTGGCCGCGGAGCGGCGCGAGGCGGAGCGCCACCTCGGCGGACCCTCGGCCCTGCCCCCGTGCCTGGCCGTCCCCCGCTGGGTGCCTCGTGTCCGGCACCCCGCGACGACGGTGGCCACGTCCGGCTCCCTCCTGGTGATCTCCGGCGCCGGCTTCGCCACGGCCTTGCGCGCGCTCGCCGGTGGCAGGCAGGTGCTCCACGTGGAGCCGGACTCCGGTGAGGCCCTGACGCGGGCCCTCGAGTCTCTCGCGGCCCAGGGCCAGCCTCCCGGGGACGTGGTGTACGCGGTGGGCCCGTCCTCCCATGCGCGGCGCCTGGAGCGGAGCACCCTGGAAGAGGCCATCGCGCCGCTGCTGCGGCTGGTCCAGGCGCTGGCCCGGCCCGCGGCCGCCGCGCCCCCGCGCTTGTGGGCCGTGCTGCCCTCGCCGCCAGAGGCCCTCTCCGCCGCTTCCGCTCACCTCCTGGTGCCGGGGCTGCTCTGGTCGGCCATGGCCGAGGTGTCTGGCCTGGAGGCGCGGGTGCTCTGGGTGCCGCCCGAGCCGGACGACGCCGCCCGGTGCGTGGCCGGGGAGCTCGCGGCGCCACGGGCCGCGCGTGAAGTGTCCTGGCACGACGGCCGGCGCTGGGAGCGGGCCTTCACGCCCTGGGTGCCCTCGCCCCTCCAGACGCCCCGGCGCTTGCGGCGGGAGGGGTTCTATGTGGTGACGGGCGCGCTCGGCGGAGTGGGGCAGGCCTGGGCCCGCTACCTGCGGCGAAGCCTGGGTGCCCGCCTGTTGCTGGTGGGCCGCCGGGAGCGGGATGCCGCCGCCGAGGCGCTCGAGCGGGAGCTCGGCACGGCGGAGTACGTCCCGGTGGACATCACCGACACGGAGCGTTTCCAGCAGGTGCTGCGTCAGGCGGAGCTCCGTCACGGCCGCTCCCTCGATGGCGCCTTCCACTTCGCCGGTACCCTCGAGTCCCGTCCCCTGGAGTCCCAGACGGCCGAGGCGCTCGTGCGGGACGCGGCGGCGCACGTGCTGGGCGCCGTGTCCCTCGCCGAGGCCTTCCGCGAGCGGCCGGGGGCTCCGCTCGTCCTCGCCTCTTCGTTGATGGGGACGCTCGGGGCCGGACTGCATGCGAGCTACTGCGCCGCCTCGGGGTTCATCGACCGTTTCGCCCAGGTGCTCGCGGCCGGGGGCCAGTCCGCGGTGGCGGTGTCGCTCAGCTCCATCCGGGGCACGGGCCTGGCCAGGGAGTTGAAGGCCTCGCCTCCGGGCTATCGCATGCTCGAGCCCTCCCAGGCGTTGGCCGCCCTGCTGCTCGCGGTGGAGTCGGACTCCCCCCAGGTGCTGGCGGGCGTGGAGGGCTCGGCCATGCCCTGGCGCCTGGCGGGTCTCGGCGCCGGAGTGCCCCTGGAGCAGGCCCACGTCTTCATCACCCCCCGGGCCGGCGGACAGCCCCTGGCGGACGGCCCGCGCGGCACCGCCGTGCTCCACCCGGTGTCCTCCCTCCCCAGGTCCCCGGACGGCACGGTGGATCGCCCGTCACTCGCCGCACAGGCCTTCGGCGGGGCGGCGGACTCGCCCCTGGGGCCTCTCGAACAGGTGGTGGCGGACGCCTTCCGCGAGGTGCTCGGCGTGGACGCGGTGGGGGGGGGCTCGGACTTCTTCTCCCTCGGCGGCAGCTCCCTGCAGGCCACCCGGGTGATGGCGCGCGTCAACGAGCGCACCGGGCTGCGGCTGCGCGAGGCGGCGGTGTTCGCCCACCCCTCCGTTTCCGCGCTGGCGGCCTTCCTCCGCCAGTCCGTGGACCCGGAGCAGCTGGACGTGTCCCACCTGTCGGATGAGCAGGTGGCCCTGCTGCTGCACGCGTTGCATGCCTCCTGATAGGCTCGCGGTCTCCCCCCCCCGGCTCCGCCCTGCATGGGCGCGCCTTCAGCTTCAGGAGTCACCGGCAATGATGTGGTCGTTCGCGCTGCGAAACATCCTGGCGCGCCCCCGGAGCTGGAGCGTCGGGCTGCTGGCGGCTGGAATGGCGGCCCTGCTCACCCTGGGGCTGACGCTCGTGGGCAGCATCGCCGAGGGGACGCGCAAGAGCCTCATCGAGAGCGGTGCCGGCCACCTGCAGGTGTACAACTCCGCCTCGGGCGGGGTGCCGCAACTGCTGCCGGGGCCCGGAGGCTCTCCAGAGCTCGTCCCGCTGCCGGACTACGCCGCGCTCGAGGCGCAGCTGCGCTCGGTGGAGGGCGTGGGCGACGTGGTGCCGCTGGAGGCGGGCGGGGCCACGGTGTTCCGCGGCAACTACCTGGATGAGCGTTTCGCCGCGGTGCGCGCCGTGGCCCGGGAGCCCGCCTCGGAGGAGCGCCGGGCCCGGCTGACGCGGCTCGCGGAGGACTTGCGGCACACGCTGGAGCGGGTGGCCCGGGATGCCCGCCGGCGGGACGAGGCGTTCGCGAACGACGCCGCCGCCCAGGAGGACGTGCTCGCGCTGGAGGAGGCGGCCTCGGAGCGCTTCTGGGCGCGCTTCGCCGAGGAGCCCCTGCCGGTGCTCGAGTTCCTGGAGAACCGGGTGGCCCGGCAGGCGGGGGAGGGCGCCTCCATCGGCGTCGACTACCTGGGCACGGACGTGCCGCTGTTCGCCAAGGCCTTCTCGCGCTTCGAGCTCGTCACCGGCGAGCTGCCGCCCCCGGGCACCCGCGGGCTGCTGCTGGGGCACGGGGCGTACGAGCAGTACTTCAAGCTGCCCATCGCCGCCCGGCTCGACGAGCTGAAGCGCGAGCGCGAGCGGGGGAGCACCTTCGCGGGCGACGAGTGGACCCGGACGCTGGTGGCGCGCAACCAGTCGGAGCTGGGAGATCTGCTGTCCCGGCTGGACGTGGAGCGGGCCTCCGCGCTGCGGGCCGTGCTCGTGCGCCTGCTGGGGCACGAGGGCGAGCTGGATGCCCTGCTGAAGGAGTTCCTCTCTCTCGACGATGGGAACTTCGATGCGCGTTACGCGAGCTTCTACGCCGAGCTGGCGCCCCACCTGCCGCTGTACCACGTGCGGCCGGGGGACACGCTGGTGCTGCGAGGCGCCCTGGAGGTGGGCTCCGGCGTTCCGGTGCGGGTGTGGGGGACGTTCCGCTTCCGCGGGCTCGGCGGGGACAACAGCCGGGCCAACAGCACCAGCCTGGTGGATCTCGTCACCGCGCGCCTGCTGGCGGACCGGATGACGCGCTCCCAGGAGGAGGAGGCCCGGCGGCTGCTGGACTCGCTCGGCATGTCCGGCGCGCAGGAGGTGTCGGCCACCGAGTTCGGTCTGCCCACGGTGGTGGACGTGGAGTCGGTGGCGCCGGGTGGCGCGGAGCCCCTCTTCGCGCGGGACGCGGCGGGGCCCTCCACGCGTTTCACCGACGCGGAGCAGAAGGACGGAGTGCTGCATGCCGCGCTCGTGCTGAAGCCCGGGGTGTCCTCCGAGGACGTCGCCGGGCGCATCCGCCAGCTCGCCGGAGAGCGGAAGCTGCCGCTGGAGCTGGCGGGCTGGGAGGAGGTGGGCGGCTTCGTCAGCGGCCTGGTGGGGATGAGCCGGCTGCTGCTGTTCGCGCTCGCGCTGCTGGTGGGGCTCTTCGTGCTGCTGGTCTCGGCGGGGACGCTGCTGCTGCTGGCGCGCGAGCGGGTGGGCGAGGTGGGCACCCTGCGCGCGGTGGGCATGCAGCGCAGCCAGGTGTTCGTGGGGCTGCTGTGGGAGGGGCTGTTGCTGGGGGCCGTGGGGAGCGTGCTCGGCATCGCGCTGGGGGCCGCCGTGCTGGTGGGCGCCGCGGGCCAGGGGTTGCCCGTGCGTGACGAGTCCCTCCAGTTCTTCCTGGGTGGCCCGGTGCTGTACCTGCGGCTCGAGGCGTGGCACGCGCTCGCCGTCGGGTTGGGGTGCATGGCGGTGGTGATGGGGGCCTCGCTGGTGCCGGCGTGGCGTGGCAGCTCGGTCACTCCCATCGTGGCCATGCGGCAGAGGGAGGACTGATGTTGGCCGTGCTCCGGATCGCTCTTCGCAACCTCCTGCTCCACCGCGAGCGGGGGTTGTTGCTCTTCTGTGTCATCTCCGGCGCCAGCGCGCTGCTCGTGGGGGTGATGGCCCTGAAGACGGGCGTGGCCGCCACCCAGCGCGAGGTGGTGACGACGTTCCTCAGCGGGGACCTCAACATCGGTGGCTACTTCAAGGTGCACCCCGACTCCATCGCCCCCGTCATCGGCGAGGCCCCGCGGGTGCGCGCCGTGGTCGAGCCCCTGCTGCCGGCGGAGTGCAGCCTGCGCGAGCGGGGACGGGGCCAGGCCACCGCGGGGGCGGGACGCTACCGGGCGGGCTCCTACATGATGGGCCTGGACGTGGCGCGCGAGCAGCAGACGCTGCACCACTTCAAGTTGAAGGAGGGCTCGCTCCAGTCGCTGGAGAAGCCCCGCACGGTGGCGCTCTCCACGCAGCTCGCCGAGCGGCTCCGCGTCGGGCGGGGGGATGTGACCACGCTCTTCGCCCAGACGGCGGGGGGCAAGCGCAACGCGCTGGACGTGGAGGTGGTCGCCCTCACCGAGCGGGCCGGTCTGCTGGGCGAGTCCGCCGGCATCCTCGTCTCCAATGCCACCCTGCGGGAGCTGGGCGGATACCGGCCGCAAGCCGCGGGGGTGTTCCAGCTCATGTGCGGCGAGACGACGGACGTGGATGGGCTGGCCAGCCGCCTGCGCGAGGCGCTGCGCCAGGGGGGCTTCGAGGTGCTGCCGGCCTCGCACGACGCCTACGGCGACAAGATGGCCCCCCTGCTGCGCGAGGGCTGGGCGGGCCAGCGCCTGGACGTCTCCACCTGGGAGGACGAGTCCTCCTTCCTCTCCTTCATCAACGACGGGCTGTCCGCCCTGACGCTGCTGGTGGGGATGCTCGTCTTCGGGCTCGTCCTGGTGGGGCTCTTCGTCTCGCTCAACGTGGCCGTCCGGGAGCGGACGCGGGAGATTGGCACGCTGCGCGCCATGGGCATGCAGCGCCCGGCCGTGGTGGGCATGTTCGTGCTGGAGGGCCTGCTGCTGGGCCTGGTGGCCTCCAGCCTCGGGGCCGCGCTGGCCGCGGCCGTGTGCACCCTTCTCCAGGGGGCGGTCTCCCTGCCGGAGGCGCTCGCCGGCTTCCTCTTCAGCGGCACCCTGCCGCTGGAGCCCCACCTGTCCCAGTCCGTGTCCGCCGTGGTGCTCGTCACCGTGGCCGCGGGCCTGGCCTCCATCCTCCCCGCGGCCCGTGCCGCTTCCCTCCCACCCCGTTCCGCCATGGAGTCCCTGTGAAGAATCCGCGTGCCCTGGTGTCCGCCCGTGCCCTCGCGCTCTCCTTGCTGTTGCCGGCCCTGGCGGAGGCCGCGGACGTCAAACCGGCGTCCCCGCCCGCGTCCGCTCCCGTGCCCGCGCCCGCGGCTCCTGGCCCCGCGGTGGCGGCGGCGGCTCCGAACGAGCTGTTGCGGCTCATCGACAAGAAGATGTCCCTGGCGAGTGACTACAAGGGCGTGGTGCGCATCCGGGAGATCCGCAAGGACGGTACCGAGCGGGCCATCGAGATGAACGTCTACCGCCGCGATTCGACGCAGAACTTCCTCATGCTCATCACCCAGCCGCGCAACATGGCGGGCGGCGGGTACCTGCGCATCGGCGGCAACCTGTGGGAGTACAGCGCCTCCACGGGCCAGTGGGTGCGGACCACGCGGCGCGCCAACATCGTGGGCACCATCGCGTGCGAGGGTGACTTCGACCGGCCACGGCTCTCCGAGGACTATGACGCCAAGGCGGATGGGGAGGAGACCGTCCGCGGCACCGTCTTCCGCAAGCTGCTGCTGACGGCCAAGGAGGGCGCCGAGGTCAGCTTCCCGCTGCTGCGGCTGTGGCTGGACGGGGACAACAACATCGTGAAGCGCGTGGGGTATGCGCCGTCCGGACGGACGCTGCGCACCGACGTCGTCCGGGGCTACCAGCGGCTGAAGGATCCGGTCTCGGGTGAGTCCGTCCTCCACTACCGCGAGGTGCTCGAGCTGGAGGAGGAGGAGGGCACGCAGATCATCGTGCGCTACGAGGACGTGCAGCTCGCGCCCCTGGACGCCAACATCTTCACGAAGACGTGGCTCGAGGGGCGCATGCGGTAGGGAGGGTCATGGCCAGGAGCCAGGAGTCTCCGCATGTCACGCTCGGTGGTTCTGCTGCTATTCCTGTTCCTTGTGGGGTGTGGCGGCGCAACAAGAGGCGTTCGTCCCGGCACCCGCCAGGAAAAGCTCCATATAATCGCCACTCCTGTGCCGGTAGTGCTGAGGGCAGGGCTACCAGCGGCACCGGTTGCCCCGCCCCCGCCGATGCCGCTCCAGAGCATTTCCGGCGAGGGCTTGGGGAATGGCATTCCACGTGCCGTGCTACGACTCGTGCCACGAGGCGCCACGACCGCAGCGGAAGCAGGGACTGCCGCTGCGACGGGAGAGGCCCTCGTGGCTGGAGGCGCGGTTGTTGCGGCAGGAGGCAGCGTTGTCCTGGTCTGCTTGACCGTCAAGGCCGCCATGGACGGGATGGAGACCCCGATCGACATCGCGGACACGTTCTACGGCACGCACTTTGGCGACATTCATGGTTGGGTCCAAGGCTGCTATGCGCCCAATGCCACGGCGGCCAAGGGAACACGTGCGAGCACACCTCCCGCTCCATTGCCAGTTCCAGAAACCGGCAGAGACAGGGACAAGGAAGGCCGGGGCCGCCTCTACGCGACCTACACGAAATTCAACCCCACGAGCAGCCGCCACTACTCGGGGCGCACCAGCATGGTTGTCGACCTGCGTAAACCCCTCCGTCCGCAGGCTGAACAAGCTGTTGCCACGCGGGATTCGAACCATCACACCGACGAAGGCGATGAGCCGAAAACCCCTGGGTTCCGTCAGGCCGTGCTCGACGAGTTCGATGTCGGAACCGCCCTCGACTACGCGAATAGATATAGCGACATCGCTTATTGGCGGATTCGTGGAAGAGAGCAGCAGTTGATTGATTTCTACGGGAGCGCGCAGTCCGATACTCGAGAACCGTATCGGACCGAGAACGTCAATCGCGGCGTGGCGAAAGACAATCCGCTGGGCAGGCTGTTCCACGACGCCGCCACGAAAAAATGGGGACAGCTTCACCCCTACACCGGAAATTGAGAGATGCGAAAGCAGAAACATAAGACAGGAACATTTGTCAGAATTGCTCTCGCCGATGGCTCCTACGGTTACGGAAGGCTCCTCGAGTCCCCCTATATCGCCTTCTACGAACACAGAACCACGAGTCTGGATTCTGATCTGGATGGGATCGCGTCAAAACCCATCCTCTTCAAGACGGCTGTCCGCCATCTGGCCCTGGATTCGTGGGAGTTCATCGGATGGAGAGCACTCGAGGAGCACCTGACTCAGCCTCTCGTCCGGTTCATGCAGGACGTAGGAGATTTCCGCCGCTGCACGATCTTCGACACCGCCGGTAACGAGAGAGCCGCCGAGCCCCGGGAATGTGTGGGTCTCGAGCGGGCGGCGGTCTGGGAAAAGGAGTCCATCGAGGAACGCCTGCTCGATTCCCTTCTGGGGCGGCCCAATGCCGATGAGGAGCGCCTGAAGGTACGGCTGCGATAGGGCCCGGTGGGCCGCGACCTCTATCTGTCGCGGTCCCGCAATCGCCTCACCCGCCGCCTCACCCCGCCGCCCGCGCTTCTCCTGCTCCGAGCAGCGCGAGCAGCCGGGCCACGAAGTCCTTCACCCCGGGATGTTCCAGGGCACTGGAGTGCCCGCCCGGGAGCACCACCACGTCGATGCGCTCCAGTGGCACGTACCGGCTCCATCCCAGCGTCTGGTCCTGCGTGGGGGTACCCGAGGCCCGGAAGAAGCGCAGCCTCGCGCGCGGCAGCTCCGGCACGGGCCAGCCCGGAATCTGCGGCGGCAGCAGCTCGAGCATGCGCGACAAGCGGGCCAGGTCCTTCCCCGTGAAGTGGGCCGCCACCGCACCCGCCGCACGCGCCCGGGCCGCCACGCGCTCCCATCGCTCGTCCCGCGGCAGCGGCGCCAGCTCGCGCTCCAGCTCCTCGCTGAGCACCTCGAACATCTTGGCGATCCCCAGGTCCGGAGCGAGCTGCACCGGCTCCACTTCCTTCATGACGTGGTCGGTGATGGTGTCGATCATCGCGAGCAGCTCCACCGTCTCCCCGGCCGCCTCGAGCGCCGCCGCCACGCCGTAGGCCGGGTAGCCGCCGAACGAGTGGCCCAGCAGCCGGTACGGCCCATGGGGTTGCACGGCGCGGATGTCCGCCACGTAGGCCTCGATGCGCTCGGCGAAGGTTGCGAAGGTCCTCGGCGAGAGCGTCTCGGGCGCCTGGATGCCGAAGCAGCGCAGGTGCGGCTCCAGCAGCGGGGTGAGCTGGCGGTAGTAGTGGAGCTCTCCGTCTCCCGGGTGGAAGAGGAAGAGCGCCGGAGCGTCCGCCGGGACGTCCGGGCCGTGCAGCCGCACCACGCTCGAGGGCGAGCCTCCCTCCGCCAGCAGCTCTCCCAGCGCGTCCGCCGCGTCCTTCAGCACCGGACTCTGGAAGAGCGTGGCCAGCGGCACGGGCATGCCGAACTCCTCCTCCATGCGCCCCAGCAGCCGCATGGCCAGCAGTGAGTCGCCGCCCAGCTGGAAGAAGTCGTCCCCCGCTCCCACCTCGGCCCGGTGCAGCACCTCGCACCACAGCCGTTGCAGCCTCATCTCCAGTGTCGAGCGGAAGGCCAGCTCCTGCGATGCCGCCGGCGTCTCCGGTGGCGCGGCCGGCGTGGACTCCGGGGACGGCAGGGCCCGCTTGTCCACCTTGCCGTTGTTGTTGATGGGCAGTTGCTCCATCACCACGAAGGCCGCGGGCATCATGTACGCGGGAAGCTCCGCCGCCACGTGCGCTCGCAGCGCGTCCGCCTTCACCGTGGCGGGCGCCTGCACCCAGGCACAGAGTTGCTGCAGGCCCGTTTCCGAGGTGCGGGCGAGCACCACCGCCTCCTCCACCTCCGGGAAGCGCCGCAGGCAGTTCTCTATCTCCGACAGCTCGATGCGGAAGCCGCGGATCTTCACCTGATGATCCGCCCGTCCCAGGAAGCGCAGGCGTCCATCGGGCTGCAGCCGGGCCAGGTCTCCGGTGTGGTACATGCGCGCGCCCGGCTCGGCCGAGAATGGATCCGGCTGGAAGCGCTCGGCCGTCATGTCCGGCGCCCCGAGGTAGCCGCGCGAGAGCGCCGCTCCGCCGATGTACACCTTGCCCGGCAACCCCGGGAGCACGGGCTCCAGGTGCTCGTCCAGCAGGTAGAAGCGGACGCGGGGAATGGGACGGCCGATGGGGAACGTGGCGTCGGTGCCCACGCCCTCGTCGCCCGGGATGGCGCAGGTGGCCGAGGTGATGGTGCACTCGGTGGGGCCGTAGACGTTGAGCCAGGGCGCGTGAGCACCGCCCACGCCCAGCCACGCCTCGTACGTCTCGCGCTTGAGCACGTCTCCACCGGGCGCCAGCAGGCGCAGCCGCGCGGGCACCCGCTGGCCCAGCGCGCCCATCTGCCGCACCCACTCCTCGATGTACGTGGGCGGCAGGCTGATGATGGTGATGTCCTCCTGCTCCAGGGAGGGCGTCAGGGCGTGCGCCGGCACCAGGCCGTTGCGCATCACCACGGTGGCGCCCACGGCCAGCGGCGGGTACAGGTCCTCGGCCGCCGCGTCGAAGCTGAGCGGGGCGAACTGCAACATCCGGTCTCCCGGGCGCAGGCCGAAGCGGGCGGCGATGGCGAGGTTGTGGTTCACCACCGAGCGGTGCTCCACCATCACCCCCTTGGGCTCACCCGTGGAGCCAGAGGTGAAGATGATGTACGCGAGCTGCGCGCCGGACACCGGCCGGGGCCCGGGGCCGAGCTCTCCCAGCACCTGCTCGGGCTGGGGCGGCACCTCCACGAGCGGCACGAGCCCCTCGTGGGCCTCCTTCAGCGCCGCGTCCACCCACAGGCAGCGCGCTCCGGCGCGCTCCAGCGCCAGCCGCTTGCGAGCCTCCGGCCAGCCTGGATCCAACGGGACGTAGGCCCCCCCGGCCTTGAGGATGCCCAGCAGCACCGCGAGCCCCTGCGCGGACGGCTCCATCACCACGCCCACCCGCTCCTCGGGCCGCAGGCCGCGCTCGAGCAGGCGCGAGGCCAGGAGGTTGGCGCGGGCATTGAGCTCGGCGTAGCTCCAGGTGGTGGCGCCGTGGGCCACCGCGGGCGCCTCGGGCGTGCGGCGCACCTGGGCCTCGAAGAGCGTGTGCACGCAGGCCCCGGCCGGCACCTGCTGCGTCCCTCCGTCGAGCGCCTCCAGCACCTGCTGGCGCTGCCGGGCCGAGAGCAGGGGCAGCCGGGACAGCGGCGCGTCCGGAGCCCGGAGCACCTCGGAGAGGAGCTGCTCGAAGGCGCCGCTCATGCGCTCGGCCGTGCGCGGGGTGAAGAGGGCCCCGTCGGTGGCGAGCGTGCACTCCATGGCTCCGGACTTCTCCACCACGTGCACCACCACGTCGTAGGCCGGGATGATGCCCTCGCCGGCCAGGTCCGACATGGAGAGCCCCGCGAACCGGGGCGCCGTGAAGGTGTCGAGCAGCAGCAGGGCCTGGGCCAGCGGCGGCGCGGTACGGGCCGCGTCGGGCTGGACCGCGTCCACGATGCGCTTGAAGGGAATCTCCTGGTGGGTGGTGGCGTGCAGCACCACGTCGCGGGAGCGCTTCAGCAGCGCGCGGAAGGAGGGCTCTCCGGAGACATCCGTGCACAGGGGCAGCACGTTGGTGAAGTAGCCCACCATGCGCTCCGTCTCGGGCAGCAGGCGTCCCGAGAAGGGCGAGGCCACCACGACGTGCTCCTGGCCGCTCAGCCGGTGCAACCACGCCTGGGTGAGCGCGAGCAGGGCGGTGAAGGTGGAGACGCCCTCCTGCCGGGCCAACGCCTTGAGCCCGGCCACGCTCCCGGCGCCCAGGGTGAGGTGCACCGGCCGCATGTTGGCGTTGAGCGCGGGGGCCCGGCGCGGGAAGTCCAGCGGCAGATCCAACACCGGAGGCGCGTGCGCCAGGGCCTGCTTCCAGGACTCGAGGCTCTCCTCCACCTGGCGCAGGTGCTCGGGGCCGCGCTGCCAGCGCGCGAAATCCGAGTACTGCACGGGCGCCGGCGGCAGCACGGGAGAGCGGCCCGCGAGCGCCGCGCGGTAGGCCTCCGCCAGCTCGTCCAGGAAGGCCTGCATGCCCAGTCCATCCAGCACCAGGTGGCTGAGGGACGCGATGAGCACGTGCCGCGTCCCCGCCGCGTCCAGTTGGAGCAGCTCGAAGCGGTAGAGCGGCCCGCGGGCCAGGTCGAAGTGCTGGCCGCCGTGGCGCGTGGCGATGTCGTTGGCCACCGCCAGGGACTCCTCGTCCGGAAGGTGTGACAGGTCCGTCCGGAGCAGCCTCGGGCGGGCGGGCGGAGCCACCTGGGCGAAGAGCGTCTCACCCCGCAGGACGAAGGTGCTGCGCAGCGTCTCGTTGCGCTCCACCACGGCCGCGAGCGCCGTCTCCAGCGCGCCGGCGTCGAGCGCTCCCTCCAGGACGGAGGCGAGCATGACGACGAAGGGCGGCGCCTCCGGAAGCTGCAGCGCGTACCAGAGCCGCTCCTGCACCAGCGAGGCCGGGACGCTCGTGGGCCGCTCTCCCTCGGGAGGCAGCAACCGCTCCGCCTTCCTTCCGGGCGCGACGCCGAGCCGGGCCGCGAGCCCCGCCACCGTGGGAGAGGAGAAGAGCGCGGTGAGGGGCAGCTCGACGCCGAAGGCCTGGCGCACGCGAGCCACCAGCCGGGTGGCGCTCAGGGAGTGGCCCCCGAGGTGGAAGAAGTCTTCCTCGCGGCGCACCGTCTCCACGCCGAGCACCTGGCTGAAGAGCTGCGCGAGCAACTCCTCCACGGGCCCGCGGGGCGGCTCACCCTGGGCCGGGGCTTCGTGCGTCTCCACGGGCAGGGCCGCGAGTGCCTGGCGGTCCACCTTGCCGTTGGCGGTGAGGGGCAGGCTGGACAGCACGGTGAGGCGCGAGGGCACCATCGCGTCCGGCAGCACCGAGGCCAGTGCCTGACGCAGCGTCTCCGCGTTGCCCGAGGTGGCGTCCTCGAGGGCGGCGAAGCCTTCCAGGCGCAGCTCCTTCCCGTGCGGGCGCGCGAGCACCGCCGCCTGACGAACGCCGGGCTGGCGCAGCAGGGCGGCCTCGACTTCTTCCAGCTCGATGCGAACGCCGCGCACCTTCACCTGGAAGTCGGTGCGGCCCAGGAAGCTCAGCGAGCCATCGCCGTTCCATCGCACGCGGTCTCCCGTGCGGTAGAGGCGCGCGCCCGGAGTCCCGGAGAAGGGGTCCGGGACGAAGCGCTCGGCGGTGAGGCCCGGGCGGCCGTGGTAGCCGCGCGCCAGGCCCTCGCCTCCGAGGTAGAGCTCGCCCGGGACGCCCGGAGGGGTGGGCTGGCCGAGTCCATCCAGCACGTAGAGGCGCACCCGGTCGAGCGGACGGCCCAGGCGGATGGGCGCGCCGGGCCGCAACGGGGAGAGCGTGGTGAAGCAGGTGTTCTCGCCGGGCCCGTAGCCGTTGAGCAGCCGGAGCTGGCCCGTGGCGAGCCGCTGCACGAGGGACTCGGGAGGGGCCTCGCCACCGAGCTGGAGCCAGGCGAGGACGCGCAGGGCCTCGGGGGCCTCGGGCTCCTCGAGGGCGGCGGAGATGACGGACGGCGTGGCGAGCAGGTGCGTGGCCCGGTGCTGGAGGATGTCCCGGGCCATGCCCAGGGGACCCGTCTCGCGCAGGACGACGCGGGCGCCTCGCGCCAGGGGATAGAGCAGCTCCGCCACGTGGACGTCGAAAGCCACCGAGGCGGCCGCCAGCGTGGTGTCTCCGGGCCGTGAGGGGTAACCCGCATCCGCCGCGGCGAAGAGGTGGCTGAGGTTGCGGTGGGTGAGGGCCACGGCCTTGGGCTCGCCCGTGGAGCCGGAGGTGAAGAGGACGAGGGCGAGGTTCTCCGGAGTGGCCGGACGCAGCGGCGCCGAGGCCCCGCGAGCGCTCGGGGACACGCACGTGACTCCCTCCACCGGCTCGGGGAAGGACTCGGGGCGCGCCACGACCAGGCGAGCCCCCGCCGCGCGCAGCAACGCGGTACGGCGCGGCGCCGGGTGGGCCAGCTCCAGGGGCAGGTAGGCCGCGCCCGCCTTGAGGATGGCGAGCAGCGAGACGAGCAGCTCGCTGGTGCGCTCCAGGCACACGCCGATGACGCTCTCGGGTCCCGCGCCCAGGGCCGCGAGCTCGTGGGCCAGGGCGGTGGCGCGCTCGTCGAGCTGGCCGTAGGTGAGGGCGCCGTCGCGGGCGAGCAGGGCGGGGGCCTCGGGGGCCCGTGTGGCCTGGGCCTGGAAGAGCGAGGCGTAGGTGGCGCTCTCGAAGGGGCGCTCGGTGTCGTTGAAGGAGCGCACCACCTGCTCGCGCTCCGGCTCGGAGAGCAGCGTCAGCGCCTCGAGGTGCGTGTCCGGGGCCCGCAGTGCGTGCTCGAGCAGCCGCACGTAGTGCTCCAGCATGCGCTGCACGGTGCTGGCCTCGAACAGCTCGGTGCTGAAGTCGGCGGAGATCTCCAGCGAGGAGCCGTTCTCCAGGACGATGAGCGCCAGGTCGAACTTGGACGCGGTGCTGGAGAGCTCGATGGGACGGGTGGCGAGCCCGGGGAGCGCGTCGGCCATGGACTGGCTGATGCGATTCCAGACGAAGGCCACCTGCACCAGCGGAGAGTGGTGGGAGCTGCGCTCGACACCGAGGTGGGAGATGAGCTTCTCGAAGGGGACGTCCTGGTGGGCGAAGGCGTCCAGGGAGGAAGCGCGGACCTGGGCCAGCAGCGAAGCGAAGGACGCGTCGGGCCGAGGCTGGGAGCGCAGGACGAGGGTGTTGACGAAGAGGCCGACGACGGGCTCGGAGGAGGGGTGGGTGCGGCCGGAGACGGGGACGCCGACGCACAAGTCCTGTTGGCCGCAGTAGCGCAGCAGGAGTGCGGAGAAGGCGGCGTGGAGGGCCATGAAGGGGGTGACCTGGTGCTGGCGGCACAGGGAACCCAGGGCCTGGGAGAGAGAGGGGGAGAGGCGGAGGGAAGGAGTAGAGGCGCCCGAGTCGGAGAGGACGGAGGGGCGGGGTTTGTCGGTGGGGAGCTGGAGGAGGCGGGGAGCATCGGCCAGCTGGGAGTGCCAGAAGAGGAGCTGGGACTGCTCACGGGCCAGGAGGGAGGGAGTGCGCTGCCAGGCGGCGATGTCCGAGTTGCCCAGGGACGGAGCGGGCAAGGCGGGGGCCTGGTGCTGGAGGAAGGCGGCGTAGGCCTGGCCCAGCTCGCGCAGCAGGATGTCGAGGGAAAGGCCGTCGACGAGCAGGTGGTGGAAGACGAGCAGCAGGGCATGGCGCTCGGGGGAGAGGCGCCACAACCAGAAGCGGTAGAGCGGCCCCTGGGCCATGTCGAAGGGCCTGTCCGCCTCCTGGCGGAGCCGGGCCGTCAGACGGGAGGCGGCCTCGGGCAGTCCGGCCAGGGACTCCTGTTGCAGCACCTGCTCGGGCACCGGCAGCACGCGAGGCAGCGGGTGTCCCTCGTGTGCGGAGACGGCCAGGCGGAGCACGGGGTGACGTGCCAGCAGCCAGCGAAGGGCGTGCTCCAGCGCGTCGGCCCGGAGCGGCCCATCCACCTCCACGGCTCCATCGATGTGGTAGGCGTGCGAGTCCGGCTGGAGCTGCTGCAGGAACCACATGCGCTCCTGAGCGAACGACAGCACCGGAGGCGCGTCCGCCGGGAGGGGCGTGGGAGCGGGCAGCTCGGCCGGGCCTTGGCCCTGGCGCCGCGACACCTCCCGCGCGAGCCCCGCCACGGTGGGCGAGGAGAAGAGGGCGGAGAGAGGCAGCTCGGCGCCGAATGCCTGACGCACGCGCGCCACCAGCCGGGTGGCGCTCAGGGAGTGGCCCCCGAGGTGGAAGAAGTCCTCCTCGCGGCGCACCGTCTCCACGCCGAGCACCTGGCTGAAGAGCTGCGCGAGCAACTCCTCCACGGGCCCGCGGGGGGCTTCACCCTGTGCCGGGGCATCGTGCGTCTCCACGGGCAGGGCCGCGAGCGCCTTGCGGTCCACCTTGCCGCTGGTGGTGAAGGGCAGGGCGGGCAGGGCGTGGAAGCGCGAGGGCACCATGGCCTCGGGCAGGGCACGGGCGAGCGACTGACGCAGCGGGGGGAGTGCCGCCTCGCTCTCCAACACGAGGAAGGCTTCCAGGCGCATGTCGCGGCCCGAGCCCCGGATGATGACGGCGGCCTGACGAACGCCGGGCTGGCGCAGCAGGGCGGCCTCGACTTCTTCCAGCTCGATGCGAACGCCGCGCACCTTCACCTGGAAGTCGGTGCGGCCCAGGAAGCTCAGCGAGCCATCGCCGTTCCATCGCACGCGGTCTCCCGTGCGGTAGAGGCGCGCGCCAGGATCGCCGGAGAAGGGGTCCGGGATGAAGCGCTCGGCGGTGAGGTCGGGGCGGCCCCGGTAGCCACGGCCCAGGGGCGTACCCCCGATGAAGAGCTCGCCGGGAACGCCGGGCGGCACGGGCTCCCCCCGCTCGTCGAGGACGTAGATGCGGCACCGATCCAGCGGGCGCCCCAGTCGCACGGGACGGTCCTGTGGAACGAACTCCGCGACGACGTTGATGCTCGTCTCGGTGGGGCCGTACGTGTTGACCAGCTTCGTCTTCGTCAGCGAGAGCTGCTGCACCAGCGGATCCGGCAGCACCTCGCCTCCGGTGACGAGCACCTTCAGCGAGCGGAAGGACTCCAGCGCACCGGGCTCCTCGAGCGCCGTGGCGAGCGAGGAGGGGGTGATGACGGTGTGGGTGATGCCATGGTGGACGATGTCTCGTCCAAGCCCCAGCGGGCCGACCTCGCGCAGCACGGTGCGAGCGCCACGCGTGAGGCTGAAGAGCACCTCCTCCAGATGGATGTCGAACGAGAGGCTGCCAGAGCAGGCCCAGCAGTCACCGGGCTGCGTCGCGTAGTACGGATCGAAGGCCGCGAAGCAGTGGACGACGTTGCGGTGGGTGAGCTCGACGCCCTTGGGCTCACCGGTGGAGCCGGAGGTGTAGAGCAGGTAGGCGAGGTTCCCGGCATGGGCCCGTCGCGGCGGGGTGGACGGGACGGCCTCGCTCGCGCGCACGTCCGGAGAGACGAGGGGCACGTCCAGTGTCACGCCGGAGAACAGGGCGGGGCGGGAGAGGACGAGGCGGGCGCCGGACTGGCGCAGCATCGCGGCACGGCGGGCGGCGGGGTGCGAGGCTTCCAGCGGGAGACACCCGGCGCCGCTCATGAAGATGGCGAACAGCGACACCACGGCGTCGAGCGAGCGCTCCAGGCACAGGCCCACCACGGACTCGGGCCCGGCGCCCGCGGCGCTCAGATGGGCGGCGAGACGCGAGGACTGCTCGGCCAGCTCGCGGAAGGTGAGGGTGCCCTCGGGGGCGACGACGGCGGGAGCGTCCGGAGTGCGGGCCACCTGCTCCAGGAAGAGCGAGACGACGGTGGCCTCGGAGTCGAAGGGCCGCTCGGTGTCGTTGAAGGAGCGGACGACCTGCTGGCGCTCGGTGTCGGAGAGCAGGGAGAGCGCGCCCAGGTGCGTATCGGGCGCGCGTACGGCGTGCTCGAGCAGCCGCACATAGTGCTCCAGCATGCGCTGGACGGTGCCGGCCTCGAACAGCTCGGTGCTGTACTGGAAGAAGAACTCGTAGCCCTCGGGCGACTCGGTGGCCGTGAGGGACAGGTCGAAGGGGCTGCTGAGGATGTCCTGCCGCAGCGGGCGCACCTGGAGCCCGGGGAGCGCGTCGGCGAGGGAGTGCTCGGACCGGTTGAGGTCGAACATCACCTGGAAGAGCGGGGAGTGATTGGTGCTGCGCTCGACACCGAGGTGGGAGATGAGCTTCTCGAAGGGGACGTCCTGGTGGGCGAAGGCGTCCAGGGAGGAAGCGCGGACCTGGGCCAGCAGCGATGCGAAGGACACATCAGGCCTGGGCTGGGAGCGCAGGACGAGGGTGTTGACGAAGAGGCCGACGACGGGCTCGGAGGAGGGATGGGTACGGCCGGAGACGGGGACGCCGACGCACAAGTCCTGCTGGCCGCAGTAGCGCAGCAGGAGGGCGGAGAAGGCGGCGTGGAGGGCCATGAAGGGGGTGACCTGGTGCTGGCGGCACAGGGAACCCAGGGCCTGGGAGAGAGCGGGAGAGAGGCGGAGGGAGGGGGTAGAGGCGCCCGAGTCGGAGAGGACGGAGGGGCGGGGCTTGTCAGTGGGGAGCTGGAGGAGGCGGGGAGCATCGGCCAGCTGGGAGTGCCAGTAGAGGAGCTGGGACTGCTCACGAGCCAGGAGGGAGGGAGTGCGCTGCCAGGCGGCGATGTCCGAGTTGTCCAGGGACGGAGCGGGCAGGGCGGGGGCCTGGTGCTGGAGGAAGGCGGCGTAGGCCTGGCCCAGCTCGCGCAGCAGGATGCCCATGGAGAGGCCATCCACCAGCAGGTGGTGGAAGACGAGCAGCAGGGCATGGCGCTCGGGAGAGAGGCGCCACAACCAGAAACGGTAGAGCGGGCCCGTCTCCATGGAGAAGGGCCGGTCCACTTCCTGACGCAGCCGCTCGGCGAGCCTCTCCTTATGATCGGGCAGCTCGGCGAGGGACTCCTGATGCAGCACCCGCTCGGGTACCGGCAGCAGCACGGGGGCCGGATTTCCCTCCTGGGACGGCACGGCCAGACGGAGCACGGGGTGACGTGCCAGCAGCCAGCGAAGGGCCTGCTCCAGCGCGTCAGCCCGGAGCGGCCCATCCACCTCCACGGCACCATCGATGTGGTAGGCGTGCGAGTCCGGCCGGAGCTGTTGCAGGAACCACATGCGCTCCTGCGCGAAGGACAGCACGGGAGGCGCGTCCGCCGGGCGGGGCGTGGGAGCGGGCAGCTCGGCCTGGCCGTGGCCCTGGCGCCGCGACACCTCTCGCGCGAGCCCCGCCACGGTGGGCGAGGTGAAGAGCGCCACGAGGGGCAGCTCGATGCCGAAGGCCTGGCGCACACGGGACACCAGCCGCGTGGCCGTCAGGGAGTGTCCGCCGAGGTGGAAGAAGTCCGCCTCGCGGTGCACCGTCTCCACGCCGAGCACCTGTCCGAAGAGCCGCGCGAGCAACTCCTCCACGGCTCCGCGAGGGGCCTCGCCCTTCGTCACCGTGGGGCCCACGTCCACCGCGAGCGCCGCCAGCGCCTTGCGATCCACCTTGCCGTGGCGTGACAGTGGCATCCGCTCCAGCGCCACGAGCGCGGCCGGGACCATGTAGTCCGGCAGCGACTGCTTCATCCACGTGCGCAGCTCGCTCTCGGGCACGGGCTCGCCCCTGGGCACCAGGAACGCCACCAGGCGCTTGTCCCCGGCCGAGTCCTCGTGCACCACGACCGAGGCCTCGCTCACCGCCGGGTGCTGGCCGAGCACCGCTTCCACCTCACCTGGCTCGATGCGGAAGCCGCGCACCTTCACCTGGAAGTCGATGCGCTCCAGGTACTCGAGGTGTCCGTCCGGCAGGTACCGCACCCGGTCGCCCGTGCGGTACAGGCGTGCTCCGGGCGTGGAGGAGAACGGATCCGGAATGAACTTCTCCGCCGTCAGGTCCGGGCGCTCCTGGTAGCCGCGGCCGAGCCCGGCGCCTCCGATGAACAGCTCTCCAGGGACGCCCACGGGCACGGGGTGGAGGTTCCGGTCCAGCACGTACACCCGCACGTCTCGCAGGGGCCGGCCGATGCTCGGCCCTTCCGGCCTGTCGTTGGCGGCGCAGGCGGTGGTGTCCACCGTGCACTCGGTGGGGCCATAGACGTTGAAGAAGGTGATGTGGGGATGGTGCGCGAGCACGCTCCAGGTGGACGCGCTCAGCGCCTCGCCACCCACCAGCACCCGCCGCGGGGAGACCTCGGGCCGTGCTCCGAGCCCCTCCTCGAGCAGCAGCCGCAGGTGCGCGGGCGAGCAGTCGAGGACGTCCAGCCGGTAGCGCTCGATGTACGAGCGCATCGCGCTCACGTCACTCCGGGCCTCCTCGGGCACGATGCAGAGCGTGTGGCCGTGGGCGAGCTGGATGAGCTGTTTGACCGAGGCATCGAAGGACAGCGGGGCGTTGAGGCTCACCCGCAGCGGCGCGTGGCTCCCGGAGTAGACGGCGGTCTCGAGCGCCGCCAACAGGTTCACCACGGAGCGGTGCTGGATCATCACGCCCTTGGGCATGCCGGTGGAGCCCGAGGTGTAGATGACGTAGGCGAGGTGCTCCGGGCCACTCAGGGGGAGGGGATTGGACTCGGGCTCGCGTGCGAGCTCCGGCCCGAGCGCGTCGAGGCACAGCGGGTGCACGCCTGGAGCGGAGAGTCCTTCGGCCAGCTTCCGCCGCGTCACCAGCACGGGCGCGCGGGAGTCCCGGAGCATGAAGGCCAGCCGCTCCTTCGGAGTGGAGGGCTCGAAGGGTACGTAGGCCCCGCCCGCCTTGAGGATGGCGAGCACGCCAACGATCTGCTCCACCGAGCGTTCCAGGCAGAGGCCCACGCGGACCTCGGGGCCCACGCCGAGCCGCCGCAGGTGGTGCGCGAGCTGGTTGGCGCGGCGGTTGAGCTCGCCGTAGGTGAGCACCTCGTCCCCGAGGCGCACCGCGTCCACGTGCGGCGCGCGGAGCACCTGGGCCTCGATGAGCGTGGGGAGACACTCGTCCGAGGCGTGGCCGGCATGCGTCTGGTTCCACTCCACCAGCAGCCGGTGGCGCTCCGTGTCCGTCAGCAGCGGCAGTGCGCCGGCACGGGTCTCGGGGGCTCGCAGCGCGTGGGTGAGCAGTTGCTCGTAGTGCTCCAGCATGCGCCGCGGGGTGCCGGCCTCGAATAGCTCGGTGCTGTAGCGGCAGGCCAGCGTGTAGCCCTGGGCGCTCTCGGTGACGACGAAGGAGAGCTCGAAGGGGCTCCCGAGCGCATCGGGCTGCAGGGCGCGGGCCTGGAGGCCGGGGAGCGCGTCGGCGAGGGCGTGCTCGACGCGGTTGAGGTTGAACACCACCTGGAAGAGCGGCGTGTGGCTGGTGCTGCGCTCGACGCCGAGGGCGCTGACGAGCCGCTCGAAGGGCACGTCCTGGTGGGCGAAGGCCTCGAGCGAGGACGCGCGGACGTGGGCGAGGAGCGAGGCGAAGGAGGCGTCCGGCGCGAGGCGGGTCCGGAGGACGACGGTGTTGAGCAGCAGGCCGACGACACCCTCGGTGGAGGGATGGGTACGGCCGGAGACGGGAGTGCCGACGCAGAAGTCATCCTGTCCGGAGTAGCGGTGCAGGAGGGAGGCGAAGGCGGCGTACAGCACCATGAAGGGCGTGGCCTGGTGCTGGCGGCTGAAGGCACGCAGCTCGCGCGAGAGGGCTGCGGGAAGGGGATGGAAGCCGGAGAAGCCGCCCTGATGGGAGAGGACGGAGGGACGGGGCTTGTCGGTGGGGAGCTGGAGGAGGGCGGGCGCGTCGGAGAGTTGGCGCTTCCAGAAGTCGAGCTGAGCGGCCTCGCGGGAGAGGACGGGCTGGGAGCGGAGCCAGAGGGCGACGGAGGAGTTGTCCAGGAGGACGGGAGGAAGGGCGGGAGGCTGGTGCTGGAGGAAGGAGGCGTAGGCCTGACCCAACTCGCGCATGAGGACGTCGAGGGAGAGGCCGTCGACGAGCAGGTGGTGGAAGACGAGCAGCAGGACGTGGCGCTCGGGGGCGAGCTTCAGCAGCCGGAAGCGGTGGAGCGGACCCGTCTCCATGGAGAAGGGCTCGAGGGCCTTCTCGCGCAGCCACCGGTCCAACGCCTCCGCGTTGAAGGGCGCCTCCGCCGATTCGTGGAGGAGCACCTGCTCGGGAAGGGGCAGGAGGACGGGGGCTGGAGCACCGTCATGCGCGGGGACGGCGAGGCGGAGCACGGGGTGACGCGCCAGAAGCCAGCGCAGGGTCTGCTCCAGGGCGTTGGAATCCAGGGGCCCGGAGAGCTCGACGGCTTCGGGCATGTGGTAGGCGCTGGAGTCGGGCTTGAGCTGCTGGATGAACCACAGCCGCTCCTGGGCGGGGGACAGGACGGGAGGTGCGTCCGCCGGGAGGGGCGTGGGAGCGGGCAGCTCGGCGGGGCCGTGGCCCTGGCGCTGCGAGAGCTCCTGGGCGAGCCCGGCCACGGTGGGAGAGGAGAAGAGCGCGGTGAGGGGCAGCTCGACGCCGAAGGCCTGACGGACACGGGCCACCAGCCGGGTGGCGCTCAGGGAGTGGCCTCCGAGGTGGAAGAAGCTGTCCTCGCGGCGCACCGTCTCCACGCCGAGCACCTGCCCGAAGAGCTGCGCGAGCAACTCCTCCACGTACCCGCGAGGGGTTCCGCCCTCGGTGGCCATGGGGCCCGCGTCCACCGCGAGCGAGCTCAGCACCTTGCGGTCCACCTTGCCGCTGCTGGAGAAGGGGAGCGAGGGCAGGACATGGAAGCGCGAGGGCACCATGGCCCCGGGCAGGGCACGCGCGAGCGACTGGCGCAGCGAGGCCAGGGCCGGCTCGTTCTCCAGCACCACGAAGGCCTCCAGGCGCATGTCGCGGCCCGAGCCCAGGGTGATGGCGGCGGCCTGACGAACGCCGGACTGGCGCAGCAGGGCGGCCTCGACTTCTTCCAGCTCGATGCGAACGCCGCGCACCTTGACCTGGAAGTCGGTGCGTCCGAGGAAGCTCAGCGAGCCATCGCCGTTCCAGCGCACGCGGTCGCCGGTGCGGTAGAGGCGGGCGCCAGGGTCGCCGGAGAAGGGGTCTGGGACGAATCGCTCGGCGGTGAGGTCGGGGCGGCCCCGGTAGCCTCGGCCGAGGCCCTGGCCACCGATATAGAGCTCGCCGGGGACACCGGCGGGAACGGGCTGGCCATGTGCATCGAGCACGTACGCGCATGAGCGGGCCAGGGGGCGGCCCAGGCGCACGGGCTGACCGGGCAGCACCCGCTCGGAGATGATGCCGAGCGTCGTCTCCGTGGGCCCGTACATGTTGAGCAGGCTCGTGCGGGTCAGGGCGAGCTGTTGAACGAGCTGTTCGGGCAGGGCCTCGCCGCCGAGGATGAGCACCTTCAGCGAGCGGAAGGACTCCAGGGCGCCGGGCTCCTCCAGGGCCGTGGCGAGCGAGGAGGGGGTGATGGGCACATGGGTGATGCCGTGGCGGAGGATGTCCCGCGCGAGCCCCAGGGGGCCGACCTCGCGCAGCACGATGCGGGCGCCGCGCGTGAGGCTGAAGAACAGCTCCTCGAGGTGGACGTCGAAGGACGGGCTGGTGGAGGCGGCCCAGCAGTCACCGGGCTGCGTCGCGTAGTACGGCTCGAAGGCCGCGAAGGCGTGGACGAGGTTGCGGTGGGTGAGCTCGACGCCCTTGGGCTCGCCGGTGGAGCCGGAGGTGTAGAGCAGGTAGGCGAGGTTTCCGGCATGGGCGCGGTGAGGCGGTGAGGCGGCCGCATCGACCCCTGCCTCTGGAGAGACGAGGGGCACGTCCAGCGCCACGCCGGAGAACCGCTCCGGGCGGGAGACGACGAGGCGGGCACCCGACTGGCGCAACAGCGCGGCACGGCGGGCGGCGGGGTGCGAGGCCTCGAGCGGGAGGCACCCGGCACCACTCATGAGAATGGCGAGGGGCACCACCACGGCATCGAGCGAGCGCTCCAGGCACAGGCCCACCACGGACTCGGGCCCGGCGCCCGCGGCGCTCAGATGGGCGGCGAGACGCGAGGACCGCTCGGACAACTCGCGGAAGGTGAGGGTGCCCTCGGGGGCGACGACGGCGGGAGCGTCCGGAGTGCGCGCGGCCTGCTCCAGGAAGAGCGAGACGACGGTGGCCTCGGAGTCGAAGGGCCGCTCGGTGTCGTTGAAGGAGCGGAGAACCTGCTGGCGCTCGGCCTCGGAGAGGAGCGAGAGGGCACCCACGCGGGTGCCGGGCGCGCGCACGGCGTGCTCGAGCAGCCGCACATAGTGCTCCAGCATGCGCTGGACGGTGCCGGCCTCGAACAGCTCGGTGCTGTACTGGAAGAAGAGCTCGTAGCCCTCGGGCGATTCGATGGCCGTGAGGGTGAGATCGAACGGGCTGTTGAAGAACTCGAGCTTCTGGCGGAGGCCCTGGAGACCGGGGAACGCGCTGGCGAGGGAGTGCTCGACGCGGTTGAGGTCGAACATCACCTGGAAGAGCGGGGAGTGGCTGGTGCTGCGCTCGATGCCGAGGGCGCTGACGAGCCGCTCGAAGGGCACGTCCTGATGCGCGATGGCTTCCAGGGTGGAGGAGCGCACCTGGGAGAGGAGCGAGGAGAAGGAGGCGTCCTGGGGGAAGCGGGTGCGCAGGACGACGGTGTTGAGGAGCAGGCCGACGACGCCCTCGACGGAGGGATGGGTGCGGCCGGAGACGGGAGTGCCGACGCAGAAATCATCCTGTCCGGAGTAGCGGTGCAGGAGGGAGGCGAAGGCGGCGTACAGCACCATGAAGGGCGTGGCCTGGTGCTGGCGGCAGAAGGCGCGCAGCTCGTGAGAGAGCGCGGCGGGGAGCGGGTGGTAGCCGTGGAAGCCGCCCTGGTGGGAGAGGACGGAGGGGCGGGGCTTGTCGGTGGGGAGCTGGAGGAGGGCGGGAGCGTCGGAGAGCTGGCGCTTCCAGAAGTCGAGCTGAGAGTCCTGACGGGAGAGGACGGGCTGGGAGCGGAGCCAGAGGGCGACGGAGGAGTTGTCCAGGAGGACGGGAGGAAGAGAGGGCGGGCGGTGCTGGAGGAAGGAGGCGTAGGCCTGAGCCAGCTCGCGCATGAGGACGTCGAGGGAGAGGCCATCGACGAGCAGGTGGTGGAAGACGAGCAGCAGGACGTGGCGCTCGGGGGCGAGCTTCAGCAGCCGGAAGCGGTAGAGGGGACCCCGGGCGACATCGAAGGGCCTGTCCACCTCCTGGCGCAGGCTGGCGGAGGCCTCGGTCATGTCCCCCGGCGATTCGTGAAGGAGCACCTGCTCGGGAAGGGGCAGGAGGAGGGGAGCCGGAGCACCGTCATGCGCGGGGATGGCGAGGCGGAGCACGGGGTGCCGCGCCAGGAGCCAGCGCAGGGCCTGCTCCAGGGCGTTGGAATCCAGAGGCCCGGAGAGCTCGACGGCCTCGGGCATGTGGTAGGCGCTGGAATCGGGCTGGAGCTGCTGGATGAACCACAGCCGCTCCTGTGCGGGGGACAGGACGGGAGGCGCGTCCACCGGAAGGGGCGTGGGAGCGGGGAGTTCGGCGGGGCCGTGGCCCTGGCGCTGCGACAACTCCTGTGCGAGCCCGGCCACGCTGGGCGAGGAGAAAAGCGCGGCGAGGGGCAGCTCGACACCGAAGGCCTGACGGACACGGGCCACCAGCCGGGTGGCGCTCAGGGAGTGGCCCCCGAGGTGGAAGAAGCTGTCCTCGCGGCGCACCGTCTCCGCGCCGAGCACCTGCCCGAAGAGCTGCGCGAGCAACTCCTCCACGGGTCCACGGGGCGGCTCACCCTGGGCCGAGGACTCGGGCGCCTCCACGGGCAGGGCCGCGAGCGCCTTGCGGTCCACCTTGCCGCTGGTGGTGAAGGGGAGGACGGAGAGGGCGTGGAAGCGCGAGGGCACCATGGCCTCGGGCAGGGATCGCGCGAGGGACTGACGCACGGAGCCCGGAGCCGTCTCGCTCTCCAGGACGAGGAAGGCCTCCAGGCGCATGTCGCGGCCCGAGCCCCGGGTGATGACGGCGGCCTGCCGCACGCCGGGCTGGCGCAGCAGGGCGGCCTCGACCTCCTCCAGCTCGACGCGTACGCCGCGCACCTTCACCTGGAAGTCGCTGCGTCCCAGGAAGCTCAGTGCGCCATCGGCGCTCCAGCGGGCGCGGTCGCCCGTGCGGTAGAGACGGGCTCCGGGGGTGCTGGAGAAGGGATCGGGGACGAAGCGCTCGGCGGTGAGCTCGGGGCGGCCCCGGTAGCCTCGGCCGAGGCCCTGGCCACCGATATAGAGCTCGCCCGGGACACCGATGGGAACGGGCTGGCCGAGCTCGTCGAGCACGTACGCGCGCGAGCGAGCCAGCGGCTGGCCCAGGCGCACGGGCTGGCCGGGCAGCACCGGCTCGGCGACGACACAGATGGTCGTCTCCGTGGGGCCGTAGGCGTTGATGAGGCTCGTCCGGGTCAGGGCGAGCTGCTGCACGAGTTGCTCGGGGATCGCCTCGCCGCCGAGGGCGATCATCTTCATCGAGCGGAAGGCTTCCAGGGCCCCGGGCTCCTCCAGGGCCGTGGTGAGCGAGGAGGGAGTGAGGACGGCGTGGGTGATGCCGTGGCGGACGATGTCGCGCGCGAGCCCCAGGGGGCCGACCTCGCGCAGCACGGTGCGAGCGCCGCGTGTGAGGCTGAAGAGCACCTCCTCCAGGTGCATGTCGAAGGTGAAGCTCCCGCAGGCGGCCCAGCACTCACCGGGCTGCGTCACGTAGTACGGGTCGAAGGAGGCGAAGGCGTGGACGATGTTGCGGTGGGTGAGCTCGGCGCCCTTGGGCTCGCCGGTGGAGCCGGAGGTGTAGAGCAGGTAGGCGAGGTTCTCGGCGCGGGCCCGGTGCAGCGGGGCGGAGGGGACGGCCTCGTGGGCCCGCACGTCCGGAGACACGAGGGGCACCGTGAGCTCCGCGCCGGAGAACAGCTCCGGGCGTGAGACGACGAGGCGGGCGCCGGACTGGCGCAGCAGCGCGGCCCGGCGGGTGGCGGGGTGCGAGGCCTCCAGCGGGAGGCACCCGGCGCCGCTCATGAGAATGGCGAGCAGCGACACCACGGCGTCGAGCGAGCGCTCCAGGCACAGGCCCACCACGGACTCGGGCCGTGCACCCGCGGCGGACAGATGGGCGGCGAGGCGCGAGGCCTGCCCGGCCAACTCGCGGAAGGAAAGGGTGCCATCGGAGGCCACGACGGCGGTGGCTTCCGGAGTGCGCGCGGCCTGCTCCAGGAAGAGCGAGACGAGGGTGGCCTCGGAGTCGAAGGGCCGCTCGGTGTCGTTGAAGGAGACGAGGAGCTGTTCGCGCTCGGCCTCGGAGAGGAGTGCGAGGGCTCCCACGTGGGTGCCGGGCGCGCGCAGGGCGTGCGCGAGCAGCCGCGGGTAGTGCTCCAGCATGCGCTGGATGGTGCCGGCCTCGAACAGCTCGGTGCTGTACTGGACGGTGAGCGTGAAGCCGGCGGCGCTCTCGATGACGGTGAGGGAGAGGTCGAACTGGCTGGTGCCGGTGTCCACGTGCACCGGGCGTGCGGAGAGACCGGACAGGGCCTCGGCGAGCGAGCGCTCCTCCTGGTACAGGTCGAACATCACCTGGACGAGCGGCGTGCGGCCGAGGCTGCGCTCCACCTGGAGTGCCTCCACCACGCGCTCGAAGGGGGCCTCCTGGTGCGCGTAGGCGGCCAGCACCCGCTCGCGGGACTGGGACAGCAGGGAGGAGAAGGGCGTGTGGGAGGTGACGGTGCCGCGCAGCACCACGGTGTTGATGAAGAGGCCCACGAGGCCTTCCACCGCCAGGTGCGTGCGGCCCGCGACGGGCGTGCCCACGCAGAAGTCCGTCTGCCGCGAGTAGCGGTGCAGCAGCGCGGCGAAGGCCGCGTGGAACACCATGAAGGGGGTGACCTGGCGCTCGCGGCAGAGGGCACGCACGGCCTCGGTGAGCGAGGGCGGCAGCGGACGCGGCTCGGTCTGCACGCCCTCTTCCTTCCGGACGGCCGGGCGCGGCTTGTCGGTGGGCAGCTCCAGCACGTGGGGTGCGTCCGCGAGCTGCTGCTTCCAATAGTCGAGGTGGGGCGCCTCGCGCTCCGTGGCCGCGGGCGTGCGCTGCCAGGCGGCGAAGTCGGCGTATTCCAGCGGCAGGGGCGCGAGCTGTGGGGCCTGCTGGCGGCTGAGCGCGGAGTACAACCCGCCCAGCTCCCGCATCAGGACGTTGTAGCTCCAGCCATCCAGCACCAGGTGGTGGATGACCAGCCCGAAGACGTGCCTGTCCGGCGCGAGGCGGAAGAGGTGGAAGCGGTAGAGCGGGCCGTGCTCCACGTCGAAGGGGCGCGTGGCCTCCTCGTGCAGCCGGCGGGACAGGCGCGTGTCCTGGCCGGCCTCGTCCGTCAGGTCCTCCGTGACCAGCACTCGTGCCGGTACCGGCCGCATGGCCAGCAGCGGGCGGCCCTCCGAGGAGGGAAAGACGGAGCGCAGGGCCTCGTGGCGCGCGAGGAGCTGCTGGAGCGCCGCCTCCAGCACCTGTGCCTCCAGCGCTCCCCTCAGCTCCACGGCGCGGGGGATGTTGTAGCTCGCGGCACCGGGGGCCAGCTGGTGCAGGAACCACATCCGCTCCTGCGCGGACGAGGGGACCGGGGGCGCGTTCGCCGGACGCCGGACCGGTCCCGTGTCACGCGCCGCGTTGAGGGCTGCCTTCTGGGGTCCGCGCTCGAGGAGCTGCTTGAGCAGCGCGCGCTTCTCTCCGGGAGTCAGCTGATCGAGCTCGTTTCGCGAGGCCATGAGGTGGCTATTTCTTTCCTACATCCGGATGGTGACGCCGAGCCCCGCGCGGAAGAGCAGGTGGCTCGAGGAAGGCAGCTCCGCGACGGTGGCGTCCGGCTCGAAGAGGAACTCGCCGCCGCGCTCACCGAAGGGCATCTCGAGATACGCCTGCACGTTCACATCGCGCAGCACGCCGAGGCCGGCATCCAGGCGCCCCAGGAAGGAGCGATCGCTCAGGTTGGAGATGACGGTGATTCCGGCGCTGGGCTCGGCGATGCTGCGCCGGTCCACGCGCACCTGGGCCATGGCATAGGCGCGGCCGAAGAAGAGCGAGCGGTAGTCCCCGGTGGAGTGCACCCAGGTGAGCAGGGCGCGATCCTCGTAGCCGAGCGCGTTGTAGAAGCCCTCGAGCCGGACGTTGGCGCGGTAGACGTCTCCGAGGCGGAAGGTGCCCTCCACGCCGCCGCTGGCCAGCAGCTTGGGTCCTTCGTAGGGGCGCTCGGAGAAGCCCTCCGCGGTGCGCCGCCAGCCGCGGGTGAGGCTGTCGCGCACCAGGGCCAGCTCGGTGTTGAAGTCCAGCGGGCCCACGCCCACGGACCAGCCCAGGCCGTAGCGGGGCCGGCGCCCCTGCTGGAACGCCGCGGTGAGGCTCAGCTCGCTCGGACCGAGCGCCATCTCGGCCCGCACCGCCCCTCCGTAGCGCAGCCGCTGGGTGGCGGGGCCTTTCAGGTCCGCCGTGGCGATCAACCACAGGTTCGAGGCCGTGGCCTCCCAGGGGATGTTCACCTTCAGCATGTCGATGCCCGTGCGCAGATCCAACACATCGAGCGGCCGTGGATTGGGCTCCTGGAGGAAGTCGGTGGGGTTCCACACCTTGGAGCTGCCCCAGCGCAGCTGCTGGCGGCCGATGGTGAAGAACACGCTCCGGCCCAGGCTGAACCGGAACCAGAATTGATCCAGCGTGACCTGGGGCGTGGACAGCACCGGATCCAACGCATCGTAGAGGAGCCGTCCCCGCACGAAGCCGCGCAGCTCGTCCGAGGGCTGGACGTCCATGAAGATATCCGCGAGCGAGGGGAGCACGGGCTGCATCGTCTGCCCGTCGAGCCCTTGGAAGCCGAGGAACTCGGCGCGCTGGTAGTAGAGGCCTCCCAGGGTGAGCAGATCCCGCTCGCGCTCCGGCTTCGGGGCTCGCGAGGGGCCCGTGTCGACGATGGGCACCTGGGCGGGGGCGGGCGTGGCCTGCTCCGGCGCGCTGGGGCTCTCGCTGGGGTTCTCGATGGTGGCCGGCTGCATCCACTCATCCAGTGCCGAGGCACTGGCCGGCGGGGTGACGGGCTCCTCGCCCTGCCCCTGCGCCGCGGTGGCGGGGTCCGTACAGAGGATCAGCAGCGCGACCGCGACGGGCAGTGGGAGGAGGCGGGGCATGGGGGGGGTGCGAAGTCTACTTGATTCTCAATTTAACAGAATGTTCACCCCAGCCGTACATTGACAGGTGTGCGCTCTTCGCTGGAATATCAGAACTTGGGAGTTATCCCCGCTTCTAACGAGCATTACCCCCCCCAGGAGGCCCCCCATGGCATCGGAAGAGCTCAGCGCGTCGCCCGTCGCATCCGCCCCCGCAGAGCAGCAGGCCCAGGCTCCCGAGGCTGTCGCCGCGGCGCCCGAGAAGCTCGATGAGCTGGAGGAGATCAACTTCCTGCTCGAGGAGATCGAGAGCAAGATCGCGCCCCTCGCGCTGGCCTGAGCCGGAAAGCCGTCATGGAAGCGGGCGTGCGCTCCTACGAAGAGGCCTTCTCCCCCTACTGGCACCCCGTTGCGTTCTCGCACGAGCTGAAGGAGCGCCCGCTGGCGGCGCGCCTGTTGGGGCAGGAGCTGGTGGTGTGGCGGACGGGCGCTGGCGTGGCCGCCACGCAGCGCTACTGCGCCCACCGGGGTGCGGATCTGTGCGCCGGCGCGGTGTCCGGCGAGGGCCTGCGCTGTGCCTTCCATGGCTGGACGTACGGGCAGGATGGACGCTGTGTCCGGGTGCCTTCGCAGCCCGGTGCCGCCATTCCCGCTCGCGCGGCGCTCGCGTCCTTCCGGGCGGTGGAGCGCTATGGCCTGGTCTGGGTGTGTCTGGATGCCCGCTCCCAGGAGCCGCTGCCGGAGTGGCCGGAGCTGGAGGGGGGAAAGGTGGCCACCATCGCGCTCCCTCGCCTGGACTGGGAGGTGTCCGCGGGCCGCCTGATGGAGATCATCCTGGACGTCACGCACCTGTCGTGGGTGCATGACGGGACCTTCGGCAACCCGGCGCAGCAGGAGGTGCCGCCCTACGAGGTGACGCGGCTGCCGGGTGGCGTGCGGGCGCAGATCCTCTATCCCGCGCTCTCCCCAGCCCTCGAGGGGATGCCGCCGCGGGTGGACAAGACCACGCTCACCTATGACGTGACGCTGCCCTTCGCCGTGCGTCTGTCCTTCAAGCCCACGCTGTTCTTCCAGCACACGGTGTACGCCGTCGCCTCGCCCTGGTCCGAGGAGAAGGCGCAGTGCTTCTATTTTTCCTCCTACCACCCGGCCATCAAGCAGTTCCCGGACATCTTCGTGAAGTCCGAGCTGGCCATCCTCGAGCAGGATCGCCTCATCGCCGAGGGCCAGCGCCCCAAGGCGCACCCGCTGGATTTCTCGGGCGAGGTCCACGTGAAGGCGGATCGCCTGCCCGTCGAATACCGACGGGGAGTGATCGCGTTGCGCACGGGCCGTCCCGTGGATGGGCCCGCTCCGGAATGAGCCGTGGAGGCTCCCGGAGGGGTTCTTGGTTTTGAAATGAAACGCTTGCTAGAGTCGTGCCCCGTCCGCCCTTGACGCCCCCCCTGCCTCGTCGCCCCCCTCGGCGAGGTGTGCAGGACCCAAGTACCTCATGAAATCGCTCCCGAAGATTCTTCTGCTTCCCCTCGTGGCGCTCGTCGCGAGCTGTGACCTCTTCAATGTCGAGGACAGCGAGGGCACCCGTGGCCGTGGCGCGAAGGCGTTCGATCCGTACTCGAGCTCCGCGTCTGGAGCCATCTCGCTGTCGCTGATGGCTTTCAACGGCTGCGCCATCCTGCCCAATGGCGAGCCGGTGACGCGCGGCGATCTGGATCCGGCCACGTTTCCCTATCCGGACCAGTGCGAGTTCCTCAACGACGGCTTCTTCGGGCTCGGGCCTTCCCGGCCGCCCTCGGCCCGGCTCACACTCGTGCGCAACTCGCTGTACTTCCTGCGGGAGCTGTCCCTCATGGACGCGCTCGTCAACAGCGCCCACATGAACTTCGCGGACAAGCAGGCGCCCGCCACGTGGATGCGCAAGCACTCGCGCTTCAAGAGCCTGGACTGGAGCGGCCTGACGGTGGGCCGCGAGAACTGGAAGAGCCTGGGCTTCGGCAGCTTCCAGCGCGAGGTCTTCTACGAGAACGCCGCGTGGATGCTCTCCAACGACGACACCCTGAAGGTGGAGGTGATCGACGCGGGCGGGACGATCCGCACCACGCAGACGTACGGCCGCCAGGAGTTCCTCGCGGAGAACCCCGTCACCGGGCGCACGCGCGCCAGTTGGATGACCACCGGCGTGGGCGCCCCGCGCTTCCCCGGGGACACCGAGCCCCAGCCGGGCTCGTACAACCCGCCCGTGTACCACACCGGGGTGAAGGTCTCCTTCGCCAACTCCACCAACCCCTTCAAGACGTTCCGCACCCCTGACATCTCCGGCGAGGGCGCCATCCGCGTCACCTGGAGCCTGATGCCCGACGAGCCCTTCCTGTTCCCGGTCACCTTCGTGAGCGAGCAGGATCGCGAGAGCACCTGCTACGAGCTGGACGCCGACGGCCTGGCCACCGACAAGGCGGTGCCCTGCGGCTTCGGTCTCGAGCAGCAGCTGCGCATCAACAAGCCGGGCAACGGCAAGTACTTCCTGCCGGGGGATACGTTGGACCTGCTGGTGTCGCTGCAGGACGGGGATGGCCACGGCCTGCACCCGAGGGATCTCATGCCCAGCTGGAACGACTTCATGGGCGGCTCGTCCAACGGCCTCGGCTACTTCAATGACCGGATGCTGCTCAACTTCCGGGACACGAGTAGCACCGAGTCCGGCTTCAAGGTGGTGGGGCCGCTGCAGGATCTGAAGACCGTCTACGGCACGTACTCGCTGCCCTATTTCTCCTACCCGGTGTCGGGCGAGCCGCAGTTCTACGTGACCCCCGGCATGCCGGATGCGTTCCCGGGGTACGCGGCCGCGAAGCAGCCCACGCGCTACTCGGTGAAGCTCTCGGATGACGCGAAGCCTGGCACCTACATGGTCATGCTCAAGGGGCACCGGGCCGTGGACGGCGAGCGCCTCAACCGGCTCGACTCCTTCTTCTTCCAGGTGGGCCAGGAGGCTCCCACGACGTATCCGGGCCGGGTTGGCAACTGCCAGAGCTGCCACAACGGCGTGAACTCGCTGGACAACCTCCACCATGGCATGTCGGTGGACAACGTGGAGGCGTGCAAGACGTGCCACTTCGAGCCGCAGGTGGGCCACGTCTCGGACTTCATGCACCGCATGCACATGAGCTCGCGCAAGTACAAGCAGAGCAAGTCGGACTGCACCTTCTGCCACCTGACGCGTGAGAGCGCCGTGCGGCCGAGCCTCGTGGCCTGCAACAGCTGCCACATCAACTCGCACGGCACGGAGTACTTCGACGTGCTCTACGAGGATCTGCAGAACACCCCCAATGCCTACGGCAATTGCGCCAACGCCTGCCACGGCGTGACGCCGCCGACGGGCCACATCCTTCCCACCAAGTGAGACGAGCGAGGACCGCCATGAGAGCTTCGTCCATCATCTCCAGTGTCATGCTCGCGGCCTCCCTGACCGGGTGCTCCGCCGAGCTCCCGCTCCAGGGCGAGACGGCCACGCCCTATGCGGAGCTGCCGCCCGCGAAGACCGCCGTGTCGGGCATCATCTTCGACCCGGAGGCCTTCCACTTCGCCGCGGCCACCTTCCCGCCGCTGGGAGATCCCTCGGATCCCATGACGCCGCCGCCTCCGCCGCGGATGCTCGTCCTCGGCATTCCGTACATGACGCGAGCGGTGCCCGTGGGGGCGCAGGTGCGCGTGATGAACGGCGACACCGTGGCCGACTCCAGCGAAACCGTCACCCCGGGCGCCACGTGGCAGGTGGGGCAGGGGGTGCTGAGGGACGAGACCCTCACCTATGCGCTGCGGGCCGAGGCCCCGGACGGCGTGGTCATTGGCGCCGAGGGAGACTTCCCGCCGCCCTTTTTCGAGCCCATTCCCCAGGCGAAGTACCACCCCACCACCTCGCTGAGCCCGCTGCGCACGCTCAACACCTCGTGCGTCTCGCAGGTGGCGATGATCGTGGGCGAGGCGGGGGCTCTGTCCGCCCTGTCCAACTCCACGGGCAGGAGCATCGACAATCTCGTGTCGGGTGGCGTGGCGCTGGTGTGGGTGCTCTCTCCCGGTTTCTTCTTCGACTTCGAGAACAACCCGCTGGGCGGGGTGGAGATGACGAAGGAGTCGGGTCCGGGCACGGTGTACGCGCTGGACTGGGCGATGCCGGGCAGCGTGGCGGGCCAGTCGCCCATGGGCTACTTCGTCACGTCCGAGCCGGTCAGCCCCCTGGGCTACTACGCCGTCGTCGTCCCGCCGGGCTCCCCGGCGGAGCCGGTGGCGCTGGGCTTCGAGGACTCCGTGACGACGCCCGATGGGGAGATGCCCGGGGAGTTCGGTCCACGGCCGTTCCCCCTGGCTCCTGCCTTCATCGAGGTGCGGCCGGGCGAGGTGTCCGTGCTGCGCAAGTCCGCCTTCCCCTCGCTCTCGTTCCCTCCGCCTCCCGAGGACGAGGAGTATGTGCCGTCCACGGACATGAGCGTCCTGTGCCGCTGAGCCTCGCGTAGGTCCGCGGCGGTCTCAGCGCCAGGGCCGGAAGTAGAGCCGCTGGAAGCGCACGGCCGGCTGTCCGAAGGAGACGGGCAGCGGGCCGTGGTCCAGCTTGCGGCAGCCGCGGGTGGCGAACAGGTTGCGCGAGTCCGCGCCCACCGCGTCGATGCCCGCGAGGGCCTCCAGGCCGTTGCCGCTGAGAATGCCTGGGGACACCATGTGTCCCAGGCGGCCGTCGCGGATCTCCTGCGCCTCGACCACGTAGAAGCTGAAGTCGCCCGAGAGCAGGTTCATGTGGCGCGGCGTCATGTGGCGTACCAGCAGGCCGTGGGGAACGCCGGCCAGCAGCCCTTGCAGGTCTCCCTGGTGCGGCTCCACGCGGGTGTGGGCCATGCGGGGAAGGGGCGGGTGCTTGTAGCCCACGCGCCGGCCGTGCCCATTGGGGGCGTGGCCCAGGGCCCTGGCGCTGTGCCCATCCAGCAGCGGCGAGCCGACGACGCCCGCGTGGATGAGGGGCACGGGCCGCGAGGGGTTGCCCTCGTCATCCCAGCCATAGGCGAGTGCTCCGTCCCCATCGGTGGGGTCATCGGAGATGGAGACGAAGGGCTCGGCCACCCGCTGGCCCAGGCGGTGGGCCAGGTAGGAGCCGCCCCGGGCGACGACGTCTCCCTCCAGGGGATGGCCGCAGACCTCGTGGAAGAAGCAGCCGGAGGCCGAGCCGGGAGGAAACACCACGGGAAGGGCTCCCGTGGGGCAGGGCACGATGGGGGTGCACTCGTGGAGCTGGCGCACCATGTGCTCGACCAGGGACTCCAGCTCCGGCAGGGCCGAGTGGAGCCGTGCGGCATCCGGGTAGGCCGCGCAGCGCCACAGTTCTTCCGTTCCGGTGGGAGTGGCGCCATGGGCCTTCAGCTCGATGAGGGCGTAGCGCCTGCGATCCAGGACCTGGCGCTCCTCGTTGGCGAAGAGGGTGTACTGGTCCACTTCGCGCAGCAGTACGTCCAGGTGCACCGCGCCCGCCTCGCGCGCCCGCTCCACCAGACGCCGCACCCCGTCCTCCAGCGCCCCGGTGCCTTCCACCAGTGCGGGGCCGGGGGCGAGCAGCGCGAGGGCTCCGCTCGCCACCTCTCCGGGCAGCGCGCCGGCCGGGAGCGCGTCGTGGACCACCTCGCTCCACACCTGCTCCACCCCTCCGCGCACCTCCCGGCGGGCCGCGTAGCCTCGCTCGAGCAGGGGCGGCTGGACGCGCAGACCGGAGGGCTGGTGGATGAGCTCCCTCACCTCTCGCCGCTCCACGAACCAGTCGGACACCCCGCGTACCTCCTCCCTCCCTTTTATCCCCTTCGAGCGAGTCCGCGAAGGTGGCGCAACGGGGCCATTTCAACGGGGCCATTTCAACGGGGCCATTTCAACGGGGCCATTTCAACGCGGCCATTTCAACGCGGCCATTTCCCCTCTCCCTCCGGGAGAGGGACGGGGTGAGGGTATCGGGTGAACCCGGGTTGAACCCACTGTCCACACCGTGGGCCACGGGTTGAAGAACGGGGACAGGCACCCTCACCCCGCCCCTCTCCCGAGGGGAGAGGGATACTTGTCGGTCACTTCCCCGCGGGGCTCGGCGTCGGCGTGGGATGGGGCATGATGGGCCGTCATGGCGAGCGGCGAGCACGACAGGCCGGAGGGCGCGGGAGCGGAAGGCTCGTGCGCGGGGATGGACCTGGGCGTGCTGGCCGGGGACGCCCGGGCGCGGATGGATGCGCACCTGCGGAGCCATGCTCCCGCCGGGGCCGAGCTCTTCCTCACCGCGAGCCGCCGCTTGTCGCTGGCGTACGAAGTGAGCTCGGGGCGCTTCTCCCTGTCCCGAGGGGAGTCCGTCTCGGCGGCGGCGCGGGTGTGGCGCGAGGAGGGTTCCGGCTTCGCGGCGCTGGGCGTGGGTGGAGCCGGGGACCTTGAGCGCGTGCTGAGCGCGGCCTCGGAGCGGGTGCGGGCGGAGGCTCGCTCGCCGCTTCCCGCGCTGCCGGCACCTGGCGTACCGCCGCCGGGGCTTCCGGTGCTGCCGGGTGCGCGGGCCCGGGAGCTGGCGGAGCACGTCGCCCGGACGGTGCTCCCGCCCGGTGTCATCGTCCAGGCGGCGGTGCTCACGTGCACGGCGAGCGCGTCCCTGCTCGTGCGCGGCGAGGGCGTGCTCCAGGGGAACCTGGATGCCCGTCAGGAGGCCATCGTGCGGTGCGAGACGTCGCGCGGAGCCGTGGTGGACGGAGTGGCCGGGCCCTTGGGCGAGGCGTGGAACCTGGAGCCCCTGCGAGTACGGCTGGCGGAGGCCGTGGAGACGCTGGAGGGGGCCGCGGAGGCGGCGGATCCCCTCCTGCCGCTCGTCCTCCGGCCCGCGGTTGCCGCCCCGCTCGTCGCGGCGCTGGCGTGGATGCTGCGGGGAGACGTGGCGGTGGCGACTCCCGCTCTGGCGCGCGCGGTGGGCAAGAAGCTCTTCCCCTCGGTGCTGTCGGTGGTGGACGAGCCCCTCCATCCGCTCGGGATGTGGCGGCGGAGCGTGGATGACGAGGGCGCTCCCGCACGGGGGCTGCGGCTCATCGACGAGGGCCGCCTCCAGGGCTTCCTCCACGCGGCGGCCACGGCGGCGCGGCTCGGGGTGGAGCCCAATGGCCGGGGCCTGCGCACCGAGGGCTCGCCCCCCTCACCCTCCGCGCTCAACCTCTTCGTGGTCCCCCGGGGGGACGCGCTCCCGGAGGACTACACGGAGCTGGTGGCGCGCGTGGAGACCTTCACCACGATGCCGCGCCCCGGAGTGGTGTCCCTGATGGCCGGGGGCTGGGAGGTGCGGCGGGGCCGGCGTGTGAAGCGGCTCGCCCCGGTGGAGCTCCGTCTGCCGGTGCTGGAGACGTTGCGTGCGCTGCGCGGCGTGGGGGCGGACCTGGCGTTCTTCCCCACCGCCGACGGGTGTGGCACTCCGTCGCTCATCCTCCCGCCGCTGCTGGGAGGCTGAGCGTTCCTCCTGGGCTCAGCGAGGCTTCCTGCCGGGAGCGGGGCAGCGCTGGACGGCGCGCCAGCGCACGAGGTCATCGAGCAGGGAGCGGAAGGAAGCGCGGGAGAAGGAGCGGGAGGGGAGGCGGGAGAAGAAGGCGTGCTCGAGGGCGGAGACGCTCAGGGGCTTGCCCAGGTTGAGGGAGGAGACGAGGCGCTCGAGGCGGCGGCGCAGGAGGGGGGAGCCGGGGAGGGTGGAGGAGCGGCCGATGGCGGAGACCAGGAGCTGCTTGCCGGGAAGGGGAACGCAGACGATGGGGCGCTCGGGGTGGGCGCGGATCCACTCCTCGGGAGCGAGCGGGGCCTCCTGGGCCTCGGGCGGGGCCGCGTCCAGGGCGTTGGCGGTGAGGCAGCGGACCCACTCGATGGTGCTCTCGCGCTCGGCGGAGAGGAGGGCCTTGCGCTGGCCGCGCTGACGCAGGGCGGAGCGGATGCTGGCGGGCACCTGCCAGGTGCGCTTGCCGGGCAGCTCGTTGTGGCGCAACTGCCCGGGCCACTCATGCGGGGGGGCCATGGAGGTGAACATCGGCGGCGAGGCGCATGCGGAGACGGAGATGCTGATGTTCAGCCCCCCTCCGGAGGGTTCGGCGCGGTGCCAGTGGGAGACGGGCCAGTAGGTGACGTCGCCCGCGGTGGCCTCGAGGAAGGACGCGCGGGACAGCACCGCGTTCTCCTCGGCCTTGTCCTTCATGAAGAGGGAGTAGGGCCTGTTGACGAGTGAGGGATCCTTGGGGACCTCCTCGCGGCTGGCGAGCGTCTCGAAGGGCCAGACGCTGAAGGTCTTCTTGCCCTCGACGACGAAGTTGAAGGCGTGCGAGTTGTCCTTGTGGATGCCGAAGGGCGTGTACCGGTAGTTGCCGAAGAAGATGCACGACTCGTTGTTGCCCAGCGGCACGCCAACCTGCTCGTAGAGGCCGGACAGGAAGCTGCTGAGCTGCTGCCAGTGGGTCCACTGGTACATCTGGAGCCGGTTGAAGACGATGCCGAAGCGCTTGCCGCCCAGCAGCTTGTCCAGGCGCGCCAGGTATCCCTCGACGCCACCATCCTCGGGGCGCGGCATGTGATTGGAGAGGGACATGAGCATCGAGTAGTAGGGCAGCCCATCGGCGCCCTCCTCGTGCTCGATGAAGAAGCGCAGGGGCATGGTGTACTCGCCCCGGCGCACGCGCTCGCCGGCATCGAGGAGCGCCTCGTAGATCTGCCCGGTGGTGGGGGCCCTGTCGCCGAACGGCCGCTTGAAGACGGCGGGCTCACGGTTCCAGTGGCGTTTGGCGAAGTCCTTCCAGAAGGAGCGGGGCAGCGCGAGGGAAGGCTCTGCCTGGGGG
>NZ_MPOI01000004.1:0-740547 GCF_001896145.1 Archangium sp. Cb G35
GTCCAGGCTCCAGCGGGCCGCGGCGAACAGCCGGTAGTAGGCCGAATGGTGCTTGGGGCCACCGGCACCTACCGCTACCAGCACCCCGGTGAGGGTGTGCCTGCCGGCGAACAGCCACCCCTTCACCACCGTCGCCAACGAGTTGAGCGTCGGCGTCGTCATACTGGCGCCCATTTGCAGGACGAGTTGCAGGAACATGTCGGGCAGCATCATGGCGGGCCTCCTGTTGGGCTGAGGCGGTGTCTGCCCCTGGCTCCAGCAGCCCACCTCTCCCATCATCTCCTCCAGCATGACCTCTAATGTCCTGCCGATGCCCGCTCCACCTCCGCTTCCCTGCGCCATCTTCAGGCAAGCTGGAAGGCGTCACTGGGCGCGAGGGCTACTCAGCCCACCAGCGCATCCGCCGCTCGCCCCTCCAGTCCGCCACAAACTGCGAAACTCGAACTGAGAGAGCTTCGCGAAAAGCCCGTCGGCACGGTCAGGCTCACCTCTGACGAGCACGCCATCCGGACGGTGCTCTGGCCGGCGCTACGCAAGGTGCTGCCGGATTATCCAGACATCAACCTGGAGATCACCATGGACTATGCTCTGACCGACATCGTCGCGGAGAGGTACGACGCCGGCGTCCGCTCGGGAGGGCTCATCGCCAAGGACATGATCGCGGTGCCCATCGGACCGGAGATGCGCGGCGTGACGGTCGCCTCGCCGCGGTATCTCGGCGGGCGCAAGCGCCCAGAAACTCCCCAGGATCTGACGGCACATCGCTGTATCAAGCTTCACCTGCCGACCTATGGAGGACTTCCTCCGTGGGGATATAAGAAGGGCGCCCAGGAACTGCGCGTCCGCGTGGAAGGCCAGCTCGTCTTCAACAGCATCAATCCGATCCTGGAAGCTGCGCTGGACGGCTTCGGATTGGCTCAGCTGCCGGATGCCCTGGTCCAACCCCTGCTGGATCGCGGGGACCTCGTGGAGGTCTTGGCCGACTACTCGCAGCGCTTCCCCGGCTACCATCTCTATTACCCCAGCCGCAGGCAGCCGACGGCCGCTTTCAGAGTCATTGTCGAGGCGCTGCGCTATCGCGGCACCTAGTCGCCGCGCATCCATGATTCAGCCGCCCTCGATGCGTATGCGTATAGGCGGGATAGAGGCCATGTTGAGGGTGAGGGCTGGAGCGCAGGTGCCGAGGAGGACCGCTGACAGGGGCCGCCCGAGCAGTGAGCCAAGCAGGTGGACAGGCCGCGCAGCCCCTTGAGGTATACGACTGCCCAGGCCGCGCTTCCATGGGGTGCGCGGTAGGTGACTGGGCCTTTTGGCTCTGGGGAGGCGTAAACTTTCTTCAACTGGCTTATACGAGTTCGTCCAACTTCCCCGTCACCTCCTCTGCGTTCCAATCCATCAACCGTGGGATTCCCGATACCTTCGTCACCCAGGTGAGTCCATCCGGTGGAGCGTTCTGGTACTCGAGCTATCTGGGTGGAAGCGCTGCGGACTCCGCGGGAGGGATCGCGCTGGACTCTTCGCTGAACGTCTATGTGTCAGGCCGCACGCTCTCCAGCGACTTTCCGACGACTGTTTATGGCTACAGTGGCGGCTATGACGCATTCATTACCAAGTTCACAGGGCCTTGAGTCGTTGAAGCACGGATGAGGACCGGGTTCATGGGGGCCAAGCAGCTCAGCTTGCGCCTCCACTCCTCCGGCCCGCTGGGATGCGGAGCGCGAGTCCACCGGGCACAACGAGCTCAGCCTGGGATGCGGCTGGAGCGCAGGCTGTTGTTATGGTGAGACCATGAACCCCGCCTCCGCCTCCCCACTGCCCCTGCTGCTCATCCTGCTGCTGATCTCCCCCGGCGTGGGCTTCGCGCAGGAGGCCCCCCCTGCCTCGCCCGATGACCCCACCGTGCAGCCCGAGCACTCCACCGACGCCCCTCTACCGGGCAGCGGTGAGCGCTCGCCCCCGCGGTTGATGGAGGAACCCCAGCGCCCCTATCAGGGCGTCCGCATCCTGGCGGAGTTCGGGGGCGGCGTGTTGCTCGGGGCCACGGGGCTCGTGCTGGGTTACTTCCCCACCCTGTTTTCGAACGCCGAAGCCCTCCCCATGCTCGTGCTCACTGGCACCGGGATCGCGCTGGGGACCTACTGGGGCGGTCAACTCCTGAAAGGCCAGGCGAGTCTGCGCGGTACGGTCGTGGGAATGCTCCTGGGCGGCGCTGCGGGCATGCTCCTCAGCGTCGCCGCAGGGGCTCCCCCCACCAGCGTCTTGAGCATCTACTTCGCGCCTCCCCTCATGCTGCTCGGCGCCATCATCGGGTACGAGTCCACCGAGAAGGGAGACCCCCCCACGCGCGTCCAGCCCGTGGTGAGCCTCACCCCGCGCGGCGCGAGCCTCGGCCTGGCCGGTACCTTCTGAGCCCCGTGCCGGCTCCCCTTCCATCAACCTTCCACGGGCCTCCCATTCTCCCATGCGCTCCCCCAAGCAGGTGAGGAGGGGGCGGGCGTGGCACCTGAGGCAGCGGTCAGGAAGGAGCCGAAGAAGGAGCGGATGCCGCGAGTGGACTGGGCGAAGCTGCTGCGCAGGACGTTCGCGTTGGATGTCTTCACCTGTGCCTGGTGTGGAGGCAGGCGCCGGGTGTTGGCGTACCTGACGGCCCCCAACGCAGTGCGCGCCATTCTGGAGCACCTGTCACTGCCCACGCGGCCTGCTCAGCTGGCTGCAGCGCAGGGGCCACCCCAGCACGCGTGGTGTTGAGCCTCGAGCAGTCACGGTGCCAAAGACGCCCACGCCCCTGCTGCCTCCCCCTGGGGAGGCCACTGGGCCGGCGTGTGCCCCATGGGGCTGCACCGCCTCTCCACCGGCCCGGCGCACAGCCCTCGTGGCACTCGTCAGCAGCCCTCCTCGACCCCTCGGCTCCAGCCCTGCTTCATCAGAGGTTGCCCGGCGCTCTGAGCCGAGCCTGCTCCCAACGAGGAAGCTCGGCTCGTCTTGGGGGTGAACTCATTGCCACCCTGTGCTGCTCGGCCGTGGTCTCATGTATGCGGGAGTTGCTCGAGCGCGACTACGGCCTTGATCGCGCCCGCCATGTCGAGCACGAGCAGGCGGGCGGACGCGGCGGGGCAGTGCCGCTCCGGATGCAGCACGAGTTGCAGCGAGGGCTGCTCGGTGTCCTGCGGCTCGATTGCGAACAGCCGTTTGCCATCGCGCACCTCGAGCAGCGAGAGCTTCGCATCGAAGAAGCGAGTGGCGATCCTCGTGCAGGCGGTCGTGTCGCCGAAGTGATCGAGTTGGCAGATGTTCGGATCCAGCGTCACCCTCGCCGAGCCCTCGTCGGCGGAGATCGTAATGCGGTGGACTGCCTGCCCATTCGAGAGCGGAAGCGGCGTCACCTGGTACGGAGTCTCGAGCTCCAGATGGAGATGTTTCATGGTGGCCTCCATTCGTATAGAGGGGCGGAGGCGAGATCGTGACGCGTTGGCGGTGGTGCTGGGGGCGTTGTGTCAGTCTGACATGCCCCTGCATACGCTTCCCCCGGACTTCCAGCGCGGAAGATTGCCCGCGTCCCCCACTGGGGTAGCCTGCACGGACGATGGAAGGGTACCTCGACGCGTTCATCGCCTTCATCCGCGCCGAGCGCGGCCTGTCCGGCAAGACGGTGGATGCCTATGCCGCGGATCTGGCGGTGTACTTCGCGGACTTGAAGCGCAAGGGCATCACCGACGTGGTGCGCGTGCAGCAGGACGACATCACCGGCCACCTGACGACGCTCAACATGCGCCGGCTCTCCCGCCGCAGCCAGGCACGGCACCTCGCGGCCATCCGCGGCTTCCACCGCTTCCTCGTGGCCGAGAAGTACGTGGAGAAGGATCCCACCGAGGACATCGACACCCCGCGCTCCGCTCGCAAGCTGCCCATCTTCCTCACGCTGGAGGAGGTGGAGCAGTTGCTCGCCGCTCCGGACGAGGGCACGCCTGCGGGCATGCGGGACAAGGCCATGCTCGAGGTGCTGTACGCCACCGGTCTGCGCGTGAGCGAGCTGGTGGGCCTGGGCATCAACGACATCCAGCTGGGCGCCGGCTACCTGGTGGCCAAGGGCAAGGGCGCCAAAGAGCGCATCGTCCCGGTGGGCACCATCGCGGCGGAGAAGGTGCGCACGTACCTCGCGGGGCCCCGGCAGTTGCTGCTGGGCGAGCGCGAGTCCAAGGCGCTCTTCGTCACGCCGCGCGGGGATGGTTTCACCCGTCAGGGCTTCTGGAAGCTGCTCAAGCGTTACGCGCTCAAGGCGGGCATCCGCAAGCCGCTGTCGCCGCACAAGCTGCGGCACTCGTTCGCCACGCATCTGGTGGAGCGCGGCGCGGACTTGCGTGCGGTGCAGGCCATGCTGGGCCACGCGGACCTGGCCACCACGCAGATCTACACGCACGTGAACAGCGCGCGGCTGCGGGCCGTCTACGACAACGCCCACCCGCGCGGAGACGACGTGCGCGGGCGGGGAGGGGCCCTGGGCGGCCGCGTGGCGAGGAAGAGGGCAGGGGGCACGTAGACCCCCACCCGTCACCTCACGTCATCACGGCGTGGGCGCCGCCACGGTCTGGCCGCCCGCGGGAGCCGGCTGGCCCTCGACCGGAGCGGCAGCAGCCGCGGCCTCGGCCGCCGCCTTCTCGGCCGCCAGCTTCGCGGCGGCCTCCGCCTCGGCGCGCTTCTGCGTCTCGGCCTCGGCGATCTTGCCCATGGCCGCCAGGCCCTTGTCGAAGTCCGCCCCGAGCATGGCATCCATGTTCACGAACAGGCTGAAGGCCTTGCCCATGAAGTCGTTGGTGCCGTCCATCTTCCACGTCACCGTCACGCCCTCGGCCGCCGGGCTGAAGGTGAAGGTGGTCGGGCTGGTGGACGCGAACGGCCGGATGAACTCCAGCTTGATGCGGACGAGCTCGTTGCTCTTGCTCTCCTCGATCTCCATCCGGCCCTCGCCCACCTGGTCATTGCCAGACCAGCCGTACTTCGCGCCCACGCCCGTGGCCGCGCCCTCGAAGGTCGTCTTCTGGTTCGGGTCCAGCTTGTCCCAGGGCGACCACCCACCCCAGTTGTGGAAGTCGTTCACCAGCGCGAACGTGATGTCCGGCGCCGCCTTGAACGTCGCGCTGCGCTGCACGGTGTAGGTGGCCGGCTGCATGGCGATGACGCCGCACAGCGCCACGATGATGCCGACGACACCGAGGAGGATTTTCTTGAGCATTGGGGAGAGCTTTCCTGACGGGTGAGAAGGCGGGCGGGTCATAGGGGAATGTGCTGAGCACTCGCAAGAGTCCGGGAGTGTGGACTCCTCGCGGATCGTCTCGACCCTGCCGTGCGGAGAACCCTACCGGAGAAGTCAGAGTCCGGTGTACGATGGCTCAAGACGAGGAAGCGGTGCGCTGCCTCGCGGGTTCTGACCACAAAGGTAGGGGGTGCGGAGATGGGGAAGGGGAAGAAGCCGGCCACGTATGAGGACATCGAGGCGCTGCCGGTCGGGTGGGTCGGGGAGTTGTTGGAGGACGAACTGGTGGCTTCTCCGCGCCCGGCCATGCCTCATGCGCGGGTGGCCTGGGCCCTGGGCGTGCTGTTGGGCCCTGTTTCCGATCTGGGACAGCGTGGACTGGGCGGTGGGTGGTGGATCCTCCATGAGCCGGAGCTCCATCTCGGGAGGGATGTCCTGGTGCCGGACCTCGCGGGGTGGCGTCGCGATCGAATGCCCGTCCCGCCCTTCATGGACGAGCCGTTCTCCACCGTGGCTCCAGATTGGGTGTGCGAGGTGCTCTCGCCCTCGACCGAGCGGGTCGACAGGAAACGTAAACTCCCGCTCTACCACCGCGAGGGTGTGAGCCATGTCTGGCTCATTGACCCGTCGGTTCGCAGTCTGGAGATCTACCGTCGGCAGGAGAGGGACTGGTTACACGTTGGCCAGCACAGCGGGGACGGAGAGGTCATGGCAGAGCCGTTTGACATGCTCCGGTTGATGCTGGGCTCGCTGTGGTGGCCACGGGCCAGCACAACACGGGCCCAGATACCCTCACCCTAGCCCTCTCCCGAGGGGAGAGGGGACATCGCACGGCTTCGTCTGGGGGGTCTCAGCGCACGATGATGGGGATGCCGAATGGCTCCGTCTTCGCGCGCTTCCTCGGGGCCCCGGTGTCCGGCATCAGCTTCGCGACGCCCGCTTCCATCAGCCGCTTCAGCGCCCGGTACGCCGCCAGCTCACCCATGGCCGTGTTCCGCAACGCCTCGCGCACCGTCCGGCTGCTCCTCAGCTTCGTGTACAGGTACAGGTCGTCCGCCGTCAGCGACGGCGGGGCAGGGCGCGGCAACGGCTCGAAGTACAGCCGCCCGTCCAGCGCCAGCACCTCCTCCGCCAGCGCCACCGTCAACCGCACCTCCGCCTCCCGGTACAGCGTGTGCGCCTCCGGCACCGGCGCCCGCTCCAACACCTGCGCCGCCACCGCCACCGCCTCCTCGTACCGGCCCCCGTCCACCAGGCCTCGCGCCAGCGTCAGCAGATCCGCCAGCTCCGTCGCCTCGCCCACCTTCGGGCCCCTCGGCTTGCGCGGCGTCAGCGCCCCGCGCCGGTACAGGCGCAGCACCCAGCGCGCCCCATGCAGTGGGCCCTCCGGCGACGCCGCCAGCAACTCGCTCAGCGTCGCCCCGTTCTCGGCCAGCTGCAGCAGCTGCTCCTCCGCCGCCGACACCGTCTCCACCGCGAACTCCCGGTACACCCCGAACGTCGTCGCCGGCCCCGGGAAGAGATTCCAGAACACCTTCCACTCGAGCAGCCGCGTCAGCGCGTCCCGGTGCAGCTCCTTCAGGCCCAGCTGAAGCTCCACCGCCCGCCCCAGCGGCGGCAGCCCCGGACGGAACTCCACCTCGCCGGACTCCCACCCGTAGCAGTCGAAGAGCGCCTCGCGCGCCTTGTGCTCCATCGCCTCCAGCAGCCGCGCCCTCGCCACCAGGCCCCGTTCCACCACGAAGGTGCCAAAGGGCACGCCCGCCGTCTCCGCCGCCTCGAAGGCCACCGCCGCCCGCTCCGCGTCCAGGATCCGCAGCCGCGCCAGCATCTGCCCCAGGTGCTCCGTCGCCTCGCTGGAGCTCTCGCCCACCAGGTAGCCGCGCTGGAAGAAGAAGTGCCGGCGCACCGCGCCGCGCTCCACGCGCAGCATCCCGTCCACGGCTGGTGCCTCGAAGAACGCGGGCATCAACAGCTGCAGCCGGTAGCTGGCCAGATTCCCCTTGAACCGATCCATGTCGACGACTTCCTTCTCGCTGGGGGAACGGCAGGGTAACGAAGCCCGTCACCCTCGGCAACCCTTTGATTTCACAGTCCTTTGACCCGGCTGCCGAGAAGTTCCCAGTAGTCGGTCTGCTCGGGGAGCGGGCGGCCGGGTTCAATTGCCGTGGCGCGCTCGCAGGAAAGTTGCAGGGTCGCCCTGGGTGTGCGAACCAGGGCTGTCACCCCTTTCGTGTATAGGCGTGGGAGTCATGCGGATCCTCTCGGGAGTCCAGTCGTCGGGCCGGTTGCACATCGGCAACTACTACGGCGCCATCCGTCAGTTCGTGCAGCTCCAGGACGAGGGCCAGGCCTACTTCTTCATCGCCAACCTGCACGCGCTCACCACCGTGCGTGAGCCCAAGCTCGCCGACGAGCTGACGCGCGACGCCGCCATGGCCTACGTGTCGCTCGGCCTGGATCCGAAGAAGGCCGTCCTCTTCCGGCAGAGCGACGTGCGCGAGGTGCTCGAGCTCTACTGGATCCTCGGCACCGTGGTGCCGCACGCCCACCTCGAGCGCGCCCACAGCTACAAGGACAAGATCGCCAAGGGTATCAGCCCGGACTTCGGCCTCTTCGCCTACCCGGTGCTGATGGCCGCGGACATCCTGCTCTACAGCCCGGACTACGTGCCGGTGGGCAAGGATCAGATCCAGCACATCGAGTTCGCTCGTGACTGGGCGGTGAAGTTCAACCTCACCTACGTGCCCGGCTACGACCCGCAGGACCCCGAGGGCAAGGAGAAGGGTCACGCCCCCGGCATCCTCAAGCTGCCCGCGGCCCGCGTCCAGGAGAGCACCGCCACGGTGCCGGGCGTGGACGGACAGAAGATGTCCAAGTCCTACGGCAACACCATCGAGCTCTTCGGAGAAGAGAAGGAGATCAAGAAGCGCATCATGGGCATCAAGACGGACTCCACGCCCGTCGAGGCACCCAAGCCCACCGAGAACGCTCCCTTGTACGATCTGCTCAAGCTCATGCTGCCCGAGCAGCGCTTCCCGGAGGTGGATGCCTCCTGGCGCGCCGGTGGCAAGGGCTACGGCGAGTACAAGAAGCTGCTCCTCGAGGCCTACCACGACACCTTCGGTCCGGCACGCAAGCGCTATGACGAGCTCAAGCGCGATCCCGCCGAGCTCGAGCGCATCCTCCAGGATGGCGCCGAGCGCGCCCGGGCCGAGGCCTCCCAGCTCATGCAGCGGATCCGCCGCGCCGTGGGCGTTCCCTGAGCGCGTGAAGGACGTCTGGTGAGCGCAGGCCGTCGCAGCGCCCCTCCCACCGAGGAGACCCTCGAGGCAGACGTGCCCCGCAGTCCGGGCGACGCGTTCCGCGTCGCCTTGCCCAATTTCGAGGGACCGCTCGACCTGCTGCTCCACCTCATCAAGGAGCACCGGCTCGACATCTTCGACATCCCCCTGGCGCTCATCACCGAGAAGTACCTCGAGCACCTGGAGCGGATGCGGGAGATCAACCTCGACATCGCCGGCGAGTTCCTGGTGATGGCCGCCACGCTGGCGCACCTCAAGAGCCGCATGCTCCTGCCGCGCCAGGACACCGCCGAGCAGACGGCGGACGCGGTCGCCGAGCTGCAGCAGGAGGACGCCGGAGATCCGCGCGCCGAGCTGGTGCGCCGCCTGCTCGAGTACCAGAAGTACAAGGACGCCGCCGAGCAGCTCGCCAGGCAGGACATCCTGGATCGCGACGTCTTCCCGCGCCGGGTGCCCGTGGAGGCCGTGCCCATCCCCGAGGAGGAGGTGGGCCTGCAGGAGTTCTCCGTCCTCAAGTTGATCGAAGCGCTCGACCGGGTGCTGGAGCGTCTGACGCCCAAGCTGCAGCACGAGGTGGTGCGCGAGAAGGTGAGCATCTCCGAGGCCATCATGCGCATCGCCGAGCGCCTGAAGGCCCAGGGAGCGTGTACCTTCGAGAGTCTGTTCGATGAGCATCGTACGCGTCAGGAGCTGGTGATCACCTTCCTGGCCATCCTGGAGATGGTGAAGCGGCGGTTGCTCAAGGTGAGCCAGGAAGCCCCCCTGGCGGACATCCTGCTCACGCCCAACGGGGATGCCCTGGAGCGGCTGGTCCCCACGGAGGTGGATGAGAGTGAGTACCGGTAACAACGGTCCCGAGGACACCGGAGGCAAGCCCCCGCGCTCCTCCGGCGGCCCCAGCCCCTTCACCGAGGAGGAGATCGCCGCCGTCACCGGCCCCGGTGACGAGGACGAGCTGGAGGACTCCGAGGTCGCGACGATCGAGGCCGACGAGGTCCCCGACCTCCAGTCGTCCTTCGAGAAGCTCGTCGTCAAGAGCCGCAACCTCTCTCCGGAGCGCATCCGCACCGTCGTGGAGAGCGTGCTCTTCGTGGCCGAGAAGCCGTTGGATCTGGATCAGCTCTTCGAGGCCACGGGCATCGATCGCGAGAAGATCCAGGAGGCGCTCAACCTCATCTCCGGCGTCCACCGGGACGGCATCAGCGGGATCGTCCTGTACGAGGTGTCCGGCGGCTGGCAGTTCCGCACGGATCCGCACTCGGGCGAGTACGTGCGGCGCTACCTGCGCGTGAAGCCCCAGCGCCTCACCCGCGCCGCCGTGGAGACGCTGGCCATCATCGCCTACCGCCAGCCCGTCACCCGCCCGGAGATCGAGGACATCCGCGGCGTGGACTGCGGCGCCGTCATCAAGGCGCTGCTGGATCGCAAGCTGATCAAGATCCTCGGCAAGAAGGAGGAGGTGGGCCGGCCCATGCTGTACGGGACGACCCGCGAGTTCCTCGAGTTCTTCGCCCTGAAGGACCTGTCCGCCCTGCCCACGCTGCGCGAGTTCCACGAGCTGACGCAGGAGCACCAGGAGATCGTGGAGAAGGAGCGGCCCTCGGCTCCGGCCGCCGCCGGCACCGTGGAGCTGCTGGCGGATCCGGACTTCCAGAAGCGCATGGACAAGAGCGTGGCGGCGTCGGAGGCCGCGCTCGAGGAGCTGGAGCAGGCCATGGACGCCGCGGACAAGACGCAGAAGGCCGCCTCCAGCGTCCTGAACCCGACCCCCCCACCACCCCCCGAGGCCCCCCCCGAGGGTGAAAAGGGGCCAGAGCCCGCTTGACGGGGGGGCCAAGAAGTGGAAGGTGGCGGAAATGGCGTCTGAACGTTTGCAGAAGTACCTGGCCCGCGCGGGCGTGGCCTCTCGGCGGCACGCGGAAGAGCTCATCACCGACGGCCGCGTCACGGTGAACAACCAGAAGGTGACCGAGCTGGGCTCCAAGGTGTCCCCGGGAGACCTGGTGACGGTGGACGGCAAGCTCGTCTCGCCGCCGGAGGAGTCCACCTACTACCTGCTGTACAAGCCGGTGGGCGTCGTGACGACGCTCTCGGATCCGCAGGGGCGGCCCACGGTGGCCAACTACATCGAGGAGACCGGCAAGCGGCTCTTCCCGGTGGGCCGGCTGGACTACGACGCCGAGGGGGCGCTGCTCGTCACGGACGACGGGGCGCTGGCGCACAAGCTGACGCACCCGAGCTTCCAGGTGCCGCGCACGTACCTGGCGAAGGTGAAGGGCTCGCCGGACGCGGCCACGCTGGAGAAGCTGCGCGGCGGCGTGCGGCTGGAGGACGGCATGGCCACGCCGCTGTCCGTGGACGTCTTCGAGCAGGCCGAGCGCAACACCTGGCTGAAGATTGTGGTGGCCGAGGGCCGCCCGCACCTCATCAAGCGGCTGTGCGCCGCGGTGGGGGCCCCGGTGGTGCGGCTGTACCGGCCCTCCTACGCGGGCATCACCGTCGAGGGCCTGCGCCCGGGCGAGATGAAGCCGCTGTCGGAGAACCAGGTGCGCATGCTGCAGGAGGTGGCCGACGGGAAGGCCACGCCTCCGGAGCGAGAGCTGAGGCTGCCGCCGCGGCGCCACGGGCGTTCGGCCCCGGGCTTCGAGGCGGCGGACCTGGACGATGATGATTTCGGTGACGAGGCGCCTCCCGCGCCCGCCAAGTCGCGTGCGGCGGCGAAGAAGCCCGCGCCGCGAGGGGCTGCCGCCCGGACGGAGCGTCCCGAGCGCAAGGGTGTGAAGGCGGAGCGTCCGGCGCGAGCGGCGGCGGGTGCTCCCGAGCGCAAGACGTTCGCCCCGCGTGGCGAGGGCGGTTCCCGTCCGGCGTTCCGTGGCGCGGCGGGCCGTGCCGAGCGCCGCGGGACGTGGACTCCCGGCGAGGACGAGGTCGAGGAGACTCCGAGCAGCCGTCCCGAGCGTGAGGAGCGTGGCGAGCGCGGTGGCCGTCCGGAGCGCAAGTCGTTCGGAGCGGGCGCCGGTGGCCGTCCGGAGCGCCGTGAGTGGTCGCCTCGGGGTGGTGAGGAGCGCGGCGAGCGTCCTGCTCGCAAGCCGTTTGGCGCGGGCGCCGGTGCCCGTCCTGCCCGGAAGTCCTTCGGCGAGGGTGCCGGTGGCCGTCCGGAGCGCCGTGAGTGGTCGCCTCGCGGCGGTGAGGAGCGCGGCGAGCGTCCTGCGCGCAAGCCGTTTGGCGCGGGCGCCGGTGCCCGTCCCGCCCGGAAGTCCTTCGGCGAGGGYGCCGGTGGCCGTCCGGAGCGCCGCGAGTGGTCGCCTCGGGGTGGTGAGGAGCGCGGTGAGCGTCCTGCGCGCAAGCCGTTTGGCGCGGGCGCCGGTGCCCGTCCCGCCCGGAAGTCCTTCGGAGAGGACGCCGGTGGCCGTCCGGAGCGCCGTGAGTGGTCGCCTCGGGGTGAGGAGCGCGGTGAGCGTCCTGCGCGCAAGCCGTTTGGCGCGGGCGCGGGTGGACGTTCGGAGCGCAGCAGCCCCTTCTCGTCGAATCCGAGCGCCGAGCGCCGGGTTCCCTCGCGTGGCCCCCGTCCAGAGCGTCGCGAGTGGGCGCCTCGGGACGAGGAGCGTGGTGAGCGCCCCGCGCGCAAGCCGTTCGGAGCGGGCGCGGGTGGCCCGGCCCGCCGCGGTGCGGCACGTCCGGGAGGCGAGGAGACGGGCGAGGGCTCGAAGCCCTTCGTGAACTGGCGCGAGAAGAAGCAGGGGCCCACGTCCGATTGGAACTCCCGGGCTCCTCGGGGCGCCGGTGGTCCTCGCGGCGCCGGGGGTCCTCGCGGCGCTGGGGCGCCCAGGGGCCGAGGGGGCCCTCGCAAGGGCCGCTGAGTCGTGGGCGGTCGCACGCACCGCTGATATAACCGCCGGCGTCTCACGCTTTCCCTCCCCGGAGAACGATGCGAACCGGCGTGCGCTCCTTCCTTGTCGTCCTGTCCCTTCTCTCCACCGCCGGGTGCAGTGGAAGCCGGGATCAGCTTCTCGCGGATCTGCAGAGCCCTCGCCCCGAGGTGAGGGCCCTCGCCGTGAAGAAGCTGGCCGAGGACGCCCGTGCCGATGATCTGGCCCTCTTCACCCGTGCCGCCAAGGACATGGCCTCCATCGTCCGCGGCGAGGCTGCCTCCGCGCTCGGCAAGAGCCAGGATCCCCGCGTGGTGGATCTGCTCGGCGAGCTGCTCGAGGACTCCGACGTGGACGTGCAGGGCCAGGCGGCCATGGCCCTGGCGCAGGTGAAGAACGACAAGGCCAAGGCCTATCTCACGCTGCAGTACGGCCGCCGCGGCCGTCAGACGCGCCAGGTGATCGTCCAGGCCCTCAAGCAGGCCAACGTGCCCGGCGCCATGGCCGAGGTCGTCGCCGCCGAGTCCAAGGCCATCTGGGAGCGCAACCTCCTGGCCATCAACGAGGGGTCGCTGCCCGAGCGCGTGGGCGCCGCCGAGGAGCTGGGCAAGAGCGGCCGTCCCGATGCCTTCACCCGGTTGGTGCCCCTGGTGCGCGGCAGCCAGGTCATTCTCGCCGCCGCCGCGGTGCGCGGCCTGGGGGACCTGGGCGACAAGCGCGCCGTGCCCGCCATCCTGCCCCTGCTGGACGAGAGCTTCCCCGAGCTGCGCGAGTCGGCCATCACCGCCCTCACGCGGCTGCAGGAGCCCCAGGCCATTCCCCGGCTGCAGGCCGTGGCGGTGGAGAAGAGCTCCGTGAGCCCCCTGGCCATCGACGCCCTGCTCGACATGCCGCGCCAGCCCCAGACGGATGCGGCGCTGTGCGCCATCGCGCTCGATGCCGGGACCCGTGAGGCCATCCCCGTTGCCCGGGCCATGCGCGAGCGCGGCGGCTGCCCCGTGGATCCCATCGTCGAGCGTCTGTCGCGCCCCTCCACCGCCGCCGGCGGGTTGCAGGTGGTGATCGGCCTCGGCCCCGCGGCCAAGGACCTGCTCCCCAAGGTGCTGCCCTACATCGCCCAGGGCGATGCCACGTTGCGTGCGCTCGCCGTGGACGCGGCCGCGGCCATCGGGGATGCCTCCGCCGCCCCCGTGCTGCAGAAGGCCTTCGAGCAGGAGCTCGCGTCCGCGCAGGTGCTCCGCCAGGACTGGGTCACCCAGAAGCTCCCCGAGAGTTATGGGCCGGGCTTCGATCCCTCCCAGCCGGAGAGTGGCGGCGACCGTGCGGCGAAGCGCGAGAAGCACTCCAGCCTCATGGCCCGCGTGAAGGCGCTCAACGCGGCCAAGACGCGCGAGCAGGGCCGGCCCGTGGTGCAGCAGCGCGCCCCCGCCGAGCTGTTCGATGACGTGGACTCGAGCAAGCTCGAGCCGCTGGCCGGGCTGCTGCGCGCGCTCGGGGCCGTGAATGCGCCCGGGGCGCTGGAGCTGCTCAAGAGCTTCGCCGGCGACTCCAGCGTGACGGTGCGCACCGCCGCCCTGGTGGGCCTGACGCGGCTGGGACCCGAGGGCGTGGCGCTCGCGAAGAACGGCCTGTTCGAGGCCGAGCGCGATCTGGTGAAGGCCCTGGCCCAGGCGCTCGCCGAGCAGGGCGAGGCCGGGCGGTCCGCGCTGGTGGAGCTGCTGCCGCAGATCCACGGCGAGAAGCTGGTGGTGCTCGATGCCCTCGTGAAGACGGGCGTGCCGGCCTCCGCGGTGGGCGAGCTCCAGAAGGTCGTCTCCGAGGGAGGCACCGAGGTGGTGCTGGCCGCCACGCTGCTGGGCCGGCTGAAGGCGAAGGAGGCGGTGCCCACGCTGGTGAAGGCGCTGGAGGAGCCCTCGGGCGTCGGCCGGCGCGAGCTGCTCACCGCCCTGGGAGAGATCGGCGACAGCACGGCGGCCGAGGTGGTGGCGCGCGACCTGTACCATGACCTGCCGGAGATCCGGGCGGCGGCGGCGGGGGCGCTCACGAAGATGGGCACGGGCGCCCAGGCCGATGCACTGGACGCGCTCAAGAGTGACTATTACCGTCGGGTCCGTGAGGCAGCGGTGACGGCGTTGGCCAAGACGACGACCGCGGCCGAGGGGGCACGCTGACATGGAGCCACGGCAGCTCAGGGACAAAGCCAACGAAGCCCTCACCAAGGGACGCTTTGCCCGGGCCGCCGAGCTCTTCGAGGAATACTGTCAGCTGGACCCGAAGGACTACCAGGCGCGCGTGCGGCTGGGGGATGCCTGGGTGAAGGTGGGCAACAATGCCCGCGCCATCTCCTCCTACCAGGCCGCCGCCGAGGGGTTCGCCCGCGAGGGGTTCCTCCCGCGAGCCATCGCCGCCAGCAAGCTCATCCTGGAGCTGGATGCGTCGCACCAGGGCGTGCAGCAGATGCTCGCCAACCTCTACGCCCGCCGGGGCGGAACGGGAGGCCCGGCTCGCGCGGTGACGCCCAGGCCGCTGGAAGCGCCTCCCGTGGCGAAGCAGTCCGCGTTCTTCATCGAGCTGCCGCCGGACGTCGACGAGGCCCTGGCCTCGGAGGAGCCCGAGTCCGTTGGGGACTCCGAGCCCGAGCCCAGGGCCGCCTCGTCCCTGTCGGGGCTCGAGGTGGAGCTGGACTTCGAGGAGGCAGGCACCGAGCCTCCCGCCGCGCCCGCGGCGGACATCGAGGTGGAGCTGGATCTCGGCGATGCGGAGAAGGGGAGCCCGGAAGCCGCGCCCGTCCAGGCCGCCGTGGCGAAGTCCGCGCCTCCAGGTCTGCGCCGCCGCTCGAGCGACGTGCGTCCGGCCGTGACGGAGCCGCCATCCGCGCCTTCCACTCCCGAGCCTCCGCCCCAGCCCCTCCGGGTGGCGGCCGTGGGCCCTGCCTCGCCGCGCCTCGAGCGCTTCACGCCCCAGGACGGTGTGGACTTCCAGCCGCCGGTGCCGGGGAGCACGCCCTTCACGGAACTCGCGGTGCAGGCGGACTCGTTGCTGCACGCGGTGGAGCTGGCGGCGCTCGCGGGCGCCGGGCAGCACGCGGAGCCCGTGCCGTCCGCCCCCGAGGTGGAGGAGACGAGCACGCCGGAAGCCGAGGAGCCCGTCGCCGAGACGGCCCCCCAGGACGAGGCGTTGCCGAAGATTCCGCTCTTCTCGGACCTGCCGCGTGACGCCTTCATCGCGCTGTTCGAGCGTTGCCCGCTGCGCCGCTTCCCGGAGGGCGGACGCATCATCGAGCAGGGCACGCGGGGTGATGCCTTCTACGTCATCTGCGCGGGCCGCGTGAGCATCGTGCGCCAGTCCGGCGCCGAGCAGCGCGAGCTGGCCCAGCTGGGCGAGGGGGCCTTCTTCGGCGAGATGGCGCTGTTGTCGGGCGCGCCGCGCTCGGCCTCGGTGGTGAGCGCCTCCGAGGAGACGCAGGTGCTGGAGATCTCCGCGCCGGTGCTCGCGAGCCTCTCGCGCAGCTACCCGCAGGTGGCCAAGGCACTGAGGCGCTTCTGCCGGCAGCGATTGTTGTCGGACGTGGTGAACACCTCGGCGCTCTTCCAGCCCTTCGGCCGCAAGGATCGGCGCGAGCTGGTGGAGCGCTTCCGGGCTCGCGAGGTGCGCCGGGGCGACATCATCATCCACGAGGGCCACCAGGTGGACGGCCTCTATGTGGTGCTCTCCGGCGAGGTGGCCGTCACCAAGGGCGAGCAGCCCCTGGCCCGGCTGCGCGAGGGCGAGCTGTTCGGCGAGATGTCCCTGCTGCAGAAGACACCCGCCAACGCCACCGTGAAGGCCGCGCGCAACACCTCGCTGCTGCGGCTGCCTCGCGAGGACTTCGACACCCTCATCCTCACCCATCCGCAGATCCTCGCGCTCGTCTCCGAGCTGATCGAGACCCGCCAGCGCAGCAACGAGGCCCTCCTCGGAGGGCAGGAGAAAGTCACTGGCGAGACGCTGGAGCCATACGAGGAGCTGGTGCTGTTCTGAAGCCTGCTCCCTCGGGGGGTGAGTGTCCGTCCCTTGACGCCGTGCGGTGGGTGGAAGCGGAAAAATGCTGTATGTGTGAGGAATGGCGCGAATCTCATTCCTCGCATTGCTGGTGCTGCTCACAGGGGGTTGTGCTTCGCAGCGGCTCGCGGGCGCGAATCTGGATCGCGTGTCGCGGCCCGCGTTCATCTCCCGGATCGAACTCGAGGCGGGCCCGCACAGCCTCGTGTTCCGCGAGGACAGCGCCTACAAGGACAAGCTCAAGAAGCTGGAGCCGAAGGAGGCGGATCGCCGGCTGCAGGCGAAGCTGACCGGAGCGGTGTCCCGTTTCGAGGTCTCCGAGCGCCTGCGGGTGAATACGTTCCGGCAGCTCCCCGAGGAGCGGCCGTGGGTGGACGCGTTGGATCCGGCGCGAGTGGCGACGATGCTGGAGAGCTTCCTGGTGGAGGAGGTGCCGGCGAACGCTCCGGACTATGACCTGCTGACGCGGCTGGGGGCGGACTCGGTGGTGGAGTTCGTCATCCAGGACTACGGAATGCGCAGCGTGAAGGGGCAGGCGGGCGCGTACATGCGGGGCTATGCGCGCATGTTCAAGATCAACGGGAGGGCGGAGATCTGGCGCCGGCCCTTCCTGGTGGACCGGGTGGCCGAGGGCGCCGAGCACCTGGATCCCTTCAAGGTGGGGAAGGATCCCGCGCTGTTCCGCCGTGAGCTGACGGCGATGCTGGACGTGGTCGCCGGGCAGTTCGCGGAGGAGCTGCGTCCGCCGGATCGCAAGCCGGGCGGGCCGCTGCCGCCGGAGGAGGGTGACAGTGTCCACTCGACGGGCCGTGAGCTGCCGGCCCCGCCGAAGCCCACCGAGCCCGAGCTGGCACCCGGCGAGCTGCCGGATCCGGATCCGTGACCTCTCGGCTTTCAGCCTGGTTTTCAGTTCAGTGAAGTGAGCGAAGATATCCCCTCTCCCCTCGGGAGAGGGTCAGGGTGAGGGTGCCTGTCCCGGTACTCCAACCCGTGGCTCACAGTGTGGACAGTGGGTTCAACCAGAGTTCACCCGAAACCCTCACCCCGTCCCTCTCCCGGGGGGAGAGGGGAAATGGCCGCGGATCAGCGCTTGTAGGGAGCTCAGAAGATCGCGTGCTCCGCGAGGAGCACCGCGAGCCCCAGCACGAAGCTGACGAGCGTGATGGGAAGACCCACGCGCAGGTAGCCGAGGAAACTGAGCTCGGCCTTGCCGCGGGCGGCCTCGAAGACGATGAGATTGGCCACGCTGCCCACCAGCGTGAGATTGCCCGCCAGCGTGGATCCGAGCGCCAGCACGTGCCAGCCGAGCACGGGATCATGCAGGGTGGGCACCCAGGCGCGGGCCAGCATGACGAAGGGCACGTTGCTGAAGAGGTTGGAGGCCACGAGCGTCAGCCCGGCGAAGCCGAGCGTCTCGCGCCAGGGCGGCCCGGACATGAAGGGCGAGAAGACGCGGTAGATGTCATCCGCCCAGCCAGCCTTGTTGACGCCGTAGACGACCACGAAGAGGCAGGCGAAGAAGAGCAGCAGGACGTAGTCCACGCGCTCGATGGCCTGGCGGGGAGGGGCGCGGCGGGAGAGCGTCATCACCACCGCGGCGCCGGCCAGGGCGCTCCAGCTCATGGGCAGGCCGATGAAGAAGGCGGCGACCACACCCACGAGCGTGGCGAGCGTGAGCCCGAGCAGCGGGCGGTCCACGGGAGGCGGAGGCGGGTGCGTGTCGAAGCGCTCGTGGGAGAGCTGCTTGCGGAAGACGAAGAGGAGCCCGGCGATGACCACGCCGGTGGAGAGCACGGCCGGCAGCGCCATGTAGGCCACGAATTGCGCATAGGGCAGCCCGGAGGCGCCCTGGATGAGCATGTTCTGGGGGTTGCCGGTGAAGGTGGCCACCGAGCCCGAGTTGGAGGCCATGCAGACGGCGAGCAGGTACGGGATGGGCGGCAGGCGCGCGTCCTCGACGACCACGAGCACCAGCGGGGTGAGCATCAGACAGATGGTGTCGTTGACGAGGAAGGCGGAGAGGAAGGCGCTGGTGCAGGCCACGGCCACGAGCAGCAGCCGGGGCGTGTGGGCCTTCTTCAGCGCCCAGGCACCGGCGGCGCGGAAGAAGGCGGCCTGCGAGAGGTAGTCCGCCATCAGCATCATCCCCAGCAGGAGCACGAGCGTGTCCATGTCCACGGCGTGCCGGGAGGGATCGGAGCTGTAGTTGAAGACCTCGGAGGGGGCGACGACACCGGCCACCACCATGAGGACGGCGCCCACGAGCGCGCCTCCGGGGCGATCCAACCTGGGAAAGGGGAGGCGGATACCGGCGATGAAGACGTAGGTGAACAGGAAGATGGCGAGGGCCAAGGCGGGCGGACAGTACCCGAAAGCCTTCTGCTAGGCTGCGGTGGACTTTCTCGGAGGGGGAGAGGGGTATGGCAGGCACCGACCGCCACGACGCACCGGTGGAGCTCGACGGAAGCGAGGGCGAGGGGGGAGGGCAGATCCTCCGCTCGGCGCTCTCGCTGTCGCTCATCACTGGGAGGCCCTTCCACATGAGGAACGTGAGGGCCAACCGCCAGCCTCCGGGGTTGAGGCCGCAGCACCTCGCCTGCGTGCGGGGCGCGGAAGCCATCAGCGGGGGACGGAGCGAGGGCGCGGCGGTGGGGGCCTCGGAGCTGCGCTTCGAGCCGGGACCCGTACGTCCGGGCGACTACGTGTTGGAGGTGGGGACGGCGGGCAGTACGCCGCTGCTCTTCCAGTGCCTCTTCTACCCGCTGGCGCTGGCGGGGGGCGGCTCGCTCACCCTGCGCGGGGGAACGCACCTGCCGCACAGCCCCAGCTACCACTACGTCGTGGGCGTGTGGCTGCCGGTGGTGAAGGCCTACGGGCTGAACGCCGCGCTGCGCCTGGTGCACGCGGGCTTCTACCCACAGGGCGCGGGAGAGTTCATCGCCGAGGTGGAGCCGGTGCGGGATCCCCCAGACCGGGTGGATCTGCCCTCCCGAGGGACGCTGCGGGACATCGCGGTGGGCTCGTTCGTGGGCGGATTGCCCTTCGGCATCGCGGAGCGGCAATCCAAGGCGGCGGTGGCGGCCCTGCGCGAGCGGGGCATCTACAGCCACGCGGAGAACCGGCCGCTGCCGGTGACGCACTCGGTGGGCACGGTGACGTTCATCATGGCGCAGTTCGAGAACACCATCGCCGGCTTCACATCCCTGGGGAAGCGGGGGCTTCCGGCGGAGGACGTGGGGCGCGAGGCGGCGGAAGAGGTGGCGCGCTTCATGGAGAGCGGGGGCGCATTGGACGAGCACCTCGGAGATCAAATCCTCCTGCCCGCGGCGCTGCTGGCGGCGGGGAAGCTGGGCGCCTCCTCTCCGGGGACGACGCGCTACACGACGGCGCGGGTGACGGATCACCTCACCACGCACGCGTGGCTCATCGAGCGCTTCCTGCCCGTGCGCGTCACGGTGGAGCCGGGAGGCGCGGTCGAGGTCGCTCCGGCCTGAGCGCCATTGGCGGGCCCGGCCCCTCCGTGCCACAGTTCCTCCCGATGAGCGCTGCCCTCGATCTCGTCCTGGAAGCCGGAAACATCACCGACACGCGCGCGGATGTGGTGCTGCTCAAGCACGCCCAGAGCTTCTACGGCGCGGATCAGGCCGTGGCCTCGCGGCTCGTCCAGGTGGGCATTCCGATGGCGAGCTTCTCGGTGCCCATCGGGGATCATGTCTTCATCGAGACGCGGGGTGCCATTGGCGCGCCCCTGGCCCTCTTTCTCGGCACCGTGAAGCTGGGGAAGTTCGGCTACCACGAGATCCGCCAGTTCGCGGCCCGGGCGCTCAAGGCGCTCGAGTCGCGCCCGGACATCCGGCACATCGCCTGCACGGTGCACGGCCCCAACTACGGCCTGGACGAGGACGAGGCGGCGCTCGCGCTCGTCGGAGGCCTCGTCGAGGCCTTCATGCGGGGCGCCGGGCCGCAGGGGCTGGAGCGCATCACCGTGGTGGAGCTACAGCAGAAGCGCGCGGATCGGCTGCGCACGGCGCTGGAGCGGGGACTTGGCAAGAGTCCGGGGGTGGAGCCCCTGACGAGCGGTTGGGGTTTCCGCGTCAAGCGCACGAGCCAGCACGTCCAGGCGCCGCCCATGGCCACGGCCGGGGCGCAGTCGATGGCCAAGCCCCACGCCTTCGTCGCCATGCCCTTCGCCACCGAGATGGAGGACGTCTACCACTACGGCATCCTGGGCCCCGTGAAGGGCGCGGGGCTCCTGTGCGAGCGCGTGGATCAGGCCGTGTTCGAGGGCGCCATCATCCAGCGCATCAAGGAGCGCATCGACACCGCGAAGGTCATCATCGCGGACCTGTCCATGGCCAACCCCAACGTCTACCTGGAAGTTGGTTACGCCTGGGGCAGGGGACGGCCCACGATCCTGCTGGTCCGGGACCTCAAGGAGCTCAAGTTCGACGTCGCGGGCCACCGCTGCCTCGTGTACCGCAACATCCGGGACCTGGAGACTCAGCTCACGCGCGAGCTGCAGCACCTGGGCTGAGCACACCGGGTGCCCCTACTTCGCTTCCGGCTCCGGGGACCTGGGCCGGAAGAGGGGACACCGGAGCACGGGCTGGGGCGCGTACTTCTGCGGCAGCAGCGGGCAGAGGATGAACGTGGACGTCTTCGTCCTCACGTACCTCGGCGGCGCGGCGCAGCGGTGACAGAGGCTCGTCGGGAAGGGCAGCGGGGAGGGCGGAGACTCATCCATGAGGCCCTACCCACGCCTGGACCGCGAGCCGATGTCAAGCGCGAGCACCGGGCGCGCTCAGGGCATGCTGACGTTGGGGCAGGCGAGCTGCCCGCCGGTGAGGAAGTAGTTGTTCGTCCGCAGCACCAGGTGCCCGTTGTCGGTGGAGGGGTTCGTCTGGGCCTGCTCGCCCGCGCCGAAGATCATGCCGATACCGTGGGCGGCGGCCACCTCCTCGGGGTGGTCGAAGAAGTAGTCCAGACGGTTGTCCTTCCAGTGCTGGTCGTAGCCGGGCATGGACATGTTGCCCACGGGGAGCTGCCACCAGAGGTTGGGCCGGCCCATCCGCTCTGAGAGCGCCTTGGCGAACCGGAAGGCCTGACGGAAGTGGGGGAGCGTGGCGTTGGTCGCATCCCACCAGCTGTCGCGGCCCAGACGCACCTGATAGTACTGGGCGTCGCGGTCGCTCGTCTCCACCACGACGAAGTCCCCGGCGGCCCCCCCGCACTCCATGAGGAAGTCCGCCACCTTGCGGGCCTCACCCTCCACGTCGAGCGCGGGATCCCTGTTCATCATGGCGTCGATCTTCGTGGCCCACGCCGAGGCATGCAGGCCCACCTTGGCGTTGGGGGCGTACTTGCGGGCCATGGAGATCATGCAGCGGCCCATGCCGGCGATGGTGTTCTCCACGTTCGCGCAATCCGTGGGATTGGCCGAGGCGACCGCCGCCGGAATCATGTGCGGATTCGGGTTCACGTGCTGCGCATACGCCCAGAAGTCTGGCTCGATGTGAAGCAATGCAGTGGAATTACCAATCTGCTTCAACACGAAACGCCAGTCATTGTAATAGCGTTGCATCAAGGAGAGGGTCTGCGCCGCGGCCACTTCCTGCGCGCCCTCGGCCACACGGCTGGTGTGGAGCATCTGGTAATAGGTGATCATCGGGATCTGTCCCAGATTGATCGTCTGCTGGAAGTAGTCACGCAGGTACTGCCCCGGAGGAACCTGGTCCCACTGCCAGCACCCCCACCAACCACAGCCATTGGGATTCCAGTTGGAGCAGGACTGCCCGGCGGAGGAGCAGCTCGTGCTGCACGAGTTGCACGGCTCCACGCTGTCGAACAGGCCGCCCGCGAGGTAGATGTAACGGATATCGAACGGCGCCAGCCCGGCCACGGCGTTGTCCGTCTGCCCGCCGAGGAGTACGTGGTCCTTTCCGAGTGAATCGAGCAGTGGCTGGCCAAGGCAGTCCGTGGGCGGGGTCGTGCCGCCATCCGTGCCGGTCCCCGCATCCGGAGTGCCCGCGTCCGGAGTGCCCGCGTCCGGAGTGCCCGCGTCCGGAGTGCCCGCATCGGAGCCGCCCGAGCCGGCGTCCGGAGTGCCCGCGTCTGGCGGACACTTCTTGCACGCACCTCCACCGCGCGGGGCGGCCTCTGCTTCACGGGGTGCTCCGCTGAGGATGTAGAAGAACAACATCCCGGGGACCAACAGCAACGACCAACGCGCGCTGGAAGGCATGAGGGACCTCGTGAATTCGGGTCTGATTCTTTGACATAAAACCAGACTCGCGATCCCACGCGGCGGCCACCATCAACCTGTCTTCTTCATCCATCGGATGAAAGTGATTGCAATGCCGATAGAAGTTTTCGTGGGAATACGTGTAAGTCCGGTCCCGGCGAAAATTTTCAGATTACTGCCCTCCTACGAGGGTGCTACCGCCTGAGCTTCCAGCTTGGCGTGGTGCCGCGCGGTGAACAGCAGCGCGAGCGCACTCAGGACATGCCAGGTGGCGTGTCCCTGCACCCAGTGATTGTCCGGGTCGCACCACACCCGCGTCACGTCCGCCACTGAGCACGCCGCCGCCGCGGCCATCAGCCCCACCGCCAGCCAGAAATCCCGGTACGACTCGCGCGGCTCCTTCCGCCGGGACAGGCGCATCTCGGTTCCCACGATCACCAGCACCGCCCCCAGCACCACGAGCTGGTAGGGGACTCCCGCGAGCCGCATCACCGGCACGAGCAGGGTGCACCCCACGGTCAGCCCGGTGTGGACCGCTCCCACCCGCTCGCGCGGCAACCAGCCGAGGCGGTGTAGGTTCAACGCCACCAGCAGGAAGGCGAGTACGTACATCCCCACGAAGTCCAGGAGCTGGGTGGCGAAGTTGTTCGTCGCGTGGAAGGCGAAGGAGAGTGCCCCCACGAGCAACGTCGTCCACGCGAAGTGTCCCATGGCTCGGCTGCCGGTGACCCGCCACATCCACGCACACCCCAACGCCACGGCCAGGTAGGCGAGGTTGGACCAGGCGTTCGCGGGCTCGTTCACCCAGGCGCATAGCTTCTCGGGTGCTGCCAGGTCTGGTCCTCTAGAATCCATCATGCCTACATCTCACGACATCGTGGCGATAAAGAGTCCGAACATGTCATGCCTACATTAGCGGCTTTTGTGTGGATGGGTAGTGGATGTATATGTATATAGAATTGCAAATATATATCATGTTTCGTGTTTTGATATTGATTTATTATTGTGTTTTGCTTGCATGTGATTTGCTTGGATTTGTGTTTGTCAATTCAAATAAAAATAAATTAAATCAAATAAATAAAGACAATCATTTAATTAATTTTAATTAATAATTAATTGTGTTTGCATGCATAAACACAGGCAAACAAATAATGTCTTGCTATTGATTGAATTCCAAAGCCTTGCATCCCGCGGGGCCGCGGCGAGCACCTCAAGTGCATCGGGGCCCCGAGCGGGATGGGGCCGCCTCAATCCAAGGGGGTGCTGGCGCCGCGCAGGGCCTCGTCCACCAGCCACGAGGGCACCTCCAGCGCTCTGGCCAACTGCTTCAGCTCCAGGTAACCCAGGTTGTCCACGTCGCCGTCCGGGGCCTTGCGCAGCGTGAGGTGCTGCACCAGCCGGGACCGCTCGGGCAGGGTCGCCTTCTCCAGGTACAGCTGCTCCAGCACGGGCAGGAGCCTTCCCGTCCTCAGGGCCAATTGCAGCAGATCGGGATGCTCGGACTTCTCCAGGTAGGAAGGATCCAGCTCCCGCAGCTCCCACGCCAACAGGGTGTCTGCCTCCTCGTCCGACAGTCCTTCCTCGCTCGCATACTGGCCCGCGTTCTTCAGGAAGGTCCTCGTCTTGGAGAACGCCACGAGCGCGCGCACCCGCCACGGGCTGAAGGCATGGGAGCGGAAACCACCGAGTGCCTCCTCGCCCTCGCCGCGCCGCTCGCGGGCCGATGGATCCGACAGGAGCGCCTCCACATGGCGCGCCGCCGCCTGCAGCTCGGACTTCACCGAGCCGGAGGTCCATCCACTCACCCGTGCGAGCAGGGCGCTCGCGGAGGCTTCCAGCTCCCGGGCGCACAGCAATCCCGCCCGGTCGGCGCTGGCCTCGGCCGCCCGGTTCCACCGGTACAGCCCCAGGGCCGAGGCGGGGGAGACGCACCTTCCGGACTCCTCGTCCCAGGCGATGGCCGTGGCCGGCAGGGGGAGGGTGAAGTGCTCGAAGGCGAGGTGCCCGAGCTCGTGCCCGAGGATGAAGCGCAGCTCGGCCTCCTGGAACGCCTCCAGGAGCCGGGAGGACAGGACGATGGCGGGCGTGTCTGACGGGGCGTAGACGGCCGCGGCCCGGATCATGGGCTCGGGGTTGACGAACACGTCCACGGGTCCTTCGTAGCCCAGGACCTCCTTACAGGCGGCCAGTGCATCCAGGACTCGCGGCGCCACCGGGTGCGTCAGCTTGAAGGCGTTCGAGAGCAGTTGCCTCTGCCTCGTGACGGCGCCGAACCCACCCGGCATCGAGCTCACTTCCCGCAGCGCCAGCTGGACGTCCTCGCTGGCGAGCAGCTCATCGCGAAAGCGGCGATCGAGCGCGGATTGGAAGTTGCTCGGGTTGACGTGCGACATGGTGCGTGACCCCTCCTGCCCACCAGCGTACCTCATCAGGGTTGACTCACCCCATCCCCTTGAAGGGGAGGGCGGCATAGGATGCCGGGCCCATGGCACCTTCCGATGCCGTCCCCGGGACCCTCGAGTTCTCCACGCCGCTCGTCTGCCAGCAGCTCTGGAACGGAGACCACCAGGTGTTCCCCGTGGCCGCGCCCACCCTGACGAGCCACGCGCCCACCCTCGAGGCCTGTCTGGGCGAGCAGCGCCTGTTCCTCGAGGAGCACCTGTCCAAGGTGGAGCCCGAGGAGCTGGCCCGCTTCTCCTTCCCCGAGCAGGTGCGGCTCGAGATGCTGGAGATCCTCGCGCCCCGTGCCGATCTCCCCAAACGCCTCGTCAAACCCGTCACCGTCGAGCTGGCCACCATCGTCGTACCGCTCCCGGAGGAGACCTGGGTCTTCGTCCCGGCGATCGATCACACGGTCTACGTGGGCAGGAACCAGGACGTCCGGGAGACGGTGCGCGCGGACGTGGAGCGGTTGCTCGCCGCGCGGGAGCCGGCCGCGCATGAGTACCTGCGGCTGCTGCCTCCGAAGTCCGTGACGCTCGAAACCGTCCAGCTCGCGCTCCGGCGTCAGGACGCGAGCGACAAGGCCCGGCAGGCGAAGAAGAAGCTGGAGGAGAAGCTCAAGCGGGAGCAGGCGCACCAGGTGCTCCTCTCCGTCTCCACGCCGCTGCATGATCGCGACGAGGCCCGGTACGGGCCGCCGCTCATCGCCCGGGACACCGAGCTCGCGCTGCTGTCCGGCCTGCTCGGCGGCGAGAAGCGGCAGGGCGTGCTGCTCGTGGGCCCGGAGCTGGTGGGCAAGACGGAGCTGCTCCTCGCGTGGCTCCGTGCCGAGCGCAAGGCCGGCCGCGAGCGGCGGGTGTACGCCACGAGCGGCTCGCGGTTGATCGCCGGCATGTCCGGCTTCGGTCAGTGGCAGGAGCGCGTGCTGCGCGTGATGCGCGCGGCGCAGGAGCTCGACGCGGTCCTGTACTTCGAGAACCTCGGCGAGCTGCTCGCGCAGCAGTCCTCGGAGCACATCGACATCCCCGGCGCGATGAAGCCCTTCCTGGAGGAGGGCCGGGTACGGTTCCTCGGCGAGCTCACCCCGGAGTCCCTGGATCTGCTCGAGACCCGGCACCCGGGCCTCTTCGCGGTGCTCGGGCGCGTGCGCGTGGAGCCGCTGGGGACCCGGCAGACCCGCGAGGCGCTCCGGACCCGGACGGTCTGGCAACGGAAGGCGGAGCCCTGCCGGTCCTCGCTGGCCGACGACGCGGTGGATCCGCTCGTGGACCTGGCCGAGCGTTACCTGCCGAGCCGCGCGCTGCCCGGCAAGGCGGTGCGGTTGTACGAGGAGATGCGCGCGGGCCTGCAACAGGAGCGCACCGGCACCGGCGAAGTGCCCCTGCTCACCCGCGAGCGCGTGTACTCGCTCTTCAGCCTCAAGACCGGCGTCCCCGAGTTCCTGTTGCGCGAGGATCGCGCGCTGCTCGCGGGCGAGGTCGAGGCGCACTTCCGCCGCCAGCTCGTCGGCCAGGAGACGGCGGTGCTCCGTGTCGTGGAGACGCTGTGCATGGTGAAGGCGGGGCTCCAACCCCAGGGCAAGCCACTGGCCACCTTCCTCTTCGTGGGCCCCACCGGCGTCGGGAAGACCGAGCTGGCGCGGCTGCTCGCCACGTTCCTCTTCGGCTCGCCGGAGCGGATGTTCCGCTTCGACATGAGCGAGTTCATGGACGGCTGGGCCGCCGAGCGGCTCATCCGGGGCAACAACCAGGGCGAGGGGTTGCTCACGCGCCGCGTCCGCCAGCAGCCCTTCTGCGTGCTGCTGCTCGATGAAATCGAGAAGGCCCACCCGGCCGTCTTCGATCTGCTCCTGCAGGTGTGCGGGGAAGGGCGGCTCACCGATGCCCGGGGACAGACGGCGTGGTTCCACAACGCCATCATCATCATGACGAGCAACCTCGGGGTGGCGCACCGCCGCTCCCCACTGGGTATCGGTGCCACCTCGGTGGATGACGCCTCGTACTACCTGCGCGAGGTGCACCGGCACTTCCGCCCCGAGTTCGTCAACCGCATCGACCAGCTCATTCCCTTCCATCCGCTCACCTCCGAGCAGGCGGCGGAGGTGGCCCGGTTCGGCGTGGAGCGGTTGCGGCAACGGCGCGGGTTGATGCAGCGGGGGGTCTCGCTCCTCGTGCCTCCCGAGATCACCACCTCGCTCGCCATGTCCGGCTACCAGGAGGCCTATGGCGCGCGGGCCATGCGCAGGCACCTGGACCAGCAGCTCGTCGTCCCCATCGCCCGCGCGCTCTCCGAGGCCGGGCCCGACGCCCAGGGCGGACGTGTGGTCATCGCCTCCCGCCCTGGCGGGATCGCCGTGGAGCTGTCCAAGGGCAGTCAGAAGACGGCGCGCAATCAGCTCGACCTCGTGCGTGACATGCAGAAGCAGCGGCGGGTCATCGACACGCTCTTCCGGATGGATGCCGTGGAGAACGTCGGGGAGCGGATCCACTTCCTGGTGGCCCAGCTCGCCCAGGGCGATCAGAAGAAGATGCGAGGGCCCGAGGCCTCCTCGCTGGGACAGCTCCAGCACGAGCACAGCCGGCTCGAGGCGCTCTGGAGCGAGGCCCGGAGGTTGCGCGCCTCACTCCTGGCCGCCGAGGAGCTGGCGTTGATGGCGCTCTTCGAGCAGCAGGATGCCGCTCCCTTCGTGGACGAGGCCCACGAGCAGATGAAGGCCATCCGCCAGCTCATGCCGTCCGTGTTGCTCGCGCTCCAGCCCCGGAGGGACCAGATCACGTTGATCCTCCAGGAGGCGGGGGAGACGCGCGGTTTCGAGCGCTGGCTCCTGCCGCTGATCGAGGATTCGCCCCGGCGCGGCTGGACGGTCGAGGGCCGTGTCTCGGTCACCCACAAGAGCAGCGAGCGCAAGCGCAAATGGGATGACAAGTCGTTGAGCGCGGAGCAGCTCCGGAAGGAGCTCGCCGCGCCTACGCGGGGCTTCCGGGAGGTGCTGCTCTCGGTCAGCGGCACGAACGCGGGGGTCTTCCTGGCGCTCGAGGCCGGGATTCATCGTTACCCTCCCACGGAGAAGGACGAGCTGGTCCAGGTCGAGATCAGGCCCGTGGCCATGTCCACCCAGTTGTTCCAGAAGGAGCTCGATCTGCCTGCCATCGCCCCTCCGGCACAACGGGCCATCAAGGAGCTGCGGCTGATGCCGGCCATTCGTGAGTACGTCCCCGGCGGTGAACTCCTGTTGTGCGATGGCGCACGCAAGCTCCAGCTGGATCCCGGGGAGCACTTCCAGGCGCTCGAACAGATCCTGCTCGAACACATCCTTCTCCTCGAACACGCCGGGACCTTCGAGCCCGAGAGTGGCTTCTCCTTCGCGCTCGACGTGATGAGGGGGGCGGCTCGATGAACCTCACCATCGGCGTGTACCAGAGCCGCGATGCCTCCGGTGGCTACCGGTGGACCACGCTCGCGCTCGGCCCGCATACCCGCGGCCGCGAGGGCCGGAGCACCGTCAAGCTCCAGCAGAAGCTCGTGGAGGATCTCCGGAGCGTCATCGGCGAGCTGCCCGTCCAGGAGCTGTCGTACTTCCAGCTCCCCAGAGGCATCCGCCTGGAGCGGGTGCAGCTGGAGCTGGACTTCAAGCGCGTGCGCACTGGAACCGAGACGCCACGGCTGTCCGGCCTCTTCCCCCTCATCCTCGAGCCGCGCTGGCGCACGCGTGACGAGCTCATGACCATCGCCTACCACCCCGCGCGCCAGCACGAGTGGTTCCCGGTCGATACCGGCGCCAGTCTCGAGGATCAGGCGAAGGTCTTCTTCACCCGCGCCTGGGCCGGGCTGGAGCCGCACGAGCATGATGAGCTGCGCTCCAACCGGAAGGACACCCTCAAGGCGCTCGCGTTCATGGCCCAGCCGAAGTCGCTGCTCGACGCGCTCGGCAAGAAGAAGGGGCCCTGGGACGACCTGGAGGACGAGGACCGGCGGGAACGGAGTGGTGGCAAGAAGAAGCAGAAGAAGTCCGGTGGCGGCACCCAGGTGCTGCACAAGCTGGGGACCAACCTCACGCTCCAGGCCGCGGAGGGCACGCTCGACACCGGCATGCCGCGCAGCCCCTACCGCGAGCAACTCCAACTCCTGCTCGGAGGCGAGCGGCGCACGCCCGTGCTGCTCGTGGGTCCTCCCGGCTGCGGCAAGCGGACCCTGCTCAAGCGTTTCGTGGCCGAGCAGCTCGAGGCCGAGGGCTTCCAGACCCACCGCAACCTGGACAAGGTGACCGAGGTCTGGTCGATCGCCGGCAAGCGGCTCATCGCCGGCATGAGCTACGTGGGCGACTGGGAGCAGCGTTGCCTCAAGGTGCTCGAGGACACGAGGGGAGGGCGCCGCATCCTCTTCGTCGAGGATCTGCATGCCTTCGGCCGCATCGGCCGCTCGCGGGAGAGTGACACCAACCTCGCGCTCTTCTTCCAGGGTGCGCTCTCCCGTGGGGAGATCACGCTCGCCGGCACGGTGACGCCCGAGCAGCTCCAGCGGCTGGAGACGGATGCCCCGTCGTTCGCCGCGCTCTTCACCCAGGTGCACGTGCGCTCCACCCGCGCCGACGAGACGCTCCGGATGCTGCTGCACGAGGCGCGCGAGCTGGAGTCCAAACACCGCATCGCCTGGTCCCCTCCGCTCTTCCCGGTGCTGCTGGAGCAGTCCGGTACGCTCTTCTCCGGGTCCGCGCTTCCGGGCAAGGCGCTCGATCTGCTGCGCGAGCTGGCCACGGACCAGGGGAGCCCGGGCCGGGAGCTCGGCGTTGGCGAGCTGTTCGCTCACCTCTCACGCAGGACGGGCCTGCCGGATTTCCTCCTCCGCCCCCAGGAGCGGCTGGTGCCGGAGGAGGTCCATGAGGCCCTGTCGCGCAAGGTGATGGGACAACCGGAGGCGGTGCGGGTGGCATGCGATCTCGTCGCGCGCATCCATGCTGGGCTCACGGATCCCCAGCGGCCTTATGGCGTCTTTCTGTTCACCGGCCCCACGGGTACGGGAAAGACGGAGCTCGCCCGCGCGCTGGCCGGCTACCTGTATGGCGATGCGTCGCGGCTGGTGCGGCTCGACATGGGCGAGTTCCAGACGCCGGATGCCGTCGCGCGGCTCACGGGCGACGCCTGGCAACCCGAGGGCCGCTTGACGCGCCTCATCCGCGAGCAGCCCTTCTCGCTCGTGTTGCTCGATGAGATCGAGAAGGCGCACCCCTCGCTGCTCAACCTGCTGCTCCAGACGTTCGACGAGGGCCGGCTGACGGATGCCTCGGGCGAGACGGCGGACTTCACCCATACCGTCATCGTGATGACGAGCAACCTCGGGGCCCGGCGTAAGCCGGCGGTGGGGCTCGGGGCACCGGACGCTCGCGCCCTGGAGCTGGATGCTGACCGGGCCGTGCGCGAGTTCTTCCCGCCCGAACTCTTCAACCGCATCGACCGCATCGTGCACTTCTCGCCGCTGTCGCGGGACGTGGGTGAGAAGGTGGTGGAGAAGGAACTGGCGCGGTTGCTGTCCCGGCACGGGCTCGTCTCTCGCAACATCTTCGTGGCCGCCGACGAGGCGGTGAAGCGGCGCATCGTCGAGGAGTCCTTCGATCCACACCTGGGCGCGCGGCCGTTGAAGCGCTACCTGGAGGAAAAGGTCGGGCAGGTCCTCTCCGATGCCATCATCCGGGGACCTCAGGCGATCATGCGGTTGTTCCAGCTCTACACCCGGGAAGGCCGCTTCGAGGTGCAGGCCGATGCGCTCATTCCTCGGGAGCCCGTGGCCCAGGGCTTCGCGCTGGAGCCGCTCCTGTCGCTCCCCATCGCACGGCTGCGCGAGAAGATGCTCGAGCTGCGCGAGGTGGTGCAGGGGATGCGCGAGAGCGAGGCACTCGGTGCGTTGTCCGACCAGGTCCGCTTCCACCTGGAGCGCCTGCGGGCGGGAGAGCACGAGCACGCCGAGTCGCTCTTCACGCTCGATGCGATGCGCATGTACCTGGAAGCCTTCGCGACGCAACTGGAGTTGCTCGCCCGCGCTCCCGAGGAGGCGGAGCGGGAGATGATCGAGGCCGAGCGTTTCGGCGTGGAGCGGGTGGGTGTCGACCGCTGGTCGCAGGGGACGCGCATCCGGCTCTTCTCCCGGCGCGCGCTCGAGCCGGTGAAGGCCGTCTCCCGGGAGCAGATGCTCGATGCGCTGTCGGAGGTCTTCTTCCTGCAACGCATCCTCCGGGGGATTTCCAGCGCGGATCAGCACGTGGTCATGTTGGAGTTGCTCCCGCTCGGCCAGTGGCGTCAGGGCGCGTCCACCGGCTCGCTGCTCTCGCGATGGCTCTGCTCGGCCTATGCGCACTCGCGTGGGGAGATCGAGTCCTTCGCCGCGCACCTGCCCGGTGGGGCCGTGGTGTCCGGCGGGGCCCGGCAGCTCCGGGAATTCCTGCACCTGTCCGCACAGGAGCCCGTGCACGCCGCGATCAAGCTGGTGGGCCCGGGCGTGCGGCCGTTCTTCGAGGGAGAGGCCGGGATGCACGTGTGGCAGTCCTCGGGCCGGCTCCCGGAGATCGTCAAGGTCCGCGTCCACGAGGCGAACGCGCCGGCGCCCGCGGAACTGCTCGCGTTGCACGCCGTGAAGCTCCAGGCGTTCCACAAGGCGCGCCAGGAGGGCGTGCGTCCGCTCCCGGAGGATCCCGAGGCAGCGGCTCCCGTCGTCCGTGCCTACCGCTTCGAGCCGCCCGCCCGTCAGGGGACGGTGTCGGTGCTGGAGCTGGATGACTACCTGCTGACCCACAGCGGCAGCCACCGGGTGAGGACTCCCGCCGAGGCCCTGCCGGCCCTGTGGCGGCTGCGGATGAGCGAGCGGGTGACCCCATGAGCGACAAGAGCCTTCGCGTCTACTTCACCACCCACCACGATGGCCGGCTCACCGGACAGCTCCTGCCGGTCTGGGACAGCTTCTTCGATGAGCCTCCGCCCTCGGCCTACGGAAAGAGCGAGGCGGAGATCTACGCGCTGCTCGAGACCCGCATCCGGTTGATGCTGCTCGAGAACCCCGCCGGGCTCGAGCGGTTCCTCTGGGAGGAGAACCTGGAGGCGCGGACGATCACCGTGGAGATCCATCCGCAGACCCTGCACAAGAAGCGGCCGGTGATCGCCAAGGTGCTGATCCCGCTGAAGCTGACGTACGTCTACGGGAAGCTGGAAAGCGGAGCCTGGCGCATCCGGGTGCCGCGCTTCGGCTGGTCGTTCGTGCTCGAGGACCTCTCCATCGCGCGCGAGGTGTTGCAGAACGCGCTCACCACCGTGCTGCTCGGGGAGAAGCCCAAGGGGCTGTACGAATTCCGCCACGAGGGCGCGGAGTACGTGAGCAGCTGGGAGCTCGGCTGGCTGCAACGGGACAACCGGCGTGGCCCGGGCGAGGAGCGTCCGCCGGAGGTGCTCGAGCAGATCAGTGAGGAGTTGACCTCGCGCGCCCTGGGCGGGAGGCAGCCGGCACTGGTGTACGACGCTGAGTCGATGCGTTCCTGGCTCGCTCACGCGCAGCGTCAGCCACCTCAGTCATTGCTGCTCGTGGGGGGCCCGGGTTCCGGCAAGACGAGCCAGGTGCTGAAGCTCGCGAGGCTGATCGCCGAGCAGCGGCGCGAGGACAAGAAGGCGAACCTGCCGAGGATCTGGCGCACCAGCGCCGAGCGCATCGTCGCCGGCATGGTGTACCTGGGCATGTGGCAGGAGCGCTGTCTGAAGATCGTCGACGCGCTCTCGTACGAGAACGACTACCTCTACGTGGATCGGCTCACGTCGATCCTCGCGCCCCAGCCGGACGGCTCGTCCATTGGTGATCTGCTGCTGCCCGCGGCGATGAGCGGGGAGATCTCCCTCATCGCCGAGTGCACCGAGGCCGAGCTCGAGCGCTGCCAGCGGCGTTTCCCGGAGTCGCTGCGGCCCTTCCGCATCATCCGCATCGAGCCTCCGCCGGCCTCGCAGGTGCCGGAGTTGATGCTGCGCTACCAGGCGGCGAAGCGCAGCCGGGTGAGCATCCATGCCCTGGGTTTGAGGCAGCTCGTCGGGCACCTGGAGACGTTCCAGCGCGACAGCCTGTTTCCGGGCAAGGCCTTCCGCTTCCTCGACTGGCTGGAGCAGCAGGGCGAGCCGGGCAAGGCCCGGACGCTCTATCCGCGTGACGCCTCCGAGGCCTACGCGCGTTACACGGGACTGCCGCTCCAGCTCATCAGTGACGAGATCCCCGCCGAGCAGGCCACGATGGCGGGGCAGTTGAAGCAGGGGGTCATCGGCCAGGAGCGTGCCTGCGAGCAGGCGGCGGGAGTCCTGGCGCGCTTCAAGGCGGGGCTGAACGATCCGGAGAAGCCGGTGGGCACGCTGCTCTTCGCCGGGCCCACGGGAGTGGGGAAGACGGAGCTGTCCAAGCAGCTCGCGCGCACGCTCTTCGGCAACGAGGACCGGATGATCCGGCTCGACATGTCCGAGTACATGCAGCCCGGTTCGGCCCAGCGGTTGATGGAGGTGGGTCCTGGCATCACCAGCCTCGCCGAGCGCGTGCGGCAGCAGCCGATGTCGCTGGTGCTCTTCGATGAGCTCGAGAAGGCGCACCCCGAGGTGTTCGATCTGCTGCTCGGCATCCTGGGGGAGGGGAGACTCACGGACAGCCTCGGGCGGCTGGTGGACTTCCGGATGACGGTGGTGTGCATGACGAGCAACCTCGGCGTCGAGCAATCGGAACCCACGGGCTTCGGGGCCGAGCGCGGCTCGGAGGACTTCATGCGCGCCATCCGGCAGGCGTTCCGGCCGGAGCTATTCAACCGCATCGACCACGTCATCCCGTTCCGCCGGCTGTCGGAGCCGGACGTGCTGCGGATCGTGGACCTGGAGCTGGAGAAGGCGGCCTCCCGGGCGGGACTGCTGCGGCGCAGACTCCGGTTGGTGGTGGAGCCGGACGCGCGGGCCTGGCTGGCGCGCCACGGGTACGATCCGAAGCTGGGCGCCCGGCCCTTGAAGCGGCTCATCGAGGCGAAGGTGATGGCACCCATCGCCGTGAAGCTCTCGGCCGAGGCGGGGCTGGAGGGCGCGATGCTCCCGGTGGTCGTGGCCGGAACGGAAGCCGAGCGGATGCTGCGGCCGGAGTACCGGGCCGTCGCGACGGTGCTCGGAGACTGAAGCCATGGGCGCCGGGCCGCTTCTTCCCGGGCCGCTGGCACATTCTGGCACACCCGCTGGCACGGCTCCGGCACACTTTGTCAGTGGGTGATGGCACCGGCCAGGGCGCGTGTCTCTCTGGAGCCAGGGTCATCCACGGCCCTGGCACGTTGCGTGCTCATGAGCTCCCCCAAGGGAGACACGCAATGTCCAAGGCCCAGGCAGTGACGCTCAGACAGAACCCGGTGTACCCGGCGCCGCATGGAAGCTGGCGCGGACCCTCCGTCAAGTCTTCGCTCCAAGCGATTGCCGGGCGAATCGAGAAGGGCGGACAGCGCGAAGGTGTCGTCCGGATGCTCGACGATCTGCTCCAGACGCTCGACATGAAACGAACCGAGGATCAGCTCGTCGGTGCCATCGCGGTGGCACTCCGCAAGCGCGCGGTAGGCGCACGGACCTACGCCGGCAATCTGTACCTGCGCGAGGACGAGCTCCAGCACATGCGCCTCTACTCCCTCCTCCGGGAGCATGTGCCCATGATCTCCATGACCCATCCCCTCGCCAACGAGCTCCTGCTGCCCCATGTCTCATCCCAGGAGCAGGTGGTCATCCTCGACATCGGAATCGGAAATGGCGAGCAGCTCGCCGGCCTCATCCACCTGTGCGGCACCCGCGAGGCCGCGCCCCGGCGTCTCGTCGTGGTGGGGCTCGACCTCAGTGCGCCATCCCTCGCGAATGCACAGCGGAATCTCTCGGCCGCCGCGGAGCAGTGGGGAATCGATTTCAGGTTCATCTCCCTGAACAAACAGGTGGAGGCACTGACGCACGAGGACTGGACCCTGCTCGACAGCCTCGAGGGAACACGCGTCGTCAATGCCACGTTCGCTCTGCACCATCTTCGCCACGACGACGCGGATCCGGACGTCCGCGATCGGCTCTTTCAGCGCCTGCGTCGCTGGCGGCCCCGCTCCCTCGTCATCAGCGAGACGGACGCTGAGCTCAACACCGTTCCGCTCCCCGAGCGGACCGGGAATACCTACGACTACTTCCTGGGGGTATTCCAGCACATCGACGCGATCGACATCCCCGAGGGGGACAGACTTCTCTTGAAGCTCGGCATGATCGCGCGGGAGATCGAGGACATCCTCGGACCCGACGAGGAGGAGCGCTGTGAACGCTACGAGAGCGGCCACCACTGGCGCGAGCGCCTCGAACGGGCCGGCTTCGCGATCAGCCCGCCCCCCTCATCGCTGCTCCAGGACTCGAACGAGGCCATTACCATCACCGTCGACCGCGGCTACGTCACCTTGCACGGTGCGGGCACGTCGCTCGTCACGATCCTCTGTGCCAGGCCCGCCGGCGCGTGAGTGAGTGAGCCGTCCACCCATGAACCGGGCATCACTCGGGTTCAGGCGTATACTGCGCCCATGTCCGTGTGCCCGAGCTGCCTGGAGGTCCTGACGCCCGCCCTGTTGGGACTCGGTGGCCGGCGGCTCGCGGGCAGCTGCGGGCTCTGTGGGGATGAGGTGTGCCAGCACTGCCTGCGCTCGGGCTCGCCGGATGTGGAGGTGCTCTTCCAGAACGCGAGCCCCGAAGGCACGAAGAGGCCTCGGGCCTCTCGGAGGCAGGCCTGTGCCAGTTGCCTGTGGGATGCGCTCGCGGCTCGCGGCGGGACCCCGTCCTTCCCCGAGCCCCCGGGCCGGCGCAGGCGGGCGGCGCAGGCGGCCTGCACGCACCCTCAGGCGATCCGGTGGATGCGGTGCTGCCCCAGCTGCGGCCTGGAGCTGGAATGGGAGGCCGAGCACGGCAACCCCAGCTGCGACGCGTGTGGCGCTCCCTCGCACGAGGCCTTCAACGCCTGCTGGGCCTGCGGCGAGTCCTTCGAGGAGGAGAACGAAGCCCAGGAGTCCGCCGAGGGCTATGCACTCGACTTCGACTGCCGTTCCCGCGGGTGTGAGGGCAGGGTGGCATGGCTGATGCCGTACTGCCCCTGGTGCGCCACTGCGCAGCGCTGGCGGCCCTCCAATGAGGAGGGGGCGCCCGTGTGCGTGGGGTGCGAGGCGAAGCTCGAGCCCACCTGGGCTTTCTGCACCGCGTGTGGCGAGGAGGCTCCGCTGCCCGAGGAATGCTTCTCGTGCACGGATTCACTCGATCAGGTCGACTGCGCCGCGCGCTGCGAGCACTGCCGGCGGATGGTGTGTGGCGACTGCTTCGGCGACTACTCGCTGCCGGGGGCCCGAGAGCTGTTGCTGTGCACGGTGTGCGCGGAGGAGCTCGGGGCCAGGCCGCTCGAGGAAGAGGAACCCCCCGAGCCCGAGGAGCCCGAACCCGAGGAGCCCGAGCCGCCCGCCGCCGCGAGGCCCGCTCCGAGCAGCCCATGGGAGGTGCTCGGCGTGGCTCCGGGCACGCCCCTGGCCGAGGTGAAGCGGGCCTACCTGGCCCTCATCACCCAGTACCACCCGGACAAGGTGGCGCAGCTGGGGCCGAAGCTCCAGGCGCTGGCCGCGGAGGAAACGCGCAAGATCAATCAAGCGTGGAGCGAGCTGCGCCAGCGCGCGGACAGAGGGTCCGCGTAAGGGTGGGTCATGGCTCCGGGTTGTGCTCTGGCGCGCGGTAGCATGGCCAAGAGGATCCACGCGCCGTGACGGTCAGGCGTCCGCCAATGTTGGAGACAGTCGCAAATAAAAACCAACGTCCTGTTTGCTCCATCAGAAGCAGAGAACTAGCCTCGCCCCCTCTCGTTCACCGAAGGGGGCTTCATGACAAAGCAGGTGTCGTTCTTCCTCAATGGCAGGGCGGTCACGATCGAGGAGCCATCTCCGGATCTTCTGTTGATCGACTACCTCCGTTCTCCGGAGGTGAGCCTGGCGGGACCGAAGAAGCCTTGCGGCCAGGGCGGCTGCGGCGGCTGTACCGTCATCCTCTCGAACTGGAACGAGAAGAAGAATCGCGCCGAGCATCGCGCCATCAACTCGTGCCTGCGTCCGGTGCTGGCGCTGGAGGGCCTGGTGGTGACGACGGTGGAGGGCACCGGTGCCGCGCGGCGTCCCAACCCCGAGAACCTGAGCCACTCCGCCACCTACTTCCGGGCCGCCGCGGTGCCGCAGTCGGCGCTCCCGCCTCCGCCCGCGCTGGTGAACGCCCAGGATGAGGCCAACGCCAAGCGCCTCGAGGTGATCAGGAAGGTCAACAAGGCCCGGCCCAAGGCCGCCCTGACGGCGAAGCTGCGCGAGGAGGTGCCGGAACATCCCTCGGAGTTCTCGCACGAGGGTATCAACCCCGTGGCCCACCGCCTGGCCATCAACAACGGCACGCAGTGCGGCTACTGCACCGTGGGCTTCGTGATGAACATGTCCGAGTTCATCGTGAACAACCCCAAGGCTACCAAGCGGGAGATCGAGGACATCTTCGACGGCAACATCTGCCGGTGCACGGGCTACCGCTCCATCCTCACCGGCATGAAGACCTTCGCCTCCAACTGGACGAAGGAGGACGAAGCGAACCGGATGAAGTGTCTGGGCGATGATGCCGTCCAGTCGCAGCTGCCGACGGCGAACGTGGTGATTCCATTCCCCTCCGAGGCCCGGGCGCCCGCCAGTGGCGTCTCGCTGGATGACACCTCGCGCCGGTGGTTGACCCCGGCGAGCCTGGCCGAGCTGGCCCGCCTCATGCGCGAGAACCAGCGCAAGAAGGTCCGCCTCGTCCACTCCAATACCTCCTACGGCATCTACAAGGAGGAGTACCTGGAGACGGAGCTCTTCCTGGACGTCCGGTTCATCCCGGAGCTCAACGTGGCGCCCAAGGTGACGGACACCGGGCTGCGCGTTGGGGCGGGCATCAACTACAGCGAGCTCATCCGCGTCCTGGAGAGCACGATGCTCTCGCGCGGCGAGGCGAAGGCCCGGAAGGATGGGGAGACGGACTACTCGGAGACGACGCGGTTGGGCGCCACCCGCTTCATGGCGCGGCGGACCGCCGGCCGCATCGTGCGCAACGCCGCGTCGCTGGGCGGCAACTCGATGCTGGTGCTCAAGCACATCGCCGAGGGTACTGGTGAGCCGTTCCCCTCGGATGCCTTCACGGCCCTGGCCGCCATCGACGCGGAAATCGAGTTCCTGGACACGCAGCAGGGGGAGAACGCCCAGCCCCAGCGCGCCACCGTCCAGGCGCTGGTGGAGCGGGTGGCCGCCAGGCCCGCGCTGGCCGACTCCCTCGTGCTGCTCGCCTACCACCTGCCCTTCGGCAAGCGCAACGAGGTGGTGCTCGCCCAGAAGGTGGCGCTGCGTGACGTGAACGCGCACAGCATCCTCAACGCGACCAGCCGCCTGAGCCTGTCCAAGACGATGGAGGTGGACGTGGCGGTGCTCGTCTTCGGCGGCGTCGCTCCCTATCCGTGGCGCGCCCGGAAGACGGAGAAGGCCCTGCAGGACAAGCCGCTGTCACTGGCCTCCCTCCCGGCCCTGGCCAAGACCCTGGCCGCCGAGGTGAGCGCCGAGCTCGCGCGCTGGGCCCCGCGCATGAAGGGCCTGCCCTCGGAGGGATTCACGGACGAGTACCGCGTGCAGCTCGCCACGGCCTTCTTCTACAAGGCGGCGGTCAACGCGATGGACGAGCGCGGCGTCGCCGTTCCCCCGTCCATCCGCTCGGCTGGCGAAATCACGTGGGGCCACTGGCCCGTCAGCGACGGCATCCAGGAGTACGCGATCCAGGACTACAAGGCTCCCGTCTCGCAGCCGTACATCAAGATCACCGCGATGGAGCAGTCCTCCGGGCAGCTGCACTATACCCATGAGCTGCCGGTCCCCCCGCGGACCGTCAATGCCTCCTTCGTCCAGAGCCGGCGGGCGCTCGCCGGCTTCCAATTCGTCATCCCCGGCAGCGACAAGGCGCGCGAGACGAGCGAGCTGCGCGAGCACCTCTCCAGCCGCTACGAGGGCTTCGTGGACCTCATCACCTGCGAGGTCTTCAAGCACGGGCAGATCAACAAGCAGGGCATGGGCGCCGACCAGCCGATCTTCGCCGAGGGGCGGGTCGACTACGTGGGCCAGTCCATCGCGCTGGTGCTCGCGGACACCGAGCAGTTGGCCGAGCGCATCGCCCAGTACGTCACCGACACGTGCGTCTCCTACGGCCCGGTCCCGCCACCGCAGGGAGACGACAGGCCATTGCCCTCGTGGTGGTCCAAGCCCATCTTGAGCCTGGAGGACGCCATCCGTCTGGGGAGCATCTACCCGGACTGGCCCCAAGCCGCCGCCTTCGTGACCCACGTCTGGAAGGTGACGCGCAATGGCAGCCGGTTTGGCTGGGTCACCCCCAAGAACAAGCCCGAGCAGCAGGTGGACCGGACGATCGTCAACCGGCAGGCGACGCTGGACGGCATTTCCTGCCAGGTCGTCGAGAGCACCCAGGCGTGCGGCGGCCAGGTGCACTTCTACATGGAGACGCAGGCGGCCATCGCCGAGCCCCTGGACGGCCGGCGCATGATGGTGCGGCCCTCCACGCAGAGCCCCATGGAGATGCACCAGACCACCGCCATGGCGTTGGGCGCTCGCTACAACAGCATCGACGTGCAGGTCCCCCCGGTGGGAGGCGGCTACGGCGGCAAGACGGAGCAGACCCGCTTCGTGGTGGGAGCGGCGGCCATCGCCGCGCATGAAATCAAACGGCCGGTGCGCCTGGTCCTCTCTCGCGAGCAGGACACGGCGATGATCGGCAAGCGCCACGCCTACTTCTCCCAGTACCAGATCGCCATCGATCGCGGCGACGTGGACTCCAAGGACAAGGGGCGTATCCGCGGCCTGCTCAACAAGATGTGGGGAGACGGCGGCGCGTTCTACGACTGCTCGTTCATCGTCTCCAACTGCATCCAGGCGCGCGGGGACAATGCCTATCAGATCCCCAACTTCGAGACGCAGATCGACGTGTGCCGCACCAACACCGCGCCGAGCACCGCGTTCCGCGCGTTCGGCGACATCCAGGGCAAGCTGATGCTGGAGAACGCCGTGGATGACGCGGCCTACGCCATCGGCATGCTGCCCGAGGACGTGCGGGAGAAGAACCTCTACGAGCGCGGGGACGTGACGCCCTTCGGCCAGGCGCTCTCGTACTGCTACATCCGCGAGGTCTGGTCCTACCTGAAGCAGAAGTGTGACTACGCGACGAAGCGCCGCGAGGTCGACGAGTTCAACGCGAAGAACCGCTGGCGCAAGCGCGGCCTGGCGATGATGCCGGTCAAGTACGGCTCGGGCTACAACCTGGTGATGCTGGAGCAGGCGGCCGCGGTCGTCTCGGTGTTCCAGGGCGACGGCAGCATCGTCATCCACCAGGGCGGTGTGGAGATGGGGCAGGGCCTGCTCACGCAGGTCCGGCAGATCGCCGCCTACGTGCTGAACGTGCCCCTGGAGTACATCCAGGTGGAGGCGCCCAAGACGCTCGTGACCCCCAACCCGTCCAGCACTGGCGCGTCCACCGGAACGGCCTACAACGGCGAGGCGGTCAAGCGCACGTGCCAGGAGCTCGCCGCGCGCCTGCGGGACTTCGCCTACGAGCTGCGCACGGAGCAGGGCAACGACTGGTGCGTGAACCAGGGCATCGACTTCTGGAACCACGGGCAAGAAGGGTGGATGGCCACGGTGACGGTCAACGGGCAGACCAAGCGCATCTGGCAGTTCCTGGTGGCGCTGGCCTACCAGTACCGGGTGAGCCTGGTGTCCACCTTCACCGCGCCCATCCGGGGCGGTGAGACGCCGGTGCCGGTGGTCACCTACAAGCCGTATGAGCAGCAACCCGTGCTGCCCGGCTACCCCCTGATCGACAAGGAGCATGCCTATCCCGGCGCGTTCGACTCGTTCGTGGGGTTCACCTACTCGGCCGCGTGCTCGGTGGTGGAGGTGGACATCCTGACGGGCGAGGTGAAGGTGCTCAGCTCGGACCTCGTCTACGACATGGGCTGGAGCCTCAACCCGGCCATCGACGTGGGCCAGGTGGAAGGCGCCTTCGTGCAGGGCCTCGGCTACGTGCTGTCCGAGAAGCTGGCGTTCGAGCCCGACGGCCAGGAAGCCGGCCGCCTCAACTCCCTGAACACCTGGCGCTACAAGCCGCCCGCGACCACCAGCATCCCGCTGGAGCTCAACGTGTACCTCTTCCCGCGCAACCTGGCGGGCGTCCCGGAGGACGCCACCGAGGGCATCTTCTCCTCGAAGGAGGTCGGCGAGCCGCCGCTGGTGCTGGCCACCAGCGTGTTCCTCGCGGTGAAGGCGGCGATCCGCACCTCGCGCGTGGAGCGTAAGCTGAGCGGCCTCTTCCGGTTCGACGCGCCCGCCACCGTGCAGGAGGTGCGCAAGGCGTGCGAGGTGAGCCTGAACGACCTCAAGCCGTGAGCCGGGCACGGCGCGCCGGCGCATGACGCGCCGGCGCATCCAACCACCTCCCGCTCAGGGCTGGGCTTCGACGATGCCGTAGCCCAGCCCCATGCGGAACTTCATGGACAGAGCCGCTCGACCGACTTGATCCGCACCGCTCCGTCGACGTTCGGGTCGTTCGTCTGGTCGCCGATGGCGATGGTGCCGTTCGTCGTGAAGTTGTTCCGCGTGAGCTTCGCGACGCCGTCGATGCTCACCGTCGCCACCTTCGCCGCGTCCACCGCGAGCTCGTAGACATGATATGCGCCGTCGGTCACCGGGAACGCCGCGGACTGCGTGTCGTCCGCCCAGCCGATCGCACCGCTGTCGAGGTAGATCAGCTGCGAACGATCCGTGGTGTTGCCGGCCGGCGACGTGAAGCTCCCCAGGATGGCCGCGCCGCTGTCCAACGTGTTGTGGGTGTTCACCGACTCGACCTGCATCGTCACGTGGATTTTGAACGGCTTCGTTGCGTCGAGCGCGTTCGCCCTCGCGATGAGCAGTTGCCCGCTCGTCCGCCCGCCGCTGTTCGTCGACGTCTGGAGGCGAACGTAGTCCGCGCCGTACGTGAGCGTATTCGGCGTCTGCGAGATCGCCGTCCAGCCCTGCGCCGTGATGTCTTCGCCGCCGACCAGCAGCGGAACGCTCGCGCGGGCCGTCCACTGCGTCGTCGACGTCGCCGGCACGCACGTCTCGCAGGCGTTCGCCGGATTCGGCGCACCCGCGGCGTAGACCACGCCGTCGATGAAGCACTTGGGAGCGCACATGCCAGCCGAGCACACCTGTCCCGGGTTGCACGGCGTCCCGTCAGCGCGTTGCGTCCACGCGGTCGCGGACGTTGCTGGCGTGCACTGTTCGCACGAATTCGCCGCGTTCACCGCTCCGGCGGAGACCTGCTTGCCGTCGATCTGGCAGAGCGCGACACAGACGCCGCCTTCACAAGCCTCGCCTGTCGCACAGGCCTTGTCGCAACCACCGCAGTGCTTCGGGTCGTTCTCGATGCTCACGCAGGAGCCGCCACACAGCTCGACGCCGGCGCTGTCGCACTCCACCGGGTCGCAGGGGAGAGAAGTGTCGCCGCAACCGGCGACGAAACCGAGCACGACGAGGCAGGAGAGAACGGTAGATCGAATGGAGAGCATTGTGCCTGCTACCTTACCCCCGCTCCCGTAGCAACCTCCGCTGAAGCCGTTGGCGGAGAAGACGTCCTCGTCAGTCCTGACTCTTGCGACGGACCAGGCGAAGCTTGCCCTTCTCCCCGGCGCACCAGAAGTTGCCGTCTCCCGTTCCCTCGACTCCCGCGATCGTCTTCACGGGAACAGCCAGGGATTCCTCCACCGTTCCATCGGACGCGAGGCGGCGGAGCTCGCACGGCTTCCCGTCCCCGCTCGCGCCATGCCAGAGCGATCCCTCGACGCACGACACGCCGGTGACGAAGCGATCCGACGTGAGCGTCTTCACGATCGCACCGGTCTTCGCATCGACCTTGTGGATCTTCGAGCCGTCGTAATGACCGATCCAGAGATGACCATCCGCCCATGCCATCCCGCTGTCATGGCCCTTGGCCGGCGCGGGAAGCTTCCGGACGACGCGGCCGTCCGCTGGCTGGATGACGAGGATTTCTCCGTGAGCGAGCTGATAGAGGTGCTCGCCGTCGAACGCCGTGCCCGCATCGGCAGCCGGAACCGGAAGACGGCGAACGACCTTCTCCGTCTCCGGATCGAACGCGACGAGCTCGTTGTCGCGCGCGAACCACACGAGATTCCCGTCGAAGGTGACTCCATGGATCTGCGCGTCGTCCAAGGGCAGGTACTCGCGAACGATCTCAGCGGTGCGTTTCGACGCGCTCATGGCAATACTCTCGGGCTTTGGACTCGGGTTGTGGGTCTTTCGTCAACGATCGCCGGATTCGTACCACGAGCGCGGCCACGGCGGCGCCAGCTCCTGTCGTCGTGGCGGCGGTGATCGCAAGGGATGTCAAACAAGCGGGGCACACGGTTTCTCCTCGGTCGGCTCCAAGGAAACCCTAGGGACGTGCGGCGAGACCCGGGAGTAACATTCGTGACGCGGAGCCCGATGACAAGTCAGCCGCTCCAGGCGATCCTCGGAGGATGCCATCCGCTCCTACAGCCCTGCTTGAAGCCGGACGCGCGCTCGCGAGCGGCGAGCCGCTGAGGGCGCTCGGGATCGTCGGGCGGACGGAGGGCTCGCTCGGGCTCACGCTCAGGGGAATCGCCTATGCGCAGATCGGCGATCTCGAGCTGGCGAGGACGTCGCTCGAGCGAGCCATCTCGATCGCGGACGAGCCGCTGACACGAGCACGCGCACGAGCAGCGCTCGTCGAGATCGCGCTGAGCACGGGCGATCCCCTGCTCGCCGCACGAGCCGCGAAGGAGTCCGTTGACGAGCTCGCCCGTCTCGGTGATGCACGCAATGCGGCGATGCAGCGCCTTGTCCTCGCGCGCGCCGAGGTCCTGCTCGGCCGCCTCGGCGAGGCCCGCCGTGTCGTCGAGGACGTCATGGCCACGGCACTCGCGCCGGACCTGCGCGCGAGCGCCTTGCTCGCCCAGGCGGAGATCTGTCTCCGTGCCATCGCAACGTCCGATGCACGCGACGCTCTCTCCCGCGCTCGCCGTGCGCTCGAAGGAGCACCGAATCACCTGCTCGCGCGTGCCCTCGCCGCGCTCGAGCAGGAGCTCTCACGCCCCGTCGCTCGGATGCTGCGCGGAGGCGTCCTCCACGAGGCCGATCTCTTCGCGATCGAGGAGAGCTCTCGCGGCGGGTTTCTCCTCGTCGATGCGTGCCGGCGCCTCGTCATGGGTGGGCAGCTCAAGTGCCCGCTCGCGAGGAGGCCCGTGTTGTTCGCGTTGCTCCTCGTCCTCGGCCGCGCCTGGCCGGCCTCCGTGCCGAGAGACGAGCTCGTGGCACGCGCCTTCGACGTGCGCCGGGTCAACGCTTCGCATCGGGCGAGGCTGCGTGTCGAGATCGGCCGGCTCCGCAAGGTCATGGCCGGGCTCGCGGCGGAGCCGATCGCCACGCCGGACGGCTACACGCTCTCGTCGGCGCGTGAGGTGGTCGTGCTTCTTCCACCTTCGGATGACGAGGCCGCACGCATCGCGCTTCTCCTCGGCGATGGTGCGTCGTGGTCGGCACAAGGTCTGGCGGAGCACGCCGGTGTCTCGAAGCGCACCGCGCAGCGGGCGCTCGGCGCTCTGGTGGCGAGCGGCGGTGCGATCCGGACGGGAAGGGGAAAAGACGTGCGCTATACGCGGCCCGGAACCCCCATCGCGTCACGAATGTTACTCCTCGGTCTCGTGCCCCAGACATAGATCACTCCCGTGGCGGCAAGAGTGCCGCCCGAAAGCGCGGAGTCGCATCATGAGCCAGGCGAGCATGATCACGGGCGAGACGAATCAGGAGACGCGAAGGAGCGTAGTCACGCGTGAGGAGTGGGTCGAGGCCCGCAGGGCCCTGCTCGCGAGGGAGAAGGCCTTCACGCGCGAACGCGACGCCCTGAGCGCCGCGCGTCGCGAGCTTCCGATGGTGAAGGTCGAGAAGAGCTACCTTTTCGAGGAGCCGAACGGCAAGCGCTCGCTCGCCGAGCTCTTCGAGGGCAAGCGCCAGCTCATCGTGTACCACTTCATGTTCGATCCGAGCTGGGACGAGGGATGCAAGAGCTGCTCCTTCGTCGCTGACAACTTCGAGGGTTCCCTCGTTCACCTCTCGGCGCGTGATACGTCGTTCGCCGCGATCTCGCGTGCGCCGTTCGCGAAGCTCGAAGGCTTCAAGAAGCGCATGGGCTGGAAGTTCCGCTGGCTCTCTTCGTCGGGCACGGACTTCAACTACGACTACCACGTGTCGTTCCGTCCCGAGGACGTCGCGGCGCGGGCTGTAGAATACAACTACGAGAAGAAGCCCTTTTCGGGGTCGGAGGCACCGGGCCTCAGTGTGTTCCTCCGCGAGGGCAACGACATCTTCCACACGTACTCGACGTACGCACGCGGCCTCGACCTCTTGATCAACACGTACAACTACCTGGATCTCACGCCACTCGGCCGCCAGGAGCAGGGGCTTCCGTACGGGATGGCGTGGGTGCGCCATCACGACAAGTACGATGCGCCCTGAGATATGACAAGACGCTCAGCGATGTCGAATGCAGTCACGTTGGTTGATTGCAACCATACTGGCGAGCGCGGGTCATCCAGAGATTGTGGCGCATCTCCCAAGCGCCGTGCGTGCTCCGTCCCGGAGTAGTGTCTCCGGTCATGCGCCACCAGACCTCACTCGTCCTCGTCCTCGCATTCACCGCCGTAGCCAGCACGTCTTCCTGCACACCACCCGACAGCCCGCCGATGCCCTCGGATCCCCAGTTGTGCAACGGACCGCTCGGCACCCGGGCTCAGCTCACGACTCCCATCGGGGCCACCGAGGGCCCGAGGATCGACGAGCCACTCGAGTGCAGCAAGGGCAGCAGCGGCATGGATGAAGGTGCCTATATCCGCATCCATGGACAAGGGACGCGCCAGCTCGTCATGCCGGGCAGGGCCGGTGAGCAGACCTGCGTGCCTCCAGCCGGGGCAAAGTCAGACGTCTGCCCCGAGGTCCCCGCGAACGAAGTGGCAGACGAGATCAAAAAACGGCTCCAGGCTCGCGGAATCGTGGTCAACGGCACTGGAGCGGGCGTGTGTGCTCAGCCTGTCGGGGATGATTTCGACACCTGGGACTACTCCGTCGGTATCACGGACTGGAAGGATGCCGACGCCGCCGTCGCCATCGTCGACGAAGTGCTCCAGGGGTGGGGCATCGGCCACCACTTTGGAATCTCCGTGTGGGGAATGAACTGCGACATGGTGCTCTTCTGAGGCCGCCAACAGGCCTTCCATCCTTCATCCCTCCGCACCCATGCTCTCCACCGCGCTCCTCGTCCTTCTCGCCGCGACGCCCTCCAGCACCGATACCCTCCGCGCCTCCCTCCAGGAGCGCATCGCCCAGGTGAAGGGGGCCACCGTGGCCGTCGCCTACCAGCATCTCGGCAATCCCAAGGACTCGCTCTTCCTGGAGGCCGAGCGCTCCTTCCATGCGGCCAGCACCATGAAGGTGCCAGTGATGATCGAGTTCTTCCGCCAGGTGGATGCCGGCAAGCTGTCCGTGGGCCAGGAATTGACCCTCACCAACCAGTTCGCTTCCATCGTGGATGGCTCGCCGTATGCCTTGGATGCGAAGGACGACGAGGATGCCTCCCTCTATGAGCGGCTCGGCAAGCCGGTGCCCGCGCGTGAGCTCGTCGAGCGGATGATCACCCGCTCGAGCAACCTGGCCACCAACACCGTCATCGCCCTGGTGGACGCGAAGCGCGTCACGAAGACCCTGCGCTCGCTGGGCGCGCGCCAGATGACCGTGCTGCGCGGCGTGGAGGATGGCAAGGCGTACCAGAAGGGCCTCAACAACACCGCGACGGCGCGGGACCTCGCCACCCTGATGGCGGCCATCGAGCAGGGGAGGGCGGCGTCACCTGCCTCCACGCAGGCGATGCGCACCATCCTCCTGGCCCAGGAACTGAACCTGGAGATCCCCGCGGGCCTGCCACCGGGCACGCCCGTGGCGCACAAGACGGGGCAGATCTCCGGCATCCTCCACGATGCCGCCATCGTCTATCCGTCCGGCAAGTCTCCCTACGTCCTCGTGGTGCTCACCAGCGGCATTCCGGACGAGAAGGTGGCCCGCTCGCTCATCGCGGACCTCTCCCGGCAGGTCCACGCGCACGCGACGCGGTAACGCCGCGACCTGGGCGGCGCGGCGCCGGATTCGGTTGATTTTGCCTGGCCCGAAGGTGTAGATGGGCTGAAGTTGAAAATCATAATCAATATCGACGATCTTGTTCCCACCGCGGTTCCAGCGGCCATCGAGCGCGCGGACACCTCACGCCCCGTTGGAAGGGCGCACGGGGGTCTCGCTGCGTTCCTCCTGTGCTGCCTCGCCGTCGCGCCGGCGTACGCGCAGGATCGCGACCCGGGCGAGGGGGTGGGGCCAGTGGCCGCCCCCTCCGAGCCCCCGCCCGCGGAGAGCGCTCCCGGCACCCCCGAGGCGCAACCCCAGGCGGCCGAGCCGGCACCACCGGCGGCCGACCCCGCCCCGCCAGACTCCGCCCCTCCTCCAGAGAAGGTTCGCGGCACCGTCGTCCGTGCGAAGTCCTCCTCGTCCCGCCGGCTCGTCCGCAGTGCCGAGGCGGTGGACGTCGTCGACACGTCCGAGGCGCAGGGCAGGTCGGAGGACCTGGCCGAGGTGCTGACCCGCCAGTCCGCGGTGCAGGTTCAGCGCACCGGAGGCCTGGGGAGCAACACCCAGCTCTCGCTCGCGGGCCTCGCGGGAGACCAGGTGCGCCTGCTGCTCGACGGCATCCCGCTCGACTACTCGCCGTTCGTGGCCGGGCTGGGCAACGTGCCCGTCTCCTTCATCCAGCAGATGGAGGTGTTCAACGGCGTGGTGCCGGTGCGGCTCGCGACGGACGCGCTGGGCGGCGCGATTCACCTCCGCTCGGACCTGAGTCCCCCCGAGACCGGGGCGTCATTTACCCTCCAGTCCGGCTCGTTCGACTCGTACCGCGGCACCGCGCGGCTGTCGTGGCTCGCGCCCGAGCGCCGCTTCTACGCGCGGGCGGTGGGTTTCCACGACCGCTCCCGCAACGACTACCTCATAACCGCCGAGGCCTCCGGTGCGATGGGCCGCGTCGAGTCGCGTGAGATCCATCGCAGCCACGACGCGTATCTGGCGTCCGGTGTGAACCTGGAGGCGGGGGTACTCGATCTCCCCTGGGCCGACCGCCTCGCCGCGCACGCGTACTTCGCGCAGTACGACAAGGAGATTCCCCACAACCCGGTGATGACCACGCCCTACGGTGAGGTCACCACGCGGCGCCGGAGCCTCGGCCTGACGCTCCAGTATACCGCCCCTCCCACCGAGCGGCTGGGGCTCTGGGCGACCGCGGGCTTCAACCGCCGCCTCTCCGAGCTGTCCGATGTCTCGGCCTGCACCTACGACTGGTACGGCAACTGTGTCTCCGAGCGCCCCACTGGAGGAGAGATCAGCGGTCTGCCACAGGAGTTGTTCACGCGGTTCGACACGGCCTTCGCGCGTGTCCGCGGAGCGGTCTCCACCTGGGCCCCGGAAGACCTCGAGTTCTCCCTCGCCTTCGACCAGAGCTGGAGGACCGGCCGCAACGACTACCTCCAGCGCTTCGGCTACTACGACGCGGCCGCGGTGCCCATCGCCATGGGCTCGGGCATCGCCGGGGTGTCGCACCGCCAGCGGCTGTTCGAGGAGAGCCTGGAGAACGTCGTCTTCGCCAAGGGCTATCTGCAGCTCGCGCGCATCGGGGAGGACACGCGCTCGGCGGTGACCTCGCACGAGCGCACGTCCGTGGCGGCCGGCGTGGGTGACACGCTGCGCTTCGCGCTCACCCGGCAGCTCTCCTTGAAGGCGTCCTACGAGTACACCACGCGCCTGCCTCGCGCCGACGAGCTCTTCGGGGACGGTGCGTTCCTGCTCGAGAACCTGGAGCTCGCCCCCGAGCGCAGCCATAACGGCAACCTGGCGGTGGAGCTCACCCCGCTGGTGACTCCCGCGGGCGTGTTCTCCGCCAACCTGATGGGGGGCGTGCGGAGCGTCCAGGACCTCATCATCCTCATCGCCGGCAACCAGACCGAGCGCTACGAGAGCGTGGGCAAGGCGCGTGCGCTGACGCTTCACGGAGGCTTCGAATGGACCTCGCCCGGCCGCTGGCTCTCGCTCGGCGCGAACGCCACCGTCAACGACTACCGCAACCTCTCCGAGACCGGCACCTTCGCCCGCTTCAATGGGGACCGGCTGCCGTACCGTCCCTGGTTCCAGGCCTCGGGGGCGCTGACGGTGCGCGTGCCCGAGCTCGTCGCCACGGGGGATGCGCTGTCACTCACGTGGAACACGCGGTACGTGCATACCTTCTTCCGCTCGTGGGAGAGCGCGGGCCTCGGCTCGCCGAAGAAGCCGGTGCCGTCGCAGCTGGTGCACTCCGCCTCGCTGCACTACCGGCTGCCCGCCGCGCGGCACGCGTTCACGGCCTCGCTCAGCATCGACAACCTCTCCGACGCGGCGGTCTTCGACGTCATCGGCGTGCAGAAGCCCGGGCGCGCCGTCTTCGGGAAGTTCTCCGTCGATCTCTAACCCGTGCCGGAAGGCACGGACAGACACAACAGGAAGGCAACGACATGAAACTCCGGATTGCAATCGCTCTTCTCCTCGGCCTCGCGACGGCATGCGAGGATGGCAATAACGGCACCCCCGACGGTGGCAGCCCCGATGGCGGGGGCGAGACGCCGCTCTACGCCATCTCCACCTTCGTCAACACGGGCGGCGCGAACCAGAGCTACCTCGTGCTGACCGACAGCGTGTCGCGCGAGCAGCACATCGATGTGAAGGACGGAATCGAGCTCCCCGGTTCGTCCTCGCTCGCGGTGGGCGCGCCTCGGGGCAAGGCGCTGTTCGTCACTGGCGACGCCGCGGCCACCCTGACCCGCTACGACCTGGACGCGAGCGGGAGGCTGTTCGCCGGTGCGACGGTGTCCTTCCAGGACCAGGGCAGCACCGGCCAGCTCGCCGCCTACTCGTCGCAGTACATGTTCGTGTCCGAGACGAAGGCCTACTACCTGGACGCGAGGACGTACAAGGCCGTCATCTGGAACCCGAAGGACATGACGTTGACCGGGGCCATCGACTTGTCGGCGCTGAACCGGGCGGGGTTCGCCATTCAATTCTCGGGCAGCCACGCGGTGCGCGTGGGCAAGGAGCTCTTCTACGGCGTCGGCTGGCTGACCGCTGACCGCCTCGGCGTGGCGCCGAGGTCGGCGATGATTGTCATCAACACGGAGACGGACACGGCCACCATCGTCGAGGACACCCGTTGCGGCTGGGCGCGTGATGGCGTGCTGGGTGCTGATGGGCTCATCTACGTCGCCACCGAGTCCTTCGGCGGTGCGGCGTACGACCTCGATGATGCGAAGGCGGGCGCGCCGTGCATGATTCGCTTCAACCCGGCCACCAAGACGTTCGACAGCCTGCTGGTGTACCTGGACGATGTGATTGCTCCCGCGACGCCCGGGGACATCGCCGGCATGCTGGTGCCCGGCACCGGCGGCAAGGCGTACCTGCGCGTGCTCGACTCGACCCTGGTGCCCTCCAGCGCCACCACCCCCATCCAGCTTTCCACCGCCACGGCCTGGAGGCTCTGGGAGGTGACGCTGGGCAACGCGCCCACCGCCACCGTGGTCGCGGGCGCCGCGCCGACCAACGGGCGCTCGGTGCTGCAGGACGTGGGCGACGCGATCATCGTGCCCGACTACTACGGCGACTCCGCCAAGACCGGCCTGCACGTCATGTCCGGTGACCCGACGGTGAAGACGACGGTCGAGGGCCAGGCGCGCTCGGTCATGCGCCTGCGCTGAGCGCTCACCGTCACGGGAAGCTGGGGTGGCCCGCCGTCCTGGATCCAGCCGGGGGGCCACCGCGGCAGTAGCACCTACTCCGGCTTGTCAGGGGCGGCCTGCTCGCCCTCGGGCCGCATCGCCCCGACCAGGGCCATCATCTGCGCCACCAGGGTGGTGAGTGCCTGGCCCTCCTGGGCGCCCGCGCCTCCTCCGATGGTGACGGAGCGCAGCTCCTGGGGCCGAGGCATCTTCTCGGCGATGGACGGCAGCAGCTCCACCATCCGCGCCTGGAGGTTGGCCGAGCTGAGTCCGTTGAGGATGCGCTGGCGGTTCTCCAGCAACTCCAGCTCCACCCGCTTCTGCCGGTTGGCCGCGGCCCGCTGTGTGTCGAGCAGCTCGATGGCCGTGAGGGCCTCGCGCTTGCTTTGGGCGGCCTCTGCCTCCTGCTTCTGTTTCGCCAGATCCGCCTCCACTGCCAGGCGAGCCTTCTCCAACTCGGCCGTCTGGAGCGCGGATTGCTGCCGCTCGACGGCCAGCTTCCGGGCGTCCTCTTCCTCGCGCTGTTGGCGCCGCAGCCGCTCGGTTTGATCGCGGTCGTAGGCCTCCGACTCCTTGCGCGCGCGGAGCATCGCCAGCTCGCCGTCGGTCTCCAGCCGTGTCCGCTCGCGCTGCTGTTCCACTTCCATCTCACGGTGGTTGATGGCCTCTTCGGTCTCCAGCGTGGCCAGCCGCGCCACGCGCTCGCGCTCGGCCCGGAAGGGCTTCTGCAGGCTCTCCCAGAGCCTCGCCGAGCTCACCACCGCCTCCTTGATCTGCACCGTGACGATGCGCAGCCCTAGGCCCTTGTCGCCGCCGCCGCCCCCCTCGGCCACGTGGCGCAGGCGCGCCGTGAGCTCCTCGATGATCGGCTGCTTGTCCGAGAGCACCGCGTCGATGCTCATGGTGGCCACCTTGTCCTTGATGGCGGCCTCGGCCTGCTCGCGCAGCTGCACGTTCACCACCCTCATGGGGTCCTCGGCGTCCGTGAAGTCGAGCTTCTTGTACGCGGTGGCGAAGTCCTCGATGATCCACTGCACGTAGCCCTGGACCAGCAGCCCTTGCAGCTCGCGGCAGATGCTGTGCGCGTTGATGAGGATGGTCTGCATGGCCCCCGGTACGACGAGGAACGAGTCCGTTCCCGGGTTGAAGCCGAAGGAGACGCCGAGGCCGATGTGCAGGGGCTGGGCATGGCCCCGGCGGGTGTGCACGACGTAGGCGTTGGGGGGAACCACGACCGTCTTCCACCTCCAGAAGCCGGTGATGCGCACGTCCACGGCATTGCCCGGAATCTCGCGAGGGGGCGCGGCGAGGGCCCGGGCGGCTCTCGGTGCCGCCATCTGGGCCTGGGCCATGGGCATCACGGCCTTGCGTGCCTTCAGGTCCACCTCGAGGCGTTGCTGCTGCTCGCGGACCTGATCCAGGTATGCGTTCCTCACTGGCTCGTGGCTCATCGACGTCGGTGCCCCCATGTTCCGGAGGGGAGCCGGCCATCGGCACGCCATACCCGGAAGCTTCGCGCGCATCTAATCAGACTTGATCCATTGCGCCTATTCGGGGGCCCGGGCGAGAGCCACGAGCCGAGGAAGAAGCGGATGGTCTCGGAGGGCTTTCACCATCAGCGGCCGCATCCGCTTCTTCACCGCCAGGTCCAGGCCTTTCACATCCAACTGAGTGCAGGCAACGCTTTTGAATCTCAGCCTGGGGCCTTCCGCGGTGATGAGGGCCACGAGTCCTCGCATGAGCCGGGTTCCCGGGTAGTCGCTCGTCTCGCCGCCAGCCAATGTGACGAGCGCCACACGGAGCGCACGGATGACGCCTTCCACATGCTGGCCATGCTCGGTGGTACACCGCTCGTTGGCGAAGGATTGAATCCGTCCATCGGACTCGCACCACTGGAGCGCACACCGGACGCGCACGTCGTTCCATTGCACGTCGAAGGCCAGCGGGTGAGGGTGGAGGCGTGGCAGGTTCCGGGTGAGTTCCTCCACCCGCTGAGCGAGACCCCCCGGGTAATGCACCTCGCGCTCCACGCCCTGGGGCTCGGTGAAATGGATGCGCAGCCCGGGGATGAGGAAGGCCAGTTCCCGGCAGTGCTGGAGGATCCTCTCCACCTCGAGGACGTGCTCCTGGAAGATGCCGGGGTCCGGGAAGAAGTCGATGCGTACGCCACGGGCCGCGTCCCCCGGCACCGGCTCCGCGGGAGCCACTTCCGCGGGCTCGTTCGAAACGATGCCTCGCGCACCCTGGGCTCGCCACTGCCGGCCACCGTCCCACATGTCCACCTGGAAGCGGGAGGAGAGGGCGAAGACGACGGGCAGGCAGAGGCCCCACCCCGAGGGCCACTCACGTCCTTGGATGCACTGGAGGAGCTGCTCTGGGGGCAGGATGGGCCCCGGATCGAACAGACACAGGGAACCGTCCTCACGCAGCCTCAGGCTCGCCCCGCGATGCTCTCCGCGCCTGGCATGCTTGAACACCACGTCCAGGAACATGCGGACGAGTTGGTGCAGCCCGGAGGACTCCGTGTCCCCGAGATACAGGGCGGCACGCTTGCGGACAACCTCGTGGACGGGGATCTTCTGGATGGGCGGCTCGCTCACGTCGCTCATGATAGGTTCCAGGGTGCCGTGAGCGAACGTCCTTCCATCCTGGTGGTCGATGATGATCCGCACCTGCGCGAGGTGGTGGGCTTTGCCCTCTCGCAGGCGGGCTTCCACGTCGAGCAGGCTTCCAACGGACGCGCGGGCCTGGAGCAGGTGCGCCGCTCCGTGCCCGCGCTCATCGTCCTGGACATCATGATGCCCGAGATGGATGGGCTGGAGATGTGCCGCGAGGTCCGCCGCGCCCACGAGGTCCCCATCGTGTTCCTCTCCTCGCGCGACGACGAGGTGGACCGGATCCTCGGTCTCGAACTGGGCGGAGATGACTACATCGCCAAGCCCTTCAGCCCGCGCGAGCTGGTGGCGCGCATCAAGGCCGTGCTGCGGCGGGCCCGTGCCAACGCGAGCCCCGTGCCCTCCGCGCCCGCTCCCTCGCCCGCCCAGGTGTTGCAGCGCGGCCCCTTGCGGATGGACCTGGACCTGTGGCGCGCGTACTGGAACGGCCAGGAGGTGGTGCTCACCGTCACCGAGTTCCACCTGCTCGCCGCGCTCCTGCGCGCGCCCGGCAAGGCCTTCACCCGCGACGAGCTGATGACGCGCGTCTACGAGGACGTGGTGGTGAGTGACCGCACCATCGACAGCCACGTGCGGCACATCCGGCAGAAGTTCGCCTCGGCCGGGGGCGAAGTCATCCAGACGGTGCATGGCCTTGGCTACCGGCTCGCGCTCCCCTGACCGCCAGCGCGCCCGCCCGCGCCTGTGGATGGTCTTCGCCGCGGTGGGGCTGGGTGCCCTGATCATCGCGCTGCTTGGCCTGGCGTTCGTCCGCGTCTACGACAACCAGCTCATCCGTCAGACGGAGAGCGAGCTGATCGCCCAGGGCGTCGTGGTCTCCTCGCTGTATGGCGAGCTGCTGCGCGAGAAGGCCGGGACGGAGGCGTATGGTCTGACCCGGCTCTCTCCCGGGCCCTTCGCCTCGCCCTCGGACTCGAGCCTGCAACCCATCCTTCCCTCGCTCAGGGCCTCGGACGAGGCACTGCCCGCCGTGGAGGATCCTCCCGTCTCCGCCATTCCCGCGGATCCCCGTGCACGCGAGGCGGGCAAGCAGCTCTCTCCGCTGCTCGCCCAGGTGCGGCGCTCCACGCTGGCCGGCATCCGCGTGGTGGACGCCCAGGGCGTGGTGGTGGCCAGCAGCTCCATGGGGCTGGGGACCACGCTGCTGGCGCGTCAGGAAGTTCAGCAGGCCCTCCGCGGCGAGCCCCGGAGCGTGCTGCGCCGGCGGCTCGCCGATCCCGAGGACGCACCGCTCGCCTCCCTGAGCCGGGACACCGGGGTGCGCGTCACGGTGGTGCTGCCGGTGCTCGAGGGCGATCGGGTATGGGGCGCGGTGCTGCTCTCCCGCACGCCCATGACGTTCGCCAAGGCCCTCTATGCGGACCGGTGGAACCTCACGGCCACCGGCCTGGTGCTGCTGGGGGTGGTGGCGTTGATGTCGCTGGCCGCGGCGGCGCTGGTGGTCCGCCCGGTGAGGGCCCTGGTGCGGCAGACGCGCGCCATCGCCGCCAGCGCGCCCGAGGGCTTCGAGCCGGTGGCCCGCCCGGTGGTGGAGGAGCTCGCCGAGCTCTCCGAGTCCCTGGCCGGCATGGCCACGGCGTTGAGGGATCGCAACCAGTACATCCGCTCCTTCGCGGCCAACGTGTCGCACGAGTTCAAGACGCCGCTGGCCTCCATCCAGGGGGCGGTGGAGCTGCTGCGCGACAGCGCCGACGCCATGTCCCCCGAGCAGCGCGAGCGCTTCCTCGCCAACATCGACGCGGATGCCCGGCGGCTCACCCGGCTGGTGCAGCGGTTGTTGGAGCTGGCCCGGGCGGACTCGCTGGTGGCCCGTCCCTCGCGGACGGAGGTGGGCCCGCTGCTGGAAGCCCTGGCGGAGCGGGGCCGGGCCCGGGGGCTGGCCGTGGAGGTGGGAGCGGTGCCCGCGGGGCTCGTCCTGGGCCTGCCCGCCGAGGTGCTGGAGGACATCCTCTGGCAGCTCATCACCAACGCCTCCCAGCATGGGGGCGAAGGGGTGCACGTGCGGCTGGAGGCGGACGTGGCGGGGGAGGGGAGGGGACGGGTGGTGGTGCGCGACGATGGTAGGGGCATCTTCGAGTCCAACCGGGCCCGCGTCTTCGACGCCTTCTTCACCACGGCGCGCGAACGGGGAGGCACGGGGCTCGGCCTGACGATCGCCCAGTCGATGCTGCGGGCCTTCGGGGCCAGCCTGGAGTTGTTGCCATCGGGGCTACAACAGCAACGGGGGGTGGCTTTCGCGGTGGTGGAGGCGGCTCCCCGCTTGTGGACGGGCCATGCCTCGGGCTAGACCCACCCCGCCCGAGGTGGTCCCATGGTAGGCTGAGGTCATGACGCCATAAGTGGGGTGCCTGCGTGCCAAGGGGGCCTGACCCACGGGTCTGGGCACAGCAAGGAAGCAACACCATGTTCAAGAACGAGAGACTCGTTTTCGATCAGACCGTCGAGGGGCTTTTCGTCCGGGCCATCGGTCCGAAGATCACGCCCACCCTCAAGCAGCAGCTGAAGCAGGCGGGGTTGGACCTCGACAAGCGGCTGTTGCCGGCCTACCCGGTCGAGGTGTGGGAGCAGTGCCTGCGCCTGGCGGCGAGGTCGTTGCACCCGGGCAAGCCGGAGGCGGACGCCATGCGGATGCTCGGCGAGCGTCACATCGAGGGGTACAGCGAGACGATGCTGGGCCGGGCCCTCTTCGGTGTGTTCCGGCTGCTCAACCGCAAGAAGCGGCTGGCGCGCGTGCGGCAGAACTTCCGCGCGGGCAACAACTACCAGGAAGTCCTCATCACCGATGTGGGACCCACCGAGGTGGACATGTGGTTGAACGAGCGCGGCATGCTGCGCCACTTCAAGCACGGCATCGTTCTGGGCACGGGGCGCTGCGCGGGGGACCTCGAAACCACCGCAGTGCTGCGCCACTTTGATGATGAGGGCGTAACCTTCCGCATCTCCTGGCCGGAGGAGAAGCGCTGACGTGCTGTAACCCGTGCGCTTCTTGCCGGGCCACGTCGGCTCTGCGAAGGTTCACGTATAGGGGGGTGACGGTATGCCGACGAGCGAGCAAGCCAACCTGCCGCGTTGGAAGAAGCAGGCGGGGTTCTTCGAGATCTGGTTCCTGTGTGTGCTCGATCCGGGTGGCGAGCGCGCCTGGTGGTTGCGCTACACCCTGTTCACCCCGGCCCCGGGCGCTCCGGGTGAGCCTCGGGCCACGTTGTGGGCCGCGGCCTTCGACTGTGGGTCGCCCAACGAGCCCGCGGTGGCGGTGAAGGCCATTCATCCCATCTCCGCCTTCGATCCGGGGACGCCGGGCCGCTTCGGCATCCGCATCGGGGACGCGGAGCTGGCGCCGGGCAAGTGCCATGGCAGTGTCGCCTCGGGCGGGCACTCCATCGCGTGGGATCTGCGCTACACCCCCGAGTCCGGCGAGGCCGTCCGGCGTACGCCGCGGGGCGTGGGGATGCTGCCGCTGGTCACGCACGTCAACCACGCCCAGGACGACCTCACCTTCAGCGGAACCGTCACCGTGGACGGCAAGCAGTTCGAGGTGCGCGGAGCTCCGGGGATGCAGAAGCACCTGTGGGGCCACCGGCGCATTGAGGATCTGACGTGGCTGTACTGCCCGATCTTCCGCGAGGATCCGGAGGCCCGGCTGGAGGCCCTCACGGTCCGTCAACGGCGCGATCGGGGCCCGCGCCTCACGCCCATCTACCTGCGTACCTCGAAGCAGCAGCACACCTTCCATGAGGTGCCCGGGCTGCTGTTCACCAAGATGGAGGCGCCGCGTCCCGGTGAGCTGCTCTTCCAGGCGGCTTCGGCCACCGTGTCCGTGAAGGGGCGCGCGTGGTGCGATCCCCGGACGCTGGTGGGCTACGCGTACAGGGACCCGGAGGGCTGGGACGTGCACGTGGCCCAGAGCGACGTGGCCAACTGCGAGCTGGAGTTCTTCACCCGCTCCCACCCGTACGCGGACTGGAAGCCGGACGGGAGGAAGCTCACCTCGGCCGTGGGTGCCCTGGAGTTCCATGGGCACGAGCGGATCGACGGGGTGCGCTACATCGAGTGGGACGGCACCGTGCTGCCGGGCCTGGAGGTGCCCCTCAAGGCGGCGGAGGGCACGTAATGCTGACGCTGGCGTCGCGCGCCGTCCCGGCCTCGATGGCGGCGCTGGATCCGGACCGTACGCCCGGACGCACACAGCCCCTGGTGCTGTCGCCCAAGCGGGTGCATGCGCTCGGCCTCACCTACGCGGCCCACATCAACGAGACGGGCAGCGACGCGGGCGGCCCGGCCGTCTTCGCCAAGGACGCCGCGTCGTTGCTGGTGCGGGGGGACTCGGTGGCGAGCCCCTCGCGCGACGCGATGCTGGCGGCGGTGGCGAGGCTGGACGCGGAGCTGTCCTCGCGGGTGGCCTCGCGCTTCCCGGAGCTGCCGCCCCTGCTGGACTACGAGGTGGAGCTGGGCCTGGTGCTGCTGGAGGACGTGCGCGCGGACGCGCTGGAGCGTCCGGACTTCGCACCGCCTGTGGGCTACTTCCTCGCCAATGACGTGACGGCGCGCACGGTGCAGGTGCTCGGCGAGGGCCGGCCGGACCGGATGGCCTTCTGGGGCGCCGCCAAGAGCCTCCCGGGCTTCTTCGTGCCCGGGCCCGTCCTGTGGGTGCCGGAAGCGCCCCAGGCGGAGGCGTGCCTGGACGTGACGCTCACCCTCACGGTGAATGGGGAGGTCCGGCAGCGGGGCCGGACGATGGAGCTCATCGCCTCGCCGCGCGAGTTGCTGCGGCTGGCCGCGCGTGCGGTGCCCTCCGGGCTGTTGGAGAAGGGCGATGCCGTGCTCACCGGGACGCCCTCGGGCGTGGCCTTCACGGTGCCCGCGTGGAAACGCAAGCTGGCGGCGCTGCTGCCGGGCCCCACCGCGAGGCTGTCCGCCGCGCTGCGCACCCACGCCACCAACCCCCGCATCCTGAAGGCCGGGGACGTGGTGGAGATGGACGGCGGGGTGCTGGGCCGCCGCCGCATCACCATCACCGGTTGAGTCAGGCCCGGGCGTCCAGCGCCTGAAGGATCACCGGGTAGGTGTCGCGCGAGGCGGTGCTGCCCATGAACGTGTCCAGGTGCCCGTACCCCGGGAGCATGATGCGCTCGTAGAGCGCGGCCCCGTGGGCCTCCCGCAGCCACTCGTACGTCCGCGTCGAGGAGGCGGGCAGGTACGTCTGGTTGTGCTCGCCCACCACGAAGGTGATGGGGAGCTTGAGGTGCTTGGGGTCCAGGTAGTCGGGCGGCTTCACGGTGCCATAGCGCCGGAGGTTCTCCTTCTTGCCGTAGTCGTAGCGCACCGCGTGTCCCGCCCGGGCCATCTGCGCCAGGTGGCGGAACGTCTGCATGTTGCAGCGGCCGAACTGCTCGTGCAGCCGCTCGTGCGTCTGGATGTTCAGCCGCGCGTGCTGGTACAGGCGCCCGTACAGGAAGGAGAGCCGGTGGCACACCGTGCTGTCGCACTCCCGGTACACCAGGTCCACCATCTTGCCGAAGGCCGCCTGGAGCCTCGGGTTCTGGGTGCCCTCGTCCGGGGACATGTAGTTCACCGCCACGTCCAGGATGTCCGGCAGCCGCATCCGGGACTTGAACAGCGTGGCGCGCGGCACGTGGTGGTGCAGTGCCACCTGCGAGGCCACCACGTTGCGCACGTCCGGCAGGTACCCCGCCGCCAGTGACATGAAGAACGTCACCGAGCCGGCGCAGTGCACCACCGCTTGCACGCTGTCCGCCTTCGTCACCTCGCGCACCTTGCGCACGGCGGCGGGCATGTCGTGCTCGGCCGCCTCGTCCAGGGAGAACTGGCGCAGCGGCAGTTGTGTGCTGGCGCGCCAGTCCAGCAGCCACGTGTCGTAGCCATGGCGAGCCAGGTACTGCACGAAGTTCTCCGAGATGGTGGGCAGCTTGAACATGCCGCTCCACACGCCGGCCCCGTGCACCAGCAACACCGGGCCCTTCGTGCCACCCTGGTAGCGGGTGAGCCGCATCGGGACGCCGTCTCCCGCTTGCACCTCGTGCCGCTCGGCGGCCGGTAGTGTGTCCATGATCCTCATGGCCCTCTCCTCATTCACGAGGGGCAGCCCTGTCGCGGGCCGCCCGGGTTGTCAGAAGCTGCGCGCCGCGGCCTCGGCGATGCGCTCGGACACCGCGCTGATGGTCATCACCGGGTGGAAGCCGATGGAGCTGGGAATGACCGAGCCGTCCGCCACGTAGAGGCCGGGGTACTGGAACACCTCGCCCTCGGTGGACACCACGCCGCGCTCGGGGGACTCGGCCAGGTGCGCCCCGCCCAGCGAGTGCACCGTGAGGGGCTTCTTGAAGAGCTGCCAGGTGACGAGCGGCGCGTAGGTGCCGCCGTACTGGGAGGCCAGCTCCCGCATGGCCTTCTCCATCCGATCGACGAGCGCCTTGTTCTCCCCGGCGTAATCCCACTCGATGTCCAGCCGGCCGCCCTTCATCACCATGCGCCCGTTGGCGTTGTCCCGGCCGATGCCGAAGAGGTTCGTCATTCGCGCCGGATCCGCCGCGTTGCGGGCCGGCCTGCTGAGCAGCCCCTTGGAGAAGGCCAGGTCGAGCGCCGGCCCCAGCAGCGGCCACAGCGGCGCGCCCAGGCCCTGCAGGAGAGGGATGAGGTTCGGCTGTCCCATGCCCGCCAGCACCTCCATGACGGGCTTGTTGAAGGTGGGCGCCGCCATGGTGAAGGAGGGCTCGGCGTCGAAGAAGCGCATCACCGTGGAGACGTCCGGCCCCACCCAGGGCTCCAGGTCCTCGCGGCTGTTGAACACCGAGGCCAGGAAGTCACCGTTGCCCGAGTAGCCATGGCCCAGCCGCGCGCTCAGCCTGGGCAGGGTGCGCGTCTTGTCGCGGCTGCGCAGGAGGATCTCCACCGTGCCCAGCGTCCCGGCGGACAGCACCACGCGGGCACCGTCCACGAAGCGCTTCTGCCCGGTCACCAGGTCCTGGAAGTGCACCCGGTAGCCGCCGCCCGGTGCCGGCTCCACATGGGACACCTGCATGCGCGGCCACACCGTGGCCCCGAGCGCCTCGGCCCGGGCCAGGTACGTCAGATCCATGGTCTGCTTGGAGCCGAACTGGCAGCCGAACTCGCACTCCGCGCAGAGCTGGCACGCCTTGCGGCCGGGGCCGGGCGACTCCGTCCATGCCACGGCCTCGGGCGGATCGAACACCTCCCGGCCCATGCGCTGGGCCGCGCTCCGCAGCACGTTGCGCTTGCGCAGGGAGATGGACTCGGGCACCGGCGTCAGCTTCAGCTCGCTGGCCACCTTGTCGTAGTAGGGCTCCAGCGAGGTGCGGGTATAGCTCCTGGGCCAGCGCGGATCCTCGAAGACGACGGGGTCCGGCCGCACGTGGATGTTGGCGTAGATGAGCGAGCCACCGCCCACGCCACTGGCCGCCGCTGTACCAATGCCGGAGAGGAAACGCAGATCATAGAGGCCCTGGGCCTTCTCGCGGGAGGCGTGGCGCCAGAGCAGCTCGTTCGTGCGCGTCACGTCCCGGGGGAACTGCCCGGGGCTGTAGCGCCGGCCGCGCTCGAGTACCGCCACGGATTTGCCGGCCTGCGCCAGCCTCAAGGCGGAGATGGAACCTCCAAAGCCGGAGCCCACCACGACCACGTCATACCGGTTCGCCATCGCAGCCATGTGTCTCTCCTATGTTTCCAATCGCGGGCGGACGAAGACGTCCCACAGCGTGCCCAGGAACCTCGAGCCGAAGCGCCAGTACGCGTCCGCCTTCACCTGCGCCGAGGTGGTTCCGAGCACCTCGAAGGTGGTGAGTTGCTCGGCGAAGTCCTTCTTGTTGAGGCGGATGATGCCGCTGGACACCACCGGCCCGTCCTTCTCCTTGCCCTGACGGATCACCGTGTGGAGCGTAGCGGTCGCCCCCCACACGTCGAAGTCGCCCTGGTCCTTCACGACCTTGTACCCGTCGAGCAGATAGGGCTGGCCGTCCTGGCCGATGAAGGGCAGCAGGTAGATCATCCGCCGCTCGTAGAAGCTGTCGGTGTCCGCGAAGAGGTTGAAGACGCCATTCTCCACCCTGGCGCCCTCGGGCGGGGTGAGGCCGGAGACGTGGACGACGCCCTGGGCGATGCCTCCGTAGGCCGGATCGGCCAGGAAGCGATCCAGGTTGGTCAGGGTGATGGTGACGGTGAACTCCGCCACGCGGTTGGCGCTCTGTCCCGCCTTCTCCGCGCCCGCGTAGTCCTCGGCGGGCGTGTGGCCCGGCGAGTGGAAGCCCGTCATCCGCTCGGTGAAGCGCATGCCCACCACCGGGCTGGTGGAAGCCACCGTGCCGCCCACCGGGATGGTCACCTGGCCGACCAGATCCTCGCGGGGCGTGGCGAGGGCCCGCTCCGGCGCCTTCCAGTCCGGGGTGTCGAGGATGACGCGGATGGCCTTCTCCACGTTGCGCTCGGCCACGGCGGCGATGGTGGACGCGGGGTTGACGCCGGTGCTGGAGGGCAGGGCGGCCCCGTCCAGCACGTACAGCCCGGGGTAGCCGTGCACCTCACCGTTCGGGTCCGTGACGCCGTAGGCCTCGTCCTCGGCCATGACGCAGCCGCCCAGGTTGTGCACGGACACGGGGACGTGGAGCCGCTCCCACAGCGGGTTGTAGGCCACCTGCGCCCCGAGGGCCTCCGCGATGTCCTGACAGAGCTGCTCCTGCGTGCGGTACAGCGGCAGGTTGGAGGGCACGTCCCACTTCGCCTGCAGCTCGCGCGTGAGGGGCACCAGCTCCAGTTTCCCGTTCGACTTGTCCCGGCCCATGGCCAGGAACACCGACTGGAAGCGCCCACGCTCGCCGTCGATGGACGACATCTCCTTCGCGCGCTGGCGGAACACCTTCACCAGCTCGCGCTGCATCAGGTCCGTGGGAATCCGCGCGAGGCTCTGCGCCGGGTTGAACATCTGGAGGGCCCCCGCCACCTGCGCCGGGTGACCGCCCTCCTGGAAGAGGAACCACCGCTTGCCCGGCCCCTGGCCCTCGTCCACCACGATGCTGGTGGTGATGGTGGGCCCCACCGCTGGATCCCACGGCTCGCGCGTGTCGAAGGCGAAGGCGACCAGATCTCCATTGGCCGAGTAGCGGTAGCCCAGCGTGTCACTGAGCTCGTGCAACGTGCCCGAGTCGTCCCGGCAGCGCAGCAGCAGCTCGGTGGTGTTCACCGCGCCCGCGCACAGGAAGACGCGCCGCGCGTCCACCGTGCGCTCCACCCCGTCCGCAGCGTGGTCCTTGTAGGTGACGCGGTAGCCCGGCGCGAGCGGCTCGATGTTGATGGCCTCGGCCTGGGTGGTCACCTGGGCACCACGCTGCTCGGCGACGGCCAGGTAGTTGAGATCCAGCGTGTTCTTCGCCCGGACGTTGCAGCCGATGTCGCACTCGCCGCAGTAGTTGCAGCCTTCCTGCGCCACGCCGAACTTGTTGGGCATGGACTCGCCAGCGGGAGTGAAGCGCACGGCCAGGTCCGGGTGGAAGAACTGCGCCTCGCGCCCGAGCTTCTGGGCCACCTCGCGCATGCGCTTCGTCTTGGTGGGCAGCCCCCGCGCGGACGAGGTGATGGGCTGCACGTCCAGCATGTACGCGACCAGATCGTAGTACGGATCCAACATCGCCCGGCCGTAGCCCGCGGGCCAGCCGTTGGCGAAAGTCTCCTCGGGCGGGCGCAGGTGCACGTTGGCGTAGATGAGCGAGCCACCGCCATAGCCGGCCGACTGCACCACGCTCATGCCCGACAGCAGCTTCACGTCGAGCAGGCCCTGGTTGTGTCTCCACAGCCAGCCGTTGAACGGATTGTCCCAGTCACGCGGGAAGCTACCCTTGGGATAGCGCCGGCCACGCTCCAGCACGCGCACCGACAGGCCCGCCTGCGCCAGCCGGCAGGCCGCCACCGCACCTCCAAAGCCGGTGCCAATGACCAGGGCATCGTACGTTTCGGTCATCTCTACCCCCCTGTGGAGCCGCCTCTCCCATGGGAGAGTGTAGGTGGATGTCAGGGCTCCAGAAGCGTCCGGACTTTAACACGGCGCGGCGCCCATGGCATACGACCAGACCATGGAAATACCGGCCTCTCCCGAGAACTCGCCTGGCTCCTCCGAGGATGTCTCCCGCCTGCCGCTGCCGCCCGGCAGCTCGGGTCTCCCGCTGCTGGGCGAGACGCTCGCCTTCATCCGCGACAGCGGGAAGTTCCTGGAGGAGCGCCGCCGGCTCCATGGAGATGTCTTCCGCTCCCACGTGCTGGGCGAGCCCATCGTCTTCCTGGTCGGTCCCGAGGCCAACCGGTGGATCTTCGCCGGCGAGAACAAGTACCTGCGCAATCGCTGGCACCTGAGCGCCCGGAAGCTGCTGGGCAAGCAGTCCGTCGCGATGATCAACGGCAGCGCCCACCTGGATCGCCGCCGCCTGCTCGCCCCCCATTTCACCTACGCCACCATGCGCCACTTCGTGCCGCGCATCGAGGCCCTCGTCCATCAGCACCTCGAGCAGTGGCTCTCGGCGAAGCAGCCGTTCAAGGCCGTGGACGCCGTGCGCGCGCTCGTGTTCGAGGTGGCCATCGTCCTCCTGATGGGCGAGAGCCGGGTGGACGCGGCCTACATGAGCCGCCTGTTCAAGCAATGGGTGGCGGGCCTCTTCTCCGCCGTGCCGGTGGACATCCCCTTCACCACCTTTGGCCGGGGGGTCGCCGCCGAGAAGGAGATGCGCGAGTACCTCACCCCGCTCGTGGCCGAGCGCGAGAAGCTGGCCGAGCAGCCCCCCGACACCCTCGGCTCACTCCTGTCGGCCCGGGATGAGCAGGGCCAGCCGCTGCCTCGAGACACCGTCCTCGACGAGCTCCAGCTCCTGCTCTTCGCGGGCCATGACACCACGGTGACGGCCACCTCCAACCTGATGATGATGCTGGCCCAGCACCCGGAAGTGCTGGAGCGGTGCCGGCAGGAGCAGCAGGTGGCGGAGAAGGGGCCGCTGACGCTGGAGTCTCTCCGGGCCATGCCCTACCTGCACCAGGTCATCCAGGAGGTGATGCGTGTCATCCCGCCTGTCGCGGGAGCCTTCCGGGTGACGACGCAGGACGTGGCCTACGGTGGCTATCGCATCCCCAAGGGATGGCAGATCTCCCTGAGCATCCGCGGCACGCACCGGAGCGCCCCGTGGACGTCCCCCGAGCGTTTCGATCCGGATCGCATGGGCTCCGAGCGCAACGAGCAGAAGCCACAGGGGGCCTACATTCCCTTCGGCGGTGGCCCGCGGGTGTGCGTCGGGCAGCACTTCGCCATGGTGGAGATGGCCGTGGCCGCCGCCCTGCTGCTGCGCGGCTATCAGTGGGAGCTCGTTCCCGGACAGGACCTGAGCCTCATTCCCTTCCCGATCCCACTCCCGCGTGACGGACTCATCGTGCGTTTCTCGCGGCGCTGAGCGTCAGGAGGGAGCCCTCCGGGCGCGGTCTCGCGCAACTTGTCCAACTGTTGGACAAGTTCGTGAAGAGCGCGCCCGGGAGGCTCGTGGGCCGGCATCTCACCGGAAGTAGCTCTGGGAGATGTCCACCGAGTAGCCCAGCTCCAGCGTGGGCGCGGAGGCCGCCACCAGGTACTGGCGGAAGTGGATCACCTTGCCGGGCAGTGGCGTCTGCGTCTCCAGTCCGCCGCCCGCTTCCGTCTCCTCGTACTGCTCCATGCTGCCGCCCTCGCGCCGGTAGTTGAAGACGGCCGGGAAGTGCGCCCGGGCCTGGACCGTGGCCACCGGCCAGGACACCCGGGGCAGCGCCAGCTTCAACCGGCCGGACAGGTGGAAGACGCCCAGGTCCCTCGCCAGCACCACCTCCAGCGAGGCCTCCGTTTCGCCGAATCGCACCGGGGCCACCTTCAGCGTCAGCTTGCCGTCCTTCTCGGCGGGCACCAGCGGCACTGAATCGAGCAGTACCCGCTCGAGGCGGTGGCCCTCGGGGAGCTCCAGCTCGAGCTCCTGCTCGCGATCCAACCGCAGCGCGTAGCGCACGCGCACCGACGCCTTGCCCTCCAACGTGGACACCCAGGAGGCGTGGGCCTCGGGGATGCTCGGCTCCAGCGGCGGCCGCACCACCTGGCGGGCCACCTTCGGCGCCACGGCCGTGCGCCAGCCGATCCGCAACACGCCCTGCCTCGGGTACACCTCGGAGTCCTCACCTCCGGAGGCTGGAGGCTCGGTCACGGTGAAGGCCGTGGCATCCGCTTCCAGCCGCAGCGGCACCGGCGTGACGTGGGGGCCGAAGCGCAGCTGCACCTGGCGCTCGGGACCGCTACTCGAGGGCCGCAACGCGAGGCTGACGTCGAAGCTGTAGCGGCCGGGCTCGCGCGTCACCAGGGTGAGCTGGTCCTCCAGCGCGCCCACCGTGGCGTTCTCCAGCGTGGGGAGCGACGTCAGGTACGTGTCCGCGTCGAGCCGCAGCAACCGCACCTGTGTCCAGCGCTCGCTGGCGAGCACCTCTACCTCGAAGTGCGCGTCCACTACCAAGGCGTTCGCGGTGAGGCGTCCCTTGAGCTGGCTCTTCACCACCAGCGCGTCCGTGGGCGGGGTGGGCGGTGCCTGCTCCGGGCGCTTCGCATACAGCGGGAGCAGCTCCTCGAGGGGAACGGTCGCGGAGCCCGAGACCGCTGGGGTGAAGGGGGAGCTCGCCGAAGCGGTCAGCAGCAATCCGAGTACGAGAGAAGAAGTCCACATGGTTCACCTCGCTTCCTGGGCGATGGGGGCGTGCGGCGGCTCACCGCCGGGGGGGAGATCCGAGAGCAGGGCCCGCACACTGGCGCGGGTGGAGAGGGCCATCAGGCCGAGCAGCGCCGCGAGGATCTCCAACGTGTAGATGAGGCCGGTGTAGCCCTGGAGGATGACGGCGGTGGTGGGCACCACGAGTGTGGCTCCCCAGACGCCCGCCAGGTGGGTGGTCCGCTCCTGGGGGTAGAGGCGCTTCACGTAGACGACCACCGCCGCGCCGAGGCCGAGGGTGGCCACCGCATAGGCCACGTAGAAGTTCATGAAGGCCGCGAGGTAGGCCAGCAGCACGAAGAAGAAGCCGTACGCGGAAGCCAGCAGGTACGACTCGTAGAAGGCGAGAGGCCGGCGGTGGCGGATGCTGAAGGCGGCCAGCAGGGCCAGCAGGGCGAGGAAGGGCACCCAGGCGCGGCCCGCCATGGTGGAGATGACGAGATCATATGCCTCCACCGAGGGGAGGATGACGCCGAGGTTCACGCCCGACTCGAGCGACTGGAAGGCCCAATCGAGGGCCACCGTGCCGCGCCCGGCATCCACCTGGGTGGCCGAGAGCACCTGGGGCGGATAGTCGAAGTTCTCGCCCCCCTCGACGGCCATGTGCAGCCGTACGTCACGGGCCGGCAGGGCGGGATCCAGCTTGTAGATGAAGGAGTCGAGCCCCCGGGCGCGGTAGCGGATGGAGAAGGTGTTGGTCGCGCCCTGGGAGATGCGGCCCGTCCAGACGAGCCGGTTGCCGGACTCGCCGAGATCCAGATCCGACTCGGCGCCGTTGACGAGGAACTGCAGCTCCGAGAGGAGCACCTGGGACTTGTCCACCTCGATGGGGAAGATGAAGGCCACGTCGATGTCGTGGCCCTCGCGGTTGACGACGGCGTAGTCGGCCGAGAGCGTGAAGTCGAAGCCGGAGAAGTAGCGCAGGCCGCGCTTGCGGTAGTTCATCCGGGACTGCACCTGCACGTGCTGCTTGTCGAAGGGCAGGGGCTTGAGCTCGGTGAAGATGGTGCCGCTCTGCACGTAGCGCAGCGAGGGCGCGGGCTGGACGACGGGGGCGCCCCAGCGCTCCTCCACGTCCCGGGCCAGCTCCGAGCTGGCGAAGTCCGTCCGGTCCGCCACCTGGCCGGCGATGACCGCGGTGGCGAAGACGACGATGAGGAGGCTTCCGAAGACGTGGTGGCGGGCGAGCCACCCGAACGCCCGCCGGACCGGCGAGCTCGCCGGCGGGCGCGGTGGCGTGGGCGGAGGCGGGGGAGGAAGGGTGTCTGGGCTCATGGACCCAGAGTGGGGCTGGGGGGTGCAATGGGAATGGATGCCCCGTGCACCCCCCGAGGAATGTTCGTGCAGAATTCGTGGAGGACTACGGCAGGGTGAACAGACAGCGGGTGATGGGCACGATGAGGTCCGCCAGCACGTAGAGGTAGTACGTCCTGCCACTCACCAGCGAGTCGGGATGGCCGGACGCCGGGAAGCGCTGCGACAGGCCCGTGGGGACCACTCCGTACCGCACCGTTCCGCTCGACACGGGCGTTCCATCCACCGGCACGTCGATGCGCCAGAGCGTGCCCGTGGGCAGATCCAGGTTCGGCGGCACCGTCGGAGACGCGGCGTCCGCCTCGAGAACGTACACGTAACGCGCCTTGCCACCCCTCCAGGACAGCGTCCCATCGGCGGCGATGCCCTCTCCGTTCTCGCAGAGCGTGGGCCGGTAGAAACGCTGCTCATCCAGCGGTCCCGCCCCATACGTCTGGCCGGCGAAGTCCTCGCGCTTGTAACCCCGGTGGAAGAGCTCGGCCTCGAAGAAGCTCATCATCCGCACCGGATCCGTCGTGACGAAGATGGAGTCGTGGGGGTTCTCGGGCCCCGCTCGCGAGAAGCCATTGTTCTGCTCACGCGGGTAGGTGCCGAAACCCACCGTGTTGATCCACCCGGCGCCCATGGCCAGGCCCCTCGGGTTGAAGGAGTTGAGGAAGTTGCCCGGCGACTCGACGTACCAGTTCGAGGGACCCTTGGGCGCGCGCGTCGAGTGGCAGCAGACACAGGCCGTCGACTCGATCTGCGACCTCACCCAGTTGGCCTCCGCGACGTACGCCGGCTCCCCCATGCGCGCATCCTCGCGCTCCGCGTTCTCCGCCGGTGGCACCGGGTAGTATGGGCGCTGCGTGCGCACGCGATCGCAGCTCGCGTAGTCCATGAAGCTACGGCCCGGCTCGGTGGCTCCGGAGATCATCTCCCACGTGCAGACCTTCCCACCCGGAGACATCCCAGGGGGCTCGCCCGGCTTGGGGTCGACACAGTTGAGCACCGGCTGCTGGAACGTGGGCAGCCCCGTGCCCCCACTGCTGTCCTGCACCTGCCCACCGCATACGGGCGCCGGATCGAACACGCCTCCGCCGAACAGCTCGCACCCGCGCTGCATGGAGCCGCACTTCTGCGCGTCCACGCCGGGGAAGCTGATGCGCGTCCACTTGTCGTTCTCGCCTCCCAGGAAGCAGTAACCCAGCCGCTCCTCCAGGTTGCACGCCGAGCCCAGCACCGCCGTCGAGCCCTGGTCCTTGCAGTCTTCCACCGCGGACTCGTCGGTCCACTCACCGACATAGTCCCGGCACTCCTCGAGGCTGCTGAACCGGTTCATATAGACGCAGTGGCCCACCACCTTCTCCGGCACGGTGGGCACTTCGCCCCCTCCGCCGCACTGACAGCCCGTCACGAGGCAAAGCACGACCAGCACCGTCGATAAACGCGGTGAAAGCATGGACAACTCCCCTGTTGGAATGCGGTGTGGAACTAGCTCTTCGTGTAGCCCTTCAAGAAGCCATCCAGGTGCTGCTCGATGAAGTGCTCCATGACGAGCGGACGGCACCGGCGGCCCTGCAACTGGTGCTGGTGGAAGAGCGCCAGCAGCACCGGAGACATCAGCGCGAGCGCGGCCACCCGCGCATTGGGCACGGACAGCTCTCCTCGCGTGTGGAAGACGATCAGCAGCTCCTCGACCGAGCTCAGCGTGGGCTCGAGGATCGACGAGACGTAGATCTGCCCGAGCTCCGAGTCGGCCATGCCCTCGGCGAAGCCCGTGGCGTGCATGCCGCCCAGGGCCCCGGACCACGCGGCGGCGACCTGTCCCAGCAGTTGCGAGAAGGCCTCCCTCGCCGGCAGATCCGCCAGGGTCTTCGCCCAGGCCTGGCGCTCCTGTCCGAACTTCAACAGGTACTCGAAGGCGGCCTGCACCACGCCCTGGCGATCGCCGAAGTAATGCCTCAGCGTCCCGGGGTCCACCCCGGCGCCCTCCGCGAGCACGCGCAGGCTCGGGTGCGAGCCGCCCGACATGAGCATCTGCTGCGCCACGCTGGCCAGAAGCCGCGAGCGCGTCTCGTCATGATTGCGGTTGCGGGCTCCCGATATCCTTCCCATGAGCGAGATGGATATTCGGCGGATATTCCCGCAGCAAGCCCTTCGTGTGGGTTTTTATCCTTCCTCAGTGAGGAGGTTTATTCGGGTCCGCGCGGCATCAGGAACGCCGGTACTCCAGGAGGGGCCCGGGGGGACGGATGCCCTCGCGCAGCTCCGGAGCGTCCTCGGGCGGAAGCGCCACGAGCCGCAGCGGAACCACCCCCGCCCAGCAGTCCAGTGACAGATCTTCCTCATCGTCCTTCGGCGGCCCGGTGCGCACCTTCGCCGAGGCCTCTTCCAGCGGCAGCCGCAGCACGGACGTGGCCTTCATCTCCTGCGCGTTGGGGGGACGCACTTCGGACCAGCGGCCGCGCAGGACGTGGTCGGTGATCGCCTCCAGCGCCCGCGTCTTCTCCGCCTCGTCCGTCACCAGCGCCGCGGTGCCCAGCACCACCACCGAGCGGTAGTTCATGCTGTGGTGGAACGCGGAGCGAGCCATCACGAGCCCATCCAGCAGCGTCACGGTGAAGCACACCGGAATCCCCTGGGCGAGCTGCCGGGCGATCCGGCTCACGGATGCTCCGTGCAGGTACAGGTTCCCGCCGAGCCGTCCGTACACCATGGGAATCACGTACGGCTGGCTGTCCACCGCCAGGCCCACGTGGGCCATCAGGCCCGCGTCGAGAATGGCGTGGATGGCCGCCTCCTCATAGGAGGCTCGCTGCGGCAGGCGGCGGACGGTGGCGCGTTCACTGGGAGGGGGCGTGTTCATGCTCCTCTTCATGCTCCCGGACTGGTCCATCCAACAGGCCCAGTTTCCACAAATCCGATGGACCAGTAGGCTCTCCTCCATGAAGGGCTGGAACCTCACGCTCGACCTCCACGCTCCATCTCCCACGCCCCTCTTCGTGCGCATCGCCCGCGCGCTGGAGGAGGACATCCGCCGGGGCCGGCTCCCGCCCGGATCACCCCTGCCCGGAAGCCGCACCCTCGCGGACTCCCTGGGCGTGCACCGCAATACGGTGCTCGCCGCCTACCGGGAGCTCGAGACGCAGGGGTGGATCTCCACCTCGGCGGCGCGTGCCACCTACGTCTCGCCCACGCTGCCGGACGTGCCCGCCCGCTCCACCGCCGGAGCCCCTCGCACCGCCATGCCCACCCAGGTGGGCTTCTCCCTTCCGTCCACCCCCCTGCGCCGCGAGCAGCCCGATCCCTCTCGCGGCATGCTCGTTCTCGCCGGAGGTGCCCCCGACATCCGGCTCCTTCCCGCGTCCCTCCTCGCGCGCGCCTACCGCCGGGCCCTGAAGCTCCACGGCAAGCGCCTGCTCCACTATGGCGATGCACGGGGCCTCCACCGCCTGCGTGCCGCGCTCGCCGGGATGCTCTCCTCCCTGCGGGGGCTCGCCGTTGGCGCGGACGATCTGATCGTCACCCGGGGCAGCCAGGGCGCGGTGGACCTGGTGGCCCGGACCCTGGTGACGCCCGGCGACACCGTGGCCGTCGAGGCGATTGGCTACCGTCCCGCCTGGCACGCCTTCCAACTCGCTGGAGCCCGCCTCGCCCCCATTCCCCTGGACGGAGAGGGCCTGCGGGTGGAGGCGCTCGAGACCCTCGCCCAGCGGACTCCGGTGCGTGCGGTGTACCTCACGCCTCATCACCAGTACCCCACCACCGTGACGCTCTCCCCGGCGCGGCGGCTCGCGCTCCTGGCGTGGGCGCGCACGCACCGCGTGGCCCTCATCGAGGACGACTACGATCACGAGTTCCACTACGAGGGCCGCCCCATCCTTCCCCTGGCGAGCGCGGATCGGGACGGGCTCGTGCTGTACGTGGGCACGTTGTCCAAGGTGTTGGCCCCGGCCCTGCGCCTGGGCTTCCTCGCCGCGCCTCGCTCCTTCCTGGAGCACGCCCTCGGGGTGCGCGAGGCGGTGGACCGGCAGGGGGACACCGCCCTGGAGGCCGCGGTCGCCGAGCTGCTGGAAGAGGGCGAGGTGCGCCGTCATGTCCGCAAGATGCATGGCATCTACCGCGGCCGGCGCGACGCCCTGGTGGAGGCGGTGGAGCGGGAGCTGGCCGGCGCGCTCACCGTGTCGCCTCCCGCGGGGGGCATGGCCTTGTGGGCGCACTGTGCACCCGGCGTGGACGCCGCGGCCTGGGCCCGCGCGGGGCGGGAGGCTGGAGTGGCCTTCACCGCCGGGAGCGACTACAGCTTCGACGGCCGCCCCGTACCCGCAGTGCGGCTGGGCTTCGCCTGCCTGAAGGAGTCCGAGCTCGTCGAGGCGGTACGGCGCATGGCGCGCACCCTTCCCAGGAGCCCTCGTGCGCCGAAACGAGAATTATCCGCGAGAAAGGGAAGAGCTACTCAGCCCTGAGCGGATCGTTTATCCTCGGCGCGCTTCACTTCAACCCCCCCAAGGAGCACCACATGAAGCGCGTTCTCTTCGTCGCTGTCGCCGCCATCGCCCTGGGCCTGGGCCTCGCTTCCGCCCCCGTGCAGGCCGATACCTGCGCGCCGTACTGCTACAAGCACCCGATCACCGGGCAGCTGGTCTGCACCTCTCCCTGCCCGTAACGGCTCGGAGCTTCCGCTTCGTGGTGATGAAGGCCTCATCCGGGCTTCCCGGGTGGGGCCTTTGCCGTTACGGTGCGCGGACTCCCATCCAGGAGGCGCCATGCGCGCGGTGGTGATGCAGCATGAGGAGCACGAGGGGCCGGGGTTGCTGGGTCCTGCGCTGGAGGCGGCGGGCTTCACGCTGGTGAAGCGCTTCCGCGGCGTCAAGCGCGAGGACCTGAACGCGGAGCTGGTGGTGGTGCTCGGCGGTCCCATGGGCGTCTACGAGGCGGATCGCCATCCCTTCCTCGGCGAGGAGCTGGCGCTGGTGAGCGAGCGGCTCGCGCTGGGGCTTCCGGTGCTGGGCCTGTGCCTGGGCGCGCAGCTCCTGGCGGCCGCGGCCGGCTCCGAGGTCTTCGTCGGGAAGAACGGCCTCGAGGTGGGCGCGGCGCCCGTGCGCTGGACGAAGGAGGGCCTGGCCGATCCCGTGCTCGCGGGAGTGCGCCCGCGCACCACCGTGGCCCACTGGCACCAGGACACCTTCAAGGCCGTGCCCGGCGCCACGCTCCTGGCCTCCACGGATCGCTACACCCAGCAGGCCTTCCGGCTCGGCGACTCGTATGGCTTCCAGTTCCACCTGGAGCTCACCGCGGACGAGCTCGACCGCTGGTTCACCCAGGGCGCCGAGGAGCTGGTCGAGCTGTACGAGAAGGACCTCGACGAGCTGCGCTCGCAGCTCCCCAAGCTGCGCTCGGCCGAGGCCGAGAACCGGGAGTTGCTCGAGCGGCTCGCCCACCACTTCGCCCGGGTGGCGCGCGCCGCCAGGTGAACACCGGACGGGGTGGGGAGGGCCCTACTTCTCCTCCACGCCGATCTTCGGGCAGACGTCGTTCATGGGGCAGGCCTCGCACTTGGGCTTGCGAGCCGTGCAGGTGTAGCGGCCGTGCAGCACGGTCGCGGGCCCGAAGAAGGTCCACTGGTCCTGGGGGATGAGCTTCATCAGGTCCTTCTCGATCTCCTCGGGCTTCTCCTTCTTGGAGAGGCCCATGCGCTGGCTGACGCGGGCCACGTGGGTGTCGACGATGACGCCCGAGGGGAGATTGAAGGCGGTGTTGAGCACGACATTGGCCGTCTTGCGGGCCACGCCGGGCAGGGTGATGAGCTCGTCGATCGTCTTGGGCACATGACCGCCGAAGCTCGCGAGCAGCTCGCGGCTCATGGCCTGAACCGACTTGGTCTTCTGCTTGAAGAAGCCGGTGGGCTTGAGGTCCTCCTCGAGCGCGGCGGTATCGGCCTCGGCGAAGGCCTGGGGGCCGGGGTACTTCGTGAAGAGGGTCGCGGTCACGCGGTTGACGCGCTCATCCGTGCACTGCGCGGCCAGGATGGTGGCGACGAGCAACTCGAAAGGGGTGTTCCAGTTGAGCTCGTAGCGGGCACCCGGGTGGGCCTCGTGAAGACGGGTGAGGAGGGTCTTGGCGGTCTGGGCGGCGGTCATGTGGCGCTCGGGAGGGAGAGGCGACGGAGACGCAGTGTACCGGGCGGGACCGACACGGAAAGTCCAGGAATGGGACGGCCGAACCCCTCGTGGCGACGCGGTGCTTCACCCGTTTTGATGATGAGTACTGGGAGGGGTTCTACTGGTAGCGAAGGGCATTCCGTGGAGCCCATCTCCGCCTCGGCTGGAGGAGCGTGAGCGTGCCGCCGATCGCACGCTATAGCGCGACGAGGGTGGGGGAGCCGGCTGCAGGGGGACGGGGGGAAGGACGAAATCAGCCAGGGAGCGGAAGCCGCCCGCGAGCACCGCGCACGCCAGGCGCAGGAAGCCCACCGGCTCCAGGCCCCGGGACCGCACCGCCGCGGAGAGCCCCAGCGAGAAGCTCACGGTCAGGTTGATTATTCCCACGCCGAGGAGGCCCACCACGGCCCAGAGGAACGCCGGCTCCACCAGCCGCTCGGGCCCCAGCGCCGTGCCGGCGAAGGCGAGGGTGCCGGCACTGAGGGTGACGTGCCGCACGTCCATGGGCAGGCCGAAGAAGCGGCACACCGCGGGCGTCATGCCCAGCAGCAGGCCCAGGCTGACGTTGGCGCCCAGGCCGCACGCATGACGCGCGAGGGCCTCGCCCAGCTTCTTCGCCCGGGCCTCACCGAGCAGACAGCGCAACCCGGGGTGACGCGCGAGTGCCTCCGGCAGGCGCTGGTAGTGCACCCAGTTCTCCAGCCAGCCGCCGAAGACACTGGAGCACCACAGCAGCACGCCGGTGAGGGCGGCGAAGAGCAGGGTGCCGCTCTTCAGCGGGTGGAGCGAGCGCACCACGTACTCCGCCTCGCTCGCCTCCAGCAGCGGCTGGCCCCGGAGCGCCTGGATGACGAGTCCCACGAAGGTGACGGTGGCCACCACCGCGCCAAGGTTTCCGAAGACCGAGGCCAGTTGCGAGCGGGTGATGCAGGCCAGTTGTTGCACCAGGCTGTGCATTCCCTTGTCGCCGGCCTTCACATCCATCGAGGCAGCCAGGGCCGCGGCCGTCATGGAGGGCTGCTTGGTGGCCAGGGTGAAGCCGAGCAATTGGATGAGCAGGAAGCAGAGGGCGTAGTTGGTGGCGGACGCGAGCCCCTCGAAGAAGAGGGGAAGCGCCGCGAAGGTGATGGCCAGCTTGAGCGCCGCGGTGCCCGCGGTGAGCAGCCCGCCGCCCGCCGCCGCGCTCACCATCCGGTGGTACTCGTCCTGGGTGGTGGCGATGTAGTGGCGGCCCACCTCTCCGGTGTGTTCGAAGATGCGCCGCGAGATGCGCCGCACGCTGCTGCGGAAGAGCGCCACCACGCTGCGCTCCCTCGCATGCGCATCCACCAGGGATGACAGCAGCCGGAGGGCGGCGCCGGGTGTTGCGCGGGCGCGGTCCGGGGCGAGCAGCCACAGCAGCGATTCCAGCCGGTCCAGGGCATGGCCGAGCTGCTCGAGCCGGTAGACGAGATCCGTTCCCACCGCGTGTGCATCCATGTGGCGCAGCACGCGCTGTGTGGCGGCGCGGCAACCGGCGATGGCTTCGGCGCAGGCCTCCCGTCGCCGCTCCACCGTGGAGCCCTGCGCGCCCGCTCGCACCTCCAACCGCAACGCCTCGCACGCGCGAGGCAGGCGGACGAACGGAGAGTGCTCGACTGGCCCCGGAGGCAGCCGTGCCAGCACGTCACTCGCCAGACCGAGGGCACTCGCGCGCGAGGCGAGTACGAGCACCGCGTCCTCCACCGCCTCCGTCAATGGGGCGAAGGAGGGCGAACGCAGCAGGGCACAGAAGGCCACCACCTGCTCCTCGGACAGCTCGTCCAGCCAGGCCTGGCCTTCCTTCCCGGGGAACAGGCGCCACACCCATTGAGCGAGGTCCCGCTCGTCCGGCGCGGGAGGGACCAGTTGCTGTCCGAGCCGCGCCACGGCATCTCCCAGGAGGCCGCGCCCGGCGGACAGGCCCGGCTCGGTGAACAACCTCAGCGCGGACGTCTCGGTGAGCACCGACGCGAGGACATCACGCAAGGCCTCGCACCACACGGGCTCCTCGCTGAGTACCTCCACCAGTAGCCGCAGGCGAGCCGACCCCTGGGACTCCACTGGGGCCAGCCGCCCGCGACGCGACGGTGTGGCGCCTGGGGCCTGGAGCCAGCGGACCAGTTCCTCCAGCCATGTCAGGCGGGCCGCGAGCGGCGCCTGGGGCCGAGCCGACGTCAGCAGCGCATGCAGCTCGCCCAGCCGCTGCTCCGCCTCGGGGGTCCTCGGATAACTGGTCAGCAGTTGCTCCAGCGTGTGCGGGGAGATGGCAGGCTCAGGGCACGGGACGGGGATGGGGCTGGCGAGCATGGTGTCAGAAAGTTTGTCCTCAAAATAACAAAACGCAAAATGGGAGGACTTGAGCCTGCCTGCCCTCCGGACTGTCTGTTCCCCGAGATGGCCCGACGGAGGGAGGAGCACGCGGGCAGCGGAGCCCTCGTCTCCGCATGCTGTCTGCTTCTCCAGTCTGGTCGCTTACAAAATAGTTGCTGGTGCAACGCAATTGTCGCGATGTCTGAGAATCAATCAGTGCAATTTCTTGCTTGATATGAGTCATGTATGTTTGCCTGCTGATCGGCCGTTATTCCTGGCGCCTCGCCGGTGCGGGACGGTGTCTTGACGGTGATAGGGCAAACAAAGTTCTCTTCTGCGCACTGATGCGTGAACGGACCGCGATGCGGCGTGTCCCACGCCTCTGCAATCCAGGAGAGGTTGAATGTCCCAGCAGTGGAGTTGGCGTCCGTCTGTCATGGCCGGTCTCGTCTTCGCGGTGACCGCGTGTTCTTCGCCCTCGGATGTTCCGGGCGCGGACGGGCAGAGCGGCACCCCCAGCAGCAACGGTAAGAACGCGGCCGTCCGATTGATTCCGGAGGCGCCGGGAGCCCGCTGCCCTCAGGGTGGCACCGCGCTCCAGACGGGCCTCGATGACAACGGGGACGGCGCGCTGAGCGACGACGAGGTGGAGCAGACCTCCTACGTGTGCAACGGGAGCGGCACCCAGTCCGGCAGCATGTCCCTCGTGAAGCTGATGCCCGAGGCCGCGGGCGCGCGGTGTGCGTCCGGTGGTACCGCCGTTCTGTCCGGGGTCGATACAAACGCCGACGGCGTGCAGGGGGACTCCGAGGTCACCCACACGCAGTACCTCTGCAACGGGGAGGGCGAGAAGAAGGGGAATGCGTACCTGATGAAGATGGCGTCCGAGGCCGCCAGTCCGAACTGCCCCCAGGGTGGAACGGCCGTCCTCGGCGGCATCGACATGAACGTCAACGGTCAGCTCGAGAGCAACGAGGTGACGACGACGCAGTACGTCTGCACCGGCTCGACGGGCGCGGGCGGTACCGAGGCGCTCGTCAAGCTCGACGCCGCGCCGGCCGGTGCGAACTGCGGCCAGGGCGGCAGGGCCGTGAAGAGCGGCTTCGATGCGAATGGTGACGGCATGCTCGGCACCAACGAGGTGACGAACACCACGTTCGTGTGTAACGGGCTCACGGAGACGACCGATCCGAACCGTGGCGAGGCCCTCGTGCGGCTCGATACCGAGCCCGCGGGCGCCAACTGCGCGTACGGTGGCACGGCCGTGAAGACGGGTTTCGACTCGAATGCCGACGGGACGCTGAGCGATTCCGAGGTCACGACGACCCAGTTCGTGTGCAGCGCGGCCAATTTCTTCCCGACGAAGTGGGCGAGCAACCCACGGGGCAGCTACGGCTCTGGTGAAATCACCAATCTGTGGGTCCCCGTGTCGCGCCGGGTCTGGATCTACAAGACCAGCGATACGTCGCGCATCAAGCTCACCGTCTCCGACACTTTTCGGGTTGGTGGAGCGTACAATGGCGGGCGTGGTGCGTACTCGGTACGCATGAACGGCGGCGTGGCGGGCTGCGACGCCTGGCAATACAACTCAAACGCCTCCGGTTGGAATCAGGACCATCATCTGCCGTTCGCGAATGTCTGCCTCACCGAGCAACTCCCGAAGGGCCTGTACGAGTTCGATGTGTGGGCGTTTGCGAGTGGAGGAACCAGTTCCGTCGGCGGTGGAACGAACAGTGCGTTGCTCCTTGCCGAAGAGCTCGATGGCACCAGGCCCTACGCTTTTTCGAAAGCAGGGGGCTCTGTCGGCACGGCGAGCACTTCGTACGCCAAGATGAGTGGACGCGAAGTCACGTTCATCAAGCAGTCCGCATCCACACTGCTCAAAGTGACGCTCGCCGATACTCTCCGCGTAGGCTACAATCAGAACGGCGGATGGGGCACGGTGATGGTGCGGCTCGATGGGGTCAACACCAACTGCTACACCGGCAAGTACGATGGGCAGGGCACCGGCGGTGACTTGCACAATCCGTTCGTGATGACCTGCATTCTCCCGAACGTGTCCGCTGCTCGGCATACCCTGGACGTCGCGCTCTCCGCGAACACGGGCGGTGCCGCGAACCTTGGCTGGGAGCGGAGCAACCCGCTCCTCCTCGTAGAGGAACTCCCGAATACGGGGCTCACCTACTCGAACATGAGCTTCGGAAGCGGCGAATTGTCTGGCGCATGGGCTGGTGTCGGCGCGCGACAGATCATCCATAACGTCAGCTCGCCTGGAAAGGCGGTGAAGGTCACGTACTCGGACACGTTCCGTGCGGTTGCAGGCTGCAATGCACGCTGGGGCCAATTCCAGCTGTATGTCGACTACCAGCCCACTGGTTGCAACACCGCTCAGCACGTATGGGTCTCGGGTAACATCGGGCAGGATCACTATCACCCAGCGAACCTGACGTGCATCATTCCGAACCTGTCACCCGGTCCCCACACGTTCTCCATCTGGTCGACCACGCAGCATGCGGATGGAACCTCCTGCGGCTCGAACTACTTCGGCTGGAACCGCGGACAGAACCTCCTGCTGGCCGAGGACCTGCCGTAAGCGGTCCTCCAACTCGCGCCTGATCCGCGCCCACCGGTGCCACGCTCGGCCCGGTGGGCGCTCTACATCGCTGTAGCACCCACTGAGAAATCCAGGAATTCAGGGGGCGTGAAGGAGGAGTGATGGGTCCTGAGCGGAGCTGACGACGCGATAGGTGGTCAGAGCCGCGTTTTGCGCTCTAATGGGGCTCGCCGGACATGTTCCTGGAGTACCCCCACCGTGCCTCTGCCTTCCTCCATTCCCGCCCCCGGACTGGAACATCTGCTCTCGCTGGCCACCCCCGCGGATACCGCTCGCGGCATGTTCTTCAACGGCCTGTTCGATGCGACGCGCGCGCTGGGCGGCGAGGAGGCCCGGGCGAAGTGCCTCGCGGCCGCCGGTGATCGCAAGTTCGTCGACTTCCGCAGCTACCCCGTCGCCGATCTGCTCAAGGCCATCTACACCGCCGCGGACACGCTCGGCCCCAAGCTGGGCGGCAGGGAGGCCGTCCTGCACCGGCTCGGCCGGCGCGCCACCGAGGACTTCCTCCACTCCACCGTGGGCAAGACCATGGTGGCACTCGCCGGCAATGATCCGCACCGGCTCCTCTCCGCCTTCCCCAACGCCTGCCGCGCCGCGCTCAGCTATGGCGAGCGCTCCGTGGAACGGATCGGCGACAAGCAGGTGCGGTTGCTCGCGCGCCGCGACTTCCTGCCCATGAACTACGTCGAGGGCACCCTCACCGCCGTCGTGGAGCGCTCCGCCGTCCCGGGTGTCATGGTGCGCGGCCTCCGCCTCTCCCCGCTCGACGTGGACTACGACATCAGCTGGTCCTGAGCCGCCAGGCGCCTGGGCAGGCGCACGGTGAAGGTGGTGCCGTCGTCCTCCGTGGAGCTCACGTCGATGGTTCCTCCGTGGCCCAGGACGATCTGCCGGGTGATGAAGAGGCCCAGCCCCAGGCTCCCCTGGCGTGCCCCCGCCTCCGGCCCCCGCTGGTAGGGCTCGAAGAGCCCCGGCAGCACCTCGGGGGAGATCGGGTTCCCCTCGTTGTGCACCTCGAGCAGCACGTCCTCGCCCTCGCTCCGGGTGGACACCCGCACGGGCGTGTCCCGGGGGCTGTGCTGGAGCGCGTTGCCCACCAGGTTGGTGACCACCTGGGCCAGCCGATCCCCATCCCAATCGCCCCAGCCGTCTCCGCTCGCCTGGAAGGAGATGCGCCGGCTGGGCCAGGCCAGCCGCACCTCCGTCACCACCCGCCGGACGTGCTCGTGGAGGTTCAGCGGCTCGCGGTGCACGGGGATGCCCCGCATCCGCGCCTGGTTGAAGTCGAGCAGATCCCGGATCATCCGGCTGGCCCGGTCCGCCGAGCTGTGGATGCGCTGGGCCGCCTTCGAGGTGCGCTCGTCCACGTCCTCGCGCTTGAGCAGCGTGGTGGCGGACAGGGCGATGGCGTTGAGCGGCGTGCGCAGATCGTGGCTGACGATGGCCACCAGATCCTCTCGCTCCTGGATGGCCGCCTGGGCCTCCTGGTAGAGCCGCGCGTTGTCGAGCGCCATGGCCGCGCGATCGGCCACGCCGCGGGCCACCTCCATGTCCGTGGAGGTGCACGTGGGGCGGAACCGGTTCCAGGCGAAGGAGATGATGCCGAGCTTCCGATCCCTCGCCACCAGGGGCACGAGGATCACCGACTTGAGCGAGAGCGCCTCCAGCAGGGCCCGGTGCTCCTCGTTGCGGGCCACGGATTCCAGCCACTCGGGGGTGACGTCCGGCTCGGCCAGGGGCACGCCGGTGTTGAGCAGTTGCAGCATGACGCCCCCGTTCCCCAGGTGGGGCGGGTACATCATCGTGTGGTGCAGCAGGGCCTGCCCATCCGCGTCCCGGGCCGTCAGCTCCAACCGGTGCAGCTGCCCGTCCTCGCTCAGCAGATCCACCATGCAGTAGTCCGCCAGGTGTGACACCACCAGCGAGGCGAGGCTCTTGAGGGTGGTGTGCACGTCGAGGGACTGGGAGAGCAGGGTGCCCACCTCGACGAACAGGGCCTGGGCCTCCTCGGCGCGCTTGCGCGCGGTGATGTCGCGCACGATGCAGGTGAAGAAGCGCCCCTGGGGCAGCAGCGTCTCGCTGACGGAGAGCTCCAGCGGGAAGACGATCCCGTCCTTGCGCCGGCCGTGCACCTCGCGCCCGATGCCAATCAGCTTGCGCACCCCCGTGCCGAGATTCCGGCGCTGCTGGGGCTCGGGCACCAGGTGGCGCATGTCCCGGCCGATCAGCTCCTCGGGGGCGTAGCCGAAGATGCGCACCGTGGCGGGGTTGACGCTCTGGATGGCGCCCTGCTCGTCGATGGTGATGATGCCGTCCACCGCCGTTTCCAGGATGGCCTCGAGCCGCCGCGTCGTCGCGCGCAGCACCTCCTCGGCCTGCCGCCGCGAGGAGATGTCGCGGGTGATCATCGCGAAGCCGCGCAGGCCGCCCCGCTCGTCACGCAGGGCGCTGATGAGCACGTCCGCCCAGAACCGGGTGCCATCCTTGCGCACGAGCACGGCTTCCGTGCGGTATTGCCCCTCGGAGGCGGCGATGCGCAGCGACTCCTCGGGCACGCCGGCCATGACGTCCCCGGGCAGGTAGAAGAGGGAGATGGGGTGGCCGAGCACCGCCTCCGCCTTCCAGCCCTTGATGCGCTCGGCGCCCGGATTCCAGCTGGCCACCCGGCCCTCGGGATCCAGCATGAAGATGGCGTAGTCCTCCACGCTCTCCACCAGCAGGCGGAAGCGCTCCTCGGTGGCGCTCTCGGCGCGCTTGCGCTCGGTGATGTCCAGCACCGCGCTGGCCACGAGGAAGACCTCGCCGGCGCCATTGCGCACCGGGGCGTGGTTGATGAGCCAGTGGTGGATCTCCCCTCCCGTCGCGGGAGTGGTGCCCGTCACCTCCTGGCCGAGCACGGCCTGTCCCGTCTCCAGCACCTGGCGGCGCATGGGCGCGAGCTGGGTGGCCAGCCCGGGGACGACCTCCTTCACCCCCTGGCCCAGGATGTTCTCGATGGGGGCGCCGGCGATGTCCGCCAGCATCTGGTTGACGCGCACGTAGCGCAGATCCCGATCCATGAAGGACAACCCCACCGGGGCGGTGGTGAGCAGGGTGTCCAGCAGCGCCAGGGCCTCCTCGGTCTTCTGGCGCTCGCGCACCAGCTCCGTCACCTCCACCGCGTGGACGAAGACGCCCTCCACCCGTCCATCCGCTCCCCGGTTGGGCGCGTAGACGAAGTTGAAGAAGCACTCCACCGGGGGGCCACCGTTGCGGTACACCCAGACCCGCACCTCGTGGCCCACGGCCGGCTCGCCCGTGCGGTAGACGTTGTCGAGCAGCACGCGGAAGCCCTGATCCTCCAGTTCAGGCAGGGCCTCGCGCAGGGGCTTGCCCAAGATGTCCCGCACGCCGATGGCCTGGTGGAGGCGGGGGTTGGCCAGGGTGAGGACGTGCTCGGGTCCTTCCAGCACGAAGATGAGCGCGGGCGCTTCCTGGAAGAGGGCGGCCAGGCGCTCGCGCTGGGCCTCGGACTCCCTCAGCAGCCGGGCGCGCGTGGCCTCCTCCTCCTGGTGAGCGGTGAGCTCGTTCTGGCGTTGCAGCTCGTCGCGCTGGACGGTGTACGCGTCCACCGCCTCGGCGATGCCCGTGACGAGGAAGGAGGCCAGGTGCTGCACCTCGGTGTGGGAGAGGGGCACGCCCTCCTGTCTCGCCTGCTCGAGGATGCAGTCGTGGAGGACACCGTACTCCCGCACCACCGCGGGCAGTTTGAAACCCTGAGTGAGGCGCTGGCCTCCGTGGAGCCGGGCCTCGGCGCTCCGGTCTGGCACCGCGGCGGCCGCGCTGTCCCCGCTGCGGCGCAGCACCGTGGCCAACTCCAGGAGGTAGTCCCCGATGTGGTCCTCGAGGGCGGAGCGGCTCCGGGGCCCGGAGGTCAGATCTGCCTGCAGACGCTCGAGCCACTGGCGGGTGATGGCCTCCCGCCGGGAATCCAACAGGTCCGCCAGGGAGGCAGGTGGGCTCGTGGACCGATGTGTCTCGAGGTTCACTCCGGATTTCCTCCCCCGGGCCTCGGAGAGAAGCCCCGTTCCACTGAGACATCAGCAGAATGGGAAAGTAGTCCCCACCTGGCCGGAACGCGCCTGGGGCTCTACGTACGACCCTGGGGTGGATGCCAGACACACGGGCAGTGCCCAGGGCTCGCATGGCCGCCTGGTGGCCGCTCTCTGGAGCCCGAGGCATCCCCGGGAGCGGCCGGGCGTTACCGGGGATGGATGGTCTGACTCCGAGAGGACACACCCATGAGGATGCGGGACAATCGGTATCCCACCCCCTACACGAACGGGGGAGCCATCAAACCCCGGAAGCTGGGCAACCCGGTCTCGAAGATGACCCTGGTCGCCGGCAAACGCATCGGGGGCGCGTTGCGCTCGGAGTATGCGCGTCAGCAGAAGCGCCGCGATACGCGGCGCTGAGGAACTTCAAGGGCAGGGGAGTGCTCAGTAGCGGCGGTCCTTGCGGTCCTCGCGCTGCTCCTGCCGGTCCTGCCGCACCTCCTGCTTGCCGAGCCGCACCAGCTCCACGATGAGGTCGCGCTTGCGGTTGAGCTGCGACGGGGCGCGGGCCCCCATGAGCGAGTTCAGCTCGCGGGCGATCGTCTTGCGTGCCGCCAGTGAGGCCGCCTCCGCGCGCGCGTCCCGGACATCGTCCCGGTTCTCCGCGCGGCTCTCCCCCCACTCCCGCCGCGTCTCGGCGCGGGCCTGGAGCTTCTCCTTGCTGCCCTCGGCCAGCTCCGCCCTCAGCAGCTCGCGCAGCCGGTTGTCCACCGCGGCCAGCTCGGCGGCGTTGTTCCGTTGTGCCCGCGCCTTGTCGAAGCGCGCCAGCACCCGCTCCAGCTCCGCCACGTCCATCCGGTCATCCCTGCGCTCGGCGGCGTTCTGGCGGTCCTCGCGGCGCTCCTCGTGGCGGTCCGGCGCGCGGATCTCCCGGTGGTCCGGCGTGCGCAGCGGCAACTTCTGGTTCTGGGCCTGCGCGGAACCAGCGAGGAGCAGGGCGGCGACGAGGGCGGAGGAAAAGGGCTTCAGCGTCTTCATGGTGGAGACTCCCGGTGTGGGTTGCTGCCAACACCCATCTGGACGGGAGGGCCGGGTTTTTATTCTGCCCCCCACGATTCACGAGAGGGCCGGGCGGCGTCTTGAGATTCTCTTAAGACACACCTGGTAGGACATTGGCGCCATGGGTGAACGCATCCTGCTCATCGAGGACGATCCGCAGCTCGGCGCGCAGATCGCCGATTTCCTGGGCCGTGCGGGCTTCGAGCCCACCTGGTGGACCGGAGGGCGCCCGCTGCAGCCGGGGGAGTCCTCGGCCTACGGGCTCATCATCCTGGACCTGATGCTGCCCGGCACCTACGGCATGGACATCCTCCGGCAGCTCCGCGAGGGCTCGGACGTGCCGGTACTCATCCTCAGCGCGCGCAACGACACGGCGGACAAGGTGCGCGCGCTCAAGCTGGGCGCCGACGACTACATGACCAAGCCCTTCTGGCCCGAGGAGCTGGTGGAGCGCGTCCGCGCCCGGCTGCGCCGGCCGGTGATGCAGCGGCAGAGCCTCCTGGAAATCGGCGCACTGCAGGTGGATCTCCAGTCACGTGAGGTGCGTGTGGAGGGCAAGCCGGTGGAGCTCACGCGCGTGGAGTTCGATCTGCTGGCCGCGCTGGCGAAGCGGCCCGGTGCGGCGGTGACGCGCCAGTGGCTGGTGGAGAACGTGTTGGATCCGGAGCGGGAGGGCTCCGAGCGGACGCTGGACGTGCACGTGTCGCGGCTGCGCCGCAAGCTGGGCCCCGGCAAGCACGTGGAAACGGTGTGGGGCATCGGCTACCGGCTGGGCGAGGGGGGCGGGACGTGAAGCTGCGGATGCGGCTGGCGCTCACGACGGTGGCGGTGGCCATCCCCGTCGCGCTCTGCATGGCGTGGATCCACCGGGCCGTCGAGGCCCGGGCGCTCGAGACGGCCCTCTCCGAGTACGCCCTCGCGCACATGCTTTCGGGAGGACGCGAGCGTTGCGAGGCCGCTCCCGAGTCCTGGAGCAGCGAGCCCCGGGGGCCACCGCCTCCAGGAGATTGGAAGGAGCCGGGCCCGAGACCTCCTCCGGAGTGGCGGCCCGGAGGCCCTCCGCCGCTTCCTCCCGGAGGTGGAGGTCCAGGCGGCCCAGGCGGGCCCCGTCCGCCCCGAGGCACCCGGCTGTTCGCCTATGACTCGGAGCTCTCGGCCCGCAACCCCGCCGCGCCCCGCCTGGACGCGTCGCTCGTGGAGGCCATGCGGCGGGGGCAGGATGTGGCCAGCCTGTCCTCGGGTTCCGGCATGCAGGAGCCGCGGCGGATCCTCGTCCGGATGCCCTGGGGCACGGGGCCGTGTGCCTTCGTGCTCGTCCACTGGCCGGAACGGCCCGGCCCGAGGGAGAAGTTCCCGTCCATCCCCCTCGAGTTCTGGCTGTTCCCCTCGGTGCTCGCGCTGGCGGGAGTGCTCTTCGCACTGGGGCCGGTGGTGGGCCGCTTGCGCCAGCTCACCCGCGAGGTGCGGACCTTCGTGGGCAGTGCCTACCAGGGCTCCATCACCCTGCGCGGCAACGATGAGATCTCCGAGCTGGCGCGGGCCTTCGACGAGGCGGGACACGAGGTGCGCGCGCAGATGGAGCTCAAGGAGAAGCGGGAGCAGACCCTGCGCTCCTTCCTGGAGAACACCACGCATGACGTGATGATCCCCCTGACGGTGCTCCAGGGGCACCTGGCCGAGCTGCAGCAGCGCGCGGCACGGGGCGAGACGGTGGAGGCCTCGGTGGTCGCGGCGGCGAGCCAGGAGGCCCACTACATGGCGGCGCTCATCCACAACCTGGGTGCCGCGGCGCGGCTGGAGGCGGGCGAGCCCTCCGTGCAGCGGGCTCCGGTGGACCTCAATGCGCTGGTGGAGCGGTGCATCGGCCGCCATCGTCCCATCGCGCGGGGCCAGGGCGTGCAGCTGGACTACGCCGTCCCGGAGGCGCCGGTGCGGGTCATCGGGGACGACACGCTCATCGAGCAGGCGGTGAGCAACGTCATCTACAACGCCGTGCGCTACAACACGCGTGGAGGCCATGTCGCCGTGGTGCTGGAGCGCCTGCCGTCGAACACGTTCCGCCTGCGGGTGTTGGACGACGGGCCCGGCATTCCCGAGAACGAGCTCCCCCACGTGGTGGAGCGGCGCGTCCGGGGCGATGCGGCACGCACGCGTGGGCCCGGGGGGCACGGCCTGGGCCTGAACATCGCCTGGCGGGTGTCGGTGCTCCACGACTGGCGCCTGCAACTGGGGCCCTCGGAATACGGAGGGCTCCAGGTGGACTTCCTGGGCGAGCTGCCTCCCCCGTCCTGAGCCTCTCTCCGTTCAGGCTCCCGGAGGCGGGGGAGGCGTGCCGCCATCCCAACCCGGAGGAGGACGCACGCCGCCATCGCCGGGAGGAGGACCGCCGGGGCCGCCCGGGCCGCCGCTGCCGCCCGGAATCTGGCACGTCGGGTTGGAGAGCGAGGAGCGGATGACGAGCGTCTTCCAGGCCAGCAGCGCGCCATCCGGCATCCGCTGGGTCTGGAACGAGTATTGGGCGGCGCTCTCCGCGGAGATGACGGTGTCGTTCGTGTTCGTCGTGTCGCGCGGCCCGCGATCCTTGTAGAGCGGCTGGGTGCCGATGATGTCGTCGTTCAGCGCGTCGTCGAAGACGAGCTGGGACGTCACGTACTCGTTGCCGTTGACGCGGACCGTGAAGTGGATGTGGATGGTCCGGCTGCTGTACCAGCCCGGGAAGCAGGTATCGAAGTCCACGCGGCCGTTGGCATCCGCCGTCTGCACCCCGCGGAACCACCGCGCGGAGGTGGCGCTCGGGTCGTCCGCGGTGCAGAACGTGCTGGCGTCCTCACCCGAGTAGAGCCCCTCCGGCGCGGCATGCCAGATGTCGACGCTGGCGCCCGGGATGGGATTGCAGGACTCATCCACCACGAGGAACGCGAGGCGCACGGGCAGTCCAGCGTGGTTCTCGCTGATGTCCTTGCGATCGATCGTCTCCGCGTAGCAGGGGCCGAGGGTGGCCTCGCAGGTGAGGGCGCACACCGTGCCGATGCCCGAGGCGAAGGGGTTGGGGTAGGAGCTGGCGGCGGTCATCGCGGCCGTGCCTCCGGTGGCCCAGACACCGGGATCGGTGGTCCCCGCGTCCGTGCCGGTTCCACCATCCGTATCGGTCCCGTTGCCCGTGTTCCCGCCGGTGCCCGGACCGCAGGCCAGCAGATGACCCAGGGGCGCGGCCACCAGGGCCAGGCCCATGCCACCGAGCACCTTCCGGCGCGTCAGGATCATGGGTGAGTCGTCTCTCTTGATGTCGTTGCTCATCCTGTTCCTCCTGGAGCGGCGGCGATGGCCGCTCCCTGTTCTCCCCTCGAGGACAGTCTTCGCGCGAAGGTCTTAAGAAAGCCTTACGCGGCCGGGGGTCGCGTTCCGTAGAGAGCGCTCAGGTCGTTCGCGAGTGCGCCGAGCCGGGCGCGCAGCTCCGGTGGCTCGAGGACCTCGGCTCCACGGCCGAGATGGACGAGCTGCGAGAGGGCGATCGAGAGACGTTCGAAGTCGATGTTCACGGTGCCCGCGTGGATGCGCTCGCGCTCCGAGCCCGGACGCATCGCCGCGAGCGCCTCGGCTCCCTCGGCGGTGAGCCGCAGGGTCACTTCGTAGCGGGCCCGCTGGGTCGCGAACCGCTTGCACCAGTCCTTCCAGAAGGCCCGGAGCTCGAACTCCGTGGGCCGCGCGAACGTGTCGGTGAGCATGCGTGCCGCCTCCACCCGCGCGCCCCGGAAGACCTTCGTCACGCCCTTGTCTTCGGCGACGAGGTACCAGTGGTCACCCTTGATGACCAGGCCATAGGGGTCGACCACGCGGTTGCTCCGCGCGCCCTCGAAGTCGCGGTAGGCCAGCCGGACCTTCCGGTCCTGGAAGACCGCCTCGCGAAGCACGGCCAGGTGGGGCACCGGATCCTTCTCGCCGAACCAGGAGGAGCCATCGATGTGGAGCCGTTGCCGGGCGTGCTCGGCGGCCGTCCGCTGCACGCTGGGGAGCGCCGCGGCGAGCTTCACGAGCGCCGTCCGCAGCGGGCCCGCCAACCCGAGGTCATCCAGGGCATCGATGGGATGCGCGCTCGCGAGCGCCTGGATCTCCGGCTCGGTGAGGCCGGTGAGGTGGGTGCGCCAGCCCGGCAGCAGCCCGATTCCCCCGGCCGAGCCGGGTTGGGCGTACACGGGAACTCCCGCGGACGAGAGTGCATCCAGGTCCCGGTAGATGGTGCGTGGAGACACCTCGAGCCGCCTGGAGAGCTCCTCGGCCGTGTGCCGCCGTTCGTCCTGGAGCAGGAGCATCAGACTCACCAACCGGTCCGCGCGCATGGAAAACAGCGTAGCGCCCATTCCTGACAGGAGGTGTCAACAATCGCCGTTTAGGGTCGCCGCCCTCATCTTGAAGACGTGGACGCCGGAGGAGACGCCATGAAGAAGACGCTGGAGGGAAGAATCTGCCTGGTCGCTGGAGCCACCCGGGGGGCGGGGCGCGCGATCGCCTGCACGCTGGGCGAGGCCGGAGCGACCGTCTACTGCACGGGCCGCAGCACGCGCGCGCAGACGGAGCGGGGGAAGGGTCCGGGCCCGCTGATCGAGCTCGATAGACGTCCCGAGACGATCGAGGAAACGGCCGAACTGGTCACCGCACGGGGAGGCAAGGGGATCGCCGTACGCGCCGACCACACGGTGGAGTCCGAGGTCGAGGCCCTTTGCGCGCGCATCCGGGCCGAGCAGGGCCGGCTGGACGTGCTCGTGAACGACATCTGGGGCGGGGACGAGTTGACCGAGTTCGGCTCACCCTTCTGGAAGCTCTCGCTGGAGAAGGGGCGCGTGCTGCTCGAGCGGGCCATCTGGACCCACATCGTGACGAGCCGCCATGCCGTGCCCCTCATGCTCGAGGGGCAGCGCGGGCTGATCATCGAGGTGACCGATGGCGATCACTTCGGCTATCGCGGCAACCTCTTCTACGACCTGGCCAAGATGTCGGTCATCCGCCTCGCCTTCGCGATGGCCACCGAGTTCCGGAAGAAGCCCGGCATGACGGCCCTCGCCGTGACGCCGGGATTCCTCCGCTCGGAGGCGATGCTCGCGCACTTCGGCGTCACCGAGGCGACGTGGCGGGATGGCGCGGCGAAGGATCCCCACTTCATCGCCTCGGAGACGCCGTACTACGTGGCGCGCGGGGTCGCGGCGCTCGCGGCGGATCCGGACGTCCGGCGCAAGGCGGGCCGTGTCTTCAGCTCCTGGGATCTCGCGAAGGAGTACGGCTTCACCGATGTGGACGGGCGGAAGCCGGACTGGGCGGCCTACTTCCGCGAGGCGTTCGGGCACGTCTACAACGTGGCGGATGAGCGCGCGTACGCCTCGTGGTTCAACGGGCCCATCGATCTCGCGTTCCCGGACTTCATCAAGGACTGAGGCGGGGAGCGCTCAGCCCCGCATCCAGCGGCCGTGGTAGAAGCGCGTGTAGAACCTGGCCCCGGTGCTGTCCTTGACGTCGAACTGCCCGTCCCCGTTGCCCGCGGCATCACCCGGATCGTTCGCCCGGCAGGAGACGCACCGCAGCTTGTTGGGCCACACCGTGCTGCCGCCGTAGGGCTGGCCGTTGTAGGTGAGCGACTCGCCGTAGGCGATCCGGGAGTGCACGTGCTCGTCCCACGGGCCTCCCGTCTTGCCGGCGTAGCCGATGATCGTGTTCATGCCCACGCTCGTGCCCCAGGTGATGCCGGGCGCGATGCTCGTCAGGTGCGCCATGATGGCCCGGTAGCCGCCGTTGCGGACCACCACGTAGTTGCCCAGCGTGTAGTAGCCCTCGCTGTCCGCGTGGTCCCAGCCCGCCCACTCCACCGTGCCCGTGGTGGCCGGATAGACGTTGGCGTTCCGATGCGCCGGCCAGTCGTTGGCGTAGTACTGGTTGAGCAGCCCCGTGTTGCACTTGCGGATGTGGTAGTTCTGGCCCCACCAGCTGCCGTAGTTGCCGCTCATGGCGCTCCAGCCCGGATCCCCGGGACGGAGGTTGTAGTAGGTGCCGGAGTAGACCGTCGTGTAGCCGCTGTAGAACTTGTTCGTGTAGTCCCAGACCGTCTGCCAGAACAGGCCGGCCGGCTGGCCGATCTCGCACGCCACCTGCTGCGCGGACACGTCCGCCTCCCGCACGCCCTGCGTGGGCTCGCCGCCCTCCAGCGCGGTCATCAGGACGCGCTCCGCGTGGGCCCGCTGATTGAGCGCCAGCTGCTCCGCGGGAGGCACCGCGTACGTCGCCTGCTCCACGGGCACCAGGTTCAGCGACTGCACCGGGCGCGTGGGCTGCTCGAAGCGCAGGCTGGCCAGGACGCCTCGGGCGCGCGAGTCCAGTCCCGGCTCCATCGTCCACAGGCCGATCCGGTACACCCGGTCACCGTCCGCCACGTACACCAGCGAGTACGGATCCGTGCCCGGCAGACCGCTCACCACGGTGCCCCGCAGGCCCCGGCCCACCACCACCTCCGAGCGGGTGGGGGAGAACTCCTGGTACTTGCGCATCAGGTCCTGCACCAGGCCTTCGATCTGATCCGGCTTGACCTGGTACGCCAGCGCGACGCGAGCCACCGGCGAGCGCTCATGTCCGCCGCTCCTGGGGCCACCGGGCTCGAACAGCGCGAAGCCGTAGGTGTTGAACAGCACCGGATCCGGCTGCACGCGCCAGTCGTCCGGCACCTCGAGGGAGACACCCGCGGCCTCGTCGCGGACCGTCTGCGTCGTCACTCCGATGGTTTCGGAGCTCACTCCGTCCGTCCGCGGGGCCTCCGTGGGGGGTTCACACGCCACCAGCACCGCGGCACAAGACAAAAGGGTACCCAGGCGTTTCATCGCCAGCCTCGTCTCGGGGAAGGGGGAACGAGGCGGCACCCTATCGTGTCCGGATGTTCTTGTTAAGCTGGATTATCAGAAAAAGAGAGAATCAGGATTCCCACTGACACCGCCTCCGCGGCGGCGAGCGAGGCCTCCGGCGCATGCCAGCCGATGTCGTACTGGCCCAGGGCCACGTTCAGACAGCCGCTCATCGCGATGTCCCGCCCAGCAGCGCGGCGCGCAGCAGCTCCGCGCCCTCGAGCACCATCTTCGTGTCGCAGCTGAAGGCGAAGCGGATGGCGTTCTCACACGAGTGGCCGAAGGCATCGCCCGGCGCGCTGCCGATGCCCTGTGCCGCCAGCCGGGCGGACAGCGCATCCGCGTTGGCCACATCCAGCCGCGAGTACAGGGACGGCTCCAGCTCCGCCCACACGTAGAACGCTCCGCGCGGAGTGAACGGACGCACGCCCGGGATTCCCTCCAGCGCCTTCACCAGCACGTCGCGGCGCTGGCGGTACTCGGCGCGCATCGCCTGCAGGGGCTCCTGTGGCCCCGTCACCGCCGCCAGCGCGCCCCACTGGGCCAGGCTGTTCACGCCGTTGATGGTGCAGCGCAGCAGCTTCTGCACGCGTCTTTGCAGCAGCGGCCACGGCGTATGCAGATAGCCCGTGCGCAGTCCGCTCATCGCGTGGCTCTTGGAGAAGGAGTAGACGCTGATGACGCGCTCGGCCCAATCTCCGGCCAGCGACGCGACGGAGTGGTGCACGTGCGGCTCGTAGATGACGTCCTCGTACGCCTCGTCCGAGACGATCCACAGGTCATGCTTGCGCGCCAGGGCGACGATGGCCTCCAGTGTCTCGCGGGGCATGACGGCGCCGGTCGGATTGTGGGGCGTGTTGAGGAAGATGGCCCGCGTGCGCGGGGTGATGGCCGCCTGGATGGCGTCGGGGCGGTAGGCGTAGCCCTCCTTGGCGCGCACGGGCACGCCCACCGGCTTGCCGCCGGCGAGCTTCACGTTCTCCGCCACCTCGGTCCACATGGGATCCGGCAGGATGACCTCGTCCCCGGGCGCGAGCAGCGCGCCGAAGGTCACGTACAGCGCGTGCATGGCGCCATTGGTGAGGAACACCTGCTCGGCCGTGGCACCCTTGATGCCGTTCTTCTGGCGGAGCTTGTCGGCCAGTGCCGCGCGCAGCTCCGGGATGCCGTCGTTCGGCACGTAGTGCGTCTTGCCCGCCCGCATCGCCGCGGCAATGGCCTCCGCCACGTGCGGGGCGATGGAGAAGCTGGGGTCGCCAGACTCGAAGCGGATGACCCGCTTGCCGGTTGCCTGGGCGCGGAGCAGCCCCTCGCGGATCTGCACGATCTTACCGAAGGAGATGGCGTCCAGGGTGTGGGCGGGAAGCTTCTCGGTCACGGCCGTTGACATCGTCTTGTGCTCCTCGAACTGCGGGTGGCAGGGGGAAACAGGTGGGGGGAAATAAAAAAGCCCACCAGCGGGGGGCTGGCGGGCTCGAAGGAACAACCTCCAAAGCAAACCTAACCAGAGCCCCTTTCGTAGAGCCGGCTGCGCTTGGCTTTGAGGAGGGTGTCCAGGGTGGTGAGCATGGAAGGGTGGTGCTTGAAAACTGAATCCAACGTCATAATGCGGTGCATCACGGCCGCCGTCAACCCATCAATACATTCCTACGAATTTGTAGGAATTCACCGGTGGGCCGACAAAAACGTAGGAAGAAGCGCCCGGTTCCCTCTGGCCAAGAGCGGGGAGGGCGCGGCGGACGTCCTCCCGGGCGCTCGGAAGGAGTCCTACGAATTTGTCGTTTCCCGGGGGGCGTCCGACAAATTTGTAGGGCTGGGACAGGCGAAAATTTTCGCCAGGCAGGCGTCTCCTTCCCATGATTCCGAGGGGATACGCCGGCCCCGGGTCTGGCCTTCCGGTTGCACTGGCTTCGAGGTGCGCGGGCCCACGGGGCCCATACCGTGCGAGGTGAGGATGCCGGGCGGAATCGTCGGAGCGGATGTGGCGTGGGTGCTGGTAGCGAGCGCCCTGGTGATGTTGATGGTGCCAGGGTTGGCGCTCTTCTACGGAGGCATGGTGCAGGGCAAGAACGTGCTCTCCACCCTCATGCACAGCTTTGGCGCTCTGGCGGTGGTGACGGTGGTCTGGGCGCTGTGGGGCTACTCGCTTGCCTTTGGAGAGAGCCACGGAGGGCTCATCGGCGGGACCACCCACCTGTTCATGAAAGGGGTGGGGCAGGAGGCCAAAGGCACGCTGCCCCATATCCTCTTCTTCCTCTTCCAGGGCACCTTCGCCGCCATCACCCCCGCGCTCATCAGCGGGGCGTACGCCGAGCGGCTCAAGTTCTCCGCCTTCCTCCTCTTCACCGTGCTGTGGGCCACGTTCGTGTACGCGCCCGTGGCGCACTGGGTGTGGGCACCGGACGGCTGGCTGCTGAAGCTGGGCGCGCTCGACTTCGCCGGTGGGGCCGTGGTGCACCTCACCAGTGGTGTCTCGGCGCTCGTGGTGGCGCTCGTGGTGGGACGCCGCCGGGGCGCGCGTCAGCCCCCGCATAACCTCACCTTCACCCTGCTGGGCGCGGGGCTCCTCTGGTTCGGCTGGTTCGGCTTCAACGCGGGCAGTGCGCTCGCCGCCAACGAGCTGGCCGCCGTCGCCGCGGCCAATACCCACCTGGCGGCCGCGGGCGGCGCCGTGGCGTGGGGTCTCGTGGATCTGCTGCGTCTGAAGAAGGTGACCGCCCTGGGCGCCGCCAGCGGGCTCGTGGCCGGACTGGTGGGCATCACCCCGGCGGCCGGTTTCGTCTCTCCCATGGGCGCGCTGGCCATCGGTCTCCTGGCCGGCGGGGTCTGCTACGGCGGCGTCCTCCTCAAGGAGCACCTCCGCTACGACGACGCCCTGGATGTGGTCGGTGTGCACGGCGTTGGCGGAGCGCTCGGCGCTCTGCTCACCGGGGTGTTCGCCACGGTGGCCGTCAACCCGGCCGGTGCCGATGGAGTGATCGCGGGCGGCAACTGGGCCCTGCTGGGCAAGCAGGCGCTCAGCATCCTGGCGGTGGCCGCCTTCTCCGCGCTCCTCACCTTCATTCTCCTCAAGGTGGTGCAGGCCGTGGTCGGTCTGCGCGTGGACGCCGAGGCCGAGTACGAGGGACTGGATCCCCACGTCCACGGCGAGCGCGCCTACCACACCGGCATCTCCCTGGGCGGCCATGGCATGACGCCACGCGATGCCTCGGCTCCGAAGGCCCGCGAGCCGGAGAAGGCGCCACTGGGCGCCGACCCCGTGATGGAGGGTTGATCACCCGTCCTTGTTCAGCAGCTTCTGCCTGCGCAGCCTGGCGCCCGCCACCAGCAGCGTCTGGTAGAGCGTCGGCAGCGCGCGCTGTACCAGGTCGATCACCACCGCGTCGGTGCCGATGAGCTGGCGCCGGCGGTTCTTGAGGATGGCCTGGAGGATGTTCTCGGCCGCCACCTCCGGCGAGGTGGCGAAAGCCTTCTCGAAGTCGCTGTTGGCCTGCTCGTCTACCCAGCCCTTCCTCGCGGTGAGGCGGGCGCTGCGGGCGATGTTGGTCTTGATGCCACCGGGGTGCACGCTCGTCACGCCGATGGGGAGCCCTTCGACCTCCAGCTCCTGGCTCAGCGCCTCGGTGAAGCCCTTCACCGCGAACTTCGCGGCGTTGTAGGCGCCCTGCGTGGGCACGCCGATGAGCCCGAAGACGCTGGAGATGTTGACGATGTGCCCATCCCCGGCGGCCTTGAGGTGCGGCAGGAAGGCCTTGGTGCCGTGCACCACGCCCCAGAAGTTGATGTTCATGAGCCACTCGAAGTCCTCGTAGCGCATGTCCTCGATGGTGGCGCCCAGGGCCACCCCGGCGTTGTTGATGATGATGTGGACGCCGCCGAGCTCGCGCGCGGCCTGCGCCGCCCAGGCCTCGACCTCCGCGCGTTGAGCCACGTCCACCCGGGAGGAGATCACCTTGACGCCCGGCTGGCGGCACAGGGCCGCCGTCTCGGCCAGCCCCTGCTCGTTCACATCCGAGATGGCGACATGGCAGCCCTTTCGAGCGAGCAGCTTCGCCGTGGCCCGGCCGATTCCCGAGCCCGCACCCGTGATTGCCGCGACCTTGCCCTGCACTGTCTTCATTTCTGACTCCCGGTGGGGTGGGGCGACTGTGGTACGGTCCGGTACCAGATGCAAGAGCCCCCCGACACTGGCGGCCCCCGCCCTGGAAGTGATGGCACTCCGAGCCGTGTCCGGCTGCTCCAGGGGCTGGCGGCCGCCATCACCGAGAAGGGCTACGCCGCCACCACCATCGCGGACATCGTCCGGCACGCTCGGGTGTCCAAGCGCACCTTCTACGAGCACTTCGAGGACAAGGACGCGTGTTTCCTCGCCTCGTACGTGGCCGCCAGCGAGGAGACGCTGCGCGCGATCGACACCGCCGCCGCGGCCCCGGGCCTCGGGTGGAAGGAGCGGCTCCACGCCGCGACGCGCGCGTACCTGGACGCGCTCGAGGCGAGGCCCGAGGTGACGCGGACGTATCTGTTGGAGATCCACGCCGCCGGCCCGCGCGCGCTGCAACTGCGGCGAGAGGTGCACCAGCGCTTCGCGGATCAGCTGCGAGGCCTGGTGCGGATGGCGCGAGAGGAGAACCCGGAGCTGCGCGCGCTCTCACCCGCGATGGCGACGGCGCTCGTCGGAGGTATCAACGAGCTGGTGCTCGTCGCGGCCGAGAAGGGACGCGCGGGCCAGCTTCGCGAACTGGCGGACACGGCGGTGGAACTGATGCGCGCGGTGCTCGTGGCGCCGGAGACGTAGGCGGCAGGGCCTATTGCTGCACGGGGGCGTGCTCCGCGTTGTCGACAATGGAGCGGGCCCCGGCGGCGTGGGCGCAATGGGCGCAGCAGTAGAAGGTGCCGTTGGCCTCGATGCCGTGGCCCAGCACCTTGCAATCGCAGTGGTCGCAGACGGGCGCCAGCTTGTGGATGGCGCACTCGAAGCTGTCGAAGGTGTGGGTGACGCCCGCGGTGATGACCTGGAAGGCCAGGTAGTAATCGTTGCCACAAACCTCGCACTTGGCCATGGAAGCCTCCTGCGAGGAGAGTGGGTCCTCTCACGTCACGAGGCGAGCCACCTGCCTCCGGACCTCCAGCGGCTCGTCTGTCCGCCTGCTCACGCTGTCAGCTGAACTCCATGCCCAGCGCCTCGCTCGCGAAGCGGGACATGCGCTCGATGAGCTGCTTGTTCTCATCCAGCACACTGCGGCCGGCCCTGTTCATCTCCGCCTCCAGCCGCTCGTTGCAACGGAGATCCAGGCAGAGATTCACGCCCACGCGGCGCTTGGAATCGACGTCCGTGGTGAGCAGGCCCACCTGGTCCGACGAGCCCGAGGCCCGGCACCAATCGCACACCCGGAGCGCCAGGGCCTTGTCGCCCTGCTGATCCCGGCGGAAGGCGATCCCCGTGGGCCGCTTGCCACCCGGCGCGGTGAACACCAGGAACACGCGAACCCCATACGGATCCACCCACGCCAGATAGTCACGGACGAAGAGGGGCAGTTGGGTGCCCTTGGGCAACTCGACGTGCTTGCGATCCCGTGAGCGGAACGCGCTCAGCAGCTCTTTCTCTGTCTCGATTCGGAACATGTTGGCCTCCCATCCCCGTGACGAGGGATGTTGCCGATCACTGACTACGCTTCTCCGGTTTCGTGACCGAAGATCTCCCCCGGATTCGGCGCCGCTGCCCCTTCGGCGGGCTTCTTGGCGAGCGACCGCATCCATCGGCCCGAGAAGTAATACGCCATGCTGACGATGAGCGACACGACGAAGCTCAGGGAGATGGCGTACCACACGCCCGTCACGCTCCCCATGCGCCGCGAGAGCCACCAGGCCACGGGGACCCGCACCACCCAGAGGCTGATCAGCGTGAACACCGTGGTCGTCAGGGTGTGGCCCGCCCCGTTGATGATGCCGTTGCTGACGAAGATGAGGGCGAAGAGGACGTAGGCACTTCCCACGATGTGCAGGTAGGAGACGCCGGGCGCGATGACGGCGGGATCCGAGATGAAGATGCGCAGGAGCGCCTCCGGGAACGCCACGGCCAGGGCCGAGATGATCAGCGTGATTCCTCCGCTGAACAGGCAACCCCAGGTGAAGACCTCTCGCACGCGGTGGTGGTGGCCCGCCCCGAGGTTCTGCGCGGTGATCGTCGAGATGGCCATGCCGAAGGTCATGGCCGGCATGAAGGCGAGTTGATCGATGCGGGAGGCCGCGCCGAAGGCGGCCGTCGCGATCTCCCCGAACCCGTTGACGAGGCCCGTCACCAGCACCATGCCGATGGAGACGAGCGACTGCTGGATGGCCGAGGGCACCCCGATGCGCAGCGTCTGCCGGGTGACGGGCCCCAGGTGGCTCAGTCGAGGCCACGAGGGAGCGATGGGGAGCTTCCTCCAACGGAGCCAGCTGATCAGGGCGGCGAGTGCCACTGCCTGGGAGATCAACGTGGCCCAGGCGGTTCCATTCAGTCCGAGCTTCGGCAACCCCGCCCAGCCGAAGATGAGGACGGGGTCCAGGGCCGTGGTGAAGAGCACCGAGGCGAACTGGAAATAGAGCGGCGTCTTGGAGTCGCCCACGCCCTGGAGCATGCTCCGGATCAGGAAGAGACCGAAGCTGAAGGGCAGCGAGAGCAGGAAGATGCGCAGGTAGCTGACGGACTCGTCGAAGACCTCCGGCGGCGTGTCCATGGCGCGGAGGATGGCGGGCGCGAAGAGCTCGCCCAGGATGGTGAGCACGACTCCCAGCGCGTACGTCAGCACGGTGGAGCTGTCGACGACCTTGCGCAGCTCCTCCATGTTCCGGGCGCCGTAGTTGCGCGACACGAGGATGTTCGTGGCCAGGGTGAGCCCCATGCCGATGGCGAAGAGCACGAAGATGACGGGGAAACTCACCGTCACGGCCGCGAGCGCCTGGTGGCCCAGGAACTTTCCGACCCAGATGGCGTTGATGAAGCTGTAGGCCGTCTGCAGGAAGCTCCCGATCAGCATCGGGATGGAGAAGGCGACCATGTGCCTGGGGATGCTGCCGGTCGTGAGGTCGCGCCCAAAACCGGGTTTCATCGCTTCACCTTGTACCGCACCCAAAGCATGTCGCCCTTGCGCTTCTCCATGGAGACCAGCTTGAGCTGACGAGCGGGGCCCCGGCCCTCCTTCGCATCGAAGAGCGAAGGGGTCCCGATGCTCCCGTCCGCGACGGGGGCCAGCAACAGACTCAGCTCGTCGATCAGATCCGCGGCCAGGAACGAGCCGTTGATCTTTCCGCCTCCCTCGAGGAGCAGCTTCTTGATGCCGAACTCCTTCCGGAGCTTCTGGAGCACCCGCTCGAGGTTCAGCTCCGTCTTGCCGCCGAACACATAGGAGACGCCCTTGGACTGGAGGAAGGCCAGGTAATCGTCCGAGACCTTCTCCGTCAGCACGGTGATCACATGCTCCTCGTCGATGGAGCTCGACTTCCAGGTGAGCTTGCCGGACGGGTCCAGGGCGATCGCGTAGGACTCCGCGTCGCGCTTCGCGATGAAATCCGTGCGCGGAATCGGCTCCCGCGTCTTGCGCACCGGGACCCGGGCCTTCCCCGCGTAGGGCTCCATCGACACCCGGCCGATGATCCACGCATCCGCTCCGAAGGTCTCCGCCGTGCTCTCGTATTCGGCCAGGCCACTCGGGGGAAGCTTCCAGCCCTTGACCACGATCCGGCCATCGACCGAGGGAACCATGTGGCAGATGATGTACGGCCGTGTTGCCTTGTCCATCTGTGTCCTCCGTGGAGCGCACCTTGACCCAACGCCGCGGCCCGGGCAATGAAGGTTCGATGAAGCGTGGAGTGACGCTCATCGAGATGCTCGTCGTTGGACTGCTTCTCTTCCTCCTGCTCGGCGCCGCCGCGGTGCTCACTCAGCGTTTCGTGGCTCCTTCGTACCGGCCGCTCGTGTGGAGCCTCGGGCTGCTGCTGCTGGGGGCCTACCTGGGTGTCTTCGCCGTGGGGCTCCGGCAACTCAACAGGACGGCTTCGGCCTGGGCCGAGTCCATGCGGAGAGTGCGTGACTTCGAGCGGGTCTGTGCCGGCTTCGCACTCGCGCTGCCCGAGGAGGGGGAGTGGTGCTCGAAGCGGGGACTGCTCGGCGATGAAGCCGCCCTGACCCCCGAGGCTCGCGAGCGCCTCGTGCACGCGGCGGAACGCTTCGAGCGCGTTCTGGCGGAGCACCCGGCGTTCAAGGGCGTGGCCTCCGCACCCGGCGAGATCATCATGCGCAGGCGAGGGGACCACTGGCGGCTTCTCTGGCGCGGCGAAGAAGGGGAGGAGCGGATCCACTCCGAGGGTCCGCTCTCCGAAACGACGCCAGGCTCAGCGTGAAGTGTCGGGCTTCGTGACCTCCTTCACCACCTCGATGAACGCGCGCAGGCCCGCCGGCATGTGACGATGGCTGGGGTAGAAGACGCACAGCCCCGGCCACGCTGGCAGCCAGTCCTCCAACACGCTCACGAGCTTTCCGGACGCCAGATACGGCTGAACGTCCCACTCGCTCAGATACGCGAGCCCCACGCCTTTCAGCGCGGACTCGAGGACCAGTGAAAGCGTATCGAGCGTGAGCGGTCCGTCGACCTCGATCTCGAGCTCCTCGCCCCGGCGTTCGAACTCCCATGCGTAGAGACCACCATTCTTCTTCCGCAGCCGGATGCAGCGGTGCTCGCGCAGATCGGCCGGCACCTTCGGACGCCGGTTCGTCTTGAAGTACCGGGGGGAGCCGACGACCGCGGAGCGTTGTCTCGGACCGCAGGGCACGGCCACCATGTCCTGGGGTACCGACTCGAGCAGCCGGATGCCCGCGTCGTAGCCCTCCTTCACGATGTCGACGAAGCGTGACTCGACGAGGAGCTCGACCTTCATGTCGGGATGGCGCTTCATGAACTCGAGCACGATGGGCGTGAGCACCTGCCTCGCGCCGGACTCCGAGGCGGTGATGCGCAACGTGCCCGTGGGCGTGTCACGGAACTCGTTGACGGACTCCATCGCCGCCGAGAGCTCGGAGAGCGCGGGCCGCACGCGGGAGAGAAAACGCTCGCCTGCCTCCGTGAGTGAGACGCTTCGGGTCGTGCGTTGGAAGAGCCGGACGCCGAGCCGCTTCTCCAGTGCCGCGACCAGATGGCTCAAGGCGGAGGGCGAGAGGCCGAGCTCCGCGGCGGCGGCGCGGAAGCTGCGGTGCGACGCGACGGCCGAGACCGCCTGGAGCTCGAAGAGACCGGGCCGTTTCATTGTGCTGTTTCCCGCATCAGTCCATCCGATTTCATGGTGATTGTTGCATGGATCGTACGGCGTTACTCCTGCGCCTGGACAGGAGGAAACACCATGAAGAAGACGGTTCTCATCACCGGCGCGTCGTCCGGATTCGGCCAGGCCACCGCGGAGTTGTTCGCCGCACGCGGCTGGAACGTCATCGCCACCATGCGCACGCCACGGGACATCGCGGGCACGTTCGTCACCCGGCTCGACGTCGAGAAGCCCGAGACGATCCGCGCCGCCATCGACGCGGGCCTCCAGCGGTTCGGGCGCATCGACGCCGTGGTGAACAACGCGGGTTACGGTCTCTTCGGCGTGTTCGAGCTGACTCCGGACGAGAAGGTCCGCGAGCAGTTCGAGGTGAACGTGTTCGGCGTGATGAATGTCGTGCGCGCCGTGTTGCCGCACTTCCGGGAGATCAAGGGAGGCTGCATCGTCAACGTGAGTTCCGGTGCCGGCGTGTTCGGGTTGCCCATGATCTCCCTCTACAACGCGAGCAAGTTCGCCCTCGAGGGCTTCTCCGAGTCGCTCTCGTACGAGCTCGGCGCGCTCGGCATCCGCGTGAAGATCGTCGAGCCCGGTGGTGTCACCAGTACGAAGTTCGGCGAGCGCTCGGCGAAGGAGGCGAACCTGCCGCCGAACGGCATCCGTGACTACGACACCTTCGTCTCGGCGGCGAACCAGGTGTTCGATGCGATGCGCACGTCACGAAACGCCGCCAGGGACTCGACATCGGAGCACGTCGCCGAGGTCATCTTCGAGGCCACGAACGATTCGTCGGATCGTCTGCGCTACGTCGCGACGAGCGATATCCTTCCACTCGTCGAGGCGCGCCGGCAGACGTCCGAGAGCGAGTACATGGCCTTCATGCGCTCGAGCTTCGGGCCGAAGTTGCCGCCGGCCGGCTGACCCTCACCCTGGCCCTCTCCCAGAGGGAGAGGGGACGTCGGACTACTCTCCGCCCGCTCCCGTGAGACCTGGCGCGTCCGGAGTGGGCGCGTCCGCGGGGGGAGGGGACTTGCTGGGATCGAAGCGGGCCTCGCACTCGCGGATGCGCTCGTCCGTCAGCGGCGTCTTCCGGGTGCCCGTCCGCATCTGCCGGCGCTTGATCTGCACGTTGGGCTCGAAGCACTCGAGGTAGCCGGCGGGAGGCGTCCGGTCGTGGGCCATGATGCGCTCCTTCAGCTTCTGCTCCTTCACCGGCGTGCGTGCCACCACCCGATCGTTGAGGCCGTGGTAGTCGATGACGATAACGTCCGGCAGCACCCAGCCCGGGACGCCCACCGACCGGGTCACCAACATGGGCCGCTCCGGCAGCTCGAGCTTCTGGCCCTCCTCGCGCGTGGGGTACTCCTGGCTCCAGTGCTCGAAGAAGACCTTGTGCTCCTGGTGCCGCATCCCCACGAAGTGGGAGATGAGCCAGTCCTGCTGGGCGTCGAACAACGCCACCAGCGGACGCACCGGTGCCGGGAAGGCCTCGGCGATGGGTTGGCGGAGGCGGTACGTCTGCTTGCGCGTGGTGAGCTCTCGCGTCTTCGCGTAGTGCACCCATTGCACCGGCAGGCTCAGCAGCAGGAACGTCCCCATCAGCGCGAGCGCGCCGGTGCGCCCCACGCGCAGCCACCCGAGGAAGGCGGCGAAGGCCACCATCAGCGGCAGCACCAGGTGCGCGTAGACGCGGTACTCGAAGTGATCTCCGCCGATGTTCAGCGTGTAGTAGGCGAAGTGGGCGAGGAGCACCCCCACCACCGCCACATGCCCCGGCTGCCGCCACAACCGCTCCGCCACCTCGCGCCACCCCATGCCCCTCAGCAGACGGACGGCGGCGACGAGCCCCACCCCCAGCCACACCCACAGCCCGTACTCGATGAGGAAGCACAGCGCGTAGCGCAGGCCGCTCTCCGGCCAGGCCTGCACGTGCTTGGCGTAGTACGTGTTGGGGAGCCACTCCCCGTAATACAGCCGCCGCCAGACGATGTGCAGGGGCACGGCCAGCAGCGGCAGGGCCGTGAGGACCCACCTTCCACGCGGTGGCGCCTGCACGAGCTTCATCAGGACGAGCACCCCACTGGCGGCCACCAGCAGCATCCCATCCGGCCGGGTGAGCGCCGAGAGCGCCGCGGCCGTGCACGCCACCGCGACCGCCCTGGGGCTGTGCTCCCGGTCCTGCTCCACCATGGCCACACACCACAGCGTGGTGCAGAAGATGAAGAGCGCCGTCTCCAGCCCGGAGCTCATCCACGCGAGGAAGGTGCGATTGGAGAGGACTCCGGCCAGCACCGCCACGGCGAGCGCGAAGCGGTAGCGGGCCAGCTCCGGCGGCAGCGCCATGCGCCACACCCAGAAGAAGCCGAGCGCCAGCGTGCCGTAGCTGAAGAGGAGCGACACCCCGTTGGCTGCGTCCGGTGGCTCCACGCCGAACACCCGCCACACGCCCTCCAGCAACACCATCCACAGGAAGTTGGAGTAGCCCTCCACCGGCTGGAAGGGCGGCGGATTCCACGTGTGTCCGTGCCCGCGGAGGCTGTTGCTGATGTAGCGGAAGGTGATGAACGCGTCGTCGGTGAGGAACCAGAACTCGCGCCAGCCCACATAGGCCGCCACGGCGAGCAGGAGCAGGACTCCCCAGTGCAGGGGACCGGTTGCTCGCGAGGTGGGGTGCATGGATGGAGAGGAGGCCATCGGGAGCCGGCGACCTTATCACCCCCGGCTCCAGGCCAATGGGCTTCGTCGGCCAGCGAGTAGCCGGGCTCGCGCGTCCATGCGCCTTGCTTCCGCCCGCACGGCCGCTCTTTGCTAGGCTCGCTCGCGATGAGACTCCTGGCCCCCCTGCTCCTCGTCTCCCTGCTGCTGTCGTTGGATGCCCATGCCTACGTGGACCCCGGCACCGGCAGCGTGCTGCTGCAAATCCTGCTCGGCGGCTTCGCGGGCCTGGCCCTCTTCGGCAAGCTCTTCTGGCGCCGCGTCACCGAGCTGTTCGGCCGCAAGCCCCTGCCTCCTCCGGCCGCCGCTCCGGTGCCCACGGACTCGAGGAACGTGAAGAACGACCGGTGAGGAGGGGCGGTTCCCCTACCGCAGGTGCGCGAGCTCGAAGCCCCGCTCTCGCAGGTGCGAGAGGAACCGCTGCCGGAGGTCTTCGGCCTTGGGGAGTGACTCCTCCGCGCACGGCGCCGTGTGCCCGGACACCCGGCCCGTTTGCAGCTCCCCGGTCTTGAGCTGAAGGGTCCACCACCGGTCGCAGACGATCGCGGAGACGGTGGTCATGCCATAGAGCGGTGGCCCCGCGTTGCGCAGCTGGGAGATGTATTCCCAGTCCGCGTTGGCGAGTCTCGCGTTGACCTCGCCCGTGCCGAGGATGGGCTCGGTGGGGGAGCGCCGCGCCGAGAGCAGTGAGCGGCCCTCCATCCACCCCGGGATGGGCAGCCCCACGGTTTCGAGCACCGTGGGCGCCACGTCCAGGAGCTGGGCGTTCTCCTTCACCACCCCGTGGTGCCGTCCGCCGGGGAAGTGGATCATCAACGGCACTCGATCGAGCGTGTTCCACTCGTGGTTGTGGTCCGAGCTGAGGACCACCATCGTGTTCTCCAGCAGTCCGCGCTCCTCGAGCCGGGTGATGAAGCGCTCGAGGAGGCGATCCGCGTCGAGGATGGCGTCATCCAGCTGGTTCTCCCGCGAACGGGTGGTGCGCGCGAAGACCGGGTTGGGGCTCGGCGGGTAGCTACAGCAGTGCGTGCCCATCAGGTGGATGTGCATGAAGAAGGGCCGCTGGGCCTTCCCGGCCGCGGAGAGCGCTCCCTGGATGCGATCCTCGTCCGTGTCCCAGCCGGCGATGCGCGTGGGCAACTGCACGAGCTTGAAGTGATTCACCATCGGCTGGATTCCGAGCACGTAGAGCACGCGCTCGGTGAGGCGCTCCGCGATGCGCTCGGCCACGTAGCGCTCCTGCATGAGGGTCCGCCAGGGCCCCGTGGGCACCTCCACGGAAACGTGCCGGCCGTTGGCGTGCTCGAAGCCTCCCAGCATGTTCAGGTCGGGCCCATCCGCGTAGTAGCGGACGGTGAACTGGTGCGTCTCGTAGCCGGCGCGCCGCAGCAGTCCGGGCAGGTGCAGGAACGACGCCTCGCCGGAGAGGATGTGCGGCGGGAAGATGACCTTCGTGCTCGTGGGGAAGCGCGAGGTGAGCATCGACGTGGTCGAGCCCGTGGTCCGCCCGGCGTTGGGGAAGGCGTTCTCGAAGAAGAGGGTGCGCTCCTTGAAGCGCTCCAGGAAGGGCGTGTTCGGGCGCTCGTAGCCGTAGGCGGACATCCGCCGCGCCTCCAGCCCGTCCGTGGCGACGAAGATGACGTTGGGGGAGCCGGCAGCGGCCCTGGCGATGGGGGCTTCCTGGGGCTCCGTCCCGCTCCCACCCGCGAGCCGGAGGGCCAGCACACCGAGCGAAAGGGTGATGAGCCCGCCGGCCACCGCGAGCCGCCAGCGCCACCCACCCGAGGCCAGCACCTCCTGGCGCGCGAGGGCGACCTTCCTCACCAGGACGGCGAAGAGCACGGCCAGCAGCAGCACGTACAGGAACAGCAGGGACTTCGGGACACTCACCACGCCAAGGCCGAAGAGGGTGTAGGTGAAGTTGTCGATGAGCAGGAAGGACAGGCCCGTCAGCACCAGGGCCGGGACGGCGGAGGCGACGGCCAACGTGCGCGCCCTGGAGCCCTCGGGAAGGCGCGCGAGCAGGGCTTCGGCTCCGAGCAGTGGCAGGAGCGCGGCGAGCGCTGGGAGCACCAGCACCAGGGGAATGCACGCGAGGGCACTGGCCCACACCGTGTATGGCAACGAGACCATGAAGCCCTGCTGGGTGACGAGGAAGAGCCACTCCAGCAGGACGAACCCGTAACAGGCCGAGACGACCTGCCACACCGCGACAGCCGCACCGCGCACCATCTCCTCCTCTTCATTCAGCCGGGGATCGCGGCGCGAGCCTAGCAAAGTCGCACGCCCGCTTCTCCACCAGATGGGGGGCCGGGGCTCGTTGGCCGGCCTCGCCAGCAGGCGGGCCTTCCCGCCACCCAGAACGAAGCCCCCGGGAGGCATGCCTCCCAGGGGCTCGTTCACCTCATGCTGGCTTCAGCGATCAGGGCGTGTAGGAGCCCTTGAGCGAGACGCTCGAGAAGGTGCTGTAGGCGCGGACCATCACGTAGATGCGGGTGGCCGCCGTCTTCGCCGCGATGTTGCACGTCTCGGCGTTGCCGGACAGGTACGGGCGGCAGTCGTACACGGACGTGGTCGGCGTGGCGCCCGCCTTCACATACAGGTCCGCGTCACCCGAGCCGCCGCTGAGGACGTACGTGGACGCCTTGCTGGCCGGAACGTCCAGGTAGTAGTACAGCGCGTTGCCCGTGGAGGCGGACAGGCCCGTCTTCGCCACGCCGTTGGTCAGCGGGCTGGACGCCGGGGGCGGCGTCACCACGCCCACGCCCACCGCGGTCCACGTCGCCGTCACCGCGGCGAGCTCGGCGGAACCCGCACCGTAGAGCGCCGTGGCGGCCTGCTCCGTGTACGTCTTCGCCTGGGCGTAGTTGGTGGAGGCCGTCATGTAGTCCGTGTTGGCCTTGTAGAAGATGGCGCCCGCCTTCTGCACGCCGATCGCCGGGACGTTCGTGGTGCTCTTGCCGCGCGGGTGCGTGCCGCCCCTGGACAGCAGCGTGAAGGCCAGGTTCGCGATGCCCGAGCTGTAGTGCACGTCCACGCTGCCGGAGCTGCTCGTCCAGTAGTCGAGCGAGGCGCCGTCCTTGACGGGGTCGTACATGTAGCGGAGCGCGTCACCCGCGGTGGCGGGCGTCCAGATGTCGTCGCCGACCATGAACACCGCGTTGGTGGTGGCCCAGGTGCCCGAGGCGTAGCTCTCGCAGTAGGCGCCGAAGATGTCGCTCATCGCCTCGTTGAGGCCGCCGGACTCACCCGAGTAGGTGAGATTGGACTCGTTCTCGGTCACCGCGTGGGTGAGCTCGTGCGTGGTCACGTCCGCGGACAGGCCCAGCATGCCCGAGTTCACGCCGTCACCATCGCCGTACACCATCTGGGTGCCGTCCCAGTAGGCGTTCACGTAGTTGCGGCTGTAGTGCACCGTGCTGATGAGCGCGGCGCCCGCGTTGTTGATGGAGTCGCGGCCGAAGTTGTTCTTGTAGCAGTTGTAGGTGCCACCCAGCTTGTCGTAGTTGCCGTCGACATGGGCGTCACCCGTGGCGGCACCGCCCTCGCTGCGCTTGAGGGTACCCGGGGTGCTGGTGCCGTTGTTTGCGGTGTACACCTTGCGGTTGAGCGCGGTGTGGACCTTCGAGTTGCGCTGCACCAGCGAGCCATCCCTGGCGCTCACGTAGACGAGATCGCGGATGGGCAGGTCCGCGCCCTCGCCCGTCACCAGCACCTCGTAGGACAGCTTCAGCTTGCCGTCCTGGGTGGAGCGCACGTACACCAGACGCGCGTCACCGGAGGCCAGGTGGCGGCCGATGGTGCCGTCGAGCGCGGCGATCCGGGCGGCCTCGGGGGAGATGGTCGCCTTGGCGGGGACGAGCTCACCGTCGCGCGCGGTGCCGTTGACGGAGGTGATGGTGCCGTTGGCGTCCACGTGGAGGACGAGCTCCTCGTTCACCACCGGCAGGCCGTTCTTCATCTGGCCATAGCGGATGTGGGTGACGCCCTGCTCGTCCACGCGGGTGCGCCTGGCGACGAGATCGCTGGCCTGCAGGCGGAACGCGGCGGCGATGCCGGGCAGTGCCTGGCTCACGCGGCTGTGCATGTCACCGGTGAGGCTCGCGCTGGCCGAGCCCAGGTTGCCGCTGAGCATGTAGGGGAAGTTGTTCTCGTCCGCGCCCACCACCTTGGCGGAGGGCAGGGCGGCAAGCGCCGCCTGGACATCACCGAGCGAGTCGGCGGCCTCTTCGAACTTCTGGGCACCCTCGGGCAGCTGGGTGTTGTCGACCTCGCACGCGGCGAGGGGAAGGGCGAGCAGCGCAACAGCAAGGAAACGCGTACGCAAGGGGGGCACTCCTTCGGGTCTGCGACGAGATGTCGCCGGACGCGGAGTCCCTGGAGCAGGGATCGGGCCAACTCATGAACCCGATGGAATCCCTGTGCGCCCGCCCAGCCCTCGAGATGGGGGTGGAGCATGGATGTCACAGCCCGTGCGGCCCTGAACGTAGTCTGGCTTTACATCCGCTTCGTGCAACCGGTTGATCTCGGGCGGATTCGACTCACAGCGGGCCGCGGCCCTTTTTGCCCCGTCCCCTCGGGGGCATGGATGAATTGCCCCGAGGGTGCTCGCTTGGCGCCGCAAGTGTTTGGGCTGAAAGTATGGGTTACCCGATGAACCGCGAAAGCGGCTTCAGCCACACGACGGCGGCCGCCGCTCCGGCGTCGGGAACGCCGAGGGCGCGATCGCCGAGATAGCTGGCCCGTCCCAGGCGCGGCTTCATGCGCGTGGTGGCCTCCACGCCGCGTTCCGCCGCCTGGACACAGGCCTCCCAGGCCTCGGCGGGTGACCGGCCTTCCTTCAGTGCCCGCGCCAAGGTGTCCGCGGCCGGATGCAGGGCGTCGAGCATCGTGCGGTCTCCGGGACGGGCACCCCCGAGCTCCGCCACGGCCTCGACACCGGCCCGGAAGGCCTCGGCCCAGGCCAGCGCGTCCGGACGCTCGTGCGTCAGGTGACGGGCGGCGCGCAGCAACGCGGTGGCGTAGAAGGGCCCCGAGCTCCCGCCGATGCTGCGGCGCAGGGCCTCGCCCATCGCCGTCAGCGCCCGGGCGGGGCTCGACCAGGAGGACGCGGGCAGGGCGCGTAGGGCCGCCGCGCCTCGTGCCAGGCTGATGCCGAGATCGCCATCTCCCGCGGCGCTGTCGAGCTCGGTCAGGCGCGGCTCGGCCGCTTCCAGCGCGTCGGCGATGGCCAGGACCGCCTCCTTGAACCGGGCCATTCCCGGCTGCTCCGCGCTGGAAGACACGGGGGAGGGCGGCACGGGCGCCACGGGACGGAGCCGGCGGAGTGGGGCGAGCTTGCCGCTTCCCGGCCAGGCCGGTGCGGTGGTGGCCGCGTCCAGCCGGCGCAGCCGCTCGTCGTCCACCTTCAATACGGTCAGCGAGCAGCCCGGCATCTCCAGCGCCGTCAGGAACGAGCCGCACCAGGCCCGCTCCACGACGATGCCTTGTTCACGCAGCACGGCCAGGGCCCGGCGGGCGACGATCGCCAGTTCCATGGGCGGAGTCCCGCCCAGTCCATTGATCAACAGGGCCACGCGCTCGCCCGCGACGATGCGCCGATCCTCGAGAATGGTGGCCAACAGGGTGTCCACCAGTGCGTCGGCCGGCTGCATCGGCACGCGCCGCACGCCCTGTTCACCATGGATGCCCAGCCCGAGCTCCATCTCGTCCTCGCCGAGCGTGAAGCCGGGCCGGCCCGCGGCGGGCACGGTACAGGGGCCGAGTGCGACGCCCATGGTGCCGAGCGCGGCGGCGGTGGCGGCGGCTTCCCGAGCGACCTCCGCGAGCGGGGCGCCCGAGGCCGCGGCGGCACCCGCCACCTTGTGCACCAGCACGGTGCCGGCGATGCCCCGGCGGCGCTCGGGCTCGACGGTGTCGTGCAGGGAGACGTCGTCGGCGACGATGACGACCTCCGTGGGAATGCCCTCGGCGCGCGCCAGCTCTGCGGCGAGGCCGAAGTTCAGCCGGTCCCCGGTGTAGTTCTTCACGATCAGGAGCGCGCCCGCCGGACCCGCCACCGCGCGGATCGCCGCCAGGACGGCGTCGGTGCTGGGCGAGGTGAACACGTCACCCGCGACCGCCGCGTGCAGCATGCCAGTGCCCACATAACCGGCATGAGCCGGTTCGTGCCCGCTGCCACCGCCGGAGAGCACCGCGACCTCGCGTTGCCGGGGCTCGGCGGGAATGCCGGCACGGACCACCACGGATTCGCCCTCCAGCAGCGCCTGCTCCGGAGACAGCGAGACCAGACCCTCGAGCATCTCCCCCACGACGGAGCGGGGGGCATTGACGAGCTTCTTCATCCGCGCACGGTGGCCGCACGAGCCTGGATCCGTCAAGTTCTCCCCAGCCCGTCCTCCGAGCAGGAATCCGCGTGGAGCGGGTGACACACCTCACACCGCCATATCCGCCTCTCTCGCGCTATGCGTTTCCCAACTTCCCAGCCCTCTTCGAATCGCAGCGCCACGTCCCGTCGCGAGAAGATCGCCATTCTCGGCGGAGGCATGGCCTCCCTCTCGGCCGCCTTCGCCCTCACCGACACGCCAGCGCTCCGCGAGCGCTATGAGCTCACCGTCTATCAGGACGGCTGGTTGCTCGGCGGGAAGGGCGCGAGCGTCCGCAATCGGGAAGAACACGGACGCATCGAGGAACACGGCCTGCACGTCTGGCTCGGGTACTACGAGAACGCATTCACGCTGCTGCGCCGCTGCTACGAGGAGCTCGGCCGTCCACCCGGCGCCGCGATGCGCACGTTGCGCGATGCCTTCGTCAAGCACAGCGCCATCGTCGTCGGGGAGCAGACCTCGCGCGGTTGGGAGCACTGGAGCGTCGATTTTCCCCAGACCGACGAGTGGCCCGGCGATGGGCGCCCGCTGCCGACTCCCGCGGAGTCCCTCCGTGGAGCCACCCTGCAGGTGCTCCGGTATGCGATGGACTGGTGGAAGGAGTGGCGGGGGGATCTGCCCGATGCCGACGGCGTGGCCGGGCAGCTCCGGGGCCTGCTCAAACACGTCCTCACGCTTCAGGCCCCCCTGCTCGCTGGCAGGGCGGCGCGGGCTCTCGCCGAGGGGGTCGGGTCCGTGCTCGACCGGATCCGGGCCCTGGCCCGGCGCGATCTGGAGGCCAGTGCCGACCTGCGGCGCCTGTGGGTCGTCCTCGAGTACAGCGCCGTCTGCCTGATTGGCCTCCTGCGAGAAGGCGTCTACGGGCCGTCCGGTGACTTCGAGCCTCTCGACGAGCTCGAGTTCAGCGAGTGGCTGCGCAAGTACGGCGCCTCCGACATGACGGTGTCGAGCGGGCTGGTCCGTGCCTTCTACCACCTCGCCTTCTGCGATGGCGGTGGTGCGGGCGCGGGGCTCGCGCTGCTCGGGATGATCCGCATGTTCACGTGCTACCGCGGCGCCATCTTCTACAAGATGCGCGCCGGCATGGGCGAGACCGTCATCGCGCCCTTGTACGAGGTGCTGCGGCGGCGCGGTGTCCGCTTCGAGTTCTTCCATCGCGTGGAGCGGCTCGAGCTCTCCGGCGACCAGCGGCGCGTCGAGCGTGTCGTCATCGGCCGGCAGGCGACTCCCCGCTCCGGCGAGTATCACCCGCTCATCGAGATCGACGGACTACCGTGCTGGCCCGAGCAGCCCCTCTACGAGCAGCTCGTCGAGGGCGAGGCGCTCGCCCGCCACGGTGCGAGGTTCGCCTCCTTCTGGAGCGGCTGGACCCCCGTCGAGCAGCGCACGCTGCGCCTGGGCGAGGACTTCCATCATGCCGTGCTGGGCATCTCACTCGGAGCGCTTCCGTTCGTCGCCTCGGAGCTCATCGCGGCGAGCCCGCGGTGGCAGCGCATGGTCGAGCACGTCAAGACGGTCCGGACGGTGTCGATGCAGCTCTGGGTGACCACGCCCATCGGCCAGCTCGCCTCGAACGCGGGCGCGCCCGTCACCACCGCCTATCAGGTGCCGCTCGAGACCTGGGCGGACATGTCGCACCTCGTTCCGGCCGAGGGCTGGAAGGAGCGCGATGGCGTGCGGGGGATCCTCTACGCCTGCGGCCAGCTCGGGCAGGGCGATGATCCCGTCGCCGTGAATGATCCGCGAGCCAGCGATCGCGCGGCACTGGAGGACATCGCACGAGGCTTCCTCGAGGAGCACCTGACGCACATCTGGCCGGGGGGCGCGGACTCGCGCGGGAGTCTCCGGTGGGAGGCGCTCTTCGATCCGGAAGGGCGAACCGGGCCCGAGCGTTTGCGCGCCCAGTACCTGCGCGTCAACGCGGAGCCCTCGGACCGCTACGTGCTGTCCCTGCCAGGCTCGCAGAAGCACCGCATCGCCCCCGATGAGTCGGGATTCGAGGGGCTCATCCTGGCGGGCGACTGGACACGCACCGGCTATGACCTCGGGTGCATCGAGGCGGCCACGATGTCCGGACTGATGGCGGCGAGGGCACTCGGTGCGCCGGTCTCCATCGTCGGCGAGGTGCCTCGGAAGCGCGCCGAGCCCCGGGTCGAGCTGCCACGTTATGTCGATCGCCCGGGAGAGATGTCACTGCGCTCGCCCTATGTGCTGGAAGAAGTCTCGATGAACGCGCTCGTGCTGGGGGCCCGGCGGGATGCCCTGGCCGCACTGCTCGATCGGTACCTGAACATTCCCGCGCGTGGGCATGTCCGTTACGTGCCCGCGGCGCCCTTCGTCGTGCTCGCCGCCGCTTTCGCCGGGCGCGCGTTCTCCGGCGATCCCGAGCACCGCCGTCTGGGCTACATGCCCGAGACCGATGTGGCCTTCTGGGTGCCGGCGTGGGCCATGCGCCCGGGGAAGGGGAGGTTGATCCCCGATCGGCTGGTCTGGTTCCTGCCCCACGTCTTCGTCTCGACCGGCGCCGCCGCGGCCGCCGGACGCGAGATCTACGGTTTTCCCAAGAGCGTGGTCGAGGTGGAGGTCCGCCGCTCGTCGGAACATGCGCTCGACTACCTCTCGCTGGTAGGGGAGGTCCTCGCACGGAACACCCCCGAGACGTGCGGCACACGGGCCCGCATCCTCGAGGTGACCCGGAGCAATGCCTCCCCGGGCCCCCTGCGCTCCGTGGGCGACATGCTCGGGGAGCTGATCCGGCCGTTCGAGCCCTCGGGCGAGTGGGCTTCGTCGCTCGCGCGGAGTTTCACCACGGATGGGGTGACGATCGCGTTCTTGAAGCAGTTCCGCGATGTCCACCACACCGACCGTGCCTGCTACCAGGCCATCATCGAGGCGAAGGCCGCCGTGCGGACCGTGCGGGGATACGGCCCCATTCCTGGCTCGTTCCAGGTGCGCTGGGACGATTACGCCAGCCATCCCTTCACGGCCGATCTCGGTCTCGAGTCCGGCGGTCAGAAGGCGCTCGCGGCCACCTGGGTCGACTTCGATTTCGTCATGGAGCCGGGACGGGAGATCTTCCGCGCCGATGAGAGGGGGCCCTTCGCCGCGATCGGATGAACTCGAGGGCAAGAGAGGGCGGTGTCCGCTACACTCGCGGCCATGCAGAGCAAAGCCACCACCATCGACCAATACCTCGCCTCGCTTCCGGAGGACCGCCGCGCGGCGATTTCCGCCGTACGCGACGTCATCCTCGAGAACCTCGACAAGGACTACGAGGAGGGCATCCAGTACGGGATGATCGGCTACTACGTCCCGCACAGGGTGTTCCCCGCGGGCTATCACTGCGATCCGAAGCAGCCGCTGCCGTTCGCGTCGCTGGCCTCGCAGAAGAACCACATGGCCGTCTACCTGATGGGCGTCTACGGATCGCCGCAGCACGAGAAGTGGTTCCGCGAGGCGTGGGCGAAGACGGGCAAGAAGCTCGACATGGGCAAGTCGTGCGTGCGCTTCAAGAAGCTCCAGGACGTCGCGCTCGATGTGCTCGGCGAGGCCATCCGCCGGGCGCCCGCCAAGGTGTACATCCAGCAGTACGAGTCCGTGCTCCAGTCGACGGCGAAGAAGAAGGCGCCCGCCGCCGCGAAGGGCAAGCCCGCTGCCAAGAGCAAGCCGGCCGCGAAGAAGACGGTGGCCGGCAAGACCGCGGCCAAGAAGACGGCGGCCAGGAAGCCCGCGGCGAAGAAGACGGCGGCGAAGAAGCGCGCTTGAGCAGAGGACGGGGCACATTCCGGCCGCGCGGCGGTGACTCTCGCACTTCGAGAGGCGTGGACAGCCTTCTCAACACTCGCCGCACGACAACCCCGCGCAAGTCGCTCGCCGACGTGCTAGGAATGCTCCCGGTGCTCCGCGTCTTCTTCCTGCTCAGCCTGTTGCTGTGTACCCCGGCCGGCAGTGGCCTGTTGTCGGCTGCCAGCCCGGGTGACGTGTGCATGCAGAGCTGCCCGGATGATGACGAGCATGGGCAATGTGCCCCGGATTGCACCGACTGCGTCTGCTGCTCCCACGTGCGCCTGGTGGTCGTGGCCCCCGTCCCCTCAATGGTACCCCGGGCTCCGAGGCCTGCTCCGGTCTCCGGGTACGAAGAGGACGAGCCCGCTTCGGCCGACGTGGGGGACATCCTGCACGTCCCAATAGTGCTCCTCGCGTAGGCACCTGTTCGTCTCATTGCCTCGAGCGTCATCGGGAGGGGTGTGCCCCGGTTGTCCGGGGGAGCACCTCGCTCCTGGCGCCCGTCCACCTTCGCGAGGTTTCTCGTGTTCCATCGTCTGGCGGTGGCGGCCTTCGGGCTCGTCACCGTGCTGCTCTGGCCGCGCCCCGGTGCGGCCCAGCCCTCTGATCTCACCCTGGAAGAGGCCCTGTCCCTGGCCCGCCAGCGTGCCCCGGCCTTGCTGGAGGCCTCGGGCCGCGTGGCCGAAGCACAGGGGCCCGTGGCTGGCGCCTCCCCCCTGTTGAACAACAACCCCACGCTGGCGCTCGAAGCGGGCCCGCGCACCCTGGCCACGGGAGAGCAGGCCCCGAATGTCGTCGTGGGGCTCTCCCAACCCGTCGAGCTGGGGGGCAAGCGGGGTTCCCGCCTCGATGCGGCCCGCGCCGGACTCGCCCGGGAGATGGCCGGACAGCGGGACACGGAGCGCCGGGTGCTCGGGGAGGTGGCGGCTACCTTCCTGCGGGCGCTGCATGCCCGGGAGCGGCTCCGTCTGGCGCGAGCCGCGGAAGAGGCCGCCTGGGACTTCGCCCGGTCCACCCAGCGGCGATTCGAGGCCGGGGATGTGCCCGTGGTGGACGTCAACGTGGCGCGGGTGGCCCTGGCGCGGGCCCGGGCCGATGTGGCGAGCGCCGAGGGGGCGGAGGCGGTCCAGCTCGGGGCGCTTCGCGAATGGCTCGGCCTGCCAGCGGACGCCCAGCTATCGCCGCGGGGTGACTTGAGTGCCCTGGCCGCTGGGCCCGTGGAGCTTCCGGCCACGATGCCCGAGCGCCCGGACGTCACCGCCCTGGTGGCGGAACTGGAGGAGGCCCGGGCGGAGCAGCGCCTGGGCGAAGGCTCCACGTGGCCCGATCTCAACGTGGGGGTCCGCTACGAGAACGAGGGCGATGAGCGCGCCCTCGTTGGAACCCTGGGCGTCACGCTGCCACTCTTCGCCCGGGGGCAGTCCGCCCGGGTGTCGGGCGAGGCCCGGGTGCGGCGTCTCCAGGTGGCGCTGGAGGCCGCCCGCCGGGCCCAGGCCGTCCAGGTGCAGTCCGCCCTCGTCCAGTACCGCAAGGAGCGCGAGGCGGTGGAGCTGCTCGAGGGCGAGGCCCTCCCGTTGCTCGCGGACAACGAGCTGCTGGCGCGTAAATCCTACGAGGCCGGGGAGATGGGCCTCGCCGCGTTCCTCCTCGTGCGCCGGGACGTCCTCGACGCGCGCGCGGACTACCTCGCCCGGCTCCTGCAGGCCGCGCTTTCCCGGGTCCAACTCACCGTGCAGACCGGAGTCCTCCGATGAAGCCCTCCCACTTCCTGATGGCCTTCCTCCTCGGGCTCTCCGCCTGCAAGCGTGAGGCGCCTCCGCATGAAGAGGAGCATGCCCACGAGCAGGAAACCGGGAAGCATGCCCACGGAGAGGACGAAGACGAGACCGTGGTCCACATCGACCCGGAGATGCTGCGAGACCTGCGCGTCACCACGGCCCCGGTGCAGCAGCGCCCCGGTGGAGAAGGGGTGACGGCCCTCGGCGAGCTGGGCGTGAACGAGGACGCCTACGCCGAGGTGGCCACGCCCATTCCGGCGCGGGTGCTCGCCCTCCGGGCCACGCCGGGGCAGCAGGTGAAGAAGGGCCAGCCGCTGGTGGAGCTGCAGAGCCCCGAGCTGGGCAAGGCCCGCGCGGCCCTCCAGTCGGCCCAGGCCCGCGCCCATGCCGCCCGGCAGGCGGCGGAGCGCAAGCGGACCCTGGGGGACGAGCGCATCGTGGCCCAGAAGGACGTGCAGGCCGCCGAAGCCGAAGCGGCCACGGCCGAGGCCGAGCTGACGGCGGCACGCTCGGAGCTCCAGGCGCTCGGAGTGGACGCGCAGGAGGCGGCGGGTGCGCGAGGGACCGCGGGTTTCACGCTGCGCTCGCCCGTGGACGGCACGGTCATCGAGCGCCACGCGGTGATGGGACAGATGGCCGAGCCCTCCCAGAGCCTCTTCCACGTCGGGGACCTGTCGCGTCTGTGGCTCACCGTCCACGCCTTCGAGCGGGACGCGGTGCGCATCCAACCCGGAGCCCTGGCGCGCATCACCTTCGCCGCGATTCCCGGCAAGGACTTCACCGCGAAGGTGGGCTTCGTGGGCCAGCGGGTGGATCCGGCCTCGCGCACCATCCCCGTGCGGTTGGAGTTGGACAACCCGGACGGCGTGCTGAGGCCGGGCATGTCCGCCTCGGCCTTCATTCCGTTGGGAGAGAAGGGAGCCACCGTCACCACCGTGCCGGCGGCGGCCCTCCAGCGGCTGGAGAATGGCTGGTACGCCTTCCTTCCCAAGAAGGAGGAGGGCATCTTCGAGCGGCGGCAGGTGGGGCGTGGCCGCACGCTCGGGGGAGACGTGGAGGTGCTCTCGGGACTGGCGCCCGGCGAGCAGGTGGTGGTGGACGGGGCCTTCCTCCTCCGGGCCGAGGTGGAGAAGTCCCGGGGCGGGGGCGAGCGCCATGAGCACTGAGCGGAGCCGGGCATGATCGCGCGCATTCTCAAGGCGTCCTTCTCGCGTCCAGGCCTCACGGTGGTGCTGACCCTGGCGCTCTCCGCGTTCGGCGTGGTGGCCTTCCAGGGCCTGCGCCGGGATGTCTTCCCGGACCTGTCCGCGCCCATCTTCAACGTCATCGTGCAGAACCCGGCCATGGGTGCGGAGGAGCTCGAGACGGCGGTGGCCATTCCCATGGAGGTGGCGCTCGCGGGCCTGCCGGACGTGCGCCGCATCCGCTCCACCTCGCAACTGGGCGTCACCCAGGTGACGGTGGAGTTCGAGCCGGACGCGGACTACTACCGCAGCCGCCAGTTCGTCGCCGAGCGCGTGGCGGCGGCCACCGGAGAGCTGCCCCCCGGGACGGATGCACCGCTCGTCTCCAGCCTCACCGGGCGGCTCAACGAGGTGTTCGAGTTCACCCTGGAGGCCGGGCGAGGGACGGTGGACCTGATGGCCCTGCGCGACCTGGCCGAGTTCGAGGTGAAGAACCGGCTGCTCGCCGTGCCTGGGGTGGCGGGCGTGGAGCGGCTGGGCGGCTACCTGCGTCAGTTCCAGGTGCAGCTCGACGCGGAGCAGATGGTGGGCCGTGGCATCTCCCTGGACGAGGTGTCCCACGCCCTGGAGGGGGCCAACCTCAACGCCTCGGGAGGCTTCGTGGTGCAGGGGCCGCTGGAGTGGACGGTGCGGGCGGTGGGGCGCGCCGAGACGCTGGAGGATCTGCGTGGCACGGTGGTGGCGCTGCGGGGAGGGACACCGGTGCTGCTCGGGGACGTGGCGGACGTGCGGGAGGCTCCGGCCATCCGCCGCGGCATGGCCCACCGGCTCGAGGGCGAGGTGGTGAGCTGCCGCGTCAGCAAGCAGTTCGGCGCGGACACGATGAAGGTGGCGGAGGGCGTGCGCCGGGCGCTCGCCGACGTGCGGGCGAGCCTCCCGCCGGGCGTCACTCTGCGTGTGGTGTATGACCAGTCGGAGCTGGTGTCCTCGTCGCTGGGCGGGGTCAGCCGGGCCATCCTCATCGGCGCCTTCCTGGTGGTGCTCGTCCTCTTCGGGCTGTTGGGGGACATTCGCGCCGCGGCCATCGTCACGCTCACCTTGCCGCTCTCGCTCGCGCTGGCGGGCCTGTTGCTGAAGGTGGGCGGAGTGGGCATCAACACCATGACGCTCGGAGGACTGGCCATCGCCGTGGGCCTGCTGGTGGACGCGGCCATCATCGTCACCGAGAACATCATCCACCGGCTCCGGGCCGGGAGTGACAAGGCCGCCCGGAAGGCTCAGGCACTGAAGGCGGCGCGCGAGGTGGGCCGGCCCATCACCTTCGCGACCCTGATCGTCGTCTCCGTCTTCATTCCGCTCTTCGCCATGTCGGGCATCGAGGGGCGCATGTACCGGCCGCTCGCGGCGGCGGTGGTGGCGTGTCTCGCCGCTTCGTTGCTGCTCGCCCTGACACTGGTGCCGGTGGCCTCGGCGCTCTTCCTGCGGCCCCACGAGGAGGGACAGTCGGAAGACGTGGGGCTCATCCGCTGGGTGAAGGCCATGTATGCCCCGCTGCTCGACGCCTGCATGCGGAGGGCGGGCCTCGTGCGCGTGGTGGCACTGGCCATCACGGTGCCGGCCCTGGGTCTCGCCTTCGCGGTGGGCAGTGACTTCATGCCCAAGCTGGATGAGGGCGCGCTGCTCCTCCAGACGATGTTGCCGCCCGAGGCGTCGCTGGAAGAGGTGGATCGGCTCAACCACCGCGTGGAGGACGTGCTGCGCCAGTTCCCCGAGGTGGAGGACGTGGTGCGCCGCACGGGACGGGCCGAGCGGACCGAGGATCCCATGCCGCACACCGTCTCGGACGTGCTGGTGGTGTTGAAGAAGGAAAGGGGACGGAGCCCGGAAGTCCTGGAGGCGGACATGCGCCGGGCGGTGGCCAAGGTGCCGGGCGTGTCCGTGCTCTTCACCACGCCCCTGGGCATGCGCATCGACGAGGGCCTGGGCGGCAGCCCCGCGGATATCTCGGTGCGCATCTTCGGTCCGGATCTGGAGCGGCTCGCGGACCTCGGGGAGCGGGCGCGTGCCGTCATGGCACGGGTGAAGGGAGTGGAGGATCTGCGGGTGGAGAAGCTCAGTGGGCTGCCGCAGCTGCGCATCGACGTGAACCGCGCCGCGGTGGCCCGGGTGGGGCTCACGCCGGGCGACGTCATCCGGGCGGTGCGGGTGGGGCTGGTGGGCGAGGAGGAATCCCAGGTGTGGCAGGGCCAGCGCCGGTTCGATCTGGTGTTGCGCCTGGCGGACCATCACCGGGGGGACATCAACGCCATCCGCGAGCTGCTGGTGGACGGACATGACGGCTCGCGGATTCCGCTCAGCCAGCTGGCCACGATCGAGGAGACGACAGGGGCGGGGAGCGTGCGCCGCGAGGCGGGGAGCCGCCGCATCGCGGTGGAGGCGAGCGTGGCGGGGCGCGACCTGGGGGGCACGGCGGCGGAGATCCGCGAGCGGCTGGCGGCCGAGCTGAAGTTGCCCACGGGCTACTTCCTGGACGTGGGAGGCCGGGTGGAGAGCCAGGAGCGGGCGCAGCAGTCGCTCCTGGTGGCCATCGCGGTGGCGCTGCTCGCCGTCTTCCTGTTGCTGTACCTGGCGCTGGGCTCACTGGCCGAGGCGCTCGTCATCCTGGCCACGCTGCCGGACGCCTTCGTGGGAGGCATCCTCGCGCTGCTGCTGGCCGGGGAGACGTGGAACGTGTCGAGCCTCGTGGGCCTCATCGGCCTGTTCGGCATCGCGGTGCAGAATGGCCTGGTGCTGGTGGCGCAGACGAAGGGGCTCATGGCGGAAGGCAAGCCCTTCGCCGAGGCCGTGCGCGAGGCCAGCATCGGCCGCGTACGGCCCAAGTTGATGACGGCGGGAACGGCCATCCTCGGATTGCTGCCCCTGCTGGTGCTGCCGCTCCATGGGACGGAGATCGAGCGTCCGCTGGCCGTGGTGATGGTGGGAGGCCTGCTGACCTCGACACTGTTCACGCTGCTGGCGCTGCCCACCTTTTACGCGCTCGTCCACGGAGTGCAGGAGAAGGTGGGCCAACGCATCGCGGCCCGGAGGGGGTTGTCGTGATAACGACGTACGCGGATGCACAGGCATGGCTTCGGTCGCAAGGAATTGAAGCGGAACGGACCTATTGGGGGCTGCGCGGGACACTCACGTTCGGGTTACAGCGTTACTCATTCACCGTGGGAAGATCGAACGGCGGTGGCAAGGAGGTTGGCGTCAAGCCCATCCCTGGCAACCTCGTCTGGTGGTTCTGGAGTGAGACGTTGGAGGGGATTGCCCATCTGTTGGTGGATGCTCGTGCGCGATTCGAGAACGGCCACGCGGCATCATGGCTTGACGCTCTCTGTTCGTTGGACTCAACGATGAGCTGGCTCTGGCCACACCCTCCACTGGTGTGACTCAGCTCTCCGGCAGGGGCTGGAGCACGGCCTCCTCGCCCAGGGCCGTGGGGTTGAAGCGGACCTGGTAGTCGATGCGCTGGCCTCGCATCAGGATGTGAAGTTGACCCTCTGGATCCACGATGCCGCGAGAGGCATGGCGGAGCTGGCGCATCACTTCGAGCCTGAGCTGGAAGGGGACCCACATGGCATCCCGCTGGCTCCCGTCCAGCCCGTAGCGGATGACCATGCCCGAGTCGGTGAGCTCGAACTGGATCAGCGCCTCCTGCTTCTGCTGGGCATCGAGCAACACCTTGCGGATGAGCTTCCCGACAGGCCCCTCGAACTGATCGGTCTCGGGCGGCTCCTCGCAGACCATCACCCCCATCTCGACGTAGCCCGAGGTCTCGAGTTCCGCTCGCTCCAGGGCCTCCTGGATGTCCTGAGGGGAGGCCGCCCGCGCCTCTACGTCGTAGCCGGTGAGGAACTTCACGTCGTCGATGGCATGGATGTTCGTGGGGTCACTCATGGCCACGACGAGTGAGCTGCCACTCCGGCTCACCGGAATCAGGCCGTACCTGCGGCACACCTCCAGCGGCACGAGCCGGAGCACGTCGCGGTCGAGCTCGCGACCGTGCAGCGGGGTGCCGGGCTCCGAGGGAGGGACGAGGCCCACCGGAACCGCCACGCAGCGGCCTGCCCGGGCATGCTCGGCGGCCTCCAGCGTGCTCTGGCACAGGTACACCTGCTTGTGGCACTGGCCGCACAGGCGCACCCCGGGCTCGGCGGTCTCCCGCAGAGAGTCCCACTGCTTCGGACACTTGAACTGGAAGCGGACCTGGCAGTTCTGGATGGGTCTGTCGGCCATGGGCGGCTACTTCTTCGTGGCCACCTGATCGCGCAGGCGGTGCTCGGCTGCCCGCAGCTCGCCGGACGGATCGCTGGGAGCGAAGTCCTCCGTCTCGAATACCGGGCGCAGTTCGATCATCTCACCATTCGAGGCTGGGCAGCGCTTCATCCACTCCACGGCCTCTTCCTTGGACTTCACCTGGATCATCCAGAATCCGCCGATGATCTCCTTGGACTCGGTGAAGGGGCCGTCGCTGACCTGGGGCTTGCCACCGCCACCGGAGGGGAACCGGATGCGTACGCCCTGCGAGCTCGGCTTGAGGCCCTCTCCGCTGAGCAGCACGCCGGCCTTCACCATCTCTTCGTTGAACTTCCCCATCTCGGCGAGGGCCTTCTCGTCCGGCAGAACGCCTGTTTCCGCCTGGGGGCCCGGGTACATGATCACCATGAAGCGCATCGTCGATTCTCCTGTGGGTTGGGGAAGCGGAGCTTCCTTCTACCCATGCGTCGAACGAGCGCTGGCGAAATCGACACGCCCCTCGAATTTTCACGCGGTACCGTCAAGTGCCTGAAATTCCAGGCGTATTACCTGCCTGGCAGTTGTCCGTGTGGCTCAAGATCACCCGCCGGGTTTGTCCCGCTTGCTGACGCTCCGTTTATCGATAGCGGCGCGCTCCGTTCGTGGTCGGCTATGCCTAAGCCAGCCGAAGTAGGTCCGTTCAGGGGTCTGTCCTCAGCTCGAAAGCAGGAGGGACCCCTCCGGGCCCGGTCTCGCCAGACTTGTCCAACAGTTGGACAAGTTCGTGAAGAGCGCGCCCGCCGGGCCAGCCGCCCGAGTTGGAAGCCCAAATCCTTGGTGAACACCACGGGCGAGAGGCTGGAGGGGTGCGCTTCGGTCAGGTTGGCCCCATCCCGCCTGGGAAGACCATGCGCGTGTTCGTCGAAGCAGACGCGGCGAGTGGAGTTCCACGCGGGGAGGTGACGCTTCGTCTGTTGAGCGAGGACGGCCGCAGCATCACCCTCCCCAAGGTGACGTTCCCGTGGCTCGAAGGCTCCGGCGAGGCCGGCCACCATGGACTTCCAGCCAGGGAGTACGGGTTCAAGGCTCCGGAGCGCCCTGGAGTTGCCCCGTCTTGATGAGCAGGCGTTCGAGGTCGGCGCGAAGAGGCTCGGCGTGGCTCGCACCCGCGGAGACCGCCTCGGCGAGTGCCGCGATCGCCGCTTTGAGATCCCGTTGGCCGGTCAGGCGGGCGCCGCGGACATGCGCTGCTTCTCCGGGCCCGTCCGCGCCCCGGACGGGGAGCTCCGATTGCCCCACGGAGCGGATCGCCTGCAGCAGCTCTCGCTGCTGTGACAGGGGGAAGACATTGCCGCGGGGCGTGGCGTACTCGAGGTAGAGGTTGTCGTCCGTCGAGACGAACCCCGAGGGCCGCCCCGAGTCCAGATACCGCTGGATGTACGCCTCGATGCCCTGCTCGCTGAGCAAGGTCTCGCCAGCGAGCATCATGAAGTCGCCAGCCGGGATGTTGTTCGCGGCGAACGTCCCCCGAAGCCTGTCCGACAGCGCGCGAACGCGTGCGTAATCGATCACGATGGGCTCGCGCGAGGCGATGATCTGTCCTTGCCGCCCGCCATAGAAGAGCGCGACGTGCGGCAGCTCCTGGCGGACGGTCTGGAGGATGACCGCCAGGTCTCGAGGGGTCATGTGATGCAGCTGCACCCACTGCTGGAGCAGCCCCTTCGGCTTCAGACGGTTCTTCACCAACCCGTAGAACTCGCGGTTGTAGAGGTCCGCTTCGCCGGCGATCCAGATGCTGGAGACCTCGATGGTGATCAGGTCATACAGCTGCTGACTGAGCATCAGCATGTTCCGCCCGTCGGCGTAATGAACCTGCACGCGCGGCGAATCGAGGGAACCCTTGTTGACCTCGCGGAAGTGCTCACGTGCGGCGCGCAGGATGTCCGGAGACAGCTCGGCGGCATCGATGTGCTGGAAGGGCGATGCGGCGAGCACGGCGACCGAGGTGCCGGTGCCCACGCCAATGAGCAGGGCCCGCTCGAAGCTGTCCTCGAACAACAACGGAATCTGCGAGAACCGGACCTGCGCCACCATCTCGCCGCCGTTGTTTCCCTGGAACTTGCCGTTGCTGAGGAGCACCTTGCGCGGGGGGGCGTCGCTGTATTGCACCACGGTCGTCATTCCCGATTGAACGCTCTCGGCGGCGTACAGCAGCTTGCCCCCCTGGAAGTACTGCGAGAGGAAGTAGACGTTTTCTCCGGACGTGAGCCGCAACATGTCCCAGCCGGGAAGCGCGAACCCAACCACCATCACCGCCACCGTTGCCGCCATGAGTCTCGGACGGCCACGGAAGCAGAACAACGCGATGACGCAGCCCGCGGAGATCAGGAGGAGCAGGGTGCCCCTGCTCCCGAGGAACGGCAACACGCCGAACCCCGTCACCAATGAGCCGAGAACGGCGCCCGCGGTGTTGAGCGCCGTCATCCCACCCACCGCATGCCCGAGGTCCCGATTGGCGGCGGCGACGCGCAAGAGCAGGGGAAAGAAGACGCCCAATATCAACGCCGGAGGGAGCAGGACGAGGGCGGCGGCGAGGAACCGCACCAACTCGCGTCCGGCGAAGGTCGTCACGTGGGGGCCCACCGCCGAGAAGGCCCCTGGAATCTTGTCCCACACCGGAAGCGTCGCCAGGACGGCCACGGACACCGAGAGTTGCACGTAGCCGATGTGCCTCCACTCGACCGAGCTCAGCTTCATCCGTGAGATGAGCGCCGACCCCAGCATCAGCCCGAGCAGGAACAGGGACAGCATCATGCCGAAGGCGTAGGCGCTGCTGCCGATGACCAGGCCGTTGAGCTGTGTCCAGACGACCTCGTACGCGAACACCGAGAACCCCGACCAGGCCGCCGCCGCCAGGAGCACCCGGTTCGCGAGCGGCGGTGCCGAGGCCTCCTGCGCCTGAGGCGGTGCCTCGGGCCCGTCGCGCAAGAGAAGAGCGAGGGCTCCCGCGAGCGCGCTGAAGGCGGCGCCGAGCCACAAGGTCTTCGACAGCCCGAGGTTCGGCAGCAGGAGGTACGTCGCCGACAGCGAGCCGAGAAACGCGCCCAGGAGGTTCAAGGTGTAGAGCGTCGTCGTCGCCCGGGCCACCTCCGCCGCACCGACGAGCTTCGAGACCGCGCGCGCCATGGCGGGAAGCGTGCCGCCCATCAGAAGGGTGGGGGGCAGAGCGAATAGCAGCGCCAGGAACAGGCGGAGCACGATCAACCCGGTCGCGTGAGGGTCCGAGCCGCTGGCCAGCCGCACGAACACGCTGGAGAGCACCGCCGTCAGCGCCGGGGTGATGAGCGCGTACACGGCGATGCCGAGCTCGAGCACCCCATAGAGGCGCAGCGGACGGGCCACCCGGTCCGCGAGCGCACCGAACAGCCGCGCACCCAGGGCGATGCCGCCCATGTAGGCGGCGAGCACCGTGGCGGACGCGAACGCCGTCACGCCGAAGACGCGAGCGAACTCGCGGTGGAGCGCGACCTCATAGATGAGTCCGGCGATGCCCGAGAAGGTGTAGAGCGAGAACAACTGCAAGCGCGAGGTCGCCTTCATGCCGCCGCGACTGTAGCGTGCGCCACGGGGCGAACCAATGCCGCATTACAGCGCCGGGTACTTCCGTCGATCTTTTCAGCACCCCGAGTCGAGCAGGGTGCTGCGATAGACCGTGAGGTTCCCGGAGGGGGGAGCCGCGAACGTGAGCCACGGGCGGGATGGCAGGGGCAGATCCACGCAACAGACGCGAATCGGCCTCGTGCGCGCGATGGACTCGAGGGCGTCCAGGACCTTCTCGAGTCGATCGCCACTGAAGGGGCAGTACAGGAAGAAGATCGACCCGATGGTGATGCGGCCGGTGAGCACCGCCGCATCGCCCTGGAGCGGCGAGAAGCGCAACACGTTCAGGCGCGCGGCGAGGTCACGTGCGGCGTGGACGAGCCCGGGCTGGATCTCGATGCCAATCGCCGAGGCCCCGGTCAGCAGGTGCACCAGCGCGGCGGCCCGCCCCACGCCCGAGCCCACGTCGACGAATACGTCGGAAGCCTGCACCTCCGCGCACTCCACGATTCGAAGGAGCGCATCGACAGGGCAGGGGAGGTAGGGAACGCAGCCTGGCGGAAGCTCGGGGCCATCATCGGGAAACGAGTCGAGCCCCAGGACCTGGTCGAGCCAGGCATCCCGCTCGGAGGGAGGAACGCTCATCAAGGCCGTGCGGAACACGGCCGGAGTGGACTGCGCCTTCAAGAGCAGGGAGCGAATCCACTCGGCGCTCTCGCGGTGCGTTTCTTCCACGGGTGCCAACGTACCGGACCTCTGGCGTCACGTCGAGCCCCGCTCTGGCACCGGGAGTGAAGTGTCCCGGGCGGGACCCGTCTTCTGCCGCTCAAGCGATCGTGTTCGTCAGCTGGTCGATGCGGATGCGGCCGGGGAGGTTGGTGCCGCGGACGGCCTTGTTGCGGAGGACATTGACGGGCGGGAGGTTCTCCGTCCCGCTGAACCAGCTCGTTTTCATGCCGCCCTGTTCCCACGAGGTGGGCTGGCTATAGAGGTACCAGTGTCCTCCCTCGTAGTGGAGGAAGTTCCAGGCGTTCGGATCGCCGACGTCGCCGTACTCGGGCTCGGTCCAGACGTAGCGGCGCGTGTTCGGCCACGTGTTCGCCGCCTTGAAGTGGGGATAGGTGGAGACGTTCGGATAGTGGTAGATGCGGTAGTAGTTGCCGCCGAGCGGCGAGTCGGTGATGACGATCGAGCAGCCGTTCATCTGGCCGGTGAAGATGAAGGGGTGCTGCGGGTTCTGCCTCGGGAAATCCACCTGGCCCATGTCGGCGATGCCCCACGCGCCGTTGTCGACGGCGGTCTTCCCGCCCGGGGGAGAGAGATACGGAAACCAGAACCCCTTGATGGACGTCTTGGCCGCGTGGAACTTCTTGTAGATCGAATCGCCCATCGTCTTCTGCTCGGCGGCGCTCCACGTCGAGCGATCCACCCGGAGGACCGCCAGCTCCCGCTCGACGCCGTTATTGTTCGGGTGCGTGCGGCGCACGAGGTCGAGCGCGATCGTGTTCTTGCCGGAGAAGAGCTCGGGGTGCTGACGCAGCCAGTAGTCGTGGTCCGGCGGGTTCTTGCCATAGAGCTCGCCCTCGATCCGCTGGGTGAGCCACTGGATATCCACCGGTGTGGTCTGGATGTATTGGAGTGGATCTCCGAGGAACGCTGCGTTCTCGCTGTCCGGCATGAATTCTCCTCGAGGGAACGATCCATTTTGCCCCATCCGATCTGTCTGGGGAAGGTTCGACCCCCAGATGCGTGCGCCTGGGTGGCCGGGGCAGGTCTGGTAGCCCGCTGCCTTGTCGACGACGTTGAGCAAGGGCTCGCCGCGCTCGAAGCGCTCGACGATCTTCATGCGGGCCCTTTTCTTTTGGGTAGAACGCGGTGCTATCGCAGGTCATCCACACGCCGGGAGAAAATCATGCGCATTCTGTCCATGTTGGCGCTTCTGCTGCTCTCCACCCCGACACTCGCGGAGGAGACCCGCGTGGTGGTGCGGGCCCGGGCCCGTGACGGCAAGTTCGTCGGTACCTCGATGGGGGGCGCCCAGGTGCTGCTCCGCGATGCCGAAACCGGTCAGCTGCTCGCCCGGGGCGTCACCTCCGGCACCACGGGCGACACCCAGCGGCTGATGAAGCAGCCCTACTCCCGTGGCACCCAGCTCGCCGACGAGAAGAGCGCGAAGTTCGAGGCAACGCTCGTGCTCGACGAGCCCAGGCTGGTCACGGTGGAGGTGTCCGGCCCCGAAGCCCAGAGGCAGGCCCGCGTCACCAGCTCCACCCAGGTCTGGGTGATTCCGGGCAAGCACCTCACTGGCGACGGCATCATCCTGGAGCTGCCGGGATTCGTGGTGGACGTACTCGAACCCCGGGCCCATGAGTTCATCAGGCTCGAGGGCAAGCCTCGCAACGTCCCCATCCGCGCCAACCTCGTATTGATGTGCGGCTGCCCCACCGAGCCGGGGGGCCTCTGGGACTCCAGCAAGTACGAGCTCCGGGCCGTGGTGAAGCGCGACGGCAAGCCCGTGACCCTCGTGCCCCTCTCCTACGCGGGGAAGACCAGCGCCTACGAGGGCCTGCTTTCCGTACAGGAGAAGGGGGCCTACGAGATCCTCGTCACCGCGTATGACCCCAACACCGGCAACACCGGTGTGGACCGCACCTCCTTCGTCGTCGAGTAGCTGGGGGTAGTCCCTGTGCCGCTCGAAGCGCTCCTGGGGGACGCTCCAGTCGCCGGTCATTCCATGTGGGTCCATGTCGGCCGTCATCCGGGATGAAGGCCACGGTCCTGGCAGTGAGCCGAGCCCGGACTCGCCCCAGGTGACGCGTCCCGGTGGTGGCTGACGCGTCAATGACCGGGGCTGACGCGTCAATCGGGTGCTGCCGCCGCGGCTTCAATGCGAGCTCCAGAGGGAACACGGACTGACACCCCCCTGGCATGCCGGTTGCTCTAAGCCAGGTCAGGCGGGACGAACTCCTCGCCGTGAACCCGATGTCTGGGTTCAAAGAAAACGAGCCTCAGCGGTCTCGAATCTCAGTCACTCCACCTGCATTCGCAAGAAGGAGCTGTAAGCACATGGCCACCATCACTTTCCTGATCGATTCCAAGAGTCTCCCCAAGGGCGGGTCCTCCATCAGCACTCCGAAGGATGTGGGCCATCCCCCGTTCCTCCTGAACGGTACGCAACAGGGGGCGGGTTATGTGGTGCCCATCAAGGGCGGGGAGAAGGTCACCATCTACACGGTGGAAGCGAATGGCGTACCGAACGTGGTGATGGCGCCCTGCGGAATCATCGCGCATGCGTTCAAGGGGGAGGCGCTCACCCCCGCCATCATGAAGGACCCCATGATGCAGCCCATCGACACCCCCAACTTCGATATGCAGCTGGGCTCCACGCCTGATTACATCCAGTACCTCGCCGGCGTCACTCCGCAGTGGGGGAACTCCCCGTCCAACTGGCCGTATTGGGGCAACAATCCCTATATCTCGCACGACGCGCAGGCGAAAATGGTGCAGACCTACACCCCGTTCGCGACCTTCAATGGTAGCAACATCGTGAGCGGCAAGTTCGAGTACGGAGTGACGTTCGCGCTGACGAGGGATGGGGTGAGCTCCGAGTACTTCTACTTCGACCCCTTCATCAACATCAACTCGTGAAGTTGATCGCGCAAGCTGGATGCAATTGATAGGGCTTCCCTTGCGCGAAGCCACGCAGCAGGCCTCCGCTCCCGCTCAGCTCCTACGCGTGTCCGGGGGATCACCCCCGGGCGGCGATGGACTCATCGGCAGGAGCGTCAGCACGCTGGCGGACACCCGCCAGCTCGTTTTGATGGTGCGTCTCTCCCATCTTTGGTTATTTGACCTCCAAGGACACCCCCCTGCGCTTCTGTCCTGGAGAGAGTTCCATGCGAACCTTGTCGATGACCATCCTCCTCGCCGCCGTCCTGTCGGGCTGTAGCGGCAAGACTCCCAACCCCCCGATCGATACGCCGCAGACCCCCGGGGAACCCCAGAACCCCGGGGAGCCGCAGAACCCCGAGGAACCCCTTCCCAGCGGCCCGCACGTGACGCAGGGCCCTCCCAACGTGCCCGAGTTCGAACCGGCCTTCCCCGGTCAGACGCGCGTTCCGGCCATCCAGACGAAGACGGCCTTGCAGGTCACCGAGATCGCCTCGGGCTTCAGGAATCCCTGGGCCATCGCCTTCCTCCCCGATCAGCGCATGCTGGTGACGGAGAAGCCCACCGGCTCGCTCTACATCGTCACGCCCCAGGGCGTGAAGTCTCCCGCCGTCGCGGGTCTGCCGCGCGTGGACGGCCGTGGACAGGGCGGTCTGCTCGACGTGGAGGTGGGGCCCGACTACGCCCAGAGCGGCCTCATCTACTGGACCTATTACGAGCCGCGCACGGGTGGCAATGGTCTGGCGGTGGCACGCGCGAAGCTCGTGGAAGGGGAGCAGCCGCGCGTGGAGGACGTGCAGGTCATCTTCCGCATGATGCCCACGCTCGAGTCGACCCTGCACGCGGGGGGACGGCTGGTGTTCACCCCCGACGGCAAGCTGTTCGTCACGCTCGGCGAGCGCTCCATCCTCGCGGGCCGGGTGCAGGCGCGCGATGTGAAGAGCCACTTCGGCAAGGTCGTCCGCATCAACCCCGACGGCTCGGTTCCCACCGACAACCCCTTCGTGAACACCGAGGGCGCCAGGCCGGAGATCTGGTCGGTGGGGCACCGCAACATCCTGTCGGCGGCACTCGATCGCCAGAACCGGCTGTGGACGGTGGAGATGGGGCCGCAGGGAGGAGACGAGCTCAACCGCCCCGAGGCGGGCAAGGACTACGGCTGGCCCACCATCGGCTATGGCGAGGAGTACTCGGGCGCGCCCATCCACGAGAGCACGCAGGGCCCGGGCATGGAGCAGCCCGTGTACTACTGGGATCCGGTGATCTCCCCCTCGGGGATGACCATCTACACCGGGGATCTCTTCCCCGAGTGGCGCGACAACGTCTTCATCGGAGGCCTGTCCAGCCAGGCGCTGGTGCGGTTGATGATGAGGAATGACCGCGTGGTGGGAGAGGAGCGGCTGCTCACGGACCAGCGCGTGCGCGTCCGCGAGGTGGTGCAGGGCCCCGAGGGAGCGCTCTACCTGCTCACCGACGCGACCAACGGCAAGCTGCTCAAGGTCACCCCGCGCTGAACCGGCCGCGGCGCGGGCGGCTCATTTCACCGGCCCTGGCCCAGGCTCCTCCACCAGCGGCAGCTCGAGGGTGAAGGTGGCGCCCTGGCCGGGGCCGGGGCTGTCGCAGGTGAGCCGCCCGTGCAACTCCCCGGCGGCCAGGGCGCTGATGTGCAGGCCGAAGCCATGGCCTGTCCTCTTGGTGGTGAAGCCCTGCGTGAACAGGCGCGACAGGTTCTCCGGGGAGATGCCCACGCCGTTGTCCTTCACCTCGATGAGCACCCGCTCTCCGTCCGGCGCCGGCCGGATGCCGATGCTCAGCTGCTTGTCCTTCTGCGGGCTGTCCATCAACGCATGGCGCGCGTTGCTCAGCAGGTTGACGAGGATCTGCAGCAGCTTGTGCCGATCCACGGAGAGCAGCGGCACCGGGGCATAGTCGCGCTCGACGCGGATGCCCTGTTGCTCGAAGGACGCGGCGTGCAGTCGCAGCGCCTCGTCGATGAGGGCGGGCATGGCCACCTGCTCCCTCACGCCCGCGGAGCTCGCGTGCCGCTGCTGCATGCTGACAATGGACTTGATGTGCTCCACCCCCTCGCTCAGGGAGCGCATCTCCTGGAGCAGGGTGTTGCGCTCCTCCTCCATCTGCTCGGACAGGGCCAGGAGGAAGGCCGGGAACTGCAGGCCCCGCGGATCCCGGGTGAAGAAGGTGGGCAGGTCCACGGTGTGCTCGCGCAGGAGCTGGGCGGCCCGGCTCAGGCTGGAGACACGCGACAGGCGCAGCCGATCCATGACGAGGCTGGTGGAGACATTCACGCTGTTGAGGGTGTTGCCCACATTGTGGAGCACGCCGGTGGCGATCTCCGCCATGCCCGCCTGCCGGGACACGTCCATCAGCGTCCGATGCATCTCTCCCAGCCGGGCCTCGGCCTGCCTTCGGGGGGTGATGTCCCGCGCGAAGAGCGTCAGCCCCACGACCTTTCCGTCACCATCCCGCAGGGGGCTGAGGCTGATGTCCATGAGGCGGCGTGCGCCCTGCACCTCGAACTCCTCCTCGAACCGCTCGCGCTCGCCGGCGTGCACCCTGGCCACGTACGGGGCCCAGCGCTGGCGGCGCTCCGGCTCCATCCAGAAGGGCTGGCCCACCACGGCCTCCTGGCCGAAACGCTCGAGGTGCATCTGCCTCGCCGCAGAGTTGGCGGTCAGCAGGAGGCCCTTCCTGTCCAGGGAGAGCACCGGATCCTCCGTGCTCTCCAGGAGCGTGCTGAGCTTGTTCTCACTCAGCCGTAGCGCCTTCAGCGTCCGCTCGAGCGAGCCCTGGGCGGAGTCCCGCGCGGCGTTGTGCAGCGAGCCCACGCCCCAGGCTCCCACCAGGGCCAGGGCGGCGAAGATGTGCCCGAACCACATCAGGTAGGGGGAGGGGGGCGGAATGGCGGGTTGGGCGAAGTCGACGTAGAGCGGGTAGCCCAGGCAGAGGGTGACGATCAGGAGCAGGGTGATGAACAGCCCCACGCGAGCGCCGGACAGGTACACGGCGATGATGGGGCTCAAGGTGCAGATGGCGTGGGTGCTGATGAAGGGGGCATGGCCCACGAAGGCCGCGGCGATGAGCACGAGCGACAAGGCCGTCAACAGCAGGGCCGTGGGTGGCTCGATGGTGGCCGAGCGGCGCGTGAGCAGCAGGACGCTGGCGTAGATCAGGCTGGCGGCGAGGCTGGGGTAGGGGGGCAGGCCCGACGAGACGGCCGCCACCGTGTAGAGCAGGTTGAACACGACGAGGAAGCAGGCGGCGCCCACCACGAGCCGGTAGCGGACGAGATCCGAGGGCGACCCCTGGCGCAGGGACTCGGAGAGCAGGGAGTCCAGCCGCTCGAGGATCCAGGAGCGAAAGGCGGGGGGCGGGGGAGAAGGATGGGTTTCCATGGCCGGGCACGCGAGCAGGGGGCCGGCATCCGCCGCCTGCCCGGAGGAGTATAGGAAGGATGGAGGCCCGTTGAGGGGTGCGGGCTGGATGGAAATCCGACAGCAGGCGGGCGGCCACCTTTCGCACGCGGGTGCGCGGGCCTAGGTTGAGCGCCGGGGTAGTGCGCCCATCACCCAGGAGACAGCCCCATGGCCCAGAAGAAAAACTCACTCGTCGCGAATATCAATCGCCGCAAGAAGGCGGGGACGAGCCGCTCCAAGTCCCGCTCCACCGTTTCCAAGAAGGCCTACGGCGACATGAAGAAGGGCTGGCCCGCCACCGCCAAGAAGAAGGCCGCGGGCAAGAAGACGGCGGCGAAGAAGACGGCGGCGAAGAAGACGGGGGCTCGCAAGAAGACGGCGGCGAAGAAGACGGCAGCGAAGAAGACGGGGGCTCGCAAGAAGTCCGCGCGCAAGTCCTCTTGAGGCCTTCCAGCAGGGCAAAGCGTGCACCGGACACCCCTGGCGCATAATCGATTGCAAGACATCGCAAGCGAATCAAAGCAAAGCATTTCGGCCGATTATGCGCTTGACACATTCATTCAGCGGAGGCCATGCTGATGGCATGAAGAAAGTCAATAGCAATAAGAGAGAGTTGTCGCTCGACCAGCGTGAAGCGCTGCTCAAGGCATTGAAAGCCCGTTTCGAGAAAAGCCTGAGCCGCCACAAGGGTCTTGAATGGGCCAAGGTACAAGCACGGCTGGAAGCCAATGCTGAAAAGCTGTGGTCGCTCAACGAAATGGAAAGAACCGGCGGTGAGCCGGATGTCGTTGGTCACGATAAAAAGACGGGCGAATACATCTTTTACGATTGTTCAGAGGAAACTCCCAAAGGCCGCAGAAGCGTTTGTTACGACCGTGAAGGGATGGACTCGAGGAAAGAACACAAGCCAGAAAACAACGCCGTGGATATGGCCTCCGCCATGGGCATCGAGCTCTTGACGGAAGAGCAATATCGAGAGCTGCAGGAGCTTGGAGATTTCGATACGAAGACGTCGAGCTGGGTGAAGACACCTTCTGATATCAGAAAGCTCGGCGGCGCCCTCTTTTGCGATTGCCGCTACGACCATGTCTTCGTGTATCACAACGGTGCGCAGTCCTACTACGCGGCCAGGGCGTTCCGTGGCTCGCTGAGGGTCTGAGTTCGCACGAAGCGCCTTGGGGGACCGCGGCCGTCAGTCCGCCCTCGATGCGATGAGGGCGATGTTGCGAGGGGAGAGGCGCGGTTCGAAGACCTGCAGGAGCTCGACCTGGAAGCCCATCTCCTCGAGGAGTAGCGCGCGATCGAGCAGAATCACGAGCTCCAGCGCCCTCGCGAAGCGATCCCTCAGCAGATGACAGAGGAAGATGCGCCTCGTCTCGGGGCGAGCGGACGATTCGAAGGAATTCAGCTCGGCATCCGTCATGCCGGCATCGAGCCGCAGGCGCTCCAGGCGATCACGCGCATAGACAGCGAAACTCCCGGCATAGAGCGCCTTGGGTGCATCCCCCGCCCGCACGAAGCCGAGCTCGGGAAACTTCCGCCTCAACAGGAGATCGAGCGCGAACCGTTGCTCGTTGACGCGCTTCATCAGCGCGAACTCGGCCTCGGTCTTGTGGTGTCGTCCACGGGTCGCCAGGAACAGGGCACGCCGGGTGAGGGGAAGCGCATGGGCCTTCCCGAAGCGGGAGACAGGGTAGTCCCGTGCGGCATCCATCTGGTCGTAGCAACATCCGAAATTCAGGAGGAGCCCCGCCTCCTGGCTCTTCCGAATCTGCGTCAGCGCGAGCGGCCCGCAGGTGTGTAGGCCAATCGAGACCCGGTCCTGACCGGAAAAGAGCGGATCAATCCCGTCCTGCGGACCGTCTTCAACAGAGGCGTGGATGAAACACAGCTTCTCTCGTGGCAGGGCCCGGGCCCTTCGCAGCCAGTCCCGGCCCTTCTCCTGCAAAGCCGCATCACGATCGATGCTGTGGAAGGTCCAATCGAAGGTCCTGACACAGAGACGCGCGAGATGTCCCATGCCGCCACCGATATCGACCGCCTGGCGAATGGTCCTCGTTCTCGGCCCGAGCAGGGCGAGGACCCGCTCGATCTCATGGACCTTCTTGGCATTGAGTCCCTGCGCGTCCGCGGTCGTCAGGCGTTGAACGCCTTCATGCCAGGGCAGCGCTGTCAGCTCACGAAGCTCGAGCACGAGCGACTGCAGTGACCGGGGCGGCTCACCCGGAAGCTCCCCGGCATCCAGCATTCTTTCGCCCTCTTCGTCGAGCGATTCAGCGTAGAGCAGCCAGGATTCGGGATGAGCGGCTCCGGACTCCGGCCAATTCTGGAGGATGGAACGTGACCAGATCTCGGACCACGGCCTGAGCAGGCCGGTGAGCGCTTTCAGCCGATCAGGCATCCTATACGTACTATTCCTCAACAGGGCCCCCATGCGGATCATCGGGCCCGAGCCGCTCCTGCTCCGCCTCGAAGGCGGCCACCACTGCGTCGATGACGGCGCGCACGCGCGGCACGCCCTTCAGGTCGCGGTGGACCAGCAGCCACGCCTCGCGCACGGGCGGTGGGGCGGGCGGCAGCACGGCAACGAGGCCTCCCGCGTCTTTGGCGAACCAGTGCGGCAGCAGCACCTTGCCGAAACCCGCCTGCGCCGCAGAGACCTGCGCCAGAAGCGTGTTGACACGCAGCACCACCCGTTCGCCGGCCGCGTGCCGGGCCAGCCACTGTGCTTCGGGCAGGTGGGCGTAGGAATCGACGAGGCCGACCCAGGCGGACGTGTCCCCGTCTGGCGCCGCGTAGACGCCGTAGCCAAGGGAGGCGAGGCGGCGGGTGACCAACTCCCCCGTTTTCGGCTGCGCGAGACGGACGGCCACGTCAGCCTCGCGCCTGGCGAGGCTGAGCGAACGCGGGTCGGTCAACACCTCGAGGTTGATGCCGGGATGGCGACGATGGAACTCCGCCAGGCGCGGCAGGAGGAATCGCTCGACGTACCCCTCCACGGCCGTCAGCCGCACCGTGCCCGTCAGGCCAGCTTCCTGGCCCGTGCGGCGCAGGATGGCCAGCGCGCGCTCGTCCATGCCGGCGGCCAGCTCCAGCACCGCCGCCCCGTCGGCGGTGAGCGTGTAGCCGTCGGCTCGCCGGTCGAACAGCGTGCGGCCGAGCGTGTCCTCGAGCGCGGCGATGCGACGGCCGACGGTGGCGTGACTCACCTTCAGCGCCCGCGCGGCCGCCGACAAACTGCCCGCCCGCGCCAAGGCGACGAAGACCCTCAGGTCCTCCCAGTCGAGCGGCCCTGACCGTTTCTGCACAGCCATTGCGCGAAGATAGCGGATGGCTGAGTGGCTACGCACGCGCTACTCCAGGAGCACCCACTGGGGCCACCCGCCCCGAGGAGACCTCCATGACTGCCCCCCGTACGCTTCTCTCCCTGTTCGGCGCCGCGCAGGCCCACCCCTCCCCGTTCGACCGCGCGGCGCTGGTCATCGTCGACGCCCAGGCGGAGTACCTGCCCTCCGGCAACCTGCCGCTCTTCGGCATCGACGCCGCGGTGGCGGAGACGGCGCGCCTGCTCGAACTGGCCCGCCGCCATGGCACGCCGGTCTTCCACATCGTGCACCACGGCCCCGCCGGCAGTCCCATCTTCGACCCGCAAGGGCCTGGCAGCGCCATCATCCCCGCCGTGGCCCCGAAGGCTGGCGAGGCGGTGGTGACCAAGGGCCTGCCGAACTCCTTCGCCGGCACCGACCTGCACGCGCGCATCCAGGCGACGGGCCGCAAGGAGCTCATCATCGCGGGCTTCATGACGCATATGTGCATCTCGGCCACGACGCGCGCGGCCCTGGACCTGGGCTACCGCAACACGGTAGTGGCCGCGGCTACCGCGACGCGCGACCTGCCCGGCCTCACCGGAGGCGTGGTGCCGGCGGCGGAGTTGCAGCACAACGAACTCGCGGCGCTCGCCGACATGTTCGCCGTGGTGGTGAAGGACGCGGGCGCCTGGACGTGAGGTCTCCGAGAGTGGAGGGCGTCGCGTGATTTCCTTGGCGTAGTTGACGCTAGTGATGCGACCCGTGAGCGCCATGGGCGGGCGCGGCCACCGGCTTGGAAGCGTCCGCCGCCTGGACGCGCAGGACGAAGGGGACCGTCACCACCCGGCCTTGGCGCTGCACCTGGATCCACAGCTTGTAGAGGCCGGCGCGAGGGAACACCGCGTGGGCTGCCACACCCTGCCCGGGCCTGGTGTCGAGCGGGTGCACGTGGAGGAAGTCCTTCCCATCCGCGCTGAGCACGACGAAGTGCGCCATGGCGCCGAGGTAGGGCTCGAGGTCCTCCACGGGCCGGCCCGTCGCGGCGTCGGCGACGGCAACGTGCAGATGCGCGCCGGCGCTCGCGTGCACCGCGTCGCCGCCATGCAGCGTGAAGGCGAGGCCGCCACTGTGCTGCGTCGCGGGCGTCTCGGTGAGCGCGCCCTCAGGACGGGCCGGCCCCTCCACCTGAAGCGCATGCCGCTCCACCGGGGCGTCACCGCCGCCCGGGCGCGCGTAGTCCACGAACAGGGTGTAGTCCCCACCCGCTTCGAAGGTGTGCTCCAGCGCGAACTCACCGCCCCGGGGCTCCGGGTGCAGGTGCGCGAAGCTCTGCAAATCGTTGGAGATGACGAACAGGTGCATGGGCTTGCCATGCGAGAGGGAGAGCGTGGGCACCGGGTGGCCTTGTGCGTCTCGGACACGCAGCACCAGCGTGGTGGGCTTGCCCGCCTGCACGGGCGAGGGGGTGGAACGCAATTGCGTGCTGGACATGGATGACTCCGTCGTCGGCGGCTCCTTTCCAGGCGCGGGTCCCGCGAGGGCGAGTGGAGCGGCCAGCAGCGTGAGAAGTGTGGTGATGAGGCGGGGGTTCAGGCGAGCCACGGTGTACCTCCTGGGGAAAGATGTGAATGGAATGGCCTTCACGTGAGAGACGCAGTGGGCGCGGGAGACTTACAGCGCCCCCATTCGGCCGGGGACCCAGGCGAGCTGAAGTTGACCCTTCGAGCCTCGGCTGGGGAGCAGGTGGATAAGCATGCCGTCGAGGCAAGCCGGCCGGGTGCCTGGGCCTGGCCGTATTCACCACTACGTACTTCCCTCAACAGCGACCCCCATGCGTCCAGTTCGTTTACAGCGCGCGGGAAACGGTGTTCCGTGGACGGATCCCGCTTCGCGTCTTCAGGAGCTCCCATGCGCGGTCCCTTCCGGTTCTTCTCCCTGGTTGCCGTCTTCCTCTTGGGCCTGCTGTCGAGCCGCCCTTCCGCCGCACACGACTCACTCCGCGAAAGGATCGACGCCTTCGTGCGCGCGGAGCAGAAGCGGCAGAATGTGCCCGGGCTCGCCGTGGGCGTGGTGAGCCACGGAAAGGTCGTGCTGGCGAAGGGCTATGGTTTCGCCAACCTGGAGCACCAGGTTCCCGTGACGACGGACACCCTCTTCCAGTCCGCATCCCTGGGTAAACAGTTCACCGCGATGGCGGTGATGCTCCAGGTGGAGGCGGGCCGGATTTCGCTCTCCGACAGCATCACGAAGTACTTCCCCGACGCGCCCGCGACGTGGGCCCCCATCACGATCCGCCACCTGCTGACGCACACCTCCGGCCTCCGGGACATGCAAGGGTTGCTCGACGAGCGCAAGGACTACACGGACGAGGAGTTCGCGCGCTTCCTCTACGCGCTGCCCCTGGATTTCCCCGCCGGCCTGCGGTGGAACTACAGCAACTCCGGGTATGTCCTCCTGGGCCTGCTGGTGAACCGCGTCGCGGGCACCTTCTATGGCAACGTCCTCGGCGAGCACGTCTTCAAGCCGGCCCGCATGAAGACGGCGCGCGGCATCAGCGAGGAGGACATCATCCCGAACCGCGCGGCCGGCTACCGGCTGGTCCGCGGCGAGGTGAAGAACCAGCGGTGGGTGGCGCCCTCGCTCAACACCACGGCGGACGGCTCGCTCTACTTCTCCCTGAAGGACATGCTGGCGTGGGATGCCGCCGTGGATGAGCGCGCCCTCCTGGCGCAGGGGAGCTGGTGGGAAATCCTGACGCCCGTGAAGCTCGACAGCGGCGCCCCCCATCCCTATGGCTTCGGGTGGTTCCTCGAGGAGCGCAACGGCAAGCCCCTGCACCAGCACACCGGCTCGTGGCAGGGCTTCAAGACCGCCTACTTCCGCTTCCTCGGGAACTCGCTCTCCGTCATCGTGCTGGCCAATCTCAATAACGCGGACCCCGAGGCCTTCGCGAACGGCATCGCCGCCGTGGCCGACCCGGCGCTCGCCGTGCCTCCGCTGGCACCCATTCCGGATCTGGAGCCGGAGGCCACCGCCCGGTTCACGACGCTGCTCGAGCAGGCCCGGCAGGGAACGCTGGACCCGGCCGGGTTCGCGTATGTCCCCTGGTACTTCTTCAGCCACCTCGCGCCGAACTACCAGCGCTTGCTGCAAAGCCTGGGGCCGGCGGGGCCGCTGGTCCTGGTGAAGCGGGAAGTGGTGGGCGATGACCGCGTCTACACGTACCTGGTGCGGTTCGGGACCGCGACGTACCGCTATTCCGTGTCGCTCATCCCGGATGGCCGGGTGTCGGCCTTCATCCTGGCGGAGAACTGAGCGGGGGAGGGTGCAGGACCCTGCGTCCAGCCTGCTTCGCTGAAGACCCGAGCGGGTGCCTGGAGACGGGCACCCGCTTTTTTTCCCTGTCAGGTTCGCGGGCACCGGACGTCTGGGGGCGAACCCTCGACATGTCCGGAACGGGAGAACGCTTGCGGGTACCCACGCGCACCGCGCTGCTGGAGGAGTTGGATTCGCTGGGATACAGGGCGCGGATGACGCGCGTGGCCACATTGGGCCGCGATGCCCGGGGGGACCCAGCCCTCGCGGAGTTGATGAGGGAGCTGGTGGCCGGGGATGCCCATGAGGCGACCCTGGCGGTGGAGATGGCCCGTGGCGCCCGGGATGAGACCGTGGTGCGGTGCGCGCTCACCCACCCCTCCCGGATGGTGCGGGGACGTGTCGCATCCCTCGCTGGCGCCACCCTCCGGGACGAAGTGCTCGAGCAGGTGCTGCCCGAGCTGGACCCCCAGACACGGCGGCGGGTGATCAAGAGCGTGGCGCTCGCCAGGCGCGGGGCGCTCGCGGCCCGGCTCCTGCCGCACATCCGCGCGCGGTACGGTGATGGCGAAGGGGTTCTGCTGCTCACCGCCCTGGACGCGGAGGACATCCGGCGCCTCCTGCCGGAGCTCGCCCATGTGGTGACCGCCTGGGCCACGTTGGTGCACCTCCACCCGGACGTGGTGCTGGACTTCCTGCGGACCCGCCTCGCCCAGCTCCCCCAGAACGCCCGCCCGGCCCTCATCTCCACCTGGCGCCTGCCCCTGGCCGAGCTGCTCCACCTCCGCGCCGAGGAAACGCTCGCCCTTCTGCGGGAACACGACACGCCCCACGATCTGCCCCTCCTGGTGCGCCAGGCCATTCCCCGGCTCTCGCGGAAGTTCCCGGAACAGATCGTCCAGCTCGTCACCCGGCCTTCCGCGCGGGACCAGCTGTTCTACACCATCGCGTACCCGAGCCTCGCCCGGGCGTTGGTAAGGCATCTCTCCACCGGGCAGCTCCAGCTCGTCGCGGGCGCCCTGGCGAAGCACCAGTGGTCCTTCGTCCTGCTCCTGAGAAAGGTGGCGCCCTCCAGACGGGCCGCCCTGTACACGCACGCCTTCGCCAACGCGCCTCCCGCGGCGCTGGACGACAACCTCTTCTCCCTGCTGCCCCACGCCCTGCGCGACGCCGAGGCGGTGCGCCTGATGGAGCGGCCCGAGGCCCGGGAGCAGCGTTCGTTGCGGATCACCCTGCTGGGATGGCGCACCATCGAGCACTCGCGCGAGCCGCTGAAGGAGGCCGCCTTCGCCAGCAAGGCCGAGGATCGGGCACAGGCGCTCGCGATGCTGGTGCGCAGCACGGGCCTCTCCCGCCGGGGACTGACGGAGACGCTCACGTATGTCTGCCCCCGCCTGAAGAACGAGCAGAGGCCCGTCCTGAAGCCGGTCCTCAATGAGCTCGCCCGGGTACCGGTCTCGCTCTTCAAAACCAAGCACATCGAGTTGCTGGAGCCGCTGGTGACGGCCGAAGTGCAACGCGACGTGATGGACGCCAGGAAGTCCCCGCTGTACAGCCTGGCAGCCGCGCTCATCCGTGCCCATGTGAGCGATCACCGGTCCCCGCTCCTCCAGTTCGCGCTGATGACGCTGGAGCAGTTCGAGCGCCGGCATTACGCCGGGGCACCGGAGCTTCATGACCTGCCTCACGGCTCCGAACATCACCTCGTCGCCGCCGTGCTCCCGCGAATTCGCGCCATCGAGGACGAGGAGGAGCGCAACCGATTCATCCTCTTCGTCTGCGACATGCTCGGCTACGAGCGGGCGGGGAATGTGGACATGCTCCAGGCCGTGCTTGGATCCGTGATCAATTCGGACTCCTGGAGCCGCTCGGACCACGTCATCCATATCCGTTTCTGGCTGAAGTCCCGCCGCACCCGGGATGCGCGCGTGCACGGGCTGCTGGCGAGGGAGCCCTCGGCCATCACCCTGGACGAGGTGTACGAGCACTTCCAGCAGTACTGGCCGGAAAAGCTGGAGCCCTACCTCGATGGGCGCCCCGTCGAGGGCCGCTTCCACACGGAGGGGAAGAGCTGGGTTCCCTTGCTCTGGTACGGCTCGCCCAAGCTTGGTTTCCACCGCTGGCTGCCCCGGCAACAGGAGCGTTACCGCGATCTGCTCCTGCGCCTCACGGACGAGTTGGTGCGCGATGACCCGAGGTGGCCACGGAAACAGGTGCTGCGCGTCCTGCTCCGGCTTCGGATGGTGGTGACGGAGAAGCACCTCCGCTCCTTCCTGGACTGCCAGGAAGGGGCCATGGCGGAGACCTCGCTCGGCGCACTGGCTTGGCTGGATCGTCCCGAGTCCGCCCTGCCTGTCCTCCTGGAGCATCTGGATGGAGATCGCGCCCATGTGGCCATCCAGACCGTGGCCCGGCTGATGGAGCGGGTGTCCCCTGGCCTCCGGACCGCCACGCTGTCCGCGCTGCTCGCACGCGACGGGCTCAAGGTGACGGTGCACAAGGAGGTGGTGCGGATGCTCGGCACCGCCCGTGACGGACACTCCCTGGCCCTGCTCCGTCAGCAATGGGACTCGCCCCGGCTCCACCGCGACGTGCGGATCGCCGCGGGCCATGCCGCGCGCCGGTTGCTGGATACGGAGGAGTCCGCCTGGGAGATGGTGGAGGCCATGGTCCGGAGCCCCGACCCGTATGTCGCCGGGAGCCTCCTCAAACAGCGGCCCGAGGCACTCCCTCTCCGGCTCCGTCCCCGCTATGCCGCGCTCGTGCTGCGGTTGGTGGAGCACCCGGACACCGACGTGCGGCGCGAGGCCCTTGGAGCCCTGACCCGGTGGGCCGAGGTTTGCGGGGAGCAGGTGGCCCGGACGTCGGCGGCGCGCATCCAGGAGCTCTCCATCGCTACCGGGTGGCGCGAGGCCGTCCAGGCCCTGATCGCGGTCACACGCAACGGGTTCGCCTTCGAGCACGTGGTGGCCTGCGCGGCGGCGCTCATCTCCGCCCCTGTGCCGGAAGCGCATGACGCCGGACCCGAGAGGGACCTGCCCGCGCTCCAGCGCCTGAGGCACCTCGTCGGCGAGCTGCTGTCCCTGCCTCGCCCGGAGTTGCAGCGCCTCCGTCCGCACCTCGCCGGGCTGGCGCGTGTGCTCGCCACGGAGGCCTCACTGTGGCCGTTGTCCGCCCGGCTCCGGACCGAGCCCCTGTACTGGCGCGACGTGGGAGGAGCCACGGACGTGCTGCTCGGGCTCTCGGCCGAGGCGGGAGAGGAGCCCTTCTTCACCTCGGCGCTCGAGTCCACGGTGGCCTCCTCAATGGAGGCCGCCAGTTTTGAGTCTCCGCCGGAGGCGCTACTGGAGGTGGCGGCGCGAGTGGAGGCCGGGGCGCCGCTCGTGGCGCTGGCGCTCGTCCGCGAGGCGGGAAAGCGCCTGAACTGGAGGGAGGATGCGGCCCGGCACCTGCGCGCCCTGCGCCGGCACCCGAGTGTCTCCATTCGCGCGGCCGCTCGGGCCCTCACGACCGTGGCGGAGTAGCACCGCAACCCTCCCTTCACGATGAACTGGAGGAGCGGGAGCTGCTGCTGGAACACCTTGCGTGCCTCCACGAGGTTGGTCTTCTCCACCACCTGCCGGTACAGTGCTCTCCTTCACCATGGTGACGTTGGGAATCTCCAGCAGCCGCGCCAGGAACTCCGGTGTCATGTCCAGCCCTCCGGTGGCCGGGTTGTTGTAGGCCATGATGGGGAGGGAGATGGCTCGGGCCACCGTGTCGAAGTGCCGGAAGATCTCCTCCTCGGTGAGCTTCCAGTAGCCCGGGTGACGGTGCGGTCAGCGCGGGGCGATCAGCAGCGCCCAGGCATCCCTCGTGTAGGGTTCTTCCACATCGACCAGGCTCGACGAGTCGACGTCGTACAGCATGAGCCCCTTGGGATACGTGTAAAGGAGGAGCGTCCGTCCATCCGCGCTGATGTCGCGCACCTTGAACAGCGAGTCGATGTCGATCTCGCGAGTCGCGTCGCGCTCGAGATCGTACTCGAACAGGCGCTCGCCACCATCGACGGGATCGGGGCGCGCCCCGTAGAAGTACACGGTCCGCCTGCGCACGTTCGCCATGAGGAACTCACCCGTGAAGCACCAGTCCTGGAAGGTGTGGAAGGTGCGCTCCACGCCGGTGCTCAGCTCGAAGCGCCGGTACGAGCCGGGCCTCGCTTCATCACATTCGTTGTATTGGGGATGCTTCTCGCCTTCGCGAAAGAAGATCAGCGAGTCCCCCAGCAGCGTGGCGGCTGTCATCTTGCGGCTCGCCTGACGCAGGGGAGGGCCCACCTTCCACGGCTTCGTGCCCGTCGGGTCCAGGGTGGCGATGCGGACGTCGCGCGGGTTCCTCAGCACGGCGCGGAGCTCGCCATACGCCGGCGCGTGGCAGGTGTCCGTCATGCCGGGCGGGAGCACGCGAACGCCGACGGGCCGAGGGGCGAAGCTCCAGATCCACCACTGGCACACGCTACTCTTGGCGTTGTTGACGAGCACGCGAGAGCCGTCCGGAGTGAAGGCCTCGGGCCCCTGGGAGTAGACGGTCCCATCGCTCGTCCACGTCTCGGGGCGGCCGAGGGTGACCGCCAGGACTCCACTGCGGTCGCCCATGACGATGAAGTCGCCCTTCGTCGGCGTCCGGCCTTGTCATTGGGCGGGGTGTACTCGCGGCCATCCACGGCCATGCGGATTTCGCCAGACATGAGCGTTGCCGACACCGCCCAGCGTCCTGTCGGCGGGTGCACGGTCAGGAAGGAGAGGTAGCACTTCCTCCATTCCTGCTCGACCTGGCCCCGCTTGGGACCCGCGACGTATCGGGTCTCATAGAGGGTACGGCAGTCCGCGAGGGTCCGTGTACCGTCCTGGTCGGTCAGGGAGACCTTCCCTTGATCGGCGACAATCATCGGAGTTGATGAGATGGATGGTTCGGCCCACGCGGTGGTCGCGAACGTGGCGACCAGGGCGGGTACCAGGCATGTGGTTCGGAAGAAGCCGGTCATGGCAGTGATGACGGACATTTCGGACCTGTATTCACGGACACAGGGTTCCCAGGGCACAACGGCGCGGGCAAGACGACGTTCATCAAGTCCGGCCACCGCGTTCCTATGATATGACCGGGTATTGCGAAGCCGCAGCAGTGCCCGGTCAACGTTTGCCAAGAAGCTATGGAGCCAAGTCGTCTCAAGCACTGGAGGCTCCAAGATTCTGGCGAGCCACATGAGGAGGCACCATGGGGGACAACGGACATCTTCCCGATGTCGAACTCGATGACCTGCACAAGCAACATCGCCAGAAGAGCACGACCGAGGGGGGCGCGTGCCTGACGGGGCACGAGTCATCGTTCAGGCAGAAGAAGAACAAGGTTACCTGCAACTACCGCTATCAGGCGTATGCGCAGGCGGACTCGGAGCCCAAGATCAAGGAGCGGCTCCACAGCTACTCTGGCCGCACGACGCCGGTAGCCACCTCGATCTACGAGACGAAGGCAGGAGGGTGGTCGCCATCTTACTACGCACTCGAACTGCCGGCTCCCAGACCCGGTGATTGGAACGTCGGTGGGCCATCGACGCCAATCATGCGGAAGAGCATCACGGGAAATAATGTGAAGGTGCCCGTGGGAATGAACTTTTCACAAGACACCTGGCCCTATTGGAACAATGCCCACCACATCATCCCCAAGGGGCTCTTCGCCACGATGATCTCGGAGCAGCCCGCCCCAGTCCCGAACGTGATGCGCAAGGCGCTGATGATGGCGCAGTACAACATCAATCACAAAATCAACATGTTCATGCTTCCGCAGGATAGGGAGGTAGCATACATCCTTGGTCTCGCGCGGCATATCCAGCTCAAGCACGGAGACGATGGCATCGCGGAGAGCTGCACCAACCACCCGATCTACAACCGCGTCGTCGAAGGGCGCCTGAACAGTATTATCAGTGGGTATAAGTCGATCTGTGATGGTGCCAAACCGGAAGGGCACAAGATTCCGAACGCGAGCCTGGACAAGAAGAAGCTCGAGGACCTTTCCGAGCATTTGATGAACCAGATCATTGATTGGGGCAAGATTGAAGCCGGTGCCTCGCTCGACAAACACTCAAACAAGTTGCTTTCTGAGGTAACGAACGAATCTGGCGCCTTGTAAAGGCACCCAAGGAACAGGGATGAAATACTATCTGCTCAAGACGCTCGCGCAGTCCAAGCCGGAGTTCTGCGTTCTTCGCAGCTATCCCGAAGGAATGGGCCTCAAGACCTGGAAACTCAATGATGGCGTCGAGCTGCTGGAGGGCGAGTACCCCCAGGACGCGAAGATCTTCATGTCGGACGAAGAGCCAGGCATCGAACTCCCGGATCTCGTTCCGAACACAGGGCAGATGCTTATCGTCAGCAAACGGCTGAAGGACGGCATGTCGGCGGTCAATCGGGGACCCGTGCAGTACCTGCCGCTCGCGATTTACAATCACAAAAAGCGGCCCGCCTCCAGCGACTATTTCATCGTCAATCCTGTCGGAGCACTGGATGTTCTCGACACCGCTGCGTCCGAGATTCAATACCATGACGGGCAGGTGGTGAAAGTAACGAAGTACGTTCTTGATCCGGGGAAGATCGCGCGGGCTCCAGACGTCTTCCGCATCAAGGAGAACCCCGAGGCATACGTGGTGAGCGAGCGCATCCTCGATGAGTGGCGGAAACTCGCCCCGAAGCCCACGAACGTCACGTTCTTCATCCTGGATGTCCCCACCGCTTGAGGCGATGGCGGAGTCATCAGCCCCAGGCGATGCTCCCGGAGGAGAAAGCATGACACCAACGTTCGTGCCTCTTGCTGGTAAGAATGCGGCGGTGACCCTTGAGGAACTGCTCCCACAGGTTCTCTCTGCATCGCCGAGGCAGACACACTACCTGATGGTCTCAGCCCTCTACCGGCGGATTGCCATCGCGGAGCTGCTGAGCACCGCGGATCCGAGTCCCTTCTTCCAGAACCTCTTCAAGAGCGGACGCACGTTCCTGCATTTCCTTCAAAACGCGCCGGACGCCGAGAAGACGACTTCCAAGTCCGAGCCCCTTTTCGATGCGATTGCCTGCCGTGATCGCGAGGGGGCTTTAGCACTGGCAAAGAGTTCGCGGATGATGTTCGCAAGCGGGAAGGAGTACGAGGAGGACTTCTTTTATATCCGATTCCTCATGGACCGGCTCGTTGCCGGAGCTTCGAGTGATTCTGCCCAGCAGTGGCTGGCCCCGTGGGCCGAACTCGCCCAGGATGACTTCCGTCTCGCTGTCTGCATGGCACTGGACCGCCGCGACCAGACCGCGTTCGACAAGGCGATCGAGGCCGCCATCGTGGAACTCCTCGCGCACATTGAAGCTCTCCGCGCCAAGGATGTCCTGCCTCCCGACGATGCTGCGACGACGGCGCATGTGTCCACAGAGGTCCTGGCCTGGTTGGAACTCGCCGAGGCGTCGGGGCTTGCCGTCGCGCGCGACTATCCGCTCGCCCCCAGCCTTGCTCGGCAGTTCGGGGTGTTGCAGCACCCGCCTCCGGACGCTTGGCGAATCATCGAAACTCGGCGGTCTTTCGAGCGTTCTCCGGTGCGCCCATGAGCCTGGTGATCTCCTCTCTGGGTCTGGTGACAGCGGTCGGGTACGACGTGATTTCCTCGGCCGCAGCGCTGCGGGCGGGCATCGTCCGGGTCCGCCCTGTCGCCGGGCGCACCTCCTACGACAACGGGGAGGAAGCTTCCCTCATGGGCTCACCGGTATGGCCGCTGACGAATGGTTTCATCCAGACGGCGGCATGGGTCCGGCTCGCCCAGGCTGCCGTGGAGGATGTCATCCGGTACGGACGTCTACCGCCACCGGAGCTTGATTTCTGGAGCGAGGCGGGTGTCGTGTGGGCGCTTCCGGAACTCGGGATGCGGCGTTTCGGCTGGCCCGAACCGGATACGACCGCCGCGCTGCAACGCTCGTGCGGAGACCTGCTTCGGAAGCTCACTGGGCTCCGCCGAGGTGCGGTCACCGACGAGTTCATCCTGGGCGGGCACACGGCCACGGCGGTTGGACTGCGCCGCGCACAGGAACTGCTGTCGGAGCGCCGTTGCTCCCGTGTGCTTCTCATCGCAGTGGATTCCTGGCTCGACGCCATCAGCCTGCAATGGCTTGCCGATGACCGCCGCTTGCACTCGGCGGAGCTTCCGACCGGTCTTCGGCCAGGCGAGGCCGCCGCGTGCCTGCTTGTTGAGGACACCGCGAGCGCGAAGCGCCGGGGCGCGACGGTTGTCGCCAGGATTGATGGAGTCGAGACCGCTCGGCCTGCCTCGCAGATTGATCCGGACGATGCGATTGGTTGGCGGACGGGAACGGCGCCGGAGATGGCGCGGCATCTCGCCGCCGCGATCCGTTCCGCAGCCGGCGTCACGAAGGTGCGCTCGACGTTCTCGGGTGACATCATGGTCGATTTGAATGGCGAGTCGTGGCGGGCCAATGCGTGGGGACACACGCGAGCGCACCTGACATCCACATTGGGGTCGATTCGCGAGGTGATTCCGGCGACATCTATCGGAGACGTTGGGGCCGCGAGCGGTGCGCTCGGCGTCTGCATCGCAGCGAGGTCGTGGACGAGGAAATACGCGCTGACAGAGCATGCATTGGTCTGCAACACGTCCGACAGCGGGGTCGTTGGCGCGATTGCCTTGGGCGCGCCATAGGGTGAACACAACCACGCCACTGCTCGAGCGAGGGGAGCGCTCCACCCACGGCCAGGCGGATTTCGCCTCCAGCCCTCATTCTCAACACGGCCTCTATTCCGGCCATGCGCCGCGAGCTCCTGGACGCCGAAAACGACTCCGCCTCCCGGTCTGACTGGACCAGAAGGCGGAGAGCGTGCTGCACGGTGTTCGCCGGGTCGTCAGTCCGGCATGGTGCCGCCGATGGAAACCCACTGGCCCCAGGTGTTGTTGGCCCAGCCCTTCACCCAGACGGCGTTGTCGGTGCCGCGAGCGTAGATGTGGTTGGTGTTGAGGGTGTCGGAGACGGCGGTGGGAGAGGACGTCATGTTGCCGCCAAGCGACAGCCAGCCGCCCCAGGTGTTGTTGGAGAAGCCCTTSACGTGCAGCTGGTTGTCGGTGCCGCGCACGTAGACATGCGTGACGTCGGGGGCCGGAGAGGTGGCGGACGGCGCGGACGTCAGCTGGCCGCCCAGGTCCAGCCAGCTGCCCCACACGCTGCCATTCCAACCCTTCACCCACAGCGAGTTGCCCGGGCCTCGGATGTACACCTGCTGCGTTCCGGCCGCCATCGACACCGCCGACGGATGGTTGTGCGCCGGGTTCAGGCCCGCGACGCCCGGAGGCGGCTTGCCGTCCTTGAAGAACTGGGTGGCACGGTCGCGCGCGGCCGCGGTGGAGAACTCGATGTGGAGGTGGTCGGTATGCGGGTTGGGGCCCGTGTACGCGCTCATCTTGGTGCCGGACGCCGAGCCGCTCCACTGGGCCTGGTCCCAGATGATGTAGAGCACGCCCATGTAGCGGGCGTTCTTGATGAGGTGGTTGCCAATCGGGTCGCCCTTCGTGTTGTCCGCGGCCCCTCCGGTGAGCGGGACGAAGACGTCCAGCGCGCGGCCCGCGGCGTGGATGGAGAGGACGTTCGGGTTGGCGGTGTTGGCGCGGCAGGCGTAGCCGCCGTAGGAGGTGGCCTGCGGGAAGTGCTGGCGGATCCAGTCACCGATTTCGCGCGTGCCGGGCAGCAGGCCGCCGGCGCACACGGCGGGGGGGCCCTCGTAGGGCATGTACTGCGAGGAACCCGCATTCAGCACGTCCGCGGGAGGCGCCCACCGGCCGGCAATGGAAATGGACTGGTGGATGCTGTCGGGGCTCTCGTAGATGCCGAGGCCCTCGTCGTCGTCGTGAATCACCTGGGCCTTGGCGAAGAGCTCCAGGCGCACGAACTCGGCACCCTCACTCGCGCGCACGCGCACCGCGTCCGCCTCGTTGGCGAGCACCACCTCGCCGCTGCCCATCTCTCCCTCGCGCCACGTGAAGGGCACCGGCTGCCAGCTGCCCCACTCGCCACCCGGCGCGCGCAGCTGGTACTCGAAGCGGGAGGACTCCGGCGCCGTCACCTGGAACGTCACCGCCCGGAAGGGACGGTGGGCCACCACCTCTCCCTCGCCCATAGCGAAGCGGTCCGTCTTGTTCAGGTAGTGCAGCTCGCTGCGGCGCAGGGCCGGAGACTCGTCCACCACCTGCTCGCGCGGCTCACCACTTTCCGTCGAGCCGCAGCCCGTCATGGACATGCCGCCGAGGGCGACGCACGTCAGCAACATCGCGCCGAGCTTCCGCGGGCGCTTCACCGGCAACCTCGGGGTTTCCAGCTCCTTCGAATGACCAAACCGTACTCGCATGCGAACAACTCCGGGGGGACCCTTGGGGACGAACAGGGTGGTTGAGAACCTGCTACGACGAACGCCGGCAAATGAGCGGCGGAATGGGCGCCCTGTTTGAGGGGGGCGGGCTGGTGCAAGACTCGAGGTCACGCCCCTCGGGCGTCTGGCATTAGCCGTCGGGATCCTCATGATTCTTCTCACCCGCACGCGGCACGGCCCCGCCAGTAAGGGCCGGAAAAAGGCTTTCCTGAAAAGAAGGAGAGTTCGGGTGGGGGACCATCCAAAAAAAATGAGAACTCCCTCGACGGAACGGACGAGGTTCCTGTTTTTCAGGCAGGTGGGAATTTTGCGTATAAGCAGGATAGAGGGATTGTTGAAGACCTTCACTACACTCGGCCGCCATGGCCAGCGCAGCGGAGATCGTCCGCAATCACGAGTACGACCCGAACGGCGTCGAGTACTTCGTTCACCCGCCGAAGAGCGAGCACATCGAGGTGGTGCCGTACGACCCGGCCTGGCCCGATGCATTCGAGGAGCTCGCCGCGCGCATCCGCGCTGCGCTCGGCGGCGTCGCCCTATCGATCGAGCACGTCGGCTCCACCGCGGTGCCGGGCCTGCCCGCCAAGCCGATCATCGACATCGACCTCACCGTTCCCGACTCGAGGGACGAGGACGCCTACCGCCCGGCCCTGGAGGCCGCGGGCTTCCCCGTGCTGTTCCGGGAGCCGGTCTTCCACGAGCACCGGTTCGCCCGCTGCGACTCGCCGCGCGCGAACATCCACATCTGGAGCCCCGATTGCCCGGAGGCCATCCGGCACCGCCTGCTGCGGGACTGGCTCATCGCCCACCCGGAGGATCGCGAGCGGAGTGTCGCACGCGCCACAAGGCCCTACCCGGCGGATGCATGGCACGAGCGCCCCGGGGTTCCCATGTTCCCGCCCGAGTCCGGCATCCGGGTAGACACCCACGGGCCCATCGCGAACGCCGCGCTCCATCGAGGATGCAACTCCACCTCTGACCCAGGAGAAAAACGATGCGCATTTCCGGGCTGGGTTCCCATTCTGTCTCTCACTGGCGCTCCCTGCTGCTCGTGGTGGCGGCCATCGTTCCCTGTCAGGCCTTCGCGAGCGCACCGGCCGAGGAAGGCGAGACACGGAGCTGGCTGTACGGCCACGCGGACGAAGGGACGGGCGGTTCTTCCACGCAATCAGGCGCGGAGGACTCGTCCACCTGGCCACGCCTCGGAGGTCACGTGGGGCTCGCCGTGCCCATGGTGAAGATCGCCACGGGTGGCACCACCGCGATTGGCGCGGACTTCCTCCAGCTTGGCATCGCGTCCGGCGTCACCATCAAGCTGGATGAGCGCTGGGCGATTGATCTCGAGGGCGTCGGTTACACGACCTGGCAGTTCGCCGATGGCGGGACTTCGGCCAGGGCCAGCACGTCCTTCGTGGTGGATCCCGGCGTCATCTACAACTGCGGCTCCTTCGCGACCGGCCTTCGCGCCGCCGTGCAGGTTGGCGAGGGTGTTCCCTTCAACCTGGGGTTGATTCCCCTCGTGAACTTCGGCCTCTTCCCCTTGGGAAAGTTCAAGTGGTTCGCCGAGTTGGATCTGCCGTTCTTCGTCCTCGGGGCGCCCGGGAGCAGCGCCACGGTGAGCTTCTCGCCGCAAATCCAGACGGGCGTGAGCTTCTGAAGCTCGGCCTCGGCGGGTGAAGCACAGCGGTCCGCCCTGAAAGCCCGGGGCGGGCCGCCGCATGGTCAGAACGAGCGGTTTACGAGCACCAGTCGCCTTCGTGGTAGTTCCTGCAGAAGTCGAGGCAGATGGACGGAGAGCCGGGGGTGCTGCATTCGTAGCCGTCGCAACAAGTCATGCTGAACATTTGAGCGTGCTTCGTGCCATCGGACTGGCCGCACTTCGTCGCACACTCGTCAGCGGAACCGGTGCACGCGGTGCCGTCGGCGCACAGGATCTGCGCCCCTCCGGTTCCATCGGCCGTGGTGCCTCCACAACCCGCCAGCATCCCCGCTGCCATCAACCCCGCGATGATTGCCTTGCGCATAACGTGATGTGTCTCCTTGGGTGGGCACTGCGCGGGCCACGTTAAACGAGAGGGTCTGCCCCAGGTGGAAGGAAATGGACCGGCCCCGCGCGAATGGGTGCGCGAGGCCGAAGGTACGAGGGTTCACTGTCGCGGATTCCCCATACGCGTCATCCCCTGAGCCAGGACGCGGGCGGACGGAATAACCTGCCGGTGGAGGTTCGTCCCACATGGCGAAACAGTTTCCCCAGCTCGAGCCCGCCCACCGTGAGTTCATCCAGCGCCAGCGGGTGTTCTTCACCGCGTCCGCCGCGCCCACCGGACACGTGAATCTCTCACCCAAGGGGCTCGACGCACTCCGGGTGCTCGGAGACAGGGCAGCCGCGTACCTCGACCTCACCGGCAGCGGCAACGAGACGGCCGCGCACCTGYTCGCGGACGGGCGGCTGACCCTCATGTTCTGCGCCTTCGAGGGGCCGCCCATGATTCTGCGCCTCTACGGCCGTGGCCGGGCCCTGCGCCGCGGCGGTGAGGAATACACGCGGCTGCTCGCCTCCGACTTCGGCGGCGTGGAGCCACTCGGTGCGCGGCAGCTCATCCTGCTCGACATCGAGCTCGTGCAGACCTCGTGCGGCTATGGCGTGCCGCTGTACGAATACGAAGGCGAGCGCCCCACGCTCACGAAGTGGGCCGAGGCCAAGGGCCCGGAGGGGCTCGACGCCTACCGGCGCCAGAAGAACACGCGCAGCCTCGACGGGCTGCCGACCGGCCTCTTCGACGAAGGGACCTGACTTCGGGGAATGGGCACGCGGCCCTGGCCCGCGGCGGGCACGCTGCTCCCGCTTCCGCTTCTCCGCAGCGGCGGCCCCGGGCGAGGAGGAGGCACCAGCTCCTCCGGGTCGCCGAGGATGCGGAACCAGTTGCTCCGCTCGACGAGCAGGAGCCTGAAAACACCAAGGCCGGAAACCGCGCGTGAGGAGCCGAGGTTCCGTTCTCTTGACGGCACCGACCGAAGATGTTGGGCTGCTGGAAGGGGCCAGGGACTCGGGGCACAGGGGGACTGCAGCATCCAGCAGGCACTTGAGGGGATGACATGAATACATTCGCCCAGCTTGAGCGCAGCGCGGCACAGGTGAACTGAGGCATGCGCCTGCCGATGATGGATGTCATTGAGGAGCACCTGTCTGAAGCGTCCTTCCTACTGCTCCAGTGGGAGCGGGCGCTGCGCGGACCCAGCTTCGACCTGGAAGAGCTCGCGGAGTTGGAGGAGCGTCTGCTGGCGCACCTGGACGGGCTGATACTCGGAGGTGAGCCGGTAGCTGAGTCGCTGCTGAAGTCGGCTCTGGAGAGGGAGGACTCCGGGGAAGTGTTTGCTGCTGCGTTTGCGTCCATTGCTGAATCCTCGCCAGCCACACTGGAGATGGTACTGGCGACGGGAGCGGCGGCATCCCCATCGATACAGGCCGCCGTTCGGCGCGCACTGGAACTCAGCGAGCGACCCGGGCTGGATGACGCGTTGGTGGCGCTGTTGAAGAGGCATGAGGCAAAAGGGCAGGCGTTGGTTTTGGAGGTGCTTGCCTTCCGCAATGCCGTACCGCGTGGCGCCGCGCTGGAACTGCTGGGCCACGAGGATGGGCGAGTGGTGGCGGCGGCACTGAGGAGCCTGGAGTCGCCTGGGCGGGACGTGATGCTGCCTCGGTTGCTCGCTGACAATCGTCCGGAGGTACGCTTCGCGGCCATTGAGACTGGCCTGCTGTTCGGGAGGCGCATGGCCTGGGACGCATGCAGGAAGGAGGCCGAGGGCCGGGGGGGGGGGGATGCACGCGCGGCGCGAGTCCTCCTTGCGGTGTGCGGGGAGGACAAGGACATTGAGCGGTTGGTGGCCCTTGTGGGGGATGAGACGGTACGTGAGGACGTGCTCTGGGCTCTGGGATTTACCGGAAGAGCATCCGCTGTGGATGTTTGCCTGGAACTGATGGAGCAGCAACCGTCCGAGGCCCGGCTGGCAGGTGAGGCCTTCAGCGCCATCACCGGGCTGGTACTCGAGGGCGCATATGTCCTGGATGTCGAAGGGGAAGAGGACTCGCTCCCGCCACTGGAGGAGGACCTGGACGCGGACCTGTCGCTCAGGCCGGAGGACGAGCTACCGGTTCCTGCATGTGCGGCAGTGGCCGACTGGTGGAAGCGTGTGCGCAAGGACTTCTCGTGGAGCACGCGCTACCTGGGCGGCAGACCCTTCAGTGGTGCCGTCCTACTGGAGGCGCTGACGCTGGGGCCAATGCGCCGACGATGCGTGCACGCGCTGGAGCTGGCTCTGCGTACGCAGGGCTCGCACCAGGTGCAGACCTTTGCATTCACCGCGCGGCAGCGTGCGGAACTGGCTCGGGCTGGGGCCGTGTGCGAGCGCATGTCGATACGACTCCTAGCGCAGACCTTCAGCAGCTGACACCGGGGGCACCATGCTGCAAGTGCACAACGAGACCCCCTTCAACCCGGGCATGTTCCTGTTCCCGGATGAGCGGGGTGTGGACACCCTCTATGTGGTTGTGAAAGCCACGTTCGCTCTACGCGGCAACACTCTGACCGTGGCCCCGCAGCAGCGCACCCTCGTTATGGCGGACGAATACTGGGGTGAGCCAGGGCAGTCGAGCTTGAAGTACGCCAGCGAGGCACACCTGCTGAAACCAGGCACGGATGTGCTTCTGTTGGGAGCAGCGCATGCACCACGTGGCAGACCGACGGAGGCCTGCTTGGTGTCCGTGAGGGTGGGCTCGGCGCGGCAGGTGCTGCAGATCTTCGGCGATCGCGAGTGGACGGGCGGAGTGTTCTCGCCACAAATCTCATCTCCCGAGCCGTTTACGCGCATGCCGCTCGTCTGGGAGCGGGCCTTCGGCGGGACGCAGGTACTTGAGGATCGGAGGGTGCTGGGCGAGGAGCGCAATCCCGTGGGACAAGGCTTTCGCGGCAAGCGGAGTGCCTCTGAGATGGTGGGTCGTTCGCTCCCAAACCTGGAGGATCCCCACAAGCTCATCAGCTCTACCTCGGACACGCCCGAGCCAGTGGGAGTGGGACCCGTAGCCCCCGCCTGGCAGCCGCGCAAGAGGTTTGCGGGCACATATGACGAGCAATGGCAGGCCACGCGCGCGCCCTACCTGCCACGAGACTTCCGGCCGGAGTTCTTCCACCTCGCACCCGCGGCGCTGTGCGTGCCAGAAAGGCTTAAAGGAGGAGAGCCGGTAGAACTCTCCAACGTGTCACCGCAGGGGTCGCACCGCTTCGCACTACCGAAATGCGAGCTGGGTGTCACGGTGCGCATCGCAGGTCGGTCCGAGCACCCACCACTGAGGCTGGAGACTGTGTTGTTGGAGCCCGAGGAGGGGCAGGTGTGCCTTACGTGGAGGGGCTCGGTAGGGTGCGACAAGCAGGCGCTGAAGGTGCAGAGTGCTCACTTCCAGGTGAAGTCACTGCAAGGAGTGGAGGAATGACGATGCTCCCTGCTGCGGACATCATGGGAGCGGGCATGGTGACGCCGGTGGGGCTGACCGCGCGCACTGCGGCCGCTGCCATCCGGGCCGGCATCTCACGGGTGCGCGAGACGCGGTTGCGCGACAGCCAGCTCAGGCCGCTGATCGCCGGACTGGTGGAGGACGAGTATCTCCCCCCGTTGGATGGGGAACTGCTCGACTCCATGAGGGGGATGACTTCGCGTCACCGCCGCATGGTGCTGCTGGCCGCCGGAGCGCTCCAGGAGGCGGCTGCGGGGAGCGAGAGGCCACTCCCCCTGATTCTGGCCCTTTCTGAGTCCTACCCGTGGGGAGAGCCCGTGGGCGCGGCTTTTCTGGAGCATCTGGCGGTGCAGTCGCGTGTGGGACTGGCTTTGTCCGCCAGCCAGGTGGTGCGGCAGGGGCGGGCTGGGGGCCTGGTGGCGGTGCAACTCGCATTGGAGTTGCTCGCCACGCGCCGGGCCGAGCAGGTGCTGGTAGGCGGTGTGGACACCTACTGGGACGCCTTCCTCCTGGCGAAGCTGGATTCGGAGGAGCGGCTCAAGGCGCAGGATCGTCTCACGGATGGCTTCATTCCCGGGGAGGGCGCGGCCTTTCTGCTCCTGAAGAGGGCGCGTGAGGCCGGGCGGCAGGATCGCGCCCCCATGGCTCGCATCACCAGCGTAGGTACGGGACAGGAGCCGGGGCATCGCTACAGTTCGGAGCCCTACCTGGGAGAGGGGCTGGCGCAGTCCTTCCGCCAGCTCTTCGAGCGCCTGCCCGTTCCACGCACCAAGGTCCGTTGCGTGTATGCGGGGCTCAATGGTGAGAGCTTCTGGGCGAAGGAATGGGGGGTCGCCTACCTCCGGAACTCGCAGCACTTCGAGCTTGGCTTCCGGTTGGAGCACCCGGCCGAGTACACTGGGGACATGGGAGCGGCATTGGGCCCCGCTATGTTGGCACTGGGTGCGGTAGGGCTTCAGAGGGGGTATCGGCAAGGGCCCTGCCTGGTCTGGTCCTCTTCGGATCGCGAGCAGCGGGCGGCGGTGATGATTCAGGCGGTGACACAGTAGGAGGTGCACGATGGGCAGCAAGGTATTCGCCAACGGACGAGGCGTCGCGACCGAGGATGGTGGCGGGCAGAGCATCGTCTTCCCGGACGTGTGCAAGACGCCTAGCCCCGGTGGGCCCGTCCCCATTCCCTATCCCAACATCGGCAAGTCCTCGGATGCGTCCAAGGGGCCGAAGAAGGTGACCGTGAACGGAAAGATGCCCATGGTGAAGGGCGCCCAGTACAAGGTGACCGCAGGCGACGAGGCTGGCACCGCGGGTGGCGGCGTCATGAGCAGTTCCACCAAGGGCCCGGCGGAGTTCATGATGTACTCCTTTGACGTGAAGTTCGAGGGGAAGAACGTGTGCCGGCTGGGGGACCCGCTCTTCCACAACAAGAAGAACATCATGGGCTGAGGTGTGCCACGTCCGAGCGGGAGGTGACCTCATGGAGATGGGCGAGTCCGTTACCGTAGCCAACGCCACACAGGCTGAGGGCAAGTGCGTCATCTGCAACAATAAGCACAAGGACCCCAAGAAGGAGCAAATCGAGAAGACCGTTTCCAAGAACGGGTGGGAGCGCGATAAGAGCATGGTTGGCGTCTTTGCGTGGGGGGACGCGAAGCGCATGGCCATCTACCCCAACGCGAGTCCTCCACCGTACCCCACCGAGGGCCACCACTGCCTTGCCTTCACCAGCTTCATCAAAGAAAACAAGGATAGGTGCGTGCGGCTCAACCACTTCCTCAATAAGGTGGGGTTCAAGGCCAACCAGCCTTCCAACATCATCCAGCTCCCTGACCGCCATGGTAATGTCGCGCCCAATGCAGACCCAACGGCCTCCTGGCCCAGCGGGGTGAAGAAGGAGTACAAGAGCTACTGGGTCTCCATTGACCTGGGCCATCCTCTGCAGCTCCACCTCGGGCGCCACCGCGGGGAGTATTTCAAGTTGAGTGATGCCCTCTATGCCAGGATGCTGGGCCTTGCCTACGACCCGGACACCTGTGAACAGGAGAGCATGCAGGATTTCGAGGACGGCCTGAAGGAACTGAGCGAAGGGGTCGTGAACCACGCCTTCAACCAGGTGGTCCAGGGCGTCTGGAAGTGCCACCCCGAGCACCTGCGGATCGCCCAGAGTTTGTACGGCAAGACGGGCAGTCATACGGACTTCTACGTGAATAATGCCGAGAAGAATAAGAGGCAAAGGGTCGAGAACAAGGGGTACCCCGGAGCTGGAGGCCAGCCGACGAATGGGCAGAACCTGTCGTTGGACATCGGCCCCCTCTAGAAAGGACTAGCCGTGTACTTCGTGTTGGAAGAGAACCGCGAGTACGCATTCATGGCGTCCTTCTCGGACGAGAATCCCGGCCATGATGCCAAGTGGATGATGGGAAAGCTCCTGGAGCCGGACGACAATCCTTCCGGGCTCAAGCTCAAGATTGAAGAGCCGCGCGATGTCTACCCGGATTTCTTCACGGAGGTCCCTGCCTTCTTTTGCTCGCAGCGCATGCGGGACCGGCTGAAGGCCGCCGGGGTGGACAACGTGGAGTTCTACCCGCTGGAGATGGTGGAGCCGTCTGGCAAACGAATCGAGGAGTACTTCGTCATCAACGTCATCGGCCGGCTCGCGTGCATGGACCGAGAGCGCTCCCAGTTCAAGGAGTGGCGCAAGCGCATCACACGCATCCAGTCACTCGCTCTGGACATGTCCGCGATCAAGGGGCTCAAGGTCCTGCGCCTTCACGAATACCCTGAGCTAATCCTCGTTTCCGAGGACGTGGCCGAGGCCCTCCGGGATCTGCCCGGGGTCTCGCTTAAGCCCGCCGAGGGCTGGAGCGACGCGCACCGCTTCTAGCTGGTGGACGTGAAGGACGGGCGGCGCTGAAGGTGTAGCTGGGGGCTGAGACTCGCGCTCTTCGACGCGGGCCTTGAGCCGCAGATCTAATCGCGCGAGGTGAAGGGGACGGGACCCGGTGGGGCAGGTGTTCCGCACCGGTACGCCCGATGGGAAGGTGCTGGAGCCCCCACGCGAGGCCCCGTTCAGCTAGGATTCCAGCGGCTTCCGGCCCCGATTTGTGTGTCCCCGACGGGATTCGAACCCGTCGGAGAAGGGAAGAGCAGGGGGGCCCGGCGTCAGGCCTTGAGCGCCTTGGCGATCGGCAGCTCGCGCACGCGTGTTCCCGTGAGCGCGAAGACGGCGTTCGCGATGGCCGGTGCCACCGGCGGCACACCCGGCTCGCCAATGCCTCCCGGTGCCTCCTCGCTGGGAACGATCTCCACGTGGATCTTCCGCGGCGCCTCGCCGATGCGCGCGAGCCGGTAGTCGCGGAAGTTCGACTGCTCGACCGCGCCTCCCTTCATCGTGATGCCGCTGTACAGCGCGATGCTCGTGCCGAAGATGATAGAGCCCTCCATCTGGGCCTTCACACGATCCGGATTGATCACCGTGCCGGCATCCACCACGATCCACGCCTCGTCCACCGCGATCTTGCCGTCCGGGTTGCGCACCACCGACGCGACCACCGCCACGTAGGACAGGAAGCTCCGGTGCGCCGCCAGGCCCAGCGCCCGGCCTTCCTTCTTCCGGTCGCTCCACCTCGACAGCTCCGTCACCCGCTCGATGACGCCCCGCAGGCGGGCCACGTTCACGGGATGCTTCTCCAGAGGCTGGCCGTAGTTGGAGAGCTTCTCGATGCCCAGCTCCTGCACCGTCTTCATCACCCGCGGCGGCCCGAGCACCTCCAGCAGCACGTCCCGCGCATCCTCGCCCCGGGCGTGGGCGATCTCGTCGATGAACGAGTTGACCGAGAACGCGTGGAAGATGTTGTACACGGACCGCAACCAGCCGATGCGCACGTGGGCATTGGCCTCGCACGCCTCCGCGCGGATGTTGGGCACCCCGATTCCCAGGTCCAACACGCCCTGCTGCAAGTCCCCCAGGGACGGCCGGTTCACGGGCGCGAAGGTCGAGGCGATCGGCGGGAACGCGGTGCGGTGCCTCCAGGCCACCACCTTGCCCTTGTCGTCCAGGCCCGCTGTCAGGCGCTGCGCGCTCACGGAGTGGTAGTAGTCGTTGCGGATGTCGTCCTCGCGCGTCCACTGCACGCGCACCGGCACGCCCGCCTCCTTCGCGAGCAGCACCACCTCGGAGATGAAGTCCGCCTTGGACTTGCGCCCGAAGCCACCGCCCAGGAACGTCACGTGCACCGTGACCTTCTCAGGGGGCAGTCCCAGCGCCTGGGCCGCCGTCCCGCGCGCCGCCTGCGGGTGCTGCGTGGGCGCCCAGATTTCACACGTGCCTCCCTCCACCCGTGCCAGCGCCACCGGCGGCTCCATCGGCGCGTGCGACAGGTGCGGCACGTGGTACTCGGCCTCGATCACCCGCGCCGCCTTGCTCAGTGCCGCCTCGGCGTCTCCCACGCTGCGCAGCACCGTGCCCGGCGACGCCACGGACGCGCTCAGCGTCTTGCGGTACTGCTCCGAGTCGTACGTCGCGTTCTCGCCCTCGTCCCAGATGATCTCCAGCGCGGCGCGGCCCTTCATCGCCGCCCAGGTGTTCTCCGCGAGGACGGCGATGCCTCCCCAGGTCTGGAACGCGTACGGGGCCTTCGGCGCCGGCAGCTCGATGACGCGCTTCACCCCGGGGACCGCGAGCGCGCGGCTGGCGTCGTACTTCACCACCCTGGCTCCCACGATCGGCGGCCGGGCGATCACCGCCGTCAGCATGCCCGGCAGCCGGATGTCGGCGCCGAACACCGCGCTCCCGTTCACGTAGGCCGGCCCGTCGATCAGCGGCAGCGGCTTGCCCACGTTGCGCAGCTCGTTCTTCGGCCGGAGCTTGACGTCCGCCGGCTTGGGCACCGCCAGCTTGCCCGCCTCGAGCGCCAGCTCTCCGAAGCCCAGCTTGCGCTGGCTCGGGCGGTGGAGCACGACGTGGCCGCTGGCCTCGCAGGTGTCCGGGGACACCTTCCAGCGCTTCGCCGCGGCCGCCACCAGCATGGTGCGCGCGGTGGCTCCCACCCGGCGCATGTCCTCGTAGATGCCGCGGACGCTGTTGGAGCCGTCCGTGTTCTGATCTCCGTAGACCGGATCTCCGTCCGCCTGGACGATCTTCACCCGCGCCATCTCCGCGCCGAGCTCGTCGGCGATCAGCACGGGCAGCGAGCTGCGGATGCCCTGGCCCATCTCCGAGCGGTGACAGACGATCGTCACCAGTCCGTCGGGCGCCACGTGCACGAAGACGTTCGGGTTCAGCCCCCGGGCGGAGTTCTCCTCGGCCTGGGAGCTTGTCTTCGGCTTGGGGCCCGAGAGCTTCCCGGTGGGCTCGTCCGCGAGGCTGTCGCTGGAGAAGAAGCCGATGGCGAGTCCGCCCACGGCGAGGTTCATCCCGGCCAGGAAGGTCCGCCGGGCCATCAACGTGTGCTTGCTCATCGCGTCCTCCCTATTCCTCGGACATTCCCGCGGCCTTCTTCACGGCCGCGCGGATGCGCGTGTACGTGCCACACCGGCACAGGTTGCCCGCCAGCGAATGATCGATCTCGGCGTCGGTGGGCTTCGGCTTCTTCTCGAGCAGGGCCGCCGCGCACATGATCTGTCCCGCCTGGCAGAACCCGCACTGCGGAACGCCCAGGTCCACCCAGGCGCGCTGCAGCGGGTGGTTGCCGTCCGGCGACAGTCCCTCGATGGTGGTCACCGAGTGCCCGTCCGCGCGGCGGATGGGCGTCACGCAGGCTCGCACCGTCTGGCCGTCGAGGTGCACGGTGCACGCGCCGCACAGCGCCTCGCCGCAGCCATACTTCGTGCCCGTGAGGCCGAGCACGTCACGCAGCGCCCAGAGCAGCGGCATCTCGGGATCGACGTCGAGCTCCTTCTCGACGCCATTGATACGGACTCGAATGCTCATGGCCGTGCCTCCTCGCTCGGGCACTCCGCGCCCGTTTCCACCCATGCCGCCACGATGGCGCCGAAACGCTCCTGCGTTCCCGGTGCCGGTTCGCGATCCGCGCCGGGCTTCCAGCCCCAGCCCACCAGCTCATCGTGCGCGTTGTGCTCGACGATCTGCGCCAGCGTCTTGCCGCCATTGCGGGCCGGATCCTTCAGCTGCTCGCACACCTGGCGGGGCGTCCGGCCCACCCAGGCCATCGACAGGGGAGCGACGTGCCAGTTCGGCGCCCCGGGCACCCGGGAGAGCTCCGCGTTGCGGTCCTGGTGGCAGCTCGTGCACTCCATGCCGGCGATGCCGCGATCCTCGGGTCCTCGCTGCACGGGCGGATCGTGCAGCTGCCACCCGGTCCGCTGGTACGGCGAGTTTCCATCGGGATGGCAGTTCGCGCACCGCGGATGGAGGAACACCCGGCTGGCCTCCAGGAACAGCGCGCGGGAGCGGTCGGTCTTGTCCGTGATGACGCCGAACGCCTCGGGGGCGCGCAGCTCGGAGGGGCCAACCTGGGGAAGCATCTCGGACGGCGACGGTGAGGGCTGACGCCGGCCACAACCCATCGCCACGAGGACGAGGGCGGACGCACAGAGACGGACGTACGGCTTCGTGGTCGTTCTCAAAGCCACTGCAAGGTACTCCAAATGTCAGTCCTCCAGGGAAGAGTTGTGAGAAAGGTCACGCGCTCTATTCACCCGCTGTCGCGGAAGGACGGTCACACGAGAACCATGAGTATCTCCGCAGCGTTCCGCTCTCTCTTCTTCGTCTTGATGATGGCACTCGCGGTGCCCGGCCTCACCGCCTGCGATCCTCCCTCGGGGCCGCCCGGCACTCCGGACTCAGGGATTTCCACGACCCCGGATGATGCGGGCCAACCCGATGGAGGTGATGGGGGGTCTGGCGATTCTCCGGACGCGGGAGATGCCGGCACGGGCGGCTCGGATGCTGGGGGCTGCGAGCCCACCGCCGAGCTGTGCAATGGCGTGGATGACGACTGCGATGGCGAAGTGGACGAGGACTTCGCGCTCGGTGCGGCCTGCGACGGGCCGGACAGCGACCAGTGCCAGGAAGGGCAGGTGGTCTGCGGCGCCGATGGAGGCACTGCTTGCAGCGATACCACCGCGGACTCGGTGGAGATCTGCAACCTGAGTGATGACGACTGTGACGGTGAGGTGGACGAGGACTTCCACACGGGCGAGTCCTGCGATGGCAAGGACCTGGACCTGTGCGCCGAGGGAGAGTTCGTCTGCAACGCTTCGGGCGCGGCGGTGTGCAGCGACGTCACCAGCAACACCCTGGAGCGCTGCAATGGCTCGGATGACGACTGCGATGGCCAGGTGGACGAGGACTTCGATCTGATGAAGGACCCGGCCCACTGTGGCAGGTGTAACAATGCCTGCGGCGCGTCCGAGTGGTGCGTCAGCGGTGCCTGTCTGCCGTCCTCGGAGCTGCGCTGCGGTGATGGCCTCGATGACGATGGCGACCTGGCGTTCGACTGCGCGGATCCGGATTGCGACGGCCAGGCGTGCGGCACGGGCTGCCTCTGCCAGGAGGGCGTCAGGACCGAGTCCCTGTGCGGTGATGGCGTGGACAACGATGGCGACACGAAGAAGGACTGCGATGACCCGGACTGCGATGGTCCAGCGTGCGTGGTCCTGCGATCGATCACGATCACTCCCGGCAACGTCCTGCTCGTCGTCCAGGGGAGCTCGGGTGCCACCCAGGCGTTCACCGTCACCGGTACCTTCTCGGATGGGCACACCGAGGACGTGACGGCCCAGGCGGACCTGCGCATCGACAACACGCGGCTGGGCTCCTTCCTCGGAGTCACCTTCACCTCGGGCACCTCGGTGGGTGGCATCGGCACCGTGCGCGCCCAGGTGGGCTCCCTGTTCGCCTCCACCTCGCTCACCGTGAAGCTCGCGCACCGGATCGCGGACACCAGCTCCGGCCCCTTGCCGGCGGCGCCGGAGACGCGGTTCGACGGAGCCGTGGACGCCACGCGCACGCCGCGGATCCTCTATCCCACCAGCGGCACGTTGCTGCCCCCCAACCTGGAGAAGGGGGAGATCCACTTCCTCCCCGGGCCCGCCGCCAACGATCTGTTCGAGCTGGCCTTCAGCAACGGCATCACCGACGTGCGCGTCTACCTGCGCTGCTCCCTGCCGAGCGGCTTCGTGCTGCCCTCGGGCGTGAGCCGCGGCTGCATCTATACGCCCTCGCAGGAGATCTGGGGCTTCGTGGCCGAGAGCAACCGGGGAGGCCAGCCCGTGCAGGTCGTCCTGCGGGCCACGGAGCAGTCGGGCACCAGCTCGGTGGGCGTTTCCGAGCCCATCTCCCTCCTCATCTCCCAGTCCTCGTTGGAGGGCACGCTGTCCTACTTCTCCACGGTGGGCGGCACCGGCCTCATGCGCTATGACTTCTCCAGTCCACCTCCGCGCAGCCTCGTCCCCCTGTTCAGGGCCAGCAACGTCAATGCCACCAGTGTGGCTTGCGTGGGCTGCCATGCGGTGAGCCGCGACGGAAGGAAGATGGTGGTCGAGGTCAACGGGCAGAACGATGGCCGGCTCGCCCTGGTGGATCTGACGACCTTCACGTCCACCTCCAAGGTTCCGTTCGCGCAGGGTGGCACGAAGTTGAGCATGTTCCAGTCGTGGAACCCGGACAGCACGACGTTCGTTGGCGTCTACGCCGATAGCGGTGCCACCAGCTACAACCTGCGGCTCTTCGATGGCACCACCGCCGCCATCCTGGGCGACATCCCCAACACCGGCACCAAGAGCAACCCCGCCAACCACCCCGACTGGAGCCCGGATGGCCAGACGATCGCCTACATGTCCATGGGGATTGCCGGGACCAACCAGCGCGGCTTCAAGGGCGCCATCAAGGCGGTGATGGCGCAGCCGGGCGGCTCCTGGAGCGAGCCGGTGACGGTGGTGCCGTCGCAGAGTGGGAAGAACCGCTATGGCCCGGCCATCGCGCCCGACTCGTCCTTCCTCGTCTACAACGAGTCCACCTGCCCCGGCACGGCCGAGGCGCATATGGACTGCAACTCGGACAGCGATCCTTCCGCCCGGTTGTGGGCCGCGCTGTTGCACGCCAGCTCGGCCCCGGTGGAGCTGGCGCGCGCCAATGCTCCTGGCTTCCTGGATGGCACTTCGGTGAACCTGACCAACAGCCGCCCGAATTGGAACCCCAGCGTGGGGCAAGGCCCGGTGGGTAGTACCCGGGTGATGTGGGTGGTGTTCGCGTCGACCCGCATGTACGGCCTGCGCTCGCCGGTGGCCGCCGGTTCGGAGAACCCCCGGCTCGCCCTCCTGTGGATGGCGGCGGTGGATCCGGACAAGCTGGCCCAGGGATTGGACCCCTCCTTCCCGGCCTTCGCGCTGCCCTTCCAGGATCTCACTGCCTCCAACCACCTGCCGCACTGGATGGTCAACCCCAGCGGCCCCTGAGGCTGCCCCGCAATGAAACGGGGGCCGAGTCCCCAAGGACCCGGCCCCCGTCGAGCTCTTCAGCGATTCAGCGGCTTAGAGCATGTCCTTCAGGGCCTTGAGGGCCTGGATCTTCACGACCTTGCGAGCCGGCTTGGCCTTGAACGTCGTCTCCTGGCCGGTGAACGGGTTGATGCCCTTGCGCGCCTTGGTGGCCGGCTTCTTCACGACCTTCATCTTCATCAGGCCCGGCACCACGAACTTGCCGGGACCGCGGCTGCCCATGCTCTTCTGGATCGCGCCGCTGAGCGCGTCGAACACGGAGGACACCTGCTTCTTGCTCAGCCCGGTCTCCTCGGCGATGGACACCAGCAGCTCGGACTTCGTCGGGCCCCTGTCGGAGGAGCCAGCCTTCTTCGCGGTAGCGGTCTTCGTCTTCGCGGCCATCGTGTTTCTCCTTGTGGAAAGGAAGGAAGCTGCAACTGCCCTTATCTATTCAGCGAGAATTCGGCAACGGATCAAACGCTCCAGCGGTGCGGATCCGCTGGCGGGCCGACGATCAACCGGCCTTCGAGCCGGTCTTTTGCCATCGCGGTGAAGAGATCCCCCCCGGGGCTACGAGGCCGCGCTACTCGACGAGCGCCGCCAACTGCTTCCAGTCGTACTGGTCGTAGGCCTTGGCCGCCTGGGTGAGCGGATCCAGCGGATGCTCCCGGAAGTAGCTCTCGCTGGGCTGCATATGGGAGGAGGTGCCCAACCGGACGGTGACCAGCTGGATGGCGTCCGGCTTCTTGGTGTTGAAGTAGCCGGTGTTCAGCTTGACGAGGTAGGTGGGCTCACTGTCCTGGCACGAGCCCACGCTCTCTCCCCGCCGGGTGGGCACGCACGCGGGCTTGTCTCCCGCGCCCGGGGCCAGCTGGCCGAGCTGCTTCTTGGCCGCCTCACCATCCGGGCCGCCGTCGCGGATCATCCGCTCCAGGTACTCCTTGGCGGTGACGCGGCGCCAGAGCTGCCGGTCCTTGGCGGTGAGCACCAGGATGGGGGTGGCGCCGCCGACCTGGTAGATGGGGAGCCCCTGATGCGTGCCGACCTGGGGCGGCTCGTAGAAGATGGCGTCGGGCTGCATGGTGTTGATCTTCAGCCGCTCGAGATCGTTCACCTTGATCTCGAGCGCGTTGCCTTCGCCCACGCCATGGTAGCGCCCGGTCTTCTTGTCCACCACGGTGGCGCGATCACTCTTGCGGATGGGCAGGAGCAGGAGCGTCGCCTCGGCCGTGGTCACCCCCAGCTCGGGATGGGACTTGATGGCGAGGCCGGAGCGAACGCTGACGCCGCGAGGATCGGCCAGCTGGGGCGTCTGCTTGAGTCCGTCCAGAACGCCCATCAGCTTGCGCTGCAGCTCGGGCGCCTTCTTGCGGAGTGTCTGAGCGGTGGGCGTGGTGACGCCGGGCAGATCATCTGGCTCCGACGCGGTGGCGGGCAGCGACAGGGCCACGCACAGGAGCGTGGCCTGGGAGAGCCGCCGGAAGCAGGAGGCTGTGCGTGTCGAACGCATGGAGTCCCTCTAGGGTACGGGCGATTGGATGACGTAGTAGATGGACTGGAAGTAGCGGTGCAGGGCGTTGATCAGCCCGGTGAGGAAGGGCCAGCCGAGCACCCCGAAGCCGAGGAAGCCCGCGGAGACGACCACGTACTCCACCATGGACTGACCGCGCCGGGCGCGCGCCAGGAGATTCTTTCGCATGAGGCTCACTTGCACTCCTTGGTGCACTCCTTCTCCTCGTCCACACAGGCCTGCGTGCACTTCTGCTCGCCCGAGCCCGCGTACTTCTTGCAGATGTCCTGGCACTGCTTCGCGTCCTTCTTGCACTCCTTCTCGCACTTGTTGGCGAAGGCCGTAGCGGGGAGCGTGAGGAGCAGGGTGACCAGCAGGGCCCAGGGGGCCTTGTTCCAGGGGGTCTTCGTCATGGCGTTTCCTCCGTGTTCCCCTCCCGGGGAGCCGTCAGCCGCTCGGTGAGCGACATGTGAACCATCACTTCCGAGGAGGGGAGCTGGCGTCGCAGCATCACCAGGCCGAACATGGCCCCGCGGCGCACCTCCAGCTCCGTCCCCACCTCGTCAGGGGCGTGGAGCTCGGTCACGCTCCAGCCCCGCTTCTGGAAGTCCTCGCGGAAGAACGCCTCCACCTCCGGCACGGTGCTCTCCGGCACCCGGGCCGACACGGTGTGCTGCGTGGCTCCCTCAAGCTGGAAATTGAGCGCCGAGGTGTCCTCGGCCTCCGGGTGCATGGGAATCCACTGCGGCAGCTGGGGACCGCCCTCCAGCAGGGGCTGCATCTGCCCCGAGGACACGAACACCGTCGTCTCGCCGCCCTGCGCCAGCGCCGACACCAGGTGCACCTCCTTGGAGGCGGGGCTCCAGTAGCCCACGTACCCCGCGTTCTCGTTGTAGCGGTGGCCCAGCGCCGGCAGCCCCGCGTCCACCAGGGTGCCGCTGTAGTGCGAGAGCACCTGATCCGGTGTGTCCTGGGTGGTGAACCATGCCACCGCGATGGGCGACTTCTCGCCCAGGTAGTCCGCCGCCAGCACCTCGGGCCGGGTGCCGCGAGGGTAGGGCGGGAAGTGCGACAGCGCCCGCTGCAGGATGCCCTCCTCCCAGGGAGAGCGGGACGGCCGGCCGGGCTCGGGCGCGGGAGCGCTGAGCATGTCGTCCGTCGTCACGTCCTCGATGGGATCCACCGGCTGCACGTACGCGAACCGTTCCCAGGCGAAGCCGATCAGACCTCCGGCGATGGCCACGGAGAACAGCAGCGCCAGGGCTCGCACCGCTGACCGCGGCTCCGCCACCTCAGCACTCCTCCGGGTTCTTGCAGCCCATGTAGTATGCGCCCCGCTTGTCGTACGTCTTCTGGGTGCGATCGTTGTCCCAGTCGCGCCACTCGGAGTTGAAGTAGGTGCCCGAGCCCTCCGAGCCCTGATCAATCGTCTGGGTGGGCGCGCCATTGGCCGCCTTGATGGAGATGTTGGGCTGGCGCGGATCGTCCGGCTTGAGAATTCCCCCGATCTCCCTGCTGCCCGGCCAGGGGGCCACGAGTCCGCCGACCAGCGCCGGGCTGAGCAGGTCGTTGTTCATCGCGGTGGAGAAGAAGTTGGAGGCCTGGGCGTTCATCTCGGTGAAGCCGACATTCTGGGGGTTCTGGTAGACGTTGGCCACACGCTGGTAGAGCGCGTTGCCCGTGTCCTTCTGGCCCGGCTCGATGTTCACCGCGTCGGTGAGGGCCCAGGTGTCGGTGAGGATGGCCAGGTGCTGCTCCTTGATGTAGTAGGCATCTCCCTCCCAGCCTCCCTTGCCCTTGGTCGAGTTGTCGTGGACGTCGCCCGTCCAGCGCTTCTTGGTGAGGTTGTGCTCCTCGCCGTCGTCGTCGGAGAACTCGGGGAGGAACTTCTTGGGCAGCAGATAGTTCTCCACGACGGCCTTGGCCCGGCACCGGTACATGCCGCCGTTGGTGAACTCGCTGTGATAGCTGTTGTAGAGGCCATCCGCGCCCACGTCGCCCACCGACTTGTCGGGGCCCTCGCACGTCACCTGCTCGGCGTCGTCGTTGAGCCAGCACACGTGCGCCGCGACCGCGGTGTGGTGATCCCTGTCCTCGCAGTCCCGGTACTTGCCGTCGCCCGTGGTGGCGTTGTAGCGATCCAGGCCGGACTCGTGGTCGCAGAACATCAGGCGCGCGTGGCGCTGCACGGTGCCGGGGTCGCCCTTGGAGCTGTAGTCCTGCACGGTGAGATCCCACACCGTGGAGATGGCGGCCTCCTGCACGTCCAGCGAGTAGCGCAGCAGGTCATCCAGGAAGAGCGAGTAGAGGAAGACCGGGATGATGACCAGCATGCAGATGGCCGTCTCCACGGAGGCGGCACCGCGGCGGGAGGCCGCGCGGCGGTAGGCGGGAAGCATCTGGCTCATAGCGACAACCCCGGGGCACTGGTGACGAGTTGGGCCGCGTCGCTGTTGCCGGCGGCGGAGAGGAGCTCGCTGGCCTGCCGCTGCGTGAAGGGGTGGAGCTTGGCACGCCAGTAGGGAGCGAAGAGGTTGGGGGGCTCGCGCCAGCCGCCCGCGCCGAGGCGGTGGTAGTACACGATGGCCTTGGAGAGCCCCGCGCCCTCGTCCGCGGCGAGCTTGAGGGTGGCGTTCGTGTCGCCGTTGGAGAACTTGACGGTGCCGGAGCTGTTGAGCTCCCAGGGCGCCTTCGGCTTGTTGCCCACGCGGAACTGCTTGGTGACGTAGCTGTAGGTGCGCGGCTGGCCGAAGTCGCGGTCGGCGTCGTCGTTGGCGCGGAACTTCATGAAGCAGTTGCCGCCCGCGGTGCACGAGGTGAGTGCCTTGGCGTTGACGCCCTCGAAGGGGTGCTGGCCGGTGTGGGCGCCGCCCGGCGAGTGCGAGCCATTGTTGCCCTCGCTGGTGACCGTCGCCGAGTATCTCAGGGGGATGCCGATGCCGTCCTTCCACTGGTTGAACATCAGGCCCTGCTCGCTCGCGGAGATGGACTTGCCCTCGGAACCCGAGCCGGTGCCCGTCTTGGCCGTGCCCTTGTGCGTGAAGGGCAGGGGGGAGTTGATGCCCTCGCCGGGGATGTCGTTGCCCAGCTCCTCGAGGAAGCTGGGGTGGAGGTGGGCGGGGTAGTCCATCATCAGGCCCCGGTTGGCGGGCCAGTCGGAACGCGAGGCCATGGCGACCTCGGTCATCACCTTGGCGCGCGCCTTCGCGTCCGAGTTGCCCACGCTGCCGGTGCAGCCCGCCATGCCGTCCACCGAGCAGTTGAACTCGTTGACGTTCATGCCGCCCACCGACGCGTTCAGCGTGCTGGCGCCAGGCGCGTTGTACTCCGTCAGCTTGTTCAGCCCGTAGGACTTGCCGTCACGCAGCGCCTGCATGGTGCGCGTGTGCACCATCGCCTGCGAGGCGTGGATGAAGTCCACCATCCGGTCCAGGCCCTTCATCGTATCGGTGAAGTTTTTGTCCAGGTCCTTGACCTTGTTGTCGTAGTTCTTGCCGGCCTTGCCGTACTTGCCGGCGATCTTCAGCGCCTGGAGGCCGTGGATGCAGTGCTTGAAGCACGACCAGCAGCCGCACTGGGCGAACTCCATGGCCATGATGATGTAGTAGTTGGTCTGCGACTTGCGCATCATCTCGCCGGTGACGCTGGCCGCCGCCATGTAGGCGTGCATGCTGTTCATGGCCACGTAGGTGGCGGCGATGGAGCGGTTGCTGACGGCGTAGTAGTTGAGCGCGCGCGCCTCCATCACGGCCATGGAGTAGGCCATGGAGTCGCTGTGCTGCTGCAGGCTGACCTTCTCGCGCAGCGCGTGGCTGAGGTTGAAGCTGAGCGCCACCATGAGCGCCAGCACCAGGAAGGAGAGGGCGGCGAGCACCAGAGCCTGGCCGCGCCGGCGCCGGGGGGACTTTACTTGTGGGCGAAGATGCATTGGTTGCTCGTGGGCAGGGCGTTCCTGCTCAGGAAGAAGTTGGACTGCATCCGCATGGTGTACGTGGCGCGAATGGGAAAGATGTAGAGGCCCCGGGAGGCCGCGGAGGCATAGGGATCCGAGCCTCCGCCCCCACCCTTGTCGAGTGACTTCAGGCCGCCCTCCTTCTTCTTGCCCAGGCGCAGCACCTCGGGCACTTCCTTGTTGCGCGCCGAGGCATGGATGACCCAGTTGGCGAAGGGGATGGGCATCCGGTAGTTGAACGTCACCTGGATGCGCAGCTTGGTGCGCTGGCCCCGCTCCCACTCGTCGAAGCTGCCCGTGGAGTTCGCCGGATCGTCGAAATCCATTTCCTTGTTGCCGCCGCCGCCCACCTCGTCCTTCGTCGGACCGCAGATGGTGACCTTCGCGAACTTGAGGTTCGCGTCCGGCATCTGGTTGTCCTTCACCCCGGACCAGTTCCACTTGGCGGCGAAGTCCGAGGCGCTGCCGATGCTCTTGATGTACTCGCCGCCGCCGCGATCCTGGCTGATGAGGGGCAGCAGCACGGCCACGGCCGCGCGCTCCATCTTCTCCATGTTCGCGCTGTGCAAGGAGCCGGCTCGCACCGCCTTGTAGGCCGCGTACTTCGTCAGCAGCCGGGCCTGGTGCATCAACCCCAGTTGGAGGATGCCCAGAATGAGGAAGACGAAGAGGGGTAGGACAATGGCGGATTCCACCGCGACTTGTCCTGACTCCCGGCCCGAGTGCGGATTTCCACGAGGCGCACGCATGCTCGGGAATCTGCCCGAGCATTCGCTGCCCGTAAATACGTCAAGTGGACCGATTCCCCACGTTGCCCCCTGTTGCCCCTGCTGCAACAGGCCCCGATTCAGGGAATCCAGGACACACTCCGCGTCCGGCTTCCTACCAAATTATAGGAAAACGCGGAGCCCCTCAAGGGGAAGGGGCATTCTACCAGCTCGTGCGGACCGGACGGCCCTCCTCGTAGCCGGCCTGGCTCTGGACGCCCACCACGGCCCGCTGGTGGAGCTCCTCGAGCGTGCGCGCGCCCGCGTAGGTGCAGGAGCTGCGCACCCCCGCGATGATCTGATCGATGATGTCCTCGACCCCGGGGTGCTCGGGGTCCAGGTACATGCGCGAGGTGCTGATGCCCTCCTCGAAGAGCTCCTTGCGGGCGCGCTCGAAGAGGGACTCGCCGCGCGTGCGGGCCTTCACGGCGCGCTGGGACGCCATGCCGAAGTTCTCCTTGTAGAAGCGGCCATCGCTGTCGCGCAGCACGTCCGCCGGGCTCTCGTAGGTGCCCGCGAACCAGGAGCCGATCATCACGTTGGCCGCGCCCGCCGCGAGCGCGAGCGCCACGTCACGCGGGTGCCGCACTCCGCCGTCCGCGCAGGCCTGCTTGCCCAGCTTCCGGGCCTCCTCGGAGCAGTCGAGCACCGCGGAGAACTGCGGCCGGCCCACCCCGGTCATCATCCGCGTGGTGCACATGGCCCCGGGCCCCACGCCCACCTTCACCAGGTCCGCACCGGCCGAGATGAGGTCGCGCGTCCCCTCGCGGGTGACGACGTTGCCCGCCATGATGGGCACCGAGGGAGCCAGGGAGCGGACGAGCTCCACCGCCTCGAGCATCCGGCGCTGGTGGCCGTGCGCCACGTCGATGACGAGCAAGTCCGTCCCGGCGCGCAGCAGGGCCTCGGCCTTGCCCTTCACGTCGCCGTTGATGCCGATGGCCGTGGCGATCAGCAGCTTGCCCTTCGCGTCCAGCGCCGGCTTGTAGAGCGTGGAGCGCAGCGCGCCCTTGCGCGTCACCACGCCGATGAGCCGGCGCCCACGGACCACCGGCGCGGAGGTGAGCCGCCGGCTGGAGAGGCGATCGAAGATGGTGTCGAGCGGCGTGCCCTCGTCGATGGTGAGGAGCTCGGTGGACATCACCCGCTGCAACTGGGTGAACCGGTCGAAACCGGCGGCATCGTTCTCGGTGAAGATGCCGACGGGCTCCTCCTGCTCGTTGACGACGATGACGGCGCCGTGGGCCCGCTTGTGGATGAGGTTGAGCGCCTGCTGGATGGTGTCGCCGGGCCGCAGGGTGATGGGCGTCTCGTAGACGGTGTGGCGCGACTTCACATAGGCGATGTTGCTCTCGACGATGTCGAGCGGGATGTCCTGGGGCAGCACGGCGATGGCCCCGCGGCGCGCCACCGTCTCGGCCATGCGCTTGCCGGAGACGGCCGTCATGTTGGACACGACGAGGGGGAGGGTGGTGCCCAGGCCATCGGCCGGCGTCAGGTCCACGTCCAGCCGCGAGCCCACCTCCGAGCGGCCCGGCACCATGAAGCAATCGTTATAGGTGAGATCGTAGGGGGGTTTCTGGTCATCGAGGAAGCGCATCACATCCTCCAGGAGGGGCTACCCTAGCGCTCGTGGGCAGGGGATGCCCCATGGATTGGAATCCACCCGGGGAGCCACGTATTTTGTCGTACATGAGCGATGCCGGGATGTGGGCGCCGGTGCTGGATGTGGAGGGGTTGGAGAAGACGTACGGCGATGTGAGGGCCGTGCAGGGGCTGACCTTCCAGGTCGCTCCCGGCGAGGTGCTCGGGCTGGTGGGTCCCAACGGGGCGGGGAAGACGACCACGCTGCGCTGCCTGGCGGGCATCCTGCCTCCCTCCCGCGGACGGGTGAGGGTGGCCGGGCATGACCTGGCGAGCGAGCAGGTGCGGGCCAAGCACGCCCTGGCGTTCCTCCCGGACGAGCCGCGCCTCTTCGAGTACCTCACCGTGTGGGAGCACCTGAACTTCGTGGCCCGGCTGTACGGGGTGGCGGACTGGGAGGAGCGGGCGCGGGCGCTGCTGGACGAGATGGAGCTGGCCGGCAAGGAGAAGGCCCTGCCCGGGGAGCTGTCGCGGGGGATGAAGCAGAAGCTGTCCATCGCCTGCGGCTTCCTGCACTCGCCACGGCTCATCATCCTCGACGAGCCGCTCACGGGGTTGGATCCACTGGCCATCCGCCGCATGAAGGCCTCGTTGCGCCAGCGCGCGGAGGCGGGGACGGCGCTGGTGCTCTCCTCGCACCTGCTGCCGCTGGTGGAGGAGCTGTGCCACCGCATCCTCGTCATCGCCGGGGGGCGCGCGGTGGCGCTCGGGACGCTGGCGGACATCCGCGCGCAGCTCAGCGGGCCGGACGGTTCGGCGGCGTCCCTGGAGGATCTCTTCATCCGGATCACGAGCACGCCGTCCGAGCCGCGGCCGGAGCGGGAGGTTCCGTGAGCTTTCCACGTGCGGTGACGTTCCTCTGGCTGGCCTCGGCGCGCAACCGGGTGCTGCGCCAGTTGCAGCGCCTGCGCCAGCCGAAGTACCTGGTGGGCGCGGTGGTGGGAGGGCTGTACCTGTACTCCGCGTTCGTGCGGCCGTTGATCTACCGGGGGCAGGGGGGCGTGGCTCCGCCCGGGGCGCAGCTCGTGAGCCAGTTGTTCCTCGTGGGCGGGATGCTGTTCACCATGCTCTCCGCGTGGGCGCTGGGTCCGGACCGGCCCTCGCTGTCCTTCAACGAGACGGAGGTGCAGCAGTTCTTCCCCGCGCCCGTGTCGAGGCGTGGGTTGCTGCACTACAAGCTCGCCCGAGGCCTGGTGGGCGCGGCCATGGGCGCCTTCGTCGCCACCGTCTTCGGAAGCCGCATGCTGTCCGGCCAGCCCATCCTCTTCTTCCTGGGCGCCACGTTGACGTTGTCCACGGTGCACCTGCACGTGACGGCGGCTTCCTTCGTGCGCACACGGCTCGCTCAGTACGGGAGCGCGGGGAGGGCGCTGCGCTGGGTCTCCCTCACCGCCGTGAGCACGTTGATGATCATCGCGGCGCTCTCCGTGCTGCGCGAGCACCCGTTGCCCACGGAGCTGAACCATCCCCGGCAGCTCCAGACGTTGCTGGCCTCGTTGATGGACTCGCCGGCCCTGTGGCCGGGACGGTTGCTGGTGGCCCTGCCGCTCGCGCCGGACGTGGGGAGCTTCCTGAGAACGCTGCCGCTCGGACTGGGCCTGTTCGCCGTGCACTACGTGTGGGTGATGCGGGCGGCGGTGCCCTTCGAGGAGGCGGCGGTGGTACGGGCCGAGGAGCGCGCCCGGCTCCAGGAGCGGATCTCACAGGAAGGGGGGCAGGCCACGTTGCTGCGGGTGCGTCCCGCGTACTTCCAGCTCGCGCCCACGGGCCGGCCGGAGGTGGCGATCCTCTGGAAGAACCTCGTCGCCGGGCGGCGGCTGGGCGGGGCGGGGCGGCTGCTCGCCGCGGGACTGGTGGGGGGGTTGGTGGCGGCGGTGGCCTCGGGCCGGGGCATGTCCGAGGCGCTCGACAACGTGCGCCTGTTCATGGCGCCGCTGTGCGCGGGGCTCGCGGGGGTGCTGTGCGTCTTCGGGCCGTCCGCCCTGCGGTACGATCTGCGGATGGACCTGCCGAGGTTGGAGCAGCTCCGGGCGTTGCCGCTCACGGGGAGGCAGGTGGTGGAGGCGGAGCTCGCCGCGCCGGCGCTGCTGCTCGGGGTGACGCAGGTGGGGCTCGTCCTGTTGGCGATGGTGATGGCGGTGTGGCAGGGGGGCGCGCACACCGGGGTGTGGGTGGCGGCGGGATTGGGGGCGCTGTGGGTGCTGCCGGCGGTGTCGCTCGGGGGGTTGTTCGTGCAGAACGCGGCGGTGGTGCTGTTCCCGGCGTGGCTGCAGCCCGAGGGCGAGCGGGTGCGAGGCCTGGAGGCGCTCGGGCAGCGGTTGCTGACGCTGGTGGGCACCCTGGTGGCGCTGCTGGTGGGGATGTTGCCCGCGGCGATGCTGGCGGCCCTGGTGGGTTTCGGCCTGAACCTGCTCCTGGACCTGGGCGTGTGGGCACTGCCCTTCGCGGGGGCCACGGCGGCGGCGGTACTCGTGGCTGAGGTGGCGCTCGGCGTGGTGGGCCTGGGTCACGCCTTCGATCGGCTCGATGTGTCGACGGAGGGGACCGGGACGGCGGCGTGAGGGGGCTTTCGGGGCCGATGCCTCAATGATGCCCGGCCGCCTCCGGGGGCGCGGACAGCGTGCGCACCACCACCGAGCGGCACGCCGAGCACACGACACCGCTGCGCTCCCAGTGCACCTGCTCCTCCAGCTCCTGGGCGGACTCCTGACTCTCCTCGAGCTGCTTCACGAGCGCGGCGAGCTCGTCCTCCGAGCTGCTCCCACCGGACGGGCCGAGCACGTCCTGCTCGCCCTGCAGGACGAGCGAGAAGCGGTAGTACACCTCGTTGGCGGCGATACCGCGGCCGCATGCGGCACACGTCTTCGGTCGGGGGCCGGACATGCCGGAGACACTATCGCGTCGGCACCGTGCGCATCGAGTTGTGTCCCACCATGATGTCCACGAGCTTCTTCACCCGGCGGAAGACGTTCTCCTGCACATAGGGCACGCCGTGCTTCTCACAGAGCGCCTTCACCCGGGGCTGTACCTGCTGGTACTTGCTCATGGGCAGGCTGGGCCAGATGTGGTGCTCGATCTGGTAGTTCAGCCAGCCGTGGAGGAAGTCGACCACGTCGTTCCCGGTGGCGTAGTTCACCGAGCCGATCACCTGCCGCACGGAGAACTCCGCGTTGTTCTTCGCGCGATCGTGGAACCGGTAGAGGTCATCCCCCGCGTGGTTGGGCGCGATCAGCACGAAGCTCTGGATGTTCGTGAGCAGCTCGGCGAGCACGCTGTTGGCCAGCACGCTGAGCACCGCCCACACCCCGAGCGGCGCGAACAGGGCGGGCAGCAGCACGAAGCGCAGGCCCGCGTAGGGCAGGATGCACGTCCACCAGAACGCCCGGCCGTCCGCGGTGAGCGGGTTGAAGGCCGTGATCAGGCGCATGTTGCTTCCATCGTCCTTCTCGCCCGCTCGCCGCCGCTCGGCCCGCCGCCACTCCAGGAAGGTGTTGGGCGCGTAGTACGTCAGCTTCCAGGTGCAGGCGAAGAAGGCCACGACCGCGTACTTCGCCAGCATCGGCATGCTGGAGCTCCGCAGGAACCCGGTGTTCTCCTCCACCAGGTCCGGATCCGCCGTCTCGCCCGTGCGTCCGTGGTGCAGCGCGTTGTGCTCGTGCCGCCACGCGTCGGGGTGGATCCAATCCGGCCAGTCCAGGAAACGGCGCCACCCCGAGGCGAACGCGCGTCCGGTACGGTGCTCGGGCATGCCGGGCACCCGGTCGTAACCCCGGTGCGTCACGTGGTGCGCCATCATCGTCCAGCGCGCCGTGTTGCCCTGCGCGATGAGCAGCGCCGACAGGGGATTGGGCGCCAGCCAGGCCGTGGCATAGCCGAGCGCCGAGCACACCCGGCCCCAGCGCTCGATCTTCCGGAAGTGCGCGAGGTCCTCGGGCCCGAGGGAGGATTCCATCTCCGTGCGCAGGCTCTGCAGGTCACGCGCGAAGGCCTCTTCATCGATGTCGAGGCCTGGGAAGGCGGAGCGCGGAGGTTCCTCCACGCGCATGGCGACTGCCGTATTCATGAGGTCTGCTGGCTCCTGGTGCGACGTGCCCGGGGGGGACGCCTAGCATCGCAGGGTGCGGAACCGAAGCAACAACCTCATGGGTTCGCCCGGAATCCGGGCGGGGAGGCGAGCCGTCAGGGCGCTCCCTTCCTCGTCCGGAGCTGCTCGAGGGCCCTCGCGAGCTGCCCGGTGTAGTCCACGCCCGTGTCCTCGTCGACGAACCGCTGGTGGGGGGCCTCGAAGTAGCCGGAGCGGGCGTAGGCCACCTTGAGGAGCCGCACCTGCTGCTCCGGGTCCAACTCACCCCAGCTCCGGCCCGCGTCCAGTGCCGCGCGCCAGTCCGAGCCCTCGCCGAACCACCGGCCCCAGAGCGTCTCGCAGACGTAATCGGTCCCCCCCGCCTGGTACTGCCAGACGTGGCCCATCTCCTGGATGAGCAGGTGCATGGGGAGCTGGAGCGCGGCGGCGTCCTTCCGGGGGATGTCCCGGGGCACGTAGAGCGTATGGCCGAGCACGAAGGGGCGGCCGGCCAGCGAGAGCAGCCCGAGACGGCCCACCTTGAGGCGGACCCGCTCGTAGTCGATGCCGTCCCCGAACACCTTGCGCAGCTCGGCGATCTGCCTCGGCGTGAGCCGGCTGCCCGCGGGCTCGATGAAGAGGAGCGTCTGGACGCCGCTCAGCACCCGGCCGCCCAGGCTCAGCAGGACGTCCAGGGGAATCTGGACGAGCTTCAACACCCCCCGGAGCAGCTCATGGCCGCCTGGGGAGAATCTGCCCGTGAGGAGCCCCCCGAGCCCCCGCGCGAAGCACTTCACGGCCAACCACAGGTTCCGCAGAACCCCGAGGCCCGCGCTCACGAGACCCGCGAGCAGGAAGGGCGGTGTCCACCTCCCGGCGATGACCTCGGGCGCCGTGCTCGGAGCCAGGGCTCCAGGCGCGCCAGGAGTGGATGAAGCGAGAATCGCGGACCGGGTGCCCATGGTGCCTCCACGAGAGAGCAACCAACCAAGGCTCGGCACGATCAGCAGCTCGTGCCAGGGAGAACACCCACCCCCAAGGGCCGGTGCGTGCGCTCCAGAGCACACTCCGGCCCGGCCGAGTCGAGCACCTGACAGCGAGCCGCTCCTTCAGGGTGACAGGCCGAGGACGGTGCGCCCCAGCTCGTGTGCGCCCCGCGTGGCCTCGAGGGCCGTGGCTCCGGCGAGGGCTCGGAAGGCGCGCTCATGGAATCGCTCCTGGGGGAGGATGCGCCGGAACACCGCGCGCACGTCCTCGGGGGCCTCCGGGTCCGAGGCGATGACCTCGATGCGCTCCAGGCGCATGCGCTCCGCGTGGGCTCCCACGGCGCAGCCGCTCTCGAGGTCCTGGATGGCCGCCAGCGGTTGTTCCCAGTAGCGCTCGGCCTTGTCCTGGACGGCCGGCTCGAGGCCCCGGGCCCGCAGCAAATCACCCACCCACCGGGCATGCTGGCGCTCCTGCGCGGCGATGACGGTGAGGATGCGCCGGGCCTTCGCGTCCCCCTGGGCATACGTGTCGCGCAGCCCCTCGATGCGCCCCGCCGCGGTGGCCTCTCCCCGGTACTGGTCGAGCAGCCAGGCCACGAGCCGGGCTGGCTCCTTCCGCGTCTCTTCCCACCACTGCTGACTCGTCCGTGTGGCTGGCATGGCGTCCTCGCTCCTGGCCGGGGCTTCCATTTCCCTCCCGGTCACGAAAACGGTACGGATCGCGTCTATCGGAGGGAACTCGGAAGAATGGATGAGCTATCGCCGCAGCCGATACTCGATGGGGAGCTGCTCCGGGCCTTCGCGGCCTTCGCCGAGGTGCGCAACTTCTCCCGCGCCGCGAAGCAGGTGGGGCTCTCGCAGCCCGCGCTGTTCGAGCGGGTGAAGCGGCTCGCGGATCACGTCGGCTCGCCGCTGTACGAGAAGGAGGGGCGCACGCTGAAGCTGACGCCCACCGGGGTGCGGATCGCCGCCTTCGCGCGAGACATGCTCACGCGCGCCGGCCGGTTGACGGGCGAGCTCCAGGGCCAGACGGCGGAGTCGGTGACGATCGCCGCGGGGGAGGGGGCGTACCTCTACCTGCTGGGGCCGGCACTGTCCCGCTTCGTCGCCAGCGAGCGGGCCCTCCTGCGCGTCCTCACCCGGGGTGGGCCCTCGGCATGCGAGGCCCTCCAATCGGGCGAGGCGCACCTGGCCGTCGGCGTCTTCGACATCGTCCCCCGAGGGCTGGTGGCGAAGGATCTCCTGCGCGCGCCGCTGTGCGCCGCCTTCGCGCCCCACCATCCGCTGGCGAGGAAGCGCACGGTGAAGCTCACGGAGCTCGCGGGAGAGCGGCTGATCCTCGCACCCGAGGGACAGCGTCAGCGGGACATCGTCGGACGCGCGGTGGCGAGCCTCGGCGTGCCCGTGGCACCGCCCGTGGAGGCGGATGGCTGGCCGATCATGCTCGCGTTCGCCGCGGCGGGCCTGGGCGTCGCGGTGGTGAATGGCATCTGCCGGCCCACCTGGGGCGCCGTGCTCCGCCCCATCCCCGAGCTGGGCGAGGTGACGTACCGACTGCTGCTGCGCCGCGACGCGCCCCGCTCGGAGGCGCTGGAGCGGCTCGTGTCTCTCGTTCAGGAGGAGACGGGCAGGCCCCGCGCCCTGGAGTGAGCCGGGACGCCGCCTGCTCCGGTCTTACGACTGCTCTTCCTCGGAGGCCTCGCCCACCCGGGAGCTGGCGACGCCGAACGTGTTGGCATCGGCGATCTCCTTGGAGGTGCCCTTGTACGCGCGCCAGGCGAAGGGCGCGGTCACCAGCATCGCGATGACACCCAGGCCGAGGGCCTTCCAGGGAATGGGCTCTTCCTTGATCTGGATGTCCCGGTTGTAGGAGTTGATGTTGTACTTGGGACGGGCGCGGGCGGCATCGCGCTCCTCCTGGGTCATTTCATCGCCTTGGAAGCTCTGGAGCTGCCGCCGCTGGGCGAGGGCGGCGCCGCCAGTCACGAGCACGAGGACGACCAGCAGACGCGAGAAGAGGGGGAGGCGCATGGCGGCGCAGCCTACCACGACCTTACATGTGCGTAGAACAGGGCTTGCTTCCCCCCGGGCGGTCCATTAGGCGCCAGACCCGTGCGCTTCCTCGTCATCCCCCTGATCAACCTGCTGGTACTGTTGAGGGTCCTCCTGGGCCTCCCGTTCCGCCTGCTGGGGGCTCGGAGCCGGCCGGCCCATGTGCGCTTCCGGTTGGCGGGGAACCCCCCCTACCGGGAGCGGACCCGGCGTTCCCGCCTGCCCCCGAGCCTGGGAGGGCAGGGCCGTCCCGAGCCGGCCACGGTGACCTCGTTGGAGTCCTTCCGCGAGGCCCTGGCGCTGCTGGCGAAGGACCCGAAGGTGAAGGGCATCCTCCTGATACTGGAGGACCTGGAGGTGCCGCCGGCCAAGCAGGAGGCGTTGGTGAAGCTGCTCGGGGACTTCCGGGCGGCGGGCAAGCGGGTGGTGGCGTGGGCGGTGGGGGTGGACAACGTGGGCTACCAGGTGATGTGCGCGGCGGACGAGGTGCTGCTGTCCCCAGCGGGCCGGTTGGATCTGATGGGCTTCGCCGCGGAGGCCACCGCGCTGGGCGAGGGCCTGGGCCGGCTCGGCATCAAGGCGCACTTCTTCCGGCGGGGCGCGTACAAGACGGCGCCGGAGCTCTACACGCACGCGCACGTCTCGGACATCCAGCGGCAGACGCTCGAGTCCTTCCTGGACGAGCGGTACGTGGACCTGGTGGACAGCGTGGCGCGGGGGCGGCGGCGCACGCCGGAGGAGGTGAGGGCGTGGATCGACGCGGGCCCCTACAGCCCGAAGCGCGCGGCGGCGGCGGGCCTCATCGACGGGATGTGTGACGAGGCGGACCTGCCCGCGCGGCTCGGGGGCAAGCCCGAGGGCAAGAAGGACGACGAGGACGAGGACGACGAGGGCCTGGAGCCGATGCCGATGTACCGGGCGCGGCTGCCGTGGCCGCCGGTGCGGTGGCGTCCGCTGCGTCCGAGGCCGCGGCTGGGGGTGGTGCCCGTGTCGGGGATGATCGTCCCGGGCAAGGGGACGCCGGGGCGGGCGGCGGGCTCGGATACGGTGGTGAAGGCGCTGCGCGCGGCGGGGCGGAACCGGAGGGTGAAGGCGGTGGTGCTGTACGTGGCGAGCCCGGGAGGCTCGGCGGTGGCCTCGGAGCTCATCCTGGAGGCGGTGCAGCGGGTGGCGAAGAAGAAGCCGGTCATCGCCTTCATGGATCAGGTGGCGGCGAGCGGCGGCTACATGGCCGCGCTGGGAGCCCGGGAGCTCTGGGCCACGCCGCACGCGGTGGTGGGGTCCATCGGCGTGTTCGCGGGGAAGTTCGACACCTCGGAGCTGATGGAGAAGCTGGGAGTGCACCGCACGCTCATCACCCGGGGAGAGACGGCGGGCATGTACTCGAGCGCGCGGGGCTTCACCGAGCACGAGCGGGCCTTGATGGAGCTCGAGATGGAGGAGACGTACCAGGCCTTCCTCGAGCACGTGGCGAAGGCGCGGGGCCGGACGAAGGAGGAGATCCACGCGCTGGGAGAGGGGCGGGTGTACAGCGGCACGCGGGCGCTGGGGCTGGGGCTGGTGGACAAGCTGGGAGGCTTCGAGGAGGCGTGCCGCCACGCGATGGATCTGGCGAAGGTGCCGGCGGGGCGCTTCGAGCTCCAGATGTATGGGGGAGGGGATCGAGGCTTCTCGCTGCTGAAGCTGTTGCTGGGCAACGCGTGGGCGGGGGTTTATGCCTTCTGTCCAACGGCGTGGAGCCTGCTGGGGTTCAAGGGAGGGGAGCGTTTCGAGTAACCTCCCGGCCCGCATGGCGCGCCCCTGTCCCCTCTGTGAGAACCAGCCGCTGCGGCCCTTGCGCGTCTCCCATGTGGAAATCGACACCTGCCCGGGCTGTCACGGTCTGTGGTTCGACCGGGGCGAGCTGGAGCGTTTCCCGGATCGACCCTCGGTGAGGAGCTTCCTGGCCATGAAGGGGCAGACCTTCTCGAGGTGCCGGAAGTCGGGGCACCCGGTGGGCCGGGCGGAGGCGGTCTGCCCCACGTGCCGGAGCGAGCCCATGCGCTGTCCGGCCTGCACCGGGCGTCTGCGGCGGGTGGTGACGAGCGCCAGCCCCGTGGACGTGTGCCCCTCGTGTGAAGGGGTCTGGCTGGACGCGGGCGCCTTCGAGGCCCTGGCGGGTGTGACGGACACGCGGCCCCCGCCCACGTCTCCGGTGATGCCTCAGGCGCGGCCCTCCGCTACGGTCGCGGCGGCCATGGAGTGCTCGCGCTGCGGGGTGGGGCTCCAGGTCTCGGAGGCCTATGCGTACGATGGGGATGTGTATTGCGGAGCATGCCGGCCGCCGGGCTCCGTCTCGGGGGCGGCGATGAAGAAGGGCACACCGGGAGGCCCGTTGCGCAGGGTCCTGGGAACGCTGTCCATGTTGTCCCTGGCTGTCTCCGGGGTGGTCACGGGCTGTGCCCACACGCCGGGACCCTCGGAGGTGGCGGCGTCCTACGCCCAGGCATTGGAGGAGAACCGGCTGGCGGACGCCTCCGCGCTGACGAGCGTCCCCCCGGAGGCCCGGCCCGCGTTCCTGGAGCACTACGGAGACGCCTCGGTCCGTCAGGCCCGCGCGAAGGAAGTGCGCGAGGCCCTCCCTCGGCTCCAGGCGCGAGCCCCGGCCCTCACGCTGATCCAGGAAAAGGAGGGCTGGCGGGTCGTCGAGGAGAAGCCCGAGGACGCACCCCGGGCGGCCTTGAAGGGATTCCTGGACGCGGTGAAGGCGGGCGATTGGAACAAGGCCTGGTCGCTGCTGAGCGATCCCCTGCGTGCCCGCTACACCCCCGAGCGCCTGCGCGAGGACTTCAAGCGCGAGCCCCTGTCGGCCGAGCGGGTACGCCGGGCGCGGCTCGCCCTGGAGGGGGACGTGCGGGTGACGGCGTCGGGGGCGGAGTTCCCGCTGGGGGCGGACCGGGCGGTGCGGCTGGTCCGGGAGGCAGGCGAGTACCGGGTGGCCGCGATCGAATGAGAAGCGGTGCAACCAGGGGAACGACAGATTAGAGGAGGTTGACACCGGGGGGTCCGCTGGCTATTTCCGCGCCCTTCCGTGGGGGGTCCCCCAACCCCCCGGATTCAAAGGATTCAGGTACACAGATGAGTGTTTCCGAGCGCGACATCCTCGCGGCGATGTCGAAGGTGATGGATCCCGAGCTGCACATCGACCTCGTGAAGGCCGGGATGGTGAAGGACGTCCGCGTGGACGGGGACAAGGCGAAGCTCAAGATCGAGCTGACCACGCCGGCGTGCCCGATGAAGGGGAAGATCCAGGCGGACGCCGAGGCGGCGCTCAAGCAGGTGCCAGGGCTGAAGACGTTCGACATCGAGTGGGGCGCGCAGGTGCGCTCGGCGCCGCAGGGCATGGCGCAGGGCCAGGCGATCCTCCCGCAGGTGAAGAACGTGATCCTCGTGGGTGCTGGCAAGGGCGGCGTGGGCAAGAGCACGGTGTCGGTGAACCTGGCGGCGGCGCTGGCGCGCGAGGGCGCGAAGGTGGGCCTGCTGGACGCGGACTTCTATGGCCCCTCGGTGCCGCTGATGACGGGCATCACCGAGAAGCCGGTGAGCCCGGATGGCAAGACGCTGCTGCCGCTGGAGAAGCACGGGCTGAAGGTCATGTCGATCGGCTTCCTGGTGGAGGCGGATCAGGCGCTCATCTGGCGCGGGCCCATGCTGCACGGGGCGCTGATGCAGCTGGTGCGCGACGTGCGCTGGGGCGAGCTGGACTACCTGGTGCTGGACTTGCCGCCGGGCACGGGTGACGTGGCGCTGTCGCTGTCGCAGTCGGTGAAGGCGTCGGGCGCGGTGCTGGTGACGACGCCGCAGGACGTGGCGCTGGCGGACGTGGTGCGCGCCAAGCAGATGTTCGACAAGGTGCACATCCCGGTGCTGGGCATCGTGGAGAACATGAGCCAGTTCGTGTGCCCGCACTGCTCGAAGGCCACGCCCATCTTCAACCGGGGCGGTGGGCACAAGGCGGCGCAGATGTTCAGCATCCCGTTCCTGGGGGAGATTCCCCTGGAGCTGAAGATCCGCGAGGCGGGTGACGCGGGCGTGCCGGTGGTGCTCAGCGCGCCGGAGAGCGCCGAGGCCCAGGCCTTCGTGGCGATGGCGCGCAACATCGCGGGCCGCGTGTCCACCGAGAACATGCGGGTGGCGGTGAAGCTGCCGGTGATACGCTAGTCACCCCCCATCACCCGAGGACCCCTATGGCGCCCGGCAAGGCCCCCGAAGACGAGACCGACGACTTCGACCCGTTGCTCGGAGACGAGCCGGAACGGGAAGAGGGTTCTCGCGCGGGCTTCGTGCCCGAGTTCGTGCGCAAGGTGGCGGTGGCGGGACTGGGCGCCCTCTTCATGACGGAGGAGGGCATCCGCTCGCTGGCCGGCCAGCTGAAGCTTCCCAAGGAAGTGCTCGGCTACATCCTCGGGCAGGCGGAGAAGACGAAGGACGAGGTGGGCCGGGTCGTCTCCGAGGAACTGCGTCGCTTCCTCCAGTCGGAGAAGCTGCGCGACGAGCTGCTCAAGGTGGTGTCGGGAATGACCATCGAGGTGAAGGCGCAGATCCGCCTGGTGCCTCACGAGGAGCAGGAGCAGGGCGAGGCGGGCACGCCGGGCCGGGCCAAGGTGACGGTGACCGAGTTGAACACGCGCCGCGGCGGCAAGAAGACCGCGGCGAAGAAGGAGTGAGGGCGTGGAGGGCGGCGAACGGCGGAACTGGAAACAACACCCTCTGCTGAGGCGGCTGCCCTTCCTGTTGCTGGTGGCGCTGGGCTTGTGGCTGTGGAAGGGCGTGGACGCTCCCGAGCGCGAGCTGGTGTGGCGGTTCGAGGGCCCGGGCTGGAGTGAGATCCGGGCGCTCGACTTCCAGGTGAAGAACGCGGAAGGCGAATTGGTGAAGCGCGAGACGCGCTCCTTCCAGGCGGGCGGTCCGCTGGGCCTGGTCTCCCTGGTGGTGGAACTCCCCTCGGGGACGTACGAGGTGTGGGTATTCGCTCGGGGTGAAAGTGGACCATCCCGGCCCCCTCTCGTGGAGCGCCTGACACTCCAGGACGAGGACACACGCTCCGAGAGGGGACTGCGGTTCCCGTGATCCGTTGACCGGTAGGGGAGCGGGGGCTATAGCGCGCCCGGTTCCTCGTTTACCGAGCAAGGGGTCTCCCATGGCATCGGAGCACATCATCGTCGTCGGGGCAGGGCAGATGGGGTCGGGCATCGCCCAGGTGGCGCTGCAGGCTGGCCTGCGGGTCACCCTGGTGGACGTCTCGAAGGAGGGTCTCGCCAAGGGTGCCGAGCGCATCAAGGCGGGCCTGAAGAAGCTGGTGGAGAAGGGCAAGCTGGACGCGGCCAAACTCGAGGCGGCGACCGCGAACCTGGCCACCGCCACGAGCGCCACCGAGGTGAAGGACGTGGACTTCGCCGTCGAGGCGGTGACGGAGAACGAGGACCTCAAGCGCCGCATCTTCGTGGAGCTGGACGGCGTGGTGAAGCCGGGCGGCATCCTGGCCACGAACACCTCGTCCATCCCCATCACGCGGATCGCGGCGGCGACGAAGCGCCCCGAGAACGTGATCGGCATGCACTTCATGAACCCGGTGCCGGTGATGCAGCTGGTGGAGCTGATCCGGGGCGCGGCGACGTCGGACGCGACGTACCAGACGACGAAGGCGCTGGCGGAGAAGATGGGGAAGACCACGGTGGTCTCCAAGGACTTCCCGGGCTTCATCGTGAACCGCATCCTCATCCCGATGCTGAACGAGGCCTGCTTCGCGCTGCAGGAGGGGCTGGGGACGGCGGAGGACATCGACACGGCGATGAAGCTGGGCACCAACCAGCCCATGGGCCCGCTGCAGCTGGCGGACTTCATCGGCCTGGACACGGTGCTCTACATCGCCGAGGTGCTCCACAAGGGCCTGGGTGACGACAAGTACCGCCCGAGCCCGCTGCTGCGGCAGTACGTGGACGCCGGCTGGTTCGGCAAGAAGAGTGGCCGCGGCTTCTACAAGTACTGAACCCCAGACCCAGGCACCCTCACCCCGACCCTCTCCCGAGGGGAGAGGGGAAGGGCGCGCGATACCAGGACACAGGTGCCCCAAATACCCCTCTCCCGCCGGGAGAGGGTCGGGGTGAGGGTGCCTGTCACCGTCTTCCCACCCTGAGGATCCCCACATGGCCTACGAGAACATCCGGCTGGAGACCGAGGACGCGATCGCGATCCTCACCATCGATCGTCCCAAGGCGCTCAACGCCCTCAACAGCAAGACGCTCCAGGAGATCGAGTCCGCGCTCAACTCCCTGCCCGCCACGGCCCGTGCGCTCATCATCACGGGTGGCGGCGACAAGGCCTTCGTGGCCGGCGCGGACATCGCGGAGATGGCGTCCATCGGCGCGGCGCAGGCGCGCGAGTTCGCCGCCCTGGGCCACCGGGCCTTCCAGACGCTCGAGCAGCTCCCCATCCCCACCATCGCCGCGGTGAACGGTTTCGCGCTCGGTGGCGGGTGCGAGCTGGCCCTCGCGTGCGACCTCATCTACGCCTCGGAGAAGGCGAAGCTGGGCCTGCCCGAGGTGAGCCTCGGCGTCATCCCGGGCTTCGGCGGCACGCAGCGGCTCACCCGCGTGGTGGGCAAGATGCGCGCGAAGGAGCTCGTCTTCACCGGTGAGCGCCTGGACGCGGCCAAGGCCAAGGAGATCGGCCTGGTGCTCGACGTGCTCCCGGCGGATCAGCTCCTGGCCCACTGCAAGGCGGTGGCGGGGAAGATGCTCAAGAATGGCCCGCTGGCCATCTCCCAGGCCAAGCGCGTCATCGAGTTCGGCGCGGATCAGGATCTCCGGGCGGCCAACGAGCTGGAGCGCCAGGGCTTCGCGGTGCTCTTCGGCTCGGAGGACCAGAAGGAGGGCATGAAGGCCTTCCTGGAGAAGCGCGCGGCCAACTTCACCGGCAGGTAATCCGGTAGAGGAAGGCTCCCCGGGGTGCCCTGGGAGCCTTCGGGCAGACTAATGGGCGCGGCAACAGACGCTTGCCCGCCCCTCTTGCAATCGCTGTTCCCGGGCGCGTGGCCCCGTATATGTACCTCCGCGCCCTTCTTTCCCCATCAGGAGTGCCATGAACTTCGAGCTGACCGACGTCCAGCGCGAGATCCAGCGGATGTGCCGCGAGTTCGCCGCGCGCGAGCTGATCCCCAACGCCCGCAAGTGGGACGAGACGCACCAGTGGCCCACCGACGCGGTGAAGAAGCTGGCCGAGCTGTCGCTGTTGGGCGTGGCGGTGCCGGAGCAGTACGGCGGCGCGGGTCTGGACAACGTCTGTTACGCGGTGGCCATGGAGGAGATCAGCCGCGGCTGTGCCTCCACCGGCGTCATCATGAGCGTGAACAACTCGCTCTACTGCGATCCGGTGATGAAGTTCGGCACCGAGGCGCAGAAGGCCGAGTTCCTCACGCCGTTCGCCCGGGGCGAGAAGCTGGGCTGCTTCGGCCTCACCGAGCCCGAGGCGGGCAGCGACGCGGCCTCGCAAAAGACCGTCGCGGTGCGCAAGGGTGACGAGTACGTCATCAATGGCTCGAAGAACTGGATCACCAACGGCCCCAAGGCCGACGCCATCGTGCTCTTCACGATGACGAACAAGGAGGCGGGCAACAAGGGCATCACCGCCTTCCTCGTGCCCACCAACACCCCGGGCTTCATCCGCGCCGAGCCGGACAAGAAGATGGGCATCAGCGCGGCGCACTCCTGCAGCATGTTCTTCGAGGACATGCGCGTGCCGGCGAAGAACATGCTCGGCAAGGAGGGTGACGGCTTCAAGGTCGCCATGAGCACGCTGGACGGTGGCCGCATCGGCATCGCGTCGCAGGCGCTCGGCATTGCCCGCGCGGCCTTCGAGGAGGCGGTGCGCTACTCGGGCGAGCGCAAGACGTTCGGCAAGTCCATCCGCGAGCACCAGGCCATCCAGTTCATGATCGCCGACATGGCCACGGAGATCGACGCGGCCCGGATGCTCGTGCTGCGCGCGGCGCTGCTCAAGGACAAGGGTGTTCGCCACTCGACCGAGAGCGCCATGGCCAAGTTGTATGCCAGCGAGATGGCCAGTCGTGTGGCCAACAAGGCCCTGCAGGTCCATGGCGGCATGGGTTACTCCAAGGAAATGGATGCCGAGCGCCACGTGCGTGACGCGCGCATCACGGAAATCTACGAGGGGACGAGCGAGATCCAGCGCATCGTCATCTCGGCCAACCTGTTGAAGGACTAGGAGTCGAGCCGTCCATGATGAACCGTTCCCTGTTGATGGTGGTGGTGCTCGGGTCGGGCCTGGCGTTCGCGCAGGGCTCGCCCGCGAAGAAGGGCGCGTCCGCCAAGGACATCGCTCCCGAGGCGGCTGCCCCCGCACAGGAGAAGAAGAAGGCGGAGCCGGTGCGGCCTCCGCCTCCGGACATCAGCCGGCTGCCCTTCACCCCGGACTCCATCCGCGAGGTGATGCAGTACCACTCGCGTGACGTGCAGGACTGCTACGAGGAGCTGCTCGCCACCAAGGGCAACAAGGTGGAGGAGGGCCGCATCATGACGACCTTCACCATCTCGCCCGACGGCTTCGTGCGCAACGCGAAGGTCGCCAAGGCTGGCACGACGATCAAGGACTCGCGGCTGCACGAGTGCGTGGTGAACGTGCTCTCCGGCATCAACTTCCCGTCGCCTCCGGATGGGCGCGAATACCCCATCGAGTACCCGTTCAACCTCAAGGCCATCAAGTAGGACACCCGCTCCCGTGAATCTCGAGCTCACCGAGACGCAGACGCTCATCCGCGACACCGCCCGCAAGTTCGCCCGCGAGCGCGTGGCCCCCCAGGCGCGCAAGTTCGACAGGGAGGAGTTCTTCTCCGTCGAGCTCTTCAAGGAGCTGGCCTCCCTGGGGCTCATGGGGGTGAACATCCCCGGCCAGTACGGTGGCGCCGAGGCGGGCGTCGTCTCGTACTCCCTGGCGATGATGGAGATGGCGGCCGCGTGTGCCTCCACCTCGGTGGCCATGGCCGTCACCAACATGTGCGGCGAGCTCATCTACAAGTTCGGCACCGACGCCCAGCGCGAGAAGTTCGTGACGAAGCTGACGTCGGGCGAGGCGGTGGTGGGCTCGTTCGCGCTCTCCGAGTCCCATGCCGGCTCGGATCCGCGCGCCATGCGCACCACGGCGGTGCGGCGCGGGGACAAGTGGGTCATCAACGGCAGCAAGCAGTGGATCACCTCCGGCGCCTACGCGGGGGTGATGGTGGTGTGGGCCCTCACGGGAGGGCAGGGGAACAAGGGCATCTCCGCCTTCATCGTCGAGGGCGGGACCAAGGGCCTCATCATCGGCAAGCACGAGGACAAGATGGGCCTGCGCGGGTCCAACACCGTGAGCCTCACCTTCGAGGACATGGAGATCCCCGCGGACAACCTCCTGGGCAAGGAGGGGGACGGCTTCAAGCTGGCGATGATCGCGCTGGACGGTGGGCGCATCGGCATCGCCTCGCAGGCGTGCGGCGTGGCGCGGGCGGCGCTCGAGGCCTCCATTCGTTATGCGAAGGACCGCAAGGCCTTTGGCCAGCCCATCGCTGAGTTCCAGGGCCTGCGCTTCATGCTGGCCAACATGAGCACGGAGCTCCAGGCAGCCGAGCTGCTGACGCTCCGGGCCGCGAACCTCAAGGAAGAGGGCAAGCCGTTCACCCGCGAGGCCTCCATGGCGAAGCTGTTCGCCAGCGAGATGTCCAACCGGGCGGTGGACAAGGCCGTGCAGATCCACGGCGGCTACGGTTACATCGACGAGTTCCCCGTGGAGCGCTACTTCCGCGATGCCCGGGTGCAGACCATCTATGAGGGCACCAGCGAAGTGCAGCGCCTGGTGATCGCCCGCGAGACGTTCAAGCTGCTCGACTGAACGCCCGCCCCCGGGCCGAGGGCCCTGGACCCCGTGCTGGGGGGTGATGGCGCGGCTACCCATGGGGTAGCACCTTCTCCTCTGAGTCAGGCGCCAGCAGGCCTGGCGACCTGGCCCACCGGATGAGGGTTCTGGTGGGGTGGGGGTGCCCGTTCCACTGGGGCCGGATTATCAAGACTGTGAACAAGTACCGCGTGCTCGCTTGACTGCCGGTGTAACCGGTGTCTAGGGTGCGCGCCTTCGAGTCAACTCCGTTGTGGAATTGGCTCGCGGGCCACTCGTAGCTCCCCGCGAGTGGCTGCCGTCAACCACCGGGGGCAGCTGTACCAGTTTCGAAGGACTCCCAATCTCATGCAGCAGAATGTGAACCAGCAGATCGGAGATGTTGGCGACGAGGATTTTGCCGCGATGTTCGAGGCCTCGCTCAAGGAGCGTGGCGGAGATGGCATCCTCAAGGAGGGCGAGATCGTCAAGGGCACCGTCGTTCAGGTGACCAAGGACTTCGCCATCGTCGACATCGGCTACAAGTCCGAGGGCCAGGTTCCGATCTCCGAGTTCACCAGCCCTCGCGGCGAGGTCTCCGTCAAGGCGGGCGACCCTGTCGAGGTCCTCCTGGAGAGCCGCGAGAACGATACCGGCATGGTCGTCCTCTCCAAGGAGAAGGCCGACAAGATGCGCATCTGGGACGAGATCAGCGCCGCTTGCGAGCGCGATGAAATCGTCAAGGGCACCATCGTGGGCCGTGTGAAGGGTGGCCTCTCCGTCGACATCGGCGTGAAGGCGTTCCTCCCCGGCAGCCAGGTGGATATCCGCCCGGTGCGCAACCTCGACCAGTACATCTCGAAGGAATTCGAGTTCAAGGTCATCAAGTTCAACAAGAAGCGCGGCAACATCGTGCTCTCCCGCCGCGTGCTGCTCGAGAAGCAGCGCGAGGAGATGAAGAAGGAGACCCTCAAGAACCTCAAGGAGGGTGCGGTCCTCAAGGGCGTGGTCAAGAACCTCACCGACTACGGCGCCTTCATCGACCTCGGCGGCATCGACGGCCTCCTCCACATCACCGACATGTCCTGGGGCCGCATCGGTCACCCCAGCGAGATGTTCAACGTGGGTGACGAGGTTCGCGTCGTCGTCCTCAAGTTCGACCCGACGCAGGAGCGCGTCAGCCTGGGCCTCAAGCAGATCCAGGAGGATCCGTGGCACCGCGCCGACGAGAAGTACCCGGTCGGCACGCGCGTTCGCGGCAAGACGGTCTCCATCACCGACTACGGCGCGTTCATCGAGATCGAGCAGGGCGTCGAGGGTCTGGTGCACGTGTCCGAGATGTCCTGGACCAAGCGCCTCAAGCACCCCAGCAAGATGCTGGAGGTCGGCCAGGAGGTCGAGGCCGTCGTTCTCGACATCGATCCGAAGGCCAAGCGCATCGCGCTGGGCATGAAGCAGATCGAGCAGAACCCCTGGACGCTGCTCGAGGACAAGTACCCGATCGGCTCCGTCATCAAGGGTCAGATCCGCAACGTCACCGACTTCGGTGTGTTCGTCGGCGTCGAGGAGGGTGTGGACGGTCTGGTGCACGTGTCCGATATCTCCTGGACGGTGCGCATCAAGCACCCGGGCGAGATGTTCAAGAAGGGCGACGAGGTCGAGGCGGTGGTGCTCAACATCGACGTCGAGAACGAGCGCTTCAGCCTGGGCATCAAGCAGCTCCAGCCGGATCCCTGGGACACCCTGTCCGAGCGGACCCCGGTGGGCAGCCGCGTGAAGGGCAAGGTCACCAAGGTGACGGACTTCGGCGCCTTCGTGGAGATCGAGCCCGGCATCGAGGGCCTCGTGCACGTCTCCGAGCTGAAGGAGGAGCGCGTCGAGAACCCGCGTGACGTGGTGCAGGAGGGCCAGGAGGTCGAGGTCAAGATCATCGACATCAACACCCAGGACCGGAAGGTCGCTCTGTCGATGAAGGCCCTGATCGGCGAGGGCGAGGACTACCGCGAGTACCTCCGCCGCCAGGCCGAGGGCTCCAAGGCCCGCCTCGGCGACGTGATGGCGAGCAAGCTGAAGAAGTAGTCAGCTCCGCCCCTCACGCGAGGGACACATACGAGCGGCCGGGCTTCCTTCGGGGGGCTCGGCCGTTTGTTTTTCCACGTTTCGACGCGCCGTGTCATGAGCCGATTCCGAGGAGTCCTCGGAGCCAGAAGCCCATCTCTCGGGACAGTGGACGCTCCGGCTTCAGGGCAGGCAAGGAGGCTTGACCCTCCTACAAGCGGCGGTGATAAGGGCCCTCCCGAGCGTTATTCGAAGTCATCTCCAAGCATCCCAAGGAGGCAGTTCATGGCTCGTGAAGTGGTCATCGTCGGCGCGGCGCGTACCCCCATCGGGGCCTTCCAGGGCGCCCTGTCCAAGCTGACGGCGCCGCAACTCGGCGCGGTTGCCATCAAGGCGGCGCTGGAGCGCTCGGGCGTCTCCCCGGATCAGGTCAACGAGACCATCATGGGCTGCGTGCTCCAGGCGGGCGTGGGCCAGGCCCCGGCGCGTCAGGCGGCCATCTACGCCGGCATCCCCGAGAGCGTTCCCGCCGTCACCATCAACAAGGTGTGCGGCTCGGGCCTCAAGGCGGTCATCGCCGGCGCCCAGGCCATTGCGCTGGGTGACGCCGAGGTGGTGGTGGTCGGCGGCATGGAGTCCATGAGCAACGCGCCCTACGTCAGCCACGCCCTGCGTGGCGGCGCCCGCATGGGCAACGTGGAGTTCAAGGACGCGATGATCCTCGACGGCCTGTGGGATCCCTACGGCAACGTCCACATGGGCAGCTGCGCCGAGGAGTGCTCCACCAGCCAGGGCATCAGCCGCGCCAACCAGGACGAGTACGCGCTCGAGTCCACCAAGCGCGCCATCGAGGCCCAGAAGGCCGGTCTGTTCACCCGGGAGATCGTCCCGGTCACCGTGCCCGGCGGCAAGGGCGGTGACGTGGTGGTGAGCGAGGACGAGGGTCCCAAGAACGCGAAGCCGGAGAAGATTCCCTCGCTCAAGCCCGTCTTCAAGAAGGACGGCACGGTGACGGCGGCCAACGCGTCCTCCATCAACGACGGCGCCGCGGCGCTGGTGCTGATGAGCGCCGAGCGCGCCAAGGCCGAGGGCCGTACCGTGCTGGGCCGGATCACCGGCTACGCCGGGGCCGCCCGCAAGCCGGTGGAGTTCACCATCGCTCCGGCGGACTCCATCAACAACCTGCTGAAGAAGACCGGCCACAAGACCACCGACGTGGACCTGTGGGAGATCAACGAGGCCTTCGCGGTGGTGGCCCTGGCCAACAACAAGCTGCTCGGCCTGGACGCCTCGAAGGTGAACGTGCGTGGCGGCGCGGTGGTGCTCGGCCACCCGATCGGCGCTTCCGGCGCGCGTCTGCTGGTGACGCTGGTGCACACGCTGCAGGACACGAACAAGAAGCGGGGCGTGGCGTCGCTGTGCATCGGCGGCGGCGAGGGCATCGCGCTCATGGTGGAGCGCTAGTCCAACGCGGGACGAAACTCCCTCTCCCCCTGGGAGAGGGGCGGGGTGAGGGTCTACCGGCCCTCGCCCCGTTCTCGTAGGAGGGGTTCATGAACAAGATCATCGCGAGCGCGGACGAGGCCGTCCGCGACATCCCGGATGGCGCCACGCTGATGAGCGGCGGCTTCGGGCTGTGCGGCAATCCCGAGAACCTCATCGCGGCGTTGCACCGCAAGGGGACCAAGGGACTCACCATCATCTCCAACAACTGCGGCACCACCGAGCTGGGCCTGGGGATTCTCCTCAAGGCCAACCAGGTGAAGAAGATCGTCGCCAGCTACGTGGGCGAGAACAAGGTCTTCGAGCAGCAGATGCTCTCCGGGACGCTCGAGGTGGAGCTCAACCCGCAGGGCACGCTGGCCGAGCGCATCCGCGCCGGTGGCTGCGGCATCGGCGGCTTCTTCACGCCCTCGGGCGCGGGCACCGAGCTCGCCAAGGGCAAGGAGACGCGGATGATCGACGGGCGGCTGCACGTGCTCGAGACGCCGCTGAAGTCTGACTTCACCATCGTGCGCGCCTGGAAGGCGGACACCTGGGGCAACCTGGTGTTCCGCAAGACGGCCCGCAACTTCTCGCCGATGATGTGCATGGCGGGAAAGGTCACCATCGTCGAGGCCGAGCACATCGTGCCCGCCGGTGAGATCGATCCGGATCAGGTGCACCTGCCCGGCATCTTCGTGCACCGGATCATCCAGTCCAAGAATCTCGAGAAGTGGATCGAGCGCCGCACCGTTCAGAAGAAGGCCTGAGAGGACGCCATGCCCCTGACCCGTGAGCAGATTGCCCAGCGCATCGCCCAGGAGCTGCGCGACGGCTATTACGTGAACCTCGGAATCGGCATCCCCACGCTGGTTGCCAACTACATTCCGAAGGGCATCGACATCATGTTCCAGTCCGAGAACGGCATTCTCGGCATGGGAGCCTGGCCCGTGGAGGGCGAGGAAGATCCGGATCTCATCAACGCCGGCAAGGAGACGGTGACGGTGGTGAAGGGCGCCGCCTTCTTCGACTCGGCGCTGTCCTTCGGGATGATCCGCGGCGGCCATGTGGATCTGGCCGTGCTCGGCGCCATGGAGGTGAGTGAGGAGGGAGACCTCGCCAACTGGATGATCCCCGGCAAGATGGTGAAGGGCCCCGGTGGCGCCATGGATCTCGCGGTGGGCGCCAAGCGCGTCTTCGTGACCATGGAGCACGTCAACAAGGAGGGGAAGCCGAAGATCCTCAAGAAGTGCTCCCTCCCCATCACCGGCCTCAAGTGCATCAACCACATCGTCACCGAGTACGCCCTCATCGACGTGACGCCCCAGGGCCTCGTGCTGCGTGAGTTGGCCCCCGGCGTGACGGTGGAGCAGGTCCAGGCCATCACCGAGCCCAAGCTCAAGATCGCCCCGGACGTGCGTGAGATGAAGATCTGAGGCCCTCGGGTCTCGCGCCGTTCCCGCCGCGGTCCTCGAGCACGGGGCCGCGGCGGAATACCCCGGCCGCCGTGGAGGTCGAATAGGGATCCATGCTGCCGGATACCCCCGTTGAATTGACGATCGAGCGGCTCGGGCAACTCGGAGAGGGTGTGGGTTCGTACGAGGGCCGCACCGTCTTCGTGCCCGGCACCTTCCCCGGCGAGCGCGTGCGCGTGCGTCTGGAGCAGGAAGGCAAGGTGATGCGTGGCCACCTGCTCGGCGACGTGCTGGCCCCCAGTCCGGACCGGCGGCGCTCGCCCTGTGGCCTGAGCGCGCGCTGTGGCGGGTGCGACTGGCTGGAGTTGTCCGAGTCGGCTCAGCGTGCCGCGAAGCAGGAGATCGTCCTCTCCGCCCTGGAGCACCTGGGCAGGCTGAAGCGGGACGGCTTCGCGGTGCGGCCCCTGCTGATGGCGCCCACGGAGTTCGGCTACCGGCGGCGGGCGGTGCTGCACTTCCTCAAGGACGAACTGGCCTACTTCGGGCGGCGGAGCCACGACCGGGTGCCGGTGGACGAGTGCGGCGCGCTGGTGCCGGTGCTCGCCGGGCTGCCGGGGAAGCTGGGGCCGTTGCTCAAGCCGGTGTCCCGGGACGCGGAGGAGGTGCACCTGCTGGCCGAGGGGGGCAAGGCGGCCTTCGCGGTGATGTTGAAGGGGCAGGCGACGCCCCGGCACGTGGAGGCGTGCGACAAGGCGGTGCGCGCGCTGCGGCTGGAGGGGGCGGTGCTGGTGCCGAAGGAGGGCTCGCCGCGCATCATCGGCAAGCCGGTGCTGCGCTCGCTGTCGCCGCTGCGGCCCGAGGTGCCGCTGTACCTCCGTCCGGACGCCTTCTCCCAGGCGCATGCGGAGGCCAACGTGGGCCTGGTGACCTCGGCGGTGTACGAGCTGGCCCCGCGTGAGTCGGATGCGGTATTGGAGTTGTACTCGGGCAACGGCAACTTCACGTTCCCGTTGGCGGCGAGCGCGGCATCCGTGTTGGGCGTGGAGTCCTCTCCGGCGTCGGTGGAGTTGGCGCAGCGGAGCGCGCGGGAGGGTGGGGTGGCCAATGTTCGGTTCCACCAGGGGGATGCCCGGAAGGTGTGCGAGGGCCTCATCCGCGAGGGCAAGCGGTTCGACCTCGCGCTGGCGGACCCTCCGCGGACGGGGGCACCAGGGCTCGCCCGGTGGCTCAAGGCCCTGGGGGTGAGGCGGGTCGTGTACGTGGCGTGTGATCCGGGCTCCCTGGCCCGGGACGCGGCGGGATTGGTTGAGGCGGGTTACAAGCCGCTGGCGCTCCAGGTGGTGGACATGTTCCCCCAGACGCACCACGTGGAGTCCGTAATGTCTTTCGAGCTGCCCGCATAGGTGCTGGCGGCTCTCAGGAGTCTGTTTTGGAGATCTTCAAGGAGTTCACCTTCGAGGCGGCCCATCGCCTCCCCAATGTGCCCCCGGGACACAAGTGTGCCCGGCTGCATGGCCACTCCTACCGCGTGACCCTGCATGTACAGGGTCCGGTGGGTGCGGACTCGGGTTGGGTGATGGACTTCGCCGACCTCACCGAGGCCTTCAAACCGCTGCACGCCCAGCTCGATCACTACTACCTCAATGAGATCGAGGGGCTCTCCAATCCCACCAGCGAGAATCTGGCGCGGTGGATCTGGCAGCGCATGCGGCCTCTGCTCCCGCAGCTCTCGCAGGTGATGGTGCGGGAGACCTGCACCTCGGGCTGTATCTACCGCGGCGAAGCCGAGTAACTCGAGATCACTCTCGCAGCAGGATCCCTCCGTCGATCACCAGCTCGCTGCCGGTGGTCCACGGCGCGGCCAGCAGGTGCACCACCGCATCGGCCACTTCCTCGGGTTTTCCGAGCCGTCCCAGCGGATGCAACGCCCCCAGCGTGGACAACTGAGTTGCGATCCTCCGCTCGAGTTCCTCGCCCTGGGGAAGCGGCTCACCGGGAGCCAGGCGCGGGGCCCGGACCATCTCCGTGTCCACCACTCCCGGGCAGACGGCGTTGGCTCGGATTCGCCGCGCGGCGCCCGCGAGGGCCAGTGAGCGCATGGCCGCCAACAACCCCGCCTTGGCCGCGCTGTACACGGCGCTGGTGGGCAGCGGCCGCAGGGCGAGCGTCGAGGCGATGAACACCATTCCGCCTCCGTCCTCCAGGAGCGACAGCGCCTCCTCGCCCAGACGCAGCGGGGCCACCAGGTTGATCTCCAGTTGGGCTCGCAGGGCCTCCTCGGAGATGTGACCGGGAAGCTGGTGTTCCACCACTCCCGCCGAGTGCACCAGTCCATCCAGTCCGCCCAACGCGTCACGGGCCTTCGCCAGCAGGCCCGAGCGTTCGGAAGCGGAGGCGAGGTCGCAGGGCAGGGCCACCGCCTGACCGGGCCAGGCGCGGGCCACCGCCTCCAGTCGCTCCACCCGGCGTCCCGTCACCGCCACCCGGCCTCCGGCCCGCAGCAGCGCCTCGGCCACCGCGAGGCCCATGCCGCTGCCCCCACCCGTCACCAGCACCTTCCGGGTTCCCACGGGCCGGGTGCTCATCACCGCTCGACCTCCGCTTCCAGGGTGCTCGCCGCCGCCGGGTAGTACGCCCGGCCCTCCACGGGCACCAATCCACCCGAGGGCTCCGGCACCTCCACCTCGTCATCCGGAATGAAGGCCGGACGGTCCACGCACAGCACCGTCTGCTCGATCGCCTTCGGATTGTCGTAGCGGTGCGGAAGGTGCTTCGGCCACCGGAAGCCCGTGCCCGCCTGCACCGGCCGGCCCTGGAGCAGCAGCCCGTGGCCGAGCACCAGCTCGGACTCGTTCATCACCCGGTGCTCGTGGGTGGGGATGGTGCGGCCCGGAGCGATGCGCAGCCGGTAGATGCCCACGTGCTCGTCCTGGAAGAGGATGTCCACCCGCCCGAAGGGCTTGTCCTCCTGCTCGTACTGGTACTCGTCCGCGGTGCGGTGCACCTGTAGCGAGGCGAGGCCCGCCCGGCCCAGGGCCTCCGGCTTGGACAGCCGTAAGGTGACGGCCCGCACCGGAGCACGCGCCGAGTCCTCCGTCGGCGGGGCGAGGATGTAGCGGCAGAGGGCCTCGGCGGCCGTCTCCAGCATGCGGAAGTCGGCCGACTCCAGGAGGAAGCGCAGCTCGCCGGACAGTCGCGCGTAGTCCACCGTGTCGCGGAGGCTCCCCTCGGCGGCGGCCTTCCGGGTGTCCAGATAGAGCGCCACGTCGAGCTCCAGCGGCTGCGGCGTGCCTCGCTCGGCCGGGTACACCCCGACGATGCAATTCACCGGGAGCTGGCGCAGCTCGATGACATCCAGCGGGCGGCCCCGCGCGTCGCGGGGGGCGGATGCGAAGGCATCGGAGGAAAGACGGTTCATAGCTGGGCGCTCCGGGCTCCATCCACGGCGATCACCTGTCCGGAGATATAAGGGGCCTCGCGCGCCAGGAAGACCACGGCCCGGGCCACGTCCTCGGCGGAACCCTCCCGCCCGAAGGGGATGCGGGCGAGCATGGCCTGCCGGGTGGCCTCGTCGAAGTCCTCCGGGAAGATGACCGTGCCCGGGGAGATGGCGTTCACCCGCACCCGGGGCGCGAGCTCCACCGCCAGCGCCCGGGTGAGCGCTAGCAACCCGGCCTTGCTGGCGGTGTAGTGCGCGTAGTGGCTCGTCACCCGCTCCGCGGCGATGTCGGTGAGGTTCACGACCAGCGGCTGGGGAGCGGAGCGCAGCGCCGGGAGCAGTGCCTGGGTGAGGAAGAAGGGCGCCTCCAGGTTGATTCCCATCATCCGGTGGTACTGCTCCCGGGTGATGTCCTCGAAGGCCACCCGCTCGTAGATGCCCGCGTTGTTCACGAGGACGTCGACGGCCGGGTGGGCCTCGCGCACGGCGGTGGCCAGCGACTCCACCCCCTGGGGTGTTCCCAGGTCGGCGCGGTGCAGCGTGACGGAGCGTCCCAGGGCACGGGCCCGGGTGGCGGCCGCCTCGGCTCCCTCGGTCGAGCGGTGGACGTGCAGGACCAGGTCGTACCCCACCTCGGCCAGCGCCAGGGCGATGGCCTTGCCGAGCCGGATGCCGGCTCCGGTGACGACGGCTGTTGGCATGAATGTCTCCCTCGGGTGTTCCGCGTGCGGGGCGGATATACAGGAGAATCGGGGCAGGGTAGAGGCTGGTAGAACGCTGGGTGGAGAGGTTGCCGACCACATGGACGCACGCATCGTCGAATTCGCCGAGGTCCTCCGCCAGAACGGGGTGCGTGTGAGCACCTCCGAGGTGTCGGACGCGGCGCGTGCCACCGCCGAGGTGGGCCTCGAGGACAAGGCCATCTTCCGCTCGGTGCTGCGGACCACGATGGTGAAGCGCCACCAGGACGTGGACGTCTTCAACCGGGCCTTCGACTTCTTCTTCTCGGGGGCCGCCAAGACGTTCGAGGCGCTCGACAAGTCCCTGGCCCAGCAGATCAAGGAGCAGGGGCTCATCGAGGGCGACAACCTGACGATGCTCCTGTTCCAGATGAACCAGCTCTTCCCCGAGCTGTCCCCGCTGGCCCAGGCGGCCCTCATGGGGGACCGGGCGAGGCTGGCGCAGATCTTCCGCTCGGCCACGTTGCAGCTCGACTTGTCGCAGATGCAGAGCTCGATGCAGACGGGCTTCTTCTCGCGGCGGCTGATGGTGGCGGCGGGGATGGATCGGGCGCGCTCGGAGCTGAAGGCGTTGGAGGAGGAGCTGCGCAAGCGGGGCCTGCCGGCGGAGGGCGTGGAGATCGTCTCACGCCACGTGGCCGAGGCCATGCGCAAGGTGGAGGACGCGGCGCGGCGCGAGGTGAAGCGTCAGGCCGAGGCGCGCATCCGCAAGCCCACGGGCGGGGTGGTGGACAAGCCGCTGCACCAGCTCAGCCAGGCCGAGGTGAACCAGATGGAGGCGGCGGTGAAGACGCTGGCCGAGAAGCTCAAGGCCCGGCTCGTCCGCAAGGAGCGCTCGAAGCGGAAGGGGGCGCTGAACGTGCGCCGCACGCTGCGCCGCAACCTTCCGTGGGGTGGGGTGCCCATGGTGCCCCTGTTCCGCGCCCGCCGCCCCGAGCGCCCCGAGGTCGTCGTCCTCTGTGACGTCTCGGACTCGGTGCGCAACGCCTCGCGGATGATGCTGCTCTTCACGTACACGTTGCAGTCGCTCTTCGTGCGCGTGCGCTCGTTCGTCTTCGTGTCGGACGTGGGCGACGTGACGCAGTACTTCAAGGAGCAGGAGGTGGACAAGGCGATCGACCTGGCCACCATGGGGCAGGCCGTGTCGCTCACCGCCAACTCCAACTACGGCCGGGCGCTGGCCATGTTCACGAGGGATCAGCTCGGCAGCATCACGCGCCGGACCACGGTGATGATCATCGGGGACGGCCGCAACAACTACAACGCGAACAACGCCTGGGCCCTCAAGGACCTGAAGCAGAAGTGCAAACGGCTCCTGTGGATCTGCCCCGAGGACCGTCCCAACTGGGGCTTCGGGGACAGCGAGATGCTCACCTATTCGAAGGAGTGCCACCAGACGGTGGTGGTGAACTCCGTGGCCGAGCTGTCCCGCATCGCGGAGCAGCTCGTCCCCGCCTGAGAGAGACAGCCATGTCCCGTTCCATGTTCGATGATCTCGAGGTCTCCCAGTCCGAGGCAGTCGGCGCGGCCGACTCCCGGACGCTGCGGTTCGCCGCCCACGCCCTCACCGAGGCCGATCTGCAGGGCCTCCTCCGCTACCAGGAGGCCTTCCTGGCCCATGCGGAACAGGCGAAGCCGGGGGAGACGACGGCGCTCACCACCGCGCACGAGCTCGGCCTGAAGGCGTCCGGACTGGCGGTGAAGGTGGTGGAGATGGGCAACTCCATGCTGCGCGCCTACGCCGGCCAGCGCTGGACGGCGCGCCGGCTGCGCACCCGTCTGGCGGAGCTGGAGCAGCAGTCCGATGCCGTCTCGGTCGGGAAGGCCGGCAAGGTCCGCGACGAGCTGCACCGCGTCGAGAGCCTGGAGCCCCTGGCCCGGCGCTACGGACAGGAGGCGATCGACCTGCTCAACCAGCACGAGGAGCAGCTGGTGGCCCTCCATACCCGGATGCAGAAGGCCCTCACCCGGGCCTAGGGGGGCTCGCCCTCCTGCCCGCCAGGGCGCTGGAACCGTTGCAATCCGCCGGGGCTCGTCGGATAAGAGCCCGTTCTCCGTACGGAAAGACCCATGAAGCGCTACTTCATCCACACCTTCGGCTGCCAGATGAACGTCAACGACTCGCTCCGCATGAGCGAGGTACTCGGCAAGCTGGAATACCGGCCCACGCCGGTTCCGGAGGAGGCGGACCTCATCATCCTCAACACCTGCTCCATCCGCGAGAAGGCCGAGGACAAGATGCTGTCGGCCCTGGGCCGCTACCGCACGGTGAAGCTCGCCCGGGGCACGCTGCTGGGCGTGGGCGGGTGCGTGGCGCAGCAGGAGAAGGACAAGCTCCTCAAGAAGGTGCCCTACCTGGACTTCGTCTTCGGCCCGGACTCCATCGCCAAGCTGCCGGACATCATCGGCCGCGTGCAGGGCGAGCGCGAGCGTGTGGTGGAGACGGCCTGGGTGGACTCGGAGGAGTACGTCTTCCCCCGCGCGGACCCCGAGACGAGCCGCGGCAAGGTGACCGAGTTCGTCACGGTGATGAAGGGCTGCGACAACGTCTGCTCCTTCTGCGTGGTGCCGCACACCCGCGGCCGTGAGGTGAGCCGGGCCTTCCCGGAGGTGCTCGCCGAGGTGGCGGACCTGGCGAAGGTGGGCGTGCGCGAGGTGACGCTGATCGGGCAGAACGTGAACTCGTACCGGGGCGGCATCAGCTTCGCGCAGTTGCTGCTGCGGACGGCGGAGGTGCCGGGCATCGAGCGCGTGCGCTTCACCACGAGCCACCCGCATGATCTGTCGGACGAGCTGATCGAGGCGTTCCGGACGCAGCCGAAGATCATGCCGCACTTCCACCTGCCGGTGCAGAGCGGCTCGAATCCGGTGCTGAAGCGGATGCGGCGCGACTACACGGTGGTGCAATACCTGGAGCGGCTGGAGAAGCTGCGGGCGGCGCGTCCGGGCATCGCGGTGACGACGGACATCATCGTGGGCTTCCCGGGTGAGACGGAGGAGGACTTCGCGCTCACGCTCGAGCTGACGGAGAAGGTGCGGTACGAGAACCAGTTCTCGTTCATCTACAGCCCCCGGCCGAAGACGGGCGCGGCGCTGAAGGAGGACGAGTGGGGTTCGGTGCCGCACGAGGTGAAGATCGAGCGGCTGGAGCGGCTGCAGAAGATCCAGCGGCGCATCAGCGGGGAGCACACGGCGTCGCAGGTGGGGCAGGAGGTGGAGGTGATGGTGGAGGGCCACTCGCGCTACAACCCGGCGAAGCGTTTCGGGCGGACGCCGGAGAACCGCACGGTGAACTTCGACGGTGACGCGCCGGCGGGGGCGTTCGTGAAGGTGCTGGTGGAGAGCGCCACGCCGAACCAGCTGTCTGGCAAGCAGACGGTGGTGCTGAGCCAGCCGGTGGTGGTGCCGCCCGCCGATCTCCCGAGCCCCGAAACCTGCGTCGTGGCCTGAGCCCACCATTCCCCCACTGGAGAACCCATGGCCCTGCGCCGTTTCCGAGATCAAACTCCGCGAGTCCACCCGAGCTGCTTCGTGGAGGACTCGGCGCAGGTGATCGGGGACGTGGAGCTGGGGGAGGACTCCTCGGTGTGGTTCAACTCGGTGCTGCGGGGGGACGTGAACCCCATCCGCATCGGCCGGAGGACCAACATCCAGGATCTCTCGATGATCCACGTCACGAGCCACCGGTACTCGACGGTCATCGGTGACGACGTGACGGTGGGGCACCACGTGGTGCTGCACGGGTGCACGGTGGGCAATCGGGTGCTGGTGGGGATGGGCGCCATCGTGATGGACGGGGTGGAGATCGGCGACGAGTGCATCATCGGCGCGGGCACCCTGCTCACGCCGGGGACGAAGATTCCGCCGGGCTCGCTGGTGGTGGGCTCTCCGGGCAAGGTGAAGCGGGCCATCACCGAGGAGGAGCGGAGCTTCCTGCTCGAGTCCGCGAAGCACTACGTCCAGACGGCCGCGGACCATCGGGCCAGCCGTTAACGTGACGCCCGCCAGCGTGCGTGTTAGGACCACCTCGCATGGAGGTTGCAGCCGCACTCAAGGCATCCCCGCTCTTCAAGGATTTCACCGACGTCGGCATCCAGATTTTCGCCGCCATCGGAGTGGCACGGGCTTTTCCCAAGGGCTCGGCCCTGTTCCTGGAGAACCGGCCTGGCGAGTCCCTCTTCATCGTCGGGGACGGCACGGTGCGGCTGAGTGCGAAGAACACCGCGGGCGAGGAAGTGACGCTCGGGGATGTCGTGGCCGGAGAGCCCCTGGGTGAACTGACCCTCATCCAGAAGGGCGAGCGGCTGTGCACCGCCGTGGCCATGACGGACGTGACGGCGGTGGAGATCCGCCACGCGGACTTCCAGAAGCTCACCATCCAGAAGCCCCAGGCCTGCATGAAGCTGCTGATGGGGATCGTGAGCCACTTTGGCCAGAAGGTCCGAGACAACCGGGAAGCCATGAAGTCGCTCGTGGGAAAGACTTGAAGCACCCCCCCTTGCGCGCCGTGCTACCTTCCTCGCGGACGATACGAGGGATCTTCGAGACACCCACAGAATCCTACCTGGAGCAACCGGGCATTCGGACGAAAGCCCGGGTGTTCGCGGTTCGAGCAGCGGACGCGCCAGGGGATTATGAGTCGGCGCATGGGGGCTCGGAGTTTTGACGACGCGTACCCGGTTGATGCGGGGGCGCTGGAGGCCAGGGCTCGGATGACGATGCCTGCCAGGTCTCCCCGGACGTGACAGAGAGACGAGCGTGCAAGAATTCCTCACCAACCTGCTGGGCAGTACCCACGGCTTCTTCGCCTATGCCACGGTCTTCGGCATCCTGGTGGCGTGTGGGCTCGGCGTGCCATTGCCCGAGGACATCTCGCTCATCCTGGGCGGCTTCCTGGCCCACAAGGGCGCGGCCAGCCTGTCGATGATGATGCTGGTCGGCTTCCTGGGCATCCTCGTGGGCGACAGCCTCATCTTCTACGCCGGCCGCCGGCTGGGCTCGAAGGTGGGTCGCTCTACCACCCCCACCGGCTTCCTGGGTAAGTTCATCACCCCCGAGAAGCGGGCCCGGGTGGAGGGGCTGTTCGCGCTGCACGGGCAGAAGATCGTGATGATCGCGCGCTTCATGCCCGGGGTGCGAGCGGTGACGTACTTCAGCGCCGGTTCCGCGGGCATGTCGTACTGGCGCTTCCTCTTCTGGGACGGGCTGGCGGCGCTGCTGTCCGCGCCGTTCTTCGTGTGGCTCGGCTTCCACTTCGGGGACAAGCTGGACTACGCGATCGACCGGATGAAGGAAGGGCAGCTGGTGGTGTTCGGCTCCCTGGCGGTGGTGGGGCTCGGGGTGTTCCTGTGGCGGAAGCGGATCGCGGCCGCGCGTGGGGCGACGCTGGATGCGGCGGTGAAGGCCTCGCCAGTGCCCGCGCACCTGCTGACGGGCGCGGCGGCGGCTTCCGACGTGCAGCCGGCTCCGGCGCCCGTGTTCGAGATGGCGGAGAATCCCTCCGGTACGGATCGTCTGCCGGTCCGCGACTGAGGACGCCAACATCCCCCAATTTCCCCTCTCCCCCCGGGATAGGAGCCCCCCGTCGTTCAAAGGGGGGGCAAGCCCCCCGGGGTGAGGGTATCAAGAGTCCCAGGTTGCCCCTGTGAGCCGGAAGGGAAGGGCCCGCGATTCGCGGGGTCCCCCTCTCCGGCTCACGCGCGTCCGAGGATCCGCTTCAACCACCCGACCAGTCCACCGGGGGCCACGTCCCGAGCGGTCGCGGCGATGGCGATGGGCAGGGCCACGGGCTGAGCCGCGGTGGGCTTCTGTACGGCGGGCATGCCGGGCAGCGACTGCCTGCGAGGCATGGGCGGCGGCTCGGGCTGACTCGGGTGGTTGGGCCCGAGCTTCGCCTTCACCTGCTCGGGGTTGTCGCGGGTGGAGAAGGCGTTCATCACCTCGATGCCGCTGATCTGCTCGCGGGCGGTGACGGTGAGGATGCACTCGTTGTCCACGGCGAAGGTGACGGAGACCTTCACCGAGCCGCGAGGCCCACCAGGCAGCCCGGAGATCTTCAGCGTGCCCAGGTACTCGTTCTCCACGGCGCGATCGGAGTCGCCCTGCAGGATGATGAGATCGAGCTCCTGCTGATCATCGCGGCTGGTGGAGATCTGGTAGCCCTTGTTGGCGGGCAGGGGAGCGTTGCGCTCGAGCACGGGCTTGAAGCGGCCGCCGGGCAGGCCCACGCCGATGGCCATGGGCAGCACGTCGATGAGCTGCACGCCGTCGTTCTGGGCCAGGCTGTGGGCGAGCAGGGCGGCGCCGAGCGCCACGGCCTCGTCCGGGTGCACGTTCTTGGTGGGCACCTTGCCGAAGAACCAGTTGATCTTCTCGTGGACGAGCGGCGAGCGGCTCTGACCGCCCACGAGGATGACCTCGTCGATGTCCTTGGGGGTGAGGCCCTTGGCGTCGAGCACGTCGGCGCAGACCTGGAGGGTGCGGTTGACGAGCTCCTCGGTGAGCTCGACGAGCTTCTCGCGGGTGAGCTGGACGTCGAGGTCCACAGGTTTGCCCTCGACCATGGTGAGGAAGGCCACGTGGACGCGGACCTGTGAGCGCTCGGAGAGGGAGCACTTGGCGCGCTCGGCGGCGTCCTGGATGCGCTGCATGGCCACCCGGTCCAGCTGGATGGTGAGGCCGGTCAGCTGGCGGAACTGCTCGAGCAGGTACCCGACGATGGCGGTGTCGAAGTCGATGCCGCCGAGGAAGGTATCGCCGCCGGTGGAGACGACCTCGTAGAGGGTGTCCTTGAGCTCGAGGACGGAGGCATCGAAGGTACCGCCGCCGAGGTCGTAGACGAGCACGCGCTGGGTGAGCTTGCGGCCGAAGCCGTAGGCGAGCGCGGCGGCGGTGGGCTCGTTGAGGATGCGCTCCACGTGGAGCCCGGCGAGCCGTCCGGCCTCGCGCACGGCCTGGCGCTGGTTGTCGTTGTAGTAGGCGGGGACGGTGACGACGGCGCGCGAGACGGGCTGGCCGAGCTGGTTCTGGGCGACCTCCTTCACCTCGCGGAGGATGAGGGCGGAGATCTGCTGCAGGCTGTAGATGCGATCTCCGAGCCGCACCGCCGCTTCGCCGTTGTCGCCGGGGGCGATCTCATAGGCGAAGCGATCCTTGATCTGCTGGACGATGGGGGACTCGTAGGGGCGGCCGACGAGCCGCTTGGCGCCGTAGACGGTCTGCCGGGGGTTGGTGAGCATCTGCCCCTTGGCGGGGTGGCCCACCACGAGTTTGCCGCGGGAGTTGAGGGCGAGGATGGAGGGGACGGTGTTGTGCCCTTCGCGGCTGTGGAGGACGGCCGGCTTGCTCTGGCGCACGTAGCCGGCGCAGGAGTTGGTGGTACCCAGGTCGATACCGATGATGGGCCCGGTGCGCTTGGGCTCCTCGGTGGGGGCATCGAAGGCGGGGGCGCTCGGGACCATGGGCGTGGCCGACGCGGAGAGCGTCTGGGTGGGCTCGCGAGGAGGCGCGGGACGGCTCGATGCCACCGGGGGCGTGGGAGGCCTGGGCGCCGCCGGAACGGCCGGAGTCTCCCCGGAGGGGCGCGGAGGAGGCGGCGGGGAGGCCACGGCCGTGGGCCGCGCAGCGGCGGGCGCTGTCTCGATGGGCTCGGCCTCATCGATATCGATGGGCTCGGCATCGATGGGCTCGGCATCGATGGGCTCGGCATCATCGATATCGATGGGCTCGGCATCCGACTGGAGCGCGGGGGCGGGTGGCTCGACGGCGGGCGATGACTGGGACGCGGGCGCGGCCTCGAGCGGGAGTGCGGGGGCGGGTGGCTCGACGGCGGGCGATGACTGGGACGCGGGCGTGGCTTCGAGCGGGAGCGCGGGGGCAGGTGGCTCGACGGCGTATCCGGGCTGAGACGTGGGCGCGGGAGGCGGAGTGAACGTGGCGATGGTCCCGGGCCATGGGGTATGGGCGGGGACCAGCATCTCCTGCGCGGGGTTGGGAGCGGGCGCGGGTGCGACCGCTGGCGCATCCGTCAGCGGCGGAGGCTGCGGCGCTCCAGCGGGGACCGTGTAATCCGCCGGTCCCACCCCTGCTGGGAGTGGGGGAAGGGAAGACTGGGCGTGCGGAAGGGGAGCGATCGCCGAGTCGAGGAACTGCCGGGTGGCGGGGTCCACGGTGAGGAAGCGGAACCCCATGCCGGAGGCTCCCTGCCCGTTCTGCCCGGTGACGAAATGGATGACGGCCGTGCCGTGGATGATTCGGGAGCCATCGGCCAGCTTGAGATCCAGGGTGACCGTGGAACCCGGTGGCTTCACCGTCTTGGCGCGCAGGTAGATGCCGCCGCGCGTGACGTTGGCTCCGTACTTGGCGACGAATTCCTCGGGGGTCGCGAAGGGCAACTTGACGACCAACCCGATGGCTTCTCCCACGGTTGTGCTGTGTGGCTGCGTCACGAGGTAATCCTAACACCAATCGCCTGCACGCCAGGGAGACGGCCGGTGAAAAGGCGGTTTTGATCGTTGCGCCCCTGGCTTTCACCCCTTATGGAAGCGGCTTCACCGCGGGCATGACCCGCTGCTCCCGGGAGCCCCCATGCTGCCTTCTGAAGTCCGGCTCGCGTTGACCTTCGATGACGTGCTCCTCCAGCCAGCGGAGAGCGCGATCCTGCCCAAGGACGCCGATCTCACGACCCGTTTGACCCGCAACCTGCGGCTCAACATCCCGCTGCTCTCCGCGGCGATGGACACCGTGACCGAGGCCCGCACCGCCATCGCCATGGCGCAGGAGGGCGGTATCGGCGTCATCCACAAGAACATGACCCCCGAGCAGCAGGCGCTCGAGGTCACGAAGGTGAAGAAGTTCGAGAGCGGGATGGTGGTGGATCCCATCACCGTCGAGCCGCAGGTGCCGCTGGCCCGGGCCATCGAGCTGATGCGGCAGTACAACATCTCGGGCATCCCGGTGGTGCAGGGCCGCAAGCTGGTGGGCATCGTCACCAGCCGCGACGTGCGTTTCGTCACGGATCTGGGACAGAAGGTGGAGGCGGTGATGACGCGCAAGCTCGTCACCGGCCGCGAGGGCATCAACCAGACGGATGCCCAGAAGCTCCTGCACGAGCACCGCATCGAGAAGCTGCTGATCGTCGACGAGCAGTTCGAGCTCCGGGGCCTCATCACCATCAAGGACATGGAGAAGCGGCGGACCCGGCCCAACGCGGCCAAGGACGCCAAGGGCCGGCTGCTGTGCGCCGCCGCGATCGGTGCCTCGGCGGACCGTGAGGCCCGCATCGACGCGCTGGTGAAGGCCGGCGTGGACGTCATCGTCATCGACACGGCCCATGGTCACTCCAAGGGCGTCATCGACGCCGTGCGCGACACGCGGAAGAACTTCCGCGGCTTCGAGCTGATCGCCGGCAACGTGGCCACCGCGGCGGCGACGCGGGCACTCATCGAGGCGGGCGTGGACTCGGTGAAGGTGGGCATCGGCCCCGGCTCCATCTGCACCACGCGCGTGGTGGCGGGCGTGGGCGTGCCCCAGCTCACGGCCATCGACGACTGCGCGCGCGAGGCGGACAAGCACGGCGTGCCCGTCATCGCCGATGGCGGCATCAAGTACTCCGGTGACATCGTCAAGGCGCTGGCCGCCGGGGCGAGCACGGTGATGATCGGCTCGCTCTTCGCCGGCACCGAGGAGGCGCCGGGCGAGGTGATCCTCTACCAGGGCCGCAGCTACAAGAGCTACCGCGGCATGGGCTCCATGGGGGCCATGAAGCAGGGCGCCAAGGACCGCTACTTCCAGTCGGACGTGGAGGCGGTGAAGCTGGTGCCCGAGGGCATTGAAGGCCGCGTGCCGTACAAGGGCAGCCTGAGCATGAACATCCACCAGATGCTGGGTGGCCTGCGCAGCGGCATGGGCTACGTGGGCTGCGGCACCATCGAGGATCTGCGCACCAAGGCGGAGTTCGTGCGCATCACCTCGGCCGGGCTCAAGGAGAGCCACGTGCACGACGTGATCATCACCGAGGAGGCGCCCAACTACCGGGTGGAGTAGGGCGCCCGGGCCGGCCGGAGGGCCGTGAGCGCCGGCTACTTGCCGCGCTTGCGGCCGGTGTTGCCGCTGGCGGGCTCCTCCGCCGCGGCCGGGGCCACCTTCTTCTCCGCGTTGAGCACCTTGCCCAGGAGCTGCTCCTTGTCATCCGGGTTGAGCGTCTCGATGGCCTGGCGCAGGGTGGTGAAGTCCAGCCGGGCCACGGTGACGGTGTTGCCGCCCTTGATCTCCTGCACGGTGGGCAGTTCCACCAGCTCGCGCACGTAGGTCTCGAACTCCACCTTCACGTCCGCGGTCTGCTGGATGCAGTTCTCGCGGGCGGCGACCAGCTTCTGGCTGCCCTCGGTGTAGTTGAGGTCCGGGTTGCGGTTCATCGCCTCCTCGAAGGTGGCGTTGCGCTTCATCAACGAGGTGTAGAGGTCGATGTAGCTCATCACCCGGTCGGCCTCCGGCCGGTTGACGTTGCGGGCCTGGGTGAGGGCGTCGCTGGTGTCGTCGCAGTGCACCTTGGCCAGTGCTTCGGCGTCCGGGGTATCTCCGGCCGAGGAACGGCTCGGCGATTCGCGCTCCAGACGCTCTTCCGAGGAGATCTCCTTCAAGCAACCGGTGGCGGACAGCAGCAGGACGGTTGCAACGGCGGGCAGGCGCATCCAGGACCTCTTCGAGTTCGAGCGGGACTTAATGGTTGATTTCCGAAAGTTTGTAGCGATAAGGCCCGCATCCGTCAACGCGCGCCCCTCATGGAGAGTGTGTGGATATTCACGCTGAGAAGATCCTGATCCTCGATTTCGGGAGCCAGTACACGCAGCTCATCGCCCGCCGGGTACGGGAGCTCGGCGTGTACTGCGAGATCCACCGTCCGGATCTCCCCGCGGAGGACATCCGCCGGTTCGCCCCGCGCGGCATCATCCTTTCCGGAGGGCCGGCCTCGGTGGAGACCGAGGGCTCGCCGCGGTGCGACCCCTACGTCTTCGGCTCGGGGCTGCCGGTGCTGGGCATCTGCTACGGCCTGCAGCTGATCTCCAAGCTGCTGGGAGGCCGGGTGGACCGCTCCGCGCACCGCGAGTACGGCTCGGCCGAGGTGGAGGTGCTGGCGGCGCGTGGGCCGCTGGCGGGCTTCAAGCTGGGCGATCGGGTGAAGGTGTTGATGAGCCACGGAGACCGGGTGGACATGCTGCCGCCGGACTTCGAGGCCATTGGCCGCAGCGGCAACTCGCCGTACGCGGCGGCGGCGCACAAGAGCAAGCCCATCTACGGCCTGCAGTTCCACCCCGAGGTGGTGCACACGCCAATGGGCAAGGAGATGCTGCGCGCCTTCCTGTTCACCGACTGCAAGGTGAGCGGGAGCTGGACGATGAAGGGCTTCATCCAGGAGGCCGAGGACGCCATCCGCCGCCAGGTGGGCGAGCACGGCCGGGTCATCTGCGGGCTGTCGGGAGGCGTGGACAGCTCGGTGGCGGCGCTGCTGCTGCACCGGGCGCTGGGGGCGCGGCTGCAGTGCATCTTCGTGGACAACGGCCTGTTGCGGCAGGGCGAGCGTGAGCAGGTGGAGGCGCTCTTCGTGGATCGCTTCCACGTGCCGCTGAAGACGGTGGACGCGCGGGCGCGGTTCCTGTCGGAGCTGGCCGGGGTGACGGACCCGGAGAAGAAGCGGAAGATCATCGGCCGCGAGTTCATCACGGTGTTCGAGGAGGCCGCGCGGGACGTGCAGGGCGCCGAGTTCCTGGCGCAGGGCACGCTGTACCCGGACGTGATCGAGTCCGTGTCGTACAAGGGCCCGTCCGTGACCATCAAGAGCCACCACAACGTGGGCGGGCTGCCGGAGAAGATGAACCTCAATCTGGTGGAGCCGCTGCGCGAGCTCTTCAAGGACGAGGTCCGCGCGCTGGGCCGCGAGCTGGGGTTGCCGGACGAGATGGTGTCGAGGCAGCCGTTCCCGGGGCCGGGCCTGGCCATCCGGGTGCTGGGGGAGATCACCGAGGCGCGGTTGGAGCTGGTGCGCCGCGCGGATGCCATCGTCCAGCAGGAGATCCGGGACGCGGGTCTGTACAAGGAGCTGTGGCAGGCGTTCGCGGTGCTGTTGCCGGTGCAGAGCGTGGGCGTGATGGGGGACGAGCGCACCTACGAGTCCACCTGCGTGCTGCGCGCGGTGACGAGCGTGGACGGCATGACGGCGGACTGGGCGCGGCTGCCGTATGACGTGCTCGAGCGCATCTCCACGCGCATCACCAACGAGGTGCGTGGCATCAACCGCGTCGTCTACGACGTCTCCTCCAAGCCGCCCGCCACCATCGAGTGGGAGTAGCCGCGGGGGCAGGGGGTAGGCGGAGAAGAACAAAGGGGCTGCCCGGGTGGATTCGGGCAGCCCCTTCGTCTTTTCAGCGGGATGTCAGGGGACGGCGAGCCGGACTACAGGTTGGGGCTGGCCTTCAGGGTGGGCGTGGAGCCCGGACGCAGCTCCTCGAGGACGCGGTCGGCCTTGTAGACCTTCTTGAGCGCCTCGATGAGGGCCTCGCTGTGGACGGAGACGGCGCGGTTGACGCTCTCGTCGAAGCCGTAGTCACCGCCGAGCGACTGGATGTTGCCGTCGAACACCAGGCCGACGATCTCGGCGTCCTTGTTGATGACGGGCGAGCCCGAGTTGCCGCCGATGATGTCGTTGGTGGTGACGAAGTTCATCGGGGTGGAGGCCGTCAGATCCTTCTGCGCGGCGAGCCAGCTCCTGGGCAGGGCGAACGGCTCCTGGCCGGTGTGGCGGTCGAAGGTGTTGCCCATGGCGGTGATGGGATCCACCTGCTTGCCGTCCTCGGTGTAGCCCTTCACCGAGCCGAAGGACAGGCGCAGCGTGCCCGTGGCGTCCGGGTAGATGCCGGTGCCGTAGACCTCGAACTTCGCCTGGGCCACCAGCTCGCTGTTCTTGCGGATGACGGCGTCCACCTGCTCCTCGTACGTCTTGCGGATGGCGCGGCCGTCCGGGTCCACCAGGGCCGCCAGCTGGATCATCGGATCCTTGGAGGCCTCGATGGCCTGCTTGCCGCCCTTGTAGAGCTGATCGCGCAGCTTGAGATCGGCCAGCTTCGTGCCCTTGACGACGCGGGCGGCCAGTGCCGCGGGAGACTCCTTGCCGAGCACCTTCTTGACGAACGGGTGATCCGGGCTCAGCTCCTCACGGATCTTCGTGAAGGCGAACGTCAGCTGGGCGATCTCCAGCTCGGGGTAGACGGGCGCCTTGCTCATCAGCTGGTTCTCGAGCGAGCGCAGGCCCGCCTCGTTGTAGCCGCGCATGCGCTCCGTGTCCGGCTTGGTGCGCTCCTCGGCGGCGCGCACCAGGGTGCGGGCCACGTGGAAGAGCTGCGAGTTGAAGCCGTTCTCGACGTTCTCGTAGTCCTTGCGGATGTTGCGGTAGGTGTCCTGGGCGCGGGCGATCTCATCCCAGGCGTTGCCGTACTTGGCCTTCATCTTCGGGTCCGCGTTGACCTTGGCGCGCAGCTCCTGCTCGGCGGCGACCTTCTGGGCGAAGAAGGCCTTGTCGACCAGCTGCTCGTGTTTGCCCTTGGTGGCCTTGAGGGAGTTCTCCACGCCGAAGAGCATGTTGTTGGAGATGCGCTTCTGCTCGGCGCCGCGGTTCTGGAACTCGGTGACCATGCCGCGGACTTCCGAGAGCTTGAAGAGCTGCTTGGGCAGGCCGGTGTCGCGCAGGTACTCGAGCTGCGCCACCGTCAGGCCGCGCGAGGTCCTTCCGGGGTGGCCGGAGATGAAGGTGAGCTCGCCTTCCTTGGCGCCCTTGTCGGACCACTTGAAGTATTCGGGGGTCTTCGCGGGCTTGCCGTCCTTGGTGTAGGCGCGCACGAAGGTGACATCCAGGTCGTACCGGGGGAACTCGAAGTTGTCCGGGTCGCCGCCGAAGAAGGCGATGGCGTGCTCGGGGGCGAACACGAGCCGCACGTCCTGGTAACGCTGGTAGCGGTAGAGGTTGTATTTGCCGCCCTGGTAGAGCGTCACCACGTCACAGCGCACGTCCGAGGCGCCGTTGGTGCAGGCCTTCTCCAGCTTGGACATCTCGGCCTTGAGGGTGTCGGCGTACGCCTTGCCGGTGAGGCCCTGGGTGGCGGTGTTGAGCTTGTCGGTGACGTCGGTGATGTCCACGAGCTGGGTGAGCTCGAGGGCCGGGCACTGGATCTCCTCGGCCTGGGTCTTGGCGTAGAAGCCGTTGGCGATGAAGTCCTTCTTGGCGGTGGACAGCTGCTGGATGCAGCCGCGGGCGCAGTGGTGGTTGGTCATCACCAGGCCGTTCGGGGAGACGAAGCTGGACGAGCAGCCGCCGCCGAACTTGGCCGAGGCCAGACGGACCTTGTTGAGCCAGTCCTGGGAGGGCTCGAATCCGTACTTCTCCTTGACCTTGGCGGAGGGGAAGTTGTTGTAGGTCCACATGCCCTCATCGGCGAGCGCGGGGGCGGCGCCGAGGAGGGAGGCCACGATGAGAAGACGCTTCATGGAGTTGAAGTTCCTTTCCGGGAGCCGGAAGAGATGCGGCGGGGTTTGTCCTGGGAACAGCCGGTCCCGGTCAAGCGGGGAGAAATTCCCGGCCCCTGAACTCATGAGCGGGGCTTTGATTTCCGAAGAGCAGGCGAGCGTGGCGATTGACGCGACCCGTCGCGATCCGGCCTGGAGACTGGGAGACGGGGAAGCACATGCGCCAAGTACGGCCGCCGGACCTGGCCTGGAAACCCCTCTGGATGGTCCGTGGGCTTAGTTTACATAACGCATCTTATCAGACCCTAAGCCCAGGGAATCACTAGGGATTTCGCGGGGTTCGTCGGCTGCCCAACGGCTGGCCCGAAACCCGCTTGCTGGGTACCTCTCTGCCCACCTGGCACGTCTTCCGGCGCGCTCGAGCCCAACCGCTCGCGCGCCTCTCCACCCTGACTCCTCGCCAGTGACGGCCGGTCTGGCGAGGCCGAACGGCCGGGTTTCCTGGTGCTGCCCATTCGCGGCGCCAGGTGCCCGGCCGTTGCTGTTTTCCCACCGGCCTGGAGCCTCGCCAGTGGCCCCAACTCAGAAGAAGAAGCACCCGCAGCACTTCCCTCAACCGCCCCAGCACGGGCCCGCCGCGGCCGAACTGGGCCTGCGGTCCATCCGTGACGACCTGCAAGGCCTGCCCGCAGACCTCGAGCGCACCGCCGCGAACCTGCCCCCCGGCCACCCCAACGCGGCTGAGCTCCGGGACCTGGCCGCGACGGTTCGCACCGTCCGGATCGCCGTGGCTCGCATCGCCATCTGGCTCGAGGACGAGCGCCAGGAGGCCCGCCATGGCTGAGACCCTCAGGTACAGGTGCGGCAACGCCGGCTGCGACTTCAGCACGGACGACGCTGGCGATCTCAAGGTGCACGAAATCACCGAGCACGGCCTCAGCCGCGTCGAGGTGCACCAGGAAGCGGATGCCCCCCTGCCGTCGTCCGTGACGTTCCCTCCGCTGGAGCAGTTCGAGCGCGGGCTCGCCCAACTCCGGTGCGAGCGCAGTGGCGGACACGTGCCGAGCCTCCGCACCCCGGGCGTTTGCTGCTCCTGCCTCGCCTCGCTGGAGGTCTCCAATGGCTGAGAACCTGCCCCCCGAGTACCGCGAGATGCTGTCGGCACGCATCAAGGCCGCAATGCAGGCCCAGGACGACCTGACCGACCTGGTGAGGCTTGCGACGAAGCTCGGCCGTGTCGACGAGGCCGAGCGCCTCGAACGGCTGTGCGGCCTGGCCGAGGGCGTCGAGGACGGCCTGCGGGACATCAGCTACGAGGTGGACGGAATGATCAACGCGGGCCATGTCACGCGCCTCATCGTGGCCGACGTGGGTGTCCCTCAGGCGTGTTTGAGCGACCAGCACACGCCCGCGCCCAAGAACCCCCGCCGGTGCCTGTACTGCTACGCATTCCCGCTCGAGCGCATCGAAGAGGACGCCCGGATCCGACAGGCGGCCCGTACTGCCCTCGGCCTGCAGAGGGGTGCTCCGCCCAGGGACGACCAGCCCAGCAAGGACCAGGAGGACTCGCGTGGCTAGCTCCAAAAAGCCCAGCGGTCCTCTGTCCCCGTCCGAGGCCCTGGTTCTCGTCTACCTCTGGCTCAACCCCGCCAGCACTGTCTCCGAGGTTCGTGCCAACGCTCCCGAGCCTCGGGCCCTGGCCGTGCTCCGCGCGCTCAAGGCCCGACGCATGGTGCGCCAGGGAAAGCGGCTGTGGAGCGTTTGCCGCGCTGCGGGCGAGTTGATGGCCATCGGTGCGCGCCTGCAGCGCGCGGGCCTTCCCATCTTCCGACAACTGGAGTCAGCTCCCCCGTACGAGGTGCCGCGATGACGCCGCTCGACCGACGCCTCAAGCACTCTCGCCGGTGCCGGAACTGCTCACGCACCATCCCGGCCTTGGCGTCCGTCGCCAGCGACTTGCGCACAGTCGTCCCGGAGCGGTTGCAGCGCGCCCGTGAGCAGTACTCGGCGGCGAACCAGTTGGGTCTCGAGTACCCGGCCACCGTCGGGGCTCTCGAGGAGTTGCTGCCCGACCGGGCCGCGCTCGTACTCGGCTTCTGCGATCGTTCGTGCGAGAGGCGCTACGCCGAGCGGGCCCAGGAAGCGAGGGCCGACACATGACCCTCGGGCCCTCAAAAGACCTCTGGCTCAAGGACCCCGACCGGGCCCGCGAGATCGAACGCCAGGCCCAGCAGAAGCACGCGGTCACCCCCGGTGGTGCGCCGCGTGCTCAGCAGCAGCCCTATCGCGAGCAGCTCTCCCTCTTCACGACGCAGGCAGAGCCGTGCAGGGCCTGCAAGCTCCTCCCTGAGCAGTCGGGCCGGACGACGTACCGGCACGCCTGCTGCGGGGCCTGGATGTGCCTGCCCTGCCACAACGTGGAGATGCCGGCCGGGTTCGCCTGCATACCCGCCGACGAGCTCCGGAGGATGCCATGACGCCCACGCAGGAACGTGTCGCCAGGGCTCGCGTGGCGTACACCCACGCCGCCCACGAACTGCTGGTCGCGACTCAGGCAGAGCTCAAGGCCCTGCATTGGTTGCAGGTCGCCGAGGTCACGTACGGCCCGGCGTCCGAGGCAGCCAATCAGGGGCGCGGGGCGTGGAGGGCTGCAGTTGAGGTGCGAGAGAAGGCCGCTACCGGCCTGCGCTCCCGTACCGAAGAGGTCGACCAGGCGCAGAATGCCCTCGAAGCGGAGGCCCGAAGATGAACCGCCTCCGTCGACGGCGCTATGGCGATGGCTGGACAGACCCGGTGAACCCCGTCCGCGTGACGTGGTTCACCGTGCTGGCGCTCCTGCACCTGGCCACGACGGTCGTGCTCGAGCTCGTCTTCGCCCACCTGGCGATGACAGGAAACGTGCCGGGGGCGGTCCTCGTGACGCTCGGCGCGGCCCTCAACCTCTGGCACACCTGGGCCAACGCCCAGGACGTGCTCGAGGAGGTCCGGCGATCATGAGCACCTCGGCCCCCGCGATGTGTCCACTCTGCTGGCGCATCATCCCCACGTTTGTGCCCCTCGGCGGGGATGGCTCTTTCGTCGTCATGCGCCGCCATCGGTGCGTGAAGGACTCGATGAAACGCCCGGTTCAGCGCCCGTCGGCGGGCGCTGCCCAGGGGAGGCTGCCCGCAGAGCCGTGACGTAGTCCCAACAGGCCCCCTGGCGTCCGTCGGACGCTGGGGGGGCCGACGTGATGCAGCACCGGAGCTGTGCCTCTATGGCGTTGGACTGGATACAGGTGGATGTGGGGTTCTCTCGGACGGTCGCCGCCGTCGCCGCGGCCGACATGCTGGGGCTGGACCGCCTCACCTTCCTCGGACACATGCAGGAGCTCCAGGTGTGGGCTGTGCAGGCCCTGCCAACCGGACGCTTCTCCCCCCTGGACGCGTCCGGCGGACGCGGGTCGGACGCGTCCGCGGACGAGCCACGCTGGGCAAAGGCCCTGGAGCTGGGCGCCTTCTGGACGGGCGAGGCCGGCCGCTTCTGGGACGCCCTCCTCCGGGCGGGCATTCTCGTCAGGGAGGGGGACGGCGTCCGCCTCACGACGAGCGACCGGTACGTGCAAGCCCTTGAAAAGAGGTCCCGCGAGGCCAAGCGTAAGCGGGAGGCCCGGGCCAGGGCCAAGGGTGGACCGTCCGCAGGACGTCCGGCGGACGTCCGCCCCCAGATGAGACGAGATGAGATGAGACGAGATTCTTCTACTGCTGCAGCAGGGGTGGCCTCGCCTGGAGCGTCCGCGGGACGTCCGGCCCTTGCTCCCCTGGGTCCGTCCGCAGACGCCCCCCCGGACGTCAAGCCGGTACAGCGCGCCCTTCCGGGTGCCCACCTGGTTCCGGCATCCGCCCCCCGCGGGAAGCGGCGCCAGGAGGCCCTGGAAGCCCGGGAGGGCGGCCCCCCTGGAGTAGAGACCCCCCTCACCCCGCAGGAGGGCTCTACAGGCCCGGCAGAGGCCTTCTTCGCCCGCTGCCAGGCCCTCCGGAGGGAGCGTTGGGGGGTGCCAGCGGGGGCCATGCCCAAGGGGTGGGCGTCTTGGTACGCGGAGGCCGTCGCTGCGCTCAACGGTGACGAGCAGCGCCTGGCAGAAGCTTGGTGCCGCTACCTCGAGGATGAATGGGCGCGGGGGCTCAAGCCCACCTGTCCGGCCAATGCCTTCCAGACGGTGTGGGATCGGCACGTGACGCCCCTCGGCCAGCAGTCGCCGGTGGTAGCGGTGCCGGTGGACACGTCAACAGACGAGAGGCGAGCCTGGCAGCTGTGCCTCGCTGCGCTCGAGGCGAAGGGTGTCCGCTCCGTGCTGCCCTGGCTCTGCCAAGCCACCCCCGTTGGCGTCGTCGACGGCGAGCTCGTGATGAGGTGCCCGGACGCACACTTCCGGGAGGCCGTCGTCGACGAGTACGCCGACATGCTCGACGAGGTGGCGTGCTCGGTGGACCTCGAGGGCATTCGGTGGGTGGTGGAAGACCAGCCGGCGGCAGCGTCGGCGTAGGAGGGCAACGTGGGCGACAGGCACATCAGACGGTTTCGGAGGCAGGGACGGCGCGACGTGAACCGACGTCACGACGATGGGCGGCCGTACGTCCGGGAGACGGTGACGAGCATCGTCACCATCAGCGCCCGGCATTGGGTTCTACCCGGGCCTGGGCGGATCAGCGTCCGAGGCGCGCTCCGCGGGGCCGCGCGGGTGACGGGCGTTCCGCTCGAGGCGCGTTGGGCAGGCGGGGCTCTGGTGTGGTGGTGGCCGCCGGCCATAGGCGAGACGTGGCAATTGCATCGCCAGAAGACGTAGCTCCAGGCCCGAGGGGCGGCCGAGCGCATCCGCAGCCCGGCATGGGTGCTGGTGCTCGAGCGTTCTGAGCGCGCATGAAGCTGAATCCTCAGAACCTGCCCCAGGTCCTCGGCGAGCTGCTCGGCGCCGGCTTGGTGGCCCTGGCCGTCCGGGAGTCCTTCCGACGGGCCCGGTGGGACGTGTTCGCCGCGGCTGGGATGACGCTGCTCAGGGCCGCTGCGGGCCCCGTGCAGCTCGAGTCTCCTGCAGCTGCCTCTCGGAGGTGGGTGCATTGAGCGCTCGGATGGCTCGAGAGAGGCTGGCTGGCTTCCTCTGCGGTCTCGATTCGTCGTCGGGCGTCGTCCAGCTGGCGCGGCAGTTGGCCGAGGTTGCGATTGCCCTCGAGCCCGACGACATGCGGGCTGTCGCGGCATTGATGAGTAGAGCCGCTGAACTCGGCGCGGACGTCCGGAGGCTCAGTGCGCTCTTCCAATCTGGCCGCCCATGGCCTCCGACGGCTCAGTGACGATCCGAGTGACGACCGCCAACGGTGTACCGACGGACGGGTGACGCGTCGGGCCGACGCTCGCCGACGCCGCGAAAACGACCGTTTTTGCGGCGAGCGCCTCACCAGCCCGCAAGTCCCTATTCTGACTGGGGGCAGACGGGCCGCCGCCGCCCTACCCTTTTTGCGGTGCCCTGCGGTGGCCACCATCACCTGGGAGGGTGACGATGAAGCGGAGGCCGTTGATGTTGCCGGGCGATCGGCATGTGACATCGATGGAGGAGGCCTGTATCGCAGAGGACTTGAACGCTGCGGCGGCACTGCGACTCCTGCTCACCAGTGCCGAACATGACGAGCGCGCCGCGTACGCAGCCGTCGTCAGAGAATTGGAGCTGGGCGGACCGAGTCCTCGCACGAAGCTACGCGCCGCGCTGGACCAATGGCGGTCGGCGACCGCGCGGCTCACCGAGGCTGCTCGAAAGGTTGAGGCGCGAATGTGGACCATCCGGGGGAGTCTCATCCAGCTGGACAGCGGGTAGGCCGTAGTGGTCGTTCACCGGCGTCGGAGGCCTCGACGCGGCGTTACGACGGCGTCGGCGGTGCGTCGCCCGGAGTCGACGCAGCCTGTCGACGCTTGGCCTCAGCGAGCCGTCGATCCAGCGTGTCGACGGAGACCTTCAGCCGTCGGGCTGCCTCCGTCTTCACGCCGTCGCAGTCCTTGAGCACCGCCACGGCCTCGAAAGGGTCGACGGGTTTGGGACGGCGGCCGAGCTTCACACCGTCGTCCTTGAGTTGCTGCAGCCTCCGCTTCGTCGCACAGGAGATTTCCCGGCGTCGGTACTGTGCGAAGGTCAGCCAGATGTTGAGGCGCAGCTCCCCGTCGGGCGTGGCGAGGTCCAGGTCCGGCTGAGTGAGGGAGACGACTCCGACGCCGCGCTTGAAGAGCTCTCGGGCGACGAAGCCAGCGTCGAGGAAGTCGCGGCCGAGCCGGGCGACGTCCCAGACGAGCACCGCGGAGAAGCGGTTGAGGGCAGCATCGTGCCGGAGACGCGCTAGCTCCGCCCGCTTCGCATTTGCCCCGCTGGCCTTCTCCGCGTAGACGCCAGCCACATCCCACTTGCGCCTGGCTGCCTCGGCCCGGAGCTCGCGCTCCTGCTGCTCGAGCGTCTGCTCTTCGGTGCTGACTCTCAGATACAGCGCCACCTTCCGGGGCTTGGCGTCGGTGCCCATGAAGAGAGGCTATGCAGCCGGTGCCACCGATGCTTCCGGCGTCCTCACCAACGGGGTGAAGCCCTCCCGGGCCTTGTAGATGCGAATGGCTCCGCGGACGCGCTCGTGCAGCAGCTCGCCGGCATTCACCATCCGCCGGATGGTCCACGAGGAGACCCCGAAGTAGACGGCGGCCTCGTCGACGTCCCAGAAGGCTGACTCTGTCACTGCGCTCATGGTCGCTCTCCCTCCGGGGGCGGGAAGGAGGGTGCCTACCCAACGCGGCACCAAACGCGCCTAATCCTGCTCACTCTGGCTGACTGCACAGCGTAGCCGAATCGCGGCACTGTTCGTGCCCATGGACGCCGAGAGCAACCCACCCGCCGAGAGCCAGGCCGAGCCTGTGAACCCCGAGGAGCCGAGCGACAACCGCGACGACGCTCCGACGGTGGAGGACGGTCCCTCTGCAGGGGGTGCGGCTGGCCCCGAGGCGTCCCACCCGGAGGCCCCGAAGGACTCGAGTCCCTCGGCCCCTCCGGGCCTTTTCGCCCGCGTCTGGCGGTGGTTCACCACCGACCTGGACGGGCGCTGATCTCCGGGGGCGGAGATTCAGGGCCAGCCGCGCTGGAGTCATTCCAGGCCCTGCCGGGGGCGTCAACCCCCGGAGCGCGGCACTTCTACGGCCCGGGGCAGTCGCACGGGCCTCTCTGAGGGGAGCGGGTGCCTACGGGCCCCCTCCTGGTGGGCAAGGGCGGCCCGCCGTGACTCCAGCCCGCCATTTCTTCCGCAGGAGACGGACTCATGAAGAGCAGCACCCGCGCCCACGTCAGGACGGCCGCCATGCTCGCCGCGACGAGCACCTACTCGGAGCCGGAGGCACACCAGACCGCGGCGCGCCAGGCCGAGCCCGCTGCTGCGTCGCCCTCCCCGCTCGAGGCGGAGTTTGGCCTCACGGACCTGGTCCGCTTCGGACGCGAGCTCGCGGCGGAGCTGAAGCGCATCCGGGAGGAGTACCCTCCGGCGGCCCCCCTCAAGTCGGAGCTCCTCGAGTTCGGCGAGAAGATGAAGTTCCGCCAGGCCGACATCGAGAACCGGCTGGACGCCCTCGAGCGGAAGATGGAGGAGCTGCAGGCCTGGACTCAGCAGCAGCTGGCGGGAGCGGGCGCGACCGCGGAGTTCCAGGAGGAGCTGCAGCGCATCCGCGCTGACTACCCGACGGCCAAGGACGTCGAGAACACCCTCACGGAGTACTTCGGCCACCCGAGCGGCCGGGTGACGCGGCTCGAGGGCCGCGTCGGTGGCATGGACGAGCGGATGACGGAGCTCGCCCTCCGGGTGCAGAAGCTCGAGGACGGGGCGGCGACGCCCACCCGCTCGAGCACCGGCAAGAAGCCCTCGTCGAAGTAGCTTCCTCTGCAGCGGAGAGTCGCTCCCATGGCCGACATGCCCTTGTCCAACAACACCACCGTCCCGGCGGAGGCCTCGCCCGCGACGAGCTCCCCCACGCCTCAGGCGGCGGGCGAGCCAGCCGTCGGCCCGAAGAAGAGGCCCGTTGACGAGGAGAAGCGCGAGCGCGACGCGGCCGACGCCCAGCTGCGCCGCGAGCTCAAGGCCCTCGCCAAGGAGAAGAACGCCGACAAGCTCCGGGCCGCGGCCGCGAAGGTGAGGGAGCTCCGCGGAGAGCCCGCCGCTCAGGCTGCCGGACAGGGAGAGGCCCCCAAGCCCGGGGTCGCAGCCCTGGTGAAGGCGGAGCCGGGCCAGAAGGCTGGCTGGCCCAAGCCATCGGAGATCGCCGAACAGGAGGGCCTCATGGCTCACCTCTGGGGAGAGGCCAAGGGCAAGCTGCCCGCCCGCTATGCCCGGGTCCTCGAGGCGCGCGTCGAGAAGGGCCAGGTGGCAGGCGCCGATGGCAAGGTTGAGGAGGTGTCCATCACCATCAACCCGGTGATGACGCTGGCCAAGGGGACGGCCCCGCTGGCCGCCCAGCTCCTCGGCAAGGTCAACGCCATGACGCCGACGGCGGCCGCGGCGACGGCAGTGGCGCTCGTGTTCGCCCCTCCCTTCATCGAGCACATGGGCGAGCTGCTCTTCGGCGCGCCATCCCAGCCCGCCGTCGTCGGGGAGACGACGGAGCCGGCGACGCCGGAGGCGAAGGCCTGAGCCATGAGGCTGCCAGAGCCCAAGATTCGCCCCCTCGAGCCGCGGATGCGCATCGCCCTTCCCGGCATCACAGGAAGCGGCAAGGGCAACCGCGCAAAGGCGCTCATCGCCCGGGAGTGGGCCGGAGGCAAGGGCTGGCCCACCATCGTCATCGACCCGCACGACGAGTACAGCAAGCTGGGGACGGCGCGGCCTGGTGAGGTGGTGCTGGGGTGCTTGCCAACGCGGCTCACGTGGAGCGCATGGCACACGGTGTGGCGCGACGTCATCGACGACCCCGCCCTGGGTCTTGCCATCGTCGCCAACGGCGAGCCCGAGGAGACGGCAGAGGAGCTCGCGGACCTGGTCAACCTGCTGGAGAGCACCGGTGGCATCTTCCTGGTGATGGACGAGCTCCACCGGTACCAGGAGCACGCCGTCCGCACGTTGAACCGCCTGGCGTTCGAGTCCCGCAAGTGGCGCGTCCCCGTGTGCTTCGTCACGCAGCGCATGACGGACATACCCAAGGGCGCCCGCACGCAGCTCACCGACGTCGAGAGCGGGCTGCAGATGGACGACGAGGATGTCGACGCCCTCCGTCGCCGTTGCGGCCGAGACTTTGCCGACCGGGTGTCGCTCCTCCCGCTCGGCGAATCCATCTACTGGAGCGCCAGCCACCAGCTCCCGCCACCGCGGGACGAAAGGAAACGCAGCAAATGAAGACCGGTCTCGTCATCGTCGGCAGCATCGTCGGTACCCTCGTCGTCCTGGGCGCCGCGAAGCGGTTCGCCCCGGCCATCCACAGCATGGTGGCCTGAAACACCCTCACCCGAACGCCTCAGGCCCGCCCCCGGTCCGAGGTAACACGTGAAGAAGGGTAACGTTCTCACCCTCACCACCCCGGGCATCTTTCAGAAGGTCAAGCGCGGTACCTTCGAGCTGCTCAAGGGGAAGGTGATGCCCGTCATGCTCTGCAAGCTGACGGTGCCCATCGCCAACAGCAGCGGCGGAGCCGTCGCGCTCTCGGCCGCGGAGCGCAAGACGCTCCTGTCGCTCTTCATCCTCACCCTGACGCACGGCCGCAACGGCCACCGGAAGCCCTTCAACGCCCTCCCCCTGGACAAGATGCGCCAGCTCGGCCGCTTCGCCGTGGGCCAGGACGTGGCCGGGTGGGACAACACCAGCACCGGGCTGGCCCGGAGCCTCCCCAACGGCCAGACGACGGCCGTCGAGTTCTGGAGCCTCATCCCCACCGGCATGCTCCACCAGCTGCGCGGCGGCCAGCGGGTGTGGAAGGGGGTCGGCCGCTCCCAGGCCAGCACCATCGAGATCGACCTGAAGTACAGCTCCGCCGCGGTGGCGTCGGGACTCGCCATCTCCGGCAATGTGGTGGCGGAGTTCGTGCCGCTGGCCCAGTCGGCCAAGGGGGACCGCGCCGACTACTTCGCCGAGTACATCGAGGTGGAGGAGAAGGACAAGGTGGCCAAGCTACCGCCTGGCCTGCCGCTCCTCATCACCGAGCTCAGCGCGGCGCACGCGGCCTCCGCCCTGTCCTCCTTCCAGCTGGAGATCGACGGGGAGCTCATCCACGACAACGTGTCGGCCGCCGACGTCCTGGTGGAGCTCGAGGGCGTCAACCCGGAGCTGACGGCCGAGGCGTCCATCACCGACGAGGTGACGGTTCTCTATGCCGTCGTCCCGGGGCAGGAGTGGAAGGACCTGCCGACGGGCGCGCCGCGGCTCGAGCAGCTGAAGAAGGACCTGTCCAGCGTGACGCTCGGCTACTACTACGTGCCGATCGTCGAGGAGGAGAAGGTGAAGGGGGACGTCGCCACCTTCGCCAACTTCCGCAACAAGCCGCTGCGCGCGGTGACGCTGGCCGCCATCGAGGGCCTCAAGAACCCGGACCGGTTGGCGCCCTTCGAGCCCTTCCGCCTGCTCGACATGGACGACGCCGAGTTCGAGAAGGTGGCTGGCCTCTACGCCCAGCCGGGCTCGGACAGCGTCGCCGAGTCCATCCCGCCCACCGTCCTGGCCCGGGCCCGTGCCATGTACAACCAGCACCTGGGCGAGGGCGAGACGAAGAGCGCGGACGACATCGTGAAGCAGCTCACCCGGGCGGCGCCTGGTGGAGTGCAGAACGCCCGCGGTCTCGGCAAGGGCCTGAGCGGCACCGGCATCCAGATGCGCGGGCTGCTGCTCAAGGCCCGATAGAGCAGCACCCAGGGGCGCCGGGCTCTCCGGCCTGGCGCCCTCCCCTTCTTTCTGTCCGCCCCGGGGCCCTCTCCCATGAAAGCCTGGCACGTCGTGCTCGCCCTGGCGGCCGTTGGCCTGCCTGCGGCGGCGTATGCTTCCACGCGGCAAGCGTCCGCCGCTGCGCCACCTCCGCCCCTGCCGCCTCCCGTGGCGCCGCCCGAGCCTTCCCCAGTAGGCTTCGCCGCGGCCGAGCCCGATGGCTCTCCCGTCGGCGAGCTCGCGCCGCCCGAGCCGCCGCGCACCGGAGGGGACCTCATCTCCGACGCGGCGAAGCTCCTCGGAGGCGGTGCCGGCGCCATGATCGATCTGGGCCTCAAGAGCCTGGAGCTGCAGGAGCACATCGTCGGCGCGCTCGGCGCCAACGAGGCCACGCAGGACGCGGTCCGTGTCTTCGGCCACGTGGCCTCCGTCGGCTTCGTCGCTCAGCAAGGCCTGGAGAAGCTCGCCGAGGCCGTCGGCATCGACAAGGAACTGGGCAAGGACATCGGCCAGGTGGGCGGCATCGCCGCAGCCGCGGGCCTCGTCTTCGGCGCCCCGGTGGTGGGAGCTGTCGCGGCCGTCAAGGGCGCCGCGGAGTTGGCCAGCGCGGCCATCGGAGCCATCGCCGGCGAGGAGACCGAGAAGGCCGTGCGCGGCGCCGTGTCCGAGCTGGACCCCTTCAAGACGGGGAGTCTCGCCAACCAGGTGATTGGCGGCATCGGTGACGCCATCTTCGGTGAGCGGCCGAAGGCTCCTCCCCCACCCCCGCCCCTGCTCACCGAGGAGCAGCTCGAGGCACGCCGCAAGGCCGAGGTGGAAGCCGCGAAGGCCCTCGCCGAGCAGGAGAAGCAGAAGGCCAAGGTCATCGCGAAGAAGCCCACGGGCAAGAAGCTGCCCTCCGACTCCCTGCAGGACTGGTAACCCGCCCGCCCCCGGCCGAGGTGCAACGTGAATACTACGGAAGTGCTGCTCATCGTCGTTGGTGCCGGGGCCGTCGGTACGGCCGTCTACTTCGTCGCCACCCGGAACAAGGCGCCGGCCGCCGCGCCGTCCCAACCGGTGTACCAGGCCCCGGTGTACCAGCCCCCGCCGCCCGCGTACGTCCCCCCGCCGTCCGTCTCGCGCCCGCCCGCCCCGGCGAATCCGCTTGGGGACCTGGTCAAGGGCATCGGCGACATCTTCAACACCGGCAAGTCCATCTTCAGCGGCATCCAGAGCATCTTCGGCTGAGCCCTCCCCCGCCCCCGGTGGAGGCAGCACATGCGCAGTTTCAGGACGTACGCGGACGAAACGGGCACCATCGACATCGGAGCCACCTGCCATCGTATCGCCGCGGTGCCGGACGTTCCGGAGGATTACAGACTCGCCACCGAGTCGAGCGACGCGGGCGCCAGCGTGCCGGGCGTCTATCCGCTCGAGGTGGTGATGGGGAGTGGGGGTGAGCCGCTCCGCCTGATGGGCCCGAGTGTCATCACCTTCGCAGGGGAGCGGCTGGTACGAGAAATCTCGGGAGCGCAGGCTCACAGCTGCTGGCGCGTGCTCCTCCTGGATGAGGGGGAGGACTACCAGCATATCCCGGGCGTGCGCGCGCTGTTCCCCATGATGCCGGTGAACCAGTTCAAGCTCTTCTCCGGCACCCCGCAGGAGATCATCGACGGCACGGCGCCGGACTGGGAGGGGAATCCTTTCGGCGAGTCGGGCTTCGTCGTCCACCCCTACACCGAGTCGCTCCGGCTCAACTTCCAGACGACGGAGGCGACGTTTGGCCCCGTGACCGTACAGGTGTGGGCGAAGGGCCCGGAGGCGCTGGACACCGCGGCCTACCCGGCCGCCACGCTGAACAACTACGGCTGGACGCTGTGGGAAAGCTTCAGCATCGGGCGTGACACGACGTTCATCCGTCGTGACGTCCCCCACGGCTGCCGCCTGGTGATGACGACGGACGTCCCGACGGCTTTCAACCACGGCATCAGGCCCTCCGTGCGCGCCACCCTGAGGCTCCCGTGACTCCGGCCGCCCAGAAGGCCGCGGCGGACGCCCTGGTGTCCGAGATCCGCGGGAAGTACATGGAGGGGGCACTGGCGGTGGGCTTCTCCCCAGACAACGTCGCGCAGTTTCTCCTTCTGGGCCCCGCCGCCTTCTTCGTGCCCCAGACGGACGCCCAGCGTCGGCTCGAGTCGGCACTCAAGTCGCTCGGCGAGCGCATCACCCGCTGGGAGAAGGTGTACCGCTCGTGGGCGGAGCGCGGCCAGCGCGACGACGGCAGCGCGTACACCTGGGACAGGTGGACGAAGTATGCCCGTGAGGACTTGGCGCGGGAGACGAAGGACCTGCTGGGCACCGTCGTCTCCGAGTCCCTCTTCTTCCGCTTCACCGAGGAGGTAGTGGTGAAGACGGCAGCGGATACCGTCGAGCTCGCGGCGACGGTCGCGAACCCTCTCGCGTGGCCCACGTGGGCCAAGGTGACGGCGGGCGCTGCCGGTGTCGTCGTCGTCCTCTTCGTGGTCCGGCCCTACGTCGCCCCTCTCCTCAGGAGTGCCTGAACATGTGCCTCAACATCATCGACATGCGGAGCGCCACGCGCAGTGCCCGCCGGGCCCTCGTGGACGTCCTGGCCCTCTTCCTCGGCTTCGGCCTGGCCGCCGGTGTCGCCACCAACGGCGGGGAGTGCTGCAACGCCCCGGCCGCCCACCTCGAGGCCGGGCAGTGAGCGCCCCCGGCCCCACGGCCGCGCGCATGGCGCGGGCGGCCCCGTCCGCGGCTCGCCGACGCCGGCAGCTGCGCCGCATCACCCTCACCGCCCTGGGCGTCGCGCTGGGGGCCTCTTGCCCCTACTGGCCCGCGGACATGGCGTGGGTGTGCATCGTCGTCCACCGCGTCGCGGAGGCCCTCCATGCCCCGTAACGTCGGCTTCATCCTCCTCGCCGCGGCCGTCGTGGCCGTCGGAGCGTACGTCCTCATGCAACAAGCCGGGCCCGTCTCCATCGAGCAGCTCAAGGCCATCATGCCCCGGGCGCCAGCGGCGAAGGCCTCCGAGTACCTCGGCCACCTCAACGCCGCCATGCGCGAGCGGGAGATTACCTCTCCCAAGCGCGCGGCCGCGTTCCTCGCGCAGCTGGCCCACGAGAGTGGCGAGCTGCGGTACATGGAGGAGATTGCCTCCGGTGCTGCGTACGAGGGCCGCGTCGACTTGGGCAACACCCAGACGGGCGACGGCAAGCGCTACAAGGGGCGCGGCCCCATCCAGCTCACCGGCCGCGCCAACTACCGGGCCGCCGGCAAGGCCCTGGGCGTGGCGCTCGAGGACAACCCCACCCGGGCCGCAGAGCCGGACGTCGCGTTCCGCGTGGCTGCCTGGTACTGGGACTCCCGGGGCCTCAACAGCCTCGCCGACACCGGCAACTTCCGTGAAATCACCCGCCTCATCAACGGCGGCTACAACGGCATGGCCGACCGGGAGGCCTTCTGGGCCAAGGCCAAGGCCACCCTGGGGGCAGCATGAGCGCCAACGCAGTGGGCAAGGCCGCGGGCAACGTGGCGTTGAGCATTGTCGGGGACGTCCGCTTCGCCGTCGTCCTCACCGTCGGCACCGCCGCCGGCATCTTCCTGGGACGGTACTGGTGGGAGAAGTGGCAGCTGGGTCTCTTCCACCCCCCGCTGATTGGCAGGAACCCCAGGAGCGCGCCCGCCGTCGCCGCTCTCCCCGTCGCGACGCTGCTCCCCTCGCCGTCGCCGGGCAAGAGCGTCGTCGGAGCAGTGGCCGGCACGCCGACGCACGCCGCGCCTCCCGTGAGTGGCATCTGGGCGGGAGGCCTCCCGCCCGAGGAGCGCTGAGCCATGTCACCGTTTCGCCTCACCCTGATTATCTGCGGCGCCATCCTGGGCGTGCGCCTGGCCAATGACATCGCCGACGCCATCGAGGGCGAGGAGGAGCTGCCGCCCGAGCCAGGCCAGGCCGCCCGCCGCGTCGAGCTCGAGGAGAAGCGCGAGGCCCTCGAGGCGGAGTTGCAGGGCGTCCGCATCGTCCGCGAGCTCCCGGCCGAGGCCGGCGCCGCGGAGGAGTTGCCGGCCCTCCCCTTCGGGCCCCCCAGGGAGCCGGCCAAGGCCTGAGCGGGAAGAAGTGGCGGGGAGGCGGGCGTTCTCGGGGTATGGCCCTCTCGCGTGAGCCCCTGCCCCGTCCTCTCGCGCTCCAGAAGCTCGAGGACGCCGTCGCGCTGCGCGACATTGAGGCGCTCCTCGAGGCCATCGCGGACCTGATGCGCACCGCGCCCGAGGAGGACCGGGAGGCCTTCAAGGTGTCCCTCACCGAGGACTTCTGGCAGCGCATGGACGCCGCACTCCTCAAGCTGATCGGACAGGTGCGACGTGTTTGAGTGGCTCTCCAGTATGCTCGCGGCGATGGCGCTGGCCCTGCTGAGCATCTTCGTGACGCTGGACTGAGCCTGCGCTCATGTCGCCGCAACGCCCGCACCGATGTCGGCGCGGGCGTCGGAGGCGCAACAGCTACGGCTGGCAGACGACGTTGCCGCCCTGCACCGCGCACCCCTTGCACGCCTGCGTCGTCCAGGTGCCGTTCGTGCACTTCAGCAGGTTGTCCGGCTGGCCCACGGCGCACTGTCCCTGTCCTTCCACGGAGCGAGGGCAGGCCTGGCCAGCCGTGGCTCGGCTGAAGTCACATGCGACGCGGTCGTTGTCGTCGATGCAGCCCGTCGTGCCGCTGCAGGGGATGGCGCGGAGGACGCTGCTCTCGCAGATGAGGGCCTCGGTGTTGCTGGCGCAGACACCGGAACCGTCCGTGCTGCAGGCATCCCCGGCTTCCGGCGAGCTGCAGGCGACGAGGGACAGGGCGGCGAGCGCGACAACGAGGAGTTGCTTCATGGGTGCTCCTAGCGAGGGTTGGACTGCGCCGCGCACCGTAGCCGCCCGAAGCGGCGCCCGACGTACTCCGGCAGTGGTATTGACGCCGCCCGCCCACCAGTCAACAGCGCCTGCCAACTGGCCCGCTACGGGCTGCCCGCGTCGAAGCCAACGGGCGGGCCCTGCTGCGGCGCCATCGGTAACAGGCACGAGTCTCCGTAGGCCAACGCCTGCTTCGGGCAGTTGGGTGGCCGGGCCTGAATCGGGAGCCAGCAGTAGCCGCCGAGATTCACCTCGAGCCCTTCGACGCAGGGGGCGCGCTTCTGTCCCTTCACCGGCCGAGGGGTGCCCCCTGGCACCAGGGGCTCGCCACCCATGTGAACGTCCACCGTCCAGGGCTGCAGCTCGAGCTCCTCCACCGCAGCACCGACGGGCGGCAGCTGCTCCGCGCGGAGCTCACCCCGGGGGCCTCGAGGCAGCAGCTGCAGCGGCACCACCGCAAGTGCCAGCACAGCAACCAGGGCCACTGCCGCACGCGCCATCCGGGCCCACAGGGGCCGCGCGTCGCGTCGGTGGACTCTCCGGTTGCGAGGGGGCATGGGCGCACCATACCCGCGCCGACGTGCAATCTGCCGCCGCCACCGACGGAGCCCGCGCCAGGGAACGGCGCGGCCGCGACGAGGACCTCGACCAGGTGCACGCTCACTCGGAGGCGGCCCGGCAGCTGGTAGCGCGGCGGGGCGCTGGCGATCACCGAAGGACGCCTCGGCAACCTCTCGCAGCAGCGCCATCCGCCCGAGGCCCCACCAGACGCCAGCTCGGAAGGTGCCAGGCGGGGACAGGTGGGGCGGGCCGAGCGCGGCGAGCCTGGCGGCCTCGGCCTCGTCTCGAGCACGCTCCGCCGCCTTCTCCTCCTGCACCTGGGCTTCCCACAGCTCCCGGGCCTCGCGGAGGGCCTCCGCGGGGCACTCGTAGCAGCGGAACCAGTGCCCCGAGCCGAAGCGGTGCCCGCTGCACACCCACGCCTCGCACACCCGGCACCGCCTTGAGGCTCGGGTGGTGCACCCGTCCTTCTCGCACTGCGCGGACCTGTATCCGGTTCGGTATGTCACAGGCGGCGCCTACCCGAGGAAGGAGCTCCCGCGACAGGAGCTAGGGTGTGGGATCCGATGTCCCGACCCGACGCAACGAGAGCTCCTCCCGAGCGGCGCGTCGCAGCAGCATTCCAGCCTCGCCGCGAGCGTCCACCACCCCAGGAGCCTCTCCACGACTCTCGGCCCACAGTTCCAGGAGCTGGCGTAGTACTCCGTAGGCGTCGGCTTCGTCCGACTTGGTGCCCCACAGCCCGGTAGCGAGGACGACCTCAGCTGCGTGTGCGATGGTCCGGAGCCTCTCGTACTCTTCGAGATGGCGCGGGTCACACGGAGTAGACGGTCGCGGGAAAGCCGGGTCGCTCGCGGAGACGGGACACTGCATCGCCAGTCGAACGAGGCTAACGTTAGATTTTGGCTCCGCCACTTGTGGCCTCCGGCCGCGCCACCCCCACAGGTTGTGGCTCCGCCCTCCCGCCGGGAGGCGGGCATCTCTCTCTGGGGTTGATTCAGGTGCTACCAAGCCCTACGCTGGCCGTTAGGCCACCAGCAAAGACAGCTGGTGGCCCCCGAGAGAGAGGACAGGTGTGGGATCTCTCGCCCGGGGGCACACCCTTCCGCTGTAGCTCGGCAAAGCGACAGCGGGATTCTTGGGAGTCTGAGGGACGGCAAGCCCGACGACATCCAGGCGCGGCCCTCGGACCTCGGAAACTTAAACTCGCCCTCCCACAGGCGCGTGTAACCGTCCGGTCTGACATCGACCGGAGCGGCACAGGTACGCTGTGCGACCGAGCGACTTGGACGCCTGTTTTATACGCCCAGGGGCGACAGAACACAAGGCGTTATCAGACCCTATGTCAGAGGGAAACGGGGTGGAAGTCGGCTGCTTCCGGGCCTGCGCCCCAGCCTTCGGAGCCTGGCTTTCGCGCTTCTCGGTCCGGTCGTTGGGACATAGGGTCTGCGCGCCCTATGCGACTCCTCCGTTTGAGCTTCGCCGTATGTGCGGCTGCGGCCGCGCTCGCCGTGGCCGGATGTCCCAAGCCCTCCACCCCTGCCGATGACGCGGGCGTTCCCGCCGCCGGATCCGAAACGGCCGCTGAAGCCGACGCGGGTCCGGGCCTCGCGTCGTTCTCGCTCCAGTACACGCTCCCGGATGCTGGCCTGGAGGCCATTCCCCTCGTGGGCGAAGAAGAAGGCCGCCCGCTCATCGATCCCACGTCGACGCTCGAGCTGCGCAGCACCCTGGCGCTCCGCAACCACCGCGTCCGCCTGTTCGACGAGGCCGAGCGCGCCATGATCTCGGACGACTCCGCCGAGGAATCCCCTGACGGGCTGCTGTACCGGATCTCCCTGCCCACGCCCCTCAAGAGCGGCCACAAATACACCCTGGTCATCGACGCGCAGACCGGCACGTCGATGACGGATTCCCAGGGCCGCGAGGTTCCCGACATGCGGATTCCCTTCCAGGTCTCCGGTGAAAAGGAAAAGCCGCAGCCGCCGCCCACGAAGAAACGCCGGCGCTGACTCAGTGCTCACTGCGCCGAGGCGCCGCGTCCGGGAACACCTCCGGCTCCAGGACGTCCGCGGACTCGCGCAGCAACTCCGCCTCCTTCACGGCCACGAGCGCCTCCCGGGCCGCCTCCGGGCGCCCGTACGAACGCCCCTGGACCACGAGGAACTCCCGGAGCGCATCCCGCAGCTCCAGGCCGGACTGGTAGCGCTCGGCCGGCTCGCGCCGCAGCGCCCGGTGCACCACGGCCCGCAGGGGCGCTGAAATCCCCTGGGTGGCCCGCTCCACGTCCTCCGGGCCGAACCGCTGGATGCGTGCCGCCATCTGCGCGATGGGCACCCAACTGGGCTCCTCGCAATGCGCCTCGGGCAACGTGGCGGACTCCGGCCCGGATGCCTGGGCCGCCTGCTCCACGTCTTCCAGGTCGAACAGGTGCTTGCCCGTGAGCAGCTCCAGCATCACCAACCCCAGCGAGAACAGATCCGAGCGGTGGTCCACCTTCTCCAGCCGCATGCGCTCGGGAGACGCATACGCGATGTCCCCGCGCAGCACGTTGGCCGTGGTGGCCTCGCGCCCGGGCAGCAACGAGTACGCCACGCCGAAATCCACCAGCTTCACCTCTCCGCTGCTGCCCACCCGGATGTTCTCCGGGCTGACGTCCCGGTGGACGATTCCCAGGGGCCGGCCGTGCTCGTCCGTCCGTGTGTGGGCATGGTGGAGCGCGTCCGCGACCTCGGAGATCACGTGGCACACGAAGGCCTCGGACATGGGCCGCTGACGCATGGCCGTGACGCTCAAGACCGTCTCCAGGGAGCGGCCCTCCACGAACTCCATCACCACGTACGGCAGGCCCCCATGCAGCACCAACTGGTACACCTTGGCGATGCCCGGGTGGTCCAGCCGGTAGGCCAGCTGGACCTCTTCCTTCAACCGCTGTTTCTGCGTCTCACTGAGCGGCCGCGACAGCCGCTTGATGATCACGGAGCCCGCGGGCCCCTTCGCGTAGCGGCGCCGGGCGAGCAGCAGCTCGCCATTGCTGCGCCGTCCCAGCCTGCGGACGAGCTCGTAACGGGTCCCATCCACGGAGAAAAGCAACCGGGGGTGGTTCGAGGACTCGGGCCTGTCGATGGACACTCGGGCTCTCCTTCGCGACGCCAACGCCGCGCCAGTGAAATGCCGGAGGTAGGGCCCAGACGCCGAACCTCCAGCGTCAGCCACCCTACCAGACCGGGCTGACACGGCCGCCCGACCTCTCCCCTCGGGTCCGAAAGGGCGTCAGTCCTGGTGCAGATCCCTGTCCTGGGCGCGCACCCGCTCGAGCACCCGCAGATCCCTCTCCGTGGGCCCCAGCTCCATGATGAGCCGGCTCACGTCGTAGAGGACCTCGCCCCGCTCGAACACGGGCACTCGAGGTTCGCCGTCCAGGTTCAGGTCGTCCAGGGCGCGGTTGTACGCCTTGTCCATCAGGGACCGGAGCTGGAACGAGTCATAGAGGTTGTACTCCACCAGGAAGCGCAGGGCCTCCACGTCCCCGCGCGCCAGGTACGCGCGCCACAACAGCACCGCGTCCCACCCGTTCACGCCCTTCATGTGCGGCGGCCGCCCCAGCCCCAGCTTGTCCTCGAGCTCCTTCAGTCCGCCGCCCATCCCCAGACGCCGGCACACGAAGCGCAAGTCGATGTGCGCGTCCGGTGTCGGGAAGCGCTTGCCGAAGTACTCGCGCAGCACCGGCACGTCGAAGCACGAGCCGTTGAACGTCACCCACAGCCGCCGCTCCGCCATGGCCTCCGGCAGCTCGTCCATGTTGCGGCCCTGGATGAAGACGCGCAGCCCCGAGTCATCGAACAGGGCCACCACCGTGGGCGCCTGCTCCTGCTTTCCGTCCGTTTCGATGTCGAAGTAGACCGCGTCGCGCGCGAACTCGGGGTACAGCCGCCAGTGCTCCCTCGGCGGCACCATGGCGGCCAGGCCCTTCAGGTCGCGCCGCTCCAGGGCCTCGCGCGCCAGCGCCAGCCGCCGGCGGGCGCCTTCGTCCAGCTTCTGGCCGAGCACCGAGCCGTTCCCCGGAAAGTCGTCCCAGGTCTGGATGCCGCGGGCCCACAGGTCCTTCTCCTTCCAGGGACCCACACCCGGAATGAGCTGGAACGTGCGCCGCAGCATCAGCCCAGCGGACCCAGCCTGCCCGCCACCAGGTCCTCCAGGGGCGGAATGTCCGCCTCGCAGAACGGCAGCGCCAGCATCTCCGCCGGCGTCAGCCATGCCAGCGCGTTGGCCCCCAGCGTCTTCGGCTCCCCCGACTCCAGCCGGGCCAGGTACAGCACCAGCTCCACCGTCAGGTCCGAATACTCGTGTCTCCCCGCCCATAGCCGACTCCCCACGTGGAGCCGGACATCCAGCTCCTCCCGGCACTCCCGAGCCAGCGCCTCCGGCTCGGACTCCCCGGGCTCCACCTTGCCGCCCGGAAACTCCCAGAGGAGCCCCCGGCTACCGCCCGGCAGCCGCTGCTGCACCAGGAATCGCGACCCGTCCCCGGGCTGGGGAATCAGGGCGGCCACCACCCGGACCGTCCGCTTCACGGCCCCCTGCGTCAACCGCTCCTCCCATCCAACCGGAGGGAGTACAGGTAGCCGTTGTTGGACAGCACGTACACCTTGCCGCCCACCACCCGGGGCGGAGCCGAGATTCCCTCACCCGGGTTCCACGCCAGGCGCGACTGGCCCGTGCGCGGGTCCACGAAGAGCAACGAGCGCTGTGCGGGCACCAGGAGCATCCCCTTGACCAACACCGGCTCCAACCCGGCCCTTTCCTCCAGGGTTTGCGACCAGAGGAGCTTTCCGCTGTCGGCCAGGTAGGCATCCAGGCGGTTATCTCCCGTGGCCACCAGCACGTTGCCGTGCAGCAGCAGCGAGGTGATGCCCTGGGCCACCGAGTTCCACACCACGTCGCCCGTCTCCGCGTCGAGCGCGTAGAGGCCACCGGCGTACGAGGCCGCGTAGACATGGCCCGACTCGTCCAGCACCGGCGAGGTGTCCACGTCCACGAACTGCGTGACACCGCCCGGCACCAGCGTCTTCTCCCAGCGCACGCCGCCGTCATCCAGATCCAGCGACACCAGGGAGCCATCGGAGAAGCCCACCCAGGCCGTCTGCCCGCGCACCGCCGGCGTGGACGCCCGGTGGATGGTGAAGCCCGCCGGAGGATCCCTCCGGTACAGCCATGCCAGCTCGCCCGTGGCCCGCTTCACCGCGAACAGGGTGTCGCTCTGCGAGGCCACCAGCACCAGGTCGCCCGCGAGCACCGGCGCCGTCGCCAGCGCCTCGCCCGCCGCGTACTTCCACTTGAGCGCGCCCGTCTTCGCGTCCAGCGCGTGCAGGGCGCCGTCGGAGCCCGGCACGTAGGCGATGCCGTCATCCACCGTCGCACCGGCGTAGAAGCGGTTGCCCACCGTGTAGCGCCAGAACTCCGTCCCCTCCGGGTCGAAGCTCCGGACCAGCCCGTCCCGGGTGAGCGCGAGGACGCGCTCGTTCTTCGCGTCATACGCCGGTTGCGCGTGCTCACGCGGGGCGTACTCGAGCAGCGTGGGGCTGACGAGCTGCCTCCACCAGTCCACCGTGAAGAAGTGGTGGGGAGGCTGCACCGGCGCGGCGGTGACCGGATTGCCGTACACCGGGACCGTGGTGCAGGCACCGAGCAGACCCGCCGCCGCGAGCCCACCCACCCAACGCTTCCACCCGCTCGCGGTGCGCATGATCAGGCGGTCACCCCGCGTCCGTCTTCTGGGTCGCCGCGGGCGTCGGCTCGGGCACCTTCACGCCCTGCGCCGCCAGCACCGCCAGCCGCTCCGTGGCCAGCCGCCCCGCGGCCGCGTTGCCCTGCGAGGCCTTCAGGTCCGCCAGCAGCTGCGCCGCCTCGTCCTTCTTGCCCTGCGCCGCGAGGATGCGGGCCTGGTGGTACTGCCCCATGCCCTGCATGAACTCACCGGAGGTCTCCGCCTTCGACATCTGCTTGAAGGACTCGAGCGCCTGATCCAGCTGGCCCTTGGCCTCGTGGGCATAGCCCTGGCCCTCGTAGGCCGCGGTCAGCAGCGGAGAGCTCTTCGGGGCGTCCTTCGTGTACTCGCCGAAGGTGGCCACGGCTTCGTCGTACTTGCCCAGGCGGTACTGGGCCTTGCCCAGCGGCAGCGCCGCCGTCAGCGCGGCCTCCGTGCCCTTGTGGTCCGTCCGGAACTTCGTGAGCTCCGTGACGGCCGTCTCGTTCCGCTCCTGCTCGGACTTGAAGGGGGGCAGCTCGCCCGCCGCCGGCTGCAGCTGCACGCCCTCCACCACCGGACGCTCCAGCGATTCCAGCGCCTGGCCGAGCTGCTTGGCCGCCGCCTCCTCGCCCCGGTTGTTGAAGTACTGCACCAGCGCTGCGATCATCCCGCCCACGACGAGCACGACCGCCACGGTGCTGATGATCTGACTGCGCTTCATCAGCCAGTCACTGGCCTCGGCGCCGTACAGCTGGAAGGCATCGGGAGCGCTGAGCTCCTGCTTCGTCATCTTCTCTGACTTCTCGGCCACGGTGGTTCGCACCTCTGTACAGGGTCGAAGGGCGCGCAATCTACGGAGCGCGCACCCGCAGTGTCAACGCGGACATCCCTCAATGCTTCGACTTCCCGGCGAGTTTGGGCCGCTTGCGCGCCGCCCGCTTGGCCTGGCCCGGGCGCTCCCGGAACAGCAGCCGGATGGGGACCCGCAGGTCGAAAGTCCCTCGCAGCTGGTTGGTGATGTACCGCTTGTACATGTCCGGTACACCGTCCGGCCGGTTGCAGGTGATGGCGAAGGTGGGAGGAGCCGTCCCCACCTGGGCCATGTAGTACAACCGCAGCGGACCCCGGCCCACGATGGGCGCCGGGTGGTTGTCCGACATGTGCTCCAGCAGCCGGTTGAGCTGCGGCGTGGGCGCCCGGTACCGGAACTGGACCGCCAGCTCCACCGCCAGCTCCAGCACCTTCTCCACCTTGGAGCCCGTCAGCGCCGAGGTGAACACGATGGGCGCATAATGCACGAACTTCAGCGCGTGCTTGAGATCCTCGCGGAACAGCTCCTGCTTGCGCTTGTCCGTGCTGATCAAGTCCCACTTGTTCACCACGATGACCAGCGCGCGGCCCTTCTCCTCGGCGATGCCGGCCAGCTTGGCGTCCTGATCCACCGCCGGCTCCGTGGCGTCCATCAACAGCACAGCCACGTCGCTGCGCTCCATGGACTTCAGCGCCGCCACCACCGAGAACTTCTCCACCCGGTGGGCAATCGTCTTCTTGCGCCGGATGCCCGCGGTGTCCGTGAGGATGACCTTGCGGTCCTTGTACGTCAGCTCCGAGTCGATCGGATCCCGCGTGGTGCCCGGCACCTCGCTGGCCACCACCCGCTTCTCCTTCAGCAGCGCGTTGACCAAGGTGCTCTTGCCCACGTTCGGCCGGCCGATGATGGCCACCCGGATGGGACGCTCCTCTTCCTCGGCCGGAGCCTCCTCCGCGCCCTCCTCGCCGCCCTCCCCCGCCTCCGCGGCTTCCTCCGCCCTGTCGGCCTGCTCGCGGGCAGCGAGCTCCTCTGGAGACGGCGGGGGCAGCTTGCCCATCACCGTCTCCATCATCGAGCCCACCCCCAGGCCGTGCTCGGCCGAGATGGGGAACACCTCCCCCAGTCCCAGCTTGAAGAACTCGCCGGCGAGGGCCTGCAGGGTGCCCGACTCGCTGTCCAGCTTGTTGGCGGCCACCACCACCGGCTTGCCGCTCTGGCGCAGGTAGTGGGCCACATCCTGGTCCGCCGAGGTCATACCGACCCGGGCGTCCGTCACGAAGATGATGGCATCACACTCCTCCACCGCCAGCTGCGCCTGCTCGCGCACCTGTTGCAGCAGGGAGTCCTTCTCGCCGGGCACGAAACCGCCCGTGTCGATGATGGTGATGTCCCGGCCGTCGTAGTCCACGTCCCAGTAATGCCGGTCGCGGGTGACTCCGGGGATGTCCTCCACCAGGGCGATACGGCGCCTGGCGAGGCGATTGAAGAGCGTGGACTTGCCCACGTTGGGACGGCCCACGATGGCGACCAGAGGCTTCATGCGCGTACTTCCTACTCGTAACCCAGCTTCTTGAGGCCCTCGGGACGCTCGCTCCAGCGAGGCTCCACCCGGACCCGTAGCGAGAGGTACACGTGCGCCCCCAGCAACCGCTGGATGGCCTTGCGCGCGTCCGTCCCGATCGTCTTCAGCATCTGCCCCTGCTTCCCGATGATGATGGCCTTCTGGCTGTCACGCTCCACGTAGATGGAGGCGGCAATCCGGATGAGGCCCGCCAGCTTGCCAGGGGGCGTTCCAGGCGGTGGCTCGCGTTCGGACTCGTCGAAGAAGTCCACCAGCACCGCCGTGGAGTACGGAATCTCCTGCCGGCAGTGCCTCAGCACCTGCTCGCGGATGTACTCGGCCACCAGCGTCTTCTCCGCCTGGTCCGTCAGCACATCCTCGGGAAAGAGTGGATCGCCCTCGGGCATGTGCTGGAGCACCGCCTGGAAGAGCTGTTCCACGCCATCGTCATCCTTCGCGGAGATGGGCACCACCTCGGCGAAGGGAAACTCCTTTCGGTACAGATCGATGAGCGGCAGCAGCACCGGCTTGAGCACGGTGTCGATCTTGTTGATGACCAGGAAGGTGGGCTTGCCCGCCTTCTGCAGCCGCTCGAGGATGAACCGGTTGCCCGGACTCACCTCGGGATTCTCCGTGGCGGCACCCGGCTCGATGACGAAGAGGACCAGGTCCACGTCGTCCACCGCCTGCAGGGCCACGTCCACCATGTAACGGTTGAGCTCGCCCTTGGCCTGGTGGATGCCGGGCGTGTCGAGGAAGGCCACCTGCCCCTCCGGCCGCGTCACCACCCCCAGGATGCGATTCCGGGTGGTTTGCGGCTTGGGGGAGACGATGGCGAGCTTCTCGCCTGTCAGTTGATTGAGCAGCGTGCTCTTGCCCACGTTCGGACGGCCAATGAGCGCGGCGAACCCGCTGCGGTGTGTCTGCTGTGGAGCCATCTAAAGCTTCGAAGGTCGAAGGTGATCAGGGAGCCCCCTCTGGAGGGCGCGCCCCAAGAACTACTCGGAACGACATGGAACATCGGACCCGCCGTGAAATGTGGCAACCCGGCGGGCAACCGCCTCCAGGGCGGCTCGGGACGCCTAGGCCGGCGCGGTGGTGGAGATGGTCAGCTTCGTGATGACCACGTCCTTCTCCGGCCGGTCTTTCGCGCCCTTGGCGATGTCATTGGCGACGCGATCGGCCACCTCCTGGCCCTTCAGGACCTCGCCGAAGATGGTGTGCTTGTTGTTCAGCCACGTCGTCGGCGCCACCGTGATGAAGAACTGGCTGCCACCGCTGTTCGGCGCGGCCGTCTTGGCCATGGCCAGCTTGCCCTTCTTGGCGAAGTCGTAGCCGTTGTTGAACTCATCCTTGATGGTGTACCCCGGCCCGCCCACGCCCTGCCCGAGCGGATCCCCACCCTGGACCATGAAGTTGGAGATGCAGCGGTGGAAGATCGTCCCGTCGTAATAGGGCTTGCCCGTCATCTTCTCGCGCGTCCCCGGGTGCACCCACTCCTTCTCGCCCGTGGCCAGCCCCACGAAGTTCTGCACCGTCTCCGGCGCGGCCTTCGAGAAGAGCTTCACGATAATCTGCCCCTCGGTGGTGTCGAAGGTGGCGTAGAGATCCTTGCCCGCCCGCGCCTCATCCAGCATTCCCATGGCTACCTCCCAGATTGAATCCCACCAGCGGATGGGCGCGGGACCTTATGCTCCACCCCCCCCAGGCGGCCAAGCAGTTTCAGGCTGGGGTGTCGTCCTTCGGACCCGGAACGGCCACCGGCGCCTGCTCGGCTGCCCCCGGAACCCCGGGATTCGCCGTCCCCGGAGGCGCCGCGGCCACCTGCCCCGGCTTCTCGCCCCGGTCCAGCAGCACCAGGGCCCCGTGGGCGGCCGTCTGCTCGGCGTCCTTCTTGCTGCGGCCCGTGGCGCGCGCGTACACCTCCGAGCCCAGCAGCACCTCCACCTCGAAGATCTTCTCGTGGTCGGGGCCCACCTCGGAGACGATCTGGTAGCGGGGCGTCAGCTTGAGCCTGTCCTGCGCCGCCTCCTGCAGCTTCGTCTTGTAGTCCTGCCGGCTGAGCGCCTGCGCCACCCCGTCCAGCGCCTCGGCGAAGTGCCGGTCCACCAGCCCCATCACCGGCTCCAGCCCCGAGCCCAGGTACACGGCGGCGAACACCGCCTCCAGCGCGTTGGCCAGCAGCGAATGCTTCTCCCGGCCGCCGCTCAGCTCCTCGCCCCGTCCCAGTTGCAGCAGCTCGCCCAGCCCCAGCCGACGGGCGATGCGCGACAGGCCCTCCTCGTTGACGATGCGGGCCCGCAGCGGCGTGAGCTCCCCCTCCTTCATCTGGGGGAAACGCTCCATCAGCCGGTGGCCCACCGCCAGGTTGAGCACCGCGTCCCCGAGGAACTCCAGCCGCTCGTTGTCCTGGAAGCCCTCGCCCCGGTGCTCGTTGATCCAACTCTTGTGCGTCAGCGCGGTGAGCCCCAGCTCGGGCCGGGGAAACGTCGTCCCCAGCCGCTCTTCCAGGGCCTTCACTCGCTCAGCGGGTTGCAGGGTCGCCACGGCCTCTTTCCAATTCCAATCCTTCCGCTGCGAAACGGTAGGGTCTCCCCTCCCCTTCGAGCAGCACCCACGGCAGGGGAGCCTTCAGGCACTCCCCGCCCCGGTCCAGGCCGCACGGGCCGTGTCCTACTCCTTCTTGAAGACCTCGCGCGCGATGATGGAGCGCTGGATCTCACTCGTCCCCTCGCCGATCTCGCACAGCTTGGCGTCACGCAGGTAGCGCTCGACCGGGAACTCGCGGGTGTAGCCGTAGCCGCCGTGGATCTGCACCGCCTTGTTGCAGGCCCGCGTGGCCACCTCGGAGGCGAACAGCTTGGCCATGGAGGCCTCCTGGCTGTACGGCTGGCCCATGTCGGCCAGGTACGCCGCCCGGTGCACCAGCAGCCGCGCCGCGTCCGTCTCCGTCTTCATGTCCGCGAACATCCAGCGCAGCCCCTGGAACTCGGAGATGGGCTGGCCGAACGCCGTGCGCTCCCGGGCGTAGCGCACCGACTCCTCCAGTGCACCCCGCGCCAGGCCCACCGCCAACGCACCGATGGTGATGCGGCCCTTGTCGAGGATCTTCATCGTGTCGATGAAGCCGTGGTCCACCTCGCCCAGCCGCTGCGAGTCCGGAACCTCCACGTTCTCCATCACCAGCTCCGCCGTGTCCGAGGAGCGCATGCCCAGCTTGCCGTGGATGGCCCGCTGGCTGAAGCCCGGCATCCCCTTCTCGAGGATGAAGGCGGTGACGCCCTTCTGCTTCTTCTCCGGCGACGTGACGGCCAGCACCACGAAGACGCTGCCCACCGTGCCCTGGGTGATGAACATCTTGGCGCCGTTGAGCACCCACTTGTCACCCTTGCGCACCGCCGTGGTCTTCATGCCCGCGGCGTCCGAGCCGCTGCCCGGCTCCGTCAGGCCCCAGGCGCCCAGGTGCTCGCCGGTGGCCAGTTTCGGCAGGTACTTGCGCAGCTGCTCCTTGTTGCCGAACACGCGCAAGTGGCTGGTGCCCAGGCCGTTGTGGGAGGCCACGGTGAGGGCCAGCGAGCCGTCGTAGCGGGCGATCTCCTCGACCGCCACCGCCACCGCGAGCGAGTCCATGGCGGCGCCGCCGTACTCCTCGGTCACCAGCATGCCCATCACGCCCAGCTCACCCAGCTCCTTCACCACCTCCATCGGGAACTTCTCGTCCTTGTCCCACTCGCGGGCGTAGGGCTTCACCCTGCGCTCGCAGAAATCACGGAGGGAGGACTGGAGGGCTCGATGGCTTTCGGGAAGTTCGAAGTCCATGGGGGGATGTATAGCAGAGGGTGGAGGGGGGACCGTCAAACCGGGTAGACGCCGTGCTTCTTCGTCTCCCGGGGCTGGAAGCGCCGGGAATACAACTCATAACGCTGGAGCAACTCGGCCCGGAGCCGGTCGCCCGGGACGATCTCGTCCACCACCAGCTCGCTCGCCAGCTTGTAGATGTCCACGTCCTGGCGGTACTCGTCCCGGAGCTGCTGGACGTAGGCGGCCCGCTCTGCCTCCGGCTTCTCCTGGATCTTGTTGAAGTAGACGGCGTTCACCGCCGCCTCCGGGCCCATCACGGCGATCATCGCCTGGGGCAGCGCCAGCGTGGCGTCCGGCGCGAAGCCCGGCCCGCTCATGGCGTACAGACCCGCGCCATACGCCTTGCGCACCACCACGCAGATCCTCGGCACGCTCGCCTCGGACACCGCGGAGATCATCTTCGCGCCCGCCCGGATGATGCCCGCGCGCTCCACCTTCGTGCCGATCATGAAGCCCGGCACGTCCGCCAGGTACAGCAGCGGGATGTTGAAGGCGTCGCACAGCCAGATGAACCGCGCCGCCTTGTCCGCCGAGTCCACGAAGAGCACGCCGCCCTTGTACTTGGGCTGGTTGGCGACAATCCCCACCGGCCGGCCGTCGATGCGCGCCAGACCGGTGATCAGCTCCTGGGCGAAGAGCTTCTTCACCTCGAACCAGCTCCCCTCGTCGATCAGCTCGGCGATGAGCGCGTGCATGTCGAAGGGCTTGTTCTGGTCCGCGGGGATGATCTCGTCCACCCGCTTGCCGCTGGCCTTGGGGGCCTTGGGCTCGGCCCGGGGCGGCGCCTGCGTGAAGTTCTCCGGGAAGAAGGAGATGTACTTCTTGGCCGCTTCAATCGCCTCCTGCTCCGTCTTCACCAGCACGTCGCCGACGCCGGACACCGAGCAGTGCATCTTCGCGCCGCCCATCTCCTCGAGCGTCACCTTCTCGCCGATGACCATCTCGGCCATGCGCGGGCTGCCCAGGTACATGGAGGCGTTGCCGTCCACCATGATGACGATGTCGCAGAAGGCGGGGATGTACGCGCCGCCGGCCGCCGAGGGCCCGAAGAGCAGGCACACCTGCGGCACCTCGCCGGACATGTGCACCTCATTATAGAAGATGCGGCCCGCGCCCCGCCGGCCGGGGAACATCTCCACCTGGTCCGTGATGCGCGCTCCCGCCGAGTCCACCAGGTACAGCAGCGGGCACTTCAGCCCCTTGGCCGTCTCCTGGATGCGAAGGATCTTCTCCACCGTCCGCGCGCCCCAGCTTCCCGCCTTCACCGTGGAGTCGTTGGCCATGATGGCCACCGGGCGTCCCGCCACCTTCCCCACTCCGATGATCACCCCGTCCGAAGGCAGCTCCGCGTCCAGGTTGTTGGCGAGCCTGGCGTCCTCGACGAACGAGCCCTCGTCCACCAGCAACCGGATGCGCTCACGGGCGAACAGCTTCCCCGTCTCCCGGTTCTTCGCGTGGTACTTCTCGGCCCCGCCCTTCTCCACCTGGGCGATCTTCTCGAGCAGCTTCTGATCGAATGACATGGCGCCGGGGGGCATACCAGAAAGGTGCTCGCCTGGCCGCTGTCTCCGTTCACTCCCTGCCTTGGACACGGCGCGTCATGGCCTCACTCTGACCGACAGCCGACTCCCACCCCCTCCCCCGCCTCCAGGACATGGCCCAGGGGGTTCCCCCCTCGCCCGCCCTCCCTACCTTCACAGTCAGCAGGGGTGGCTGCCCGTGGGGGAGAGCACCTCTCGGATTGGCTGTGTGGCCAAGGAGGAGGACGGAATGTTGTTCGCGAAGAAGGCCAAGTGGGCGGTGAAGAGCGACCTGTACCGGCAGTTGCTCGCCCGGAAGATCATGAAGGACCTGCCCCGGTTCGCCAAGAACCAGTGGGACGACTTCGATGCCGATGACGTGCTGCGCTACGTGGGCCTCACCACCTACAAGCCCGCCCGTAGCTCGTTCGCCGGCATCGGCGCGTTCGTCATCGGCTGCGCCGTCGGCGGCATCGCCGCGCTCATGCTCGCGCCCAAGCCCGGCACCGAGCTGCGCACCGATGTGAAGGACAAGGCCCTGGGCTACCTCGGCAAGCAGGGCATCAACGTGGGCCAGGAGAAGACGGCCAACGCCTAGTTGCTTCCCGGCCGTCCAGCGGGAAATCGAGGCCCCGGAGGCGTGCACACCGCGCGCTTCCAGGGGCCTTTTTCGTTTCAGTACACGCGCAGCAGCCGGGTCTGGATGTCGAAGTGCGGCCGGCGGAAGTCCGGGATGATCACCTCGCCCCGCGTCTCCTCGAAGTTGCCCGACAGGATCCCCAGCGGCATCATCGCAGCGATGTACGCCGCGTCGTCCGCCCGGAGCTCGTCGAGCTTCGAGAACCGGATGGTGCGCGAGAAGCTCACGTGCCCGTCCACGCCCCAGACGCTGCGCACGTTCCCCGTCGATCTCGCCGCGAAGTGCTCCGACGCGGGCCCGAGCGCCTCCAGCGACGAGGGCACGCGCTCGACCACATAGTTGTCGAAGAGTGGATTGCCAGAGCTGACGATCAGCTTCACCCCCAGCACCTTGCCCGTGCGCGACTGCTCCAGCTCGATCGTCACGCGCAGCGCTCCGGCTTTGTTGTACGTCTCCAACATGTCCACGTTCGAGGGCCTCGACCGGGCCCTCGCCCCCGCCGTTCCCGCGCGCGCCACGTCCTCCAGCCGATCCGTGCCCGAGGGACCGCCCACTCCTTCCGGGCTGCCCGTCGCGCCATATTTCCCGTAGGTATCGATCAGAGCGCGAAGGCCCTGGCCACGTTCGGGGGAGGCCTTGAAGAAGTGCTTGAACACGCCCTCGTACGCGAAGAGCGGCGCGCCAGAGAGTCCCTTCTCCAGCGCATTGCCCATCTCGCCGAAGTAGGTGTCGACGAGGCCATTCTGGACGCGCAGGCTCGCCATGCCGTCATCGAGGATGCCCTGCACGCGGCCCTGGACCCGCGCGTGCTCCTCCGCGCGGAGTTGCTCGGGTGTGGGTCCATCCCCCGGCCTCCACGTGTGTCCGGTGGATGCTCCCGGGGTGGTGCCAGTGGAGGGCAAGGGTCCCACCGCCATGCCATCGGGACCCGGGAACAGCCGGATCTGGCGCGGGATGTCGGGCACCTCCGCCACCTCGGCGGGCTCCGTCATGGCGGGCGGCGTGGCCGGTGGCGTGGCGGCGGGGGGCGGCGCTTCGGCCGTGGCGCTCGGAGGGGGCGGAGCGGGAGGTGGCGCGGCGCGTGGGGGCCGCGGAGTGCCACGGGGCGGCCGGGGGGGCTCCGCGACCGGGGGCTTGGGTGGGGGCGGCTCCTCGCGTGGGGGTGGCGTGCGCTCGAACACCTCGAACTGGACCGGCTCCTGGCGGCTCATCAGGAGGGGTTGCTCGCGCTTCGGCGGCTCCAGGTACAAGAAAAGCCCCAGGCCCACGTGCAGGGCCAGCGAGAGGATCAGGGCCTGGAGCAGGCGGGAGCGCCGCATCGGACCCCCACGCTGGCAGAGATGCACCCTCCACACAAAGGGTGAAGGTGGGCGTCCGTGCGGAACCGGTCGGCTCGTCTCCTCCCCTGTCAGCCCAGCGTGTCGCGCAACAGCCGGGCGAAGTTCCCCCCGAGGATCTTCTCGATGTCGGCCGGCTTGTACCCCCGGCGCCCCAGTCCCTCGGCGAGCCGCAGCAGCCGGTCCGGTCCGGTCAGCTCCGCCACGTACATGTGACGGGGCAGTTGCTCCGCGCCGGGCAGGCCCTTGTTGCGCTCGACGAAGCGTTTGAAGCCCTTGAGGTCCTGCTGAGGATCCTCCCCTCCGGTGCGCAGCACGCTCCCGTCACTGCCGAATCCCACGTGCTCCACGCCCGCCACCTTCACCGCGTGGTCCACGTGCGCCAGCAGATCGTCGAGCGCCACGGTGGGTTTGTCCGTCAGCCACACCGACATGTTGAAGATGCCGAACACGCCTCCCTTGTCCGCCAGGGCCCGCAGCAGCTCGTCCGGCTTGTTGCGCCCGCTGGCGTACACCGCGCGGCAGCCCGCGTGCGTGATGGCACAGGGCTTCTTCGAGCGCTCGATGGCCTCGGCGGTGGTGCGGTCACCACAGTGCGACAGGTCCACGAGCATCCCCAGCTCGTTCATCCGCTCCACCACGCGCTGGCCCAGGATGCTCAGCCCCGCGTTGCCCGGTTCGCGGTAGGAGTCTCCCAGGGCGTTGCGCTCGTTGTGGGCGAGCTGCATCACCCGCAGTCCCTGGGCGTGGAACAGCTCCAGGTTCTCCAGGTTCTGGTCGTTCACCGAGTACATGGCCGCGTCGAGGATCTGCGCGTCCTGGCACGCCAGCACGATGCCCAGCTTGCGCTCGGCCTTGGCGCGTTGCAGGTCCGCGGCGCGAAGCACCGGCAGCAGCTTGCTTCCGGACCGGCGGAAGACCAGTTGCCACTCGGCGATCGCCTGAAGCGCGCTCGGGTAGTTGCGCGGATACATCTGCATGTCGACGAAGGCCGCGGTCATCCCCGCCTCGATGGCCTTGTCCGGCTGCAGCAGGGGGCTGTCGTTGGTGAGCCCGTCGATGACCACGGCCCGCCGGTACACGTCCGCCACCTTCGAGGCGGGATCGGCCAGCGCTGGCAGTGCCGGGGTGGTGAGCAGCGCCGCGATCCCCTGGAGGACCTCGCGGCGGGAGTGCGGCGTTCTCATGGTCTCGTACCTCGCGTCTGCTCGAACCAGCGGCGCCAGGCCGCCATGTCGTCGCCGAAGTCCTGTCCCGCCAGCATCCCGAGCACCTTGCGCGAGGGCTCGCGATCGAGGACCGACCGCATGCCCGCCATCTCCAGCAGCACCTCGCCCGACTTGTCGAGGATCTGCTGCCGGTGGACGGTGCCCTCGACCTCCATGATGTGCACCAGCGTCCAGCCCGCCTTGTTGCGATCCGTCGCCAGCGGGTACCAGAGCGCCTCGAGCACCGGCTCGATCGGCACGATGCCCGGCTTCTTCGACACCTCCTGCGCCGACCCGAGCCGGCGCAGCGCCTCGTTGCGCACTCCCTCGTTTGGATCGCGCACCGACGGGAGGAGCGCCTTCACCAGTTCCTCTGGCGAGGACAGGTAGGTCATCAACATGAGTGCGTTCATCCGCTTGCCGCTGTCCTTGTCCTCGCGCAGCACGCGCACGAGCGCATCGGCATGGCGTGGCACCCCGTCGATGAAGCGCTGCTCCATGGGCGCGAGCTCGGGGTGATCGAAGCCTCCGTAGCACCCCATGGGCGCACGGCAGGTGCCCATGCCCCACTCCGGCACCGCCCCCTGGCTCCGCAGCTTCCAGAACGTCTTCAGATAGTCCGACCAGGCCGCGAGCAGTCCTTCCGGATCGGCGACCTCCCCCTTCGGCTCGGGATTGAAGGGCATGCGCCATTCGTCCCCCGTGTCGACCAGATCCACCGTCACGCCCATCGTGTGATCCTGGTTCTGGCCCACCGACATCCGGATGAACGCGAAGGAGTACGTCTCGGAGAGCCGCTTCTTGCTCTCCATGAGGTTCGCGATGAACTCCTTCTGCTGCTGCTCGTTCTTCGTGTCGAGCCGCGTGCCCGGAGCCGGCAGCGTGATGAGCTCCAGCAGCTTCTCCCGGGGAACCTTGCGCGAGCCGAAGACCTCCACGCCCTTGAAGACGTAGATGGACGCGGGTTCGGCGGTCTGGGTTGCGGTCTGGGCCGCGGGCGGCTCGGCCTGACGGGTCGTGGTGGTGCAGCCAGCGAGCAGCGCGAGACCGACGACGATGCGTTTCATGTTGTGTCCCCCGGGTGCCTGAAGCAGGCACAGGCCTCGCGACTGTAGTGGTGCGCATACCGGCTGGCGAGGCGAAGTGCCGGAACACTGCGGTTCCACCTCTCCCCTTCCTGGAAGTTTTCACCGGGCGTGAGCCATGATGCGCCGCCCCTCGCAGTCCCTGAGGCTCCTCATGCACTCCGCTTTCAAGTCCCGTGTGTGGCCGCTCGTCGCGGCGCTGCTCTCCACCGGTGTGGTGGCCCCGGCGTTCGCCTCCGAGCCGAAAAGGCCCACTCCCACGCCCGCTCAGGTGCCCGCTCCCGCTCAGGCGCCCGCTCCCGCGGCCACCCCCTCCCCTGCTCCGGCCCCCACGCCGGCCGCCCCCGCCGCCCCCGAGGCGAAGCCGGAGGACGTGGCCACCCCGGAGTCCATCGTGGCCGCGCTCTATGACGTCATCTCCGGACCGAAGGGCCAGGCCCGTAACTGGGATCGCTTCCGCTCCCTCTTCGCTCCCGGCGCGCGGATGATCCCCGCCGGCAAGCGCAAGGACGGTACCTCGGGTTACCGGCTGATCACTCCCGAGGAGTACATCACCTCGTCCGGGAAGCTGCTCGTCGAGGAGGGCTTCCGCGAGCGGGAGGTCCATCGTGTGAAGGAGCAATTCGGCGTCATCGTGCACGTCTTCAGCACCTACGAGGCCCTGCGCGGCGACGAGACGAAGCCCTTCATGCGCGGCATCAACAGCATCCAGCTCTTCAACGATGGCAAGCGGTGGTGGCTGCTGACGGTGGCCTGGACGGCCGAGACGCCGGAGCAGCCGCTGCCCGCGAAGTACCTCCCTCCCTCCAAGGGCTGAGGTCAGCGAGGGGGAACGCATGCCGCGATGATGCCGCTTCCGGCCGCTCCACGTCCAAATCCGAGGCCCCCTGACGCCCTTGTCGCGGTTCCGCGTTACGCTCCACCCCGAGGCGTCCCTCCGCGCGCGTGTGGTTCGTGCCTTGCACAGCCGCTCCGCCGCAATCCTTTCCCACCGGGAGCTCCGATGCGCTTCAAACCCTTGCTGTTCTGTTTCCTCCAAGCGGCCCTGGTCCTCACGGTGTCACTGCACGCGTCACCCGCCGAGGCCTGCTCGCCGCCAGCGTCGCCGCGTTACTTCTACACGCTCACCCGGAGCTTCCCCGAGGATGGGGCCTCGAATGTGCCCCTCGACACGGTGGTGCTGATCCAGCCGCGCGCCTGGCAGATCCCAGGCACCCTCGCGGACGTCCATGTCAGATTCCACGATGTCCTCTCCGTCACCGTGACGGACTCCGACACGGGTGAGCTCATTCCCGGAAAGGTGGACTCCTGGTGGGCCGGCTCCTCGGGTGAAGCATGGCGGCCAGACGCCCCTCTGCTCCCGAACCGGCGATACACGTTCGTCGCGACCGTGCAGCAGAGTGGGCCCCGGCCCGAGGAGGCCCAGGGGCCCACGGAGTTGCGTGGTTCGTTCTCGACCGGAGATCAGCTGTCTCCACCGCTCGAGCTGCTCGGCGGGCTGGACGTGGCGCTCGAGTCCATCGAGACGGACAAGCTCGACTGCACGTCCGGCGCGTGTACCTGCGCCAAGGTCGGCCGGGAGATGAGCACCCACGCCCAGGTCCGGGTCCCCGGCGTCCAGGGCGGAAGCGCCTTCGGCTCCTATCGATTCGAGCTCTGGGTGACGGACAACACGCCCTACCGCTTCGATGGGATGAACCAGCATCTGGAGCACAAGGTCCTCTGGGGCGTCTGGGGGGTGAATACCTCGGGCGAGCCCACCGACACCCTCTTCGAGATGCCCCGGAATCACTACGACGCCAACGCCAGTTACACCCCGTGCTTCACCTGGCGCGTGCTGGATCCCGCGGGGAACGTGCGCGAGGGGGCTCCCGTCTGTCTGAAGGAGAGGGTCGATCCCCCGGGCTCCTTCTTCGGGTGCACGGTGGCTCCAGGTGCCAGGGGCTCCCAGGGCACGGCGTTCCTGGTGCTCCTGGGCGCGATGCTCACCGTGTGGCGCGTCCGCCGCCGGCCCGTGGTCTGAGCGCCCCGGATGATGTGAGGGGGAGGAGCGGTCTTCCCTGCCCCGTGTCCGGGCCGGCGGCTATAGTCGACGGGACCAGACACGGGGCGAGACATGGGCACCAGCGGCACCCTGGAGACTCTCGGCGGCAACGGTGGAGGTCTGGACGCCCTCCTGCGAGGGTTCCTGGTGCTCTTCGTGCTCTCGCTGGCGACCGAGCGCATCTCGTCGGTGTTCAAGCACCGCAACTGGCAACCCCTCCGGCCCCGGATGCGCTTCGGACAGAACCAGGCGGAGGGAGGCAACCTCCAGGTCGACCTGCGGACCGGTGAGACCTATGTCGACTCGACGAAGCAGCCCGTGCCGATCGCGCTCGGCGGCAACGAGGTGGACCGGCTGACCCGGGCCGCCAACTCCGAGAACACCCTGTTCATCGGGCTGCTGCTCGCGCTCGTCTCGGGGGCGAATGCCTTCCTGGGGACGAGCGGCTGGCCCGACCTCACCCAGGGCGGCTCCCCCATCCGCTCCACGCTCACCTTCGTGGGGCAGGTCCTTCTCACCGGCGCCGCCGCGGCCATCGGCTCGTCCTTCTGGTACGAGCTGCTCAGCGTCCTGACCGAGTCCCGGCGCGTCCGTTCCGCCCAGGCGCAACAGAAGCCGCCGGACACGCAGTCCACGTCCCAGCCCGGCACTCCGCTGACGCCGGCCATGCCCCTGACGGACACCAGGACCTCCTCCCCGGAGCCACGGCCCGTCCCGGTGCCGCTCGGACAACTGCGCCAGGCCGCGCAACTCAAGCTGCCCGAGCTCCAGCGGCTCGAGGGGGTGAAGACGGTCCGCCTGGTGGACGCCCCCCGCAGGTGGGCATCCCATCCCTGTCTGGAGTTCCGCGTGGAGCTGGAGCCGGGTGCGCCCGCCCTGCCGGCCGAGGTCAAGGTCCACGCCGGAGGCGTCGAGCACTCCATCCCGGTGACGAAATGATCGGCGGCTGGTCGGCGGCCCAGCTCGGCTTCTTCTTCCAGAACCAGCCGCTCGAGGGGGCCTTCTCCCCGGTGGTGGCGATCGAGGCCTCCGCATGGAACCGCTCGCAGGTGGCCAGCGGCCTGCTGGTGCACCCGCGGCTGGTGCTGACGGTGGCCCACGCCGTGCTGTTCCGCGCGGGAGCCCGGCTCTTCGCCGCGGCCCAGGTGAAGGTCGAGCTGGGCAACGTCCGCGCCTGGGCCGATGCCGTGGTCATCCCCTCGCGCTTCCTGGCGCACGCCGGCTTCCTGGCCACCGCGGATCTGGCGGTGCTGCGCATGCCCATGGAGGTGAGCGGACCGCTCGATCCGCCCCTGCTCGCCGAGTCGGCGAGGGACTGCGAGGCCATGCTGTGGGGCTGGACCCTGGTGCGGCCGCGCACCCAGGTGTCCATCCCCGTCACCGTCACCATGGGCGAGGATGGCTGCCTGCACTACCCCGCGGCCAATCTCCCCGCCTTCAGCGGAGGCCCGATCCTGCGCAGCACCGGCCCGGGCCAGCCGGACGAGCTCATCGGCCTCCACCGCGCCTTCCACGCCGACACCCAACAGGGTGAGGCCATCCCGTTTTCCAGCGATGACGTGCTCGAGGCCATGCACTCGCTGGGTTTCGACGTCTAGAAAGAGAGAAAGGACATGATGCGTAGGCATTCGCGTGCACCGGGGGGCGCCTTCCTGGCCCTGTTCCTGCTGTCCACCGCCGCGCTCTCCCAGTCCAGGTCCGTCCCCCAGACGACGGGTCCCGCTCCCGGAGCCCCGGTGGGGGCCGCTCCCGCTCCCGCGCAGCTCCCCACCGCCGGGCCCGGGGCGGGCCTGCTCCCCACCCACGACACGACGAGCGCCTTCGCCCTGTGGTGGGGGCAGATCCGCGGCAGCCTCCCCGGACGCATCCGCACGGCCTGCACCCCCTCTCCCCAACCCGTTCCCGAGCTCGCCACCTGGTGCCAGCGGTACCAGGGCCCCGCCGCGACGGAGTTCGACCTGGAGGCGCTGCTCGGCTCGGACGCACTGGTGCTGGCCGCGTACTTCAGTGAGCGCAGGGTCTTCTTCCAGGCGCTCGACGAGATGGACTCGGCGCTGGAGGCCGTGCGGCGCTCGAAGACCGCTCCCCGCGAGCAACAGGAGGCGGCGCTCACCACGTCGGAGATATTGGACTCGGCCCGGGGCCACACGTCCCTCAACTCGGGCGAGGAAGCCGCCACCAGTCTGCCGGCCCTGCTGCCGGGGATCGATCTGAACGCCTTCCTGGACCAGGTCTTCACCGGGCTGGCGGGGGCGATCCAGGAGCGGGCCGAGGCCGAGGCCGTGCTGTACGTGCTCATCGAGTTCGACCAGCGCATCTGCAAGCAGGAGGTGAAGGATCAGTGGGGCCAGCGGCAGGGGCACATCCGGGACTGGCTGCCCGCCACCTGCACCGCGGCGCACAACAACGCGTTCGCCTCCACGCTCGGTGCCGGCGGGGCGGCCTCGCTCGCGCTGCTGCGCAAGACGGTGGAGCAGGATCTCCGCTCCATCCCCTCGCACCTGGTCTTCGAGGTGGTCTCCCAGGCGGATGGCCGCCGGTACGAGCGGGCCGCGCTGCCCGTCCGGGAGATGGTGGACTCGATGGTGACGGGTGTGCACCCGGTGCGCGCGCTGGACACGCTGTCGCGCCGGCTCGAGACGCTCCCCCTGGAGCCGGGTCTGCCCGCCGACGTCTCGCGGCTCTACACGCAGCTGGCGTGCGTGAGTGGCATGCCCGCCTCCTTCACGCGCTACACCCGGCTGGTGGATGACGCCAACCAGGGCCTCGTTCCCCAGATGGACGCGAACGCACGGGGACTGGCCGTGTTGCTGCTCTCGCTGCAGAAGGAGAGCTGCGGCTGGGTGTACGCGCCGGCCGGAAAGCAGTCGCGGTTGAAGATCTGGGCCGCGCTCGCCCCTCCCCTCTCCGACTCGGCCGAGGGAGTCTTCACCGTGTCGGCGGACCTCCAGCGGCTGGTGGACCTGGCCGGGCGTCTCTCCTCGGAGGGCGCCCAGGACGGCAGCCCCGAGCGGATCGCCGAGGCCACCCGGTTGCTGGCCCAGCAGGGCGTGTCCGCGCTCGATGCCGCGCAGGTGGCGCTGGACGGGCTGCTGCGCCTCAACCGGCTGATGGGGACGTGGCTGGAGTCCTCCGGGTCCGGGGCTGGCGCCGCGGAGCAGGTGGCGGCGAACCAGAAGGCCCTGCTCGAGGCCCGGGGCTTCCTGTCCTCGTCCCGCGACGTGCTGCGCATGGTGGTGGCGGCGATCGCGAGGGATCTCTCCACCGTGTACCAGTTGCTGCTCGAGCACCAGGCGATCTCCAGCAGGACGGATCGGTACAACGACAGCGTGGCGATGCGGTGCGTGCAGGAGGAGGCGTGGAAGGCCCCCTCGGCGGCGGACCCGGAGGCCCGCACCTCCGAGTGGCGCTGCGAGCGCCGGCCGTGCATCTGCCTGCCGGAGGGCTTCGGCCGGTACGGCGGCCTGCTGGTGTCGCTCGCCGATGCGAAGGACGCGCAGGAGGTGAAGGCCGTGGTGCTCGCCTCGGCCTCGCCGGTGGGCAGCTGGCGGTGGCGGAGCGATCCGGACGTGCACCACTTCGTCTCGCTGGGCGGTCTGGTGGGGCTGGGTGCCTCCTACTCGCTCTCCGGCCCCCGCGCGGACAGCGTCACGCCCCGGTTGCTGGTGCCCGTCGGCATCGACTACCAGATCGGCGGCGCCGGCCTCACCTGGAGCGCGTTCTTCCAGGTCATCGATCTGGCGGGCTACACCCAGTTCGTCGGCGTCGAGGAGCGCAAGGCCCCACGGGTGATGGAGGCGGTCAGCCCCGGCCTGTGGATCAAGGGATTGATCCCCAGGACGCCCGTCTCGCTCTCGGTGGGCGCGGCGTATGACCTCGACGCGGGTGGCGTGACGCCGGCTCCGTCCTGGCGCTTCAGCGCGGGCGTCTCGATCGAGGCGCCCCTGTTCCTCCTCTACCGGAACTGAGGCCGCCCGAGGCCCCCTCCCCTGCTCCGTGAGGGGGCCATTCCACCCAGGCAGCTCCCAAATCACCCGGGTACTATCCAAAAAGCCAGATATTACCCGGCAAATATCCCTTGCCACTTTATTTTACCCGGGTGATATTTGAGTTCATGGATTTCACCCTGTGGGAATTCTTTCTACCCGGGTGGTTTTGGGTCCAAGCCAAGGAGCCGGGTATGGGCGAGGAAAAGCAGAGGAATTACACGGGCTTCGCGGGACACCGGCGCCTCGCGTCGGGAGAGCTGACCGAGGTCGCCTTGAAGGCCAAGGAGTGGCTCGATCGGGGAGACAGCGCGCCGATCCTGATCTTCGAGGACGAGACGGGCACACCGGTCGACCTGGACTTCCGGGGGTCGCTGTACGAGTTCCTGGACAAGTTGGAGAAGAAGCGGGCCCGGCGGGTCGAGGCCGAGCAGGCCGTGGAGGAGACCCGGCGATCCGGTCCGGGCCGGCCGAAGCTGGGAGTCGTCTCCCGGGAGGTGTCGCTCCTCCCCCGCCACTGGGACTGGCTCAACTCGCAGCCGGGCGGGGCCTCGGTGACGCTGCGCAAGCTCGTCGAGGAGGCGAAGCGCAACAGCGCGGGCGCGGATCGGGCCCGGCGCTCCCAGGAAGCCGCCTACAAGTTCATGACCCTCATGGCGGGAGACTTCCCCGGCTTCGAGGAGGCCTCGCGGGCCTTCTTCGCGAATGACTCCGAGCGCCTCGAGCAGCTCATCCAGCCCTGGCCGGAGGACGTCCGGGAGCATCTCCGGCGATTGGTGGCGATCGCCCGGAGGGATCTGGAGAATGCCGCCCGTGAAGTTCGGAATCCTCGATGACTCCCAGCGTGTCGCGCGGGGCCTCGCCGGCTGGAGCCCGTCTGCCGGCACGCCGGTGAGACTGCTCACCTGAGCGCTATCCGGAGGGGACCCGCTTGGCCGGCGGGTCCCTGTCCCTCCTATGCTCTCCCCTGGTCGCCAGCCGCCGGAGGGGAGCGAGATGGAAACCCAGCCCAGCGTCGCAAGCCACGTGGCGGATTCGGAGCGGGTCCAACGCGGCATCCAGGGTGTCGCGGGGATGGGGGCGGCCGTCGCCAACCTCGCGTTGCTCCTCTCGGTCTGGGGACAGTGGTCCGCGGTCCTCGCCGTCGCGGGGGTGAGCATGGTGCTCACCCTGCTCAACGCCGTCCTGGCCGAGCGGCTCGTGCCGTGGATTGGCCGCGCCTGGGCGGAGACGGTCCGGATGGGCATCAACGCGGCGGGCATCTGCCTCATTGGCATCCACACCCGATGGCACGTGCTGCTCTGGGTCTTCGTGCCCTACAACATGCTCTGGTACTTCGGGCTCGACTCGTGGGTCCGTCCGCGCATGGCCCTCTATCTGGTGTCCATCGACGGAGTGGCCCTGGCCACCGGCGCCGAGCCCACCATGGTCCTGTCCTTCTCCATCATTGGCATCTTCGGATACCTGGTGTCCGAGAAGCGCGGGGCCCTGCTGACGGAGAAGAACCTGGAGCTGGCGCGGGCCCACCAGGAGTTGCAGCAGCTGCACCAGCGGGCGATCGAGCAGGAGCGGCTCTCCAGCCTGGGGCTGATGGCGGCGAGCGTGGCGCATGAGATCAACAACCCGATGAGCTACGTGACGAGCAACGTCGACTCGCTGCTCCAGGACATGAGGGACGAGCCGAACCTCTCCGCGCCACTGAAGGAGTACGTGGACGATGTGCTCCCGGCGACGCTGGACGGCATCAAACGGGTGAACTCCATCGTCTCGGATCTGCGCCGCTTCTCGCGCGGCGATTTCGAGGGCTACAGCTCCTACGACTTCAACGCCGAGGTGCGGACGGCGCTGCGCATCGCGCGGATCCAACTCGGCCATGTGCGGGTGGAGGAGGCGCTGGAGGAGGTGGGAGCGGTGGTGGGCCGTCCGCGGCAGATCACCCAGGTGCTGGTGAACCTGCTGGTCAACGCGGGGCAGGCCACCCCGGCGGGCGGCGTGGTGCGTCTGGCCACCCGGAACGAGGGCGCCCTGGTACGCGTGGAGGTGCGCGACACCGGCTCGGGCATGTCCGAGGAGACGAAGCGGCACCTCTTCGAGCCGTTCTTCACCACCAAGCCCGCCGGGTTGGGCACGGGGCTGGGGTTGTCCGTGGTGCAGGGCATCATCAAGGCCCATGGCGGCCGCATCGAGGTGGAGAGCGAGCTGGGCAAGGGCACGTGCTTCACCATCGAGCTGCCGAAGGTACCGGCCCTGCCTCCGGAGAAGGGCTCGGGCGGGGACCTGCGCGTGGCGGGCCACTGACCCGGAGACAGCGGCCTGTTCGCCAGGAGGCACTTGGAGGACCAGCCCACCGGTGGGGGTAGCTGACTCCCCTGCTCCGCGCCAGCTTGTCTCCCGAGACAGATTGGGGCACGTGTATCCGCGGGAGGAAGAACCATGAGACAGGTACTGATCGCCACCGTCCTGGCCGCGACGCTGCTGGGGACGGGCTGTGTGAACCGGCGGCAGGCGGCGGGCGTGTACGTGGACGAGCCGATGGTGGAGCTCGGCGTCTTCACCCGTGTGAGCAAGAAGGAGGGAAATGCCTGGGTGTTCGACCCGATGGCGCCCTGGGAGAAGAAGGTGCGCGTCTGGGTGATGCCCGACACGAGCGTGGTGGAGAACGGCATCCAGACCGAGCTGAGCGCGGTCAAGGCGGGCCGGAAGGTCCGCCTCGTCTACGAGCTCCGGCGCGACGGCACTGGCGTGGCCGAGCGCATCGACATCATCAGCAAGGTGTCGGGCGAGGAGCCGCCCGACACCGACACCTGAGGCCTACCCCTCTCAGGGAGAGAACACCTCGCTGGTGTACTGGCTGGCGGTGCTGAAGCCCGCGGTGAGGAGCACCCGGCCGTCCTGGAGCACGGTCGCGGTGTGTCCGTAGCGGTTCTGGCTCATGGGGGCGGTGGCGCACCACTGGCCGAGGCTCGGGTCATACAGCTCGGCGGAGGCGTGGATGCCCGTGGAGGCATCGTAGCCACCCGCGGCCAGCACCCAGCCATTGTCGAGCGTGCTGAGCGTGTGGCGGCGCCGCGGCGCGAGCATGTTGCCCGTGGACGTCCACGTGCCCGAGAGCGGGTTGAACAGCTCGGAGCGGGCGCTGGCCGCGCCATCCAGGCTGCCACCCGTCACCAGCACCTGGCCATTGCCCAGCAGCGTGGCCGAGTGGAAGCCTCGCGCCGTGGCGAGGGAGCCCGTGGCGCTCCAGGTGCCCGTGGTGGGATCGTACACCTCGGCGGCGCTCAGGCAGTTGGTGCCCAGGCACTCGTCCCCGCCATCCACCACGCCACCAGCGACGAGCACGCGGCCGTCCTGGAGCAGCGTGGCGGTGAAGCCGCGGCGGACGAACCGCATGCTCCCGGTGGGAATCCAGATGCCCCTGGCCGCGTCGTACAGCTCGGCCGAGACGAGCGCCCGGCCGGAATCGTCCACGCCGCCCATGATGAGCACGCGGCCATCCGCCAGACGCACGGCGGCGTGCTCGCGGCGGGGCGTCCGCAGGTGGCCGGCGAAGTACCAGTAACCTCCGGCGGGCTCATACAGCTCGGAGGTGCCGCTCACACCAGAGTCATCGCCCCCCACGACGAGCACGCGGCCGTTCGTCATCAGCGTGGCCGTATGGAGGCGGCGGGTGGTGTTCGTGTAGCCCGTGGCCGTCCAGGAGCGCGTGGCGGGAGAGTACAGCTCCGAGGTGGTGCCGAAGCCACCCGTGGTGAGCACCCGTCCATCCGCCAGCAACGTCGCCGTGTGTTGCAGGTGCAGCGCGGCCGTGTTGCCCGCGGGGAGGTTGGAGGCACCGCCCTCGCCGCACCGCCCGGTCGCCACTTCCACGAGCCGCACGTCATCCAACAGGCCGCCCAGGCCGTCGGACACGCTGGTGTCCTCGAACACGAGCGACATCTCGGCCTCCGTGGCCTTCACGCGGAAGGTGTGGCGGGTCCATTGGTTGCCACCCAGCAAGGTGCCATCCCCCTGCAGCGTGGTGGACAGGTCTCCGAAGCGGACGGAGATCCGGTTGTCCCTCACTCCCGGCCGCGGGGAGTAGGCCACCGAGAGATCGTAGTACGCACCGGGCTTCGGGTAGACGATCTGGTACATCGTGGTGGGCTCGTACGAGTCGAGCTCGACGACCTGGACGCCCTCCTGCGCGCCACCAAATGCCTGGATCTCGATTCCCGGGCCGCGGGCCACTCCCCAGCCCGGGATGCCCCATCGGTAGACGGACCAGGTGCCCGGGCTCAACACGGGAGACTCGAAGCCACCATTGGTGACGATGGACTCCTGGGCCAGGGCGGGCGTTCCAAGGGACAGCAGCAGCAGGGCACTCCATGCGTGCTTCATGTTCGACTCCAGGTGGGGATGCGAGGTGGGTTGCGCCCCTGCGCGGGCCGAGGCCAGGCGAGCAGGAAAGCGAGAGGATACGCCTCTTCCACCCTGACGCTGTGTGTCAGTTCACCCCCACGGAGTGAGAAGCCTCCCCTGCCGCGCTCTCCGTTTCGCTGGACCCCGAATCGGAGTTTCGTTAAACATGTTCATTGAACGTGTCTAACGAACCGAAATCCAGGAAGCAGACGGGCGTCCGGGCGACCCAGAAGGCAGCCACCGGCAAGGCGGTGCTGGAAGCGGCCCGCGAGGAGTTCGAGCACGTGGGCTTCGAGGCGGCGAACCTGCGCGCCATCGCGGCGCGGGCCGGGGTGTCCGCCGGGACGGTGCTCCACCACTACGGTGACAAGCGGGAGCTGCTCCACGCCGCCCTCTTCGATGACCTCGAGGAGACGCTGCGGCAGGCCTTGGAGGGGCTCGGCCCGGGGCCGCTGGAGAAGCAGCTGTCCGAGCTGACGCGCACCGTGTTCGGGTACTACCAGCGGCGACCGAAGCTCTCGCGCACCCTGCTCAAGGAGTCGCTCTTCGCGGACGAGCCGTGGGCCGGGAAGTTCACCGCCCAGGTCGGCGGGGTGCATGGGGCGATCGCACGGCTGGCCCAGGAGGCGATCGCGCGAGGCGAGCTCCGGCCCGGAGTGGATGGCGCGTTGTTCGGCGCCGCGTACTTCTCGTTCTTCTATTTCGCCCTCATCTCGTGGGTGCAGGGCGCGCACCCCGCACCGGTCGCCATGGTGGAGCGGCTGATCGGCCAGCACCTCGAGGGCCTTCGTCCCACCCGCAGTCCGTCACCCCGGAGGAAAGAGCGATGATGAAGTCCGCGTTCAGAGGCGAGCAGGCCAAGGCCGTTCTCTCCCAGTGGTTCGATCGCTTCCGCGGCCGGCTGAAGGTGCCGACGGAGAGCCGGACGGTGAAGACCCGTTTCGGCGACACGCACGTGCTCGTCGGCGGTCCCGAGGGCGCTCCGAACCTGGTGCTGCTCCATGGAGCGCTCGCGAGCTCGGCGCATGTGCTCAGCGAGCTGGCCCCGCTGCTCGAGCGGTTCCGGATCCACGCGGTGGACATCGTCGGGCAGTCGGTGAAGAGCGCGGATGCACGGCCCTCGGTGACGAACAACGAGTACGGCGAGTGGTTGAAGGACGTGCTCGATGGGCTGTCGCTCGAGCGGACGCACGTGGTGGGCGTGAGCTGGGGCGGCTTCGTGGCGATCCGGCTCGCGGCGTACGCACCCGAGCGCATCCAGCGGCTGGCCCTGCTCGTTCCCGCGGGCATGGTGAATGGCTCGCACTGGGAAGGGTTCACCAAGGTGGGCCTCCCGATGATGCTGTACCGGATGTCCCCGACGAAGCGGCGCCTGGAGGCCTTCGTCCGCCACATGCTCACGACCACGGATGACGACTGGGTGCCCTACCTGGGCGATGCCCTCCGCTCGTTCAACATGGACATGCGGGTACCGGCGCTCGCGAAGCCGGAGGAATTCGCGCGGTTGAAGGCGCCCACGCTCGTGCTCGGCGCGGACCTGGACGTGAGCTTCCCGGGACAGCGGCTCCTCGCCCGTGCGCCCGAGCTGTTCTCCACACTCGCCGATACGGAGCTCATCAAGGACTGCCGGCACTGCCCGCCGACCACGGATGCCTTCCGGCACTGGCTGTCGGAGCGCATCAGCAGCTTCCTGCTCGCGAGCTGACGCGCGCCCGTCTCTTCCACGGGAGCAGGGTCGCCGAAGTGGACGCACCTGGCGAGGTGGTTCCCTCTGGGGCGACGCTGGCCCGCCGCATGCTTTTCCCAGGGCCGCTCGCCATGCCCGGCCCTCATGATCTCTTCGTTCGCTACACCTTCGGTCAGCCCGAGCGGGCCGCGGCCGAGCTGCGCGCCGTCTTGCCGCCTCGGGTCGTCTCCCAGGTGGACTGGTCCACGCTGCAGCCGGAATCAGGCTCCGTGGTGGATCCGGAGCTGCGGGAGACCGAGAGCGACCTGCTCTTCTCGGCGCGTCTGCGCGGTGGGCGTCCGTTGCTGTTCTATGTGCTGATGGAACACCAGTCGTCCGTGGATGGGTGGATGGCACTGCGCATGCTGCGGTACGTGGTGCGCCAGCTCGAGCACTGGCGCAAGGCGAACCCGGAGAGCAAGAAGCTGCCGGTGGTGGTGCCGCTCGTCATGTACCACGGGCCGGATGGCACATGGACCGCGCCCCGGCGGGTGGAAGAACTCTTCGAGATGCCGGATGAGGCGGAGGAAAAGGAAGTCTGGCGCGCGCTCGTGCCGCGCTTCGAGTACCTGCTGGATGACCTGACGGCCGAGCGTGCTGATGCGCTCATGGCTCGCCCTGGACCACCTCTCGCGCGGCTGGCGTGGCTCGCGCTGCGCTATGGACGCACCGAGGAACTGGCCAACCGTCTACCAACGTGGACTGCCTTGTTCGCTCAAGTGCATGCCGCTCCAGATGGCACCGAGAATCTGAAGGTGGTCATCCGTTACCTTTTCCTGGTCGGCGACAAGACCACCCGCCAAACAGCGGGGCAGGTGTTACATTCGGTGATGGATGCGCGGCAAGCGGAGGATCTGATGCGAAGCTATGGTGAGCAACTCATCGAGCGGGGACGTCGGAAGGGGCTGAAGCAAGGGCTGGCACTGGGGCGGGCAGAGGGATTGCTTCGGATTCTCGTCGCGCGAGGCCTGCTCGTGGATGAACAAGCCCGGCAGCGCGTCCTGACCTGTATGGACCTGGCTACCCTCAACAAGTGGCTCGATCGGGCCGTGACAGCCACCACCCTCTCCGAGGTGTGGGGTGATCCGGTGCAGTAGACGGCCTCAGGTGCGTCCCATCAGCAAGGGCCCGAGCGCATGCGCCAGCAGCCCGGCCACGGGGGGAAGCACGAGTGACGCCAGCAGCCGCAGCCCCGTCAACCTGCCGCCATACATGGCGACCTCCATCGGCAGGCGGATGAAGGACAGCATGGACAGCGAGGTCAGGTAGGTGACGACCACGCCAAGCCCTGCTCCGGAGCGCACCAGCGCCGCCGCCAGGGGCATGCCGATGGGGCCTCCTCCCGGCGTGAGCGCACCCGCCACCCACGCAACCCCGATTCCCTTCCACCCCGCCTCGTCGGACAGCCAGTTCGCCACCAGCTCGCGCGGCAACAACACCTGCACGAAGCCAGTCAGCACGAAGACCACCACCAGCAACGGCAGCAGGGTCACGCTCTCCTGCCCTCCCCGCTTCAGCCCCTCGTAGACCAGCGGCCAGCCCCCTTTCCAGGCCGCCAGCCCCACCACTCCCACCAGCATCAACCCGATGACGAGCAGCGCGCCCTTCATGCCGCACCTCCGTCCAGGACCTCCACGAAGCCCCGTGTGCCGTCCACGCGGATGCGCTGGCCGGTGCGGATGCGCTGTGTGGCTCCCGTCACGCTGACCACGGCCGGAATGCCGTACTCGCGGGCCACGACCGAGCCGTGCGTCATGAGCCCTCCCACTTCCGTCACCAGGCCCGCCGCGTGGACGAACAGCGGCGTCCAGCCCGGATCCGTATGCGGGGCCACGAGGATCTCCCCGGCATGGAGCACCTCGCGCGCCGGATCGAGCACCACCCGCGCCAGTCCCTCCACCACCCCAGCCGAGGCCGCCGTCCCCGACAAGGCCCCCGGAGGCAGATCCGCTCGCGCGACCAGCGCGGGAATCTCTCCATCGCTCGCCATCACGAAGGGCGGTGAGCGTTTCGCATCACGTTGCAGGGCCGCCCGCCGCTCCCCGGCCAGGGAGCGCAGATCCGGCGTCTGGGAGGCCTCGAGCGCCGCGATCAACTCCTCGAAGCGGAACAGGTACACATCCTCCGCCGCGCCGAGCGCCCCGCGCTGGACCAGGAGCGCCCCGGCCTCGCGCACGGCGTCGCGCACGAGCTCCAACACCCGGACGAGCAGGTACTTGGGGTGCTCGCGCAGCCCCATGCCCGTGCGGGTCACCTTCACCCATCGGCGTGCCAGCCTCGCTCGCAGCCATCCGAACAGTCCGCCACGCGATGCGGCGATCACGCGCTGCCCCGCTGCCTCCGCCTTGGCCGCCAGCGCCGCGTGGTGGGCCCGGTGCTCGCCCGCCGCCCGGTTCGCCGAGGCCGGCCCGAGGCCCCCGACGATGGCCGCGATGAGCGGCGCGGGCTCGTCCTTGTAGCGGGGCCGGGACAGATCCACCTCGCCAGGTCCCCGCATGCCATAGCGCTCGAGGAAGGCTCGCCACGCCTCGAGGAACGCGGGTCCTCCATCCACGTCGCGCGCCGCGGTCAGGGCCTCGGTGGCGGGACGGCTTCGCAGCAGCTCCGCCAGGGCCGGATACGGACGGACCCGATCCGTCAGATCGCCCACGGCCAGATCCATCTCGGTGGTGACATTGCCGGGCAGGCCCCGCTCCAGCGCGGACAGGTCCTCCTCCGTACCGCCGATCACCCCGCGCCGGTTCAGCTGGTGGAGGATCCGGTTCCCGAGAATCCCCACGCCGATGTTGGGCCCCACGAAGAGGACGACCTCGGTGAAGAGCTCCGAGAGTGCACGCCTCGCCTCGCGCAGCCGAGCCGCGCCCGGGGCCGCCGCCGCGAGCCGGGCACGCACCCCGGCGACCCGCGATTCGCTGAAGGACTCCACTCCGGGCTGGAGCCGGGTGGGATCCACGACGAACAACCGGGCCAGCACTCGCGCCAGGATGGGGACGGCGAATCGGCCCACCCCCCTCATCGTGGCCCTCTCGCCATTCACGCCGCGCTGGAAGGCCGGCCGGCCCATCAACGTCTCCAGGCCCTGGCCCACCTTCTCGTAGACATGGCCGAGGATGCCCGTGAACACGTGCCGCAGGATGGGATGGCGCAGCACGGGCGTCAGATCCAGGAAGATCCGGCTGCCCGCCACGGTGACGACCCGCGACTCGCCGGGAGCGCCCCCCGGGCCTGCCGACGCACGGTCGAACGGAAGCAGCAACTGCCACACCTGGAGCGCGAGCGGCGGCATGGCGTCCGTCATCATCTGCACGTGGCCGAAGCTGGCGTAGGCGTGCAGGCCCTCATCGCGGGGAGCGGGCTCGGGCAGCGGGTACAGGCTCGTGATGGGCCGCGTCTGGACCACGTAGAGCCGCCCGGCCTCGATGCACCACTCGATGTCCTGCGGCTTGCCGTAGTGCTTTTCGATCCGCACGCCCATCGCGACCAGTTCCCGCAGGGCCGTGTCATCGAGCGCCCGCGCCTGGCGGACGGCTTCGGGCAGACGCTCCTCCCAGGTGCCACCCTCGGGCCGGGGGCGGATGGCCAGAGCCTTGTCGCCCACCCGGACCTCCAGCAGCGCTCCGGTGTCCTTGTCCACCTTGTACAGGTCGGCGTTGATGAGGCCGCTGACCAGCGCCTCGCCCAGGCCGAAGCCCGCGTCGATGGACACCGTCCGCCGCCGCCCGGTGATGGGATCGGCGGTGAACAGGATGCCGGACACCTCGGGCAGCACCATGCGCTGCACCACCACGCTCAGCTTCACTCCCCGATGGCCGAAGCCGCTCCGGGCCCGGTACAGCACCGCGCGATCGGTGAACAGCGACACCCAGCACCGCCGGACGGCGTCGATCAGTGCCTCGGCTCCACGGATGTTCAGATAGGTGTCCTGCTGGCCCGCGAAGCTGGCGTCCGGCAGATCCTCCGCCGTGGCGCTGGAGCGCACCGCCCACGAGGCCTCGGCTCCCAGCGTTCTCCAGGCACCGAGCACGGCGTCCGCCACGGCCTGGGGAACGGGCGCTCGGCCGAGCACGTCGCGCGTGGAGCCGGCGACGCGGCGGGCCGCCTCCACGTCCTTCCCATCCAGCGCCTCCAGCTCCGCGTACAGCGCCTGGAGCTCCCCGCAGCCGGTCAGGAACGCATCGAAAGCGGCCGTCGTGACACAGAAGCCGGGAGGCACCGGGAACCCGGCGCGAGCCATCTCGCCCAGGTTGGCCCCCTTCCCTCCCACGTGGGGCAGATCCGCCGCGGAGATGCGCTCGAAGGGAAGGATCAGCGGTTCCGTTTCCACGGACAGGGAAGCGGACAAGGGGACGGATTCAACAGCGCTCATGGAGTCCTCCGAGCAGTGGACGCGAGTCCATCGAGGAACACGTGGGTGATGAAACGGGCGGTCTCTTCCGGGTCCGGCAGGGGTCCGCCTTCCAGCACCGGGCCCGAGACAAAGGCGAAGATCATCCCGGCGAAGGCCTGAGCCATGCGCTGGGGCTCGTGCGGCCCGAGCGCACCGCTGGCCGCGTAGGACTCCAGCAGCCGGGTGAGGATCGTCCGGGCGCGCATCGGGGGCGTGTTCAGGAACTCGGCCCAGGGCCCACCGCGCATCCGCTCCAACATCGCCAGCTTGAGCAGATCCAGATCCTCCGCCGCGTACCGCATCACCGTGGAGGCGACGCGCTCCAGGTCGGCCCGGAGATCTCCCGTGGGATGGAGCGCCACCTCGCGCATCGCGCGGCGCGGGCCGATATGCCCGGCGAACGAGCTGATGAGGCCCTTCTTGTCTCCGAACTGGCGATAGACCGTCGCGGGGCCCACGCCGGCCTCGCGGGCGACGTCCTCGAGCGTGGCCGCCTCGAAGCCGGCCCGGGTGAACACCACGCGGCACGCCGCGAGGATCCGCTCCCGCGCATCCACCCGCTGCCCCACCTCCACCCCCTGCTCCGAGAGCGCGGCGAGCACCGCCTCCCGGCTGCCGGCCTGCCGGTACAGCGTGGCGCGTGACAGCCCGGACTCCCGGGCCAGGTCATCCATGGTGAACCCATCCGGCCCATGCAGGGCGACCAGGCGGGCTGCGGCGTCGGCGATGTTCTCGGGCAGGGGCATGGTTCGCTGAATCAGTACGAGAGATAGATATCTCTCTCGTCTCATCTCCGTCAAGACGGAGTGAGAGACAATCCTCTCGTGACGTATCACCCGCTCGGAGCAGTCTTTTTCAGAGGGGGATTGACGCCATACCGACTGGTTGGTACCTATAAACCAACCAGTCGGTATGCCCATGGACACCAGCGACCTCCAACACCAGTCCAAGACGAAGTTCCTCGACGCGGCCCTCCAGGTCATCCGGAGCAAGGGCTACACGGCGACGCGGGTCGAGGACGTGTGCGCGGTGGCGGGGCTCACCAAGGGGAGCTTCTTCCACCACTTCAAGAGCAAGGAAGAGCTGGCGATCGCGGCGGCGGATCACTTCGCGGCCATGGCGGATCGCCTGTTCGCCTCGGCGCCCTATCAGCGCGCGGAGGATCCCCTGGAGCGGCTGCTGGGCTACGTGGACTTCCGCATGGCCATCCTGAGGGGCACGCTGCCGGACTACACGTGCCTGCTCGGGACGATGGTGCAGGAGGCGTACGACACGCATCCGGCCATCCGCGCCACCTGTGACAAGCACCTGAGCTCGCACGCCACGATGCTGGCGCGGGACATCGCCGAGGCGAAGGCGCGCTACGTGCCGGACGCGCCGTGGACGCCGGAGAGCCTCGGGCTGTTCATGCAGACGGTCATCCAGGGCGCGTTCATTCTCGCCAAGGCGAAGCAGGGCCCCGAGGTCGCGGCCGAGTCCCTGCGTCACCTGCGCCGGTATCTCGAAACGCAGTTCACCCCCGCAGCACAAGGAGCATGACCATGGCGGCCATCGAGCAGAAGATCACCCCGTTCCTGTGGTTCAACACGGAGGCGGAGGAGGCGGCGAACCTGTACGTGTCGCTCTTCAAGGACTCGAAGATCCTGTCCGTGTCGCGCTATGGCGACGCGGGGCCGGGCCCCAAGGGGTCGGCCATGGTGGTGGACTTCCAGCTGGCGGGTCAGCGGTTCCAGGCGCTGAACGGCGGCCCGATCTTCAAGTTCACCGAGGCCCTCTCCCTGATGGTGCACTGTGACTCCCAGGAAGAGGTGGACACGTTGTGGTCCAAGCTGACCGCGAACGGAGGGCAGGAAAGCCAGTGCGGCTGGCTCAAGGACAGGTACGGCCTCTCCTGGCAGATCGTCCCGAAGCGGTTCGTCGAGCTGATGCAGGACAAGGACCCGAAGCGCACGCAGCGCGTGGTGCAGGCCATGATGACGATGAAGAAGTTCGACATCGCGCGCCTCGAGCAGGCGTACGCGCAGGTCTAGCGGCCCTCACCGGGAGCGAGCTCACCGTAGACTCGTGGGGTGCGTCTCCTTGCCCGTGTCGTCCTCGGTCTGCTCCTCCTGGCCGCCCCCGTGTCCTTCGCCGCCGAGCCTCCGGCGGAGGGCATGATCCTCGGACAGGTGACGGACGCGGAGACCAGCAGACGTCTCGCGAAGATCGTCGTGACCGCGACCGGGCAACGGATCACTCGGGAGACGGTCACCGATGAACGGGGGCCTCTACCGCTTTCCCGCGCTGCCTCCGGACACCTACGTCCTGAACTTCGCCGTCGAGGTGGTGGATTCCCACTACGTGCACGGGGGCCCCGACGACTACGGTCCCAACAAACGTTCCCGTGAGGTCTTCAACGTCTTCAACTTCCAGGCGGTGACGTGGGTGAACGAGCTTTCCACCACCCTGGACGGGATTCCCATTCATGAAACGCCTCCGCAGGTGCGCCTCGGGCTGGGCTACGCCTTCTGAGCGGACGGGATTTCACTCTTCAGCTCCGGTGCCGCTCGGCCACGCGGTAGAGATGGGTGAGGGAGCAGTCCAGGAGTGACTGGCGCGAGCGCATGTAGTTGCGGGCCCGGACAAAGGGGAGCCAGACGCGGTTGCCCACGAGGACCTGTGTCTCCTCGAGCCTCCGGCGCGGAATCCACCGGCCTCCGAGGTTGCGCACCAGCACCTCACCCAGGTACGCGCCAATGGCGGGCACGGCGTGCTCGTCAATGACTTCCCGCAGGCGGCTCTTCGGGAATTCCTCACGCCAGAAGTAGAAGTCGGCATCCGTGAGCGACTCGGGCGTGGCCTCGAAGACAGAAGGAACCTCCGAGTGCAGCAGCGCCACGAGGTGCTCGGCGAGGGTGCTGAAATGCTCGCGAGCGCGATCCATGTCCTCTACGTCCGGAGGCAGGGCGGAGTCTGCGGGGCGCCACTCCTCGGGCTCGGGGGGTTGCCACGCGTTGAGCTCGGCGATTCTGCGCTGGCGCTCGTGACTGGCGGCGCGGTCCACCACACGTGAGAGAAGCGGAGCCAGGTCCGGGTGGAAGCGGGGCTCCACGGGAGCGAGCCGGGCACTGCGCTCATGCAGGGAGCGCAGGATGGTGTCGAAGTCGAGATCCGGCCGGAGGTGGGCGTGGGCTCGGGCCTGAGCGAGCCGTGCCTCCTTGGTGGCGAAATCGGCGGCAGTGGGCCACGTCACCAGGAGCACGGAGCCGTTGGGGAGTTCCTCTACCCGGTGAGCCGGCGTGGACAGCATACGCTCGCGGCCCACGTTTTCCACCAGCTTGGGGCCGAAGATGTTGAGCCAGAACACCTCGTAGATTTTGTCGAAACCATTCCTGTACTCAGTCTCGTCATCGCGGCCGAAATTGGGAGAGCCCGCCAACTCCCCATCATCGCTGCTATGGGCCATTGCATGGGCGACCAGATAGAGAGAGGCCCAAACCCGCACCATCTCCACGAATTTCCGGCATCGCTCCATCTCCGCGAAGAAGGAGAGCGGCTTCACCTTGATGAAGATGCCTACTTCGGGTGGAAGAAGAGGAGGGAATGAGAGAGAGAGAGACATGTCCAATGCGGGCCACGTTGTTCGATAGAGCCCGAGCCCCGATGTTCTTTCGCCGCGCCGCTCCTCCAGTGCCCTCAAGACGGACGCAGGGGAGTACTTACGTTGCCGCCTGCCATTGACGACATCCGGCATCCACCCGTCGGCGTACTCCTCGAGCGCCTGGAGAAAGGGCTCCAATTCCCGCTCCAGTGCCGTTTGTGGATTGAATGCCCCGTTGAACGATAACCGGAGGTAGTCCTCGTTCCTCGAACCGTAGAACTCCAGGACCTTCATCGGAACAGCACCTCCACTCCCGGAACCTCCTTCCGGGTTTCGTTCACGGCTGACCTCAAGTCGTTTGCGTTCTCAGGCTTGAGCTCGCCTCCCTCGTAGACGAGGCGGACCCGTTGGATGGGCACCTCGCTGCCTTCTGGGAGAATGCGCTGGAGTGAGTCCCGGCGGATTTGCAGCGTCTCGCCATACTTCGTCAAGGCTTCCCTCGCATCCGTAACGAGCTGCGCCTTCAGATCATCATACTTCAGCCCTGAAAGGTCGCGGCTCTTGAAGCTGAACGTCTCCATGTGCCGCGGCCCTCCGCCGAGCGCGCCTTCCTCGATGACGAGCACATCCGCGTAGCGCAGGCCAGAATCCGGCTTCCTCACGCCCACCTGCGTTTCAATGCGGGGCTTGTCGAAGTCTCCGAGAAAGCGGCGCTGTGACCGAGGTTTCGCCGCGTCCTCTCGCAGCAGGTTCACCATGTCACGCTCGAAGGCCAGACCCCGGGCAAACCACCCTCGCAGCCGCTCGTAGCCCTCCCATTTCAGGGGACCCTTGCTGGCCTTGCCCTGATCCACCTCGGACAGGCGCCGCTCGTAGTAGTCCACGTACTCGCGCCAGCGCGGGTTGCGCTGGGCCTCGGGCGGTGGGGCGTCGAGAGCCGGGCGGTGCTGCTTCAGCACGCCCGCGTCCCTGGGCAGACGCGAGCCCGTGGCCTCGAGCTCCGCCGCCGCGAGCTTCGTCTCCACCACTTCCAGCGTATGGCCTACGCCCTCATCCACCAGTGAGGCCAGGGTGCCAGGGCGCTCCGCGACACCGGCCTTCTTCGGGGAGAGACGTGCGGCTTCGTCCGCCGCGCCAGCTGTTTCCCCGCCGCCTGCCCCGCTCTTCGCGGGCGGGGAGCCCGAGGAGCCGGGCCTGACCCTGGACATGAGTGGCCACGCCCTGGCCACATTCCCCCGCGCCTCGTACAGCGCCAGCGCGGCGTCCGCCCCTCCGGCGGCCACGAAACGCCCCGCCTCCCGGCTGGTCCGGATGTACCCCACCAGATCGCGCAGGCCCTGTGGGTTCATCACCCCTTGGAGCTCCCGCGCCGTCTCGGTCAGGGCCCGAAGCCGCACTTCCGCGGCCTCCAGCCCGGTGCGGAGGCACAAGCGCATACCCGTGGCGCCTTCCCCCGTGGCGAGGTAGCGCACGCCCTTGTAACCCCCGACGAGAGCCAGCACCAGCGCCGGCGTCACCTCACGCGTGCCCTCCTCTATCTCGCCGTTCCAGAGCAACCCACCACCATGGAGGGTGGTGGCGACGAAGTGGTAGCCGCCCAGCGGCACACCAAAGGTGAGGTGGTCAAATACACTCACCGCCATGTTGTCCGCCGAGGCGTTGAGCACCCTCTCCTTCTCTGCCTTGGCGAGGGCCTCCTGGTACTCCGGCGGCAGTTGGCCTCGTATGGGGAGGAACGCGAACTCCTGCCCGTCCATGGCCGTGGGTGAGCTGGAGAGCGAGTCCTCGCCAAATCGGACAAGACCTCGGACCGCCTGTCCAAGCTTGGAGTCCCGCTCCACACGGGCCGTGGGTTTCAGCCCCCTCTTCTCCAGCGCCACCTGGAAAGCGGGCAACAGCTTGAGGATTTCCTCCAGCCGCTTCTCCTGGGCCAGCAGGAAGAGAATCTCCCTCAGGTCATTGTCATAGGCCGAGTCGACGATGAAGACGGAGAGAACCTGCGCGTTGAGCCGCCCGTAGGCCGCAGGGGCCTTTTTTAGAAGGGATGCGCGCTTCTCATTGAGCAGGCGCGCAACGTCCTCGCGCGGTGGGCCCAGGCTGCCGAGTCGCACGGCGCGCCAGTCGTCCAGTGCCTCCAGAAGGAGGGGCATGTCTACCCCCTCCTGGAGGGCAAGGACTTCTCCTGGCGAGGTGCGGGTGAGGAAAGGCGCCAGCAACTCGTCGCGGTTGGAGGAGAAGTCGGGCCAGCCCGGGGGCACGGCCTGCCCTCCGCACGAGGACGGCTCCTGGGGCGGAACCAGCGTGACACAGCCGGTGGATAGCAGCGCAGCGCTCACCAGCGCCGCCCATATGCGCGTCCGGGCCTCAGCGCGCATTGTCGAAGTCATCGGCGTCTCCAGCAGCGGACTTCGAGACTAGCAGATCATCTCCCTCTCCAAGTTGACGTTCCCATAAGAGCGAAGACCCCGGTGCAGTCTCGCCAGGGCCTTCTCGGGTCACCGCCGCGCGCGACGACTTCTTGGCGTTCAACCCCTCTCACGCTGACCGTGACGAGCCGGAAGGACTCAAGGAGCCTCGTGGTCCTCCTGTGGCTCGTGGTGGCTGTCGTCCAGCGCGGGCTGGCTCATGGAGGAGCACGGCAGCAGGACGCGAGTCGGAGTGAGCCGTGGCTCCGACGACGCGGTCCCATCACCCACCGAGCCGAACAGGTTGTAGCCCCAGCCCCACGCGGAGCCATCCTTGCGCACCGCCAGCGAGTGATGGTGCCCGGCGGCGATGGACACCACCTTGCCGAGCTGGGGAACCGGCGCGGGCGTGAGCCGGTCGATGCGCGTCCCGTCCCCCAGCTGTCCGCTGGAATTGTCACCCCAGGCCCAGAGGGTCCCGTTCTTCGCCAGGGCCAGGACATGACCATCTCCGCCTGCGAGGGCCTTGATCTTCGGGAGACCTGGCACCTGCATGGGCGTGGACCGGCCGGTCGTCGTTCCGTCCCCCAGCTGGCCGCCCCAGTTGCTGCCCCAGGCCCAGACACTCCCATCCACGCGCATCACCATGTTGAAGGAGCGGCCGGCCTCGATGGACTTCACGTCCGAGAGTCCAGGCACCTGCACGGGCGCGAAGCTCCAATCGCTAGCCGTCGCACCTCCAAGCTGGCCGAAGGCGTTGTCGCCCCAGGCCCAGACGGTCCCATCCGCGCGCAGCGCCAGGGCATGCACCTCCCCCGCGCTGATGGCCACCACGTCCACGAGGCCCGGTACCTGGACAGGCCTGAGCACATACCAGTCGGAGGTCTCCCCCAGCCCGAGTTGGCCACTCCAGTTGGCGCCCCAGGCCCAGACGGTCCCATCCGCGCGCAGCGCCAGGGAGAACCCCCTGCCCGCCGCGACGGACACCACGTTCGTGAGATCCAACACCGGTGCCGCGATGCTGCGCCACCATGGATCGGCGCTGCCATCTCCCAGGTAGGTGCCATCTCCCAGCTCGCCGGACCCGTTGCTGCCCCAGGCCCAGACGCTCCCATCCGCGCGCCGTGCCAGGACGTGCTCGCCACCAGACGCGATGGACACCACGTTCGTCAGCCCCGCCATGGGTCTCGGGGCAGGATCCTGGGAGGAGTAGTAGATGTACGGGCTGCCCCAGACCCAGACGGTGCCGTCCTCACGCAGCAGCACGGAATCGTAGGCATGGCTGTCGACCACGGTCCTCGCGAGAGGCTCCCAGGGATTGCCCTGCCGGCCCCGGGCAGCGGCTTCACTCCCCATCCCCAACAGCACCGAGAGCAGCGCTCCCAACAGCACACTCCCCCAACGGCTCTTCATTCGAGGCATTCGTCCCTCCGCGTGTCCAACGGGTTGTTACGCCTCGGGCACACCCCGGCCCCGGCGGTCACCGCGACGGTGGCCGTCTGAAGCTCGAACCTGGATATGTCCCGTGGCGCCCGTCGCATAGCAGCGGACGTGCCAGCTCATCCTTCCGTGCAAGTCCCTGGAATGAGTGAGCGCGCGACTGGCCCCCTGTGGCCGGGTGACGTTTCTCGCGCAGGCGGGTGACGATTTTTGGAACTCAACCGGTTCAATCCGCTCGATCCGCGGATCGAAAAATTGGAGAGCCGCTGAAGTATCATTCCGATTGATCGCGGCGTAGACGCCCCTCACCGCAAGGCACCCACCCTGATGAATCCCTCCTTCAAGACGCCGGCAGGACAGAGCGCTTTCACGACCGTCTACGACCGGGCCCTGGAGCGCTGGCCCATCCCCATCGAGAGACTCTTCGTGCCCACGCGTTTCGGGCGGACGCACGTGCTCGTGAGCGGGCCCCTCGAGGCGCCTCCCTTCTTCCTGATGCACGGGATGGCGGGGACCTCGACCATGTGGGCCCCCAACATCGCCGCGCTCGCCCGGACGCATCGGGTCTACATGCCCGAGTTTGCCGGGGGACTTCGGTTGGAGCGAGGTGGAGCGGCCCATGGCGAGCCGTGACGATTGTGCTGCCTGGCTCGGGGAGGTGATGGACGGGTTGAAGGTGGAGTCGGCCGTGGTGGGCGGGCAGTCGATGGGAAGCTGGGTGAGCCTCAACTTCGCGCTGAAGGTGCCCGCGCGCGTGAAGGCGCTGGTGATGATCGCGCCCGCGGGCTGCTTCGCGGAGGTGGGGTTTCAGTTCATCCTCCACGCCGTCCCGTGCATGTTCTTCCCGTACCAACCCGTCTTCGACTGGTCCGAGCGGTGGATGTGCGCCCCGGGGAACACCCCGCCTCGGGAATCCTCGGACCTGTTCGCCGCGGGGATGAAGCACTTCCGCTCGCGGGTACGGGTGCGGCCGGGTCCCTTCCCGGAGGAGGAGCTCCGGCAGGTGCTCGTGCCCACGCTGCTGCTGGTGGGCGACAAGGAGGTCATCACCGACGGCCCGGCCCTGGTGGTGCGTGCGCGGCAACTCATCCCCCACCTCCAGGCCGAGCTCATCCCCCATGCCGGCCACCTGTTGTCCGGCGAGCAGCCCGAGCGCGTCAACTCGCGGATGGTGCGCTTCCTCGAGGATCTGGGACGTCCAGCCCAAGCCGCTTGAGCAACGCTCCCGGGTGGTGACGGATGTCACCAGATGATGGATACCGTCACCAGTCCACGCTCGCCCCCGGTCGCGCCAACCCCTTGAAAACCGGGTGTTTCCCAGCGGCCCGGGCGCCTTCCGGGCCTGGCACGCCCGGCGCAATGGAGCCCCTCGTTCACGGTGGATGGTCCACCCCAGAGGGCGCTGCGATGGCGAAGAGACGGTTGGGAGAGCTGCTTCGGGATGACGGGCTCGTGGACGAGCTGCAGCTGCGTGCGGCGCTGGGCTTCCACAACAAGTGGGGCGTGCCGCTCGGGCAGGTGGTGGTGGACATGGGCTTCTGCTCCGCGCAGCAGGTGCTCGAGACGCTGGCCCGGCAGCTCCGCCTTCCCACCGTGGATCTGGACTCGGAGGTGTTGGATCCCCAGCTCGCCGATGTGCTTCCCGCCCAGGTGGCGGAGGAGTGCCGCGTCGTCCCGCTGCGGCTGGAGGGGCACCGCGACTCGGTGCTGGTGGTGGCCATCACGGCCCCGGCGGACCCTCCCGCCCTGGACGAGGTGGCGCGCGTGAGCGGCAAGGCACGCGTGGTGACCCTGCTGGCCACCGATGCCGCCATCTCCCGGGCCATCGATCGGCTCTACCATCCCCACCTGCTCGACGCGCGGCGCCCCGTGGAGCCCATTCCCCTCCCCGAAGCGGATGAGCACCTGCCCCTGGTCACGAATCGCGCCGAGTACCTGATGATGGGGCTCGTGCAGGGCGGCGCCGCGGCGTCCATGACCGAGCGGAGCGCGAACGGCCTGCCGGTGCTGGTGCCGCTGACGGACGAGCTCCCGGCCCGCTCGCGCCCCACCCGGCGGGAGATTCCCCGGGTGGAGGTGACGGGGAATCCGGCGGTGGAGCGAGAGCCGCAGGTCTGGGTGTACGGCTGGGGAGTCCAGGCCACCCAGGGGCTGCTGAAGCTGCTGGAGGACGCGGGTCTCCGGGCCCGGGTGGCGCGCACGCAGGACGTGCGGGCCGCGAGCCCCCACGCGGTGGTCCTGGCCCCGGTGCAGTCGGTGGAGGGCGTGAAGCGGCGGGGCGTCCAGGCCCGGCTGCTGCTGGCGGGCCGGGCGCGCGAGGAGGCTCAGGCGTGGGCCCTGGGCGCTCGGGGCTTCCTGACCGGCCCCCTGCGCGCGGACCTGTTGAGCCAGGCGATCCGCGAGCAGGTGGACGCCCGCCCCTGGGAGTGGCGCAAGGCGGGCTGAGGGGCCAGGCCGTCTATTGCGAGGCCTCGCGCGTCGGGCCTTCGTCGATGATCACGGACTGGACGTCATCCTCTTGCAGACCCCGCCAGGTGTCCGACTGGGTCCTCGACACGGTATTTCCCGGAGCGATCTCGGGCGCCCAGATCTGGCCGTCGCCCGTCGTCACCGTATGGCCCGCACCTCCCGTGGCCTCGCCGTTGTAGACGGTGGGGGCATTCGCGCGGCCCCGCTTGGCCACTTCCGTCTCATTCATGAGATCTTCCAGAGGCAACTCGCCCTCCGAGAGCGCGACTGAGCCGCTGGCGCAGCCCAATAGGCCGAGCACTCCGGTGGCAATCAGGGCAGGGAGCTTTTTCATGGGGGAACTCCTTGTGAGGGGTCACCCCAAAAGTGCGGCCCGCTGCTGCAGGAGCAACGGGGAGACCGGTAGCGAGCATGGACCACTGCCCGCTCCCCTCCCCCACGAGGGCCTTTCCCTCATCTCCCACCACACGGAATGAAGCTCAGCGGCTGCCCGCCCTTCCCTCCACGGCCTCGAAGTGGTTCAGGAGCGCCGCCCCGAGCCGCGGCACCACGGCGCGCGGAATCGCGTGTCCCATTCCCTCGATCGTCACCAGGGTCGAGCCCGGAATGTTCTCCGCCAGGTGCCTCGAGCTGGACGCGGGACAGGTGGGATCCTCCGGCGTGGCGATGACGAGCGTGGGCACGGTGACGTGGGCCAGCTCCGCGCCTCGCGCCAGGGCCGAGTAGTCGGCCCGTGCGTGGGCCCCCGGGTTCTCGTGACGGCCCGCGTGGGCGATGATGCGCCGCTCGAGCGCCCGGAATTCCTCGGGGTCGAAGGGAATCACCCGCCCGTGGAGCCTGCGCCAGTTCTCCACCCGCCACTCGATCTCCGCCTCGAGGTCACGCGGCTCGAACATGTGGCTCCAGAACTCGAGCAGCTCGGGAGCGATGGGGGCCTGGGCCGTCCCGTCGGCGAGCGCGGGCGTGCCCTGGAGCGCGGACGCCCCGATGACCGTGGCGCTCAGCAGCCGTCCGGGGTGCTCGACCAGGAGCCACTGGGTGAGGAATCCCCCCACCGACAGACCCACCACGTGCGCTCGGCTGATGCCGAGTGCATCCAGGACGGCGAGCGCGTCCTTGGCCAGCTGCGTCAGGGCATAGGGCTTCGTGTCGAAGGCCCAGGTGGACGCACCGGTATCCCGGTGGTCATAGCGGATGACGCGGTACTTCCGGGCCAGCAGCTCCAACAGCTCATCGGGCCACGCCAGCCCCGAGGCGTTGGCCCCCATGATGAACAGGACGGCGGGTGCGTTCTCCGGACCGCGAGATTCGACCCAGAGCGAGACACCGGGGGCGACTTCGACGAAGCGTTCCATGGTCCCAGTCTGACAGCCTCTTGGGGCTCGAACTGACGGCTTCCGGCGGACGGGGAGCGCTTTTCTGGCCGGGAGAGATCCAATTCCAGGGAATTCCTTCAATCCACCGGGAAACGGATTTCGTCCCCGAGGGGGAGACCATGCGGACCCTGGTGACATTGCTCGTGGCGGGACTGGTGCTCACGGCCTGTGAGCGCCCCGCCGCCGAGCGCATGCCCGAGACCGGGGCACCGAAACGGACGGTGAAGTCCTTCGTCGAGGGAAGCCGGCTGCTCGAGACCGGGAAGGCCGTGCCGGGCGAGTATATCGTCATCCTCGACGAGAAGGCCCTGGCCGAGGAGCCGGTGGAGGCGCTCGCCCGTCAGCTCTCCGCGCTCCACGGTGCCACCGTGCGGCACATGTACTCCCGGGCCCTGCACGGCTTCTCCGCGACGATGAGCGAGGAAGCCGCGCTGCGGCTGAGCAACGACCCGCGCGTGCGTTACGTGGAAGAGGATGGCGAGGCGTCCTTCGCGAGCACGCAGGACAACGCGCCCTGGGGACTCGATCGCATCGATCAGCGGGCGCTGCCATTGGACCAGCTCTTCCGCTACCAGAGCATCGGCGGCGGGGTTCATGCCTACGTCATCGACTCGGGCATCCGCCTCACCCACGCCGAGTTCGGCGGGCGCGTGGCCCCCGGCTTCTCCGCCATCGAGGACGGCAACGGCTCCAATGATTGCAACGGCCACGGCACGCACGTGGCGAGCACGCTCGGCGGCGCGACCGTGGGCGTGGCCAAGGACGTCACCCTGCACCCGGTGCGGGTCGTGGGATGCAGCCCCTCGTTCACCTGGTCGCAGGTGCTCGCCGGCATCGACTGGGTCACCGCGAACCATGTGAAGCCCGCGGTGGCCACCCTGAGCCTCACGGGCGAGCCGATGCAGGCGGTGGATGACGCGGTCGCCGCCTCCATCCACGCGGGCGTCTTCTATGCGGTCGCGGCGGGCAACGGCGCCAGGGACGCGTGCTCCGTCTCTCCCGCCCGGCTTCCCGCGGCCATGACGGTCGCGGCGTCCAACCGGGCCGATGCCTGGTCCTCCTTCTCCAACCACGGAGCCTGCGTGGACCTCTTCGCTCCAGGCGAGGGCATCACCGCGGCCTGGTTCTCCGATGACACCAGCCAGGCCTCGCTCAGCGGCACCTCGATGGCGAGCGCGCACGTGGCGGGTGTGGCGGCGCTCTTCCTGGAGAGCCACCCCCTGGCCACCCCCGAGCAGGTCTCCGCCGAGCTCACGGGCAGCGCCACCCCCGGCAAGCTCAGTGCCCTCCCCGCCTCCTCTCCGAACCTGCTCCTGTACGCGAGCAGGTGCACCGGCAGCGGCCCGAGCCCGTCGCACGCCGTCCTCTCCTCGCCCTCCAGCGGCTCGATCCTGAGTGGCCCGGTGACCCTGACGGCCACCGCGACGGACGACGAGCGCGTCACGCGGGTCGAGTTCTTCCTCGGCGGGCGCTCGCTGGGCTGGGATGCCACGGCCCCCTACGAGCTGGTGTGGAACAGCGCCCTCGCCGGCAACGGCCCGGCCGTGCTCACCGCGAGGGCCTACGACACGAACTGCAACGAGGCGGTGAGCACTCCCGTGGACGTGACGCTCGAGAACACCGGGAACGCGGCGTTCGAGGCCTCATTGGGCGCGCCCTCCTGCGCCACCCCGGGCAACCGGTGCGACTCGGTGTGGCTCCTGGAGGGGCGTGCGGACCTCGGCCCCGAGGTCCACCAACCCAATACCGTGGGCGGCTCGTGCGCGGATGGGACGGAAGGCACGTATGGCGCCAGCCCCTCGTTGGAGCGGCTCGTCGTCTCGCGGAGCGATGGCACCGCGTTCGCCGCGGGCAAGGAGGTGACGGTCCAGGCCACGGTCCGCGCGAGCACCCAGGCCGCGAACGAGGTCCTCGACCTCTACGTCGCGCCCGACGCGAGCCATCCCACCTGGTCCCTCGTGGGCTCCCTGAAACTGCCCTACCAGGGCGCCGGAACCTGGACGCACTCGAGCAGGATTCTGCTCCCGGCGAGCGGGCGCAACGTCCTCCGAGGCGTGTACCGCTCGGGCAGCGGCACCGCTTCCGCCTGCACCTCGGACCCGCTCGCCGACCATGACGACCTCGTCCTCGCGGTGGGGACGGAGCCGGACTCCATGCCTCCAACCGTGATCATCAAGACTCCGGCGGGGGGCTCCACGCTCACGAAGACGGTCGACGTCATCGTGGAGGCGATCGACAACTTCGGCGTGCACCGCGTGGAGCTGTACGACGGCACCACGCGGGTCGCCACCAGCCCCCACTCCCCCTCCACTCCCTATCGGATTCCCTGGGACACCCGGACGGCGCCCAATGGCTCCCATACCCTGACCGCCCGGGCCTATGACCTGGCCGGCAACGTCACCACCTCGGCCCCGGTCACCGTCCAGCTCGACAACGACATCGTGTTTCCCACGGTGAGCATCAACACCCCCGTGGAAGGCGCGACCGTGCGCCAGGTGATCCAGATCTCGGCCGTGGTCAACGACAACCGGGCCGTGACGTACGCCTCCGTCGTCGTGGACGAGCGCCTCATCAACTCCTTCTCGGGCTACTACTCCCCACTCCGCGACGTCCAGACGGGCTGGGACACCCGCCTCTTCTCCAACGGGCCACACGCCGTCCGCGTGAAGGCCTTCGACGCGGCCGGCAACGAGACGGAGCGCACGGTGAACGTGCTCGTGGACAACGACTACCTCCCTCCCGAGAACGCGATCACCTCGCCCACCGCTGGGGCGGCCGTGAGCGGACTCGTCTCCTTCGAGGCGATCGCGAGCGACAACCAGGGGCTCGCCGACGTGTCGTTCTTCGTGGATGGAGACCTCCTCGGGACCGACTCGGCGGCGCCGTACGCCGTCACCTGGAACTCGGCGGACGTGCTCAACGGCAGCCACACGCTGACCACCCGGGCCCGCGACCTGGTGAACTACTTCACCACGAGCGCGCCCATCACCGTGGAGGTCAGCAACCCGGGCAGCGCCCGGTTCGATCCCGTCTTGAAGGTGCCTCGCTGTGACGCCGTGGAGGCGCTCTGTGACTCCCGGACGCTGGTGCGGGGACGGGCACAGCTGCGCCCCGAGCTGAACACGCCCAACACGTTGGATGGCTGCCTCGACGGAACGAGCGGGTACTACCAGTACGACGAGTCCATCGAGCGGCTCCGGGTGCTTCGGGAGGATGGGACGCCCCTGACCGCCGGGAAGCGGGTCCGGATCGAGACCGACGTCTGGGTCCGTTACATGCCCACGGGCTACACGCTGGACCTGTATTACACGGCGAGCGCGACCGCGTCGCCCGTGTGGACGTACCTCACCTCCGTCAAGCCCACGGCCACGGGACTGCAGCGGCTGTCGGCGGACTACGTGCTGCCCGCCAGCGGTCCGGCGGCCATCCGCGCGGTCTTCCGCAACACCACGCCCACCGGGCCCTGTGTGGCCGGCACGAGTACCGATCGTGACGACCTGGTCCTCGCGATCGGTCCGGGCGAGCCGGACACCGTCCCTCCGGAAGGGGTCGTGCTCACCGCCCCCGCTCCAGGCGTCACGGTGAACGGAGCCGTCACGCTGACGGCCTCGGCGAGCGACAACCTCGGCGTGGTGGCCGTGGACTTCTTCGACGGGGAGACCCTGATCGACACGGCGGCCCAACCCCCGTACAGCGTGAGCTGGAACAGCCGCAATGGCCCCAACGGCGGCCGCACGTTGACGGCCCGGGCCCGGGACCTGGCCGGAAACGCGGTGACCTCATTGCCCGTGATGGTGACGGCGAACAATGACCTGGTGGTCCCGGTGGTGACCCTCACCGCTCCGGCCCCGGGAGCCCGGGTGGGCCGCCTGGTGGACCTCCTCGCGGACGCCACGGACGATCGCGGCGTCACCCGGGTGGAGTTCTACGACGGCACCGTGCTGATCGGCTCCGACACCTACCCGCCCTTCGGCTACACCTGGAATCCGAGGGCCACCGAGGTCAGCACCCGCACGCTGACCGCCCGGGCCTACGACGCGGGCGGCAACATGGCCATCTCGGCACCGGTGGAGGTGGTGGCCGTCCCGCCCGAGAGCACGCCTCCGTCCGTCCTGCTCACCACGCCGGTCAGTGGTGCGAAGCTCGGCGGGACCGTGACGCTCTCCGCGGACGTCACCGATGCGTCCGGCGTGGCCAGGGTCGAGTTCCTGCTGGATGGTGCACTGCTCGGGACGCTGACCTCCCCGCCCTACGACTACGCCTGGAACACGGGCTCCACGGCGAACGGCGGCCACTCCCTGAGCGTGCGCGCCACGGACATCCACGGCAACGTCGCCACCTCTCCCGGGGTGAGCGTGACGATCGACAACGTGGATCCGTCCGTGACCCTCACCTCACCGGCCAGCGGGACGGCCGTGGTGGGCGTGGTCTCCCTCCAGGCGAACGCCTCGGACAACGAGGGGATCGCCCGGGTGGACTTCCTGGTGGACGGGGTGTTGCTCGCGAGCGACACGACGGCCCCCTATGCGGTGGACTGGGTCAGCGGCCTGTGGATCAACGGGAACTACACGGTGATGGCCAGGGCCCAGGACGTGGCGGGCAATGACACGTACAGCCAGATCCGGGTGAGCACGAACCAGCCCGGCGCCGCTGGCTACGACTACTCGCTCCGCGTCCCGAGGTGCTACACGCCGGGGAGCCTCTGCGACACCACGGGCTACCTGAAGGGCCGGCACACCGGGGAGTTCAACGGAGGCCCCGGCACGATCCGCATGACCTGCACGGACGGCACGGACTCGCTCGAGGCGCGGAAGATCGATCGCATCCAACTGACGAGCCTCGGCGGAGCGCGCTTCACTCAGGGCCAGCGCGCCCGGGTCGACATCCACGTCAGCGCCGTCGAGCCGGCCACGGAAGCGCTGGATCTGTTCTTCGCGAGCGATGCCAACAACCCGTCCTGGACGTACCTGACCACGCTCCAGCCGGCCACGGCGGGGGCCCAGGTGCTCTCGACGGAGTACGCGCTGCCCGCGGGCGAGCTCCAGGCGGTGCGAGCCCAGTACCGGGTGGGGAGCGGCAACGGCTCGGCGTGCAGCACCGGCCCACAGGACGATCATGACGACGTGGCCTTCGCCGTGGACTCGGGTCCGGCGGTGACGCTCTCCCTCAGCCCCAACGCCGCGCAGGTGAAGGGCACGGTCTGGCTGTCCGCGACGGCCACCGACGCCCAGGGAGTGGCGAGGGTCGAGTTCTACGTGGACGGCACGTTGCTCGGCACGGACACCAGCTACCCCTATGGCCTGAGCTGGAACAGCGCCTCCGTGGCGGACGGAGTCCATTCGCTCACCGCCAGGGCGTATGACCTCGGAGAGTTCTCCAGCACCTCCACGGCCATCGTCGTGACCACCGACAACACCGCACCGGACGCGGCGCTCACCTCCCCCACGCCGGGGATGTTCCTCCGGGGCAATGCCGTGCTCGCGGCCGCCGTCAGCGACAACCAGACGGTCTCCAGGGTCGAGTTCCACGCGAACTGGACGCAGATCGGCACGGTCTCCAACGCGCCCTACACGATGACCTGGAACACCACGAGCGTGGGGGACGGAACCTACAACCTCATGGTGAAGGCCCAGGATGGCGTGGGCAACGTTCGCGCCTCCAATGGCGTGGCGGTGACCGTCGACAACACGGCGCCCGCGACGGCCGTCAGTGCTCCGGCGCAGAACGTCCTGGCCGGGGGAATCGTCCAGGTCAGCGCCACCGCCAGCGACGCCCACGGGGTGGCGAAGGTCGAGCTCTACGCCGATGGCTCGTTGATCGGCACCGACACCAGCTCGCCCTACTCCGTGAGCTGGAACAGCGCCACCGTGGCGGACGGGGCCCACACGCTCACCGCCAGGGCCTACGACCTCGCTGGCAATGTCCGGACCTCCACCGCGGTCACCGTGAACACCGACAACACCGCGCCGGACGCGGCGCTCACCGCTCCCTCGCAGGGAATGTTCCTGCGAGGCTCCGTCCTGCTCGAGGCCTCCGCCAGTGACATCCTCGGGGTGACGAAGGTCGAGTTCCACGACGGCGCGACGCTGCTCGGCACCGACACCACCGCGCCGTACGCACTGAGCTGGAACACGTCAGGAGTGGCGGACGGGGTCCACTCGCTCACGGTGAAGGCGTTCGACAGCATCGGCAACACGCGCACCTCCGCCCGAGTCGAGGTGAGCGTCGACAACACCGCGCCCACGACGGCCCTCGGGACTCCAGCGCAGAACGCCTCGGTCCGGGGAACCGTCGCGGTCAGCGCCACCGCCAGCGACAACCTGGACGTGGAGCGGGTCGAGTTCTACGCGGGCACGACACTGCTCGGCACGGCCACCACCGCGCCCTACGTGGTGAGCTGGGATACGACGGCCCTGGCCACGGGCAGCGTCGTCACCCTCACCTCCCGGGCCCATGACACGGCGGGCAATGTCACGACGTCCCCCGCCCGCACCGTCACCGTGGACCACGTCGCGCCCACCGTGGCCATCACCTCTCCGGCCAACGGGACCTCGTTCTCGTTCCTCACCTTCAGCACCACGCTCCAGGCCAGCGCCAGTGACAACGTGGGCGTCACCCAGGTGGTCTTCTACGACGGCGCCACCGTCCTCGGCACCGACACCACGGCGCCCTTCAGCTTCAGCTGGAACCTGCTGGGCGTGGCCAAGGGCACCCACACCCTGACGGCCAGGGCCCATGACGCGGCGGGCCATGTCACGACGTCCGCGCCCATCTCCGTCCGGGTGAACTGACCCCCCTCGCTCTTCCGCACTGGGAGTGATCCAATTTCCCTGGATTTGTTCAATTCCAGGAAAAGGGATTTCAGCCCCTGTGGGGGGAGGACCATGCGGACCATACGGACCCTGGTGACGCTGTTCGTGGCAGGACTGGTGCTCGCTTCGTGCGAGCTCCCATCTGAAGGAGGCACGGCCGGGAGCGAGGCCGGGCCCTCCCTGGAAACGGCGCGGGGCGAGCTGATCGACTACTGCAACGGCCTGGGCCCGAATCCGCCGGCCATCTCCATCACCTCGCCCGCCTCCGGTGCGGCGCTGAGCGGCACGGTGACCCTGACCGTCAACGCGACGGACGACGAGCGTGTCACGCGGGTCAGCTTCTACGTCGACGGCCGCCTGCTCGTGACGGACACCGTGCTGCCCTTCGAGCTGGTGTGGAACACCGCCACCCATGGCAACGGTCCGGCGGTGCTCACCGCCGTGGCCTCGGACACCCGGTGCCAGTCCACGACGAGCGCTCCGGTGGAGGTGACGATCGAGAACGCCGGAATCGCGGCGTACGATCCCACGTGGAGCGCGCCCGCCTGCGCCACCGTGGGCAGCACGTGTGACTCGGCGGATCTCCTGTCGCTGCGAGGGCCCACCCTCGAGGAGTTCCATCAACCCAACACCGTGGGCGGCTCCTGCCCGGATGGGACGGCGGGCATCACGGGCTATAGCTCCGGTCCCTGGCTGGAGCGGCTCGTCGTCACCCGGAGTGATGGCACCCCATTCGCCGCGGGCAAGGCAGTGACGGTCCAGGCCACGGTCCAGCCGAGCTCGGCCTACGCGGATGAGTCCCTGGATCTCTATGTCGCGACCGATCCGGCCAATCCCACCTGGACCCTCGTCGCCACCCTGTTCCCGTCCTACTCGTCCGGGAACCCCATGACCCTCTCGACCACGTACCTGATGCCGATGAGCGGGCTGCACGTCCTCCGGGGCGTGTACCGCACGAACGGCCGTTCCACCGCTCCGTCTCCCTGCATCCCCATCCCGTCCGGGGGTGCTGGCGGCGATGACCATGACGACCTCGTCATCACGGTGGGCCCGGAGACGGACATCACTCCTCCCGCGGTGGCCATCACGTCTCCGGTGTCCGGCGCCACGCTCGAGCGCTTCGTCAACGTCACCCTGGAGGCGAGCGACAACTTCGGCGTGCAACGCGTGGAGCTGTACGACGGCACCACCCTGCTCGCCACGTATACCACCCCGCCTCCCTACTCGTTCAGCTGGGCGACGCGAACGGTGTCCAATGGTCCCCACGCTCTCACCGCTCGCGCCTATGACCTGACCGGCCATGTCACCACCTCGGCTCCGGTCAACGTCGTGATCGACAATGACTACGTGCCGCCGCAGGTGGCGCTCCTCCAGCCCGTGGAGGGCGCGACCCTGCGCGGGACGGTCTCGCTCGAGGCCAGTGCCAACGATGATCGGGGCTCGGCGTACGTCGAGTTCCGCGTGGACGGCCGCCTCATCGGGACCCGGTACTCCCCGCCGTTCACCTTGAGCTGGAACAGCCGCAAGCAGTACTCCCCCGGAGGCTCGGAAAGCGGAGTGGGCAACGGGGCCCACGTCCTCAGCGCGACGGCCTATGACCCGGGCGGCAACGCCTCGACCCCGAGCTCGGTGAACGTGATCGTCGACAACGACTACACCGCGCCATCGGAGAGCACGCTCACCTCGCCCGCCAGTGGGGCGCTGCTGAGCGGCCTCGTCACCCTCGAGGCGACCGCGACCGACGAGCAGGGAATCGCGGAGGTGTCGTTCTACGTGGACGGGCGGCTCATCAGCTCCGACACGACGGCCCCGTACTCCATCTCCTGGGACTCGGCGGAGGTGTCCAACGGCGAGCACAAGCTGAGCACCCGTGCCCGGGATGCCGGGGGCAACAGCAAGACCAGCGCGGACGTCACCGTGCAGACGAGCAACGCGGGCAACGTGCGCTACGACACGTCCCTGCGGGTTCCCCGGTGCGACCTCGCGACGGCGCGCTGCGACAGCCGGGAGTTGCTGCTGGGACGCGGGGGCCAGGAGAAGAACACGCCCAACACGCTGGACGGGTGCGTGGACGGCAACTCCTTCGACTGGTCCCACATGAGGGAGGCCGTCGAGCGGATCCGCATCATCCGTGAGGACGGAACGGTGCTGGCCGCCGGCAAGCGGGTCCGGATCGAGGTCGATGTGAGGGCCGGCTACATCCCCGCCGACACCCTGGACCTGTACCACTCGGCGAACGGGGCCCGGGGGACCACGTTCACGAAGTTCGCCTCGCTCCGGCCCACGGATGGAGCCGGGCCCTATCAGACGCTCTCGGCGGAATTCATCCTGCCCGCGGGCAACCTGCAGGCCATTCGCGCGCGCATGCAGTCGAGCGTGGACCTGTACAACCCGCAGTGCCAGGCGGTGGAGAACTACACGGATCGCGACGACCTGGTCTTCGCGGTGGCCCAGGAGGCGGACACGGCGCCCCCCTCCGAGGTGGTGCTTACTTCCCCGGCCAACGGAGCGGCGGTGACCACCTCCGTCACCCTCACGGCCGTGGCGAGCGATGACTTCGGCGTGGTGGCGATGGACTTCTATGATGGGACGGCCCTGATCGGCACGGACACCTCGGCGCCGTTCAGCGTGGTCTGGAACAGCCGCAATGGCCCCAATGGCAGCCGCACGTTGACGGCCCGGGCGCGGGATCTCGCCGGAAACGCGACGGTCTCGGCACCCGTGACGGTGACGGCGAGCAACGATCTCTCCGTGCCGGTGGCCGCCATCACCTCGCCCTCCGATGGCTCCAGGTTTGCTTCCTTCGTGGATATCGCCGCGAGCGCCTCGGACCCCGAGGGCGTCACCAAGGTCGAGTTCTACAGTGGCACCCAGTTGCTCAACACCGTCACCTCCGCGCCCTACACCTACCGGTTTCATCAGCAGACTTCGCAGACCCGCTCGTACGCCCTGACCGCGAAGGCCTATGACGCGGCTGGCAACGTGGGGACGTCGGCGCAGGTGGTGGTGACCCTGGTGACCGAGCTCGAGCCCCCCGTCGTCTCGCTCACCTCGCCCGTCCCTGGCGCGAGGCTCTCGAAGACCGTGTCGCTCTCCGCGGAGGCCACCGACAACTCCGGGTTGGTGAGCCGGGTGGAGTTCCTGCTGGATGGCGCCGTGGTGGTCGGAAGCGATACGTCCGCGCCCTTCACCTTTTCCTGGAACACCCAGACGGCGGCGAGCGGGAGCCACACGCTGGCCGCTCGCGCCACGGACCCGTACGGTAATTACGCGGACTCCGCGGCGGTGAGCGTGACGATCGACAACGCGGGCCCGGCCGTGGCCCTCACCTCGCCGGCCAGTGGGGCGACGGTGGGCAGCGTGGTCACGCTCCAGGCGAGCGCCACGGACGACGCCGGGGTCGCCCGGGTGGAGTTCCTGGTGGATGGGGTGTTCCTGGCGAGCGACACCACGGCGCCCTACAGCGTGGCGTGGAACAGCGGCTCGTGGGCGAACGGGAGCCACACGCTCTCGGCCAGGGCCTATGACTCGTTGAACAACGTGGCCACGAGCGCCGCAGTCCCGGTGACCACGGTGCAGCCCAACACGACGGTGTCACTCACCTCTCCTTCCAACAACGCGTACGTGAAGGGCCTGGTCCCGCTGACCGCGACCGCCACCGACAGCCAGGGAGTGGTGAAGGTCGAGTTCTACGTGGACGGGACGTTGCTGGGCACCGACACCACGGCGCCCTACGAGCTGAGCTGGGACAGCACCCCGGTGGCGGATGGCGCCTACACGCTCAGCGCGAAGGCCTACGGTCCCCTGGGCATTCCCAGCACTTCCCTGCCGGCCACGGTGTACGTGGACAACAACGCACCGGCCGTGGCACTCGCGTCCCCCGCGCCGGGGGCGTTCCTCCGGAGCACGGTCTCGCTCTCCGCCACCGCCAGCGACACCGTGGGCGTGGCGCGGGTCGAGTTCTACGATGGCACGGCGCTCATTGGCAGCGACACCACGGTGCCCTACTCGATGAACTGGAACACCACGAGCGTGACGGGCGGGGCTCATACGCTCACGGCGAAGGCCATCGACGGCGCCGGCAACGTCACCACCTCCGCCAGTGTGGCGGTCACCGTCGACAACACCTCGCCCACGGTGGCCTTCGCCACTCCGGCGAACAACACCACGGTCCGGGGGAGCGTCCTGGTCAGCGCCACCGCCAGTGACAACCTGGCCGTGGCCCGGGTCGAGTTCTACGCGGAGGGAACGCTGCTCGGCACCGACACCAGCGCGCCCTTCGAGGTGAGCTGGAACAGCGCCACCATGGCGGATGGTTTCCGCGTTCTCAACGCCAAGGCCTACGACAGCGCTGGCAACTCCGGCAGTGCCTTGCTCCTGGTGTTCCTCGACAACACTCCGCCGGACGTGGCGATCGCGTCCCCCGCGCCGGAGGCACTCCTCCGGGGCACGGTCGTGATCACGGCCACCGTCAGCGAAGCGGCCCGGGTCGAGTTCTACGACGGTGCGACGCTGCTCGGTACCGACGCCACCTCGCCCTACCAGGTGAGCTGGAACACGGCGAGTACGGCGAACGGCGCGCATACGCTGACGGCGAAGGCCTTCGACAGCGTCGGCAACACGCGCACCTCCGCCGCGGTGGAGGTGACGCTCGACAACACCGCGCCCACGACGGCCATCAGCGCTCCGGCGCAGGGAGCCTCCGTCCGGGGAATCGTCGCGATCAGCGCCACCGCCAGCGACAACCTGGGCGTGGACCGGGTCGAGTTCTACGCGGGCACGACGCTGCTCGACACGGTCACCACCGCGCCCTATGTGGTGAGCTGGGACACGGCGGCCCTGGCCAGTGGAACCACCGTCACGCTCACCACGAAGGCCTACGACGCGGCGGGCAATGTCACGACGTCCGCCGCCCGCACTGTCACCGTGGACACCACCGCACCCACCGTGGCCATCACCTCGCCGGCCAACGGGACCTCGTTCTCGTTCCTCACCTTCAGCACCACGATCCAGGCCAGTGCCAGCGACAACGTGGGCGTCACCCAGGTGGTCTTCTACGACGGTGGTGCCGTCCTCGGCACCGACACCACGGCGCCCTACAGCTTCAGTTGGAACCTGCTGGGCGCGGCCAAGGGCAACCACACCCTGACGGCCAAGGCCTATGACGCCGCGGGCCACGTCACGACGTCCGCGCCCATCACCGTCAAGGTGAACTGACCTCGCGGACACGGGAGTCCGCGTCCTGGAGCATCGACGCGGACTCACCGGGGGCCGCACCCCTCGAGACGGGTCCTCCCTTTCGCACCGGAGCGATCCACTTTCCCTGGATTTGTTCAATTCAGGGGAAACGGATGCCGTTCCCCGAGGGGGGAGACCCATGCGGACCCTGGTGACACTGCTCGCGGCAGGACTCGTGCTCGCTTCCTGCGAGTCCCCACCCACCGATCTCACGAAGACGCCAGAGCCGGCCACCAGCCCGGGCACTGGCGCGCTGGCGCAGCCCCTGGATGAGCCGGGCAACGCGACGTTCGAGGCCCTCTGGGGAGTGCCCGCGTGCACGGCTCCGGGCAGCAGGTGCGACTCGGGCGAGCTCCTGAAGGGCCGGGGAAGCCTCGGTCCCGAGCTCCACTCGCCCAACACCGTGGGCGGCTTCTGCGCGGATGGCAGCGATGGCTCGCCTGGCGCTGGCCCCTCCCTGGAGCGGCTCGCGATCACCCGGGCGGACGGCACCGCGTTCGCCGAGGGCAAGGAGGTGACGGTCCAGGCCACCGTCATCCCGGCCTCGACGTTCTGGAAACAGGTCCTGGACCTCTATGCCGCGCCCGATGCGAGCAATCCCTCCTGGACCCTCGTCGCCTCCGTGGAGCCGCAGTACAGCGGAACCCAGGTGCTCTCGGCCACGTACCTGCTCCCCGCGGGCAGCGGGCTCCAGGTGCTCCGAGGCGTGTTCCGCACGGACGACACCAGCGCCTCCGCATGCTCTCCGGGCCTCTTCAACGATCATGACGACCTGGTCTTCGCGGTGGGAACGGAGCCGGACACCACACCGCCGGCCGTGGCCATCACGTACCCGGCGAATGGCGCCACGGTCCGAAACACCATCCACTTCGTGGTGAACGCGACCGACGACTTCGGCGTGCAGCGCGTGGAGCTGTATGAGGGCTCGATGCTGATCGCCACCGACTCCCAGCCCCCCTTCTCTCCGAGCTGGGCGACCCGGGTGGTGCCCAACGGTTCCCACACCCTCACCGCCCGCGCGTATGACGCGGCCGGCCACCTCACCACGTCCGCTCCGCTCCACGTCGTGGTGGACAATGATTTCGTGCCGCCGACGCTGTCGGTCCTCACGCCCTCGGAGGGAGCGGCCGTGAGCCAGACGGTCTCCATCTCGGGCCTCGTCAACGACGACCGGGGCGTGACGAGCGTCCGCGTCGAGATTGGACCCCCGAGTTGCAGCGCGAATGCCTGCGCCATCGAGGGCCTGTACCACGGGGACTCCGAGCCGTTCACCGAGTTCTCGATCGACTGGAACACCCGCACCAGCACCAACGGGCCGCGCGTGCTGCGCGTGACGGCCTATGACATTGGAGGCAATGCCTCGCCGACGGTCACGGTGAACGTCAACGTGGACAACGACCGCACGCCTCCCGTGACGGCGATCACCGCGCCCGCGAGCGGCTCGGTCCTCAGTGGCCCGGTCTCCGTCGAGGCGAGCGCGAGCGACGACCGGAGCATCGCGTCGGTGGCGTTCTACGTGGATGGCCACCTCATCCAGAAGGACACGGCAGCGCCGTACGCCATCACGTGGGACACGTCGAGCATGGCCAACGGCGGCCACACGATGCACACCATCGCCACGGATGGAGGCGGCAACCAGACGAAGAGCGCGTCCGTCACCGTGGAGACGAACAATCCGGGCGCGGACACGTCCTACGATGCGGTCCTGGGATCGCCCCGGTGCGGCTCGGTGCGGTCGAGCTGCGACTCGCGCCACCTGCTCCGGGGACGGTCCGAGTACGGTCTGGAGCCGAACCCGCCCAACACGCTGGACTCCTGCGTGGACGGCTTCATCTACAACTCCACCTACAACGAGGCCGTCGAGCGGCTCCGGGTGATCCGTCAGGACGGTATGGTCCTGGCCGCTGGGAAGCGGGTCCGGATCGAGGCCGACGTGTGGGTCAGCCAGGCCGCCTTCGATGGCCTGCACCTGTACTACAAGGCGGATGCGACCCGGGGCAGCTGGACGAAGCTCACCAGTTCGGGGCCACTCAGGCCTCCCGCGGGCACGAGCAACCAGAGCCTCGTGACGCTGTCGGCGGAGTACGTGCTGCCCGCCGGCGCCCTGCAGGCCGTGCGCGCGGAGTTCGGTTTCGGCGAGGGCTTCGGCACCTCCTGCAACGAGCGCTCTCCCTGGTCCTCGGTGAACGATCGTGACGACCTGGTCTTCCCGGTCAGCCAGGAGCCGGACACCCAGCCCCCGGGGATCGTGATCACCTCGCCCGCCAGCGGAGCAACGGTGACCGGGTGGGTCCCGGTGACGGTCGCGGTGAGCGACGACTTCGACGTCACGGCCGTGGAGCTCTACGACGGGACGATGCGCCTCTCGAGCAGCACCCAGGCGCCGTTCACCCTGGGCTGGTACACCTGGGGCCGTCCGGCCGGCAGCTACACCGTGACCGCCCGGGCCTACGACGCGGCCGGCAACGTAGGGACCTCCGCGCCGGTGACGGTGACCGTCGCGCCCGAGCAGGTGCCGCCCACCGTCTCGCTCACCGCGCCCGCCAACGGCGCGACGCTCACCGGGACCGTGACGATCTCGGCGGAGGCCAACGACAACGAGTCCGGACTGAGCAAGGTCGAGTTCCTCCTGGACGGGGTGCCAATCTATGCCGCCACCTCCTGGCCCTACCGCTACGTCTGGGACACCCGGACGGCGGCCAGCGGCGGCCACACGCTGACCGCGCGGGCCACTGATCGCCATGGCAATGTCTCCACCACCTCGGTGGGAGTGACGATCGACAACGCGGGCCCGGCCGTGGCCATCACCTCACCGGCCAGCGGGGCGACGGTGGGCGGCGTGGTCTCGATCCAGGCGGACGCCACGGACGGGGCTGGCGTGACGCGGGTCGAGTTCCTCGTGGACGGGGTATTGCTCGGGAGCGACACGACGGCGCCCTTCGGCGTGAACTGGGACACCCGCTGGACGGCGAACGGGAACCACACGCTGCAGGCCAGGGCCTATGACACGTTGAACCAGATGACCACGAGCGCCGAGGTCACGGTGACCACGCTCCAGCCCGGAAGCGCCGTGTACGACTCCGTGCTTCGCGTGCCCCTGTGCGCCACGCCGGACAACGTCTGCGACACCACGACCCTCGTGATGGGCCGGTGGGCCTATGAGCCTCACGATCCCAATACGCTCCGGGGGAGTTGCTACGACGGATCGGCCTCCGCCTTCGAAGCCGACAGCCAGAAGATCAACCGGCTCAAGGTGTCCTCCATCGATGGAGCGGCCTTCGCGCCGGGCGGGCGCGTCCGGATCGATGTCCACGTCAACGTCTTCGACACCGCCACGGACGCGCTCGACCTGTTCTACGCGAGCGAGGCCAGGAGCCCCTCGTGGACATACCTGACCACGCTGCGGCCGGTGGCGGCGGGAGCCCAACTGCTCTCGGCGGAGTACGTCCTGCCCGGTGGCTTCCTGCAGGCGGTGCGAGCCCAGTTCCGCTCGGGTGGCAGCGCCAGCTCGGCGTGCAGCACCGGCTCGTCCGACGAGCGTGACGACGTGGCCTTCGCGGTGGACGGAGATCCACTGGTGACGCTCACCGCGCCCTCCTCGGGTGTGCGGGTGAAGGGCCTGGTCTCGCTCACCGCGACGGCCTCCAGCGCCTCGCCGATGAACCGGGTCGAGTTCTACGTGGACGGGACGCTGATTGGCACCGACACCAGTGCGCCCTACGAGCTGAGCTGGGACAGCGCCACCGTGGCGGACGGACCCCACTCGCTCACCGCGAAGGCCCATGACACCGGAGGCCGCGTGGGGACCTCCACCCCGGTCGTGGTGAACACCGACACCACCCCGCCGGCCGTGGTGCTCACATCACCCGTGCAGGGAAGTTTCGCCCAGTATGGTGTCATGCTCGAGGCCTCCGTGAGCGACGCCGGAGGGGTGACGAAGGTCGAGTTCTACCGGGGCACGACGCTGCTCGGGACCGACACCACCGTGCCCTACTCGCTGAGCTGGAGCACCACGGGCGTGGCGGATGGGGCCCATCCCTTCAGCGCGAAGGCCCATGACAAGGCCGGCAACGTGCGCACCTCCAGCGAGGTGGTGGTGACGCTCGACAACACCGCGCCGGTGACGGCCGTCAGCGCTCCGGCACAGGGCGCACTGCTGAGGGGCACCGTCCCGGTCAGCGCCACCGCCAGCGATTCCGTGGGCGTGGAGCGGGTCGAGTTCTACGCGGGCACGACACTGCTCGGCACATCCACCATCGCGCCCTACGCGGTGAGCTGGGACACGGCCACCGTGGCCAGTGGAAGCGTCACGCTCACCACGAAGGCCTATGACGCGGTGGGCAATGTCTCCGTGTCCGCTGGCCACACCGTCACGGTGGACAACGTGGCGCCCACGGTGGCCATCACCTCGCCGGCCAACGGCACCTCGTTCTCCTTCCTCACCTTCAGCACCACGATCCAGGCCAGCGCCAGCGACAGCATGGGCGTCACCCAGGTGGTCTTCTATGACGGCGCCACCGTCCTCGGCACCGACACCACGGCTCCCTACAGCTTCAGTTGGAACCTGATGGGCGCGGCCAAGGGCAACCACACCCTGACGGCCAGGGCCCATGACGCGGCGGGCAACGTCACCACCTCGGCGCCCATCACCGTGAAGGTGAACTGACCCCGCCGGAGGCGGGCGTCGGAGCCCCAAGCCCTCGGAACAAAGTCTTTCAGGGGAGAGGGAGTCCGTCTGGTTCTTGCCCTCCTCCCGGCCGCGCTCTTCACGAACTTGTCCAACTGTTGGACAAGTCTGGCGAGACCGTGTCCGGAGGGGCTCCTCCTACTCTCGAGCTGATGGCTTGGGGTCGAGTGCTGTTCGCGCACGGAGAGCGCTGCACGCTCGCACCGTGCGGAAACAGGTGTCGCGCCACGCGCCAGGGTCCATATGCCGGGTGGCGGCGATGCCTTCGGCGGTGCGGTGAACAGACTGGGACAGGTGCTGATCGCGGGTGGCGGCAGCAGCGTGGCCACCAACACCGTGATCCTCTACGAGCCCGCGACGAATACCTGGAGCACCCTGGGGAACATGCTCCAGCCGCGGAGGCTGTTCGAGATCGCCGAGCTGCCCGATCACCGCTTCCTCATCACAGGGGGCTACTACGGCTATCAGACCACGACGCACAACACGATCTCGGAGATCTATGACGATGGCAGTGCCTGCGAGCCGGTCACGTGCGCGGCCTCGGGCGCGGCCTGTGGTTCCATCTCCAACGGCTGTGGTGGCACGCTCGAGTGTGGCTCCTGCCCGGGTGGCCAGATCTGCTCGGCCAGCAACACCTGCGAGATCTGCGTGCCCACCACCTGCGAGTCGCAGGGCCGGGTGTGCGGCTCTTCCTCCGACGGCTGTGGCGGCACGCTCGAGTGCGGCACCTGCTCGGACGGCCTGAGCTGCCTGGACGGCGTGTGCGCCATTCCACCCCCTCCCACCGTCTCGTTCACCTCGCCCACGGAGGGCAGCACCGTGCAGGGCAACGTGACGCTCTCGGTCGACGCGGCCAGCATCGTGGGGATCTCCCGGGTGGAGTTCTACCTGGGGACGGCCCTGCTCGGGACCGACACGAGCGCTCCCTTCACCCAGGCCCTGAACACGCGCGGCTACCCCAACGGGACGCAACCGCTGACGGCCAGGGCCTACGACACCATGGGAACCCAGGGCAGCACCGGGATCAACGTGACGTTCAACAACGATTTCACCGCCCCCACGGTCTCCATCACCAGCCCCGCGCAGAACGCCATCCTCACCGCTGGGAACACCTACGTCATCCGCGCCTCGGCCAGTGACGATCGCGGCGTGAGCAATGTCGATTTCTACCGGAATGGTTCGTGGGTCCTCTCGCGTGCCACGGCTCCGTATGAGGTGAGCTGGACCCCTTCCCTCGGCAACGTCGGCAGCCACACCTGGTACGCCAGGGCGTATGACGCCGCGGGCAACGCCACCGACAGCGCGGTCCTGACCGTGACGGTCCAGGCCCCGCCCACGTCCCCGAACGGTCCCCTCACCTACAACGCGAGCAACACCAACAGCGCCCAGCAGAACACGGTCAACCAGACCATCGCCCTGACGGCGGGCCAGACGCTCACCCTGGGCACCTGCGGTGTGACGGGCTCGTCGTACTCCGGGGACACCTACCTGCGGCTCTACAACCCGAGCGGCACGCAGGTGGCCTTCAACGATGACGCGTGTGGTGGCGGGGGCTCGAACTTCACCTACACCGTGCCGTCGGGCGCGGGCGGCAGCTACCAACTGCGCGCCGGTTGCTACTCGAGCGGCAGCTGCAGCGGCACCGTGGCCTGGACCCTCCAGTAACCCGGTGAGGCGGCGGGCCCCAGGAGACGGGGCCCGCCGTGCGCCTCGGGATGCTCAGTCCCGCATGTAGTGGCAGGTGTAGCCGTTGGGGTTCTTCACCAGGTAGTCCTGGTGATACGCCTCGGCCGGGGTGAACTCGCCCGCGGGGGTGATGGCGGTGACGACCGGACGGGGCCACTTGCCCGACTTGTCCACCCGGGCCTTCACCGCCTCGGCCACCCGGCGCTGCTCCTCCGAGACGTAGAAGATGGCGGAGCGGTACTGCGTGCCCACGTCATTGCCCTGCCGGTTGAGCGTCGTCGGATCGTGCATGCGGAAGAACCACTTCTCCAGCAGCGTCTCGTACGTCAGCACCTTCGGGTTGAAGACGACGCGCACGGACTCCGCGTGCCCCGTCTTCCCCGTGCTCACGTCGGTATAGGTGGGGTGGGAGAAGGTGCCGCCCGTGTAGCCGACCTCCGTCTCCACGACGCCCGGAATCTTGCGCAGCAGATCCTCCATTCCCCAGAAACACCCTCCGGCCAGGTAGGCCGTCTCCGTCAGGGCTTCCTTGACGGCATTCGGCGCCTTGGCCGGCGGAGCGCCATACGCCTCGGTGAACGCGCTCGACACCACGAGCAGGGCCAGGGCCACGGGCAACCAGGGGAGAGCAACACGGCGGGTGGGTGACATGAGGTCGGACTCCAGACGCCCGGAGTGGGCGCTCCTGGCGGATACGCGGGACCCTCCCGTGAGGTTTCCGCACGCGGGCGGATCCAATTTCCCTGCATTTGTTCAATTCAAGGAAAACGGATTTCATTCCTTCGAGGGGGAGAAGACCCATGCGGACCCTGGTGCCACTGCTCGCGGCGGGACTCGTGCTCGCGTCCTGTGAGCGAACGACCGCTCCCGAGCCCAAGCCCACGCTCCATGTCGAGGCCACGGCGAAGCAGCCGAAGTCCTTCGTGGAGGGAAGCCGGCTGCTGAAGACGGAGAAGGCGGTCCCGGGCCGGTACATCGTCGTCCTCGAGGAGACGGCCGCGAGGTCCATGGACAAGACGCGGGGGGAGCCGCTGGCGAAGCAGCTCGCCACGCTCCACGGGGCCTCCGTGAAGCACGTGTACTCCCGAGCCCTCCAGGGCTTCTCCGCGACGATGACGGAGGCCGCGGCGCTGAAGCTGAGCAACGACCCGCGCGTGCGCTACGTGGAGGAGGACGCCGAGCTCTCCCTCCAGGGCACGCAGGCGAACCCGCCCTGGGGACTGGACCGCATCGATCAACGCGAGCGGCCGCTGGACGGGACGTACACGTATGACGCCACCGGCAACGGGGTGCACGTCTACGTCATCGACTCGGGCATCCGCTTCACCCACACCGAGTTCGGTGGGCGGGCGGTGCCTGCCTTCACAGCCGTCCAGGACGGCAACGGTTCGGGTGACTGCCATGGCCACGGCACGCACGTGGCGGGGACGATCGGCGGGGCGACCTACGGCGTGGCCAAGGGAGTGACCCTGCACTCCGTGCGAGTGGCGGACTGCGTGGGCTCGGGCAACGTGTCCACCCTGATCGCCGGTATCGACTGGGTGACCGCCCACCATGTGAAGCCGGCGGTGGCCAACGTCAGCCTGTCCGCCGCCTCGTCCACGTCGCTGGACGAGGCGGTCACCCGCTCCATCAACGCCGGAGTCACCTACACGGTCGCGGCGGGCGACCAGCAACAGCTCGTGTGTTACCGGTCTCCGGGCCGGGTTCCCGCCGTGCTGACGGTCGGGACGAGCGACGCCAACGACACGCCCTACCTCTTCACCAACTCCGGCGCCTGTCTGGACTTCTTCGCGCCGGGCGTGGACATCCCCTCGGCCTGGCACAACAACGACACCAGCACGTACACGCTCACCGGCAGCTCGATGGCGGCCGCGCACACGGCGGGGGTGGCGGCGCTCTACCTGGAAGGCCATCCCCTGGCCACACCCGGTGAGGTGTCCACCGAGCTCACCACCCGCGCGACGCCCGGCATGATGCCGTTCTACCCGAACTCCGAATCTCCGGACCGGCTGCTGTACGCGCGCGGCAACGGGGCGGATCAGACTCCGCCCCAGGTCACCCTCATGGGGCTCTCGGCGGGCGCGACGGTGAGCGGCACGGTGACCCTCACCGCCTCGGTGACGGATGAATCGGGAATCGCCCGGGTCGAGTTCTACGCGGGTGACCGGAAGATCGGCTCGGATGACACGGCGCCCTATGCGCTGAGCTGGAGCAGTCTCGACACCCTCAACGGCCCGGTGGTGTTCACCGCCCGGGCCTCGGACGTCCACTACAACCACGGCGTGAGTCTCCCGGTCGAGGTGACGCTCGCGAACGCCGGGCAGGCGGAGTTCGATGCCACCTGGGGGGCGCCCGTCTGCGTGGCCGTGGGCAACCGGTGCGACTCGGGGCGGCTGCTGGAGGGCCGGGGGATCGCCGGTCCCGTGGCGGGCGCCGAAGCCCACCAGCCCAACACCCTGGGCGGTACCTGCCCGGATGGACTGGGCGGGACGTACCTGGATGCGCCCTCGCTGGAGCGGCTGCTGATCTTCCCGAGCGATGGCACCACCTTCCAGGCGGGCAAGGAGGTGACGGTCCAGGCCACGGTCTTCGCGGAGGTCAGCCCCTTCTCGGGAACCGAGCGCCTGACGCTCTTCGCCGCGGCCGACGCGAGCAATCCCACCTGGGTCCAGGTGGCGAGCGTGTTGGCGGCCCAGCAGGGGCTCCATGTGCTCACGGCCCGGTACGTGCTGCCAGCATCGGGAGGGGTGCAGGCCCTCCGGGGAGCGCTCCACCTGGGCGGCTCCTTCTCCAACGGCTGCGCGCCGTACAGCGGCTACACCATCGACCATGATGACCTCGTCTTCACGGTGAACCAGGAGGCGGACCTCACGCCCCCGAGCGTGACCATCACCTCGCCGGTGGAGGGCGCCTCGGTGAGCCGCGGCGTGAACATGAAGGTGGCGGCGAGCGACGACTTCGCCGTGCAGCGCGTGGAGCTGTACGCGGGCACCACCCGGCTCTCGACGGACACCGAGGCGCCTTACGAGAAGTACTGGCCGACCCAGAGCCTGGCGAACGGTGCCTACACCCTCACCGCGCGGGCGTACGACGCGGCCGGCAACGTGTCGGAGAGCAAGGTGAACGTGACGGTGGACAACGACGTCACGCCCCCGTCGGAGCCCGTGCTCACGGCTCCCGCCGCCGGGGCGGTCCTGAGTGGCACGGTCACCCTCGAGGCGTCCGCGAGCGACGACCGGGGGGTGACGCGGGTGGGGTTCTACCTGGATGGGACGCTCCTCGGAACTGACGCGACGGCACCGTTCACGTTCACCTGGGACACGGAGACCGCGTTCAACGGGAGCCACAGGCTGAGCGTCGAGGCCTATGACGCGGCGGGCCAGTGGACGTGGGGCGCGCCCGTCACGGTCGAGACGCTCAACGCGGGCAACGCCCACTACGATCCACTCCTGGGGGCGCCCCGGTGCGACACCGTGATGGAGCGCTGTGATACCCGGGAGCTGGTCCTGGGGCGGGGAGCGGAGAGCGAGCGGAACTCGCCCAACACGTTGGACGGGTGCCTCGACGGCACGAAATACGGCCTGGCGGAGAACATCCGGGGGATCCGGGTGCTCGGGGCGGATGGCACGGCCCTGACGGCTGGCAAGCGGGTCCGGGTCGAGGTGGACGTCGCCACCGACAACAAGGACTCCGTGCCGGTGGACCGGTTGGTGGTGTTCTCGGCGGCGGATGCGACACAGCCCGCGTGGGTTCCCATCGCCACCGTCAGTCCCCTGAAGGTGGGCGTGCAGACGCTGCAGGTGGAGTACGTCCTGCCCGCAGGCGGCCTACAGGCGGTGCGTGCGAAGTACGGCGTGGGGGCGGGGAGCGCGGCGGCCTGCGGCGTGACGACGCCCGAGAACCATTGGATCGATCACGACGACCTGGTCTTCCCGGCCGGCACGGCGACGGACACCGTCCCGCCGCAGGTGGCGCTCACCGCGCCCGGCAATGGAGAGACGCTGACCGGAAACGCCCTGGTGTCGGCCGCGGCGAGCGACGACTTCGGCGTGGCGGCCGTGGAGTTCTTCGAGGGGGAGACGCTGATTGGCACGGACATCACGGAGCCGTTCGGGGTGATGTGGAACACCCGGAGCGTGGCGAACGGGAGCCACACGCTGGTGGCCCGGGTGAAAGACGTGGCCGGACACGTGGTGGCCTCGCTGCCGGTGACGGTGACGACGGACAACGACTTCGTCGTGCCCGTGGTCTCCCTCACCTCTGTCTCCCCTGGCACCCGCGTGGCCGTGAGTCAGCAGGTGTGGGTCTACGCGAACGCCACGGACAACGTGGGCGTCACCCGGGTCGAGTTCTTCCAGGGCGGCTCCTCCTATCCGTTCGGCACCGGCTACTCCGTCGACAACACCTTCAGAGTCCAGACCTCGTTCAGCTACACCGGCCAGTACGTCCTGACGGCCAAGGCGTATGACGCGGTCGGCAACGTGGGAGCCTCACAGCAGATGACGGTGATGGTCGTGCCCGAGCTCACGCCTCCGTCCGTCTCGCTCATCGCGCCCTCCAGTGGAGCGACGCTCGGCGGAACGGTGACGATCTCCGCGGACGCCAGCGACTCCTCCTCGGTGTCCAGGGTCGAGTTCCTCGTGGACGGCACGCTGCTCGGGACCGACACCCTCAGGCCCTACAGCCTCTCGTGGAACACCCTGACGGTGGCCGGCGGGAGCCACACGCTGACCGCGCGCGCCACGGACACACATGGCAACGTCGCCACCACCACTCCGGTGAGCGTGGTGGTGGACAACGCGGCCCCGGCCGTGGCCCTCACCTCCCCGGCCAGCGGAGCCACGCTGAGCGGCGTGATTTCCCTCCAGGCGGAGGCCACGGACGACGTCGGCGTCACCCGGGTGGAATTCCTGAGGGACGGGCTGCTGATGGGCAGCGACACGACGGCGCCCTTCGGCATGGATTGGGACAGCACCACGAGCGCGGATGCGAACTACACCCTGACCGCCAGGGCCTACGACGCGACGAACAAGGTGACTACGAGCGCCGCGGTGACGGTGACCACGCTCCAGCCCGTCAGCGCCGTGTACGACGCCACGCTGCGCGTGCCGAAGTGCGCCACGCCGGTGGACGTCTGCGACACCAAGAACCTCGTGACGAGCCAGTACACCTCGGAGCCCAACCAGCCCAATACGATCAACAGATCCTGCTCCGACGGAGTCACCACCGCGTATGCCATCCAGCGGATCAAGCTGTCGAGCGTCGAGGGAGGGCCCTTCACGGCGGGGCAGCGCGTGCGGATCGAGGTCTACGCCAGGTTCTATGACGCCGCGCCGGCCTCGATCGATCTGTTCTACACGAGCGATGCCACCCGCCCCTCGTGGACGCACCTGACCACGCTGCCGGCCACGCCGGGGAGCCAGGTGCTCTCGGCGGAGTACGTGTTGCCCGCCGGCCTGCTGCAGGCGGTGCGCGCCCAGCTCCGGCTCGACGACGATCCCCTGTCGGCGTGCACCCCCAGTGGCTATGGCGAACACGACGACGTGGCCTTCGCGGTGCTGGCGGAGCCGGTGGTGACGCTCACCGCTCCATCCAACGGTGCGCAACTGAAGGGCCTGGTGCCGATGACCGCGACGGTCGCGAGCGCCTCGCTGGTGACGAAGGTCGAGTTCTTCGCGGACGGGACGCTGCTCGGTACCGACACCAGCGCTCCCTACGAGCTGAGCTGGGACAGCGCCACGGTGGCGGACGGGGCCCACGCGTTCACCGCGAAGGCCCATGACACGGAAGGACGCGTGGGAACCTCTCCTGTGAGCACCGTGAACATCGACAACACGCTTCCGGACGTGGCGCTCACGTCACCCGCGCCTGGGGTGTACCTCGGGGGCAGTGCCCTGCTCGAGGCCACCGCCACGGACAACCAGTCGGTCTCCAAGGTCGAGTTCTACGTGGATGGGTCGCTGCTCGGCACCGCCACCAGCTCGCCCTACACGAAGAGCTGGACCACGGGGTACTGGACGGAAGGGACCCACACGCTCACCGTGAAGGCCCATGACGGTCTCGGCAACGTGCGCACCTCCGCCGGGGTCCAGGTGACCGTCGACAACATCGCTCCGACGGTGGCACTCAGCGCTCCGGTGCAGAACGCCCGGCTCCGGGGGACCGTCCAGGTCAGCGCCAACGCCAGCGACAGCGTGGGCGTGGCGAGGGTCGAGTTCTTCGCGAACGGAGCACTGATTGGCACCGACACCAGCACGCCCTACTCGGTGAGCTGGGACAGCACGAGCGTGGCGGACGGGGCCCACTCGCTCACCGCCAAGGCGTATGACCACGCCAACCGCGTCAAGACCTCGGCCGTGGTCACGGTGAGCACCGACAACACCGCGCCGGAGGCGGCGCTCGTCTCGCCCGCGCCGGGGACCTACCTCCGAGGCACCACCCTGCTCGAGGCCACCGCCAGCGACGCCGTGGGGGTGACGAAGGTCGAGTTCTACGCGGGCACGACGCTGCTCGGCACCGACACCACCGCGCCCTACCAGGTGGACTGGAACACGGCGGGCATGACGGATGGGGCCCACACGCTCACGGCGAAGGCCTTCGACAGCATTGGCAACGAGCGCAACTCCACCGGCGTCCAGGTGACGGTGGACAACACCGCGCCGGTGACGGCCGTCAGCGCTCCGGCGCAGGGCTCCCTGCTGCGGGGAACCGTCCCGGTCAGCGCCACCGCCAGCGATTCCGTGGGCGTGGAGCGGGTCGAGTTCTACGCGGGCACGACGCTGCTCGGCACATCCACCACCGCGCCGTATGCGGTGAGCTGGGACACGACGGCGGGAACCCAGGGCAGCATCACACTCACCACGAAGGCCTACGACGCGGTGGGCAACGTCTCCGTATCCGCCGCCCGCACCGTGACCGTGGACAACGTGGCGCCCACGGTGGCCATCACCTCTCCGGCCAACGGCACCTCGTTCTCCTTCCTCACCTTCAGCACCACGATCCAGGCCAGCGCCAGCGACAACGTGGGCGTCACCCAGGTGGTGTTCTACGACGGCGCCACCGTCCTCGGCACCGACACCGCGGCGCCCTACAGCTTCAGCTGGAACCTGCTGGGCGCGGCCAAGGGCAACCACACCCTGACGGCCAGGGCGTATGACGGGGCGGGCCACGTCACGACGTCCGCGCCCATCACCGTGAAGGTGAACTGACGCCTGGAGCCAGCACGCGGCGGCCCTTGATGCGGGGGGAACGGGGTGCGAGAACCCGGCCCCTTCCCCACCGCTTCGGAGACCCCGGTGATTGCTCCTGGACCGACCCTGGATACCCCTCGCCTCCTCCTGCGCCCCACGGCGAAGGAGGATCTGGAAGGCTTCGCGACGCTCATCGGCGATCCGGAGTCCGCGCGCTACATCGGCGGCCTGCAACCGCGCACGATGGCCTGGCGGGCCATGAACGCCATGGCGGGCTCATGGGTGCTGAATGGCTACTCCATGTTCTCCGTGCTCGAAAAGGCGACGGGCCGCTGGGTGGGGCGCGTGGGTCCCTGGGTTCCGGAGGGCTGGCCGGGAACGGAGATCGGCTGGGGCATCCTGCGCGAGTTCTGGGGACGCGGTTACGCCACCGAGGCCTCGGCGGCGGCCATGGACTGGGCTTTCGAGCACCTCGGCTGGACCCGGATCATCCACTGCATCGATCCGGACAACGAGGCGTCCAAGCAGGTCGCGCTCCGTCTGGGCTCGCGCCTGCTGGGCCCCGGTACGCTGCCGCCGCCCTATGGCGACAGCCCGGTGGAGCTCTGGGGCCAGGAGCGCGACACCTGGCGCGCCCGGCGCAAGGGCTCGCCGTGATCAGTTCACGGTGAGGTCCGAGGGCTGCCTCGGAGCCACCTCGTAGGTGGACTCATACTGGGCGGCCAGTCCCACCACGGTGATGCTCTGGCCGGCGGTGAGCGCCTCCAGCGGGGCCTTGTTGAAGCCGGCCGACACGTGCACGAAGACCTGCACCTCGCCCGAGCCATCGTTGATGTAGAGCTTGTAGCCGTAGGGCGAGTCATCCTCGAAGGTCTGGGTGATGTTGCCCGTCACCTTCACCAGCCGGCCCTCATTGGACTCGTTGACCTCGCCCGTTTTCACGGTGGCGGGCGACACCTGCGTGGTGCCCGAGAGCACCTCGACGTCCGCGGGCTCGGCCTTGAGGATGCGCAACTTGTTCTGCTCATCCAGCGTGCCCGTGACGCGCACCCGGGCGTTCAGGCCGAAACCCAGCTTCTGGGTGACCTTCACATAGATGCCGCCGGACTCATCCTGGACCGCGAAGCCCTCGTCACCCAGTGCGGAGGTGAAGGTGCCGGGTGCCACCGAGACAGCGCCCTCGATGGTCACCGTGGTGCCGTTGGGGTTCTCGCGCCCCTCGGAGATTGTAGGGGTGCTGGAGCAACCCGCCACGCCGGTGGCGAGCGTGAGGCCGAGCAGCAGCGAGGGAAGCCAGAGGACAGCGCGGGAGGAACGTCCAACAATCGAAGAAAGTCGGGTCATGCCCGCTTTATGATCCCGCGAGTCCGTTTGAGCAACAGCTATTCGCCGCGGTTCAGCTGGCGGCGCGGCACACGTTGACGTCAGCCGTCCGCGAGGCCTGCTCATCGCCAGGCTCGAAGGACGCCTCGGGCTCCTCGCTCGTTACCTGATCGTCACCCGGGGGCGCCACCAACAGGCCGCAGTGGTTCTCCCAGTAGTCACCACAGGTGGTGATCGGAGCGCCGGCCCGCTCCCAACACGTGCACAAGAGAGTCGGCTGGGAGGGATCCCCGCACTGCTCGTCGCAGCCCGGGGGCCGGGCGGCGGCGGTGCCAGCGAGGGTGAGCGTCATGAGCAGGGGGCCAAGGATACGCGCGCGGAACATGCGGAGACTCCTGGGTGCGACGGGGGAAACCTGGATTCTACGCCCCTCCGTCATTCCAGGCCATTGCAGTTTCGAGCATCACCGGCCCATCGTGGCAATCACGTAGACGTTCCCCCTCACTTCTCAGCCGCCCTCCATCAGCAGCGCCGAGCTCACCCGTGTCAGGTACTGGTTGAGCACCCTGACCAGCGCGCGGGGGTTGTGCTGGAAGCTCTCGGAGAAGGAGGAGAAGCCGCGGATGTCGCTGAAGAAGGCGGTGAGCTCGCGCTCCTCGCCGTCCAGATTCGGGAGCTGGTCCTGCTCGATCCTTCGGCCGTCTCAGAACCAGCCCATCACCACCGCCCCCGTTCCGGAGTCACCGAGCCGTGCGGGGGCGAGCGTCCAGACGACGGAGGAACGCGACCGGGCGGCCATGGGCGCGGACTTCCCCGTGAGCGACACCACCAGCCCCCGTCCGACGGCCGCGCCGAGGGCCGGCAGCAGCGCCAGGCCCACCATGCCGGGGAGGTACTGCCTCGAATAGAAGAGCGCGGCACCACCGGCCGTGCCCACCACCGCGCCGAGCAGGGCCCCGCCCCAGGCGCCCACCGGAGCATGTCCCGACAGCAGATCCCCCAGCACCAGGCCCGCGGTGGGCCCGAGCACCGGGAAGGCGAGAAGGTGGTAGGCGGGACCGCCGAAGCCGATGCCGGCGCCGAGGAGGAACAGCGTCGAGGGCGCGCCGATCAGGAGGCCACCGCCGAGTGCCCCCAGGGAGGGGCCGAGCGCGACAGGCTCTGGCTGGGCGCGGACAGGGGCGGAGCCTTCCGGAGCTGCGTAGGCGGGAGTCTCGGAAGCTCGTGCCGGTGCGGACAGGAGCGCGAGGCAGAGAATGAACAGGGAAAGGGAGCGCATGGCGCCCGAGCATACCCGCTCTGCTCGCGGGCTCAGCGCCGGGTCTTCGCCGCCTGCCGGGCGCGGACCTTCTCGTAGGCGGCCTGTAGCTGCTCGGCGACGGTGGGGCCCTTGCGGTTCGCCGGAATACCGAGGTGGAGCTCGCGCAGCTCGGCCATGAACTGCTCCCACATGGCCGGGCCGCCCTCCTCCAGGAGCTGCGCGCGGATGCTGAGCTCCTCGCTCACGGGCAGGTACCTGCGTCCCCAGGCGCCCAGGTGCGCGAAGATGGGCACCAGCGCGATGGACTTCTCCGTCAGGCTGTAGACCGCCTTCTGCTTGTGACTGGGATCATCCGTCTTCGTGAGCATCCCCTCGTCCAGCAGCATCTTCAGACGAGCGGCCAGGATGTTGGACGAGATGCCCTCCTCCGATTGGGTCAGCAGCTCGCGGAAGTGCCGTCGGCCACCGAACACCATGTCGCGCAGGATGATGAGGCTCCAACGGTCCCCGAAGACCTCGAGAGAGAGATTGATCGGACACCCCGACCGGTGTGCTGCTGTGCTCATCCTTTTGCTCCAGGAAAAACCGGTTGCATTCTCGCACCAGTGCTCCTACCCTGCAACTGGTTGCATTTTGCAATCGGTCATAAGGAAGGAGCGGACCATGCAACGTCGAGGAAATGGCGCGGCCCCCATGGGGATCGATCGCCGGAGCTTGCTGGTGGGCGCCGCGGCGCTCGGCGCGTCGGCTGCGTGCAGTGGCACCCAGGCGAACGTGAGAACGGCACCGGATGGAGCGGGCTTTTCCAAGGAGGGGCTCGAGCGCCTGCATGCGGCGATGGCCGCTCATGTCGAACGAGGCGACCTGCCGGGCGCCGTGACGCTGGTCAGCCGCGGTGACGAAGTGCACGTGGATGCAATCGGCACGACTGCCTTTGGCGGTACGGCCCCGATGCGGCGCGACACCCTCTTCCGGATCGCCTCGATGAGCAAGCCGATCGCGGGTGTCGCGACGATGATGCTGGTGGAGGAAGGCAAGCTCCGCCTCGACGAGCCGGTGGACCGGCTGTTGCCCGAGCTCGCCAACCGCAAGGTGCTCAAGCGGCTCGACGGGCCGTTGGACGATACCGTCCCCGCGAATCGCCCGATCCTCGTCAGCGATCTGCTGACGCTGCGCATGGGCATGGGCGCGATCTTCACGCGGGACCCGTACCCCATCCTCCAGGCCATGGCCGAGAAGGGCGTCGCGGTGGGCCCCGAGCTGCCGAAGGCCCCGAGCCCGGAGGCGTGGATCAGCGCCCTCGGCACCCTGCCGCTGATGCACCAGCCGGGCGAGGTCTGGATGTACGACACCGGCTTGACCGTGCTGGGCGTGCTGCTCGCGCGAGCCGCGGGCAAGCCCCTCGGGGACTTCTACCGGGAGCGCATCTTCGAGCCCCTGGGAATGAAGGACACCGGCTTCAGCGTCCCGGCGGAGAAGCTCGAGCGGCTGGCCACCAGCTACTGGCGCAACCAGGAGACGGGGCGGTTCGATCTCTTCGACGCCGCGGGCCAGGAGAGCCGGTTCAGCAGCCCGCCGGGCTTCCCGGACTCGGCCGGTGGTCTGGTCTCGACGGCGGATGACTACCTCGCCTTCGCGCGGATGATGCTGAACAAGGGAGAGCACGGAGGCAGGCGCCTCCTCTCCGAGCGCTCCATCGAGCTCATGACGACGGATCACATCACCCCGCAGCAGAAGGCCGTGTCGCCCTTCGGCCCTGGCTTCTGGGACAAGCGCGGCTGGGGTCATGCGCTCTCCATCGTTCACAAGCACGAGCCCGGGGATCCTCGCGGGTTTGGCTGGGACGGTGGATACGGGACGTCCAGCTACTGGGATCCGCGGACGGGAGTGATCGGGGTGCTGTTGACGCAGCGGATGATGGATTCTCCGTCCGCGCCCGCCGCCTTCGTGGACTTCTGGCGCTCGGCCTACGAGGCGGTCCAGGGTTGAGGAGCGGCTGCGTCGCGATGCTTTTTTAGCATCTCTCGGCGTGGAGAGCGTGTGGCACCGTGAGCCGCATGTCTCCACGCCCCTACCGTATCGATGTGCCGCAGGACGTCCTCACCGATCTGCACCGCCGTCTCGACAACACCCGTTTCCCCGATCCACTCCCCGGTGGCCCGTGGGCGCACGGTGCGGATCTCTCCTACGTGCGCGAGCTGTGCACGTACTGGCGGCACCAGTACGACTGGCGCCGGCACGAGGCCGAGCTCAATCGCTACCCTCAATTCATGTGCGAGGTGGATGGCGTGGACATCCACTTCTGGCATGTCCGGGGAAAGGGGCCGTCTCCCCTGCCCTTGCTGCTGACCCACGGTTGGCCCGGCTCCAACTACGATTTCCATCACCTCATCGGCCCGCTGACGGATCCGGCGGCGCACGGAGGAGACGCGGCGGACGCATTCGACGTGGTCATCCCCTCGCTGCCCGGCTACGGCTTCAGCGGGAAGCCGCGCGAGCCGGGGTGGAATGCCACACGTGTCGCCGCGGCGTTCGATCGGCTCATGACGGAACACCTGGGCCATCCGCGCTATGGCGCACAGGGAGGAGACTGGGGAGGCGTCATCTCGACGACGCTCGGGGTGGAGCACGCGGAGCACCTGGTGGGCATCCACCTCAATATGGCGATCGCGGGGCCGCCACCCGGAGAAGAACAAAGCGAGCTGGCTCGAGCATATGGCCAGAAGGCGGCGGTGCTCCTGGCGACGGAGCTGAGCCACACCCAGGTCCAGAGCACCAAGCCCATGTCCCTGACCATCGGGCAGAGCGACTCACCCGCGGGGCTCGCCGCGTGGATCGTCGAGAAGTTCCGGACCTGGAGTGATTGCGGTGGGGAGCTGGAGCGGGTGCTCTCCAAGGACTGGCTGCTGACCAACCTGATGTTCTATTGGGCGACGAACAGCGCCGCGAGTGCGGCCAATCTGTACTACGAGACATTTGGCATGCAGCGTGTGGAGCAGAGCAGCCCGGTGCGGGTGCCCACGGCGGTGGCGGTGTTCCCCAAGGAGATTCCCCTGCCCCCTCGGCACTGGTTGGAAGCCCGGTACAACCTGAGGCGCTACACGGAGATGGCACGGGGAGGCCACTTCGCCTCCGTCGACGCGCCCGACCTGCTCCTCGAGGACGTGCGCACATTCTTCCGTGATCTTCGCTAGAGGCACTCCCCCTCTCCCTCTGGGAGAGGGCCGGGGTGAGGGTCTACTCTATCCGTGGATGTCAGGGCCCACGAACCCCGGTACGGGAGACCTCGGAGGAGAGGGCACGGCCGGATTGGCTATCAACACGGGCTGCACGGATCCGGCGCTGGTCTCCGCGATGAGCTGGTTCGACAAGGACAGCACGGACCCGGCGAAGAACGGCTCCCTCGTCTACGACAGCGACCCCGACTTCTACTCTCCGTTCTTCGAGCCGAACAAATTCTACTTCTCTCGAGGCCGGCGCATCGCGTGGATGGTGAAGGAGTACCCGTACTCTCTCGATTCCTCCCTCACCGGGCTGAACAACTACAGCGACACGCTGAGTGCCTGCTACGGATCGGTGGGTTGGGACCTCGATAGCTATCCCTACTCGCCCATGGCACCGCTCATCCAGGAGTGCATGAGCTGCCTGAACACCAAGGGCTGGTGGCGGGGTCCCATCGTGACGGCGAATACCTCGCCGTACCAGAATGGCCCTACCCCGGAGATCGGTCAGCCACCGCTGCCTCCCGAGGCGTATCGCAAGTGGGTGCTCAGCGGCCGGGTCCTCAACGTGCGTCCGCCCAAGTTCGTGATCGCGCGCAAGGTGCTCAAGGACGTCATCAGCACGGTGCCCAACACGCGCATGGGCGTGGCCACGTTCGGCAGGGACCACGGCTGGTTTGATCCGCCGGAGGTGCTCGCCAGGCTGCGTCCGGCCTGCGATCAGTCCTACCCCACCTTGAACGAGGCCAGTCTGGACCGGGTTGGGCTGAAGCGGGCCGTCAACAACGTGCGCTTCAACAACTACGAGCGCTCCATCGGCGAGGCCCTGTTCGGCCTGGGGGGCTACTTCTCCTCGCAGACGATAGATAACAAGTGGCAGAACTGGTTCAAGCAGCCCATCAACCCCGGGTCCTTCGGCTGGCCGGGTTGCTGCAACGGTGGCACCTACGACAGCCCGTACACGGGAGCGTCGGGGCTCTATTGGGGCGTGGACTACGTCGAGTGGCTGAAGACGCCCTACTACAACCCGTCGACCGGAGCCTATCTGCCGGGTCAGCCCTGGGAGGAGCCCGGTGTTTCGCGGTCCGTGTGCTTCAATGCCCAGGCCAATGCCGTCATCGTGGTGAGCGGTGGAACGCCCTATTCCGACAACACGGTGCCCATCACCAAGATGATGGAGCTCCTCGAGGCGAACGGAGCCAGGCACGACGATGGCTCGTTGCTCAGGTTCGACCCGTACAACCCCGACACGAACCCCGACGTGGGCGGCGTGAACTACTGCGACCAGTTCGGCACCACCAAGGAGGCATGCGACTACACCGACTACAACTGGCCGGCTGGCCACGGCGTGGGCAACAAGAACTTCATGGATGACGTGGCGTTCTTCATGTCTCGCATGGATCTGCGCGACGACATGCCGGGCAAGCAGACGATGCGCACGTTCGTCGTCGGCTACGGAGACAGCAGCCCCATGCTCAAGAGCATCGCGATGGCGGGCAAGGGCAGCTTCTTCCGTGCGGACAAGCCGGGCGAGCTGCGGGACTTCATCATGTTCGCGCTCGGCCAGAGCCGCATGAACAACGCCTGCTCTACGCCGTAGGCCCCCCTCACCCTCTGGGGAGAGGGGGACCTCTCCCTGAGGGTGAGGGAATACCTCAGTCGCCGATCTGCAGGGTGCCGGGCGGCGGATTGTTTCCGCCGTCCGAGAGGCCGAAGAGCTCCTGGACCACGCGGAACTCGTTGTACACGGGCGAGCCGGCCAGGATGCTCGCCGCCTGGGTGGGGTCGAGCGGATTGCCGTCGTAATCGGACAGCAGGCCACCCAGGCCCATGTGGCCCATGGGCTGCTCGCGGGCCCGCTCCTGCAACTGCTGCATCTGCTCGCGGGTGAGCGTCAGGACCAGGGGCTCATCGCTGTCGCGGGCGGCCTTGGCCTGGGCCTCGTCACCGGTGTAGGCGTACACCATGATCTCCCGCATGTTCGGATCATCCGTGTCGAACTTGTACGTGTAGCTCTCGCTGCCCGGGATGAGATTGCCCTCCTGGTCGAAGCGCTGCGAGATGTTGAGGTCCGGGTGATCGCCCCCGTACACCAGGTCCAGCGAGCGCGTCGTCGTCCCGTCCGGGTGGTGGGTGATGAGCAGGTCGCCGGTGTTCGTGGCGCCCTCGGCGCTCAGCTCGATGGGACCGAGTTCGAGCCCGAACTCGCTCTGCGACTCGTACGTCACCCGCTCCAGGTGCAGGGCGTTGCTCACCCCTGCCCCATCCTGCTCCGGCATCCGGCCAGTCGTGCGGAAGGAGTTGTAGGCCTCCTGGCCCTGGGGGTTGGACAGGTCGAACGTGGCCGTGCGCAGCTGGTAGTTGGTGAGGGTGTCGGTGCGGCCGGCGGACACGGAGACGGGGCCCACGCCCACGCTGATCTTCCCCTCGTTCTCGATGAACTGCTTGGGGCCGGCCGTCACCTGCACGCTGTCGCCGGTGCGGCGCATCTCGATCATCATGCCCTCGCCCTCGCGGATGTCGCTGGACATGCCCAGCTCGGCCGCGTGGTAGGAGACGCCCGCCTCCATGGAGGTGCCGGTGAACTGCGACTGCTCGAGGCGCACCGAGCCGCCGTCCGGCAGCGTGTTCGGATCCAGCGGATGGGGCGGAGGAATCTCGCCGCGCCGCATGCGCTCGAAGTCCGCCTCCGACATCCGCACCTCGTACGTCATCTGATTGCCGGCGGAGACGCCCCCGCCCACGGACACGGCCTTGAGCTCCAGCTCACCCGTGGCGGACACCGAGGTCTCCGCGTTCATGGTGACGGTGACGTAGCCGTCCTCGCGCTCCACCTCGCTCTCGAGGGAGGAGCTGAACTCCACCTGCACCGGCCCGGGCTGATCCGGGTAGTTCACGGTGACGGGGCCCACCTGGGCGCTGCCGGTGGAGACGTTGTAGTCCTGGGGGTTGGCCGGGTCGGGCAGGTTGTCGGGGACGCTGGGCGGCTGGTCGGCCACCATCATGCGCTGCAGCTCGGGAGACACGTTGGCCGAGGCCAGGGCCTTCGCGCGCTCGGGCGAGCCGGGCTCGGTGGCGAAGATTTTGGCGGCGGTGGTGCCGGGGATCGAGCCCACCTCGCGGTACTGGGGCTGCTCGCGCAGGTACGCCTGCATGTCGTCGTAGCTCTTGCCGCTGCTGGGATCGAGGATGCGCTCGCCCTGGCGCACCACCACGTGGCCGGTCTGTCCCTCCTGGCCGGCGCGCTGATCCTCCAGGAAGACCATCTCCGAGCGGGCCTGGAGCTGGGGCGTGCTCTTGGAGATGAAGTCCGCGGCCTGGTCCAGGCAGTTCACGCTGCCGTCGCGGTTGTTCTCGGTGAAGAGCGAGGAGGCCGGGGGGGCGGCGTTGCCATCCAGCTTCAGGGTGTTGCGGGCCGCCTGGGGCTGGAAGCTCGACTGCGACTGCTGCGCCGCCGCGCGCGCCGCCTGGGCCGCGGCTTGGGCAGCCGCCTCGCGTGCCGCCCGGGCAGCGGCCTCACGCGCCGCCTGAGCCGCGGCCTCACGCGCCGCCTGGGCCGCCGCCTGCGCGGCATTGGAGGCCCCACCACCGTCCATGCGCTTGATGCTCATCTCATCTCCTTGGAAATTTGCTCTCCCCCATTGTCGCCCGGGTCCTCTCGGGGTTGCGTCGCGAGATCGGATTTTTTCGCGATATCCGGGAATGATTCCCGCGTTTATGCGAAGGGGACCCACACTTCCCCACGCATCCGTTGACTTCGGTAATACCACCAGTTAATCAGGTTTTACTCTTGTTCCAACTCTGGAGGGCTGTATGCAGCAGCGAGTCGCGGCTGGTTCCCTTCGCTGTGCCCTGTTGAGCGGGTTGCTCGCGCTGATGGCCTGTGGCGGTACCGGGGTGGAATGGGCCCCGGACGAGGAGCCGCTGGGCACCCGGCGGGCGGCGATGTGCGCCGGCTCGAGCGTCACCAGCCTGTCCATGGTGGGCATCAGCCAGTACTACGGCGAGCTGGCCGGAAGCGGGAACTGGGCGGTGGCCTACCCCGCCAATGCGATCCGGTTGGAGTACTACCTCGATGGCGTCCTGCGCAGCTACGACGAGCGCCCCGGCGCCTCTGGCGGCTGGAACTTCAGCACCGCGGGGTTGACCTGCGGCTTGCGCACCTTCGAGGTCAAGGCCATCCCCATGGTCATCGACAGTGCGGGCAACCGCACCGTCTGCGTGGACAGTCCCAGACGGTTCTCCCAGCCCGTCCTCGAGTCCTGCCCCACCGTCTCCGCGGGCAACGCGCACACGCTGGCGTTGAATCGGGAAGGGCTCGTCTGGGCCTGGGGCCGCAACGATTCCAGCCAGGTCGGTGATGGGACGACCACCACCCGCTCATCGCCTGTGCAGGTAACGGGTCTCGGGGATGTCGTCACCGTGGTGGCGGGCTACTTCCACTCCGTGGCGCTGCGGAAGGATGGCACCGTCTGGACGTGGGGCTCCAACGAGTATGGCGAGCTCGGGGATGGGACGACCACCAACCGTTCGAGGCCCGTGCAGGTGGTGGGCCTGAACAATGTCTCCGCCATCTCCGCGGGCGGCTACCACTCGATGGCGCTGAAGAAGGACGGCACCGTGTGGACCTGGGGCCGCAACCACTACGGCGAGCTCGGGGATGGAACGCTCACCCAGCGCCCGACGCCCGTGCAGGTGGGGCTCAGCGGCATCACGGCCATCACCGCGGGCGACTGGCACATGCTGGCACGCAAGCAGGACGGCACCGTCTGGGCGTGGGGCAACAACGGTTGGGGCCAGCTCGGGGACGGGACCACTACCCACCGCACGACGCCGGTGCGGGTGCTCGGCCTGAGCGGTGTCACGGCCCTCAGCGCGGGCTTCATCCACTCGGTGGTGCAGCGGCAGGACAACACCTTCTGGAGCTGGGGCTACAACTATTACGGCCAGCTCGGGGACGGGACGCGCACCGATCGGTGGACGCCCGTGCAGGTGGCGGGCCTCGGCGGCGGCATCGCCATCACCACGGGCTCCGACCACACCCTGGCGAGGAAGCAGGACGGCACCGTCTGGGCGTGGGGCACCAATTACAGCGGCCAGCTCGGGGATGGGACGACCACCCAGCGCCTGACGCCCACGCAGGTGGTGGGCCTCGGCAGTGTCGCCACGGTCGACGGTGGAGCCTTCCACACCGTGGCGCGCAAGCAGGACGGCACCGTGTGGACCTGGGGCAACAACAGCTACGGCCAGCTTGGGGATGGGACGACCACCCAGCGCCTGACGCCCGTGCGGGTGGTGGGCATCAACCTTCCGTGAAGGGCCCGTCCAGGACGTCATGACGTCGCCGGGGGTTGATGGGTTGAATTACCTCTTCCCCAGCCAGTACGAGCGGCCCTTGCTGCGCAGCACCTGCTCCAGGAACTCGGAGAACGAACCGGCGATCTGCTCGCAGTAGGCCGGATTTGGCCATGTCTCGTGGTCGCCGTCCAAGAGGGGGTAACGATTGTTCTGCTGCTGGGCCACGTCCACCACCACATAGTTGCCGTCCTGCACGTCGCAGAGGGCATACATCGAGGCCGGGCCCCACTGGTCGTCATCCTCGCGACGAATGGCCACCCTCGCCCGGACGATCTCGGACAGGGGAAGCATCTGGTAGGGGGCCTCTGGCAACCGCTTGAACAACTCGGCTCCGTTGCAATGCAGATAGAAGGCCCGCAGGTCCGGGTCCAACTTCCAGCCCACCCGCTGCTCGAAGGCTTCGATCTCCTCGAGCGTGGCGGGCGAATAGGGGAAATGGTCGCGGGAGACCTCTTCGAGCAAGCTGCTCATGGACGTGGCCATCGTCAGTAATCCGTATAGGGCAGGTCGGGTCCCACTGTATTCCAGGGGGCCTGACCTGCGTAGCAAACGGGGTAGGCCTTGTTGTAGATGTCGTGGACGATCGGCTCGGCGGGAAAGATGTTGTTGGGGTCCACCGGGTCTCCTCCGTGCCAGAGATCCCGGATGTGGTGGCCGGGCCAGTATCTGCCACCTTCGGAAGGCCATTCTCCGAACCTCTTGCTCCAATCCCGGCGGAAGGACTCCCTCACGCCTTCCCAGGCATCACGCAGGGGTTTCTTCTCCGTTGGCGCCAGCGTGCGGTAGTCGCAGCAGCAGTGATAGATGCCGTAGCGGCTCCCAGCCTTCACGGGAACGGGCAAGAGGACGAGGCTTCCCTCCCAATCGAATTTGAAGTCGGCCAGCCACATGCACCCCTTGAGCGTGTGGCCCTTGCTGGCGCACTCCGTCTGACACCCGTTCATGAACTCTCGGCGGCATTGCCAGGGACCGTAGTAGAGCGTCGTCTTCATCCGCCCTCCCGGCACGTTCAACCAGGGCAGTTCCCTCTTCCTCGCGGGTTGAACTCCTGGAGAGGGCGAAGGGCCAGACCCGCCCGTGCCCCAGGCTGTCGAGAATCCGGTGTGGAGCACCAACAGCACAACCGTTCCTGCCAGCTTCATGGGAATTCCCGTTGTTGGTCCCCGCCAGCAGGACCGTCGTGAATTGAGAGCAAGACGCCTCTTGAGAACATGTCACTCTTTCTCGCTGACCGGTCGCACGTTGCGTTCTGGCGAAGACAGCATGAGCGCGCTACGAGAAGGGCCGCATCGGGAGCGGTAGAGCCCGGGAAAGAGGAGACGGATGAACTCGCGGATGTCGTGGGCAGGTGCGGCCGTGATGCTGTTCACCCTCGGGGGCTGCGCATCGCAGCAGGGTGCCCAGAAGACGCCTTCGGAGGTGCTCGCCAAGGGAGAGCCCCAGTCCGAGGAGCAGAAGCTGTTCTACGCGCTCGGCGTCACCGTGGGCCGGCAGGTCCAGGTCTTCGACATGACGCCCGCGGAACTGGAGTTCATGCTGGCGGGCCTCAGGGCACAGGTGAAGGGCGAGAAGCCCGCGGTGGACATCCCGACCTACGGGCCGAAGCTGCCGGAGCTGGCGCGTACCCGCTCCACCGCCCGCGCGGAGAAAGAGAAGGAGAAGGCCAAGGGCTTCCTGGAGCAGGCGGCCAAGGAGGAGGGCGCGGTGCGCACCGAGTCCGGCCTCATCTACAAGTCGCTGACGGAGGGCACCGGGGCGCAGCCGGGTCCGAGCGACACCGTGAAGGTGAACTACCGGGGCACGCTGCTGGATGGCACGGAGTTCGACAGCTCTCACAAGCGCAATGAACCGATGCAGATCCCACTCAACGGCGTCATCAAGTGCTGGACCGAGGGCCTGCAGATGATGAAGGTGGGCGGCAAGGCGAGGCTGGTGTGCCCGTCCGACCTGGCCTACGGCGACCGTGGCACGCAGGGCATCCCCGGTGGCTCGACGCTGCTGTTCGAGGTGGAGCTGCTCGAGGTGATGCAGAAGGACGAGGCGCCCGCCGAGTAAGGCCGGCGCCTCGCCGATGGGCCCTTGTCTCAGGGGGGCCCTGCCGGCACGTCCCGCTGCCCTGCCCCGCCCTCTCCAGTGGAGCCTAACGCTTGCGGCCGATGGTGCCCCAGGTGGGGGCGGGCTTGCCGGACTTCAACAGGGCGTTGGGCGTGTTCGGTGGATCGAACAACTGGCACCTGGGCAGGGTCTTCGGATCGAGTCCGCTCACCTGGTCCCAGGTCTTCGCCGGGTCGGGCCGGATCATCGCGAAGTCGGTGTAGTTCTGGCTGACGATCGGGGCATTGGCGGGCGCCACGGGGTAGCCGGAGAAGTAGAACGACTGCGGGTGGCGGTAGGGAGGCGCGGCGGTGTCCACCCGGTCGGGCGTCGCCGTACTGTCGAAGGCATAGCCGAACAGGATCCCCCCGGCCTGGGTCTGGTCGGGGCTGGCGCCTGTCTGGATGGGCTTGCCCGTGGCGTGGTCCACCCAGAAGGAGTAGCCCTGCACCCGTCCCCCGAGCTGTGCGCTGTCGCCCTGGCTGTAGGGCAGGTGCTTGACGAAGTCGCGCCGCGGCGGATGGTTGCGAGGCGAGAACAGGCAGACCGGCGGCATGCCCTCGGGCCGGTCGGAGTCGTAGGTCACGAAGAAGGCCGTGTCCCCCAGCGAGATGAACGAGCAGGTGTAGTTGCTGGGGAGCGGGAAGATCGGCAGACAGCGCTTCTCGTAGTGCTCCATCATCGCGCCCTGGCCGCCGTTCCAGGTGCTGTCGTAGTAGGTCGTGCCGTACGAGACCTCATAGTCCTGGCCTTCGACGAGGGGCGCGGGGGGCTTGCCATCGTAGGGCGGCAGGTGGGTCTCGTAGTTGTTGAAGACCCGGTACATCGTCCAGTTGGACGTCCAGTACTCCGGATACACGGGGTTGGCCGGCTCGCCCGGGCCTCGGGTGTACTCGCACTGGCGGTTGGCACACTCACTGGCGTGCGAGGAGTTGTGCACGCCATACGTGGCATAGACGTCGTCCGCGTCCCCATCGGCTCGGGTGGCGGACTTGCTGCAAGCGAAGCCTCCCAGCGACAGGGCCAGGGTCAGGGCGGAGACAGGAACCAGGGGCGGACGGGAAGCAAGGGACATGAGCGGGCTCCTTAGGAAACGACCTGGGGGACGTACTCGAACGTGAGGCCGGTACTCTGGGCCGGGTTGTTGGGATCCGGCTGCGTCAGCACCTCGTAGGCGAGGATTCGGAGCTGATACATGAGGCCCAGGACCGTGTTCAGCCGCTGAGGCTGGCCCCGGAACACGGTGTCGAGCCCCAGGAGGATCTGCATGTACGCCTGGTTGAACTCGTCCACCAACCGCCGCGCGCGCGTACCGGCGGGATACATGGACGCACTGGCGTTCGGCGTCATCGGGAACACCTGGCCCTCGTCGAGCTTCACATCCGCGCCGGTATAGGACCAGCCCGGGGCCGGATCCTGGACGAGCAGCGCGCCGTAGTAGATCTCCCCGAAGCGGTAGAAGTGCGCGGGATCACCATCCTCGTCGACGGGGGAACTCGTCGCTCCCTCGCCCTCGGAGACAATGACATTCACGGCGCGCTTCGCATCCTCCAGGGAGGTGATGGGGAACCAGTCCGTCTTCCGGAACCAGGCCGACCCCGTCGTCTCCGGGGTGACCTGGGCGGATGCCGGGCCCCAGGTGACCGGCATGGACTCGAGCTTGCCGATCAAGGTCTCGTAGAAGTCGCCGATGGTGGGGTACGGCCCCGGGGGAGCAGCCGGATACTGGGAGGTGCCTCCGTTCTTCAGCGGCAGCGCGAGCGGCTCTTGGGGCTGCTCGATGCGCATGAAGGTGTCGTAGATGAGCGCCTGCGAGCAGGGCTCGAGGCCGACTTGCAGATCATCGTCCACCTGCATGGGCAGGGGGCCCGGGTAGCTCGGCACGAATCCGGGGGCGGAGAAGGCCGGCTTGCCACCCAGGGCGACGAGCAGGTTCGCCGCGATCGTCATGTGCAGCATCTCCTCGCGCACGATGGAGGTGATGATCTTGGCGGCGGCCGGGTTGGTGCCGGGCTTCAGGCTGTAGAGCGCCGTCAGGTAGGGCGGAATGGTGGAGTGCTCGAGCTGGATGGCGGCCAGGAGGAACTCATGGAGATCCGCCTGGGTCGTGACTTGCCGCAGACGCTGGAGCAGGTTCTGTTTCACGCGCAGCATGGAGGTTTCCTTTCACCGTGCGTCGGAACGGTTCACGCCTTCTCGCTGCCACTCTTGACGGACTGGCTCTTCTTCACACGGCCGGCGGCGGCCGAGGCGGCCGCCTTGTCCAACACGGGGATGGGAGCTCCCGGCCGCGCCGCCACCCGGCGCTTCGAGACCGCGGGAGCCGCGGCGACGGCCGTCTTGCCCTGGACCTTGCGCAGGTAGGCCAGCAGTGTCTGCTGCATGGCCGGGGGCATGTCGCGCGTCACGGGCATGTAGTTCGGGTCGTTCATGCCCAGAGCGAAAGCCATCTCGATGATGGCCGCGTTGGCCGTGACGGCGTCCTTGTTGGAGAGATCGACGAGCCGCTTGCTCATGACCGGGTAGAGGTTGCCGTACTGGGTGAAGAGAGGAGCCACGTCTTCCCAGCTCGGATCGAGGTTCACCGCATAGCCGTCGCGCACATGGAGGTAGACGGCGTCGAGCATGTGCTGCTGGCCCGTCGGGCTCTTCCAGTCCGCGGTCTCCTGGAGTGAGTACAGGAGGGTGTAGATCTGGCCATTCATGTAGGGAGCGGCGAGCGCGGGCTGCTTCTGGGGCTGCTCGTCCCCTGTCAGCTCGGGGGGCGTGTAATAGACGAGCCGGGCCCCATTTGGATCGGTGGCCGTGACGCTCAGGGCCGTGCGTCCCTGGGAGAAGGCCGAGGTCGTCTGGGAGACGGCGTCGAGAGGCCAGCCCATGATGGGCACGGGAATGTCCAGCGCCTGGTTGCCAGTGCCCGAATCGGTGGCGGCTCCCTGCTGCTGCACGTTCAGGCCCGTGCTGTCGAGGGGAACGCCCCACTGCGCGGCGTAGACGGACACGTCGACGGAGTCCGTGGGCTGGGGATCGGGGAACTGGCTCTGTGGGTCGAGGCGCTGGACGAACTCATCGGCGCGGACCAGGTAGCCCATCACGGTCTCGCGGGCCTCGAGCGTGTGGGTCTGGAGCAGCTCCCGGGTCGCGGTCCGGACGAGCGCCAGCGGGTGGTCCTTGATGAGCGCCTGGGCCTCGGGAGGCAGCGTCAGCCGGACGATGCCCGCGGTGGTCTCCAGCCAGCCCGGCTCCGTGTACGGGATGTCGCCGATCGTCACGAACTGGCTCGGGGTGAGCGTGGCGCCGGTGGGCAGGAAGGTGGGCTGCCCATTCGAGACGGTGTCGGCCACGGTCAGCACCGCCAGCGACAACTGGCCGAGGTCCGTCCGGACGTTCGCGTCGGCATCCAGGGGAATGGTGTTGCCGAGGTCCACGGAGACGCTGCTGGATGCCGTGTCGACCATGGCATCGAAGTAGCTGAAGCCGCCTGGGAGTCCTGGGGGCGTGGTCGTGGGAGCGAAGCGGCGGCCCAGCACGAAGGTCTTCGGCTCGTCAGGCAGCGAGACACCGATGGCGCCGGCCACATTGCCGAACGTGTAACCCTGCGCCGCGGGGTTGTTGACGTAGTTGCGCCCGTATTTGTACAGGCTGATCCGGATGGAGAGTGCCGCCTCGGGACCGTAGCGGTCCACCAGGTTCCGGAGCTGGTCCAGCACCTTCGACGCGACCCGGGGCGCCGGGTCCCAGACGAGGTTCTGAAGGATCGAGGTGTAGACGGCGCCCAGCGACTGCTGGTTGGGCGCGGTTCTCGGCTGCCGGGAGACGAGATCGCGGAACGAAGCGGGCCAGAAGTCTCCGGCGACATAGCCAGGACCGGTCCCGTCCGTCAGCCGGACACCCATGCCCCAGATGGCCGACACCATCTGCATCTGCGGATCGAGATCCACCATCTTTCCGGCCGAGCGGCCCAGCGCATTGCCGACGAGGAGGCCAATGGCCGGGTCCTGAGTGGAGTTCGTGACCCAGGTACCATCGGCCCAGAGGGCGCCCTTGACCTGGCAGTTGATCAACCGGAAGGCGCCCGAGCCGTCGGGGTTCCACCAGCCGCCATCGGTGGGAGGAGGCGGACTCTCGTAGGTGGGCTGCTGCTCCTGGAAGGAGGGTTGGAAGTCTTTGTTGGAGTAATGCCGGACGTCGTTGTTGACCGTCGAGACATCGGCTTGGAACAGCCCAGAGAACGTGATGCGGGGTCCGACCAGATAGCTCATCTGTGCTTCCCTCCCTTACGCCAGGTTTTCGAGCACGCTGGACCAGTGTTCGCGCATCGCCTCGCGTGTCTTCGAGTCTGGCAGCTTTTCCATATGGACGTGGAAAGAGACGCCTCGCGCCTTCGGTACCAGCGTGAGCTGCAGTGTCGCGGGATTCTTCCATCCGTCTGGCTGCCAGGTCATGCGGATGCGTTGCCCGGGCCTCACCACCCGGACCTCGCCGCGTACGCCGGGGACTCCACGGCGCTTGGGAACCGCGTAGCCCGCCCCCGGCTCGAGCTTCAGCCTCGCGCCGGCACCGAGCCATCGCTCCGGCTGTGCCGCAACCCGCTCCCACATGTCCTGGGCACTCACCGGCAGCGTGCGGACCACGCCCACCTGGAAGCCCGTCGTCGCCGTCTCGCCCACGATCCGCTTGCCGCGGGCCTGCTCGTACGCCACGGCAATGGACTGCTGCCACCACGAGGACTCCACCTCCCGGGCCAGGTGCGCGACGAGCTGCTTGTGGCTCAGCTCCCCTGCCCTCGCCGCGTCCAGCACACGCATCCACCCCTTCCAGTCCCGCCCGGTCGCATCCTTCACGGCGCTGTCGGTCACGCGTTCGGTGATGAGCGCCTTCTTCGTGGCTGCTTTCTTCGCGGCCGCCTTCTTCGTGGCCGGGGGTTTCTTCCCGCTCGCGGCAATCTCCGCGAGCCGTGCCTGCACCAGCGTCTTCACCAGCTTCGCCGGGAGCGGCTTGTTGGGAGGGAAGGTCACGCCGCTCTTCGACGTGGCATAGCCGTCCAGCTGCGCCTTCAGCGCTGGCACCACGCTGCCGCTGAAGGGGAAGTAGCCGCAGTGGGTCTTGAAGAAGGCGAAGCCGGCCACGGCCTTCCCGTCCACCTTGAAGGCGGGCATCTGGTAGCTGATGGTTTCGACCGCCCCCGGAAGCAGCTTGCGGAGCTGCATGCGCAGCGCTCCCAACGTCTTCTTCGCGGCCGGGTCCTTCAGACCCTCCAGGTATGCGTCGATGGGCTGCAACTCTCTTGGATTCGCCGCCATGGTCCTCGAGTTGGAAGAGCCAGTGGCCCGCGCCGGGCCGAGCTGTTGCACCAGGGCCTTGGGTGCCTTGAGCCGCCAGCCCTGCTCGAGCCGGCGCCTGCACTCGGGCTCGCGCAACTTCGCCAACCGCGCCAGCACCGCGGGCCAGCCCCGATAGTGGTCCGTGATGAAATACAGCTCCGGCATGGCCTGGATCAGGAACTCCTGCTCGTCGACGCTCTCCAGCATGAACACGACGGACTCGCCGTCTTCCTTCAGGCGCACGAACCCCTTGCCGCGAACCTTGAGCGAGGGAGTGCGGAACCAGATGCCTTCCTCCACCTCGGGCATTTCGCAACCCAGCTTGACCAGTTGCTCCCACTTCATGAGCCGCTCCTGACGAGAGAAGGGAGGCAGGAGTGTAACCTGTCTCCCCTGCCCCGCCCTGGACTACGGATTCCAGGAGTGCACTGCTACTCCCAGGAGACGTCGTACACGAAACGGGTGGCGCGCGAGCCCACGTGCTGCAACTCCACCCGTCCCTTGCGATCGCAGCGGCGCAGGAACATCTCGAAGGCGCCCGCGAGCGCCTGCGCGAAGGTGCCTTCGAGCAGCAGGACGGGCGGAACGTCCTCCAACCGCATCTCGACCCGGCGGCCCTCGTCCGACTCCCCGAGGGGCTGGTACACGAGCCGCCCGCAGTCGCGGAACGCCTGCTCCCACGCGTAGGTGGACCACTTGAGCAGGGCCTGGGGTGTCAGGCCGAGCAGCCGCACCGCGCCGTCGAAGAAGGTCTGCAGCAGCGGATAGGCGGCGATGCGGTCCGCCTGAGCGGAGAGGAACTGGCGGAAGCCGGGCGTGCCCAGCACGGCGTGGAGGGGCTCGGTGAGCTTCATGCTCTCCTCGATGGGAATCCACCCCATCCGGGGAGCGGATTCGAAGAGCGCGATCGTCTGCTCGGGGACTCGAGACAGCACCCGGTGCCGGGGATCTGCGGGCAGGGCCCGGGCTCCATCGAGGAGCACCCTGCAGGCGAAGCCTCGGATGGCGGGCTGGGAGGGCATGGGTCACATTCTGGCACGGCACGGGTGACCCCGCCTCTTCGCGGCTCAGGCCTCCACGGGCGGAGCAACGCGGCGCGCAGTGAGTGCGGCCCCGGCGGACGCGGCGCTCACGAAGAGGAGCGCGAGCCACTGGGTGGCGACGAGCCGTTCCCCCAGGAACACCAGGCCCGCGAGGGCGGCGACCGCGGGCTCCAGGCTCATCAGGATGCCAAAAGTCCGGCTCGAGAGCTCCCGCAGCGCCAGCATCTCCAAGGTGTACGGAATCGCACTGGAGAGGAGCGCGACGCCCAGGCCGGCCGCGAACAGCGAAGGCGTGAGGCGGGACGCGAGGCCCTCGGCGAACGCGGCGGGCAGCGCCAGCAGGGCGGCGAACACCATTCCCGTCGCGACGCTCTTCCCTCCCGGGAATACGCGGGACAGGCGCCCACCGAGCACGATGTAGATGGCCCAGCAGGCACCCGCGAAGAGCGCCAGCAGCACACCCAGCGGATCGAGCAGGCTGGCGTCACCGCGCCACGGGGCGATGAGGGCGATGCCGGCCACCGCGAGCGCCGCCCACAGGAAGTCCAGGGCGCGCCGCGACCCGAACACCGCGAGCGACAGGGGCCCCACGAACTCCAGCGTGACGGCCAGTCCCAGGGGGATGCGCTCGATCGCCTTGTAGAAGCTCAGGTTCATCGCGCCGAGCACCACGCCATACGGGATGACCGCGGCCCACTGCGCGCGCGTGAGCCGCGTGAAGGGCGGACGGAATACCGCACACAACAGGAGCGCGGACAATCCGATGCGCAGGCTCGCGGTGCCCATCGAGCCGAGCACGGGGAACAGCACCTTCGCGATGGCGGCGCCCCCCTGCACGCTCACCACGGCGAGGAGCACGGCGGGGATGGGAGGCAGGGTCCGAGCGGGGGGGACCGGGGGTGCTTCACTCATGCGCGGCACCCTACCCGCTCTCCGGCGCCACTGCCCTCCCCATTGTCCAATGGGCGGAACAGTACTTACCGTTTTCAGTGGCTACCTGGCGGACCGGCGTCTCCGCATACTCCTTCCATCACGACGCGCCGCAACGGCGCGGCGAACCCACGACCCCAAGGAGAGAGAGTCATGAGCAAGCCCTATAGCCGTCTGGACCGGGACAACGCGGTGGTGCTGATGGTGGACCACCAGGCAGGCCTGCTGTCGCTGGTCCGCGATTTCAACCCGGACCAGTTCAAGAACAACGTGCTCGCCCTGGCCGACCTCGCGGCCTACTTCAAGCTCCCGACCATCCTGACGACCAGCTTCGAGCAGGGCCCCAACGGTCCGTTGATTCCGGAGCTGAAGGAGAAGTTCCCCAATGCGCCGTACATCGCTCGCCCCGGACAGATCAACGCCTGGGACAACGAGGACTTCGTCAAGGCGGTGAAGGCCACCGGGCGCAAGCAGCTCATCATCGCGGGCGTCGTGACCGAGGTCTGCGTTGCCTTCCCCGCGCTGTCGGCCCTCGCCGAGGACTTCGAGGTGTTCGTCGTGTCGGATGCCTCGGGCACGTTCAACGATGTCGTGCGCCAGGCCGCCTGGGACCGGATGTCCGCGGCGGGCGCGCAGCTCATGACGTGGTTCGCCGTGGCCTGCGAGCTGCACCGCGACTGGCGCCGTGACATCGAGGGGCTGGGAACGCTGTTCTCGAACCACATTCCCGACTACCGCAACCTGATGACCAGTTACAACGTGCTCAAGGCGGCCAATCCCCTGCCCAAGGCCGTGCCCTGAGCAGGACCCCTGCGAGGAGGCGTGGGGCACTCAGAAGTCGAACTTGATGCCCTGCGCCAGCGGCAGCGCGTCGGAGTAGTTGATGGTGTTGGTCTGCCGGCGCATATAGGCCTTCCACGAGTCGGAGCCGGACTCGCGGCCACCACCGGTCTCCTTCTCGCCACCGAAGGCTCCGCCAATCTCCGCACCGGAGGTACCGATGTTGACGTTGGCGATGCCGCAGTCGGAGCCGGCCGCGGACAGGAACTGTTCGGCCACCTTGAGATCCTGCGTGAACACGGCCGAGGAGAGGCCCTGTGGCACGCCGTTCTGGATGGCGATGGCCTCCTCCAGCGTCCGGTAGGGCAGGACATAGAGGATGGGCGCGAAGGTCTCGGTCCGCACCACCTCGTCGGTGGGCCGGACCCCGGTGATGAGGGTGGGCAGCACGAAGTGGCCCGGGCCGCTCAGCGCCCTGCCGCCACTCACCACGGTGCCGCCGGACGCCAGGGCCTTCTCCACGGCGGCCTCGAAACGCCGCACGGCCTCCGCGTCGATGAGCGGCCCCATGAGGGTGCCGGGCTGGAGCGGGTCGCCGATGCGGGTCTCGACCTGCGCGTAGGCGGCCTTGAGCCGGGCCACCACGTCGTCCACGATGGACTCGTGCACGATGAGCCGGCGCGTGGTGGTGCAACGCTGTCCGGCGGTGCCCACCGCTCCGAACACAATGGCCGGAATCGCCAGCTTCAGGTCCGCGGTGCGGTCCACGATGATGGCGTTGTTGCCACCGAGCTCCAGCAGGCTCCTGCCCATCCGCTGGGCCACGCGCACACCGACCTGACGGCCCACGGCGGTGGAGCCGGTGAAGCTCACCAGCGCGATGCGCGGGTCGTCCACCAACCGCTGCGCCAGCTCGTTGCCGCCGTCGTTGAGGAGGAAGAACACCTCCGGGAAGCCGCCCGCCTTCAGCGCCTCGTTGCAGATGCGGGTGGCGGCGATGGCCGTCAGGGGCGTCTTCGGCGAAGGCTTCCAGAGGGAGATGTTGCCGCAGACGGCGGCGATGAACGCATTCCAGGCCCACACCGCGACCGGGAAGTTGAAGGCGCTGATGATGCCCACCAGGCCCAGGGGATGCCACTGCTCGTACATGCGGTGGCCGGGGCGCTCGGAGTGCATGGACAGGCCGTACAGCATGCGCGACTGGCCCACCGCGAAGTCGGCGATGTCGATCATCTCCTGCACTTCGCCGTCACCCTCGGCCTTGATCTTCCCCATTTCCAGCGAGACCAGCGAGCCGAGCGCGTCCTTGTGCCGGCGCAGTGCATCGCCACACAGACGGATGGCCTCGCCGCGCCTGGGCGCGGGGGTCGCGCGCCACGCGGCGAAGGTCTGCGCCGCCCTGCGAACGAGGGTTTCGTAATCCTCCGCGCTGGCCGAGGACACGCGGGCGAGGTGCTGGCCGTTGCTCGGATTGACGACCTGGATGTCGGCGTCCTGGGAGGTGCCGGACCACTCGCCGTTGCCGAGGTAGGAGCCGGGGTTGCGCGCGGACAGGCCGAGCATGTCGAGGAGGGCGTGGGTCATGGAGGTCTCTAGATATCAGCCGATCACGTTGGATTCGAGCACCCGGCGGCCCTCGGCGAGCCGGCCGACCGAGAGCGGGGACAGGTCGAGCGTGCGAAACCCGCCGTACAGCAGGAGCTCGGCGAGCCCGCGGCCGGCGGCCGGGGCCTGCTGCACGCCGTGCCCGGAGAAGCCGGTGGCGCACCACAGGTTCGCGAAACCGGGATGGAGACCCAGCAGCGCGTTGTGGTCGAACAGGTTCATCTCGTAGTAGCCGGCCCAGGCGCGCTCGACACGCACCGACTCGAAGGCCGGGACACGGTGAGCGAGCGCCGCCCACGTGGCCTCGTCGAACTCGGCCAGGTTGGGCTCGAGCGGCAGGTCGTCGGCATCGGGGTTCGGGGTGGTCCCGAAGATGAAGTGCCGGCCCTCGGGCCGGAACCAGAATCCCGCCGGGTCGACGACCAGCGGGCACTCGGGCACGGGAGTCGGGCAGGACAGCACGAAGACCGTCCGCCGCCGGGCATGAACCGGCAGCTCGATGCCGGCCGCTGCCGCCAGGCGCCTCGACCAGGGGCCCGCCGCGTTGACCGCCTGACCGCAGATGACCCTGCGGCCGTCAGCCAGGTGCAGCGCGGTGACCCGCCTCGAATCCGGCGAGGCACCGGGCGCGGTGGGCGCGAAGTCGAAGGCGGACACCTCGGCCCGCACCAGCCGGGCGCCCTGTGCGCGCGCCGAGCGCAGTATCGCCGAGTGCAGTGCCGGGCCGTCGAACCATCCCTCGACACCAGCACCAAGCGCGCCGAGCGCGAGATCGGCGGTGTTCAGCCAGGCGAAGCGCGCGGCGAGCGCGTCTGGCTCGAGCAGCTCGATGCGGGCACCATGCGCGCGCTGGATGACGTTCTGGGCGCGCAGCGCCTCGGCCCGCGCCGGCGAGGCCAGGAACAGGTAGCCGGGCAGGGTCAGGCCAATCTCCACCTCCTCCCCTTCGACGGCGAGCAGGGAGCGGGCGTCGCGCAGGAACTCCAGACCGGACTGCGACATCTGGATGTTGACCGGCGTGCTGAACTGCTGGCGGATCGAGCTGGCCGAGAGTTGCGAGGAGGAAGACCCGAATCCGGTATCCCGCTCGAGCAGCACGACCGAGAGCGTGGGGTCCAGACGGGTCAGCCACCAGGCGATCGAGGAACCGGCGATGCCGGCCCCGACGATGGCGATGTCCGCGTGCAGATCTTCGGTCCCCACGTCAACCCTCACCCATGTTCGTGGCGGCGTGCCGTTCGGCCATGGCCGCGCTGTAGACCAGGTGAGCCGCGACCGCGTCCTCGACCGCCTGACCCAGCGCCTTGAAGATCACCGTGCGGCCGGCGTCCGGGGCCGGTGCCCTCCCACCGAGGATCTCGCCGATCTCGGCGTGGATGGGAGCGCCGGAGTGGATGACGTCGCCCGACTCATGCTCGGCGGCGTGCCGACTGTCCGCGACCACCGGGTTGCGCATGGCCTCGTCGTCGAGCTCCCGCCAGTTGGGGCGAGGCGCGCCGATCGCCGCCACGAAGGCGCCCGGCTTCAGCCAGGCGCCGCGCAGCACGGGTTCGGTCGCGTTGGTGACGGTGCAGACGATGTCGGCGCCTCGCACCGCCTCCTCGGCGGTGGTACAGGCACGGCCTCCGGCCTCGGCGGCGCAGCGCGCGGCGTTGTCCGGATTGCGGCTCCAGATGCGGAGCTCCGATACCGGCCGCACCGCGCGCAGCGCGAGCGCATGACTGCGCGCCAGTGCGCCGCTGCCCAGCATCGCCACCACCTTGGGGCCTGGCGCGGTCAGCGCGTCGACAGCCACGGCGGAGACCGCGGCGGTCCGCAGCTCGGTGATCCACGTGCCGTCCATGACGGCCAGGGTCCGGCCGGTATGCGGATCCATCAAGACGATGGTGGCGAGCAGGGTCGGAAGTCCCCGCCCCGGGTTGCCCGGATACAGCGTGATCAGCTTGGTGGCGAGCGCCTCGGCCGTCATCGCCGGCTTGAGGAAGAGCATGCCTTCGACCTGAGGCAATTCCATCACGCTGCGAAGCGGCTGGAGGACCCGGCCTTCGGACAGATCGATCAGCGCGCGGCGCATCCCCTCGAGCAGCTTGCCGAGGGGCAGCAACCGGCGCACCGAGGCATCGTCCAGGTACAGGGTCGGAAGGTGGGGCGTCATGCCGCGCAGGGTATCTCATCCCGATACACCGCCACACCTTCTGCTCCCGGCCAGGCCAGCCGAAGTAAGTCCGTTCAGGGGTCTGTCCTCAGCTCGAAAGCAGGAGGGTCCCCTCCGGGCACGGTCTCGCCAGACTTGTCCAACTGTTGGACAAGTTCGTGAAGAGCGCGCCCGGAAGGCGGACTCACTCACCCCTGAAAGGACTTTGTTCCGATGGCCTGGCAGAAGCAGAACACGCCTTCCCTCTTGCGCATAGACTGACCGGATGAAGCACCGCACCGCCCTCCTCGCCTTGCACCTGGGCGCTCTGTTCTTCGGCCTGTCCGGCATCTTCGGCAAGCTGGCGCTGGCCGCGCCGCTGGTGATCGTGTTCGGCCGCGCCCTGTTCGCCGTCGGAGTCCTGGCTCCGCTGACCCGCTTCGGCGAACCGGCGGCGCCGCTGAGCTGGCGGCGTCGCCTGGCCCTCGCCGGCGCCGGCCTGCTGCTGGGCGGCCACTGGTGGGCCTTCTTCATCGCGGTGAAGGTGTCCACCGTGGCCGTGGCCACCCTGGGCTTCGCCAGCTTCCCTGCCTTCACCGTGCTGCTCGAGGGCCTGCTGTTCCGCGAACGGGTGCGCGCGGCCGAATGGGGCGTGGTGGCCCTGGTCAGCGCCGGACTGGTGCTGGTCACCCCGCGTTTCGACCTGGGCAGCGATGCCACCCTGGGGCTGGCCTGGGCGGTGTTCTCCGGCCTGCTGTTCGCCATGGTCTCGGTGTCCAACCGGGCCACCACCGCCGGGGTCAAACCGGCCCAGGCGGCGCTCTGGCAGAACCTGGCCATCGCGCTCGCCAGCCTGCCGCTGGCCTGGGTGGCGCTGCCCGAGGTGCGCCCGCTGGACTGGCTGTGGATCGCCCTGCTCGGCCTGCTCTGCACGGCCCTGGCGCACAGCCTGTTCGTCGCCAGCCTGCGCGTGCTCAACGCGCGCAGCGCCTCGGTGGTGTTCGCCCTGGAGCCGGTCTACGGGATCGCCTTCGCCTGGTGGCTGTTCAATGAGCAGCCCAACCCGCGCATGCTCTTCGGCGGCGCGCTGATCCTGCTGGCCACGCTGATCTCAGCGCGCATGAGCAAGCACGCCCCCAGCCCCGAGGATCTCGGTTGACTCAATGGATACGCGGGAACAGCCCGCTCCAGGTGACTGGAGCGGGCCGTGTTGCCACTAGCAGGACTCTTCCGAATACACCTGGCGGTACGATGTGCGCAGGCCTTCCCGCGTAGGCCATTCCCCGCACCAGCAGCGTTCAACGCCGACCTCGGTGGTGTAGGTCGCGTCGCTGTAGTACACGACGATGTAGTTGCTAATGCAGATGAGCCGGTCCTCCCGAGTCGCGAGGCTTGGCTGCTCAGCCTCCAGTCCGTCCTCCTCGACTCCGCCGCAACCTGCGAGGAGCCCAGCAGCGAGTGCGCTTGCGATGATGTATGTCTTCATGCTTTCTCCGGATGCGCGGTTGGCTTTAGCGCTTTTCTAAACTAGCTCGAATGGCGCGAGCTGGAAAGAAATGCCCTCGGAGGCAGCAGGCATACGGGAAAACCCCAACCCTGCTTTGCTTCGCTTTTGAACGAACAAGATTGGAGTTGCCTGCATACAAGCAGATTTCCGGCGCGGAGCCAATCGGGTCCGTGACGGATGCCGGTCGAAGGCCGGGCCGGCGTAGACCGCGCGGCCATGACCATGACCCAGCATGCAGTGGTGATCGTCGGAGGCGGACCGACGGGGATGATGTTGGCGGCCGAGCTCGCGTTGGCGAAAGTCGACGTCGCGATCGTCGAGCGGCGCGAGACCCAGGACCTCGACGGCGCGCGCTCACGCGGCCTGCACGCACGCACCATCGAGGTTCTCGATCAGCGTGGAGTCGTGGATCGGTTCCTCTCGCAGGGGCAGGTGGCGCAGGTCGCGGGGTTCGCGTGGATCCCGCTGAGCATCAGCGACTTTCCCTCCCGGCATCCCTACGGGCTCGGCCTCGTGCAGAAGGAGTTCGAGCGCATCCTGGCCGGCTGGGTCAACGAGCTGGGAGTGCGCATCTACCGCGGGCGGGAAGTAACCGGGTTCGCACAGGACGACAGCGGCGTCGACATCACGCTCTCCGGCGGTCCGTCGCTCCGGGCCGGATATCTCGTCGGATGCGACGGCGGACGCAGCGTGATCCGGAAAGCAGCCGGCATCGAGTTCGCCGGATGGGATCCGACCGTGAGCTGTCTGATCGCCGAGGTCCAGATGACCCAGGAGCCGGCTTGGGGGATGCGCCGCGATGGTATCGGCGTCCATGCCTTCTCCAGGTTGGCGGAGGGCCTGGTGGGGGTGATGGTGACCGAGCGGCAGATCGGCCCCCGCGGCGAACCGTCGCTCCGCGAGCTCAGCGACGCGCTCGTCGCCGTCTACGGGACCGACTACGGGATCCACAGCCCCAACTGGATCTCCCGGTTCACCGACCTGACCCGGCAGGCCGCGGCCTACCGTGACCGGCGCGTTCTGCTGGCCGGCGATTCCGCGCACGTTCACTTCCCCGTGGGCGGGCAGGGCCTCAACCTCGGCGTGCAGGACGCGGTGAACCTGGGGTGGAAGCTGGCCCAGGTGGTCAAGGGAACCTCGCCCGACAGTCTCCTCGATTCGTACCAACTCGAGCGCCACCCGGTCGCGGCACGCGCGCTGCGCAACACGATGGCGTCCATCGCGCTTCTTCGTTCAGACGACCGCGTCGAGGCATTGCGAGAAACCCTCGCCGATCTGCTCCGGATGGACGAACCCCGCAAGCGAATCGCCGGAATGATGTCGGGTCTGGATATCCACTACGACCTCGGCGAGGGACACCCGCTGCTCGGACGCCGCATGCCGGATCTCGACCTCGTCACCGCGAACGGCCCACGGCGCGTCTTCACGCTGCTGAACGAGGCCCGGCCCATTCTGCTCAACCTCGGTGAGCCCGGCGGCTTCGAGCTCGCTCCCTGGGCCAATCGGGTGAGCATCGTCGACGCTCGATACGGTGGCCCCTGGGAACTGCCTGTCCTAGGGGCGGTCACCGCGCCCGCCGCCGTGTTGATTCGGCCCGACGGCTATGTGGCCTGGGTGGGAGACCGGACCCAGCTCGGGCTCACGGACGCGCTCACCCGATGGTTCGGGCCGCCTGCCGCGGCGTAGCCCTGCCCTGCCCTACCAGATGCGCACGCGCTGCTCGGGCGTGAGGTAGAGCGTCTGCCCGGGGGTGGCCCCAAAGGCCTGGTACCAGGCGTCGATGTTGCGCACGGTCGATGCGCGGTACTCACCCGGGGAGTGCCCGTCCGTCATCAGGATGCGGCGCAGGTACGGCTCGCGGTACTTGTTGCGCCAGATCTGCCCGAAGCCGAGGAAGAAGCGCTGCTCGCCGGAGAAGCCCTCGAGCACCGGCGCCGGCTTGTCACCCAGTGACAGCCGGTAGCCGTCGAGGGCGATCGCCACCCCGGCGATGTCGGCGATGTTCTCCCCCAGGGTCAGCTCGCCATTCACGGCGAGGTCCGGCAGCGGGCGGTAGGCGTTGTACTGCGCGACGAGCGTCTGGCTGGCGGCCTTGAACTTCTCCGCGTCCTCCTTCGTCCACCAGTTGGCCAGCTTGCCCCGGGCATCGAACTGCGCGCCCACGTCGTCGAAGCTGTGCACGATCTCATGCCCGATGACGCTGCCGATGCCACCGTAGTTCACCGCCGGATCGGCGTTCGGGTCGAAGAACGGCGGCTGCAGGATGGCCGCGGGGAAGATGATGGAGTTCTGCTGCGGCGAGTTCAGCGCGTTCACCAGCTGCGGCGGCATGAACCACTCCGACCGGTCCACCGGCTTGCCCAGCTTGGCCAGGTTGCGCCGGTACTCGAAGCGCGAGGCGCGCTCGGCGTTGCCGTAGGCCTCCCCCCGCACGATCTCCAGCCCCGAGTAGTCCCGCCACTTCGCCGGGTGGCCGATGCCCACCTGGAGCGTGCCCAGCTTCTCCTTCGCGCGCGCCTTCGTCTCCGGGGACATCCACGCCAGTGAGTCGATGCGCTGGCCGAACGCCTTGACGATGTTGCGCACCATCTTGTCGGCCTCCGCCTTGGCCTCGGGCGGGAAGTACTTCTCCACGTACAGCTTGCCGATCGCCTCCCCCATCGCGTAGCTGGTGACGCCGACACCGCGCTTCCAGCGCTCGCTCAGCTGCTGCGCGCCGGTGAGCACGCGGCCGGTGAACGCGAAGCTCTCATCCACGAAGGCCTTGGGCAGGAAGGGCGCGGCGCGCTCGAGGGCGTGGAAGGTCAGGTAGTCCTTCCAGGTCTGCACCGGTTCGCTGCCCACGAGCTTCGAGATGCCCGTCAGCGCACTCGGCTGCCAGATGATGAATTCCTTCTGCTGCGCGAGTCCCGCGGCCTCGAGGTACGCGTCCCAGTCGAGGCCCGGCGCGCGCGTGGCGAGCTCGCCCCGGGGCCAGGGGTTGTTCACCTTGGCCACGTCCTGCGTGTCCACCTGGTTCCAGTGCACCCGGGCGATCTCCCGCTCGAGCTCGAAGATGCGCTTCGCCCGGGCCTCCGCGTCGGAGATGCCCGCCAGTCCCAGCATGGCGGCGATGTGCTGCTGATACTTCTGGCGCACCTCCGTGAACCGCGCGTTGTCCACGAGGTAGTAATCGCGATCCGGCAGGCCCAGGCCGCCCTGCAGCAGGTATGCGGCGTAGCGGGACGGATCGTTCAGGTCCTCGGTCACCCAGAGGCCGAGGAGCCGGTCCGTGGTGACATCCGCCGTGTTGAGCGCGTCGACGTCGGCGCGCAGCGTGTCCCCGAGGGCCGTGGACAGCTCCTTCCGGGTGGTGATGGCGGCGATGCGCTCGAGCTCGGGCTGGAGCGGTGCCAGCCCCTTCGCCTCGATGCCCGCCTCGTCCATGAAGCTGGCGAAGAGATCACCCAGCTTGCGCACCTCGCTGCCCGCGGGGGCGTTGGTGCTCGCGGCCTCCTCGATCAGGGAACGGGTGCGGCGGCTCGCCTCTTCCGCCAACTTCGTGAACATGCCGTAGCTGGAGCGGTCCGCGGGGATCTCCGTCTTCTCGATCCACGTGCCATTGACGTAGCGGTAGAAGTTGTCGCCGGGCGCCACGGCCGTGTTCATTCCGGCGGTGTCGACACCGAAGCTGCCATGGGCGGGAGGCGCGGCGGCCTTCTTGTCCATGGGTGCGGAGGTGACACACGCGGCGAGCAACGCGGATGCACTGGCCGTGAGCACCACGCGCGCGGCACCCGGGATACGTCGGTTCTGGGAGGTCATAGGGGCCCTTGATAAAAGTCCGCGCCCCAACAGCGCAACCCCGCGCTTAATCCCGAACTTCGGCCTCCACGGGCATCTGGACCAGCTCCTGGAGGATGCGGAGCAGTTGACCGGGCTGGATGGGCTTCACCAGGTGGAGGTCGAAACCCGCCGCATGCGCGCGGTGACGGTCCGAGTCCTGTCCGTACCCCGTGATGGCCACCAGCTTGATGCCCTTCAGGGAGGGCTCCTGTCGCAGCCTCGACGCGAGCTCGTAGCCGTCCATGACCGGAAGGCCCACATCCAGCAGCGCGATGTGGGGCCGGAACGCGCTGGCCGCCTCGAGCCCACTCGGTCCATCCAGGGCCATCCGCGTGACATACCCCTTCGAGCCCAGGAACTCGGTGAGCAGCTCGACCGCGTCACGGTTGTCATCCACCAGGAGCAGCCGCAGGGAGCCCGGGACCTCCTGGACGGCGGGCACCTCGGAGGGGGGGCTCCGGTCCTCGCCATCGGTGGCGTCATGCCGCGGCGCGGCGAGCGGCAGGCGGACCACGAACTCACTCCCACGGCCCAGGCCCTCGCTGTGGACCGAGACGGTGCCCCCATGCAGCTCGACCAGACTGCGGACGATGGCCAGGCCCAGGCCGAGCCCGCCCTGGGACCGATCGATGGACCGGCCCTCCTGGACGAACATGTCGAAGATCCGCGGGAGGATGTTGGGCGCGATGCCCGCGCCATTGTCCCGGACCCGCACCACGGCCTGCGCCCCCTCCCCCTTCGCGGTGACGGCGATGCGCCCACCGGGATCCGTGTACTTCGCCGCGTTGTTGAGCAGATTCGCCAGCACCTGGGCGAGCCGGGCCGGATCCCCATCCACGACGAGCGGTCCGGCCGGCGGGGGCATCTCCAGAAAGTGCGCGCGCTGCTCCAACAAGGGGCCCGCCATCTCGGCGGCCTTGAACAGCACGGCCGTGAGATCGATGCGCCCCCGCTTGAGCTGCACCTTTCCCCGGGTGATGCGCGAGACGTCGAGCAGATCATCCACGAGCCGGGTGAGGTGCTCGACCTGGCGCTCGATGATGGTCCGCTCCCGTTCGGAGGAAGAGCCGTCCTTCATCCGCATCAACTGGAGGGCCGTGACCATGGGCGAGAGCGGATTGCGCAGCTCATGGCCGAGCATCGCGAGGAATTCGTCCTTGCGGCGGTCCGCCTCGCGCGCCTCCTGGTAGAGGCGGGCATTGTCGAGTGCCACGCCCGCGCGCAGCCCCAGCTCCTCGACGAGTTCCAGGGCCTCGGGGTCGTAGCGGCCCACCTCCTCGGCGCCCAGGACGATGGCACCGAGCACCCGGCCTCGTGCCGCGATCGGCGCCAGGACCGAGTTGTTCGTGATGCAGGAGCGCGGCTCGCTCCATGTCGACAGCAGCGAGAGACCCAGCTCCCGCGCGAGCCCGGCCTTCACCCGCTCGCGGTGGACGGCCAGCGTCTTCGTCTCGTCGGTGCCCGAGACGGTGCGCTCCACCATCTGGATGACGACCCAGTCGGCGAAACGGGGCATCAGGAGGTTGGCCACCCAGGTGAGGGCCGCCTCCAGATCCAACGACGAGCCGAGCATCGCGCTCGCTTCCGACAGGAGATCCGCCCGCTGCTGCCGAGCCTCCGCCATGAGCCGGGCCCGCCGCTCGGCCTCGAGCAACCGGGCGCGATCACATGCCTGGGCCGCCTGATGGGCCAGGGCCTGGATGAAGGCGCGCTCGTCATCCTCGAAGGGCCGTGGCTCGGGGAAGTTGAAGCCGAGCGCACCCAGGCACCGGTCATCGACCAGCAGGGGCACGGTGGCATAGCAGAGCGGATTGCCCCGATAGCCATTGCCGAAGAGGCCCCGCTTCTGACGGAAGGCCTGCGCGAGCGGAAGATCGGCTTCCACCGGAATGTGCTCGTAGTCGCGCAGCATCGCCTCGGAGTAGCCCACGGCGCGGATCAGCCGCAGCCCGCCCCCGGTCTCGTCGGCCAGGAACATGCTCCCCGCGCGGGCGCCCATGGCATCCAATCCCCAGGAGAGGATGACATCCGCCACCTGGGCGAAGGTGTGCGTCCGCGAGAGCCCATCCGAGACGGAGTGGAGCATCGACAGCACGGAGTTCACGCGCTGGAGACGGCCCCGCTCCTCGGCGAGCCGCTGCCGCGCCCGCGCTTCCCGGCTCGACTGCAGCGCCAACGCGGCCTGGTTGGCGATCAACTGGAGCAGGTGCCGCTCGTGCGGCGTGGGGAAGTTCTCCCGCCAGGAGCCGACGATGATCGTCCCGGGCTCACCCAGGGGCGTGGCCGCGGCCAGGCGGACCGTGGTCCGGCCGAGGATGTTCGGCCGTGGCAGCTCGAAAGCCGGCGGCGGATCCGCGTTCGCCCCCTCACCCGCGGCCAGGAGCGCCTCGCGGTCCAGGTCCGGAGGAAAACAGCAGTCGAGCGGCCCCTCCGGCCCCTGGAGCTTCAGGAGGGCGACGTCCAGGCGCAGCCGGGAGACGAGGAGCTCGAGGGTGCTCCGGGCGAGCTCCCCGGGTTCCCTGCCCTGCCAGGCGGAGGACTGCTCGAACAGGGCGAACAGGTCATTGACCTGTCGGCGAAGCGCGAGCGCTCCCTGTTCGGAGAGCTCCGACAAGCGGGAGTTGATGCGCTCCGGTGCCAATGGACGTTCTCGCTCAGGAATGCTTGTCCCGTGTGGCGGTTCCAAGCAGTTGCTCGTACGGGACGTAGTACGGATTCTCGCGGACCACGCCATCGACGAGGGCGTAGGGATGGGACCGGAGGACGTCCATGACGTCCGAGCCGTTGAAGCGGTTGAGATCGTAGACGCAGATGGCGGGCTGCCTCAGCCGGTTGAGCAACTGGTTGACGCGAAACTCGTACTCGATGAAGCGGTCAATCCCGGGCCGGTTCTCGAGGGCCCACTCCATGTGGCCCATCATGCGCACGCGGGAGAAGCCCTCGGCCCGGCTCGTCATCACCGCCTCCTCGAGAAGCGCCATCATCGAGTCTCCGTCGAACCGGCCCTCCTTGAGATAGGCATCGTTCCACCCCATCACCTCGAGCTGTCCCGTCCTCATGCAGTCATCGATGGGGACGCCCATCTGCTCCAGGTGTTGGAGGTGATCATGTTTCAGGCGGGGATCGCAGATGTGGACCGCCTTCTCGCCCGCGTCGATCCCCTCGCGGATATGGGAGCGGAGCACCTCGTATTCTTCCTCGCGCGAGCGGAAGAACGCGGCGATATGGAAATGTTCGAGCTTCCTTCCCGCGATGGTCACATCCCCCATGTGGCCGTCCTCCTGAGCAGGGTCAACGGACTCCCGCCGGCTGCGGACCCCCCCCCCCAGCCGGCGCCTCTTGCCGAGGCGGAGCCGTCACAAGAGAAAATACTATTGTCCTGAAGGTTTCGTTCCGTGTTGTCCGGAGGGCCGTCCGTTAGCGGACAGCTTTTCGGAGGAAGACGGCGCTAGCTCACACTCTCGGCGCTGTAGCGGGCGATGAGGCCGGTGCGCACGGCGTGGCGGTAGACGTAGGTGAAGAACCAGCCCGCCAGCAGGATGTCGAGCACGGCGAGCCCCACGCCCCAGAGCAGCGAGGTGCCCGAGAAGGCGCCGCCCGCGACGATCGTCCGCATGCCCTCGAAGACATAGGAAGGTGGCAGCAGGTGCGAGACGGCACGCATCCACTCGGGGAGCGTGGAGAGCGGATAGAAGACGCCCGCGAAGGGCGAGACCACGGCGGGAATGGGCCAGACGAACCACTCCGCGGACGGCCCGAGCCGGAGCACCACGGCGGCCCCGAAGATGCCCAGGGCGATGCCAAAGAGGAAGAGCACCAGCAGGAAGGGCACGAGCATGAGGCCGTAGGTGAACAGGGACAGGCCGAACGCCGCCCCCGCCACCAGCAGCATCACCAGGAGCCCGATGGAGCTCGTCGCGATGCTCGAGAGCACGAGGCCGCCCACGTACTCGGTGATGGAGAGCGGCGTGGCGAAGACGTTGAGGAAGTTGCGCGACCACACGTCCTCGAAGAACGCCATGGTGACGCCCTGCATGACGCGGGTGAGGAAGTCCCAGAGGAGCACCGCGCCCAGGAGCGCGGGGACGAAGTCGAGCCCGGGCGCGGTGACGCTGTTGAGGTAGCGGGACATGAAGCCCCACAGCACCATGTCGATGGCCACCCACACGAAGAGCGGGAAGATGCGCGAGGGGCTCCCTCGGATGAGGTAGAACTGGCGCAGGACGATGGCGGCGGCGCGGTTGAAGGCCATGGGGCTCAGACTCGCTCCAGCGCGAGCGGTTCCCGCGCCACGGTGATGAACAGCTCCTCCAGGCTCGCCTTGCCGTGCTCGCGCGGCAGGGCCCGGGGGTCTCCCTCCAGCAACACCTTCCCGCGCGAGACGAAGAGGACGCGGTCGCAGACCTCCTCGACCTCGTACATGTTGTGCGAGGTCCAGAGCACGCCCCCCGTTCCCTGGGTGGCGAAGTCGCGGATGCGCGCGCGGATGTCCTTCGCCGTGGCGGGATCCAACGAGGCGGTGGGCTCGTCGAGCAGCAGGAGCTGGGGACGGTTGAGCATGGCCTTGGCGAGGGCCACCCGCGTCTGCTCTCCCGAGGAGAGCACGCCGGACTTGGTGTCGCGGAACCGGACGAGATCGAACTGGACGAGCAGCTCCTCGATGCGGGCCGAGAGCCCCTTCACGCCGTAGATGAGACCGGAGACACGCAGGTTCTGCTGCACGGTGAGATTGCCGGGCAGGGGCGAGTAGACGGCGGCGAAGTTGGTGCGCTCGAGCGCCTGGGAGCGGTGCTTCGCGAGGTCCACGCCCTCGATGAGGATGGACCCGGCGGTGGGCTCGAGCACGCCGAGGATCATGTTGATGGTGGTGGTCTTCCCGGCGCCGTTGGGGCCGAGCAGCCCGACGATCTCATTGCGGCCCACGTCGAACGAGATGCCGTCGACCGCGACGGTGGCGCCGTACTGTTTGCGCAGCGCCTGTACCGAGAGGACCCGCTCATCCGTCGAGGGCATGCGGCCTTCTACGCCACCTCCGGCTCCACGGGCCGGACATTTTCGGGGTGGAACGGAGTCTCAATGCTCCGTGGGGCCCGTGCCGGCCTTCCGCACGGTGTGCACCGCCGCATCCACCTCGGCGAGGATGCGGCGCGCGTGGAGCAGGAAGACCTCGCCGGCGGGCAGCAGCCGCATGCCGCGAGACGTACGCTCGAAGAGCGGGGTTCCCAGCTCGTCCTCGAGCGCGAGGATGTGACGGCTGAGCGGAGGCTGGGACAGGTGGAGCCGGCGCGCGGCACGGCCCACGTGGCCTTCCTCGGCCACCGCGACGAAGGACTGGATGTGTGTGAGGCTCACGGCGAGCGAGGTTACCGCGCCGCCGGGTGTGGGTACACCATCACCCAGACCCAGACCGGCGACCAGGCAGGCATGGAACCAGGCATGCGCGCCATCGCGGGCCGCTGGGCGTCGCGGCGCTTGCGGAACTCGTCGAGATGGATGACTTCGGCAGTCTGGTTCATGGCGGACACCGCTTTCTGGAAGTGGCTCTATGCCTCCGTCCCCCCGTGGGGGAACGCTTGAAATCATTATCGGAAGGAGGCGTCCGCCAGTTGCGCGGATTCTTGTCCGCCCCAGCGGATGACGGCTCAGGCCGCCCCGGCACGGATTTTGGACACCCAGGAGTCCACCCGCCGCTCCAGGATGTCCAGGGGCAGCGAGCCCTCGAGCAGCACCACGTCGTGGAACTCGCGGACGTCGAAGCGGGGGCCCAGGGCCCGCTCGGCCCGGGTGCGGAGCTCCCGTATCTTGAGCTGCCCCACCTTGTAGGCCAGGGCCTGCCCCGGCCAGGCGATGTACCGGTCTATCTCGTTGACGGTGTCCAGCTCCTGGCGCGGCGAGTTCTCCAGGAAGAAGTCGAGCGCCTGCTGCCGGGTCCAGCCCCGGGCATGCATGCCGGTGTCCACCACCAGGCGGACGGCGCGCCACATGTCGTAGGCGAGCTGGCCGAACCTGTCGTACGGGTCATCGTACAGGCCGAGCTCGTCCCCCAGGGTCTCGCAGTACAGGGCCCAGCCCTCCGCATAGGCCACGTGGCTGCCGTAACGCCGGAAGGCGGGCAATCGCTCCTGCTCGGCGGCGAGCGCCAGCTGGAGGTGATGGCCTGGCACGGTCTCGTGCAGTGTGAGGGGAACCATCTCCCAGATGGGCCGCGTCTCGGGACGATAGAGGTTCACCAGGTAGGTGCCGGGGCGTGAGCCGTCGGACGCGCCCGGGTAGTAGGAGCCGGTGGTGACGTCCGGGGCCATGTCCGCCGGGGTCGGCTCGACGCCATAGGGCTGCCGCGGCAGGGTCTTGAACAGCTTCACCAGGCGCGGGTCGATCTGCTTGCAGAGGCCGCGGTAGCGCAGCAGCAACTCCTCGCCGCTCTTGCAATAGAACCGGGGGTCCGTGCGCAGGAAGCGGAAGAAGTCGTGGAGCGAGCCCTGGAAGCCCGTCCTCGCCTTCACGGCCTCCATCTCGTCACGGATGCGCTGGACCTCGGCCAGCCCGAGCGTGTGGATCTCCTCCGGGCTCAGGTTCGTCGTCGTGAACTTGCGGGCGAGGAAACCGTACAGCTCCCGCCCCTCCGGCAACTGCCAGATGCCCACCTGCTCGGGGGCCGCGGGGAGGTATTCGCGCGTGAGGAACCCGTGGAAGCGCGTGAGGGCGGGCAGCACACCGCGCTCGATGGCGGCGCGGCCGGCGGCGGACAGACGCTGCTGCTCGGCCGGCGGGATGCTGGCGGGAAAGCGCGTGAAGGGGCTGTAGAAACCGCTCGCCGTGGGGTCGGCCACGAGCTGCCGCTCGAGCTGGGGCGGGATGCGCCGGAGGATCACCTGGGGGTGCATGAGGCGCTCGCGCATGCCCTCGCGCATGAGCACCAGGATCTGCTCCACATAGGTGCCGAAACCCCCGAGGCGGGCGATCCACTCCTCGTAGTCCTGGACGGTCTCGAAGCGCAGGTTGCCGGCGAGCTGGTAGGCCGTCTGGAGGCCGGGGGGCTGTTTGACGCCCTCCGGGATGCCGCCCACCTGGTTCACCGGCAGCAGGTACCACTTGAACCGGTGCTCCTCGATCCACGTCTCGTAGTCGCGGCGGAACAGATCGTAATGGAGCTGGTCCGCGGCCGGGAGCCGCTCGCGATCCATCGCCTGGAGTTGAGCGAGGACCTGGAGGTTGTGCTGGTGATCGGCGTCGATGGCGGACAGGCCGAGGTCGTCCCAGCGATCATTCCAGCGGCGATCCCCCAGCACCGAGGCGTAGGTGGGGTTGTGCTCCAGCTGGTACTGCCACTCGCGCTCCATCAGTGCATGGAGCTCGGATTCGGGGCCCTTCATGTGTCCTACCGTCTCTGGGAGGGAAGCTCATTGAGCACGAGCCAGTACATGCCGAGCTGCCGCACGGACTCGAAGAAGTCGGTGACGTCCACCGGCTTGTGGACGAAGCTGTTGACGCCGAGCTGGTAGCCCTCCACCAGATCCCTCTCCTCCTTGGACGAGGTGAGGATGACCACGGGCAGGGTCCGCGTGCGCGAGTCGGAGCGGATGCGCCGCAGCACCTCCAGGCCGTCGATGCGCGGCAGGTGCAGATCCAACAGGACGATCTGGGGCTTGATGGCCGGATCCCGGTCCGCATGCTTGCCCTGGATGAAGAGGTAGTCGAGCGCTTCCGCACCATCACGAACGACCACCACGGGGTTGTGGATGTTGCTCTTGCGGAACGCCCGGAGGGTGATCAGCTCGTCATCCTCGTTGTCCTCGACGAGCAGGATGACGCGCTGGTTCGGATCATTCATGAGGCGGTGTCCTCGTGGAGGGTGAAGTAGAAGGTAGCACCCTCCCCGACCCGGCCCTCGCCCCAAATGCGGCCCGCGTGCCGGCGGATGATGCGTTGAACGGTGGCCAGTCCCACCCCATGGCCTTCGAATTCCTTCTGCGTGTGCAGCCGCTGGAAGACGCCGAAGAGCTTCCTCTGGTACTCCATGTCGAAGCCCGCTCCGTTGTCCCGGACGAAGTAGACGCGTCCGCTCCCCTCCCCCGGGAGGATCCCGAACTCGATCTCCGCCACCGGCTTGTCGCGGGTGAACTTCCAGGCGTTGCCCATCAGGTTCTCGAATACCAGACGCAGCAGCTGCGCGTCCCCGCGATCCACCAGTCCGTCCTGGACCCGGATGTTCACGGTCCGCTCGGGCTTCCAGCGTTGGATCTGCTCGGCGATGGAGCGCGCCATGCCGGACAGGTGGACGTCGGACTCCACGAGCTCGATGCGGTTGACACGCGAGAGCGCGAGGATGCCGTCGATGAGCTCGGCCATGCGCTGGGACGAAGCGCGGATGCGCTGGATGTACTCCTGGCCCGTGGCGTCGAGCAGGCCGGCGCAGTCCTCGGTCAGGGCGAGGCTGAAGCTGGAGATGCTGCGCAGCGGAGCGCGCAGATCATGGGCGACGGAATAGGCGAAGGCCTCCAGCTCGCGGTTGGAGAACTCGAGCTGGGCGGTGCGCTCGATGATGCGGCGCTCCAGCTCCGCGTTGAGCTCGCGCATCTGCTGCTCGGCGCGGTGCCGCTCCGCCTCGGCCCGGCGCTCGGTCTCGGTATCACGCAGGATGAGGATGGCCCCCAGCATCTGTCCCTGGTTGTCGCGCACGGGCCACGCGCGCGAGAGGAAGTGCCGCCCCTCCGGAATGAAGGCATTGCGGACGAAGAGCTCCTCCTCGACGGACGCCTCTCCCTGAAGGGCGCGGTACAGCGGCAGCCGCTCGGAGGGAAACAGCCTCTCGGAGTCCGGGTAGAAGACACCGTACCGCTCGCTCCAGTCCTCGGGCCGGGCATCCGAGAAACCAATGCCCAGGATGTTCCGGACCCGCGCGTTCATGAAGAGCGGGTTGCCCTTCGTATCGACGATGCCCAGCCCCTCGGAGGAGTTGTCGAGGAAGGCGCGCAGCAGGGGCTGGTGCTGGGCCTGGAAGATGCTGTCGGTGAGCTCTTCGAGGGGCGAGGCTGGCAGGGAGGGAGCGGTCATGATCGGGCGTGGAAAAGCCTACTGACATTCACGATCCCGAGTCATCACAGGCGGAATGGAATATTCCAGAATAAATCATTAAGCTGGATTTCCACACCTTGCTACAGTCAGGGCGCCGCCGGATCCTCCGGGGCGCCCTCCGCGCGGCCTCCTCAGGGCACGCACAGCCGGGTGTAGGAGCGAACGGGCGACTCCATGCCGCTCGCATCCTTCACCTTGTAATAGATGAACTGCCGGTAGAAGTTGTCGCGGGTGGTGGCCGGGATGCAGAAGAGGCCATAGGTGTTCGAGCCCTGCTCCCAGTCGGTGTAGTTCATGCCCCAGTCTGTCTGGACGCCTTCCCGCCAGTACGAGATGTAGGGACCGCCCTCGCCACCGCTGCCGCTTCCGGTGCAGTTGATGGTCGAGCCGGACTGCGAGCACGTCAGGGTGGCGGTGGGGCAGCCCTGGGAGAAGGAGCTGGTCCTCGACAAGGAACCCGTGGTGCAGCGGCCGGGCGCGGGCGTGGCACTGTCGAAGATGGCGGGATATCCCCTCACCTCGAGGTTGTGCGCGCCGCAGGCAATGGGACTGTCATTGAAGGTCCACGTGCCCGAGCGGTTGGAATCACCCAGGATGGGCTGGGTGCCGCGCAGCACGTTATCCACGTAGTACTCGAGGATGATGCCGTTGGCGGGATAGGCCACCGACCACGTCCCGCCGCCGGTGGCCAGCACCCCACCCCACGAGCTGACCGCCCCCATGTTGAGCGAGGTGACGCTCGCCCCGGCGCAATCCAGGGCGGACTCCTGGGTACCCAGGGCCTCCTCCGCGGCCGGAGCGAGCCCGGTCTCATCGGGCACACCACCACAGCCAGACAACACCAATCCGGACAGCAGGGCACCAAGGACAGAACGGGTCGGGTCAAAGCGCATAAGCTGGATTTCTTCGGAAGAGGAGGAATTCAATTTAAAGGATAAATTTCCGCCAATCCAGTGCCCAGCTCATTTTTTTGATCTTCACCGGAAATCAAGAAGCGCCCTTGGAGTCCACGCTCAGGTGCAGGTGGAGTTCCAGCCGCACCAGCCGGAGAGGCACTCGGTGCCGGTGAAGCACGAGGTACCGGCCGGCTTCTTCTTCAGGCACAGGCTGGTCCAACCCCAGTCGCAGTATTGGTTGGACGCGCAATCAGAATCCCAATTGCAGAGGCAGGTGCCGGCGAAGTCGCAGTCATTCTCGGAGCAGGTGCCGCTGGCGCACTGCGCGTTGACCTCGCAATCCTGGCCCACCACGCGGGCGTTGGGGGCATAGCGCTCGCCACACACCATGGGGTACTGCGCCTCGCGGGTGGACTTCTCCACGTAGGCCGCCACGCCACTGGTGTCGATGTCCGTGGCCGCGTTGGCCATGCCCGTACGCGGAGCCAGGCCGCGCTCCCACGTGCGCAGGAAGGACTCCGAGGAGCCCTCGAGGCCCGTGGTGTTGGCCCCCAGGTTCTTGAGGTCACGCAGCAGATCCGGCAGCAGGCCCACGTGCGCCAGGCCGTACTCGTCGAAGTCCGTGCCCAGGCGCGCGGGCCCGGAGGTGCGCTGCTGCTTGGCCTGCGCGTCCGCCTCGGCCTGGAAGCCCGCCGAGCACGCTCCATACGGTCCGAAGCGCGGCCGCGTCTGCTGGATGAAGCCGTTGAAATCCGCGCCGAACGCCATGGGCACCTTCAGCCCCTGGCGGCCAAACTCGTACGCCTGCGCGAAGGAGCGCGTCGAGCCATGGCAGGTGTTGGCCACCGCCGTCCGCGTGTACGTCCGCATCTCGTCGGGCGCCGTGCGCAGACCGAAGATGCCGCCCGTCTGCCGCAGGTAGCCCACCACCCACGCCGGCGTCGTCTTCTCCTCGGCGGCCACCTTCGGGGCCACCACCTCGCGGAAGTGGCCGTGCGAGATGTAGAGCGGGTAGTAGCTGTTGGTCTTCGCCAGGGCGAAGGCGTCCTGCACCGAGCGCTCGGACATGTGCGCCATGTCGATGAGCATGCCCTTGGCCATCATCTCCTGCACCAGCGCCTTGCCCTCCGCGGTGAGTCCCTTGGTGTTGCGGCAGTTGCCCGCCGCGTCCCGGGCCACGTCGAAGCCCAGCGTGAAGCCGTTGCCCGTGACGCCGCAGTCGTAGTCGATGTGGCAGTTCTCCATGAACTGCGCGACATGGAAGATGGCGTTGTGCATCGCCGCGCCGCCAAAGCGGTTGTCCAACTGGTGCACCGGCTGCAACGAGCGCACCCCCAGCGAGTAGAAGCGGTTGAGCTCCGAGCGCCAGTCCCTCGTGCCGAACAGCTTGCTCACCTCGATGGAGAGCACGATGGCCAGTTTGCCGGCCCCGATGATCTGCCGCGCGTGCGCGGGTGACAGGGCGATCTCCGCCCAGTCCGTGCGCGCGTCGAAGTCACGCGCCATCTGCAACTGCACCTCGACATCCGCCATCTCGTCGCAGGGGCGGTTGAGGTTCTGGTAGGGCAGCGCATTGCACAGGAAGCCGTTGCTCACCAGGGACACCGTCACCAGGGACATGCCTCCCTGGTGCGCCTGCCGCAGCCACCCCTCCCACGACTGCTGGTGGGCGATGGTGTCCCAGCGCGGCCACTGCGTGTTCACCTGCTTGCGGCCCAGGTGCAGCCCGGTGTCTCCATCCGTCCCCTCCACCATGCCAATGGCCTCCGAGGCCACCGCGCCCCCAATGCTGAACAGCTCCTTCAGCAATGGCACGTTGCTGAGGTCCACGTTCCCATGGTTGGGGCACAGCTTGAGCATGTTGCTCAGGTCCATGCGCACCCGGGCGTGGTCACTCTCGGGCTCGCCTCCGTCACAGTTCACCAGCGTGCCGGTGTGGCTGCCATGGAACCAGCCGCCACCGAAAGCCTCCTCGGCGAACATGTGGTGGTGCAGCTCGGCGAAGCCCGGCACCGCTGCCTTCTGCTCGATGGCGGCGGCCGGCTCGAGCGCCGTTGGCTCCTCCGCCACCGGGGTGCAGGCCTGAAGCAATGCGAACGCGGACAACAGGGGCAATGGATGCCGGACCATACGAGACAACTCCTTTCGGGAGGGGGGCGGCGCATACCACTGCCTGCGCCTGAAATATTCAAGCCAGAGAACCTTGTAATTATCGGAAACTTGCTTTTTCTCGGTTTAATCTGTATTTCCGCAGTGTCAGTAGAATGCGTCTGGCTTTCACCCAAACGCCGAAAAGGACGACCTCGAATGAGAAATCTCCGCCTCGCTGCCGCACTCGCAGGGCTCACCGCACTGGCCGCCACGGGATGTAGCGGTCCCGAGGAGCAGCTCGATCCCGGACCGGTGGGCCAGGACATCACCTGGGAGGAGTTCCGCGCTCAGGCCTACGTCGATCCCGAGGGAGTCTTCATCGTCGATGGAGACGTCGCCCTTTACGACGAGACGCGGCTGCGCGAGTACTTCGAGCGGTACGTGAAGAGCGGGCAGCTCATGGTGCACACCTCGGGGGGCGTGGACGCGAAGTGGAACGACACGCAGAAGCGCAATCTCACCTACTGCGTGAGCACCTCCAGCTTCAACAGCATCGAATACGGCCTCGTGGTGCAGGCCCTCTCGGACGCGACCTCCGCCTGGGAGGCCGTGGCCAACGTCAACTTCGTCCACGAGAGCGGCCAGGACACCTCCTGTACCGCCAGCAACACCAACGTCGTCTTCGACGTGCGGCAGATGAACAGCGATGGCCAGTACTACGCGCGCTCCTTCTTCCCGAACACGCCCCGCGGCGATCGCAACATCCTCATCGACCCGCTCGCCTTCGGGCCCCTCGCCCCCCCGCTCTCCCTGACGGGCCTGCTGCGCCACGAACTGGGGCACGTGCTCGGCTTCGGACACGAGCACATCCGCCCCGAGTCCGGCGCGGCCACCCTCCCGGGCTGCGCCGAGGCCGCCCCCTGGCGCGCGCTCACCACCTATGACCCGGGTTCAGTGATGCACTTCCCGAGCTGCAATGGCACCGGGAACTGGTCCTTCACGCTCACCACCCTGGACGCACAGGGTGCCGCCGCCCTCTATGGTCAGCCCGGCACCCAGGAGCCCCCCGGCCCTGGTCCCGGCACCCCGACGGCCGAGACGGCCAGCGGCATGCTGGAGCTGGGGCAGGACGCCCACCACGGTCCCTACGACGTGGTCCCCAACTCCTATTTCAAGGTGGTGATGACGGGCTCGGGCAATCCAGACCTGTACGTGAGCTTCGGCTCGGCTCCCACGGACACCGGTTTCTACTGCCGCCCTGGTACCTCCACCGCCTCCGAGACGTGCAACGTGCTCGTCCCCCCCAACCAGACCAAGGCCCACGTCATGGTGAAGGGACTCACCCCCGCCAGCTACGCCCTGGACATCACCTACCTCAAGCCCTCCACCGGCGGCCCGACCCTCGAGACGGCCAATGGCAGCCTGTCCTCGTCGGCTCCGAACGCCTACCACGGGCCCTATGACGTGATCGCCGGCACCTACTTCAAGGTGGCGATGACCGGTACGGGCAACCCGAACCTGTACGTGAACTTCGGCACCACCCCCACCACCAACAGCTTCTACTGCCGCCCGTTGATCTCCGGTGCCACCGAGACGTGTGACGTGCTCGTCCCCGAGGGCCAGACCAAGGCGTACATCATGGTGAAGAGCAGCAGCACCGCCACCTATTCGCTCAACATCACCTACACCAAACCCAGCGCCACCGGAGGTCCGGCCTCCGCGGCGGTCAATGGCTCGCTGTCCTCGGGGCAGAGCGCCAACCACGGCCCCTATGACGTGATCACCAACTCCTACTTCAAGGTGGTGATGACGGGCTCGGGCAACCCGGACCTGTACGTGAGCTTCGGCACCGCTCCCACCACCAACAGCTTCTACTGCCGCCCTGCCGTCTCTGGCGCCTCGGAGACGTGCAACGTGCTCGTCCCCCCCAACGAGACCAAGGCCTACGTCATGGTGAAGGGCGTCAACAGCTCCACCTACGCCCTGGACATCACCTACACCCGGCCGTGACTCCGGCCCCGGGGGGGGACGAGGGGCCTCCACCCCACGACCCCCCTGGCTGGCGGTCTTCCGCGCCTCGGCGCCTACCTCGCGCACCCGCCCGTGCAATAGAATCCGCCCCCGTCCGTCTTCCCCACTAACGGTGAAACCGTGGTAAACGGGGAAAATCGTCGTACAGGTGCCACGGAGCTACAGGTGCCGCAGCGCTCAGGAGCGTCCATGTCTGGGAAGCACTCACGTATCATCCTGATGTCGATCTCGCTTGTCCTGCTGGGCGGGCTCGGCGCCTGGTGGGCCATGAGGCCCGCGCAGCCCGTCCAGACGGAGGAGGCGGCACGTCCCGCCCAGCCCGCGGCCGCTCCACAGCAGCAGGCCGCCGCCCCCACGCCGAGCCAGCCCGCCCAGAAGACGGCGGACGGCACCCGCGCCTGGGTCCCCGGAACGCTCTTCCGCTACACCCTGGGCGCCGACCAGCGCATCTCCTTCCGGAAGAAGCAGGCCAACGCGCAGACCATGCCGGAGATGAAGTTCAACCTCCAGGGTGAGTGGAACGTGGGCGTCGTCTCCGCCACGTCCGATCGCGTCGACGCCCGGGTGCAGCTCAAGCTCTCCACCCTCTCCGTCCTCGTCGAGGGCAACGCGGTGGCGCCCGACGCCCGCAACGCCATGCACACGGCCCTCGAGCTCCCCTTCTTCATCTCCATGGACAAGACGGGCACGGTGATGCTCACCCACTTCGAGAAGAGCGTGGACTCGCTGGTGCGCGGCATCCACCGCTCCCTCGTGGCGAGCTCCCAGTTCGTGGTGACCGGCGTCCCCCAGGACACCTGGAAGACCGAGGAGCTCGACACCACCGGCCGCTTCAAGGCCGAGTACGCGCGCCTCAACCCCGAGCGCTTCGAGAAGACCAAGAAGGACTACACCCACCTCATCACGCCCCAGGGCCTCGAGCCCCTGGATACGAAGATCATCATCAAGGTGCGCTCGAGCGCCACCTTCGAGCTGGAGAAGGATCTGTGGCCCCGCTCCGTGGACGCCTCGGAGCTGCTGGACGTGGACGCGGGTGAGCAGGCGATCGCCGCCATCTACGAGAACTCCATGCGCCTGCGCCTGACGCAGCGCATGTACGATCCTTCCCTGTTCAACTCCTTCAAGTCGCGCCAGGCCGAGCTGAGCTCCGCGCCCATGTCCAGCTTCGCCGGTGTGCAGCAGGATCCGATGGATCAGTACCGGCAGGTGCTGGGCGGAAAGAACTTCGACGCGCTGGTGAAGGATCTGCGCTCGCTCCCGGCGGATCCGGAGGAGCGGGACGACGCGCGGACCCGGGCCCTGGAGCAGCTGCGCGCGCTCTTCATGCTCCAGCCCGGCGAGGCCCTGAAGGTCCCGGAAATCATCCGCGGCGGAATGGATCCGCTCGCGGCCAGCCCCATGCTCGGCGCGCTCTCCGCCGCCAGCACCAAGGAGGCCATCCAGTCGCTGGTGTCCGTCAGCGGTGATGGCTCCATCCCCCACGACATCCGCATGGACTCCGTGGCCGCCCTGGGAATGGCCGGCGAGCCCAACCGCCAGGGCGTGGACGCGCTGCGCGACCTCTCCCGGAATCCGGATGCGATGCTGCGCGACACCGCCACCCTGGGGCTCGGCAACGCCGCCTTCCAGATGGGGGACAACCAGCAGCAGCAGCGTGACGCGGAGGCGCTCGTCTACGAGCTGACCAACGGCTACCAATCGGCCTCCACCCCGGAAGCGCAGGCCCTGGCCCTCCGGGCCCTGGGCAACACCCGCTCCCCCAACACGATGTCCACCATCCAGCAGGCGCTCGGCTCGCCCAACCCGCAGCTGCGCGTGGCCGCCATCGAGGCGCTGCGCAACGTGCCCACCCCCGACGCCGACCAGCTCATCTCCCAGTACCTCGTCGCGGATCCTGCCCCCGAGGTCCGCCGCGCCGCCGTCTTCGCCTCTGGCTTCCGTCTCCTGCCGCCCCTGCTCCCCGCGCTGGGGCAGGCCCTGCGCACGGATGCCGCGGATGGCGTCCGCATCGACATCATCCGCCTCCTGGGCGCTCAGCGCGCCGTGTACCCCCAGGTGATGATGCTGCTCTCCTGGTCCGCCCAGAACGATCCCAACCCGGAACTCCGCCAGGCGGCTCTCATGTTCGTCAACACGCCCACCACCCCCGTCAACCCGCAGGCGGCCCCCGCCACGCCCTAGACGCTCCTCGTCATTCCTTTGCGTCTCCCGAACCGCCGGCCCCCGTGCCGGCGGTTTTTATTTCCCCGTTGGAACTTTCAAGGGTGAGCAAAACATATCGCCTCGAAGGACATATCAAGTCATAGGTGAAACCGCATTCCTTGGAAAAAGTGAATTGGTGGGCTTCTCATCCACCCGCACTCCGGGTAATAGTCTCATTCCCCGCTGACGGGAATTGGAGACTTTCCATGTTCAAGACTGTTTTTCGCGCCGCCGCGCTGATGGCCGTGGTCGTACCGACCCTGGCCGCCGCCCAGTACACGGATCCGACTGGCACCTACGTGGTGGAGCAGAAGTATCCGGCCGCCACGTATCCCTCCAGCTACGTGATGAACAACACGGTGTCCTGGGACACCAGCATCGTCCCGTTCAGCGCGGCCCGGGCCTATACGACGCCCGAGCAGGACACGGTCGTCAATGACGAGTCGCGCATCCTGAACGCGCCCGTGTACTTCGACTTCTCGGATGGTCTGCGCGACGTGGACTACCTGCAGAAGGTCATCCCGGAGGCCAACACGCAGTGGGTGCCGGTCCCCACCCAGACGCAGCCGAGCACCCAGACGGCGCAGGTCTTCGAGAAGAGCTTCGACCGCAACGAGAAGTTCGGTAACAACCTCTTCGGCGGCGGCTACGCCATCAACGCCTACATCAAGGCCACCACGGCCACCACCAGCGCTCCCAAGAAGGTCGAGGCGCTCGGTGAGGGATATGTGTATGGCAAGGCCTTCAACGTGGAGAAGGAGATCGTCCGCGGCCGCGCCTATATCAGCGGCCAGCAGGGCGGCAGCAACACCGGCACCGCCGCGCTGTATGCCCTCGGCCAGCAGGTCTGGTCCGCCAACCTGACCTATACGTTCTCTCCCGCGCCCATCAACTGGAGCCGCACCTTCTTCAGCGTCTCCAAGACGTTCATGATCGGCCCCGTGCCGGTGACGGTGTCTGCCTCCCTCTCCGGTGGTGTCCGCCTGTCCGTCACGGGTGAGGTCACCCCGACGGTGGCCCGCCTGACCGTGAACGCGGGTGGCTTCGCCAACGTCAGCGCCTCGGCCGGCATCAACATCGTGATCGCCAGCTTCGGCGTGTCCTGCGACCTGCGCCTGGTCAACGTCAACCTGCCCACCACGGGCGAGCTCTTCTGGCCGCTCTGCTCTCTCAACTGGAAGCTCAAGTCCGACCTCCAGCTGAACTACTTGGCCGGTACGCTGCAGGGCTTCGTCAAGGTGAAGATCCTCTTCTTCAAGAAGACCTGGAAGGTCACCATCGCTTCCTGGCCGGGCTTCACGAAGAACTTCAGCCTGCTCAACCTCTACGGTTCGCTCAACCTCGGCATCTGCTGATTCCTGTCGCACCGGGCCGCCGTCCGCCGGCTGGCCCGCAACGACAAACGGCTCCGCTCCCGCGGGGCCGTTTTTTTTTACCGGGGTCGCAAGACATCACCCGGTAAATCGTGCATAATCCTGTATCAGCGACTACTGGGCAAGGTGTCTGCTCCGCGGGTTCGAGAAGTCGAGTCCACCGGGGAGCGCTCGGGAGACTCGTGTGCCGCGCATGAAGCGGGCATGGCAAGCAGGGGGCTGCCCGGCAAAGGGGCAAGGCCACCGGTGAGGAGTCCGAATGATTCGAAAAATCTTGGGTGGCATGGTCATCTCGGCGGCGGCGGCGGTACTGCTGCCGGCGCAGGCGCAGGCGCAGGTCATCATCTCGACCCGCTGCACCACCGACAATCTGGACACGAACGCGAAGGCGGAAGCGCGCGTGGAGTGGGCGCGCAAGTGCGGAACCATCCAGAACGTGGGTGACCCGGCCGCCTGGTACGACACGGCCCTGAGCGCCGCGACCGGCGGGACGCTGAAGGACTATCTGGAGTCGGATGTTGCCCGCAATCCAGACGGAGAAGGCGCGTTCACCGGCCCGGGCTATGGCTTCAAGGTGAACTACAGCGCCATGTTCGCCGTGTACCTGTCCGGCCCCACCTATCAGTCGCAGGACGCCCGCGGGTTCTACTTCTGGTGGCGCGATGCGTGGCGCAAGAAGGGCCGGGCGCTCTACCCCACCTTCAGCACCTCGACGGATATCGAGGCCACCGACAACATCCAGCTCTTCCCCCACCCCTCGCTGGCGGACTGCCGGCTCTACCTCGACAAGAACGGCACGCAGCCGGCCACCACGCCCTTCCATGTGAACGGCTACTGCGAGTCCGCCTGCTACACCCCGGAGCAGAAGGTCCTCTTCTCGGATGGGTACATGCCCATCGTCGACGCGCTCGAGGGGCTGAAGGAGGATCTGATCACCCTCTCCCCCAACGCCACGCTCGACAACCTCGAGCTGCAGCAGAACCGCACCTACAGCTACACGAAGGAGATCCGCGACGCGGAGCACAACATCTTCGTGATCAGCACGCGGTCCGGTGGCCAGCTGCGCGTCACCCACGAGCACCCCATCATCAACGGCGAGGGCCGGATGGTGCAGGCGCAGACCCTCAAGGTGGGCGATGACCTGGTGAAGGTGGACGGCACGCTGGATCCCATCGTGGACATCCAGAAGACCACCCACTACGGCCGGGTCTACAACATCGCCCCGGTGACGACGGACCTGGTGTCCAACGTGCTGGTGGCGGAGGGCTACCTGGTGGGCTCCGTGCGCTACCAGAACGACGAGGTGGCCTACATCAACCGGATCATCCTCTACCGGGGAGTTCCGGCCGAGATCATCCCGTAGCCATCCGTCTCGTGACAACCCGTCCGGTGATGCCGGCCCCGAGCGGGCCGGCGTCCCCGGGAGTCCGCCCTGGCATCCGCTCTCGTGAGGTTCGAAGTCCGATGAAGTCATCCAAGAACATGCTCGTGCTCGCGGGCCTCGGGGTGCTCGTGCTCACCGCGATGCTGCTCGCCCGGGAAGACGCGCCAGAGGCGCCCGTGCGCGAGGCCACCGCCCCGGCACCGGCGGCGCCCTCCAGGCCCGCGCCCGCGGAACAGGCGCGGCCCGCCGCTCCCCTGCCGAAACCTCCCGAGCTGCTGGCCGCCCCCGAGGAGCTCCCCGGTGAGGAGGGAGAGCACGGGGAGTTCACCACCAACACCGACGTGGTGAAGCAGAAGATCTTCAAGACGGAGCCCCGGCTCGCGCAGTTCGACTACTTCCGCGAGCACGTCCTGCTCGACTCCAACGGCCGCAAGGACTACCAGGCGCTGCTGGCCGACCGGAGCATGTATGAGCAGACGCGAAGCGCGCTGAGCCACCCCGGGGACGGCAAGGACTCGATGGAGTCCAACGTCAAGCGCCTGATGCGGATCGACTATCTGCGCGAGGCGCTCTCGTGGAAGGAGAACCCCGAGCGGCCGCACCTGCTCTCCACGCTGGAGGGCATCATCCTCGAGGACTCCTTCGAGCCGGGGATGGATCCAGAGGTGAAGCGCTCGCTGGCGGCGACGAAGTTCGAGCTCTTCGAGCTCCTCTACAAACAGGATCCCGAGCGCGCCAGGGCCCTGGTGGGCACCGCCCGGGGAACGCGGCTCGAGAAGCTCATGGAGTACATCGTCACGCGCACCCAGCGGATCGTGGCGAAGGAGCAGGAATTGAGCCTCCAGGCACAGCGGACCGGCACGCCTTGAGGAGAGAAGCCCCCACCTTGCAACCCGTTTGAATCCAGAAAGAGGAAAGACGATGCGATACTTGAAGGGACTGTTGGTGACGGCTGGCATGGCCCTGGCGGCGGGCAGCGCGATGGCGGCCCAGCCCCAGGAGGCGCAGCCCCAGGAGCCGGAGGCCGTCGCGCCAGCGATCCAGGGCAAGTTCTTCCGGGCGAAGACGGGCCGGGCCGTGATGGGCGAGTACATCGTCCTCCTGAAGGACAAGCCCGCCCGCGCGCTGCATTCCGTGGACAGGGACGGGAACGAGTTCGCCCGGCTGCATGGGGTGGAGATCGTCCGCACGTACGAGCACGCCTTCCGCGGCTTCCTCATGCGCGCCACCGAGGCCCAGGCCCAGGCGCTGGCCGGACATCCCCGGGTCGAGTCCGTGGAGGAGAACGCCATCGCCATGGTCGCCGGCGGCATCCAGTCGAGCCCGCCGTGGAACCTGGATCGCATCGATCAGTCGTCCCGCTCGCTCGACAACGCCTACGCCTACGACGATGCGACCGACGTCCACGTGTATCTCGTGGACACGGGCATCACGGAGTACAACAGCGAGTTCAGCCCCGATGGCTGGTCCAGCCGCGTGGATACGGTCTACAACTACTTCGGTGACGGCAACGCGGACGGTGCGTCTGGCATGGGCCATGGCACCTTCGTCGCGGGCATCATCGGAGGCACGACGTATGGCGTAGCCAAGCAGGTCAAGATGCACTCCGTGAAGGTGATGAACAACTCCGGCCTCATGACGACCGACAGCATCAACGCGGGCCTGAACTGGCTCGTGGCCAATGCCCAGACGCCGGCCGTCGTCAACATGAGCGTCAACGCGAACGTGAGCAACGCGCTCACCACCGCGGCCGCCACCCTGGCGGACAAGCCGGGAATCGTCCTCGTGTCGGCGGCGGGCAACGCGATCGTGACGTTGCCAGGAGGCGCGTACGAGGGTGTCGACGCCTGCAGCGTCTCGCCCAACAACACCCCCGCCAAGAAGATCATCGTGGTGGGCGCGACGGACAGGAACGACGTGCGGATGCACCCCGACAACAGCTACGCGGCCTCCGCGATCTATTCCAACTACGGCCCCTGCGTGGACATCTTCGCCCCGGGCGTGGACATCCGCTCGGTGACCAAGGATGGAGTCGACGCCCTCGGTAGCGGCACCTCGTTCGCCGCGCCGCACGTGTCTGGCATGGCGGCGATCCTCCTGTCCAAGGGCGTTGCTCCCGCCAACGTCAAGCAGCAGCTGATCACCGACAGCCTCCCCGGCCTCGTCGGCAACCCCGGTACCGGCTCGCCCAACCGGCTCCTGCACAAGCGGCCCGATGCCACCCGGCTCAACAACGGTGTCGCGCAGTCCATCTCCGGCGCCGCGGCAAGCATCAAGAACTTCGTGCTCGCCGTCCCGCCGAGCTCGGCCTCGAGGACGCTGACCATCAACATCTCCGGTGGCTCGGGTGACGCGGACCTCTACGTGCGTGCCGGAGCCATTCCGGAGACGCACGCCTACAACTGCCGTCCGCTGCGCGCCGGAAACAACGAGACCTGCACCTTCAGCCTCGGCGCCTCCTCGGTGACGGTCGACTGGTACGTGCAGGTGCGCGGCTACAGCGCCTACAGCACCACGCTGAAGGGCCAGTACTGAACCACCCTGCCCTCCCAAAGGCTCCCGTCCAAGGCGGGAGCCTTTTTCATTCGCGGGTTACGGGCCGAAGCCCACGGTGCGGACCGGCGTCAGCCGCAAGGTGGTGGTCCCGTCGCCCAGGTTGCCCGCGTTGTTGAAGCCCCAGGCCCAGAGGGAGCCATCCTGCTTCACCACCAGCGAGTGGGTCTGGCCGTTGCCCGGGGAGAGGAAGCCGGAAAGGCCCGCCACCTGGCCCGGGAGCGACCGCCCGGTGGTCGTCCCGTTGCCGAGCTGGCCATCGCTGTTGCCGCCCCAGGTCCACACGGTGCCATCCGTCTTCACCGCCAACGTGTGGCTGAAGCCACCGGCCACGGCCTTCACGCCGCTGAGCGCTTGCACCGGCGTATAGCGATCGATGGTCGTCCCATCCCCGATCGCGCCGAAGCGGTTGTCACCCCACGCCCAAAGGGTGCCATCGCTCTTGACGGCCATGGACCGCCAGAAGGTGGCCGAGATGGCCGAGACACCGCTGAGGCCCACCACGCGCACGGGCGTCAGGCGGATGTTGGCCGTCGTCCCATCCCCGACCGCGCCCATGAAGTTACGGCCCCAGGCCCAGACGGTGCCGTCCGTCTTCAGCGCCACCGAGTGGTTGGTGCCACCGGCCACGGCCTTCACGCCGCTGAGGCCCACCACCTGCACGGGCGACACGCGATACGTCTCCGTCCCATCCCCGAGCGGGCCACACCAGTTGTCACCCCAGGACCAGACGGTGCCGTCGCTCTTCACCGCCAACGAGAAGCTGCCTCCCGCGCCAATGGCGATGACGTTGCTGAGCGCCATCACCCGCACCGGCGTGTATTGGCTGTTGGTCGTCCCGTTGCCGAGCTGGCCACTGGAGTTGTAGCCCCAGGTCCACACGGTGCCGTCCGTCTTCAGCGCCACCGTGTGGTAGTAGCCCACGGCGATCTGCTTGACGTCGCTGATGCCCGTCACCTGCACCGGCGAGGAGCGGCTGGTGGTCGTCCCATCCCCGATAGCGCCAAAGAGGCCCTCACCCCAACCCCAGACCTTGCCGTCCTGAGCCAGCGCCATCGAATGGTAGGGACCCCCCGCGACGGCGGTGGCACCGCAGTTCTCGGTGACGGTCCGGACAGCCGCCTGCGGGCTGTCCCAGCAGACGGTCCGGTTGCCCGCGCTGTCGATGACCATGGGCCATGCCTTCACCTCGAAGGTGCGCACGCCGCAGGTGACGCCCGTGGCACTGAAGTACCAGGAGCCATCGTTGGGATTGAGATCCGGCGGAGGATCCGCGTCGGGCCTGCGCTCGTCGGAGCTGCGCAGCGCGCCGTCCACCCGGTACTCCAGCCGGATCGCATTGGCGCCGCCGGCCACCGCCCACCTGCCACTGCCCGCCATCTCTCCCTGCCAGGTGCTTACCCCCGAGAGAGACAGCGAGCTGACGCTCAATCCGGAGCAGAGCGCCGCTTCATGAGCCCCCAGGGGCTCCCCGGCCGGGGGCGGCCCGGACTCCTCGAGGCCGCCACCACAGCCCCCCAGCATCAACAAACCACCCAACCAAAGACTGGCAACAGAACGGACCGCATCCCATTTCATCTGGAGTTCCTCCGAAAGCGGGTTTCGCTTCGGCTCCAGAATATTCCAATTTATCGAAATTCAACAGGGAGTGAAGTCACGCGGACACCGCGCTCAGAGCAGCTCACTGCAGAGCAGGTAGCAGTCGGTGTTGACCGAGCAGGGCTGGCCCATCTTCGGCGAGGTACCCGCGCAGACGGCCCCGCCGCGGACGAGCGGCTTGCAGTACCCGTTCGTGTTGGCATACCCGGCGCCGTAGAACGACCAGGACGTCTGGCTCTGGGAGACGTCACAGATCTGGCACCCGCTCGCGGGGTTGACGTACCCGTTGGAATAGGTCCTGCCGTTGATCTCGCACTTGCCCGGACAGGGCTCGGAGACGCTCCGGGTGATCGTCATGCTGGGATTGCTCGTGCACTTGCTCCAGGAGCCATCACTGGCGACGACCATGGGCCAGGCCGTCACCGTGAAGGTGCGCGTGCCGCAGGCGACAGCCGACTTGCTGAAGGACCAGGTCCCGGTGGCGCCGCCGCTCGCCCTCCCGCTCGAGGCCTCGACCCCGTCGATGTAGAACGCCACGAACGCCGCGTTGGCCGGGTAGGACACCGCGTAGGTTCCCGCCCCCGCCATCTCCCCCGCGTAGGTGCTGACTCCCGACAGGGTCAGGCTGGTAACGGCCGCGTTGGAGCACATGGCCGACTCGGCCACGCCGAGCGCCTCCGGCTCCATCGGCTCCGAGGAATCGGGCACGGGCCCGCAGGCCGCCAGCATCAACCCGGGCAACAGGACAGACAGCGAGAAACGGATGGGATTGCGAAGCATGGGAGCGTCCTCGAGGGATTGGGGAGGTCTGGAGTTGGAGCCTACTGTCCGCAGTAGAAGGTGGGGCTGGTCAGGATGGCCGTCTCCCTGCCCGCGCTGTCCACCGCCTTGACCTGATACTGCGTGGCCATGGAGTAGTACCCGCTGGTCGGGCAGTTGAAGAACTGGCTCCCGTGGCTCTGGCCCTGAACCCAGCCACCGCCGTTCGTCCTCCACCAGTAGGTGTAGCCGCCGGCGCCTCCTCCGGCGAACGCGTCACACCGGACGGTGGGAGACGTGGGCGGATTCGGGTAGCGCGAGCAGTACAGGGAGTTGAGCTGGGGCGTGCCACAGTCCTGGTAGATGCCGCGGGTGATCGTCCAGGGCGTGGAGCAGATCTCCTCGTTCCCGTTGCTGCTGATGTTCCGGGGGAAGGCCTTGATGACGACCGTGTGCGCGCCGCAGCTGACGTTGCTCCGGCTGTAGGACCACCGGCCATTCGTCTTGCCGGTGGCCGGATCCCAGGTGCCGTTGATCCGCTGCGTGTTGGGAGTGGTTTCGTTGTCGAACCAGAACTCCATGTAGACGGAGTTGGTGTTGGGCGAGACCGTCCAGGCCCCCGCCCCGGCGGCCACGCGATCGTAGGAGTCCAGGCCCTCCACGGTCAGGTTGGTCACGCTCATGAGGGAGCACATCGCCGACTCCCGGGTGCCCACCGCCTCCGCGCCGGCCGGAGCCAATCCCTCCTCGGGAACGCCGCCACAGGCGGACAGCATCAGCCCGGACAGCAGGGCGGCAACGGGAACGTGGATTGTCTTTCGCGGCATGGGGGATTCTCCTGGGAATCCCATTTATACCGGAAAAATACGAAATAGGCGATAGCGCTCCCGAAGCGGCGGCTCAGGGCGTGGAGGGATCGAAGGTGGAGATGCTCCACCCCATGCGCTCGTGGCCGGACCTGTTCCACACCGGGTTCTGCCCGTTGAGGAACTGGCTGTCGTTGAAGTCCGAAGCGCCCGAGCCCGAGCCATTACCGGAGGTGTTGATGCCGATGGTGCTGGAGCCGTAGTAGGTCGGGTGGGTGTTGTCCGACTGGATGTAGTCGTAGCTGGTGCTGGAGTTGGCGAGGTGCACGTTGGCGTCGCGGAGCGTGGAGCTCAGGGCGGTGAGGCGGTTGACGTAGCCGTCCTCGGACTCGCCCGAGCGGTAGCGGATGGCGTCGCGGTCGATCTGCCCGTCACCGTTGGAGTCGTAGTCGGCCCCCATGTACTCGGCGAAGGAGTCGGCGCACTTGAAGCCGTACTGCTGCGCCAGGTTGCAGGCCCGCCAGTTGCTCTTGAGCAGGTACGGCAGGAAGCGGGCGCGCTTGTTCACCCGGGTGCCCGTGGAGGAATCCGTGCAGTTGGTGAGCACGTTGTCCGCGTCGAAGCCCGGGTAGTAGATGTTGGCGATGATCTTCACCTTGGCCGTGGTGGCGTAGGTGTTGATGGCCTTCATGGACCGCTCCATCTGGAGGGTGCAGTTGAAGAGGGCCGAGTCCAGCTCGAAGTAGTTACACGTGCCCGTCTGCTGCATGAAGGCGGAGCGAGCCTGCAGGTAGTCGTTGCCACACATCTCGAACATCACCACGCGGGTGTTGCTCGCCTGCATGTACGAGCGCTCGGCGACGATCTTGTTGGTGTAGATGTCGTCGGCCCGGGCGCCGGACTTGGTGCGGCGGATGATCTCGATGTTGGCGTTCCACTTCGTGGACAGGTACTCGCCATCCACGTAGGGAGCGGCACGCCTGGCCACGCTGAAGGGGGCGCCGTTGTAGCCCGCGAAGATCGAGTCCCCATAGGCCACGACCCGGTAGGTCCCGGTCGCGTTGGGGCGATTGATGGTCCACGCGGTGTTCTGGTTGATGCTGCTGGCGGCGGCGCTACCGCCCATCAGCGTGACCACGGCGACCACGGCGCTCGACACCTGGGAACGAACGGACATGCCCTTCTCCTTTTCACTCCGCTTCCGCGACGGAAAGCACACCCCGTTCTACCCGGAGTGAAAAGGAATTTCGATGAAAAGCAGGATATGGAGCCTTGACTGCTTTTCGGGGCGGTGCGTCAACGGCCCTTGTAGACGGGCTTACGCTTCTCGGCGAAGGCCTTGAGCCCCTCGAGCCGGTCCTCGGTGGCGAGCACCTTCTCGTAGTGGCGCAGCTCCAGCGCGAGCGCCTCGTCCAGCTCCAGCGACAGGCCCTCGTCGATGGCGTGCTTGGCCGTGGCCACGGCGATCGGCGCGTTCTCCACGATGCTCTCCGCCATGGAGTACGCCGTGTCCAGCAGGTGCCCCTCGGGCGCCAGCCGGTTCACCAGCCCGATGCTGAAGGCCTCGGCCGCGTTGAGCCGCCGGCCGGTGAGGATCAGATCCTTCGCCCGTCCCGGCCCCACCAGCCGCGCCAGCCGCTGCGTCCCGCCACCACCGGGGATGATGCCCAGCTTCACCTCGGTCAGCCCCAGCTCGGCGGCCGGCGCCGCCACCCGCAGGTCGCACGAGAGCGCCAGCTCGGTGCCTCCGCCGAACGCCGCCCCGTTGATGGCCGCGATGAACACGCAGTCGCTCTTCTCCAGGGAGCGCAAGGTGCGCCGCAGCCCGTCGAGGAAGGCCCGCACCTCGGGCTCGCTCATGGTGCCGCGCTCCTTGAGGTCCGCGCCCGCGCAGAACGCCTTGTCCCCCGCCCCGGTGATGACCACCGCCCGCGTGTCGTGCCCTCGGGACACGCGCGCCACCATCTCCTCGAACTCCTTGAGCATCGCCCGGCTGATGGCGTTGCGCCGCCCCTCGCCGTCGATGGTCCAGATCTCGATGGGTCCTCGTGCGTCGATCTTGAACTCCGCCATGTGCCCTCCCTTGCCGGGCCCTGTCCCGGGCCGCTGATCCATCTCCCCAGCCTGCGGCGACTCGAGGGGACTGACAAGGTGGAAACGGCGGCCTTGTCGGGGCTCACACCCCGAGCTCGATTCGAGGCAACATTCCCCCATGCAACTCCAGACCGCGACCCAGTGGCCTCCGCTCCCGACGCTCCCCGAGAACCCCTCGCTGCTCACCCGCCTGCGGATAGGGCTGCAAACCCTGCAGGTGCTGAAGGTGGAGCCCACGAACCCCGCCTGGGGCGCCCTGTTCTACGACAGCGTCGAGCTCGGCCGGTGCGAGGAGCTCGTGCGTCAGTTCTCCCGCCACGCCGAGGGCCGCCGGCTGCTCGCCGACAAGCCCTCGTTGAGTGGCGACGAGCTGGACCTGGCGGCGCTGGAGAAGCTGCCGGAGGGGACGTTCGGGCACACGTTCGCGAGCTACTACCGGGAGAAGGGCCTGCAGCCGATCGTGACGCTCAGCCCGCCGAAGAGCGACGCCGAGTACATCGCGAAGCGCCTGCGCGAGACGCATGACTTCGTCCACCTGGTGACGGGCTACGGCACGGACGTCATGGGCGAGATGGAGGTGCAGGCGTTCGCGCTGGGCAACCTGCACCTGCGCACCTCGCTGATCATCCTGCTGAACTCGGCGAGCCAGGTGTCCCAGCACATCCCGGACTTCGATGCGGGCGTGTACATCCGGCGGCTGTGGGCCGCGTTCCGGCGCGGCGCCGACTCGAGGCAGTTCGCCAGCTTCCGGTGGGAGGAGCACTGGGCGACCCCGATGAAGCTGCTGGCCGAGCAGCTCGTTGCCCCTGCGGAGGAGTGGAACTGACCTGACTCCTCAATGGAGGAGGTGCGCCTGCTCCCGTCAGCGGCGCGCCATGTCCATCTGGATGGTCTCGAACTGCTCCAGGGCCGTGCGCAGGTCCTCGACGATTTCCCCTGCGATGACATCCGGATCCGGCAGGTTCGCCGAGTCCTCCAGGCTCTCGTCCTTGAGCCAGAAGATGTCCAGGCTCACCTTGTCGCGCTGGAGCAGTTCCTCGTAGGTGTACTCCCGCCAGCGGCCCGTGGGGTTCTTCTTCTCGGACCACGTGGCCCGGCGGGCATGCCGGTTGCCCGGCTTGTAGCACTCGATGAAGTCCTTCAGGTCCCCGCGCTCCAGCGGATTCGTCTTCAGCGTGAAGTGCTGGTTGGTCCGCAGATCGTAGATCCACAGCTTCTGCGTCCAGGGCTTCTCACTGGCGGGCTTGCGCTCGAAGAAGAGTACGTTGGCCTTGACGCCCTGTGCGTAGAAGATGCCCGTGGGCAACCGCAGCAGGGTGTGCACGTCGCAGTCGTGCAGCAGCCGGCGCCGGATCGTCTCCCCTGCCCCACCCTCGAAGAGGACGTTGTCGGGCACCACCACCGCCGCCCGGCCGTTCTCCTTGAGCAGCGTCTTCACGTGCTGAACGAAGTTGAGCTGCTTGTTGCTCGTGGTGGCCCAGAAGTCGTCCCGGACGATGGTGAGCGCCTCGCGCTCCTGCTCTCCCTCCTCGTTCACCACCGTGACGCTCGACTTCTTGCCGAACGGCGGGTTGGTGAGGATGACGTCGAAGCGATCGCCCGGATCCCCCTTGAGCGAGTCCTCCACCCGGATGGGAGGGGTCTCGTCGTCACCGATGCCATGCAACAGCAGGTTCATGGCGCACAGTCGGGCGGTGTTGGGGACGATCTCCCAGCCGTGGAGCGCCTCCTTCTTCAAGTGCTTCTTCTGGTCGCGGTCCAGCTTGTTCCGGGCGATGAAGTCATGCGCGGCGAGGAGGAATCCGCCGGTGCCGCAGGCCGGATCGCAGACGGTCTCCTCCGGCTGGGGCGCCACCACCTCGACGATGGCATGGATGAGGGGACGCGGCGTGAAGTACTGCCCCGCCCCGCTCTTGGTGTCCTGGGCGTTCTTCTCCAGCAGACCCTCGTAGGCGTCGCCCTTCACGTCCGCGTCGAGCGTCATCCATTCCTCGCGGTCGAGCAGATCCACGATGAGCCGACGCAGCTTGGCGGGATCCTGGATCTTGTTCTGGGCCTTGCGGAAGACGAGGCCCAGCATCCCCTTCTTCCTGCCCAGCGTCTCGAGGATGTGGCGATAGTGCGTCTCCAGCGCGTCCCCGTCCTTGGAGATGAGGCTCGGCCAGTCATAGCCCTTGGGGACGGGAGACTCGCGGTTGTACGGCGGCCGCGTCTGCTCGTGGGCCATCTTCAGGAAGAGCAGGTACGTGAGCTGCTCCACGTAGTCGCCGTAGGACAGGCCGTCGTCGCGCAGGACGTTGCAGTAGTTCCAGAGCCTCTGGACGATTTGCTGGGAAGGGTTGCTCATGGAGTTTGCTCGCTCGGCGCCGGGTCCTATCAGACGGAGCGGCATGCCGCACCTCCTACGCCGTATCCTGACAGCGGGTAGACTGGCCTTCCCCGTGCTGCCCCCATGAAGACGCCCCCGATTCTTCTTTCCGCCGTGCTGCTTCTGGTGGCACTGGTCGCGTGCCGGAGTCACCCGAGCGCCCGCATGGGCTTCGCCCTGGAGTCACCGGGCCCACTGTCCCCCTCGTCCAGGCAGCCAGGCACGGGCACGGGGGAGTGGGCACGCCCCGCCGCCGAGGTGCTGGAGGGGACACGCGAGGTGCGTGTTCGAGCATGGGAAGCAGCGCGTGGGCTGGAGCGCAAAGGGGCGTGGCTGGCTGTCGGGCTGCACGTGGAAGGCGAGCGGGTGCGGCTGCTCGGCGTGCACGCGCACGAAGGCATCGGCGCCGAGGCGGAGCACGAGGAGGCCGAGCGCTTCCGCGGACTGGTGGAGTGGGCGCTGCACCGGTACGTGAAGGGACAGCGGGGCGAGGTGGTGCTGACGCTGAGGCGGGGCGAGGGCATGTGGAGGGAGGAGGCGCAGTCCACCGGCCCGGTGCTCTTGGCCACCCTGCCCCAGGCGCCTTATGAGGCCTTCCTGCGTCACCAGCGCCAGGCGCCGGACCCGGGCCCATGGAGAGAGACGCGCGACGAGCGCCGCACAGCGCTCCAGAGGCTGGAGCAGTGGCTGCTGCTGCAACCGGACGAGGCGCTGAAGAAGGCGCCCTCTCCTCTGGAGAAGTACGTGACGCTGCTGGAGGAGGAGCGTCAGCGGGAGGTGCGCTGGCAGGCGGTACAGCGCAAGCTGGCCGAGTACGAGGAATGGGGGCGCAAGCTGCTGGCCACCTATGTGCCGCCGCCCCGCCGCCTGGCTCCAGGCTACCTGCTGAGCGAGTCACCCCTGCGCGAGCAGTCCCTCCGGGCGCTGGGGAGCGCCACCTTGGCCTGGGCCTATGCGCACACCGAGGACTCGGACTTCCTCAAGCGTACTCCCGACGAGGTGGCCCTCTACCTGCTGGCCCACCGCTCCGCCCTGGCCAGCGCGGTGCAACTGGGCCGCATGGCTCCGGTGCACCTGGACTACAACGCGGCCTTCGACCCGGAGGTGTACAAGCCCGAGGAGCTGGTGCTGGAGCTGCTGGTGGGCCTGACTCCCGTGGCGGGCGAGGTGGCCGACGCCAAGGCGGCCGTCACGGGCAGGAGCCTCACCGGACACCTCCTCTCGCGCCCCGAGCGCCTGGTATGCGCGTTGGGCGTGCTGGTGCCCTTCGTGGCCGGCACAGTGCTGATGCGAGGAGGCAGCGAAGGCGCCGAGCAATTGGCTCTTCTCACCGGCCGCAGCCTGGACGAGGTGCGGGTGCTCTCGCGCGTGGCCTCTCACCTGTCACCTGGAGACTCCAAGGAGATTGAGCGCCTGATGACGGCGGCGGCCCGGGGCCACACCTTCACCGAGGAGGAGTTTCAATTCCTCCAGCGGGTGGCGCGCGGGCTGGAGGCGCCGCTACGTGAGGCTGCCGGGGCACTCAAGGCCGGCCAGAAGGTGCCCCTGCTGGGCGTGCGCACGCTCGCGGATGGCAGTCCCCTGCTGCCCGGCACGCCCATGCACAAGGCTCAGCGCTGGGTGGACTACCAGTTCCGCTACCCGGAGAAATACCGCCGCTTCTCCTTCCAGCCGGACGCCGACTGGGAGCGCCTATACGAGTCCATCCTCAGGAACCGGCAGGCGGGCAACGTCTTCGAGGACGCCATCCTTCAGGCGGGTAGATATGAGCGCAACGGAGCGATGATGATGCCGCCGCCGGGCAGCCGTGCTCAGGGCTTCATCCCCGATTCGGTGAAGGGCAATCCGGCGGAGTTGGTGTGGGGCCAGCCCTACCCCTTCGTCGAGGCCAAAGCTCGCAAGGAACTCTCCCTCTCCGGCAATCTCAAGGCCATGCTTGATTATGTGGCTCAATACGGCGGACAAATCGAATTATGGGTCCGCTCTACCAAACACCCTGATGGGCCCACGAGAATGTCAGACAAGCTGGAGTCGCTCTTGGAGGAACTCGCGCAGGAAGGAAAGTCGAAGGTAATCTATTACCCTCCTTGAGGTTATCGTGTCGGCCGACTCCCTTAACACATACATCCATCTTCCGCCTGGGCCGCTCTCGAGCGATGTGCTGCGCCAATTCCTGCGCCTCGTTTTCGACGAGTTCCGATGGTTTGCTCCCGCGCGGTACGGCTCCGTATCGACAGAGGAAAAAATCCCTCCAGGCATGCTCAACGCCGAGCCACTCGTCTCCTATTACGAAGAGCATATGACCCTGTGGATTTCCTCCAAGACGGAGAAGGAGTTCATCTGGGTTCGTCCCTCCAAGCCCGGCTCTCCCCCACACCATGGCAAGCTGATCTGGGCAACCTCTGTGAAGTCTGCCCTGAAAGCTCCTTGGTGGACGTCACATGCTCAGCAGATGGCCGAGGTCATGGGATTCGTACAATCCCCGCTGGCGTGGTCCGCACTCAAGAACGACATTCAACGCAAGACCCAGCGGCTGGTGCCTGAAGGTATCGGCTCGAGGCTCACCTTCAACCTGCGCGACTACAGCGAGGGGCTACCAGGCCTCGTCTGGCGCAACTTCTATGGCCCGCCCTTCGTGCGCATGTTCGGCGAGCGCCTCCACTCACTGCCCGCCCAATGCCGCCAGACACTCGGAGATGACATCGTCCTCGTCCAGCCCTACGAGCTGCCCACCGAGGCGGGCACCGAATCCGGCATGGCTCGCGAGCGCGAGCTCATCTCCCTGCTCGGCCCCGAGTGCTTCTACGACCACGAGCACCACACCCTCCCCACCTGCCGCCCAGTCCTCGACTCCCTCGGCCAGCCTCTCCACTGAACCGAGCCCTGCCCGCCCCATGCCGGCTCTCATGGAGACTTCGTCTCTTCTCGCTTGAAGTATTCGGCGACGGACTTGGAGAGAAAGTCGGGGTTGAGAGAAGAGGCCAGGTTGTTCTCGCGGATGACCGCGATGCGCTCCGTCAGCCTGTTGAACGGCACGAAGCCACACAGCTCGTTGAGGGGACGATCCCTGAGGGAGAACGTAGGGCGGCGAATCTCCTGCTCGACCTTGCTCCGGCGCTCGTCCGGAGCGACCAGGAACAGGCGCATGTTGAGGTTGGGCTGGAGAGCGAGCAGATCCGCCATCCTCAGCAGCCCCGAGTAGATGCTCGTGGTGCACTCGACCTCGAAAGCCGCGACGAACGAATTGCCCTTGAGCCACAGCACGTCGATGAGCTCGATGGTGCGGTTGGTGGCATCGTTGAACTGGGTGGGAAGCGTCTGAACCATGCGGGGCATGTCGCCAAGCCGCTGACCACGCCAGACCCGGGAGCGGTCGTTGCGCGCGACCCACACGTCGAGCCCCATCTCTGCCCCCAGGGCAAGCAGCGTATGTTGGATCTCCGTGTGGCGTGTGCGCTCGCGGGCGGGAAGTTCGTCGGAGGACTCCGGTTCGACCCCGGTGCTCTCGTAGAGGAACGGCAGGGGGCGGAGCCAAGCCGGAAGGGTGCGGGGAAGGCCCTGGCTGTAGTGCTCGGTCTGGAGCTCCACGCCGGTGAGCGGGGTGCCGACCTTCTTGGCCTCGATGACGCCGGCGGCCTTGCCGTTCACGTACAGGAGGTAGTCCGCGAAGCCGTGTTTGCCGAGCGGGAACTCGCGCACGGCGACGCCCGTACCGGCATCCACGTTGGCGTCCTTCGCGTCCTGGAGGATCCAGCCGGCGATCCGGAGGGCTTCGTCGATGGTTTCCCTGGCGAGGGCTTCTGGCGTGCTCACCCCCTTATTCTGCCCGGAAATGGAAAGGGACTGGAGACCCAAGAGGTCTTCTTCAGCGCCGCGCACCCAGGTCCGAGCAACGGGTAGACTGCCCTACCCTAACCACCGAGCATACAAGACCGCTCGCTACTGGCCTGCCCTTGCGCCTGAGGGCAAACGCCTCTGGCGCCCACCTTGAGCTCCGAGATACTCCACGCCATCGCGCTCGAGTGGCGCATGGAGAGATGCATTTGAACTACTCCGCCCTGCTGGCTGAACTCGCGGCTGAAGTCCGGCCGCTGCTGGGACAGGGCCGCGTGGCGGACTACATCCCGCTGCTGGCCCGGGCAGACCCCTCGCGCTTCGGACTGGCCATGGCCGACCTGGAAGGCGGGCTGTGCGGCACCGGTGATGATCAGGAGAGCTTCTCCATCCAGAGCATCTCCAAGGTCTTCGCCCTGGCCCTCACCCTGCCACGTCTGGGCGAGCCACTCTGGCGGCGCGTGGGCAAGGAGCCCTCTGGCAACCCCTTCAACTCGCTGGTTCAGCTCGAGTACGAACGTGGCCTGCCGCGCAACCCCTTCATCAATGCCGGGGCCCTGGTCGTCACCGACGCACTGCTGTCGCTCACCGGCGACGCCTGCGGCACGGTGCTCGCATTCCTACAGGCCCAGGCCGGCCCCGGGCAGGTGGCCGTCGACGAGGACATCGCCGAATCGGAGTGGCAGCACCGGGACCGCAACGCCGCCCTGGCCCACTTCATGAAGTCGTTCGGCAACCTCCACAACCCCGTCGACGAGGTGCTGCGGCATTACTTCCGGCAGTGCGCCATCCGCATGAACTGCCGTCAGCTGGCTCGCGCCGGCCTGTTCCTGGCCAACCATGGTCTCTGTCCGGACGGCCGGCGCCTTCTCACCCGCAGTCAGGCCAAGCAGATCAACGCCATCATGCTCACCTGTGGCACCTACGACGCCGCCGGCGAGTTCGCCTACCGCGTGGGCCTCCCCTGTAAGAGCGGCGTGGGCGGCGGCATCCTCGCCATCATCCCCAACCGCATGGCGCTTGCCACCTGGAGCCCCGGCCTGGACGCCCAGGGAAACTCCCTGGCCGGGCTCGCCGTGCTGGATCACTTCACCACCCGCACAGGGCTCTCCATCTTCTAGGGTCCCCCGGAAACGAGCATTCGCCCTTGTTTCCAGGAAGTGGTACGAGCGGCCCCACCACCCACGTGCCGAGAGACCCGATGCACTTGCGAGTTTCCGAGGAGATGGCACAGCGCTATCCCGATTTGCGGATCAGCTTCGTGACGATCCAGGGGATGGACAACGCCGGTGAGAGCGAGGGGCTCGTCGCGGAGTTGCGCCAGGCCGAGGCGGACTTCCGCGCCCGGGTGCCGGATGAGGAGAAGCTGGGCGAGGATCCGCGCATCCGCGCCTGGCGCGAGGCGTACCAGAGCTTCAAGGTCAACCCGAAGAAGTTCAAGCCGAGCGCCGAGGCCCTGCTGCGCCGCGTGGTGAAGGGCTCCCCGGTCCCGTGGATCAGCAAGGCCGTCAACGCCTACCTCCTGGCGGAGCTCTTCTACCTGCTGCCGGTCGGCGGTTACGACATGCGCGGCGTGCAGGGAGACATCGTCCTGCGGCTGTCCCCGGGCAACGAGCCGTTCAAGGCCATCGGCGCGACCGAGGAGGAGAAGACCGACGCGGGCGAGGCCGTCTACGCGGATGACGCCAAGGTGCTCACCCGCCGGTGGAACTTCCGCGACTGCGACCAGGCCAAGGTCGAGCCGTCCTCCCGCGACATCGCCCTCTTCGTGGAGGCGCCCTCGGCCCTGGTGCGGACCGAGGACCTGGTGGGACTCACCGGCCTCATCGGCAAGAAGATCCAGCAGTACTGCGGGGGGACCATCCGCACCGGGCTGCTCGAGCCCAAGAAGGACCTCCGCGTCGCCCTCCCCTTCCAGGCTTGATTGACCCGGGAGACAGGATTCGCACCTGTCTCCCGGTGCCAATCGTCCGGCTCAGTTCGCCCCGGCCGCGGAGCCGATGGGCTTGACCTCGGGGGCCGGGGACTCCGTCAGCTCCACCGCCAGCGCGTCGAGGCCGTGGTAGCCCTTGGCGCTCACCTCTCCGCCCCGGTAGAGCGCCCAGCCCTGGAGCTGGCCCGGCATGAAGGTGCGCGTCATGTGCCACAACTGCGGGCCGCTGTTGGCCAGGTACAGATAGAGCGTCCGCTTCGCGTTCCACGGGTTGGGCAGCGCCACCGCGAGCCCGTCATCCGAGCGGCCGTACGTCTTCCCCTGCCAGCGGAAGAACCGGCGGCCGATCTCCACCGGCAGCTTCTTCTCCGCCGCCAGCCGCGCCACCAGCCCGTTGTCCTCGGCGCCTCCGAGCACGAACAGATCCCGGCTCGCCAGCTCCTGGTCCGTCACCTCGGCGTCCGGCTTCAGCGGCGCGAGCACGTCCATGAAGGCATCCGCGACGATGTCACGGAAGTTGAGCGTCAGCGTGCGATCCGCCTCCACCCCACGCGCCGAGCCGTGGACGAAGAGCAGCTGACTGAAGTCGTCCATCGCGTTGGACAGCACCTGGAAGTGCTCGCGCGGCACGGGGATGTCATTCGTCGTGTTGAACACCACACGCACTGGCCGCTCGGCCACGTGGAAGGTGAAGGTGTCGCTCGCGCCCTTCACCTCCACCCGCTCCAGCGTCGAGCCCTTCGCCGTGAACAGCTCCACGGTGGTGACGAAGTGGTACGGCTTGCCGCCCTGCTCCACCTTCACCGTCACGTCGTATCCGTCCTTGGCCTTCGTGCTGCTCGCGCGGATGCGAGGCTCGGGCAGGCCGCCGCGCTCCACCCACTGCGCGATGAAGGGCGCCAGGTTCTTCCCCGCGGCCTCCGACGCGGTGCGCACGAACTCCGCGGTGGTGATGTTCTTGTTGGCGTAGCGCGCGTGCACGGTGCTCATCACCTTGGAGAAAGCCTTGTTGCCCAGCAGCAGGCGCAGCTGGTGCAGCAGGAAGGTGCCCTTGAGGCGGGGGATGGCGTACGTGCCATAGCGGTTGTACGAGGTGCGCGTGGCCGCGGGCACCACATCCCCCTCGCGCGAGGAGAGGTACAGGTACCGGGTATTGAGATCCGTCAGGGCGTCGCGCTGCTGATCGAAGGCCTTGTCCGCCGAGTCCGGAAGCTTGTTGAGCAGGTTCCAGTAGGCGGCGGTGCCGCTCACGAGCCAGTTCTCACCGTCGGTGGCGGGGAACATGGTGTTGGCCCACAGCAGCTTCTTGTCGAAGCCCAGGGCGTCCTTCACCTTCGAGGTGTCGCGCTTGGAGGCGGGAGCCTTCTCCTCCTTCAGGGCGATCGACCTCGCGAGGGCCTCCTTCAGCTTGTCCGCCACGAAGATGGGGCTGAAGGTGGTGTAGCCGAGCGTCAGGTGGGGCGTGGCACCGGGCAGGTCCTGGATCCACCGGCCGCCCACCATCTTCTCGCGCAGGGTCGTCTTGCCGTAGTGGGCGATGAACACGAGCTTGCCGGCCATCTCGCCGGTGGTGAGCTTGGCGTCACAGGCGTGGGGCCGGTTGATGGGGCTGGAGGCCATCATGCGGATGGCGTTCTCCAGATCGATGCCGCCCTTGCCGTGCCGCTCGAAGTACTCCTGGAAGGCGATGTCCCGGTTCCACGTGTTGAAGGCCAGGTCCACCGGGGCGTTCTGGGGGTTGGGCAGGTACTCCTTGCGAATCTCCAGGTCGCGGTTGTTGTTGTTGGCCCAGATGAAGTCCTTGAGGTTGCCCGGGGTCTCGGCCTTCTTGCCCGCGCCGCCCGTGCGCCACAGCTTCGTCTTGTTCGTGCCGAGCGTGAGGCAGGCGCCCTCGCCCGTCTTGGCGTCCGCGAGCGTCCAGTCGTTGGTGTAGAGGCCGTTGTTGCGATCCTTGAGGATGCGGGCCACGTCGTCGATCGAGTTGGCGTACTGGGCCGCCCTGCGGATGCGGTTGCTCTGCGGCGTGCCATCGGGATCGAAGGGCGTCTGGCCCACCGTGGTCTCACCGATGACGATGCCCGCGTCGTTGATGAACCAGTCCGCGCCACTGTGGATGCCGCCCGGGAACGTCTGCATGACGAAGCGGTGGCCCTTCGTGGGCTGCACGTCGGCGATCACGTCCCAGTGCACGCCCGTGTAGCCATTCCACATGAAGATCTGCCCCATGATGAACTGGCCATCCTTCGTCGCGGACTTCGTGGCCACGAAGGACGAGCAGTGGTCACCCTCGCCTGCCCGCGCCGTCTCGTCCTCGGCCTTCATGAAGACGCGGCCGGACAGGGACGTGGCGCTCACGCGGTTGGCGTCCTCGAGCTGCCCCAGGTCCACCACCGAGTTGAGGGCCGCCACGTCGAGCACATCCAGCTCGCGGTCCTTGAACTTCACGCCGGCCTTGTTGACGCCGTCAGCGATGCCCTTCATCTCCTCGAGGTACTCGGGATCGTACTTGCGCAGGAAGAGCGAGTCGGTGAGCAGCCGCACCTGGCTCCAGCCGTTCACCGCGTCCTGGCGGTTCTTCTGGATGCCCACCTTCTCCATGTAGCGGACGATGTCGTCGGCCAGGAGCTCGCCGTACTGCTGGCCGCGCTCGTAGGGCTCGCCCTCGATGTGGACGTACTTCCAGCCGCCGTCGTCATAGCGGAAGCCCTTGCCGGCCCAGCGCACCGACTCCAGCGGGAGGTAGGCGGTGATGTCGTCCACCTCCTCCAGGCGCACGTCATCCACCCAGGCGGTGCCGGTGGCCTTGCCGTTGCGGCCCAGGTGCAGCTGCACGCGATCCGTGCCCTGGATGGCGAAGAAGAGCACCGAGACCCGGCCGTCCTGGTCCGCGCCCAGGGTGGGCGAGCAGTTGGTGAAGGGGAAGCTCTTCATGGACAGGCAGGCCCCGAGCGCCGTCGGGTAGCGCGCCTGGGGATCCGCCTGCACGCCACGGGTCCTCACCCACGCACTGAGGCGGTAGAGGCGGCCCACCTGCAGCTTCACGGGCTCGGACTGCACGGTGGTCTCGGCCCCGGTGACCGGGTTCTCGATGACGAGCCCCCGCGCGCCCTCGGCCTTGGTCTCGGGACTGGAGGCCACCTTGCCCCCGCCCGTCACACTCCAGCCGGTGGGCTGCCCCGAGGCGGCCTGCGCCTCGAAGCCGCCATTGGTCACGGGAACCTGCGCGGCCCCGGAAACGGGCGCGTGGAGGGCGCCCGCGGTGAGAATCAGGGCGCCGGTGAATCGCGAAATCATACGGAGAGGGGTCATGTCCTTCCCGGTGGGGATGAATGAACGTTGCGGGTCCGCCTACTTCGCCCACTCCGCCCCTGGGGCGTCAACCGCCGCCCTGGCACCCGACCCTGACGCGATGGGTCATCGCGGGTTGGATCGAAGTGCCCGACTTGACTGGGATGGCAAGGGAGCGAGCAGGCTACGAAAGGCGGAACGAACTCCCTGCCCCGGGTCAAATTCCCGAGCGGCGCCTGCCTGGAATCCGAGCCGGCGCCGACCGTTTCCTTTGGCCTGGAACAATTTCGGGTAATGCTCCGCGCCGAGTGCGTTCTACATCCTGGATCATCCTGTTGCTGTGCGCCGGCTGCACCGCGCACGTTGTTCCCACCGTCTCTCCGTCGAAGGCGACGGCCCCGGTGCAGGCGGCCGTCCAGCCCGCCCTGGCGCCGGCTGCTTCGCAGGAAGCCGCCGCCACCCCGGAGCCCCTGCCGGAAGCCGTGACGCAGGTCGTCGAGCACAATGACGCAGCGCTCGCGGCCGCCGAGACCCCCACCGAGAGTGAAGAGGCCGCCGACGACGAGGAGCTGGCGGACACCCCCGACGCGGACGAGGGCGAGGCCTCGGAGGCGACGGCCGCCAACGGCGTGGCCCCCAACGGGCCGCTCTACACCGCGGAGCTGTCGGACGAGCAGCTGACGGAGATGTGGAAGAAGGATCCGGCCACGCTGGGCTCCATCTCGGTGGGGTTCGTGGAGAGCGGCCGCATGGTGAACGCCGTGCGCGTGCCCCAGTCGGAGAACAATGACTGGATCGTGGTCTCGCCCGAGCTGGCGTGGGGCACGAAGGAGACGGTGGACTACATCGCCACGGCCATCCGCGAGGTGCGCGCCCAGTATCCCAAGGCGCCGCCGCTGCGCGTCAATCAGCTCAGCTCGCGCGAGGGCGGCTACCTGCGCCCGCACAAGAGCCACCAGAACGGCCGGGACGTGGACCTGGGCTTCTACTACCCCACCGCCGAGCCCGTCCGCGTCCGCGCGCGCGAGAATCACATCGATCTCGAGCTGAACTGGGCCCTGCTCAAGGCGCTCGCCATCCACACCGACGCGCAGATGATCCTCGTGGACAAGCGCGTGCAGAAGGTCCTGTACGATTACGCGCTGCGCAAGGGCGAGAGCAAGGAGTGGCTGGATTCGCTCTTCAACGCCGGGGCGAAGTCGCTGGTGAAGCACGCGCGCGGCCACCGCGATCACTTCCACGTGCGCTTCTTCAATCCGCGCGCCCAGGAGCTGGGCCGCCGCGTGGCCCCGCTGCTCGCGTTGCAGCCGGACAAGAACATCCAGATGCACCGCGTGCGCTCGGGCGACACGGTCGGCGGCATCGCCCTGCGCTACGGCTCCAGCATCAACTCCATCAAGAAGGCCAACCGGATGCGCGGAGTGTTCCTGCGCATCGGCCAGGTGCTCGCGGTGCCCCTGCGTGGCCCCTGCACCCGCTGCCCCGTCCCGCCGCCCCTGGTCCTTCCGCCCCGCCGGCTGCCTCCCGAGCTCGAGCAGCAGGCCCCCGCCGTGGCCACGAAGCAGGCTCCCGCCGCCGAGCCGCAGGCTCCCGAGGCTGTTCCGGCTCAACCGGCCGTGGCCTCGCAGACGGAGAGCACGGGCGGAAGCGCCCCGGCGAGCGCGGACACGGCCACCGGGACGCAGGCGCCCGAGGTTCCGGCTCAGCAGGAGCCCGCGGTGCAGGGTTCTCCGGCCAATACCTCGGCCGCGATCATGCAGATGGGCCCCGCGGCGTCGCGGTAGGTCCTCCCCTCTCCCAGAGGGAGAGGGTCAGGGTGAGGGTCTTCCCCACGGGTTGACGACCCTCACCCCCCGCCCTCTCCCAGAGGGAGAGGGAGCCGCAACACAGCCACTACATGTTGCGCCGGTACTGCCCGCCCACCTCGTACAGCGCGCGGGAGATCTGGCCCAGCGTGCAGACCTTACAAGCGTCCATCAACGCGGCGAAGATGTTGCCGTTGTCGAGCGCGGCGCGCTTCACGGCATTCAGCGCCTCGGGACCGGCCGCCTCGTTGCGCTTCCAGAACGCGTCGCGCGAGCTGATGGCGTAGTCCTTCTCCTCCTTCGTGGCCCGGATGACCTCCGGCGGGATGATCGTCGGAGAGCCCTTGGGATCCAGGAAGGTGTTCACGCCGATGATGGGCAGCGTCCCATCGTGCTTGAGCGTCTCGTAGTAGAGCGACTCCTCCTGGATCTTCGAGCGCTGGTACATGCGCTCCATCGCCCCGAGGACACCGCCACGCTCGGAGATGGAACGGAACTCCGTCAGCACGGCCGCCTCGACCAGGTCCGTGAGTTCCTCGACGATGAAGGAGCCCTGGTTCGGGTTCTCGTTCTTGGAGAGACCGAACTCCTTGTTGATGACGAGCTGGATGGCGAGGGCCCGCCGCACGCTCTCCTCGGTGGGCGTGGTGATGGCCTCGTCGTAGGCGTTGGTGTGCAGCGAGTTGCAGTTGTCGTTGAGCGCCAGCAGGGCCTGCAACGTGGTGCGGATGTCGTTGAAGGCGATCTCCTGGGCGTGGAGGCTCCGGCCAGAAGTCTGGATGTGGTACTTGAGCTTCTGCGAGCGCTCGTTGCCGCCGTACTTGTCACGGAGGGCCTTGGCCCAGATGCGCCGCGCGACGCGCCCGAGCACCGTGTACTCGGGGTCCATGCCGTTGGAGAAGAAGAACGACAGGTTGGGCGCGAAGTCGTCGATGTGCATGCCTCGCGAGAGGTAGTACTCGACGAAGGTGAAGCCGTTGGCCAGGGTGAAGGCCAGCTGGGAGATGGGGTTCGCCCCCGCCTCGGCGATGTGGTAGCCCGAGATGGAGACCGAGTAGAAGTTCCGCACCTTCTGCTCGATGAAGTACTGCTGGATGTCCCCCATCAGCCGCAGGGCGAACTCCGTGGAGAAGATGCAGGTGTTCTGCGCCTGATCCTCCTTGAGGATGTCCGCCTGCACGGTGCCGCGCACGGCCTGCAGCGTGGAGGCGCGGATCTTCTCGTAGGTCTCGCGCGGGAGGACCTCGTCGCCGGAAACGCCGAGCAGCAGCAGGCCCAGGCCATCGTTGCCCTGGGGCAGCTCACCCTGGTAGCGCGGCCGGGGAACACCGCGGCGCTGGTAGAGCTCGGCGATCTTCTTCTCCACCTGCTCGGCCTGGCCCTGGGCGCGGATCCACTTCTCGCACTGCTGATCCACCGCGGCGTTGAGGAAGAAGCCGAGCAGCATCGGCGCGGGACCATTGATGGTCATCGACACCGAGGTGGACGGGTCCGCGAGATCGAAGCCCGAGTAGAGCTTCTTCGCATCGTCCACGTTGGCGATGGACACGCCGGAGTTGCCCACCTTGCCGTAGATGTCCGGGCGGTGATCCGGGTCCTCGCCGTAGAGCGTGACCGAGTCGAACGCCGTGGACAGGCGCTTGGCGGGCAGCCCGCGCGAGACGTAGTGGAAACGCTTGTTGGTGCGCTCGGGACCACCCTCCCCCGCGAACATGCGCGCGGGATCCTCGTTCTCACGCTTGAGCGGGAAGACGCCGGCGGTGAACGGGAAGGCGCCCGGCGCGTTCTCGCGCAGCAGCCACGTCAGGACGTCGCCCCAGTCCTCGTACTTCGGCAGGGCGATCTTGGGGATGCGCAGGTGCGAGAGCGACTCGGTGAAGAGATCGATCTCGATGACCTTCTCGCGCACCTGGTACTGGTACTTGGCCGCCGCGTAGCGGCGCTTCGTGGCCGGCCACTCGTCCAGCAGCCGCTTGCACTCAGGGTGCAGGCGCGACTCCAGGTCCCCGTAGAGCTCCACCAGCTCGGACAGGAAGGCCGGCTCGCCCTCGACACGCTGGGTGACCTGCACCACGTCCGAGGCGTCGCGGGGCTCGACGATCTCCAGCCGCTTCTTGCCCACGTTGGCACGCAGCATCTCGATGGTGCCGTGCAGCTGGTACATGCGCCGGGCGATGGCCGCCTGGGCGCGGGCGAACCTGTCGTAGGACTCGCAGGTCTCGACGATCTCCGCGAGGTACCGGGTGCGCTCGGGCGGGATGATCCACTTCTTCTCGCTCATCCCCGGGGTGATCTCCATGTGCGACTGGAGCTTCGCCCCGATCTTCCGGACGAGCGTGTCCATGATGGCCCGGTAGAGCTGGTTCATGCCCGGGTCATTGAACTGCGAGGCGATGGTGCCGTAGACGGGCAGCGCGTCGTCCGGCGTGGAGAACGCGTTGTGGTTGCGCTTCCACTGCTTGCGCACGTCCCGCAGCGCGTCCAGCGAGCCCCGCTTGTCGAACTTGTTGATGGCGATCACGTCCGCGAAGTCGAGCATGTCGATCTTCTCGAGCTGCGTCGCCGCGCCGTACTCGGCCGTCATCACGTAGAGCGCGACGTCCGAGTGCTCGGTGATCTCCGTGTCGGACTGGCCGATGCCGGACGTCTCCACCACGATGAGATCGAACCCGGCGGCCCGGCAGATCTCGATCGACTCGCCGACGTGCTTGGACATGGCGAGGTTGCTCTGACGCGTGGCCATGGAGCGCATGTACACGCGGGAGTTGTCGATCGCGTTCATGCGGATGCGGTCGCCGAGCAACGCGCCGCCGGACTTGCGCTTGGACGGATCGATGGAGAGCACCGCGAGCGTCTTGTCGGGGAAGTCCGCGAGGAAACGCCGGACCAGCTCGTCCACGAGGCTCGACTTGCCCGCGCCACCGGTGCCGGTGATGCCGAGCACGGGAACGCGCTGGGCGTTGGCGTTGAGCTTCGCGAGCGCGTCGCGGAGCGCGTCACCCGCGGAGGCGAAGTTCTCCGCGACGGTGATGAGCGAGGCGACCTTGGACGGCTCGCGCTGGGGCAGCGAGGGCAGCACGGGCTCGAAGTCCGGCGAGCGCTTCTCGAAGTCGCACTTGGAGACGAGATCGTCGATCATCCCCTGCAACCCCATCGCGCGGCCGTCGTCCGGCGAGTAGATGCGCGTCACGCCGTAGCGATGGAGCTCCTCGATCTCGGTGGGGAGGATGGTGCCGCCGCCGCCGCCGAACACCTTGATGTTCGCGCCGCGCTCGCTCAGCAGGTCGATCATGTACTTGAAGAACTCGACGTGCCCGCCCTGGTACGAGGTGATGGCGATGCCCTGGGCGTCCTCCTGGATGGCGCAGTCGACGATCTCCGCCACCGAGCGGTTGTGACCCAGGTGGATGATCTCCGCGCCCGAGGACTGCATGAGCCGGCGCATCACGTTGATGGCGGCGTCATGCCCGTCGAAGAGCGAAGCGGCCGTCACGATGCGCACGTGGTGCCGGGGCTTGTAGGGCGTGGGGATGGGGTTGGGTTGGGGGTTTCGCATGTGGAATGGCGTCAGGTGGTGGCCCGGCGATTCGCCTTCTTCTCGCGCTCGCCCAGGGCCGCTTGGAGGAACTTGCCCGCGAGCTTCCGGCCGATGAGCTCCTGGGCGACCATGCCCGCCTCGACGAGTTTGTCGAGCTGGATGCCCGTCTTCACGCCCATGCCATGGAGCATGTAGACGAGATCCTCGGTGGCGAGGTTTCCGGCCGCGCCCGGTGCGTAGGGGCACCCGCCCAGGCCGCCGATGCTGGCGTCGAAAGTCGTCACGCCCAGTTGCAGGCCGATGAGCGCGTTGGCCAGGGCGGTGCCGCGCGTGTCGTGCAGGTGCAGCGCCAGCTTCTCCACCGGCACGTGCTCGAGCAGCGCGTTCAGCAGGGTGTCCGTCTGCCTCGGCGTCCCCACCCCGATCGTGTCACCCAGGCTGAGCTGATAGATGCCGCCGTCCACCAGGGCACGGCTGATCTCCACCACGCGGGAGACGGGCACCTCGCCCTCGTAGGGGCAGCCCCACACCGTGGACAGGTAACCGCGCACCCGCAGGCCCGCCTTCAGCGCGGCCTCGGTGGTCTGCCGGGCTTCGGCCACCGCCTCGGCGATGGTCTTGTTGATGTTCTTCTTCGAGTGGGCCTCGGACGCGGAGATGAAGACGGCCGCTTCCTCCAGGCCCGCCTCCTTGGCGCGCGTCAGGCCCTTGAGGTTGGGCACCAGCGCCGAGAAGGTGACGCCCTCGCGCCGCCCCACCAGACGCAGCAACTCCTCCGCGTCGGCGAGCTGCGGAATCCACTTGGGTGACACGAAGGAGGTCACCTCGATGCGCTTCTCCCCCGCCGCGATCAGCGCCTCGATGAGGCGTGCCTTGTCGCGCGTGGGCAGCGTACGCAATTCGTTCTGCAAGCCGTCCCGAGGCCCCACCTCGTAGACGTCCACCTTCTCCGGCAGATTGCCGAGCCCGGTCACGCGCGGGCGGCGTTTTTCATTCGAGTCCACTGGACGATGTCCCGCGTCGAGCTTCCGCTCCTGTCGAGCTTCCACTCCTGAAGTTCACTGTTTCGGGTCTCGGGTGCAACGCAACATGGCGCCCACGATGAGATCCGTTGATGTCTCCGAGGGCCGCTCCTCCTCCAACCCGCCGTGCACCCAGCTCACCGAAAAACCCGTGGCTTCCAACAGCCGCGTCAGATCCGCAAGCGGATAGTAACGAATGGCATAGTGGCCGGACAGAACACGTCCATCCGGCATCGTGAGCCTCCTTGTGGCCTCGTCGCGACCACGCACCGCGTCGAAGCAGCTCTGCTCCTCGAGCAGGCTGCCGTCCGGCAACCGGGTAGAGAAGGATGCCTCCGGTTGTGACGCCAGGCGCTCGTACGGCACGGTGTGCAGCACCAGCAGGCCGCCGGGCCTCAGGCACCGCGCCACCTCGCGCAGCAGCGCCGCATGCTCCTCGTCCGAGAAGACGAAGAGCGTCGAGTACCAGGCGTACGCACCCGCCAGGGAGCCCGTCCGGAATGGAAGGGAGCGGAGGTCCGCCCGCACCGCTGGAAATCCGGGCAGCCGCTCCTGGAGGGACAGTGCATCCAGCTCCAGGCCGATGATCCGGTCCGCCAGGGGGCCCCGGGCATTCAGGCGCGCGGCATGCCGGCCATGGCCACAGCCCAGGTCCACCACCGGGCCGGGCACCTCGAGCGTCTCGAAGCGCCTCGCGAGGTACGCCACCTCCTTCGCCGTCGTCTCCTCGGAAAGGAACGGCAGTGTGGAGCGGAGGTAGAGTTCGCCGAAGAAGCTCACGGTGTTGGCGCGGGGGTGTAACACCCGGGTGTAGGGGTCGCAAGCCGCCCGGCCCCCGAGAGACCAGGCGTCAGCGGACCCGAGCCAGCCCCGCCTTCAACCGGCGCACCGCCTCATCCAGCACCGCCTCCGTCTTGCAGAAGGCGAAGCGCGCCATCCCCTGCCCCAGGTGCTTGTGCTCGGGACTGTAGAAAACACTCGGAGGGATGGCCGCTACTCCCACCTCCGTCACGAGGTGCCGGCAGAAGGCCACGTCATCCGCGAAGCCCCTGCCCGAGATGTTCGCGATGATGAAGTAGCTGCCCTCGGGCGCGTACGCCTCGAGCCCCGCCTCCGCGAGCCCCGCCAGCAGCCGATCCCGCTTGGACAGGTACATGGCGCTCAGCTCCTGGAAGTACGAGTCCGGGAGCCGCAGCGCCGCCGCCGTGGCCGCCTGCAGCGGCGAGGCCGTGGCGAACGTCACGAACTGGTGGGCTCGCTGCACCGCGTCACGCAGGGGCGGCGGTGCGATGACCCATCCAATCTTCCACCCGGTGAGGCTGAACGACTTGCCGGCGCTGCTCACCGTCAGCGTCCGGTCCGCCAGCGAGGGCACCATGGCGGGCCGCACATGACGCGCCGGGCCGAAGAGGATGTGCTCATACACCTCGTCCGAGAGCACCTTCACATCGTGTTCGGCGCACAGGCCGCCGAGGAACTCGAGCTCCTCGCGGGTGAATACCTTGCCGGTGGGGTTGTGGGGCGAGTTGAGGACGAGCAGCCGCGTGCGGGGACCGAAGGCCGCGCGCACCTCCTCGCGATCGAACCACCACGTGGTGTGCGAGCCGTCCGGCGGACGCAGCGGCACGTAGCGCGCCTTCGCCCCGAGGAAGGCGGCGTTGGCGTCGTACGAGTCGTAGAAGGGCTCGAAGAGCACCACTTCATCGCCCGGGTCCACCAGGCCGAGCATCACGCAGAGGATGGCCTCGGTGGCACCGCTGGTGACGGTCACCATGGTGTCCGGATCGATGCCGGTGTGTCCGTGGAAGCGCGCGCCGTGCTCGGCGATGGCCACGCGCAAGTCACGCAGGCCGGGGCTGGGAGCGTACTGGTTCACGCCGTCGGTGATTGCCTTGCGAGCGGCCTCCTTCACGGGCTCGGGTCCGTCGAAGTCAGGGAAGCCCTGCCCCAGGTTCATGGCCCCGTGCTTGAGGGCCAGCGCGCTGAACTCGGAGAAGACGGTGGTACCGAGATGGGCCACGCGGCCCGCGAGGATCTGCCTGCTCATGCATACGCTCCCTTGTTCAGGGGCGCACGATAGCGTCCATCGTCACGGGGCGCGCTACGGGATCGCGCCGGGCGAACGTCCGGCCCCACCCCACGGCCAGACCCACCACCACCGCCACCAGCGGCACCGCGCACAGCAGGTCCGTCGCGTAGTGGAAGCGGCCCACCAGGGTGGCGGCGATGAGCAACAGGCCGGGCACCAACGTCACCCGGAAGTAGCGGGGCGCGAAGCGCCAGGCGTACACGAACACCAGCAGCGTGGTTCCCGTGTGGCCCGAGGGGAAGCAGTCCCGCGCGAACCCCGGCAGGCGCATCACCGAGTCCAGGAAGGCCGTCACCCACACGCCCTGGAGCGGCTGATCGAAGGCGAAGTAGAGGAAGTAGCGCGGGCCGATGGCCGGCACCAGCGCGTAGAACAGGTAGTTGAAGGTGAAGAAGAGGCTGAGCGCCAGCAGGTACTCGTCGAAGGCCTCCTGGCGGCCGGCGAAGTACAGCACCACGCCCAGCATCAGCGGCCAGACGAAGTGGCCGTAGTAGCAAATCATCAGGATGTCGATGAACCAGGGCGGCACCCACTGCCCGAGCACCACCGCGGCCTGGACCCCGAACAGCCGCTGATCCATGGCGACGAGCTGGGCATCCCGCAGCACCGGCGTGAGGGCGGTCACCAGGGGACTGAGCACCTCGTGACTGAGACCGATCACCGGCAGCAGCCAGAAGTTGGCCACGAAGGCCAGCAGCCGGTGCTGGGGGAAGTAGGACTCCAGGGTGCGCAGGACCAGGGGGCCGAGCGCGAAGATGGCGAAGTGGACGGCGGATCTCGTGGAGCCAGGGGCCCAGCTGGCTGGGCCCAGGAGCGTCAAAGCGGCGAACGAGCACGAGACGACCATGACGACGTCGACTGCTCGTAGGTGGACGTTCCGAACGCCCGCTCGGGCGCGCTCATACGAGGTCCAGGCGTTCACGCAGACTTACGCTCCCCCGGTTCGCCGGCAGGCTCCTTCACCGCGATGTCCAGGCTCCGAATCATGCCCCCACCCCTCTTCCGGTCCTTCCAACGCTCCAGCAAGGCGAGCATCGCCGGGAAGAAAACCGTCGTACCCAGGAAGGTGCACATCACCCCCAGAAGTGCAATCTGTCCGATGGAGCGCAAACCGGCGTGATGGGAGATCAACAAAGCCCCATAGCCGGCCGCGTTGGACAGCGTGGCCACCACCGCCGCGAAGCCCGTATTGCGCACCACGTGGCCGAGCGAGCCAGGGCCCTCTTCCTCGTAGCGGTGGAAGAGGTGCACCGAGTTGTCCACGGCGATGGCGAGCAGGTTGGGGAGAACCACGGCGTTGATGAAGTTCAGCTGCACGTCGAAGAGGTACATGCCTCCAGCCAGGCACAACATGCCCAGGAACAGAGGGCCCGCCACCAGGCAGGCACGCTTGAAGCTGCGCAGGCTGAGGAGGATCGTCAAGAACACCACCGACGCGGCCGCCCAGAGGATGAAGGGGCCGTCCCCCCGCACCATCGAGAAGATGCGGGCGGCGATCCGATTGCTATCCAACACCGCGAGGTCCACGCCCCGGGCCTTCGCACCGGCGATGACCTCGTCCAGCTGCGCGGCCCACGCCGACAGCTCCCGCGTGTCGTGGTTGGACACCGAGGGGAACAGCAGCAGGAACATGCCCTTGCCGTCCTGCGCCTCGAAGCGGCGGCGCACCTCGACGGGCAGCTGCTCCGCCCCGTACGGCTGGGCCTCCAGCATCTTCTTCACGTTCTCCAGGCGGGGATCCTTCTGGGCCTCCTCGGGCAGCTTCTCCAGCGTCGCGCGCAGGGCGGCGAGCTGCTCCTGGTGCCCCGGCACGTCCTGGGGCAGCAGCTCGTTGAGCGAGGCGTACTGCTTGAAGGTGGACTCCGCGCCGTGCCGCGTCTTCACCTCGGTGATGACTTCCTCGACCACCTGGGCCTGCTTCAGGTCGTCCACCAGGAGGATGGCCGGGTTGAGGTGCGTGCCGAGCTGCTCGCTGATGTGGTCATCGAGCACGACCGAGGGCGACTCACCCCGGAGCTTGCGCATGTTCGTCTCGAAGCCGATGCGCGGCAGCACGTAGACGGAGTACGCCGCGAAGCCGAGCACCGCCACCAGCAGGCCCGCGATGACGGACGTGGGCCAGCGCTTGTGGGGCGTGGGCGGCACCTGCTTCGCCGGAGCCTCGGACACGTGGACCTCGGCCGCCTTGCGCCCACCCGGACGCAGACGCTCGGCGAGCACCAGCAGCGCCGGGCCCAGCCCGTACGCCACCAGCACCGCCATCAGCACGCCCACGCCGGCCAGCAGACCGAACTGCTTGAAGGCCTCGAACTGGGCGAACACGAGCACGAAGAAGGCCGCCGCGTTCGTCAGCGCCGAGGTGAGCGCTCCGGCGAAGGTGCCCCGCACGGCCTCGGCCAGCGCCTCGGCGGCCGGGCGATCGCGCCGCTCCTCCCAGTAGCGCATGGCCAGGTGGATGCCGTACTCCAGGCCCAGGCCGATGAGGATGGCCACCAGGAAGCCCGTGACGATGTTGAGGTGGCCGATGGCCAGCTCCGCGAAGGCGAACGTCAGCGACACGCCGAAGACGACGGGCACGCCCACCACCGCCAGTGCCCACAGCCGCCGCGTGGCCAGCAGGATGATGCCCACCGCCATGATCGCCGAGAGGACGGCGGCGCGTGACAGGTCCTTGCGCATCACCACGTCTTCCTCGATGCGCGCCTGGAAGGCCCCGGCGTAATCCAGCGTCACCCCGGGATGACCCTGGGCCACCTCGGCGGACACGCGCTGCACGTCATCCACCAGCTTCTGCGCGAAGACGATGTCGCCCGCGGTGCCGCCCGGCTTCACCATCATGTACACCTCGGAGCCATCCGCGCTGCCGAGGTACTCGCGCATGGGCGCATCCGGGCTGTACTTCTTGACGATGGCGTCGAAGTCCGGCGGCGCGTCCGCCTCGTCGAGCAGATCCACCGCGATGGCCTGCTGCTTCTCGTAGCGCAGCCGCGCGTCCACGTCCGCGCGCAGCTCCTTCAGCTTCTCCGTGGGCAGCAGCAGCAGGCCGCGCTCCTCGAAGAAGCCCACGTCGAAGTGGTTCTCCACGTAGCGCACCTCGGGAAGCGTCTCGAGCTTCCGGGACAGCGCGTTGGAGAACTCCCGCAGCTTCTCGGGCGCGGCGCCGCGCGCGCGCACCACGAGGTAACCGTCACCGCCGGCCTTCTCGGCCACCCGGTTCAGATCCTGGACCTCCTGGGTCTCGCTGGGCAGCAACTCCACGAAGGAGCCGCGGAAGTCCAGCCGTCCGGCCAGCAGCGCGCCACCGAGCGCCAACACGGTGAACGCCAGCAGCACCCGCCAGGGCCGCGCGAGCGTTCCCCGGATGAAGGCCTCGGACCCACGCCGTCGAAGAGAGTCAGCCACGCATTTCCCCAGTCGAAGGAGGCCCGCCAGAAAGCAGACTTCCCGCCCCCTGTCACGGCCTCAACGAATCCGGGAACGAACACCCCCCAGCCTGGAAGCCTTCCACCCCGTGTGTGGAAGCCATCCGTGTGACATCCCCCCTCTGAACCAGGGCACACGAGTCCCGGTTGTGCAACCGGTTGCGCACTCGCCTGCCCCCATCGGGAATAACCCCAGGTGTCAACCCCTACCCGGGGATTCCCGGCCAACCCCGGGGCCGCGCGCGCCTCAGTCCGTGTCTTGACACTCGGAGGTCGACTCAATAATGACGGCGACTCCTAGCCCCCCGAGGAGGAGGACGCGCGCTTGTGGTGCCCCGGGTCGGAGAGAACACCGCAGGAAGCGCGCCCTGGAGCTCCGCTGAGGCGGATCTCCCCCCATGAGAGAAGAGCGCCATGAGTGACGTATTCGAGAAGTGCCGGAGCTGGAAGGACTACCGCATCGCCAAGGCCACGGGGCTCTATCCCTACTACCGGGCGATCGAGGAGTCGTACGGTGCCACCGAGGTCCAGATCGAAGGCCGCCGTATCATCATGGTGGGCTCGAACAACTACCTGGGCCTGAGCGCGGACCCCCGGGTGAAGGAAGCGGCCATCAAGGCGGTGGAGCGCTACGGCACCACGTGCTCCGGCTCGCGTCTGCTCAACGGCACCCTGGCGCTGCACGAGGAGCTGGAGCAGCGGCTGGCGAAGTTCCTCAACCGCGAGGCCGCGGTGGTCATCTCCACCGGCTTCCAGACGAATCTGGCGCTCTCCTCCATCCTGGGCCGCCACGACATCGTCTTCGCGGACCGGCAGAACCACGCCTCGCTGGTGGATGGCATCCGGCTGTCCTTCGCCACCGAGCGCAAGTTCCGTCACAACGACCTGGAGCACCTCGAGCAGCTGCTGCAGCAGGCCGCCGAGAAGGAGCCCAAGGCCGGGAAGATCATCATCACCGACGGCGTGTTCTCCATGGAGGGCGACGTCTGCAACCTGCCCCGCATCGTGGAGCTGGCGCAGAAGTACGGCGCGCGGGTGATGACGGATGACGCCCACTCCATGGGCGTGCTGGGGGAGAAGGGCCGCGGCACCTCGGAGTACTTCGGGCTGGAGAAGGAGACGGACCTCGTCATGGGGACGTTCTCCAAGAGCTTCGCGTCGCTGGGCGGCGTGCTGTCAGGCCCCTCGGACGTCATCAACTACATCCGCCACAAGTCGCGTTCCGTCATCTTCTCCGCGTCCATGACGCCGGCCACCGTGGCCTCGGCGCTCAAGGCGCTGGAGATCATCGAGGCCGAGCCGCAGCGGCGCGCGCGCCTGCTGGACATCGCCGAGAAGATGCACAACGGCTTCCGCGCCATGGGCTTCGACACGGGCGTGTCGGTGACGCCGGTGGTGCCGGTGCACATCGGTGACCAGGTGAAGTGCTTCCGCTTCTGGAGGGCACTGCACGAGGCGGGCGTGTTCGCCAACCCGGTGATTCCTCCCGCGGTGGAGGCGGGCCACGCCCTCATCCGCACCAGCTACATGGCCACGCACACGGACGAGCAGCTGGATCGGGTGCTCGACATCTTCGAGCAGATTGGCAAGAAGATGGACGTCATCCCCCAGACGCGGCCCTCCACGTACACCCCGGTGCAGATCGCCCGCCCGGGCACGATGGTGCGCAACAACAAGGCCTCGGAGAAGTGGGCCGCCGCCAGTGAGGGCCACAACGGCCACAACGGCTTCACGCTGGATCAGCTCTCGCGCATGTCCTCGCGCGAGGTGGCCGGCAAGCTGTTCGACGCGGTGGAGACGCTCACCTGGCGCGCCGCCAACCTCCAGCCGGAAGACATCCGCAAGCTGGGACAGATGCCGATGAAGCTCTGGGAGAAGCGCGCCACCCTCCCCGGCATCCTGCTGGAGAAGGGCGCCAACTTCTTCATCCGCAACGGGCACGAGGACAGGAGCTAGGACACCCCCATGGCCGCCGCCGCCGAGATGCAGAACACCGATTCCAAGCAGCCTCCCCTGCCCTCCGACGTGGAAGTGACTCCCGTCCGGAGCCCGGCGGACCGTACGGCCTTCATCCGCCTCACCTACTCCATCTACAAGGGCGACCCGAACTTCGTGCCGCACCTGGAGATGGAGCGCCGGGACTTCATGGACCCGAAGAAGCACCCCTTCTTCGAGTTCGGCGAGGTGGAGTTCTTCCTCGCCCGCCGGGCCGGGAAGGCGGTGGGGCGCATCGCGGCGGTGAGCAACCCCCGCTACAACGAGTTCCAGGGCACCAACGTCGGCTTCTTCGGCCTCTTCGAGTGCGTGAATGACGCCGGCGTGGCCCGCGCCCTCCTCGAGAAGGCCGCCGAGTGGCTGCGCGCCAAGGGCTTCACCTCGGTGATCGGCCCGATGAGCTACTCCACCAACGGTGAGGTGGGCCTGCTCATCGAGGGGTTCAACACCCCGCCGGCCATCATGACGACGTACAACCCGCCCTGGTACGCCGCGCTCATCGAGGCCAACGGCTTCACCAAGGCCAAGGATCTGTACGCCTGGGAGCTCTCCTCCTCCACTCCGCCCCCGGAGAAGGTGGCGCGCATCGCGGAGAAGATCCGCCAGCGCGAGGGCGTCACGGTGCGCCCGGTGAACCTCAAGGAGTTCGACGCCGAGGTGGCCCGGGTGAAGACCATGTACAACGCGGCCTGGGAGAAGAACTGGGGCTTCGTCCCGATGACGGAGCACGAGTTCGACCACCTGGCGCGTGAGCTCAAGCAGATGGTGCGGCCGGAGCTGGTGCTGGTCGCCGAGGTGAAGGGCGAGCCCGTGGGCTTCGCGCTCACGATTCCCGACGCCAACGAGGCCATCAAGGCCGCCAATGGCCGGCTCACCACCTTCGGCCTGCCCATCGGGCTCGCGAAGCTGCTGCTGGCCACGCGCCGCATCCGCCGGCTGCGCCTCGTCCTGCTGGGCACCGTCGAGGGCTACCGGCGCCGCGGCCTGGACGCCATCCTCTACCTGGACACGCTCAACAAGGCGCGCGAGCTGGGCTACGAGGGCGGAGAGATCTCCTGGACGCTCGAGGACAACCACCTCGTCAACCGCGCCATCGAGTCCATGGGCGGCAAGCAGTCCAAGCGGTACCGCGTCTACGAGAAGCCCCTGTAGAGGCGGGCACGTGGACGCGGCCCGGGCGGGCGCTACTCGAGGGACTTCTCGAGCTGCGCCCGCTTGGACTTCAGGGTGGTCAACAGCCCGTCGAAGCCCTTGTTGGCGAGGAGCTTCCGGAACTGGCCCTGGTACGTCTCCAGCAGCGAGATGTCATCCGTGACGATGTCGTAGATGCGCCACTCGCTCTTGTCGTTCGCGCGGAAGAGCTTGTAGCGCACGGGCAGCCGATCCCTGCTCATGATGACCTTGGTGTCCACGGTGGCCTCGTTGCCCTGGACGGACTCCTGGCCGTACTGGATCAGCGCCCTCCCCTGGCTGAACGCCTTCTGGGCGTAGGAGGCGCGCAGCAACCCCTGCATCGCCTCCGAGAAGTCCTTGCGCTGGGCGGGCGTCAGCTTGTCCCACGTCCCGCCGAGGGCCCTCTTGGACAGCTCACCCCAGTCCACGAAGCGATCCACCGCCTTGGAGAGCTGCTCCGGGGTGCCCCCCTTGGACGTGATGATCTTCTGGACCTCGGTGTTGCCCGACTTCACGACCTCGAGCGGAGCGGGTGCCGCGGCGAACAGCACGGCGGCGAGCAGGGAAGCGAACATAGGCGATGTGACTCCGGAACGACGATGGAACCGACCAGAGGGATGACCCTCCAGGGCGCGAACTTATTCACGATGCCACCGCGCGATCCCCGAGCGTTCGCGTCGCGACGAAGCTACGAATGATCTGCTTGGTACATGGCGCGCGCGTGGGCAGAATCCGACCCGCCAAGTCAAGGGGCCTTCCGCCCCCACTCCGAGGAGCACATGGCGTATACCGACCGCGTCAAGCAGATCCTCTCGTGGTACCCCTCCGATAACCCCGGCACGCTGACCAATCTGGCCCGCCTGCTCAACACCGGCACCCTCGCCGGCACCGGCAAGATGGTCATCCTCCCGGTGGATCAGGGCTTCGAGCACGGCCCGGCCCGATCCTTCGCCCCCAACCCGGCGGGCTACGATCCGGACTATCACATCCAGCTCGCCATCGACTCCGGCTGCAACGCCTACGCCGCGCCCCTGGGCTTCCTGGAGTCCGTGGCCGGCAAGTACGCCGGTGAGATCCCGCTGATCCTCAAGCTCAACAACTCGGACACGCTGGGCAAGCCCGAGCACCCCATGTCCGCCGTCACCGGCTCCGTGAAGGACGCGGTGCGCCTGGGCTGCGTGGCCATCGGCTACACCATCTACCCGGGCTCCGGTTACCGCAACGAGCAGTACGAGGCCCTGCGCGATCTGATCGCCGAGGCCAAGGATCACGGCCTCCCCACGGTGCTCTGGGCCTACCCGCGCGGCAGCATCTCCAAGGAGGGTGAGCAGGCCATCGACGTGATCTCCTACGCGGCGCAGATCAGCGCGCAGCTCGGCGCCCACGTCATCAAGGTCAAGCCGCCCAAGGACTTCCTGGAGCAGGCCGAGGCCAAGAAGGTCTACGAGAAGTTCAACATCCCCACCAAGACCATGTCCGACCGCATCCGCGACGTGGTGAAGTCCGCCTTCAACGGCAAGCGCATCGTCATCTTCTCCGGCGGCGAGTCCAAGACCACCGAGGACCTGCTCGAGGAGATCCGTCAGATCGCCGCCGGCGGCGGTTTCGGCTCCATCATGGGCCGCAATGCCTTCCAGCGCCCCCACGACGAGTCGGTGAAGCTGCTGAAGGATGTGATGAACATCTTCAAGAACGCCAAGTAATTTCACCCCTGGCGGATCCGAGCGGCCGACGTCCTTTTTGGACCGGCCGCTCTTTTTCCATGAGGATGTACAAACAGGGGGGGGAGTCAACAAAGACATCTGGGTAAATCAAGACCCGTTACGTCTTTTTCCCTCTGAGAGGCTTCCGTCTCTCCTCGAACGGCAATATTTCTCCACGAGATTCCACGATTGCCTGTATAAAAGTTTTCTGATATTAAAATCCGTAAGAATATCCATGGGGCTTGCCCGACCCCCCAAGCTGCACAGCCCCGGAGGTTCGCTATGCTGACGTTGGTTGCCGCTGTCCAGGATACGATGCCGACGCGCGGAACCTCGGGTGACACCTCCCCCGTCATGAAAGAGCGGAAGTCTCCACAGGCCGGGCCTCCGGCGGCAGAGCAGCAACAGTCTGCGTCCCCGTCGCCCGTGGACTTCGTGTCCTGGGCCAAGACGGTGCAGTACCAGACGCAGGTGGTGCTGCATCAGATCCTGGAGCTCGAGGATGAGCGGCACCTGGATCCGGCATGGAACAAGGTGCTGGAGCAGGTGCGCAGCTACAGCCTGCGTCCCTCCAAGCGCATCCGTCCGGGCCTGGTGCTCGTGGGCTACGCCCTGGGCCGCGGCGACACGCGGGCGCCCTCGGGCTTGTGGCGGTTCGCGGCGGCCACGGAGCTGCTGCACACCTTCATGCTGATCCACGATGACGTCGCGGATCAGGCGGACACGCGCCGCGGCGGCGCCGCACTCCACAAGATGCTCGGCGAGGGCAGGCTCGGGGAGAACCTCGCGATCGTGATCGGAGATCACCTCTACGGGCGCTCGCTCGAGGTGATGCTGGGCTGCAACCTGCCGGAAGCGGACGTGGCCACGCGCTACTTCCTCAAGGTGTGCCGCTACACCGCCGCCGGGCAGTACATGGACATCCGGCTGCCGCACCAGCCGCTGGCCGAGCTGTCCATCTACAACGCGCTGCGCGTGGCCTACCTGAAGACGGCCCTCTACGGCTTCACCGCTCCGCTCGTGTGCGGGGCGATGCTCTCCGGCGGTGATCCGGAGCTCATCAACAAGCTGGAGCGTTTCGGCCGCTACGTGGGCACCGCCTACCAGCTGCGCGACGACCTGCTCGGCCTGTACGGGCAGTCCTCCGTGGTGGGCAAGCCGACGGACTCGGACCTCGCGCAGGGCAAGCGCACCTTCCCGCTGCTGGCCGCCTACCTGCGCGCCACGCCCGAGGCCCGCCAGGAGCTGGAGACGCTCTGCATCCCCGGCCCCAAGGACGAGACGATGCTGCAGCGCGCCCGTGAGCTCGTGGAGCAGCACGAGGGCCGCGCCGCCACCGAGCGCCTCATCGAGCGCTCCACCAACGCCGCCTCCCGCATCCTCCACAGCCTGCCCGAGGCCGGCGGCCTCAAGCAGATGCTGCGCGATCTGCTCCAGATGCTGATGATCCGCGAAGCCTGAGCCGCGACGCCCCGAGCGTCGCCCCGGCCGTCCGCGGACACCACACGCCCCCTCCCCTCGAGCTGAGCGAGGCACACCTCGCCCGTGGGGATCGCGTGCGCTTCCCTTCACTCCGATTCCGCTGATTCAGGTGGATGCCACCGGCCGCGAGCGTGCGCTCGAGCGGGCCGGCGGAAATGAAAAGGCCCGCCTGGTTCGCACCGGGCGGGCCTTCTTCATTGTGGAGCTAATCGGGATCGAACCGATGACCTCTTGAATGCCATTCAAGCGCTCTCCCAGCTGAGCTATAGCCCCGTATTCACTTGTGCCATCGAAGGAGAGAGACGAGGCCCGCCAGCTTTTCCTGACGGGCCTCTTCTCTGAGTGGAGCTAATCGGGATCGAACCGATGACCTCTTGAATGCCATTCAAGCGCTCTCCCAGCTGAGCTATAGCCCCACAATGCGCAACCGCCTGGGGAGCGGTTGCCAACGTCGAAAGCGGCGCCCTTCTACAACTTCTTCGTGCGGGACGCTACTCCCGAATTCGCCCCACCCGCGTTTTTTTGCTTCAGCCGCTGGGCCGTCTCCTCTCCCTCCTGGAGGAGATCGCTGATCTCCCGGGCCTGGGCCTCGGCCTTCTGATGCGCCTGCTCGACCGCCTTGAGCAGCGGGGCGAACGTGGAGGACAGCTCCAGCTTGCCCTTCTGCACCTGCTTGAAGACGGCCTCGCCCAGCTCCCGCAGGGCGCGCTCCTTCTCCTTCTGGATGAAGTCGTTCTGCGTCTTCGCCCGGGCCAGCTCGGCGTGCTTCTCCACCTGCTGGCGCAATTGGGTCATCTGCGACTGGGCGGACTGGAACGCCTCCTGGATTTGACGGAGCGTCTCGGACTGCTTGGGGTCGGCTGCCACCGGATGCGACCTCGCGGAAAAAGGATCGCCTTCCTGCGTAGCGTGGGGCCGCCAGGACTGTCAATCCTGCCTGCTCTCGGGCCCGCCCGCCCCTCAGGCCTTGCGCAGCCGGGCCGCGAAGAAACCCCCACCCGGTACCCTCGACGGCAGCGCCCGGAGGAAGGGGCCGTCACAGAGCACGGCCGCCCGCTCGGGGCCGAAGAGAGGGGCCAGGGGCTCCACCGTGAAGCCCGGCACCTTGGCGAGGAAGTCGCGCACCACCGCGTCGTTCTCCTCGGGCAGCAGCGAGCACGTGGCGTACACCAGCAGCGCCCCCGGCTTCACCTGGCCCGCCAGCTCCTCCAGAAGCCCCAGCTGGGTGTCGTGGAACTCCTGCACCGACTTCGCGGTGATCTTCCACTTCTGATCCGGTTCCCTGGCCAATGAGCCCGTCCCACTGCACGGCGCGTCCACCAGCACCACGTCCGCCTGCTCCAGCGGCAGGGGATGCGGGAAGGACACGTGCCGCAGGGACAGCTCCCTCGCCCGCTCGCGCGCCTGCGCCAGCCGCCGGCGGGAGCGGTCTCCCGCCACCACCCGCCCCGCCTTGCCCACCTCGTCCGCCAGCGCGAGCGTCTTGCCGCCCGCCCCCGCGCACACGTCCGCCACCACCCGCCCCGACAGTGAGCCCTCCAGCGGCCGGCACGCCTCGACGATCAGCTGGCTGCCCACGTCCTGCACCTGCAGGCGGCCCTCCTTCATCACCTTCGTCTCGAAGACGCGGTGGCTCGCCTCGGTGATGCGCACCGCGTCCAGCGCCACGCCCACCGGCTCCACCGCCACGCCCTCCTCCACCAACCGCGCCACCACCTCGGCCCGCGTCCCCGAGGGCCTCACCCGGAAGTGAAGCGAGGGATCCTCGTCCAGCGCCGCCAGCATCGCCTCCAGCAGCGGCTCCGGGTGCAGCTCGGCCAGCCGGTTCACCAGCCAGTTGGGGAACGAGTAGCGCGTGGCCAGCCGCTCCGCGGCCGACTCCGGCACCGGCGGCTCCGGCAGCGGCGACTCCGCCACCTGGGCCAGCAGATCATCCTTGATGGTGCGCGGACGCACCGGGCCGGGCAGCTTCACCTCGGGGCTGATGCGCCCCCAGCTCGCCCCGCAGAACAGCCGGCGCCAGAGCACGTAGCGCACCAGCGTCTGATCCTCGAGCAGGCCGATCTTGCTGGGAGGGTGCCCCAACAGGCGCGCCGCCAGGTCCAACAGCCGCTGGTGCCGCGAGAGCTCGCGCACCGCCAGCGCCGTGAAGCGCCGCTCCTGGCCGCCCAGGCCCTCCGCGTCCTTCAGCGCATTGGCCAGCGCCGCCTTGAGGGGATCGCCCTTCAACACCGCCAGGTGTGCCTCGAGCACCGCCGTCGCCGCACGCCGCGAGGGGCGACCCAGGCGATCCTCGTCCACGAATGTGCCAGGCCAGAGAGTCTTGCTCACGCTCGAACCGCCAGCGCTCCGCTACGCGCGAAGCGCCATCGAGACGGCCAGACATCCTTCGTGGGTCCGCACCTCACGCGGTCCGGCCGCCAGATAGAAATATTGGTGCCCCGTCCGCCGCTCGCCCTCCACCTCCAGCGAGCCCTCCACCACCATCAGGCCCGCCCGCCCCCGGTTCACCGGCCGGCCATGGCCCGCCCCGGGCTCCATCCGCACCCACAGACACCCGCCCGGCTCCTCCACCACCCGCACGCCCACCGACACCTCCGTCCACCCCTCGTGCGGTGGCATGCGCCGCGCCGCCGTCTCCACCTGCTGCCGCAGCGTGACGAAGCGCTCCACCAGATCCAGGATGTCCTCGATCTGGAAGGGCTTGGCCAGCACCGCGTCCGGCTCGTGCGGCCGCAGCACCTTCACCACCTCTTCGGCCGTGGCCGCGCTGACGATCGCCACCGGCTGCAGCCGCTGACGCGCCGCCTCCAGGATGATCCGCCCGCCATCGCCCTTGTCCCCAATGCGCAGGTCCGTCACCACCAGGGAGAAGCGCTCCTCCTTCAGGGCCTCCAACGCCTGGGCCACACTGCCCGCCTCGCGCACCTCTGCCTGCTCGGCGATCAGCTCCCCCATCCCCTCGCGGAGACTGGCGTCATCCTCCACCAGCAACACCTTCATCAGAGGACCTCCCGCCTGGGACTCCGGAGTCTCACTGCACGCCTGGGGGGAGTAGTTGCCCCTTCCCATCGGGCGAGAACTCCCCGGAATGGCCCTCCCCGGACTCGAACCGGGACGCGGGGTCAGCCGCAGCGGATTTTGAGTCCGCCTCGTCTACCAATTTCGACAGAGGGCCCCTTGGGGCTGGAACAAGCGAACGTATACCGCGATGCCCGCCCGGACGCATCTGAAGATTGCGGTCCTACACACTGATGGATAAACGGGGCGCCATGTACAACCTTCTCATCGCCCTGGGTGTGGGTCTCGTCATCACCCTGGGTATCAAACTCTCTGGCGTCGGCTCCATCTGGGCCGGCATCATCCCGGGCTCCATCGCCTTCGTGGCGACCTACCTCCTGCTCGCCCGGCGGATCGGCAACCAGCTCCAGGTCCTCATGGAGTCCGTCCAGAAGGAGCTCCAGGGGCAGCCCACCAGCCAGAAGGAAGCCCAGGCGCGCGTCGAGCGGGCCATCAAGATGCTGGAGGGCGGGCTCGTCTACGACAAGTGGCAGTTCATGGTGGGGCCCGAAATCCACTCGCAGCTGGGCATGCTCAAGTACATGTCCAAGGATCTGGACGGGGCGCAGGTGCACTTCAACAAGGCCAGCCCCCGCAACTACATGGCCAAGGCCATGCAGGGCGCCCTCTACTACCAGCGCAAGGACTTCGGCGCGATGAAGCGGGCCTTCGAGACCGCGGTGACCGCCGGCAAGAAGGAGCCGCTGCTGTGGGCCGCATACGCGTGGTGCCTCGTGCAGAACAAGGAGAAGGACGAGGCCCTCCGGGTGCTGGGACGCGGCGTGGAGGCCAACCCCTCCGATGAGAAGCTCAAGAACAGCCTGTCCGCCCTGCAGAACGACAAGAAGCTGAAGATGAAGCCCTATGAGCCCATGTGGTGGCAGTTCGGTCTGGAGGCGCCACCGCCCCAGGTTCTGGGCGGTGGTGGGGGCCGGCGCGTTCAGTTCACCCCCCGACGCTGATCCTCGCCTCCCGGGAATTCCTACTGGTGGGATAACCGGGAACGCTGCAACTCTTGCCTAGTCGGGGGCACCTTCTCCCGAGACGGGTGCTGCAAGTCCCTGGAATCACTCCCCCCTCTGCCGCCGTGAAGAGGGGCACGGCCCTTGCTCCTGGGCTGACACATGATCGGGCCCGAGCGGCCCGGCGAAGTGGTGGAGAGATCGGATTTGGCAGCCGGGGGTCTCGGGTGAAGGAGGAGGAGGACGTGGGTGCGCCAGGGGCGACGGCCGGGGACGGGCGGGATGGCTCACCCTCTAGCGGGCGTGGCACTCGAGACTTTCGGCCTGCCATTACCAGGCAGGAGCGGGAAGTGGAGCGGACCATGGAACGGCACGAGCGCCCCAGCGAGAGGGCCCTGATCCTGGTCGTGGAGGACGACCCGGGGACACGCGACAGCCTGGTGGAGCTGCTCGCCGCCCGGTTCGATGTGCTGGGCGCCAGCGACGGCCAGTCGGGCCTGGTGCTCGCCCGCGAGCGGCACCCGGATCTGGTCCTGCTGGATCGCTTCCTGGATCACGAGGACGGCCTGGCGGTGCTCGAGTCGCTGCAGCACGACAAGGCGACCGAGTCCGTGCCCGTCATCTTCCTCACCGGCGACTCCGACGAGGCCACGCTGGAGAAGTGCCTGGAGATGGGCGCGGTGGACTTCGTCCACAAGCCGGCCAGCGCGCGCGAGTTGATGGCCCGCATCGATCGGGCCCTGCGCCAGAGCGAGCAGCAGCAGCGGCTCCAGGTGCTGGCCCAGACGGACGCCCTCACGGGCCTGGCCAACTTCCGGGCGCTGTCCATGCGGCTGGAAGAAGAGTTCAAGCGCGCCAACCGTTACGAGTACCCGATGTCCGTGGTGGTCATCGATCTGGATCACCTCAAGGCCATCAACGACGGCATGGGCCACGACGTGGGCAACCGGGCGATCCTCGTGCTGGCCAGCCACCTGCGCACCAACCTGCGCGAGGTGGACTTCGCGGCCCGCTTCGGCGGGGATGAGTTCGTCGCGCTGCTGCCCCACCAGACGGCGGCCGAGGCGGCCGTGTTCGCCGAGCGGATCCGCGCCGGACTGCGTACCGTGAAGGTGACGCGCAGCGACGGGCGGCCGGCCCCCTTCGGACTGAGCGTGAGCGTGGGGATCGCGGATCACTCGACCGCCCAGCCCAAGGAGAGCACCGAGGCCCTGCTGAGGGCGGCGGACGCGGCGCTCTACGAGGCCAAGCGCGAGGGCCGCGATCGGGTCGTGGTGTACGGAGCGGCCGAGATGCCGCCCCCGAAGGTTCAGCGTCACTGACAACCAGAAACCCCCAGAGGACCGATGGACGGTGGAGTGAGGGCGCGGATGAACGGGAGCAAGCTGGCGAGCGGTTCGAGGGTAGCCATCGTGGGGGGTGGAATCGCCGGTGCGGGACTGGCCGCCTCGTTGCTCTTCAATGGACGGGCCCGCGGCTGCGCGCTCGACGTGCGGGTGTACGAAAGCGGGGAGCCGGGCGCCGTCGCCCCGCCCGCCCTGCTCACGCCCGAGTGCCGTTCCCGGCTCGCCGCGCTCGGCTGCCGCGTGCCTCCCGAGTGGCGCGCCCATGAGCTGCGCGGCGTGGAGATCATCTCCCACGGCAACCGCGAGGTGCTGCCCTCCACGCCCGGCGGCCTGTGGGTGGTGGACGCGTGGCCCCAGGGCCAGGGTGGCCTCGCGCTGGTGCGGGAAGTGCTCGCGGGCGCGGCGACCGCGCAGGGCGCGCGCTTCGTGCCCCGGCGCGTCGAGCGGGTGGAGAACCAGCCCTCGGCGCCGGACGCTCCCGCCGCGGTGCGCAAGAGCGGCCCCCTCGTCGTGAGGGCCCAGGGCAGCGGCGAGCGCTTCCACGCGGTGGCCCTCGCCACGGGCGCCGGGCCCTCCATGGGCGATGCCTTCTTCCCGGGCTTCAAGCCCGCTCCCACCATCGCCGCCGTGCAGGCGCGGCTGCGGCACGCCTCGCCCCGGCTGTCCGTGGCGCCGCTCGCGCGGCTGTGGCTCTCGCCCATGGGCTCGGTGGATGGGCTGCTCCTGCTGCCCGGCGCGCATTCGGTGTACGCGCTCGCCTTCGGGGCCTCGGTGACTCCGGCGGACCTGTGCCAGGTGCTGATGATGGCCGCCCGCGATGGGCTCGTGGAGGAAGGTTTCGAGCTCGCCGCGCTGGAGACGACGCGGCTGCCCTATGGCCCCGGCCGTACGATCGTCGCCCCCGGGCAGCTCGCGGTGGGCGCGGTGGCGTTCGGCCACCCGCTGCAACTCGGGCTCTCCGAGACGCTGGCCTCCTGCAGCCGCGCCGCCGTGGCGCTGCTGGACGCCGGATTGGAGGGCGCGGCCCTGGAACGCCGCTACGTGCGCGAGGGCCTCAATGAGATGCTCGAGGACTCGGCCGCGGGCGCTCGCTCCATCTCCTGGCTGCGCCGCGCCGGACGCCGCGCTCCCCAGGCCTTCCTCGCGGCTCGCAACCGCGGCACCTCGGGCGGCATGGGCGGTGGTGGTGTGCTGGGGCTCTCCTCCCCCACTCCGCTCTCCCTGCTCAACGCCGCCCGCTGGGCCGGCATCCGCGAGACCATGGCCTCCTGGGTCCGCACCGCCGTGGAGCCCATGCCCACCACGATTCCCTCGCTCGAGCCGGACCTCTACTACATCGTGGATGACGATCCGGATCAGCGCGAGGCCATGACGCAGCTCCTGGAGTCCACGGGAGCCCGGGTGGTGGCCTTCGCCGATGAGCTGGCCCTGTTCTGCGCGGTGGCGCGCCGCCCGCCCACGGCCATCCTCCTGGACGTGGTGCTGCACTGGGTGGACGGGCTCCGGCTGTGCGAGGGCCTCAAGCAGCACCCGCTCACGCGCGACACCCGGGTGGTGGTGATGAGCGGGTTGAACCGGCCCCACGTGCGCCAGCGCGCGCTCGACGCCGGCGCCGAGGCCTTCCTGCCCAAGCCCGTGGATCCCGAGCGCCTGCTGCGCCAGCTCATGGGCCATGTCCCCACCAGCACGCAGGTGGCCCAGCCGGGCCGCTCCGCTCAGGACGACGTCGTCTCCGACGAGTCGGGCCGCTACGCCTCCTGAGTGCTCCTCAGGGCAGCGCGGTGGTGACGTAGTCCCTGCCACTGGCATGACACCCGTGGCAGGTCGAGTGACCCCGGCCGTAGTAGTTGCTGGCGTACTCCGGCCCGAAGCCCTCGTAGAAGAGCCACGTGTCCTTGCCGGTGCCCTCGGAGATCTTCACGTCCAGGGCATGGCCCCGGAGCGTCTTCCCGTCGCTCTCGTACAGCTCCTTCACCAGGATGCTACCCACCGGGTGCGTGGCATTGCCCGCGCGCAGGGACTGGACGACCGTGTCATTGAAGAAGACGCGCACCTTGCTGCCATGCGGCGCTCGCGTCTCGCGGACACCGGGCTCGGCGAGCCAGTCCTTGTACCGGCCCTCTCGCACGAAAGCGGTGATGCCGGCCTCGGAGGTGTCGAGGTCCTGGATGACGCCCGTGCCTTCGTCCACCGTCGACGAGGGACCACAGGCGCTGGCGGCGAGCACGGCCAGGAGGAACAGCGAACGCGGGTGCATCGGGCAATCCTTTCGGCGGAGTGCTCTGCCATACGGTGATGGCGCGCGTCCGGTTACCTCGGAATTCTGAGGGCTCGTGCGCGCGCAACCTCGCGAAATCCCGGGGCGCTGGCGTGGGAATGTGCTTTGCAGCCGCCACGGTCCACCATGAGAAAATACCTCTGCGCGTTCCTGCTGCTCGGTGTCTCCGCGTGTGGTCCGGAGGGCTCCATCTTCGATGACATCATCCACGATGCGAGCAAGGTCCACGGCCCCGGCACGTACCGGCTCTCCGACAGCGGTGTCCGGTGCGCCCAGGCGCCCTGCCCCACCCTCCGCGTCTCGTCAGTCAGCTCGAACACGGAGTTCCTGGTGAGCGAAATCGAGTTCCCGGCCGGCATGCCGCAGAACACGCGGCAGCAGGCCACCGCGCTCATCTCCACACCCGACGGACTGGCGGTCTACGGCGCCCCGCGCGGCAAGGGTGATGCCCGCGTGTTCGTGGTCCAGTCCCTCCTCGAGCGCTAAGCTCCCCAAGGGGAGATGGCGGATGACGCGTGGCGAGATCCTGGACGCCGTGAAGCAGTTCCTGTCCCTGATGGAGGGCGCCGGGCCCGCTGAGAAGCGGGAGGAGACACTCCGCCTGGTGCTCGATCGGCTCGCGCTCGCGTACCACTTCGCCGAGGCCCCTTCGGACGATCGCGATTACCCCGCTCCGCCCAGAGCCGAGTACCGGGTCCTCCGAGAGCGCATTTCCCCGCTGTTCCCGCGCTACGGCTTCTACAACGTCGCCCTCGATGTCACGGACCTGGAGGGCGAGCCCGAGAACGGCATCGCCGACGCCATCGACGACCTCACGGACATCGCCATGGACCTGCACGAGGTGCTCGCCCGCTGGGAGATGACGAGCGAGGAGGATGCGTTGTTCCACTTCCGCTTCCTCTTCGAGAGCCACTGGGGTCACCACCTGCGCTCGCTCCAGCTGTACCTGCACGCGCTGGCGTTCTGAGGAGGCTTCCGCGTTCGAGCACCCGGCTCAGGCGGTGGGATGCTCCTGCTCCGCGGGTGGCTCACTCCTCCGCGGTGCATGCGACTGGCAACTGCGCGGAAGCTCGACGGTGAAGGTGGCGCCCTTGCCCAACTCGCTCTCGACGGTGATGTGGCCCCCGAGGGCCTCCGCGCTCTGGCGGGCAATCCACAGCCCGAGCCCCAACCCACCGTAATGCCGTGAATCCACCGCGCGCTCCAGCCGCTCGAAGATCCGCTCATGGTCCTCCGGCGCGATGCCGATCCCGTGATCAACCACCTGCAGGCGCACGTGGCTCTCCCGGGCCTCGAGCCGGACCGTGAGGGGACCACCAGCGCCGAACTTGATCGCATTGGAGAGCAGGCAACCCACGATCCGTCCCAGACGCGGGCGATCACACTCGCCAGGTATCGGGCCCGTGCCCTCCAACCGGAGCTCCGAGCGGGCCTTCAGCGCGGCCTCCGCGTGCAGCTCGAGCTGCTCCGCCACGACCTCCCGGAAGTCGAGTGGATCGTGCCGGGGCTCAAGCCGTCCCGAGGTGAGCCGCGTCATGTCCAGGAGATGCTCTCCGAGCTCCTGGAAGCGCCGCATCTGGCGCAGCGCCGCGGCGACCACGGGCCTCAACCGGGCGGCCTCCACCTGGCCTCCGGACGCTCCCGCCAACAGCCGCTGCAGGTGCTGAATCTGCATCTTCATGGACGTCAGCGGCGTCTTCATCTCGTGGGCCGCGACCGACAGGAATTCGTCACGCACCCCGAGCGCCTTCTGTGCCTCCCGGAAGGCCCGCTCCGCCTCCTGCCGCGCCCGGCTCTCCTCCACGAGCAGGCGATCCCTCTCGGCCTCCGCCTGGCGCCGGCTCGTGATGTCCCGGAAGCTCCACACCCGCCCGACGATCTCCTCCCCCAACCGCTGCGGCCGGGAGAAGCGATGGAAGACGCGGCCATCCACGAGCTGGACCTCGTCCTCGCTCTCCTGCTCGGGATGCGCGTAGAGGTACTCCACGTGGGAGAGAAATGCCTCGGGCTCCACCAGTTGATCGCGCACGAAGCCCAGCGCCCGCGCATCATCGCCCCTTTCGAGCACGGACGCGGGGAGCCGCCACAGCTCGGCGAAGCGCTGATTCATGGCGGTGATGTGGCCCTTGCGGTCGACGACGAGCAAGCCATCGGCGGTGGATTCCATCGAGGAGTGCAGCAGGGAGAGGAACCGCGCGAGCTCCCGGGTGCGCTCGGCCACCCGCGCCTCGAGGCTCTCGCGCTCCTTTTCCAGGGCCTGCTGCAGCTGGTGACGCTCCTCGAACGCGGCTGCCAGGACGAGAATGAAGGCGGTGAGCACCACGGACCGCGCCTGGTAATGAGCGAAGCCCCGTGCGAGCTCCATCTCTCCAACCTTCAAGGCATACATGGAGTAGAACGCCACGCTGGCCCAGAGCAGATTGGTGAGGACGGCGCCCTGTGCGCCGAACCGCAAGGCCGCCCAGAGAACGAAGGGGACCATCGGGTACGCCAGCGGAATGCCTATATCTCCATACCGCTGCCGGAGCTCGAGGGCGATGAGGCCGGTGATCAGCGAGCCCGCTGTCACCAGAGCCACCTCCCAGCGGGCCCGGTGTGGACGTCCTACCGGACCCTCGGAGAGCGCCAGGAAGACGGGGGTGACGACCAGACCCCCCCCACAGTTGGCGTTGAACCAGATCCAGGTCTGCCGGAGCAACAAGGGCCCGGGCTCGACGAGCCCCACCATCAGCAGCGCGACATGGGTGGTGAAGGCGGCGATCGCGGGATGAACGAGGCCCGCGACGACGATGAAGGCGAGGACCCCGCGCACGGTGTGGGGCCAGCGTATCGGCCCCACGTACCGGCCGAGGAGCCAGACCCCTACCAAGGTCGAGAACACGCGCGCCAGGCTCGTCAGGAGCGTGGCGGTGTACTGCTGAACGACGGAGACGGTGGTCCCTTCCGGGACGACCCATTGCCAGGGAACCAACCAGTAGGAGTTGAGCAGCGACCCGAGCAAGACGGCGGGCCATCGCGAGGTACCACGCAGGAGGAGCACCGCGAGGGCGAAGCCCCCCGCTGGCCAGATGGTCATCAGCCGGCCATCGGGCATGATCATCAGCCCGAGCCAACCCAGCAGCACATAGCCACCGGCTATCGCGAGGTGCTCCAGGAGGAGAAGGCCAGTCCGCCGCCATCCTGGCCAACCCCTCGGCAGCCAGGGACGCCGCCGTGGTGCCACCCACCCCGCGTGCGCATCCATTTCGCTTCGCTCCCCAGGCAGGAGAAGCCCAGGAACAAAGTTAGGCATGCCCGAGGACACCTCGGGCTCGGCCCGTCCACTGGAGCCACCGCGCTCCGAGGGGGCAGTCGCTAGCGCGCGCCCTACCCCTCCCCGGAGTGGGAGCCACCCTCTTTCAACAACACGTCATACGGTGGCTCCACGAAGCTCGCTCCCGCTTCCTTGCGGAACCACGTGAGCTGCCGCTTGGCGTAACGGCGCGTCTCCTGCGCCGCCTGCTGGATGGCCTCCTCCACCGGGAGCGCCCCCTCCACCACCGCCTTCGCCTGCACGTACCCCACGCTGCGCATGGGCGCGGCCTCACCGTAGCCCCGGGAAATCAACCCGCGCACCTCCTCCACCAGCCCGCTCTGGAACATGGCGGCGCTGCGCGCGTCGATGCGCCGGTACAGCTCCTCGCGCGGCGGCGACAGCACGAGCATCCGGAAGGGATACCGGTCCGCGGCGAACGCATGCTCCTTGCGGAACTCGGAGGCCGGCTTGCCCGTCTGTTTGTGGATCTCCAACGCCCGGATGGTGCGCACCAGATCCTTCGGCGGCAGCTTCGCGGCGGTCTCCGGATCCACCTCGGCGAGCTTGCGGTGCACGGCCTCCCGGCCCTCGGCGGCGGCGAGCGCCTCCAGCTCCGCGCGCAGCTCGGGGTCCGCTCCCGGCGCCTCCACCAGGCCGTGCAGCAGGATGCGCAGGTACATGCCCGTGCCGCCCACCACGAACACGGGCTTGCCCCGGGAGGTGATGTCCTCGATGGCCGCGTCGGCCCTGCGCTGATACTCGGCGGCGGAGAAGGGCTCGAGCGGCTCCACCACGGAGATGAGGTGGTGCGGCACGGCGGCCAGCTCCTCCGCCGAGGGCTTCGCCGTCCCGATGTCGAAATACCGGTACACCTGCTGCGAGTCCGCGCTGACGATCTCCCCTCCCTCGCGGCGGGCGAGCTCGATGGCGAGCGCGGTCTTCCCAGACGCGGTGGGCCCGGCGATAACGGTGAGGAAGGGCTTCATCTCGGAGGAACCCCCATGACTCCCATGACATTCGAGTACCGGATCGCCATGCTCCAACAGGGCAAGGTGACCTACGTCAACGGCCAGTGGGCCGGACGGATGCCGTTGCAGATGGCTGTTTCCAACTCCGCGAAGGGCCTCGAGTCCTGTGATGACGAGAGCACCTGGCTCCAGAACGCCGGTGCCGAGGGTTGGGAGCTGGTCTCCGTCACGGTGACCCCGGTGCAGGCCCCCGGCAGTCAGGAGACCCTCACCCGGCTGTACCTCAAACGCCGCCGGAGCTGACGTATCGGCCCCGGCGAGCGAGCAGCACGCACGCCCTCCGGGCCCGGCGTTCACCAACTGATCCGACTGTTGGACAAGTTGCTCCTCAGGAGGCGGCGGGCGCCGCGGGCCGGGCGATCGCCTCGCGTACGGCGGAGGCCAGGTCGTCGAGCCGCACGGGGATGGAGTCTCCGCCGGCCATGGGCTTGAGCTGCGCCTGGCCGCTGTCGCGCTCGTTCTGTCCGAGCACCAGCGTGAAGCGGGCGCCCGTCTTGTCCGCGCGCTTCATCTGGCTCTTGAGGCTGCCGCCGCGCGTGTCGAACTCCACGCGCAGACCCTCGCGGCGCATGCGGCTCACCAGCCCGAAGGCCACGTCCGACGAGCCCTCGTCCGCGGCGGCGATGAAGAGATCCACCGGCGGGGCGAACTGCTGGCCGCTCTCCTTGAGCAGCAGGCAGAGCCGATCCAGACCCAGGCCGAAGCCCACCGCGGGCACGTCCGGCCCGCCGAGGCTCTTCACCAGCTTGTCGTAGCGGCCGCCCCCGCCCACGGTGCTGGCGGTGCCCAGCGCCGGGTGCGCGGCGATGAACTCGAAGGTGGTGCGCGTGTAGTAGTCCAGGCCGCGCATGATGCGCGGGTTGACCACGTACTTGATGCCGAGCACGTCCAGCTTGCGCCGCACCTCGTCGAAGTGCGCGCGGCACGGCTCGCACAGCGACTCGGTGATGTTGGGCGCGGCGTTGGCGATCTGCTGGCAGCGCTCGTTCTTGCAGTCGAGCACCCGGAGCGGGTTCTTCTCCAACCGCACCTTGCAGTCCGCGCACAGCTCATCGACGTGGGCGCGCAGGTGCTCCACCAGCCGGCTCTGGTAGGCGGGCCGGCACGTGTCATCGCCCAGCGAGTTGATGTTGAGCGACACGTCGGTGAGCCCCAGCTTCTGCAGGAGCTGCACGACCATGTCCATCATCTCCACGTCGTGGGCGGGCTCCTTGGAGCCGTAGCCCTCGGCGCCGATCTGGTGGAACTGCCGGTAGCGGCCCGTCTTCATCCGCTCGTAGCGGAACATGGGGCCCATGTAGAACCAGCGGGTGATCGGCTCCTGGTTGCTGATGGAGTGCTCGATGTACGCGCGCGCGGCGGGAGCGGTGCCCTCGGGGCGCAGGGACAGGCTGCGGCCGCCCTTGTCCTCGAAGGTGTACATCTCCTTGCCGACGATGTCGGTCGTCTCGCCCACGCTGCGCACGAAGAGCGCGGTGTCCTCCACCATGGGCGTGCGCACCTCGCCGTAGCCGAAGCGGCCGAACACATCCCGGGCAGTGCGCTCGACGTGCTGCCACACCTCCACGTCGCCGGGGAGGATGTCGTTCATGCCCTTGACGCCACTGACCTTCTGGCTCACGGAATCTCTCCAATCCGCCGGCCCATGCGGACCACCGCCTCGGGCTGGAAGCTGTCGTCCCACTTCACGCGGCCCGGCTCGAACACGAGGATGACGGTGGAGCCCATCTCGAAGCGGCCCAGCTCGCCGCCCTTCTCCACCGGGATGGCCGTGTCGTAGCGGTGCACCTTGCCCGGCTTGCCCACGTGGGTGATGACGTCCTCGTACGCGGCCTTGATCCGCGACACACAGGTGGCGCCCACCTTCACCACGGCGCACTTGCCGGCCACGGTGTCCAGGTACGTCACGAGCCGCTCGTTGACGCAGAAGAGCGCCTGCTTGTTCTTCACCGAGGCCGGGTTGACGGGCCAGAACTCACCGGGGATGTACGCGTAGCCGGTGATCTTCCCGCCCAGCGGCGAGTGGATGCGGTGGTAGTCGCGCGGGGACAGGTAGATGGTGGTCCAGGCGCCGCCGTGGAAGGGCTTCGCGGCCTCCTCGTCACCGAGCAGCTCGCCCACGGTGTAGTGGATGCCCTTGGCCTGCATGACGCGGCCGTGCTCGGCGTAGCCCACCTGGGACACGGCGCCGTCCACCGGGGACACCACCACCTTCGCGCCCGGATCCACGGGGCGCGAGCCCGTCTTCAGGCCGCGGGTGAAGAACTCGGCGAACGTCGGGTAGTGCTCCAGGGCGTGCTCCGCCTCGGCCACGTCCACGTTGTACATCTTCGCGAACGTCCTGATGGCGGCCCGGTGCAGCGGGGCCGGTGCGGGCAGGCGGGTGGCCATCCCCACCGCTGTGGACAGGGCGGACTTGGGGAGGATGTTCATCAACTTCATGAAGGTCTGTTCGTTCATGGAGACGGTTCCGCGTGAAAGGTCTGGAAGTGGGATGCGCGCCTAGCGGCCGGCATCCGGGGTGGGGCCCGTGCCGCCATCCACGGGGATGGCCTGGATGGAGCTCTTCGGCACCTGCGCGAGCACCTTGCCTTCTTCGATGATCAACGCCTGATCCTGGAGCGAGGCATACTGCTGGCGACACGCCGGGCGGTCCGCCAATTCCCAGCGGTCCCTGCGGCCGCGGCCCTTCACCTCGAGCGGCTCGCCCTTCTGGAAGCAGCCGGAGCTGGCCAGCTGGGCTTCCGGGGTGCCGACCCCGGGCACGCCCGTGCCCGTGCCAGCGTCCGCGTCATCCGTGCCGTCATTGGAGCCCTCGTCCGAGGGCTCGGAGCCGGAGGGAGCGGGCGCCGACGAACCGGTATCCGAGCCGAAGCCAGTGGAGCCCGGGCCGGGCTCACGCGCCTGGGCCCTGGCCTCTTCCCGGGCCTTCTCATGGGCAGCGGCCTGCTGTTTGCCGGTCTGGATGCGGTTACGCAGCTCCTGGGCCGCCGGGGCGTCGAGGCTGTCCGCGGGCACCTGGGCCAGCAGCGACTCCACCTCGGCGAGCGCCGGGTCCAGGAAGGCGTCATCACCCTTCTCTCCGTACAGCTTGCCGAAGCGCTTGTGCGCCTGGGTATAGGCCTCGGAGGGCTGGGCGGGCTTGCGGCAGGCCACGGGGGCCGCCACCACGAGAAGGGCCGACAGGAGGCCCACGACGATCCGGATAGGGGGGCTGTAGGGGCGCACGGGTCCGGTTTTCTACGCCATTTCCGGACCGCCGCACCCCTTTTTCGACCGGGAGGGGGCCCCTGATGTCGGGGCCCCGGACATTCAGGCGCGTTCCACCCGGAGACGCGCGGGCAGGCCGTTGAGGTTGAACTCCTCCTCCTGGCCCGTGAGACCCTCGGGACCCACGTGCACCTCCAGGGCGAGCGTCTCGCGCGAGATGAGCGCCCGGGCCTCGTCCGTCACCTTGCGCACCCGTGCCTCCCCATCCACCCACAGGCGGATGCGGTCCGTGTACCCGAGCGCCATGTCCTTGCGCGCCGCCTGCACCCGGGCGAGCAGCTCGCGCACCAGGCCCTCGTCCACCAGCGCCTCCGTCAGCTCGGTGTGCAGCACCACCACGCCCACGCTCGCGCCCGCGGCCGCATAGCCGGGGTTGGCCTCCACCAGCACCTCCAGCTCCTCGGACGGGAACTCCATGCGCTCCCCGTCCACCGTCAGCACCACCCTGCCCTCGAGTGCCAGCTCCTGCTGGAGGGCGCGGCCGTTGGCGGCGTCGAACGCCTTGCGCACCGGCGCCAGCTTCGGCCCCAGGCGGCTGCCCATGGCCCTCAGGTTGGGCCGGACCTTGTAGCGCACCACGTCCGCCTCCTGGCCCGACTCCAGGAAGCGCACCTCGTGCACATTCAGCTCGTCGTTGATCAGCGCCTCGTAGACGGCCACGCGCTCCCGCAGCTCACGGCGGGCCAGGATGACATCGGCCCGGGCCAGGGGCTGGCGCACCTTGAGCCGGTTGTCCGCGCGGACCTTGAGGCCCAGGGACACCAGCTCTCGCACCGCCCCCATCTCCGCCGAGAGCCCCTCGTCGATGAGCGCCGTGTCGGCCTCGGGGAAGCGGCCCAGGTGCACGCTCTCCGGCTGGGACGTGGGCCAGGGCTTGCGCACCAGGTTGCTCCACATCTCCTCGGCGAAGAACGGGACGAACGGCCCCGACATGGCCGCGATGGTGGTGAGCGCCTCGTACAGCGTGTAGTACGCGTCGAGCTTGTCCTGCTCCAGGCCCGGCGCCCAGAACCGATCCCTGCTGCGGCGCAGGTACCAGTTGGACAGCGCGTCCACCAGCACCACCATCCGCTGGGCCGCGTCGTACACATGGTACGCATCCAGGTGGCGCGTCACGTCGCGCAGCGCGAGCTGCACCTCGGAGAGGATCCACCTGTCCAGCACCGTGCGCGCGCCCGGCTCGCGCCAGCCCTGGCTCTTCCGGATGGCGCGCCAGGGCACCTCGGTGGCGTCCGCGTTGCCCCGGGCCGGCGAGAAGCCGTCGATGTTCGCGTAGATGGTGAAGAACGAGTAGACGTTGCGCAGCTTGACCTGGAAGTCCTTCTGCAGCAGGCGCACGTTGCTCAGCGAGTGGCGCGTGTTGGACCACGTGGGGCTCGCCGCGTAGAAGAACCACCGGAACGCGTCCGCGCCGGGAGCCCGGCTGGCCGGATCCTTGAGCACCACGCGCTCGGTGGGCGCCAGCCGGGGCACCTCCACCGGCATCACGTCCGCGCCGCGCGCCGACGGCGCCACGCCCAGCGCCTCCAGCTCCTTCTTGCCCAGCAGCAGCACGCGCCGCTTGAGCTTCTTGTGCGCCTTCACCGTGAGGGTCAGCACCGTGCCCGCGTTGTCCGGGCGGAACACCTGCACCTTCGCGCCCTCCTGCAGGTCCAGGCCCTCCAGGTCCTCGCGGGCGATGAGCGCCTCGCCGGCCACCCCGGGCACCCCGGCCGTCTTGTCATCGAGCACGGCGAAGTCCATTCGGATCTCGTCGAGGATGATCTCCGGCGGGGTGTAGTTGCCCTTGGACTTGGACTCCTTCTTGCCCTCCTTGTCGGAGACGTGACCCAGGACGATGCAGCTCTTGTACGGGAGCGGCCAGTCCCGCCGCGGGGTGATGCCCTGGCGCCGCTGGGTCTCCTCGTCGAACACCAGCGTGCTGATCATCAGCAGCGAGTAGAACCAGCCACGCGTCTGATCGATGGCCTCGGAGATGAAGTCCGCGGGGAAGGCCCGGGTGAACTTCTCGTGCGAGCCCGGCGCATGCGGGTAGCCCCACTGCGCGAAGGGCATGCAGCCCGAGTCGAACCACACGTCCACCACCTCGGGCACGCGGGTGAAGCGGCCGGGGGTGCCCGGCTTCTCGTAGGTGATCTTGTCCACCCACGGCTTGTGGACGATGAGGTGCTCGACGCTGGTGGCACCGGGCTTCCTGGCGAGGAACGCCTGGAGCTCGGCCTCCACGGCGGCCAGGTTGTTGCCGGGTTTCTCGCGCAGGGCCTGGAGCGAGGGGATGGCCTCCACCTCGCCCGTCTCCGAGTGGATCCACAGGGGCAGCGGCGTGCCCCAGTAGCGCTCGCGCGAGAGCGCCCAGTCCACGTTGTTGGCCAGGAAGTCGCCGAAGCGGCCCTCCTTGATGTGCTCGGGCACCCAGTTGACCTCGCGGTTGTTCGCGATGGCCTTGTCCTTCACGGACGTGGTGCGGATGTACCAGGCGGGACGGGCGAACTGGATGAGCGGGTCGTCATCGGCGCGCCAGCAGAACGGGTACTCGTGGCGGTACTGCTCGACGAGCACCATCTGGCCGCGCTCCTTGAGCTCGCGCTGGATGTCCTTGTCCGCGTCCTTGACGAACTTGCCAGTGAGCTGGGGCACGTCCTCGGAGAAGGTTCCGTCGGAGCGGATGGCGCAGAACAGCTCCAGCGACTCGGGCGAGGCGAATCGGGTGCGCTCGCGGCGGAAGGCCTCGTAGTCGTCCTCGCCGAAGGCCGGGGCGATGTGGACGATGCCCGTGCCGCTGGAGAGGGTGACGAAGTCGGCGCCGATGACGCGCCAGGCGGGCGAGTCCGTACCGCCCGCCGCGAGCGGCAGCTCCGTGCCGCCCACGCGCTGGAAGTACACGTCATAGGGCGGGGTGTAACGCAGGCCCACCAACGCGCTGCCCTTGCGCGTCTCGAGCACGGGCAGGTCCTTCTTGAGCTTCTTGGCGAGCTCGTCGCGCAGGGCGGCGGCGATGACGAGCTTGCGGTCGCCCGCGTCCACGGTGACGTAGTCCACGCCGGGGTTGACGGCCGCGTACATGTTGGACGGCAGCGTCCAGGGCGTGGTGGTCCAGATGAGCAGCGCGGTGCCGGGCGAGTCGCGCAGCGGGAAGGCCACGTAGGCGCTGGGGTCGTCCACGGTGCGGTAGCCCATGCCCACCTCGCCGGAGCTGAGCGCGGTGCCGCCCTGCGGCCACCACCAGACGATCTTGTGGCCCTGGTAGAGCAGGCCCTTGCGGTACAACTCGGCCAGCGCCCACCACACGCTCTCCACGTAGCTGCGGTGGTAGGTGACGTAGGCCTCCGGCAGATCCACCCAGAAGCCGATGCGCTCGGTCAGCCGCTCCCACTCGTTGGTGTAGCGGAAGACGGACTCGATGCAGCGCTCGGTGAAGGGCTCCACGCCGTAGCGCTCGATCTCCGCCTTGCCGTGGATGCGCAGCTCCTTCTCCACCTCGACTTCCACGGGCAGGCCGTGCGTGTCCCAGCCCGCCTTGCGGGGGACCCGGTAGCCGCGCATGGTCTTGTAGCGCGGGAACAGATCCTTGATGACGCGGGTCAGCACGTGGCCGTTGTGCGGCAGGCCGTTGGCCGTGGGCGGGCCCTCGTAGAAGACGAAGGAGGGCGCGTCCTCCCGGCCCTGGAGCGACTGCTCGAAAATCCGCCGCTCCTTCCAGAAGGCGAGGATTCGGCGCTCGTCGGCGGGAAAGTCGATGTCGTTGGGGACGGTGGCGAACAGGGGGCCGGGGGACTGGGACATGGCGCCCCAGTGATAGCACCCGCCCTACCCCGCTGTAGGCCTTTTCGCGGCGGCGCCGGTCAGACGCCGAGGAACAGGCGCTTGCCGAAGTTCAGCGCCAGCGAGGCGTCGAAGATCTTCTGCGCGGCCGACTCGATGTCGTACTCCACCCGGAGGTACTCCACCGTGCGCGCCCCGGTGTCGCAGATGACGAAGCAGGCCCGGTTGTCGTAGTCCCGCGGCTGCCCCACGCTGCCCACCGAGATGATGTACTTGTAGCCCCGGCGGATGCCGAACTTCTGGGCCACCACGTCATGCACCTCGCCGTTGCCGATGGCGAACGCCTTGCACAGGTGGCTGTGCCCGATGAACGTCACCTCCGGCAGGTGCTCCACGTACGGCGCCAGCTCCCGCGCCTGCTCCAGCGCGAAGATGTACTCGTACGCCTTGGGCTCCACCGGCGAGCCATGGCTGAAGCCCACGTCACCAATGCGGTAGGTGTACGGAAGGCTCTTGAGCCACTCCATGTTCTCGTCGGAGAGCACCCCGGCGGACCAGTCCAGCGCGTGGCGGGCGGCGTCGTAGTAGTACGAGTAGTCCATCCGCCCGGCGACCGCCGCGTCGTGGTTGCCCAGCAGCGTCACCTCGGTCACCGAGCGCACCAGATCACAGCACGCGTTGGGCGAGGCCCCGTAGCCCACGATGTCTCCCAGGGAGACGATGCGATCCACCTTCTGTTCTTCCGCGACACGAAGCACCTCCGTCAGGGCCTCGATGTTGGAGTGGACATCGGAGATGATCGCGATTCGCATGGTGGGTTCCCGCCGGTGCCCACGTCCGGAGGACTTCAGTTCCCGAACGTGGTCCCTCGTTGCTCTTCGGAGATGATGCGCCGCAGCAGTGCCAGCGCGCCAGAATCCAGCGTTTCGAATTTCAGCCCCATCCCCGGCGGCCCCTTGTCCTGCCGCTGAGGCCGGCTCCACACCACCGTCGCCTCGGCCATGACCTCGCGCACCTCGCCGCTGCTCAACCTCAGCAGCGTCCGCCGCCCCAGCGCAAGCGGGGTGTGCGTCTGCAGGAACAACCCACCCTCGCTCAGATTCGCGATCTTCGCGTAGAGCGTGATGTTTTCCGACTCGCACCAGCACCGCAGGCGCGAGGGGAAACGTGCGTACTTTCGGTTATCCGTCCGCAACCCCGGCGTCCTCCGCGATGCTCGGCCGCTGGGAAAGCCCCAACGGCCCGAAGCGCCCCCCAGGAAGGCAGGAATCGCGGGAACCAAGGATAGGGACATCGAAAAATTCCGTCAAGCCGGACACGGGACATTCTGCCCCATCCGGCGCCGGCCCGGCCGGCTCAGTCCTCGAGGGGGCCCAGGTCCTCGAAGTGGGTGAGGCGCTTGAACTCGGCGAAGCGGGCGCGGATCTCCGAGCGGGTGACGTCGCGCAGGCGCTCGAGGCTGAACTTCTCCACGGTGAAGGAGGCCATGACGCTGCCCATGACCATGGCGCGGCGCAGCGTCTCGGTGTTCAGCTGGCTGGCGATGGCGAGCGTGCCCATGAAGCCGCCGGCGAAGGTGTCCCCGGCGCCGGTGGGGTCGAACACCTCGGCCAGGGGCATGGCCGGGCAGGCGAAGATGTGGTCCTGCTCGAAGAGGAGCGCGCCGTACTCGCCGCGCTTCACCACCACGCGATCCGGACCCATGCCGAGGATGGCGCGGGCGGCGCGGACGATGTTGTGCTCGCCGGTGAGCTGGCGGGCCTCGGCGTCGTTGACGAAGAGCAGGTTGACGCGCTTGAGCGTCTTGAGGAGCGCGGGCCGGCTGCCGTTGATCCAGAAGTTCATGGTGTCGGCGGCCACCAGCTTGGGCGCCTTCACCTGATCCACCACCTGGGACTGGAGCTCGGGGTGGATGTTGCCGAGGAAGACGTACTGGGCGTCGCGGTACTTCTCGGGCAGACGGGGCGAGAAGGACTGGAAGACGTTGAGCTGGGTGTCGAGCGTCTCGGCCTCGTTGAGCTGGAAGCCGTAGCGGCCCTTCCACCGGAAGGTGCGGCCCTTCTCGCGGGTGACGCCCTCGAGGTCCACGCCCCGGGCCTTGAGGAAGTCCAGGTGGGCCTGGGGGAAGTCCTCACCGACCACGGCCACCACCTGGGTGGGGGCGAAGAAGGAGGCCGAGGTGGAGAAGTAGGTGGCGGAGCCGCCGAGGACGTCCTCCTTCAGCCCGAAGGGGGTTTCCACCGAGTCCAGCGCGACCGAGCCAACGACGAGAAGAGACATGGGGCTTCCAGGAAGAGAGGCCTTCGAGAATCAGGCACGAGGCTTCCAGGGGACGGCCCGTGCCGTGGCGAGGTACGACTTTTGACCCGGTCAGGTCAAGCCATCTGGTACCGGACCCACACTCAGGGCGTGGGCAGGATGGGCAGCATGGACTTCAGATCATCATCCGTGAAGTAGACGCCGCCGCCGAAGAAGAAGTCGCGGCCGGCGAGCATCCGGCGGGTGTTGGTATCGCGCCGGGGATCATTGAGGATGTCGTCCATGCCGGCCACGACGAAGAGCCGGTCGAACGCCTGGGCCCTGAGCGAGGTGCGGATGCGGGGGTAGCGCAGCTCGGCCACGGAGAAGTTGAAGGCGTCCACGGACAGCTTCAGGTGGTCCTTGAAGAAGTGGAAGTCCGCGCCCACGCCGCCGGTGGACTCGATGATGCCGAAGCGCAGCGTGGTGAAGTAGTAGCGCTTGGCGAACTGGGCGCTGAACTTGAAGGACTCCTTGGTGATGGTCTGCTTCTGCACCACGGGCTCGCCCGAGGAGGGCGGGTTGGCCTGGACGTACTGCGTCTCGGTGGTGCCGCGGGGGTCATCCACCAGCTCCAGCAGGTAGTACTTGTCCGGCTTGGGGGCCAGCCGCAGCGTCAGCATGTTCTTCGAGGAGCCCTGCTCCATGAGGTAGGTGGCCTGGATGCCCACTTCCGCCTGGAGGCCGGTGAGCCGCGAGGAGAAGTCCGACAGATCCTCCATGGACTCGGAGAGCTTCTGGCCCAGGCGCTTGTCGGTGAGCAGCGTGCCCACGGGGCCCTCGCCGTTCTTCACCTTGGTGGTCACGTCCTCCAGGTTGGCCAGCGTCTTGTCCAGCCGGCTCATCGTCTGCTTGAGGCTGGCCACGCTGTCCTTCAGGTCCCCTTCCCCACCGTTGCCCACCAGCTTGTTCACCGTGGCCAGCACCTCGCGGGTGTCGCGGGTGATGACCTCGATGTTGTCGACGATGTTGTTGACGCTCTGCTCGTTGGACGCGGTGATGCCGCGCACGTCCGAGCTCACGCCTTCCACGTTGCGCAGGATGGCGTCCAGCCGCTCGGAGCTGGCGCGCACCGTCATGTCCACCGCGTCCGACACGCGCACCAGGTTCTCGACGATGCGCTCCATGGAGCCGGCGCCCTTGTCGCCGCCGAGCACGTCGCGCAGCGCGCCCGTCACCTGCTGGATGTCCGAGGTGATCTGACTGAGCGAGGCGAACACGGCCTCCATGCCCTGCACGTCGATGACGCGGCGGATCTCCGCCCCCTCCTTCAGGGGGGGCGCCATCTCCGTGCCGGGGTTGAGATCCAGCAGGTAGTCACCCAGCAGGGACTCCGAGCGCTTGGCCAGCGTGGCGTCCTCGTACAGGGTGATGTCGCGGCGGATGCGCACGGTCACCTTGGCGCGGGTGCCCTCCAGCTTGATGCTCTCCACCTCGCCCACGGGGAGACCGGCGATCTGGATGCGGCTCTTGGGCCCCAGGCCCGAGGCGTCCCGGAAGTAGGCATGGGCCTGGAGGGCCTCGTCCTCACCCAGCCCGCCCTTGCGGGTGAACAGGATGAAGCCAAAGAGGACCCCTCCGGCGATGAGCACCAGCAGGCCTACTCGGAACGGTGTAACGAGCTTCTTCACCGGGTGTGACTCCTAATCATTCTTTCCGAACCAGGTCTGGAGGAAGACCTTCACGGCGGGGTGCTGGGAGGAGCGTAGCTGTTCCGGGGGCCCCTGCTCCAGGATCACCCCCTTGTTGAGGAAGGCGATCTGGTCCGCGATGTTGAAGGCGGAGGCGATGTCGTGGCTGATGACCACGCTGGTAATCCCCAGCTCCCGCTGGGCCGCGAGGATCATCTCGTCCACGTAGTCGGTGGTGATGGGATCCAGCCCCGTGGTGGGCTCGTCATAGAGGACGATCTTCGGATTCATCACGATGGCGCGCGCCAGGCCCACGCGCTTGCGCATGCCGCCGGACAGGTCCGCGGGGAACTTGCGCTCGGCGCTCTGCGGCAGGCCCATGAGATCCAACTTCGAGCGGACCAGCTTGCGGATTTCGTCCTCGGAGATGCCCCGGTGCTCGCGCAGGGGGAACGCCACGTTGTCGTAGACGTCCATGGAGTCGAAGAGGGCGGCGGCCTGGAACACCATGCCGAACTTGTGGCGCACCCGCTCCAGCTCCTGGGGCCCCATGGGGACGATGTCCTCGCCGTCGATGACCACCCTCCCCTCGTCCGGCTTGAGCAGGCCGATCATGTGCTTCATCATCACCGTCTTGCCCGAACCCGAGCCGCCGAGGATGACGCAGGTGCTGCCCGCGGGCACGGCCAGGTCGATGCCCGTGAGGACCTTGTGCACACCGAAGGATTTGTGCAGGCCGGTGATCTCGATCATCGGCCGGGGGTTCGTGTCGGCCATCAGTGCAGGAGCACCCCGACGATGAAGTCGAGGATGAAGATGGAGAGGGCGCTGGTCACCATGGCCTCGGTGGTGGCCTGGCCCACGCCCTTGGCACCGCCCGTGGCGTTGAAGCCCTTGAAGCAGCACACGAGCGTCACCGCCAGACCGAAGACGGCGCCCTTGATGAGGCCCTCGTAGACGTCGATGGGATCCAACCACTGCTGGGTGCGGCTGATGAAGGTACCGGCCGACACGCCCTGGGTGCCCACCGAGACCATGTAGGCGCCGAGGATGCCCGAGGTGTCGAAGAGCAGCGTGAGCAGGGGCACCATGAAGAGGCCAGCCAGCACCCGGGGCACCAGGAGGTACTGGATGGGGTTGACGGCCATGGTCTCCAGGGCGTCCACCTGCTCGGTGACGCGCATGGTGCCCAGCTCGGTGCACATGGCGGAGCCGGCGCGCATGGTGACCATCAGCGCGGAGAACACCGGGGCCAGCTCGCGCGTGAGGACGAGGGCCACCGTGGGGCCCACCAGGCTCTGCGCGTCGAACATCGCGAAGGCCCGCGCGGACTGGTTGGCGAACACCATGCCGGTGAACAGGCCGGTGAGCAGCACGATGAAGACGCTGCCCACGCCCACGAAGTCCAGTTGGAAGAAGAGGTTCTGCCAGCGGTAGGGCCGGCGCACGCCCCAGCGCACCACGTCCACCCCGAGGGTGACCAGGTGCCCCAGCTCCTCCACCGTCGAGATGGCGCCCTGGCCCACGCCTTCGATGGACCGGGTCAGCATCGAGGGCTGTTCGGGCTGTTGTTCGGCGTTCTGTGCGTTTTCGGATGCCACGTGGGGCCCTACTCTACGTTTCCCGCCAGCCGGAACAAGCAAACGCTCTGGCTCCAGAGCCCCCCTCCGCCCCCAGGCAACCCAGGCATCCAGGCGCCCACCCCCCCGCCGTGACACGCCATGACAAAGGGGTTTCTCCCGGGAGCGCTTGCCGTTATGTTCCGCCGCCCTTTTTCCCTCCCCTTCAAAAAAGAGAAGCGAGAAGCAACACCCATGGCGACCCAACACAAGGTCGGCGGCGAGGTCGACGCGTTCTGTACCCGGTGCCGGCTCACGCTGGCCCACACCATCCTGGCGATGGTGGGCACGAAGATCGCTCGAGTCCGGTGCAACACCTGCGGCGGAGACCACGCCTTCCGCTCGGCTCCGGGCACCACCGACAAGCCCACCCCGTCGGCCCGCTCCAGTGCCGGCGGGAGCAGCGGCACCAAGGCCCCCCGGGCCAGCAGCCGCTCCGAGGACAAGGTCATCATCACCTTCGAGGAGCAGCTGGCGGGCAAGGACATCGCCAGCGCCCCCCGCTACAGCCCCAAGGACACCTACAAGATGGACCAGGTCATCCAGCATCCCACCTTCGGGCTGGGGTTCGTGACGGCGGTCCGCGGGGACAAGGTGGACATCACCTTCAAGTCCGAGACGAAGACGCTCGTCCACGGACGCGGCGGGGCCCCGGCCGAGAAGCCCGCCTTCAGCCCGCCCAGCGCGAAAGCTACGGGCCCAGCGGACAAGCCGCAGGCGGAGGCAGCGGAAGAGCCCGCTTCCCCGCCGGGCAACCCCGCCGAGGGTTGACAGAGACGCCAGGGAGGCTGGACGGTAGGCCCCCCTCATGCGTGCGCCGGTCCTCCCACTGCTGCTGATGCTCGCCCTGCCCCTGGTGGTGGAGGCGGCGCCCTTCCCGGCGACGGCCTCTCCCACCCAGGTGGTGCTCGGCCGGGACAGGGCGGTGGTGGTGCAGGTGAAGGTGCCGCGCGGTACTCCCTCGCTCCGGGCCGTGGCCTCCTCGGGCAACCTGATGCCGCTGCCCGCCACCGCCCGGGGCGTGTACGCGTACCGCTGGATTCCCCCGGACATCCGCTACCCGCTGCTGGCCGTGCTCGCCTTCTGGGTGGACGCGGCCGAGGGCCCCCCGGAAGTCACCACCGTGCGCATCCCCCTGCTGGGCCGCACGGAGCTGGACGTGGCCACGGACGTGGGCGCGGGTGCCCAGGTGGTGGTGCAGGTGGCGGACATGCAGTTCGGCCCGGTGACCACCAACCGCAAGGGCCGCGCCCGGGTACCCGTGGAGGTGCCTCCCGGAGTGCGCGAGGCCATCGTGCTCGCCACCGCCAAGGGCCAGCAGACGCGCCGCACCACCCCACTCGACGTCCCTCCCGAGCGGCCCCTGGTCGCGGTGCTCAGCCCGGACGTGTTCCCCGTGAACGGCACCGGGTGGCTGATGCTGCTGGGCGAAGAGCTCGTACCGCGTGCACAGGTGGATCTCCAGGTGCAGGGCGGCAACGTGGAGGAGCAGGACCCGGGCGTGTTCCGCGTGAAGCCGGAAGCCGGGGCCAGGACGGTGGTGGTGGATGCCCACCTCAAGGACGGCACCGGCGCGGCGCGCGTCATGGCTCCGGTGGCGGCCCCCATCGTGGCCGTCGTCCCGCCTCCCGAGGCGCCCGTGGTGGCACCGCCCCCCGCGCCTCCCGCTCCCAAGGTGGACTGGAGCCAGTACCTGAGCTGGCACCACCTGTCCCCGCACCTGATGGCCGGAGGCTTCTTCGCCGGCGGCGACAACCGCGGGCCCCTGCTCTCGCTCGGCCTGGGCTACCGCCTGCCTCCACTCGGGGGCCGTCTCACGGTGGAGGTGGAAGGCGGACTGCGCCATTTGTCGAGCCAGCCCACCCTCGGGCCGATGGGGCCCGTCCTGGACTCGCGGGTGGTGGCCCTGCCCCTGCTGCTGTCCGTACGGGTGCTGGCGTTCGAGCGGGGGCCCCTCTCCCTCCACGGCCGCGCCGGAGCGGGCGACCTGTATTACGACCAGAGCGTGACGAGCACCCTCTTCCCCGAGCCACACAGCCAGCGGGGCCATACCCTCATGGCCTTCGTGGCGGCCCAGGCCGCCTGGCGCCTCGGCGCGGTGAGTGCCCTGCTCGAGCTGCGCGGCAGCTACGCCGAGGTGAAGGCTCAACAGATCGATGCACAGCTCGGGGGGCTGTCCGCGTCCCTGGGCGTAAGGTACGCCTTATGAGCAAGCTCCTCCCCTTCCTCCTGGCGCTGCTGTGTGCGTGCCAGACGCCCGTGACTCCCGAGTCCTTCCAGATCCTCGAAATCACCCCCCGGGAGCAGTTCACCAACGAGCCCACGAGCATCACCGTCCGGCTGGATCAGGAGCCCCGCTTCCTCGTGGACTACGGCAACCAGTCGGTGCGGATGCTCGAGGAGCCGGTGCTGGAGCTGGGCTCGCAGTTGGTGGTGCCGCTGGACACGTACCTGGGCCACGGCCAGTTCCAGGGCACGGTGGGCCCGGGGCTGGGGATCGGGCTGCATGAGGCCCGGGTCAAGCTGGGGGACGGGCGGGAAGCCACCTTCTCCGAGTCCTTCGAGGTCAGGAACCCCAGCGAGCAACCGGTCCAGGGTTATTGGTTCGATTCCATCTCGACCCAGTACGTGAACGAGCGTTTCCCCATCATCATCCATGCCGAGGGCCCCAACGCGGAGTACTTCGAGGGCCGGGTGACGGTGGAGCTCTACCGGGGGGGCGTGTCCACCGGAATCTCCGCGCGGACCGGCCGTTTCTCCAAGGGCATCGGCACCCAGAACCTCACCATCGATACGCCTGGCAACTACATCGTCGTCGTCAGGGACGATCAGGGCCATAACGCCACGTCGAACGCCTTCGATGTGGTTCAGAAGAACTGATTCACGAGACTCATGAACATGGATTCCACACCTCCCTTCACGTGGCAGTTCAACCTCGGCCGCATCCCGGTCCTCGTCGAGCCGGGCTTCTGGCTGATGACGGCCATGTTCGGCTTGATGGGGAGCTCGAGCTGGCAGACCGTGGTGTCCTGGATGGCCGTGGTCTTCGTCTCCGTGCTGATACACGAGATCGGGCACGCGCTCATGGCCATGGGCCTGGGCTGCGACATCGCGGGCATCCGGCTCTACATGGGCGGAGGCGAGACCTACTTCGACCGGGCGCTCAGCCGCTGGAGGGATGTGGCGGTCTCCGCGGCCGGGCCGCTTACCGGATTCCTCTTCGGCGGGCTCATGTACGCCGTCTACGAGTTCGTCCCGCCCAAGAGCTACATGGGCCACGTTATCCTCCAGCAGTTGCTGTGGGTGAACATCGGCTGGGGCATCATCAACCTGCTGCCGGTGCCGCCGCTGGACGGAGGCCACATCGCGCGCGGCGTACTCGGGCCATCCCGGCAGCGCATCGCCCTGTGGCTGGGCGTCATCACCGCGGGTTGCGTGGTGCTCCTGGCGCTGACAATCAAGCGCTTCTTCATCGGCTTCATGTTCGGCATGTTCGGCTACCAGTGCTGGCAGGCGCTCCAGGTGGCGCGCGACGTCAAGCCGCTGGAGCCGGTGAAGGTGGCGGAGATCGAGCCGGAAGCGCTCTCGCGCGGCTGGCAGGCGCTGCGCTCGGGCCATGAGAGCGAGGCGGCCCGGCTGGGACACCTGGCGCTGTCGGCGGCGAAGCCGGGCGAGGAGAGCAACGCGGCGAGGGATCTGCTGGCATGGGTGGCGCTGACCGAGGGCAATGCACGCGCCGCGGTGTCGCACCTGGAGAAGGTGCAGCCGCCCGAGGCCGCGAGGCCCTACAGCCTGGCCATGGCGTACGAGGCGGCGGGCCTGCACGAGCGCGCCCTGCCCCACGCGCTGGTGGCGCTGGAGAAGGAGCGCACGGAGCCGGTGACTGCGCTGGCGGTGCGCCTGCTGGTGAAGGCGCAGCGGCTGGACGAGGCCGAGCGCACCGCGCGGGAGTTCACCTGGAAGGCGACGGCGAAGCGGGACACGTTGCTGGCGGACGTGGCGGTGGCCCGGGGAGACTTCGGCGCGGCGGCGGCGCTGCATGCGAGCGCCTTCGAGGCGGGGGGCAACGCGGAGGACGCGTACCAGGCCGCCCGGAATCACGCGCGAGCCGGCCAGGGGGCGCAGGCCTCCGAGTGGCTCGAGCGCGCGCTGGAAGCGGGCTACGACGACTACGAGGAGCTCGCCCAGGAGCCGGCCCTGGCCGAGGCCCGTTCCGCCCCGGAGATCGCCGAGCGGATCGCCCGGCGCGGCAAGGGCGTGGCCTGAGAGCCCAATATCCCCTCAATATCCCCCAATATCCCCTCTCCCCTCGGGAGAGGGTCGGGGTGAGGGTATCTGTCCCTGTTCTCCAACCCGTGGACTCCAGTGTGGACAGGGGGTTCAACCCGGGATGTGTGGAACCCTCACCCCGTCCCTCTCCCGGAGGGCGAGGGGAAATGGCCACGTTGTCAGCGAATTGTCCCCAGGAGCACTCCTTCGGGCCCACCTGAAGGAGCTCAGCTCTCCTGCCGTGGCCCCGTGCTCACGACTCGCGCCAGCACACGGCGCAGCCAGGCCTCTCCGCTGACCAGCCCGATCCCCGCGAGCACCAGCACCGCCCCCAGGACGAAGTTCACCGTGAGGGGCTCGTGGAGGATGAGCACGCCCAACGTGACGCCGAACAGCGGCGTCATGAAGGAGAACACCGCCAGGTTCGACGCGAGGTAGCGGCGCAGCAGCCAGAACCAGGCGAGGTAGCTCGCGAAGGACACCACCACTCCCTGGAACAGCACGCTGCCCACCGCGATGGGCGTCAGGGCCACCTGGCCCGTCTTCCCCGTGACGAACGCCACACCGAGCAGCAGCACGAAGGCGATGGCCAACTGGTAGAAGAGCGTGAGGGCGGCCGGAGCCTCGGAGAGCCGCGAGGCGCGCACGGCCACGGTGGTGAGGCCCCAGGCCAGCCCCGCCCCCACGGCGAGCGCGTCCCCCAGCAGCATTCGCCGGTCCAGGTGCCCCGTGGACGAGCCGCCGATGAACGCCACCGCGATACCCGTGAAGCACACCGCGATGCCCAGCCACTGGAAGGGCCGCAACCGCTCATGGGGCAACAGCAGGTGCAGGCCCAACGCGGAGAACACGGGCGCGGTGTAGAGGAACACCGCCACGTGCCCCGCGCTGGTGTAGCCGAGGCTCAACGCGATGAGGAGGAACTCGACGGTGAAGAGGAGGCCGGCGAGCAGCCCTCCCCGAAGGGTGCCCTGTCGCAGACCTTCCCAACCTCCGCGCCACGTCATCAGGAGGCCCACGAGCAGCGCCGCGATGCCCGAGCGCAGTGCCGCCTGGAGAACCGGCGCCATGTCCCGAGCGGCCAGCTTGATGGCCACCTGCTGAAGTCCCCACAGGGCGCACAGCCCGATCATGACCTGGAAGCTGAAGGCGTCTGTCCCACGACGGATGCTCATGAGGAGGCTGTAGCAAAGAAGGAGTGAACCGGCCGTCCTCCCTCTGCAAAGCTCCTTTACCGCATGGATAAACTGGGGAAGCTGCGTGGAATCATCGAGTTCGTGGCCGCGGCCGAGGCAGGGAGCTTCTCGGCGGCCGCTCGCCAGCTTGGCGTCTCGGTGGCACACGTGAGCCGGCGGGTCGCCGACCTGGAGAAAGACCTCGGGGTCCAGCTCCTGAAACGCAACACGCGCTCGAGCGTGCTGACGGAACAGGGCCGCTCCTTCCATCAGAGCTGCCGGAACATCCTGGGGGCCCTGGAGGAGGCGCGCGACTCGGCCCGGAGCGCCCGGCAGCTCCGGGGACGCATCCGGGTGAGCACGGGCGGCTACTACGCCGAAACGGTCCTGGCGCCCCTGCTCGGCGAGTTCGCCGCCCTCCACCCGGGCATCTCGCTGGAGCTGGAGATGACACTCCGCCTCGTGCGGCTCGTCGAGGAGGACGTCGACCTGGTGGTGCGCACCGGACCGTTGGAGCCCTCATCGCTGGTGGCGCGGCGCCTGATCAGCTTCCCGCTCCTGACGCTCGCCTCCCCCACGCTGTACACCACGCCGCCCGCCCACCCAAGGGAGCTCGACCCACGGGCCTGCTTCGGGCTGCACGACCGCTCCTATGTCTTCCATCGCGCCGGGGAGCAGCTGACCTTCCGTCCCGAGGGGCGGATCAAGAGCAACAGCGGCACGCTCCTGGTCAGGGCCGCCGTCACCGGCGCGGGAGTCATCCAGGTGCCGTCCTACTTCGGGGAGGAAGAGGTCGCCGCCGGACGCCTCGTCCCGCTCCTTCCAGAATGGTCCGCCGGGGAGATGGAGTTCTTCCTCATCTACCCCGAGCAGCAGCATCTCCCGGCCCGGATGCGGGCGCTGATCGACTTCCTGCTCGACCGCGTCCGCACCGGGCCCCCGTCAGGGGATTAGAGGGCGGGCACCGGCCAGCCAGCGGGGTAGCTGAGGTACGCCGTCCCGGCCGAGGCCTGGAGCCAGAGCGGCTCGAACTGGGAACGCAGGTAGGTGCGTTGGACGGCGGCGTCGGTGGAGGCCGCGGGATCATTGAGGATCGGGTTGCCGGACGCGTCGAAGCCCACCAGCACCATCAGGTGGCCGGCGCTCGAGCTGATGGGCGCCCCGGTGAGCTGCCCGCTGCCCCAGGAGATGCTGAGGATGGCGGGGACGCCCGCGGAGATCCACGGCTCGAGCTGGGCCAGGCTGGTGAAGCGCGTCACGTGGGACTGGAGCCCCTTCGTGGCCGCATAGGCGGTGTTGAAGGGCCAGTTGCCATGGCCACGGAAGATCCAGTCATAGACGCCGCTGACGGCCGCGCGCACGTGCGGCTCACAGGCGCTGGTGGTGTCGCCGGCCCAGTAGCGCAGCACCATGGACGTGGACGTGGGGCTGCACCAGACCTGGCCGCCGTCCGAGTAGACCATCTGCGAGCACTCGGGGACCGCGAGCACCTGGTTCCAGTGGGCCGGGTTGCCCGCGGAGACCACCGCGGTCTTGTCCGGCGAGATGGAGAGGGCCACGGAGCTGGCGCGCACGCGCGGCACGGCGATGCCATCCGCGCTGAAGAGCCGCACTTTCACCTGGAAGGCCGTGGCCGCCGACTTCTTGTTGGAGATGACCAGCGTGTCGATGCCCACGTAGCCGTTCGTATCCGACTGCGAGCCCGCCGAGTGCCGGCGCACCGTCGAGTAGTCCGCGGCCCACACGCCCAGGTTGTACCACTTCGTCCATACGCCCCCGACCAGGGCGCGCATCTGCGTCTCCACCCAGGTGCCGGTGGGCGTCTCGGCCTCCCAGGAGGGCACGGCCTCGCGGAAGCCGAAGCCGGAGTTCATGACGGGGCTGATGGCCTCGCCCACGCGGAAGCTGCCCCCGTTGTAGAAGTTGCCACCGCTGTAGGCACCGGCCGCGTAGGGATCCGTCCCGGCCACGGCCGTCTGGGGATCCACCTGGAGCGAGCCATCCGCCGCCAGGGCCACACCGCTGCGCTGCCACGAGGAGAAACCACCCTGGCTCGCATTCCAGCGCGCGAAGCCACTCTGGCCCGCCAGCGCCGGCGAGACCCACGTGAGCGTGACGAGCACCGCGAGCACGGCCGTCTTGAAGTTCCGCATGAACCGCCTCCTGAATTCGGGGGGGTTCACTTTTTACGCGTTTTCCAAGAAACCGCCAGAACAGCCGTGTGCGAGTGTCAATCGAGCAGCTGCATGAGGTCCGCGCGCGTGATGGCCGCGGCCCCGGAAGCGCCTCCGAGCGCGGACTCGAAGAGAGCGCGCTTCTTCTCCTGCAGGGTGAGGATCTTCTCCTCCACCGTGCCCTGGGACACCATCCGGTACACCATCACCGGCTGCTGCTGGCCGATGCGGTGCGCGCGGTCCGCGGCCTGCGCCTCCACGGACGGGTTCCACCACGGGTCCACGAGGAAGACGTGGTCCGCCGCCGTGAGATTGAGCCCCGTGGCGCCCGCCTTGAGCGAGATGAGCATCACGGGCGGGCCCTTCGGATCCTGGAACGAGGCGGCCACGGCGCCGCGGTTGGCCGTGCCACCGTCCAGCCGGATGAACCCGATGCCCGCCTCGCGCAACGCGGGCTCGATGAGATCCAACATGGACGTCCACTGCGAGAAGACGAGCGCCTTGTGGCCCTCCCCCACCGCCGTGTCGAGCGCCTCGAGCAGGGCCTGCACCTTGGAGGACGTCTGCGCCTGCTGCCCCGGCACGAGCGCCGGGTGACATGCCGCCTGACGCAGCCGCAGCAGCGCCTCCAGCGCCTTCAGCACGCTGCCACCCTCCTCCAGCTGCGACACCACCTCCTCGCGCGTGGCGGCGTACACCGCGTCATAGACGGCGCGCTCCCGCTCGTTGAGGGTGACGTGCAGCACGGACTCGGTGCGCGGCGGGAGCTCGGGCGCCACGTCCCGCTTGAGCCTGCGCAACACGAAGGGACGGATGCGCGCGCGCAACAGCTCGGCCGCGCCCTTCTGGTTGTCCGACACGGGCCGGGCCCACCGCTCGTCGAACTCCTTGCGCCCTCCGAGCAACCCCTGGTTGGTGAAGTGCATCAGGCTCCACAGCTCCTCGAGCCTGTTCTCGATGGGCGTGCCGCTCAGGGCCACCCGGAAGTTCGCCTGGAGCCCGTACGCCGCACGAGCCACCTGGCTGTCCGGGTTCTTGATGGCCTGGGCCTCGTCCAGCACCACCGTGTCCCACGTCTTCGCCCCGAGCACCGCCGCGTCCAGACGCATCAGTGCATAGGTGGTGATCGTCACGTCGGCCGTCTCGTCCAGCGTGCGGCCGGGGCCATGGTAGACGGAGACCTTCAGCGAGGGACGGAAGCGCTTCACCTCCGCCACCCAGTTGGGGAGCACGCTCGTGGGCGCCACCACCAGCGTCCCCGGCCCCAACACGCAGATGGTCTGCAGTGTCTTGCCGAGACCCATGTCGTCCGCGAGCACGCCACCAAGGCCCGCCTGCCGCAGGAAGGTCAGCCAGCTGATGCCCTGGAGCTGGTAGGGGCGCGGCGTCGCGGTGAGGTCCTTCGGGAGCTGCACGTCCGGCAGCTTCTCGAAGCCCTGCACCAGGGGCGCCAGCCGCTCGAGCGCGGGCGGAGGGGGATGATCCAGTGCCTCACACAGTCCGGTGAGCTGCGGGATGGCGTGGTTGGCGAGCCGTCCGTCCTTCCCGCGCGCTGCCAGCAGGTCCGCCACGCGCTGGCCGTGCGTCTTCAGCCACGCCGTGGGCAGCGGCGCCCAACCCCCGCCCTCCAGGGGCACCAGCCCCAGCCCCTCCTCCCACGCGCGCATCACCGCCGCCGCGTCCACCGAGCGCGGCGCACCGGGCGCCGCTCCCTCCACCTGGAAGTCGAACGAGAAGCCCACCTGCGGCACGCCGCTCTCCGTGGCACCCGCCTCCACCGAGAGCATGGGGCGCAGCTTCACGTTGGGGCTCACCACGCGCGCCGCGTCGCCGGTGAGGCCACCGCGCCAGCGCCGCAGCTTGTCGGCGAGCTGCACCGCGTCCCTGCCCTGCACCGTCACACGACGGCCGGGGACCATGTTCAGCTCGTCGCGGAGCTGGTGGACGAGCTTCTGCTCGGTGCCCTCGTCGCGCACGGGAACGGCGCCCTGGAGGTACACCATGCGCCCGTTGTCGATGCGCACCGTGGGCGGCGAGCCGTACACCAGCGTGGGCAGCACCGAGAGGCCGGAGTCCAGCTGGTTGAGGTCCAAGGAGATGCGCGGCTGGAGCGTGCGATCGATGGGCGGCAGCCGCTGGCTCTTCACGTTCACCGGCATGCGCCGCGCGAGATCCGGCAGCATCTTCCCGGTGAGGTCCCCCATCTGCTCGGGCGAGAAGACACGCTCCTGCGGCAAGCTCTCCAACCGAGAGCCGGTGAGGCCCTGCTCACCGAGCCGGGAGAGCGTGCCTCCACACACCACGATGCCGGGGCACACCAGTTCGGAGATGCGCGGGTCCTTCTCGATCTTGACCACCGTCTGCTCGCCGCGATCCTCCACGGTGACGCGGGGAAGCACGGGCTCGCTCGAAACGGACACCAGCGCACCATCGAAGATGACGGTGCGTGCGGGCTCCAGGACACGCAGGAGCGCCTCGAGCCGCTCAGGGGGAAGCGCGCCGCGCGTGGGCTTCAGCAGCAACTTGTCCGCGAGCAGATCGCACGGCTCCACCTGGATGCGGGCCGCCTCCACGGGGTTCGCCAGCACGGACGCCAGACTGCGCGCGAGCAACCGCGCGGTGTTGTCCGGACGCACCAACAGGCGCTCGAGCTGGAGCCCTCCGTCCACGCGCTTGAAGCGGTACACCATGCGCTCCGACTTCGGCGCGGCAGCCGGACGCGGGCCGCCCTGAGCCGCGGGAGCCTGGGCGGGAGCGGGCCGGGACTGCGGCACGGGCCGGGCGGGAGCACGCGGAGCGGGGGCACGCTGGGACACCGCGTGATGGAGGACGATGGCCGCCGCCACCACATGCTCACAGGGGTCCACGCGGCCACGGCAGTCACACTCCCAGATCTCGTCCTCCGGGTAGAGCACCGTGGTCAGGGGGGCGGGCCGGCCGGTGGCGCGCACGCGCAGGACGGCCTCTTCCTCTCCGACGGATTGCACCGAGACGGCACCGGCGCGGGCCAGGCCCATACCGGCGGACCAGGTGTCCGGGCGTGCTTCCTCCCGGACGGCATCGAGTAGCTCCGCGGTCAGCGACATGAGAACCGCATCCCTATCCCCGCTGCGGGCCCCGGGCAACAAACGCATCCGCTTCGGGTCAGCGCACCGGTACCTCGCGAATATCGACCTCGTCCAGTTCCAGGCGCCGCACGGTCTCCACGAAGCGTTCGGTGGCGATGAAGACGGTCTCGAAGTCGCTCAGCCGGAACAGGTCCGTGTGCGCCGGCAGTGACGCCGCATCCAGGATGGGCTCCTCAGGGAAGGCGAAGTCGTCCCAGCCACATTTGGGACATGGTGGGCGCCGATCCGGCGGTGTGCACTCCGGATGCAACCGGCCGTGAGGCAGGACTTGCAGTTCCAACAACTCCGGGTGGGTCTTCTGGCGGAAGCGCAGCTCCGTCCGGAAACCGTGAAGGCCACGCACCCCCTCGGCCTGCAATTTCTCCAGCGCCTCGCGGTGAACCAGCGGCATCTCGACGTAGCGGAAGAACAACGGGCTGAAGCCGCCAGTGGCGGTGCCCACCAGCGGGCCGAATTTCGCGCCTGGGAGCAACTGGGCTCCAGGTGGCACGAGAGGACGCACCAACTCACGCAAACGCACGAACTCGTCGAAAGGCTCCGGACGAGGCTTCTCGTACGCACCGCGTTCAGAAAGAGAGGACAGGTCCACGCCTGGATACGCGGTCATCCCCCCAGCCCATGTGGCTCCACATTCAGGACAGCGAAGCCCGGGCAGACTGCCCCACTTGTGTGTGGCACTGAGGCTGCCGGTGTACTTGGAGTTCCTGGGTGCTCGGATCCGATAGAACTTCGTCATCTCGTCACCTGCCCCCGCGCGCATCTACCCGGGGCCAGTGGGCCGCTGTTGTACTGTCGAGAGCGCACGCCCACAATCACCCCATGTCAGCGGGTCACGATTACCTCCTCCTCGGCGCGCAGCTCGTGCTCGGCGTTCTGGTGTCCTTTGGCACCCTGATCACGCTCGCCTTCGCGGACGAGGTGAACCGCGGACGGCCACGTCCCCCTCTCGCCAGAGCGCTTCAGTGGCTGTCGCTGCTCCTGGCCCTGGCCCCGGTCGTCGCGGCGGTACTCGTCCTCATCGCGCGGTGGCGGGCGGACGCGCCTCTTCCCCCCCTGATGCTGTGGTCACCGTTGCTGGCCACGCTTGTCGCGGCGCCCTCGTTCATGGCCGCGCTGCGCGCCATGGAATCGGTGACGGCTCGTAGCCGGTCATCGGACGACCGCTGACACTCGAATGTGAACGGCCCTCGCTCATGGTCCTCCCCAAGGGGGGAAAGCTCAGACTTCCTCGTCGGGCAAGAGCGTGAGTAGCAGCTCGTCGTCGGCCCCGAGGGGACTCCAGCCGGGCGGCGGTGGTGAGGCGCGGAGCGCTGCCCTGGCCTGCTTGACACGCTCCTTATGTGTTTCTGGCGTGTAGGCAGTCCAGCAGCCGAGCGCCTCAGCGACGGCGAAACGGGCATCGTCATCCATCACAGTCGGCCAACCGTCGGGAACGCTCTCGGACCACAGGCGTGCGAAAACGTCCCGCACAAACCGCGTGACCTGCTTGCGCCGCTCCGCCTCAGCAAGCAGCCCACTCAAGACCTGTACCCCGGCGACGTCGTCCTTGCCCAATTCCTCGGCGAGCAAGTGAAGCGGAACGGCAGGGCGCGCCTCGGCGAAGGCGCTGAGCGAATCGAAGCCGCGCTCGCGGACCCGCTCATACAGGCGCGCTTTGATGTTGCCCTCCCAAGCACGTCCGTCGCTCATCACCCTCTCCACGAGACGAACTTCATTGGAATGTAGTAGTCCTTCATTCGCTTGGCGACGATGTTCAGAATGGCGTTCCGCGTCAACATCCGGCCAGCTTCGGACTCAGCCTCGAACAGCGCCTCCATGATCATCCGGTTCCATTCGCCGGGCCACATGCGACCCAGCTTCCAGTCGCCACCGCCATGAATGGCCTCGTGATGTGCCTGCTGAAGCTTGACGCAGAACTTGTCAATGTCCATCTCGCCGGTGAAGCCGCGCCTCTCGAACCACTCGCGGAACTCGTTCGGCATGACGTGGTGACGCGGGGGCTCGGCCATGCCGGCGCCTGTTTTGCCTGTCACGCGCATGGCTCGCACCTCGGGCGCATCGCCCAGCGCGTCGCGCACGCCCCGCGGGAGGCCGCCGTGCCCCTGCGCCATCATCACGTGGCCGGCCTGAATCCGCACTGCGGCGCTGACGGCGGGCAGGGAGAGGACACCCGCGCGCACCAACTGGCGCATCATCTCCACCCACTCGGCGGACACTACAATCCGCGTCCCCATCATCACCCCGTTGGGACCCACCATGAGGCTCGCGCCGAGCACGGCGGGAGTAGCCGCGCGCAGCGCGGGCAACGTGAACTTCAGCACCGACAGTGTGGTGAGCGCCTCCACGGACTCCTTCAGCACCAGCGCCGTCTCGAGGATTTTCGCTCCCTTGTGTATGGCCGCGAGGAGTGCAGAGAACTCTTCGGTGAGATGGCCTATCAGGGCGGGCATGTCCTCAGCCGCTGACTCCACCCGCTCCGGCTTCAGGGAAGCGAGAGCCGACATGGGGGACTCCATCATCTTCTGCCAGCGCTCCAGTTTCACGTACAGCGTCTCCACGCTGTAGAGGCGCCGGGAAAGCGTGGCGTCGGTGAGGATGAGGAAGTCAAACCACACGGCCAGCAGCATGGAGCCCATCATGGCGGCCTCCAACCGTGGGCCCGCGAGGCGCAGCAGGGCGAGCTGCATGTCCGGGTCCTCCACCTCCGACGCCTCGGCGGCAAGCTCCGTGGCAGCGGCAAGCTCGGCGTCAATCCACCGCAACTGAGCTTCGCCATGGTCGACGTAGCGGACGAAGATGCCGTTGCCCGCGCCAGCAATGCCCGAGTCGCTGGCCTTGAGTCTGGAGAGCTCGCCGGAAATGCGGCGGGTGGAGTCGGACACCTCGCCCACGCCCTTGCGAAAGGCCAGGTGGGCCGCGAGGGCGCTCCGCCACATCGTCGCGTCGACTCCGCCTGGGCCAGCCCCCTCGCCCGTCCCTCCGGACACGGCGGGCCCGGTGGTGCCTTGCGGGGCGTAGCGCAGGCTCCGCCCCGGGCCAAGCGGTGGCGTCAGCGACACACAGGCGTTGGACAGGAGGGCCAGGGCAAGCAGCAGCCCCGACCCCTTCACCCCTGATGAGTCAGCGCGCATCGTCCACTACACCTCCGAACCCCTCAATTTGGAGCGAGAACCCCTGACAAGACTTACTCCAACTGGATTAGAGCCGTGCGACCAACCACGGAGGCTCGGAGCTCATGCAGGACATCGACATCAAGACCCGTGAAGGCACGATGGACGCGAAGCTGTTCCACCCGGAGAACCAGAAGCCGGGGCCCGGCGTCATCCTGCTCACGGATGCCATGGGCCTCCGGCCGGTGTTCGAGGCCATGGGACGCCGGCTCGCGAAGGCGGGCTATGTCGTCCTGCTGCCGAACCTCTACTACCGCGAAGGCCGCGCGCCCCTCCCCAACATGGAGGGCTCCTTCGCGGACGAGGCGTACCGCAAGCGCATCATGGGGCTCATCGCGACGCTGACCCCCGAGCGGGTCATCACCGACGCCACCGCCGAGCTCGACTTCCTCTCCGCCCAGCCCCAGGTGAAGGGCCACCGGGTGGGCGTGGCCGGCTACTGCATGAGCGGCTCCATCGCCGTGCACATGGCGGCCGCCCTTCCCGAGCGCATCGCCGCGGCGGCCTCCTTCCATGGCGGGCGCCTCGCCACGGACTCACCCGACAGCCCCCACCGCGTGGTGGGCAAGGTGAAGGGCGAGCTCTACTTCGCCCATGCGGACCAGGACGGCTCCATGCCGGCCGAGGCCATCGCGCGCCTGGAGGCCGCCTTGAAGGAGTCCGGCGTCAAGGCGCAATCCGAGCTCTACTCCGGCGCTCGCCACGGCTTCGCGGTGGAGGGCATGGCCTCCTACGACAAGGACGCCGCCGAACGGCACTGGAGCAAGCTGCTCGAACTGTTCGCCCGCACGCTCCACGCCTGACCGGAGGCCCATTCCCGACCAGTGCACAACTGTCCGGGAGTCTGCCCCCCCTTCCTTCTGTTGACGAACCAATGCTCGCGGCCCATGCACGGACATTCGTGCTGGGTCGCCATCGAACGGCTCTGTAGCTTGCCTCGCGAGAGGAGCGTTCGACATTGGCCCCACCCGATGATGACTCCGTCCCCAAGCCCCTGCTTCCCCAGCTCAGCCGCCGCGCCTTCTTCAAGGGCGCGGGTGCCTCCGCACTGAGCGCCACCCTGGCCCCGTCCGCTCACGCAGCGGACCCCTCTCCGCCAGTGCTGGGCCCCGAGCCCGCCCCGCTGACCCTGTCCATCAACGGCCGTACCGTGACCGTCCAGGCCGACCCGGCCACGACGCTCTCCGAGCTGGTGCGCAACCACCTCGGCTTGACGGGAACGAAGATCGGCTGCGACCGCGGTGCCTGCTCGGCCTGCACCGTCTGGCTCGATGGCGAGGTCGCCGCGAGCTGCATGACGCTCGCCTTCGATGCCCGGGGCCGCAAGGTCACCACCATCGAGGGGCTCGCCAAGGGCGAGGAACTCCACCCGGTGCAGCGCGCCTTCGTGGAGAACGATGCCATGCAGTGCGGCTTCTGCACTCCCGGCATGGTGATGAGCTGCGCCGCCCTGGTCGATCGCAATCCCAAGTGCACGCTCGACGACGTGAAGCAGGCGGTCAGCGGTCATCTCTGCCGGTGCGGCACCTATCCCAACGTGTTCAAGGCGACCCTGGCCGCGGCCAAGGGAGGCGGAAAGGCAAAGGGGAACAGCTGATGCAAGACGTCAAGGACACCAGCGACCCTCGCGCGTCCAACAAGCCCGGGGGCGAACAGCAGCAACAGGCAGGGGGTCCCCCGCAGCCGCCGCAGCCCAATCCAGGGCCCTCGCGGCAGCAGGCGCTCCCGTACGGCATCGTCGGCGCGGGGCTCAAGGAGGTCACCCGGCGCGTACCCGAGGACGAGCCCCCTCCCCTCCCCGAGAACTCAAAGCTCAAGTCCATTGGCAAGCCGGTCTCGCGGCTGGATGGAATCGAGAAGGTCACCGGCAAGGCCCGCTACACCTTCGATGTCCAGCTCCCCGGAATGCTCTGGGCCAAGTGGGTCGCCGCGCCGTATCCCCATGCGCGCATCAAGTCCATCGACACCTCGGCGGCCGAGCGCTACCCGGGCGTCCGTGCCATCCACATCCCGGAGCGCATCCTCTCCACCGCGCAACTGCGTGACCCCAAGGCCGAGCAGGGCAACCGCTACCCCACCGTCCGCTACGCCGGCCAGCCCGTCGCGGCGGTCGCGGCCGACTCGCCCCGTGCCGCCGAAGCCGCGGTGAAGTTGATCAAGGTGGAGTACGAACCCATCCCCCACGTCTCCCAGCTCGAGGAGGCGATGAAGGAGAACGCACCTCGCGTCTTCCCCGGCCCCACCGAGCAGCCGGCGACCGCGGGAGGCGGCGGCGCGCCCCCGGGACTGCCCCAGAAGGGTAACGTGCGCGGTCCTGACACGAAGCCCCGGGGCATCGGCCCTCGCGGTGACGTCAACAAGGGACTCAGCGAGTCCGAGGTGGTCATTGAGGCCGAGTACCGCACCCAGGTGCAGACCCACGTGCCCATGGAGCCGCACGGGCTCGTCGCCGATTGGAAGGACGACGGGCTCACCCTCTACGCCTCCACCCAGTTCGTCACGAGCGTCCGCGAGGACGCGGCCGAGATGTTCGATCTGCCGAAGAGCAAGGTCCGGGTGATCAGCGACTTCACCGGCGGCGGCTTCGGGGCGAAGTACGGCATTGGCAACTACGGGCTGCTCGCCATCCACCTGTCGCGCAAGGCCGGAGCGCCGGTGCGCATGATCCTGGATCGCCGGGAAGAGCACGTGTCGGGCGGCAACCGCCCCAACAGCATCCAGCGGCTCAAGCTGGGCGCGAAGCGCGATGGCTCGCTCGTGGCGCTCCAGGTCCAGGCCTACGGCACCGGAGGCGTGGCCGGCGGCGCGGGCGTGGGCTTCTGCCACTCCACGCTCTACGAGTGCCCGAACGTAATGGTGGAGCAGTACGACGTCTTCACCAACGCCGGGCCCTGCGCCGCCTTCCGGGCGCCCGGTCAGGCCCAGGGCATCTTCGCGCTGGAGCAGACCATCGACGAGCTGGCGGAGCGGATCAAGATGGACCCGCTCGCGCTCCGAGGGAAGCTCGACGTCTCGGGCACGGATGACTGCCTGGCCCGCGCCCAGGAGCGCAAGCTCGGCGCCGAACGGGCCGGCTGGAACAAGCGGCGGCCCGCGGGCTCGGACAAGGGACCCATCAAGCGGGGAATCGGCTTCGCCCAGTCCCAGTGGCTCTACCTGGTCCAGCCGAGCTCCGCGTGCGAGGTGCGTGTCTCGGGGGATGGCTCCGTCGAGGCCTTCAGCAGCACGCAGGACATCGGCACGGGCACGCGGACCATCCTGGCTCAGGTGGTGGCCGAGGAGTTCGGCCTGCGCGCCGAGGACATCGGCTCCCATATCGGAGACTCCCGTTATCCGATGGGGCCCGCCTCGGGTGGCAGCCGCGTCACCAGCTCGCTGACTCCCGCCGCTCGCAACGCCGCGTACCGCTGTGCCCGGGAGCTGGCCGCACGGCTCGCCCCTGTTCTCAAGGCGAACGCGGAGGACATCGTCTTCGCCGATGGCAAGGTGATGGTGAAGGGCAAGGCCGGATCGGCCATGCCGTTCCGCGAGGCGGTCAAGAAGGCCGGGTTCGAGGAGATCTCCCAACGGGCCGAGCGCCGGGACGACTACGAGGGGTACCTGTTCAAGACCCCCGACATGGCCCTCAGCCGGCACGGCATTGGCGGCGTGCAGTTCGCCGAGGTCGCGGTCGACACGGAGACGGGCATCGTCAAGGTGGAGCGGGTGGTCGCGGTGCATGACTGCGGGCGCCCCATCAACCCCAAGCTCACCGAGAGTCAAATCTACGGAGGCGTGATTCAGGGCGTCAGCTACGCCCTCTACGAGGAGCGGCACCTGGACGCCGCGAGCGGCCAGCAGCTCAACGCCAACGTGGACCAGTACAAGATCCTCGGTTCGCGCGAGACGCCGAAGATCGAGGTCATCCTGCTCGAGCAGCTCGGGGCGCAGTCCTCGACGGATGCCCGGGGAGTCGCCGAGCCCGCCAACGTGGCGACGGCGGCGGCGGTGGCCAATGCCTTCTACAACGCGACGGGCAAGCGCATCCGCACGCTCCCGATGACGCCCGCGAACGTGCTCGCGGCGCTGCGCGGCTGACACGAATCGGAGGATGCATGCAGAGCTTCGAGTGGGTGGATGCTGAATCCGTGGAACACGCCGTATCGCTGCTCGGTGAAGGCAGCGAGCGGCAGCCCGTGGTCGCCAAGGCCGGCGGGATGGAGCTGCTGGACCTGATGAAGAACGGCGTGGTGGCTCCCCGCCGGGTGGTCAATATCAAGACCATCAAGGGACTGGACGGGGTGCGCTTCGACGCGAAGCAGGGCCTGGAGCTGGGCGCCCTGGTGACACTGGCCCGGGTGTCACGGGAGCCCGAGGTGCGCAAGCGCTTCGTGGCGCTCGCGGACGCGGCGGAGCATGCCGCGACGCCCCAGGTCCGCAACGCCGCCACGATGGGAGGCAACCTGCTCCAGCGGCCCCGCTGCTGGTACTTCCGCTACGACCACTTCCACCAGGCCAGTGGCGATGCCGTCGAGCGGGTGCGCTCGGGAGAGAACCAGTACCACGCCATCTTCGACAACCAGCGCTCGGTGATGGTGCACGCCTCCACTCCGGCCACGGCGCTGGTGGCGTACGGTGCCTCGGTGGAGCTGACTGGCCCCGGGGGCAAGACGCGGGTGGTGCCCGTGTCCGAGTTCCTGCTGCCCCCGGACATGAAGCGCTCGACGGACACGGCCATCGCGCCCAACGAGCTGCTGACACGCGTGCGCATCCCGGCACCGGCGGCGGGAACGAAGGCGGCGTACCACAAGCAGGGCGAGCGGGAGAGCTACGACTGGCCCATCTGCGACGTCGCGGTGGTGCTGCGGATGGAGGGGCGGACCATCCGGCAGGCGGCGATCGCCATGGGCTGGGTGGCCCCCACTCCCCGGCGGGCGGCGGAAGCGGAGAAGCTCCTCGTGGGGAAGACGCTCAACGAGGAGCTCGCACGGCAGGTGGCGAAGGCGGCCGTGAATGGCGCGACGCCGCTGTCGAAGAACGCCTACAAGGTCCCGGTCCTCGAGGCGGTGGTCCGGAGGACGGTGCTCGCCGCGGCGGCGGCCTGAAGGAGCGCATGGACTCGAGCAACGAACAGAAGCCACCGTGCGTCTGCCGGCGGATGCGTTCGAAGGGAACGCCAGGCGTCCGGTACGACTCGGCGGTGGACTGGGAGACGGGCTTCGTCTCGACCGCGACGTTCTGGTGCGTCGCGACGGGCGGGAGTGTCGGGCCGGACGACGACCAGGTGCACCCGCACATCTGTGGAGAAGCCCGCCTCTGTTTCCGAGCCCCCGCCGAAGAGGCGGAGGGCTCACGCGTCCTGGACTGAGCCACGGTGGAGCGGCACCCCAGGCACGTCCTCACCAGGGCTGCCTGGACGCCCCCTCAGTGAGCGCATTCGAGCGGGGGGTCGATGGGCTGCATCTGGCACCTGGGAAGGTGGACCGTGAACGAGGTGCCCTGCTCCAAGGTGGAGCGCACCCGGATGCGCCCGCCGTGGGCCTGGATGATCTGGTTCACGATGAAGAGCCCCAGCCCCACTGAACAGTGACCGTCGCTCCGTCCCCTCCGGAAGGGCTCGAACAGGACCGGCAGGAGCTCGTCGGGAATGACGGGGCCGAAGTTGTGCACCTCGAAACAGGACTCGCCTTCCCGGGCCTCCACCCGCAGCGTGACCGGCCGCTCCGGATGGCCATATTGGAGCGCGTTGCCAAGCAGGTTCGTCAGCACCTCGGCCAGCCGGTGGCAGTCCCACGTTCCTCTCGTCTCCTCGGCGACGAGTTCGATCCGGCGTCCGGGAAACGCGGTCCTTGCCTCCTCGACGACGGAGCGTGCGACGGCATCCAGCCGCGCGTCCTCCAGGTCCAACGGCAACCCACCCCGCGCCTTGAGCCGGGCGTACTCGAGCACCTCCTCCACCAGATGCCGGGCGCGCTCCACGCTGGAGAGGATGCGCCGGACCTTCACGAGCTCATTCCCCGCGAGCGCACCACTCCGGAGGAGAGACTGGGACGCGAGCGAGATGGCACCGAGCGGATTCTTCAAATCGTGCGCGACGAGGGGGATGAGCCGCGCGAGCGAGGGCTCCTCCTCGTCACGAAGCCGCCCCTCCACGGGAGCGGACCGCGACCGGAGGTCCTCCACGTCCCGCTGGAGCGCGGCCCGGGTCAGAGCAGCGAGCGAGGCCTCGGCGAGCATTTCCACCAGGAACAACTCGCGCTCGGTCGCCTTGTGGTTTCGAGCCCAATACACGCCAATCGAGCCGATCGGCTGCTCATGGCCGATCGGCACCATGGCGAGGCTCCTGACGAACGTGGGCCGGTAGGCGTTGATGGGGATGCGAGGATCGGCGTAGATGTCCTCGCTCACCGCCGTCTGCTGGTTCATGATCGCCCAGCCGGAGATGCACTGGTTCGCGGGAAACCTTCGTCCCTTCCAGAGACGCTCGGGCGACTCCTCCTCGGCGTAGTAGACGAGTTCGCCTTCGCTCAGGACGAACGTGACGCCGTCCGCCCCCACCAGCCGCTTCACGAGCCCACAGACGCACTGGGCGATCTCGCGGACCTCCCGTGCCCGGACCAGCAGGCGGGAGGCTTCCAGGAGTTGAAGAACATCACGGAAGGAGGCCCCTACCTCCTCCGCTCGAGCTGACAAGTCCATCGACGAGAACATCTGCACATCCGCCTCCGGGACGCCCCACGAACCGGAAGCGCCACACCGCCGCAGATCAAATTCTCAACCCGATGCCAGGCGGCGCCGTTCCCAGGCCCCGCCCTGGACATCAACCCAGTCGACAAGTCACCACAGCAGCGCGTTGAGGATGATGCCCACCCACGACCGGCCGAGGGCGTCCTCATGGAGGGTCCGCGCTACGCCCACGCCGGATGCCCGCCTGGATTCCGGCCGGACTCCCGGGCTACCTGGGAATCATCGCGTAGGCATGAGTCGCGCCGTTGTGCACGCCCGTGCCGACGATGACACCGCTATCGCTGATGCCCATGGCCGAGTTCGAGGTGCCGGTCAGGAGGTTCCAGCCGGAGCCGGCCGGCAGGAGATCACCCAGCCGGTAGGTGTTCACTCCGTCGAAGAGGAACGGGACCGCAGACGCGCCGGAGGCGGTACCCACGGCCCAGCCGGCCGAGTTCACGCCGCGCGCGGAGCCGGAGCTCGTTCCCGTGGGGAGGGGAATCGCCCGCATGCCGTTCACGCTGTTCCAGATGAAGGGCGTCCCCGAGCCCTGGTTGCTCATGCTCGAGCCCACCACGTATCCGTTCTCGCTCACGTCGTAGGCGACCGCGCCATTCATTCCCGGCAGGGCGCCCACCTCGGTCGCGGTGTTGGTCACCGAGTTGTAGACGATGCCCACGTTGCGGCTGAGGTTGTTGGGATCGGAGCCGAGGCCCACGACCAGACCGTTGTTGTTGATGCTGAAAGCCGAGACCAGATAGCACCCCGCCGGCGTGGTCTGGGTGATGACCCTGCCCGTGCCGCCGGAGAAGATCGCGCCGTACTCCGAGGATCCGCCGCCCACCGAGCCCACCGCCACCATGGACTTGTTCACGTCGTTCGCGCGCCCGAGCGACTGCCCTGGCGGGAGTGGCAGTTGCGACACCACCCCGCCCTGCCAGATCAGCGGCAGCGGGTTCAATCCGGACGCGCTCGTCGCACCAACGCCGACCACGACTCCGGCATCATTGACGCCGTTGCCCGCGCTGTAGATCCGAGACGGAGAGGTGAGGTTCGGCAGGCCGGTGAGCCCGCCGGCCTGGGTCCAGCGATACGCCCGGTACTGGCTGCTGCCGAGGGAGCGCCCGGTGACGACACCGGCCGGGGAGACGCGGAAGGCCTGCGAGGCCAGGTTGGCCGTCTGGACGGTGCCCAGATCGACGATCGTGTACTGCGGCGGGGCGGCGTTCGCCACGCCACCGAGGGACAGCAGGGCCACGGCAAGGGTTCCCAACTTCGAAGCAATCCGCATGGTGCTCCTCCTCCCGGGTGGGGGGTTCCAGGCAATCCCGGGATACGCGGCAACAGTAGCGACATGCGAAGAGCGCGAACATCGGGGAGCCCCCTAGGAAGGCCTCAGGAATCCCCTACGGACTCAGGAAGGCTCGTCCGGCACCAGGCCATGCCGGACGGCGAGGCGGACGAGGGACGGCACGTCATGGATGCCCAGCCGCTCCATCAACTGCGCCCGGTGGGCCTCCACCGTCTTCACGCTCACCCGGAGCCGCTCCGCGATGGCGCGAGTGGCGTGCCCCTCCGCGATGAGCTGTAGAACCTCGCGCTGGCGCGTCGTGAGGAGATCGAGGGGACGAGCGGCCGGCGCATCCTCGGTGATGCGCAGGAAGCCCTCCACCACCGGCTGCGAGACGGCGGGGCTCAGGTACGTACGGCCCTGGCGCACCGACTCCAGCGCCACCTTGAGCTCCGCCACGGCCGCGTCCTTGATGAGGTAGCCGGCCACGCCCGCGCGCAGCGCCTGGGCCACGTACTCCGCCGCGGTGTGCATGGAGAGGACGAGCACCCGGGTGGAAGGGCTCACCTTCGGCACCCGGCGCGCGACCTCGATGCCGTTGAGCCCCGGCAGCGAGATGTCCAACAGGAGGACGTCCGGTTGCAGGCGGTCCGTCAGCGCCAGGGCCTCCTGCCCGTCCCCGCACTCGGCCAGCACCTCGATGTCGCCAAAGGTGTCGAGCAGGGCGCGCAGGCCGGCCCTCACCAACTGGTGGTCATCCGTCAGTATCACTCGCATGCTTCTCCTCCATGGGATTCTCCTCCCGGGCCATCGGCACTTCGGCCACCACGCACGTCCCCTCGCCGGGGCGGGACGTCACCTCGAAACGGCCTCCCAGGTCGCGCACCCGCTCCTGCATGCCGAACAGGCCGAAGCTGGCGGGTGATCCTCCCGCCAGCACCTCCTCGCTGACGAAGCCCTGGCCGTCATCCTTCACCTCCAGGCGGATGGCGTGCCCGGCCGCCTCGAGCCGGACCTCGAGCCGCCGTGCCCTCGCGTGGCGCAGGGCGTTGGTGACCGCCTCCTGGATGACCCGGAAGACGACGATGTCACGCTCCACGCCCAACGAGGGCAACGACGCGGCCGAAGTGAACACCAGGTCCACCCCGCCGCGCTGCGTGACCCCGGCCAGGTAGTTCTCCAGGGCCGCCACGAGCCCCAGCTCGTCGAGTTGCGGCGGCCGGAGATCCAGGGAGAGGGAACGCACCTGGCCGATGAGCCGATCGACGAGGGCGATGGCATCCGGGAGCCGCCCCGCGAGGGGGCCGGTGAGACGCGCGGTGGCGTCCACCAGGCCGAGGTTGAGCTTCACGGCCGTCAGCGCCTGGCCGAACTCGTCGTGCAGCTCCCGGGCGAGGTGCTTGCGCTCCTCCTCCTTGGCGGCCTCCAACCGCATGGTGAGGCGGCGCATGTGCTCACGGCTCGCCTGCGCCTGGAGCAGGGCCTGCTCGCGCTCGGCCTGGAGCGCGCGGAGTGCCTGGTTGCGCTGCTCCAGGAAGCGTGTGCGCCAGGCGAGCCCCGCGATGAGGACGAGCAGCGTCCCGGCCAGCGCGCCGAACCGGACGTCGTTGCGCTCCCAGAAGGGAGGGGCCACGCGCAGGGTGAGCGGATGCGTCTCGCTCCAGGGCCGGCCAGGGCTGCGCCCACGCACCTGGAGCTGGTGCTCGCCGGGCGGCAGCGCGTGGAACGTGAGGTGGCTGCGCGTGCCCAGCGGAATCCAGGAGGACTCGGCGGACAGCCGGTATTCGTACTCCGCGTCGCTGCGCCCGTAGTCGAGCACGGCGAACTCGAGCGTGAAGGGCTGGTGCCAGGGCACCTCGAGCGAGGACAGCTCCCAGGCGGGCCGCGTGGGCAGCGCCCGGGAGTCGAGGCCCTCGAGGGAGGTGATGACGAGGGGCGGCGGTGGCCCCTTCATCGGGCGCACCCGGGGATCCAGCGCCACCAGCCCCTTGGCGGTGCCCCAATAGAGCCGCCCGCCGAGGAGCGACACCGCCGCGGAGTTGAAGGTCGCGGTGGGCAGGCCGTCGGAGGCGGCGTAGTTCTCGAAGGCGCCCGCCGCCACGTCGAAGCGAGACAACCCCGCGCGCGTGGACACCCAGAGCGCCCCGTCCGGTGCGTGTGCCAGCGCCATCACGTGGTCGTCGACGAGCCCCTCGCCGTGCGTCCAGAGGTCCACCCGCGTGGGCAGGCCCGCGGCGTCGAGCGAGACACGCTGCAACCCTCCCCCCACGGTGCCCACCCACACGGCCCCCGCCGGATCCTCCAGCAGGCCGCTGACGAAGAAGTGGCCGAGCCGCGGCGTCGTCTGGGTCCCCAGGCGCTCGCAGTCGAGGCGGTCCCCCTCCACCGTACAGATGTTGAGCCCACCCGAGCGGGTGCCGATCCACAGCCGCCCGCGGCGGTCCTCCATGAGCGTGGTGACGGCGTCATCGGAGAGCGAGCGTGGGTCGCCCACGGCGTGACGGAAGGCGAGGAAGTCGCCGGTGCCGGGACGGTAGCGGTGGAGGCCGTCGGTCACGCTCCCGAGCCACACCTGTCCCTTCGAATCCTGGAGCAGCGCGTTGACATACCCGGGGACCTGGGCCCCGCCCTTCCCGAACCGGCGGCGGTACAGGTGCAGCCGCCCGGTGGCGGGCTCCAGGCGGTAGGAGCCCTGCGAGAGGCCCACCCACAACGCGCCGTCTCGCATGCGCAGCAGGCTGAGGACGCCCTTCCAGTCCTCGTCACGAGGGAGGGACACCTCCAGCGGCTCCACCTTCCCGGTGGCCACGTCGAGGCGGTCCACTCCGCCGCCGAAACTTCCCACCAGCAGGTGGCCGTCTCCCTCGGGCAGCACCGCCCAGACGTCCTCGTACGTCAACCCGGGCGCGCCGTCCGTTCCCCTTCCGCGAACGGCCTGGAAGACCTCGGGCCGCAGTGAGGCATGGAACAGGCCCATCCCGAACGTGCCGATGAAAAGGCCCCCTCCCGGCTCCAGCTCCAGCGTCCCCTCGTCGATGCGCTGCTCGTAACCCGGCCCACCCGAGGGGAGCGCCTCCGCGAACACCTCGCCCGTCGCGGTGTCCACGCGGAAGAGGCCCACGCCGAAGGTGCCGACCCACAGCGTCCCCCGTCCGTCCGGCTCGAGCTCGGTGATGTTGTGAAGTGATTGGGCCACCTCCAGCGGGGAGAGGGCCGCGCGGCGCAAGGCCGTGGCACCGGGCTCCAGACGGTAGAGGCCCTCCCGTGCGCCAACCCACAGCCCGCCCTCCCCGTCCTCCGCGAGGCTGAAGACGTCCCGGGCAGCACCGGCTTCCACAGCGGAAACGCGCTCGAAGGTGCTCTCCCCGGCGCGCCGCCGGAACAGGCCGCGGCCAAACGTGCCCACCCAGAGCGTCCCCGCGCGGTCGCGCCGCAGGGCCATGACGAATTCGTCTTCCCCTCCGGGCGCGAGGGGCGTTCGCGAGACGCGCCCGGTGACCGGATCCAGCAGGGCGAGGCCCGCGCGCGTCCCGACCCATAGCTGGCCCTCCTCCGCGTCCTCCAGTGCGTAGATGCTGTCGTGGGGAAGGCTCGCTGGGTTGGAGGAGTCGTGCCGGAAGTGCTGGAACGACCAGCGCGCCCGATCGGCCAGGCTCAGCCCCCCATTCATGGTGCCTACCCACAGACGGCCGAGGGCGTCCTCATGGAGGGTCCGCACGGCATCGCTGGCCAGGGAGGCGGGATTGCCCAGCTCGTACTGGAACCTGCGGAAGCGGTGGCCGTCGTGGAGGTAGAGACCCTCGCGCGTGCCAATCCAGAGCAGCCCTACCCGGTCGCGCAACACCTCGGTGATGTACTCGGCATGGAACGCGCGGGAGACCCCCACCTCGCGCAAGCCGAGCGCGGGGGCACCGGAGGACACACCGGACCAGAGCAGCAGAAGGAGGAGCCCCGGGAACCCGGCCCCGAGACGGATGAGACCGGGAACGAGGCGATGGGAGCGGGTTGTCACGGGCATGGACATCCCGTGCGACTCTACAAAAGGCCAGCGACCCCTTGCCTACCGAGTCCGTACGCCCACGCCGGATGCCCGCCTGGATTCCGGCCAGAGCGGGAGCACGCCGCCCTCCTCGTTCTCTCTCTCGCCCTCGAGCGGGCAGGGAGGCGCCGAAGGGCGGCTGCCGGGGCCAGCACTTCTCCGGGACGGTGGCCTACGGCTCGGGAGAGCCGCAGGTTCCCGCCACGCACACCAACGAGGGATCGCAGTCCGGGCTCGCCACGCACCGGGTGCCCGCCGGGCAGTCGAAACCCGCGCCACCGGTCATACCGCTCACCCGGAAGCTGCTGTTGGAGACATTCTCGACGAGGGGCTGGCTGCCGTACGTCCCCTCCAACTCGTTCGTGAGGGTCACGATGCTTCCGGTGGATGTCGCGCTGATTCGCAGCGAATTGCCCACACCATTGATGGCCGTCACGATGGTCTGGGCCACCTGGATGCTCGTGTAGCCAACCGTGAAGTTCACGGGAGTGCGTGAAGAGGTGACCCCCCCCGTCCTGTCGAACTCGAACATCACCGCGGCATTGAGGCCATCGTTGAGGGTGAACGTCTCACCGTCGGCAAGGGATGAGCCATCGATGACGGTGATCTGCCCGGTCGCCTTCGCGAGCTGGGTAACCTGACACGAGGCATTGCAGGTGCCGCAGGCCAGGGTGTTGCCGTCATCACAGACCTCGCTCCCGTTGACGGAGCCATCGCCGCAGTAGGGGCCGGTGAGGCTCAACACGCCGCTGCAGGTTGCGTTACACCGGGCGCAAGAAGCCGTGCCATAGGGACAGGCGGTCTCGGTGACGGTGTTCCCGTCGTCACAGATCTCGCTCCCACTGACGGTGCCATCGCCGCAGTAGAGGCCGGTGAGATTCAGCACGCTGGTGCAGGTCGCGTTGCACCGGGTGCAGGTGGCCGTGCCGTAGGGACAGACGGCCTCGGTGACGGTGTTACCGTCGTCGCATACCTCGCTCCCCTCACGCGTACCATTGCCGCAGACCGATGGCGTCTCGATCTTGCAGTCGGCGCTGCACCCGTCACCGTTCGTGGTGTTGCCGTCGTCGCAATCCTCATGCGAACTGTCCCTGGTGCCGTCACCGCAGACGGGGCCGGTGAGGCGCAGCACGCTGGTGCAGGCCTCGTTGCAGGTGTTGCACCTCGGAATGCCATAGGGACAGGCGGTCTCGGTGACGGTGTTGCCGTCGTCACAGATCTCGCCCCCGCTGAGGGTGCCATCGCCGCAGTAGGGGCCGGTGAGGTTCAGCACGCTGGTGCAGGTCGCGTTGCACAGGGAGCAGGTGGCCGTGCCGTAGGGGCAGGCGCTCTCGGTGACGGTGTTGCCGTCGTCGCACACCTCGCTGACCTCGCGCACACCATTGCCGCAAACGGGCGTCTCGGTCTTGCAGTCGGCGCTGCACCCGTCACCGTTCGTGTTGTTGCCGTCGTCACAGGCCTCGCTCGGCTCGTTCTTTGAGCCGTCACCGCAGTAGGGGCCGGTGAGGCTCAGCGTGGCGGTGCAGGTCGCGTTGCAAGTGGTGCAGGCGGGCTGACCATACGGGCAGGCGGTCTCGGTGACGGTGTTCCCGTCGTCGCAGACTTCACTCGGCTCGTTCTTGGAGCCGTCACCGCAGGAGCGGCCCGTGAGGGAGAGCGTCGCCGAGCAAGCCGCGTTGCAGGCCGTGCAGGTGGCCGAGCCGTAGGGACACTCGGTCTCGGTGATGGTGTTGCCGTCGTCGCAGGCCTCGCCGGAATCGCGCACACCATCGCCGCAACGATTGTCCAGGCGGCAGTCGGCGCTGCACCCGTCACCACTCGTGGTGTTGCCGTCGTCGCACAGCTCTCCGTTCGACGTGTCCAGATAACCATTGCCACACAACTCCAGCGACAAGCAGTCGGCGCTGCATCCATCACCGCTCGTCTTGTTGCCGTCGTCGCAGGCCTCGCCCACCTTCCGGTCCAGGATGCCGTTGCCGCATAGCTCGCTGGACTTGCAGTCGGCGCTGCACCCATCCTGGTCCATCGTGTTTCCGTCGTCACAGACCTCGCCGTTCACCGTGTCCACGATGGCGTTGCCACACCGCTCGTTGGACATGCAGGTGCGGTTGCAGCCATCGCCATCGAGGACGTTGCCGTCGTCGCAGACCTCGCCGGCCTGGAGGGTGCCGTCACCGCAGTCCGTCGTGATGCAGATGTCCTGGTTGCTGGCGCACTTCTGGCCAGCGGGGCAGACCCGCCCCGAGGGACACTTCACGTCCTCGGTTTCGGTCCCAGGACAGGCGGAGAGCAGCGGCAGGGTCAGCAGCGCCAGCACGAGCGTGGCGACATGGCCACGGTGGACTTGAGGGGAAGGAGATCGTCTCATTCGGTGACCTCGGGAACGGAATCCGACGGCCCGAGCACGGCCAGGGAGGCGAGTGATGCGCACGGTTTCCCGCTCGGCCAGGCCGGGGTCGGGCTGGGTTGGGCAAGGCGAGCACCACGCGGGTACGCGATGTTGCTCCGCCGACAGTGTACCCCCTGCGTCGCGCTCCACATCAGGGGTTTCCCTGAGAGCGCACCACGCGAGAGTCGGCACTATGAGGCAGACCCTCACCCCGGCCCTCTCCCAGAGGGAGAGGGAGCTTCAGGGGGCTTTGCGCAGCAGTTCCACGGTCTTCGCCATGTCCTCCGGCAGCGGAGACTCCAGCGCCCTCGCCTCCACTCCCGGCAGCGCCGGCCACTCCAGCCTCGCCGCGTGCAATGGCGTGCGCGCCAGCACCTCCTCCTCCCCTTCCCCTCCCACGTCCTTCGCATTCAACGGCTCGTCCCGCCCGTACTGGTGATCCACCAGCAACGGGTGACCCTCCGATAACAGGTGCACACGGATCTGATGCGTCCGCCCCGTCATCGGCTCGGCCTCCACCAACGAGGCCGCCGTGAAGACCTCCACCGGCCTCACCCGCGTCCTCGAGGCCTTCCCCTCCTCCCCAGGCCTCGCCACCCGCATCCGCCCCTTGCGCGCCGGCACCAGCGCCGCGTCCACCACCCGCGGCGCCTCCACCCTCCCCTCCACCAACGCCAGGTAACGCTTGCGCACCTTCCCGGACTCGAACGCCATCGACAACGTCCGGTGCACCCCGGGCTCCAGCGCGAACACCATCACCCCCGAGGTGTCCCGATCCAACCGGTGCACCACGTACACCTTCCGCTTCAGCTGCTCCTCCAGCACCTCGCGCAGCGACGGGCCTCCGCCCTCACCACGCCCGGGGATGACCAGCATCCCCGCGGGCTTGTCCACCGCGAGCAGCCCCGCGCCCTCGAAGAGAACGCGGACCCCGCTCACTCGTAATCCGAGGCCGGTACCACCGTCACCGGCCCCAGCCCCGTCAGCTGCTTCTTCACTTCCGACGCCTTGCCCACCAGCACGATCAGCGGCGGCTGCGCGAACAGGTACTTCGCCGCCACCTCCACCGTCTGCTTCGGCTTCACCTCCATCAGCCGCTCGCGGAACTTCTCCACCCAGTCGTCCCCGAGCCCGTGCACCCGGATGTCGCTCAGCACCGACGCCACCGACTCGTTCGTCTCCGTCCGCAGCGGGTACAGCCCCGCCAGGTAGCGCTGTGCCTTCTTCAGCTCCGCCGGAGTAATGCCCTTCGCGCGCACCTTCGCCACCTCGGCGAGCGTGACGTCGATCATCTCCCGCGTCTTGTCCGTCTGGGTGAACGTGGAGATGCCGAACACGCCTCCCGCGTTCATCATGTCGAAGTAGCTGTGGATGCCGTACGTCAGGCCGCGCTCCACGCGGATCTCGTTCACCAGCCGCGAGGTGAACCCGCCACCCAGCACGTTGTTCATCGCCGCCGCCGGGAAATAGTCCGGATGGCCCACCCGGAAACCCGGCCCGCCGATGCGCACCTGCGTCTGCGTCTGCTCCGGCTTGTCCACCAGGATGATCCGGCCCGACGTCTTCATGTCGGCCGGCGGCAGCTCCACCGGCGCCTCCGGCCCGCCCTCCCAGCCCGCGAAGGCCTTCTCCGCCTCCCGCGCCACCACCTCCGGGCTCACCGCGCCCACCACCGACAGCAGCGATACCCGGGGCCCCATCCGCTCACGGTGGAAGCGCACCAGATCGTCCCGCGTGAAGGTCCGCACGTGCGCCGCGCTTCCCCCCACGTCGTGCCCGTACGGATGGTCTCCCCACAGCGCCCGCGTGAAGGCCCGGTCCGCCACCACCGACGGATCGTCCAGATCGTTCACGAACCCCGCCAGCGCCCGCTCGCGCGCCAGCTCCAACTCGCGCTCCGGGAACGAGGGCTCGCGCACCATCTGCCCCAGCACGGACAGCATCTCCGCGAAGTGCTCCGCGGGCGTGGCGACGAAGAGCGACAGCACGTCCTCGCTGCTCCCCACCGAGAAGCTCGCGCCCACGAACTCGATCGTCTCGTCGAGCTCGTCCGCGCTCATCTTCGCCGTGCCCCGGCGCATCAACCGCGCCGTGAAGTCCGACAGGCCGTGCTTGTCCGCCGGCTCCACCGAGCTGCCCGCGCGGATGACCAGCCGCACCGCCACCAGCGGCAGCACGCCGCGCTGCGCGGCCAGCACCTTCAGTCCGCTGGACGTGGTGCTCTCGTGCAGCGCGGGCAGCGTGACGGCGGCAGGCGTGGACTCCGCCTTGCGCACCACCTTCTTCACGGCCTTCACGGCCTTCGCCGCCGCCTTCTTCACCGTCTTCTTCGTGGCTCGGGTGGCCATCTACTCGGCGTCCTTTCCGTCAGCGGCTCCGTCCGCGGCTTCGTCCGTGGCTCCACCCGGAGCCGGAATCAGCGTCACCACCGAGCGGCGCTCGGGCGCGAAGTACTTCGCCGCCACCGCCTTCACCTGCTCGTTCGTGGCGGCCGCGTACACCGAGGGCAGCGTCAGCCCGTCCCTCCACGAGCCCAACAGCGCCTCGTAGTGGCCCATGGCGTGCGCCCGCCCGCTGTTCGTCGCCAGCTCCCGCAGGTGATCCGCTCGCAGGTTGTTCTTCGCCTTCTGCAGCTCGCGCTCCGTCAGGCCCTCGGCGGCCACGCGCGCCAGCTCGGCGTACAGGGCCTCCTCCACCTTGCGCGGATCCGAGTCCTGCTTGAGCTCCAGGTAGACGATGATGGCGCCCGGGTCCACCCTCCAGCCCCAGTCCACCATCACCGACACGGCCAGCTGCGTCTCGTAGACGAGCTTCTTCACCAGCCGGCTGCCCTCGCCCTTCGTCAGCGCGTACTGGATGATGTCCAGCACGAGCGTGTCCTCGTCCCGTCCCGCCGGGCCCTGCCAGGCGAGCATCAGCGCCGGGGACTGGGCGGGGTGGCGCACCTCGGCGCGGCGCTCGCCCTTCTGCGCGGGCTCGGCGTTGAGCACGGGCTCGGGCGTGGGGCCCTTGGGGATGTTCCCGTAGTAGCGGCGCACCAGCGCCAGCGTCTTCTTCGGGTCGATGTCCCCGCAGATGTAGAGCACCGCGTTGTTGGGCGCGTAGTACGTGCGGAAGTACTGCTCGCAGTCCTTGCGGGAGATGTTCTCGATGTCCTTCTCCCACCCGATGACCGGCCAGCGGTACGCGTGCGCCTTCCAGATGAGCGTGCCCAGCTCCTCGTCCATGATGCCGGTGATGTCGTTGTCCACGCGGACGCGGCGCTCCTCCATCACCACCTGGCGCTCGCTCTCCAGCGCCTCGTCGTTGATGCGCAGCGAGCGCATCCGGTCCGACTCGAGGTCCAACACCGTCTCCAGCGCGTCCGAGGCGAAGTCCTCGTAGTACACGGTCATGTCCGTGGACGTGTACGCGTTGGAGCGGCCGCCGTTCGACTCGAGCACCTGGTCGAACTTCTTGGGCCCGTACTTCTTGGCCCCGTTGAACATCATGTGCTCGAACAGGTGGCTGATGCCGGTGATGCCAGGGCGCTCGTTGCGGCTGCCCACCTGGAAGAAGGTGTAGAGGCTCACCACGGGCGTGTCGTGGTTGGCCAGGAGACGGACGCGGAGGCCATTGGGCAGCGTGGCCTCCTGGACGTCGAAGAGGGATTGCAGGACGGGATCCGCCTTGCGCACGGCGGAGTTCGCGGGTGCCTTCGGCATAGGTATCCCACCGTATACACGGCTTCCCTCGGGGGGAAGCACGGCTTTCGGCCCCCGAGTGTCCGGCATCCACAAACCGGGGCTCCGGTTGCGTGCCGAGCGCCGCCAGCCATACTCCAGGCCCCCCTGTCCGGAGCATCGATGTCCTCCCTCGCCCCCCAGCTCACCCCCGAGGTCACCCTCGACCCCTACCCCTTCTACGCCTCCCTGCGAGAGGCCGGGCCGATCCAGTTCGTCCCCTCCCTGATGAGGGGGTGTTACGTCCTCACCCGTCACGAGGACATCGCCTCCGTCCTCAAGAATCCGCTCCTGTTCTCCTCGAAGCTGATGGCGCCCGGCGCGATGATGCCCAGGGAAATCGGCGAGGACGTGCTCCGCTTCTTCCAGGTGGAGAACAGCCTCCTCACCTCGGCCCCGCCCCTGCACACGCGCCTGCGCAACCTGGTGGGCCGCGCCTTCACCCCCCGCCGCGTGGCCGAGCTCGAGCCGCGCATCCGGGAGATCTGCGGCGGGCTGCTCGACGCCATGCTCGCCCGGGAGGAGTTCGAGCTGATCGCGGAGCTGGCCACGCCGCTGCCCGTCATCGTCATCGCCGAGATGCTCGGCGTGGAGCCCGAGCGCCGCCTGGACTTCAAGCGCTGGTCGGATGACGTCCTGCGCACCACCTCCATGACGGGTATGGGCCAGGAGCTGGGCCGGCTGAGGGACAGCCTCCTGGAGTTCCATGCGTACCTGGAGGCCGTCGTCGAGAGCCGCCGCCGCGAGCCGCGCCAGGATCTCATCAGCGCCCTCGTCGAGGCGAGCGAGTCCGAGGGCGGCTTCCTCTCCACCCTGGACATCATGGCCTTCACCCGGTTGCTGCTCGTCGCCGGCAACGAGACGACCACCAACCTGATCGGCAACGGCATGGTGGCCCTGTTGCGGCACCCCTCCGAGTGTGAGCGGCTGGCGGCGGACGTCTCGCTCCTCCCCAACGCCATCGAGGAGATGCTGCGCTACGACAGTCCAGCGCAGGCCCTCGTCCGGCTGGTGATGGAGGACACGGAGATCGCCGGCCAGGCCCTTCCCAAGGGCTCGCGCGTCCTGCTGCTGCTGGGGGCCGCCAACCGGGATCCGCGGCGGTTCCCCGAGCCGGACCGGTTCGACGTCACGCGGGAAGCCCAGGGACACAGCTCCTTCGGCCACGGCATCCACTTCTGCATCGGTGCTCCGCTGGCGCGGCTCGAGGCCAGGGTGGTGTTCGAGGAGCTCTTCCGCCGGGTGCGCCGCGTCTCGTTCGCCCCGGGCCAGGAGGGCACCATCCCCTGGAACCAGGCATTCCTCATCCGCGGCCCCAAGAGCCTCCGGATGAAGGCCGAACCGTACCCGGCCGCCCGGACCGCCTGAGCCCGCCGCTCCTCCATGGCCCGCTACGCCTTCACGCTCTTCCTCAGTGCCTTCCTGCTGTTCGGCGTCCAGCCGTTGGCGGGCCGGTACGCGCTGCCCTGGTTCGGCGGCACACCCGCCGTGTGGACGGCGTGCATGCTGTTCTTCCAGGGCGCGCTCCTCGCGGGCTATGCCTACGCGCACGCGAGCGCCACGCGCCTCCCTCCCCGCCGGCAGGTCCAGTTGCACCTGGGCCTGCTCGTGCTCGCGGTGGGGGCGCTCGGGGCGCGCGCGCTGATGATGGGTTCCCCGGTGGCCCCCGGGCCCGAGTGGCGCTCCACCGGCACCGAGGCGCTGCTCACCGGCCGGCTCCTGGCGATGCTGGCCGTCTCGCTCGGGTTCCCCTTCTTCGTGCTGTCCACCACCGCGCCCCTGCTGCAGAGCTGGTTCAGCCGCGCGCGGCCGGGGGTCTCGCCCTACCGGCTCTACGCCCTGTCCAACGCCGGCTCGCTGCTCGCGCTGCTGGGCTACCCCTTCCTCATCGAGCCCGCGCTGTCCCGCTCGGCACAGGGACGGGTGTGGGGCGTGGGCTTCCTGATCTTCGCCGCCGGGTGCGCCGCCTGCGCGTGGGACGTGTGGAAGCGGGCGGAGGCAACCCCTCCCGGGCAGACTCCGGAGCAGGCTCCGGGCGAGACCGGGGACTCGCGGCGGCCGGATCCGTGGCACTCGCTGGCGTGGCTCGGGCTGAGCGCCTGTGCGTCGGTGCTGCTGCTGGCCACCACGAACCAGCTCTCGCGGGACGTGGCGGCCGGGCCCTTCCTCTGGGTGGTGCCCCTGGGCATCTACCTCCTCACCTTCATCCTCACCTTCGAGCGCGAGGCGTTCTACCGCCGGGCGGTGTGGGTGCCCCTGCTCATCGTCTCGGTGGGCGGTGTGTTGCGTGCCTTCTTCGAGGGCCCCCACTGGCCGCTGTCCTTCCAGCTCCTCGCGTACGGCGGCGCGCTGCTGGCCGGCTGCATGGTGTGCCACGGAGAGCTGTACCGCCTGCGCCCAACCCCGCGCCACCTGAGCGCCTTCTACCTCCTGGTGTCCGCGGGCGGTGTCGTCGGCGGAGTGTTCGTCGGGCTGGTGGCGCCGCACGTCTTCAACACGTACAGCGAGTACCCGCTGGCGCTCGCCGCGAGCTGTGTCGTGGCACTGGTTCCCCTGCTATCGCCCTCGCCCCACGAGGGCGTCCTGGGACGGCTGGGGAGAATGGCCCGGGTGTTCCTGCTCGCCTCGGCGGTGATGGGGCTGGGCGTGTCGCTGCTGGACATCCGGCGCGAGGTGCGGGTCACCGTGCGCAACTTCTTCGGTGTGGTGCAGGTGCTGGAGCTCGGCGCGGGAGACCCGGAGCGGCACCTGTTCTCGCTCAAGCACGGCACCACGACGCACGGATTCCAGCTCGCCGAGTCCTCGCGCCGCAGCAGGCCCACGGCCTACTTCACCGCGGACAGCGGATTGGGACTGGCCATCGCCGAGCAACGACGGCTGCACGAGGCCTCGGGGTCACCGGCCCTGAGAATCGGCGTGCTGGGCCTGGGCGTGGGCACGAGCGCCGCGCTCGCCCAGGCCGCCGACTCGGTGCGCTTCTATGAGATCAACCCGGCTGTCATCTCGCTCGCCCAGGGCGAGGGCGGCTACTTCAGCTACCTGCGCGACACGCCCGCCCGCGTGGAGGTGGTGCGGGGCGACGCCCGTATCTCCCTGGAGCAGGAGCTGGAGCGCGGCGAGGCTCGGGGCTTCGACGTGCTCGCTCTGGATGTCTTCAGCTCGGACGCCATTCCCATGCACCTGCTCACGCGCGAGGCCGTGGCGCTCTACCGCGCGCATCTGGCTCCCCGGGGCGTGCTGGCGCTGCACATCAGCAGCTCACACCTGGATCTGCTGCCCGTCACGCTCGCGCATGCCCGGGACTCCGGCATGCACGCGACGCTCGTCATCAACAAGAGCCAGGGAGACAGGCTGCGCAGCGCGTGGGTGATACTCGCTCCGGACGCGGGCTTCTCCCAGGGCCCCACCTTCACCGGCTCGGCCGCCCGCGTGTACCGCCTGGAGGCCCGGGACGAGGCGCCGCTCATCCTCTGGACCGACGAGCACCACAGCGTGCTGTCCGTGCTCCGCCGCGAGCCTCGTGAGCGGGAGTGACCCATATCCCCTCTCCCCTCGGGAGAGGGACGGGGTGAGGGTATCCGGGCCCGTTTTCCAACCCGTGGACCACGGTGTGGACACGGGTTCAACCCGGGATGCGTGGCACCCTCACCCCGTCCCTCTCCCGGAGGGCGAGGGGAAATGGGCGCAGTGGCAGCGCATTGTCCGGGGGCACGCCTTCGCGGACCTACTGGTCAGGTGACGACCCTCACCCCCCGCCCTCTCCCAGAGGGAGAGGGAGCACCGGCAGGAAGACCTGGAACGTCGTCCCCTTTCCCGGCTCGCTCTGGACCGCGATGCGCCCGCCCAGCTCCGTGATGATGCCGTGGCAGATGGACAGGCCCAGCCCCGTGCCCACTCCCTCCGGCTTCGTGGTGAAGAAGGCATGGAACAGCTTGCCCAGGTTCTCCTCCGGAATCCCCACTCCCGTGTCCCTCACCGCCACCACCACCTGCCCCTCCTCGTACCTCGTGGACACGTGGATCTCGTTCCCCCCGGCGTCCCCGTGCGGAATCGCCTGCGCGGCGTTGATGAGCAGGTTGAGGAAGAGCTGCCCCAACCGTGACTCGTTGGCCTGCACCGGTGGCACTCCGCCGTAGTCCTTCACCAGCCTCGCGCGGTGGCGGATCTCGCTCCACGCCATGTTCCCGCACAGGTCCAGCACCGCCTGGATGTCCACCGGCCCCCGCCGCTCGTCGCCTCCCCGCGAGAACGTCTTCAGATCCTTCACGATGTCCACCACGCGCTGGCCGCCGGACAGCGCCTCCTTCAGCGCCTCCCGCACCTCCTGCCCCCGCGCCCCCTCGAGCCCCTCGCCCGAGCCCGCCATCGCCGACAGCTCGTCCTCCATGAAGTTCAAGTTGCTCAGCGTGTATGACAGCGGGTTGTTGATCTCATGCGCCACGCCCGCCGCCAGCGTCCCCAACGACGCCATGCGCTCGGCGGCCATCAGCTTCTCCTGCACCTGCCGGCGCTCCGTGATGTCGCGCGCGATGGACACCGTGGCCGGCTGCCCATCGAACCGCAGCGGAATCGTCACCACCTCGCCCAGCACCCGCCGGCCCTCGTGGTGCCGGAAGAGCACCTCGTGGGGTGCGCTGACGGGGGACGGCTCGATGAGCCCGGCCTCGCTCCCGGGTTGCACCAGCTCCGCGATGGGCCGGCCCCGCAGCGACGTCCCGCCTGCATGGCCCAGCAGGCCCGCGGCCGCGGAATTGGCGAAGACCACCGTGCCCTCCCGGTGGATGAAGATCGCCTCCGGACTGCGCTCGATGAGGGTGCGGAAGCTCTCCGCCGAGCGCCGTTGCTCCTCCTCCGCCTGGCGCCGCCGCCGCTCGCCCCGCACGCCGTGGAGGATGGCGCAGCACGTGGCCAGCAAGGGCCGCAGGAAGGTGATGACTCCCTCGTCGTAGCCCTCCGGACGGTTGGCGATCCCCACCACCCCCACCAGCTCCGTGGCCGAGCGCAGGGGCAACCCCAGGAAGCCACGCGACACCACCGGCTCCCCGCTCTTCATCACCGCCTCGAAGAGCGTCTCGAGGTGGGAGGGCTCGATGTAGGTGCGCGCGAGGGTACGCAGCAAGGGCGTGCCCTCGGACGTGCTCAGCACCTCGCCGATGAAGCCGTCCCCGCTGCCCGTCAGCTTCAACAGCACCGGCAGCAGCTTGCCGAAGAGCTGGGGCACCTCGCCCCCCTGGATGAACTCCGTCTGCACCTCCGTGAGCGCCTGCAGCAGCAGATGGCTCCCGGCATTCCAGGGGGAGTGGGACCACTCCATCCATCCGCTCATGTGCTCCCGCTTTTCCCGGCTTCCCTGAATCTGATGGCGGATGTCATGCATCGGGTACTCCCCCTCCCTCCTCATATTGGCGGTGGGGGAACATTCTGGATCTGAACAACTAAAACCTTAGTTGCGAACCAACTAAGGCTTTAGTAGCTTGTGCTCCGGGAGGTGACGGAGCGTGTCCAAACCGCCGCAACACGAGGAGTCCAAGCCGCTCACGCCGGTGGAGCTGGAGCTGATGCACATCGTCTGGCGCAAGGGCGAGGTGGCCGTGACGGATGTGCTGGAGGCGCTGCCGCCGGAGCGCAAGCTGGCCTACACGTCGGTGTCCACGGTGCTGCGCATCCTGGAGCAGAAGGGAGTGCTCCAGAGCCGGAAGGTGGGCCGGGGGCACCTGTACTCGGCGCTGCTGCCGCGCGAGGCCTATGAGGTCCAGAGCGTGCGCCACCTGGTGGAGACGGTGTTCGACGGCACGCCCTCGGCGCTGGTGGAGCGGTTGGTGGAGGCCGTGCCGCTCTCGCCCGAGGAGGTGGAGCAGCTGCGTGCCCTGTTGAGCAAGAAGGGGTCGAAATCATGAGCACCGCCCTGCGGGCACTGGCCACCGGCTACGTGAGCGTGGCCGTCCTCCTCACGGTGGGCTTCGTGCTGCTGCGCGCCGCCCTGGCGCTCATGGGGCGGTGGGGACTGCCCCTGTCGGCGCGGCAGACGCTGAGGGCCGGGCGGGCCACGCTGGCCCTGGCGCTCCTGCTTCCTCCCGTGTGCATGGCCGTGCGAGGCCTGGTGCCCACCGGTCCGCTCTTCACCTTCGAGCGCTCCGTGGTCCGGCTCACCACGCGGCTGCCCGAGCCGGCCTGGAGCCCGCGTCCTGCCGCCCCCGCCCCCCGGAGCCCCGGCACGCCCGCGTCCTTCCCCGTGGGCACGGCCCTGGCGCTGTTGCTCGGCACGGCCTCGGCGGTGCACTGCGCGCGGCAGCTCCGGCAGCACGTGCGGCTGATCCGCCGGCTCAAGTCCCAACCCCGCCTGCGCCAGGTGGGCCGCGTGGCCGTGGTGCTCCGCGACACCGAGGGCACCGCCTTCTCCACCTGGTTTCCCCGGCGCGCGCCCCACCCCAGCGCCTGGGTGGCCGTGCCCGCGAGCCTCCTGGAGGACGCCCAGGGCCTGCGTCTGACGGTGCTGCACGAGCTCCAGCATCACCGCCAGCGAGACACCGTGCTCGCCTACGTGCGCCTGGCGCTCGGCGCCCTCTTCTTCTGGAACCCCGTGGTGCGCGCCTTCGAGCGGTGGCTCGCCACCTGCCAGGAGCTCGCCTGCGACGAGGCGCTCGTCCGCGGCGGCAAGGCCTGCCCGCATGACTACGCCCGGTGCCTGCTCGAGGCCGCGCTGCGCGCCACCCACGCCCCACCCCTTCCCGCCGGAGTCACCGGCATGGCCCATCCCACGAAACGGAGGATCGAAATGCTGTTCCAGCCGCGTCCCAGCCGTCCCCACCGCACCGCCGGGCTCGTCGCCGCCGTCGCCCTCACCCTCGTCCCGCTCGCCCTCTGGGCCCAGAGCGCCACGCGCGGCCGCGCGGTGACGCTCGCCGAGGCCCAGGCGCTCGCCCAATCCTCCCAGCGCGAGGGAGACATCCCGGTGGTGGTGGACGAGCAGGTGGTGGAGAAGCTCAACCACCTGGTGACCACGCCCAAGGGCCGCGCCTTCATGAGGAAGGCCCTGGACAACCTGGGCACCCACCGCGAGGCGCTCACCCGCACGCTGCATGCCCGCAAGCTTCCCGAGGGCCTGCTGGCCGTGGCGATGATCGAATCCGCGGTGACCAACATGCCGGAGGCCTCGAACCTGCCGTCGCTGGCGCCGGGGATGCGGGGCGCGGGGGTGTGGATGTTCATCCCCTCCACGGCGCGCCAGTACGGCCTGCGGGTGGACGCGGAGGTGGACGAGCGGCTGGACGTGGCGCGCGAGACGGAGGCCGCCGCGGCCCTCTTCTCCGCGCTGCACGGCCGGTACAAGGATTGGCGCCTGGCGCTCGCGGCCTACAACCAGGGCGAGAAGAAGGTGGACCGGGTGCTGAGCGAGACGGGCGTGCGCGACGCGAGCGAGCTGGCCCGCGCCGGCCACCTCAACGATTACGTCAGCACCGTGCAGGCCGGGATCCTCATCCTGCGCAACCTGCACCTGCTCGACTGAGCCCGTGTCCGGGCGGACGCTCCGGAGGGAGCCCGGCGTTGATACTCCGGGCTCAAAGCGTCTCACTCACGGTGGGTGCCTGCGAGCACGGGGGCATTCACCGGGGCCCCGGGTCCCGTCCTAGAATGGGCGCGTTGAGCCCCCTCATGGACAGCGTGCCCTCCTCCCCCATGTCGAACACCTCCCGTGGTCAGTCGTCCGATGCCCTCGACGAGCTGCTGCGCCACTTCCAGGCCACCTTCGAACAGGCGGCCGTGGGCCTCGCGCACGTGGGCATCCAGGGCCAGTGGCTGCGCGTCAACTCGCGGCTGTGCGACATCGTCGGCTACCCGCATCAGGAGATGATGGGGCTGACGTTCCAGGCCATCACCCACCCGGATGACCTGGCAGCGGATTTGAAGCAGGTCCAGGAGGTGCTCGCCGGCGAGCGCTCCACCTACTCGATGGAGAAGCGCTACTTCCGCAAGTCCGGGGAGCTCATCTGGATCAACCTCACGGTGTCCCTGGTGCGCAAGCCCGATGGCACCCCGGACTACTTCATCGCCGTCATCGAGGACATCTCCCGGCGGCGCCGCGCCGAGCTGGAGCGGGACGCGCTGCTCGCGCGCGAGCACCAGGCCCGCACGGAGGCCGAGGAGCAGGCGCGCCGCCGCTCCGCCGAGTTGGATCTGACGCGCAACGCCCTCATCCAGGCCGAGCGGCTGGCCACGGCGGGCCAGCTCGCGGCGGGCGTCGGGCACGAGATCAACAACCCCCTCTCCTATGTGCTGGCCAACGTGTCGTTCGCGCTGGAGGAGCTCGCGGAGCGGGAGCTGGACGAGACGATGAAGGAGGTACAGGACGCGCTGCAGCAGGCCCACAAGGGCGCCGAGCGTATCCGGGGCATCGTCCGGGATCTGCGCACGTTCGCCAGCAGCAAGTTCGACTCGCTGGGGACGGTGGACGTGCGAGAGGCGCTGGAGTTCGCCGTCTCCATGTCGGAGCACCAGTTGCGGCTGCGCGCCCAGCTCCTGCGCGACTACACGCCGGTGCCCGCCGTGGTGGGCAACGAGTCGCGCCTGGGCCAGGTGTTCCTCAACCTGCTGCTCAACGCCACTCAGGCGCTCCCCGAGGGGGCGGTATCGAGCAACCAGGTGACGCTCACCATCCGGCCCCACCAGGAGGCGTGGGTGGCCATCGAGGTGCGCGACACGGGGTGCGGCATTCCCACGGAGAACCTCGCCCGCCTCTTCGAGCCCTTCTTCACCACGAAGCCCATTGGCGAGGGGACGGGGCTGGGGCTCTCGGTGTGCCACGGCATCGTCACCAGCATGGGAGGCCAGCTCCAGGTGGAGAGCTCGCCGGGCCGGGGGAGCACGTTCCGCGTGCTGCTTCCGGTGGCGGGCAGGGCGGTGGCCGCCGAGCCCTCCGGAGAGGGGCACGTGCGGCGCCCCGGAGAGCCAGGGGCCCGCCGCGTGCTGATGATCGACGACGAGCCCGAGGTCCTCGAGGCGCTCGCCCGGACCATCGGCCCGTCGCACACCATCGAGCGGGCCACCAGCGGCAAGCGCGCCCTGGAGCTGCTGGCGCACGACACGGGTTATGACGTCATCTTCTGCGATCTCATGATGCCGGAGCTCACGGGCATGGATCTGCACGATGTGATCGCCTCGAAGTACCCGGAGCTGCTCGAGCGCATGGTCTTCATGACGGCGGGCGGATTCACGCCACGTGCCATCGCGTTCGTGGATCAGCACGCCCCGAGGTGCATCGAGAAGCCCTTCAGCCCGGAAACAGTGCGCGCCTGCCTGCGATAGTCCATTGCCGAAGGACCGGCGTTGATCTTGAGTGCCCGGTTCAATGGTTGGCCTGCTCCTCACCCTCGCCCTCACCACCACCGCCGGGCAGCTCCCGGTACCCACCTCGCCCGGGGAGCTCCTGGGAGAAACGGTGGAACTCACGGGGGACGTGCGCGTCGAGACCGAACCCGGCGTCCTCGTCGTCGCCCGGAAGAACGCGGTGCTGCGCTCGGGAACGTCGGTCCTCCGCGCGGATGAGATCTCCTACAACCACACCACGCAGGTGGCGGAGGCCCGTGGGAACGTACTGCTGGTGATGCGCGGCCTGGTGGGCTTCGCCGAGCACCTCACCCTGGATCGCCAGAGGCGCACCCTGACGGCCGAGAACGCCAACGGCGAGGGCGCCGCCTTCGTCCAGAAGGAGAACGTCAGCCCGGAGGCGCTCGCCGGCATGGAGACCGCCGAGCAACTGGCGAAGGCGGGCAAGAACGCCTTCTCCTTCTCCACCCGGGGCCTGCACATCCGGGAGGATGGCGCGTACGAGCTGGAGGGTTCGTCCTTCACGCCCTGTGACTGCGACGTGCTCACGCCAACCTGGCGCATCTCCACGAGCAGCGCGAAGTTGACGCCCGACGAGAGCGCCTCCCTCACCCTGCCCGCGGTGTACGTGTACGGCGTGCCCGTGCTCCTGCTGCCGTGGGTCTACCTGCCCCTGTCACAGCGCGCGAGCGGCCTGCTCATGCCCGAGGTGACGGGCTCGGGCCTGAGCGGATTCCAGCTGGACCAGCCGCTCTTCCTCACGCTGGGGCGGAGCTACGATCTCACGCTCTCCCCGGGGTACGCGTTCGGCACCGAGCCGTTGGAGCCCACCCAGGGCTCGCTCGGCGTGAAGGGCCCGCGCCTGTCCACCGAGTTCCGGTACGCGCCCCTCGCCGGCCCCGAGGGCAATCCCGCGATGGAGGGCCGGCTGTGGACGCAACTCATCTACGACCTGAAGCCCGAGCGGGATCCGCTCAACTACAACGTGCTCGCGCCCGGCGCGCCGACGCGGGGACTGCGCGGCTGGGGCCTGCTGGAGCACCGGCAGAAACTGGGCAACGGCTTCTTCGCGCGGGCGGACATGAAGCTCTTCTCGGACGGCTTCCTCTTCGCGGACACCACGACCAACTCCGCGTTCGCCCGCTCGTTCTATTACGTCCCCTCCACGGCCACGGTGTACCACCGGGGCACGGATGATTACGCGGGGCTCGCCCTCGCCTACCGCCAGGACATCCGCTGGGGCTACTCCCTGTTTGGCGCCGGTGACGTCCCGCGCCCGACCGTCTTCCAGGAGCTGCCCACGCTGCGGTACGCGCTGCCCACGAGGCCGCTGCTCGGCCCGCTCAACGGTGGCGTGGAGGTGGAGCTGTCCCGGCTCTCACCGCTCGACCAGCTGTTGGGAGACGAGGGCACGGATGGCATCTACTGGCCGCTGCTGCCGGATGCGGATGGCACCCAGGGCAATGGCCGTTTCGATCCGGGCGAGCGTCAGGCCCGCACGCGCCTGGACGTGATGCCACGCGTGAACGCCACCTTCGACCTGGGCGGTGTGCTGCGGCTCACCCCGTACCTGGCGGTGCGCGAGAGCCTCTACCTCTACGAGGTCACCCGGGAGACGAGCCACCGGGGCTACGGGATGGTGGGCGCGTACATGGACACGGAGCTGTCGCGGGTGTTCGGAGAGGGAGCCAACGCGCTCCGCCACAGCATCCTGCCCTCGGTGGAGGTGCGCGCGGTGCCCCATGTCTTCGGCCAGGGCTCGCCCCAGATCTATGACGAGGTGGACGCCGCCGTGCCCGAGAACGGGTTCTTCCAGGGACAGGTGGCGCTGCGCCAGAAGCTGCTCGCCCGAGCCGGGCCCACGGGGACGCGCGAGCTGGCACGGTTGGACGTGGTGCAGGGCGTGGACTTCCTGGAGCGGCGGTTGGGCGAGACGTCCGGGCGCATCCTGGCGGTGCTGGGTCCGGTGACGGCGGAGGCCCGGGGCCGGCTGGATCTCTTCACCCCCGAGACGGAGGAGCGGCTGACCCAGCTGTCGGCGAGGATCGGCTGGAGCATCATCCGGGACAGGTTGAGCGTGAGCGCAGGGTACGAGCGGGCCCTGGCGAGCTCGGAGCAGGTGCGCCGGCCCATCGACATGCTGCTGCCTCCTCCCCTCGCGCCCCAGGTCCCGGACCCTGGAACGGCGGTGTCCTGCTCGAGCGATGCCGCGTTCGTCAACAAGTCCATCGACCGCGTGCTGCTGGGCGCCGAGACGCGCCTCCCGTTCGGCTTGAACCTCGGCTACGCGGCCGAGGTGCAACGCAAGGATCCGGCGCGCTGCGATGTGGCCGAGCTGTTCTCCCAGACGCTGAACGTCTCCTTCAGCCCCTCGTGCGACTGCTGGCGGCTCAACGCCTGGACGCGGGTGGGGCCCGGGACGACCTTCGACGGGGGCCTGAGCGTGACGATCCTGAACCTGGGCACCTTCGGGCGCTGAGCCCGGGGGCCGAACTAAGAATTCGTTTCACAACCCCCGTGCGGAGGCACGATCCCGGCGGAGCGAGGCTCTCTGCTCGGGGTTGTGAAGCGAACTCTAAGTAGGTAGCCAAAGGTTCCTTTACAAACAGGGACGAAGCCAGAAACGGCGGGAGAGAACTCCTTCCTTGCTTAAGCCTGCTGAGGAGACAGGCCTACACCGCGCCCTCGGGCAACCGTCTCAGCCTACGGACAAGCGCTCCTTTTTTGGGACAGGTGGGGCGCATTCTCCGAGAAGACGTAGCGCGGACGCTTCCAGCGCAGGCCCATGGCCTTCGTGCGGCGGCGCAGGGGGTGGGGACTGAGGGGGCAGCCGTAGCGCAGTTCCAAGTACCCGGCCCGCGGCGCTCGCGTTCGGCGTTGTGCCGCAGAAGACATTGCCGTACCTTGGCAACCATTGGAAGCGGACCCCATCCGAGCCCCGGAACGCCCACTGGATGAGCGACGAGATACTCGCAGTTCAAGAAGGTCGCGGCCTTGCTCAAGGTCGCGGACAGGACCGTGTGCACGATGGCGCAGCGGGGGAGTTGCCAGAGTTTAAGGTGCGGGGGCAGTGGCGCCTCCGGCGCGCGGACCTCGACACTTGGATCGCCGCGCAGACCCGCAGCAATTCCGGCCAGGGGGGCAGGATGACTGACGCTTCGAACCGCGCCGCCGCCGTCGCGCCGCAGGGACTTGAACGTCGATGAACGCCAAGAAACTCCGTGAAGTCCTGCTCGCTCTCGTCCCTACCGATGGTGCCACCATCGGCAACGCTCGCATGTGGCCCGCGATTTCGTTCGCGTCAGCCGAGGAAACGCGAAGCCTGCACCGGCGCCCGGCGCGGTAGGAGCTATCTCCAGTGGCTTGCATCGTCACCTTCGAGGCCCGCGTGTCCCTGCGTGCGCGGTCGTCTGCGCTTTGCCCGTGGACTGGAGCCATCCCATGAGCGTCGATGCACTGAACGCGGTGTGCCCGTACTACACGATGTACCCACTCGACTTCCCGCTGGCGGTGCTCAAGCGACACGGCAAGCCCGGTGAGTGGGTCATTGATCCATTCTGCGGGCGCGGCACGACGAACTTCGCGGCGCGGCTTCTCGGCATGCCCTCCGTTGGCGTCGACAGCAGCCCCGTCGCAGCCGCTCTCGCCAAGGCCAAGCTCGTGTACGCGAGTCCTGGGCACGTCGTCGCGAGCGCCCGAGCGATCCTCAATGCTGCGAAGGAGCCCGCCGACGTGCCGAGCGGTCGCTTCTGGAAGCTTGCCTATCACCGGAAGACGTTGGTCGAGCTGTGCCACCTGCGAGAGGAGCTGCTCAAAGACTGCACGTCGCCGACGCGCGTGCTGCTGCGTGCGATCGTGCTGGGCGCCCTGCACGGCCCGCGTCCGAAGGGCAAGCCGTCCTACTTCTCGAACCAGTCACCGAGGACGTTCGCGCCCAAGCCGAACTACGCCGTGAAGTTCTGGACGGAGCGCAACCTGCGTCCGGACGCGGTCGACGTTCTCTCCATCATCAAGGCTCGCGCGGAACGCTACCTGGCCGAGCCCCCGCCGGACGTCGAAGGGATGGTTCAGCTCGCCGACAGCCGCGATGCCGACACATTCAGCAACGTGCCCAAGGCGAGCTGGGTTGTGACCTCACCGCCGTACTACGGCATGCGCACGTATTTGCCAGACCAGTGGCTGCGACTCTGGTTCCTCGGTGGTCCCGACTACGTCGAGTACCGCCAGCCCGAAGCCCAGCTCGAACACACTGGAGCTATGCACTTCTCTGCCGAAATGGCTCGCGTTTGGACGAACGTGGCCAAGCGGGCGGCATCGGACGCTCGCCTCATCATCCGCTTCGGCGGCATCCACGACCGTGACGCAGAGCCGATGGACGTCTTGCGGAACTCCTTGGCCGATACCGGCTGGGTCATGAAGACCGCGCGTCGCGTGCCCGACGCGGACACCGGACGACGTCAGGTTCGTCAGTTCCAAGCAGCACCCAAGAAGAGCATCGCCGAGTACGATGCCTACTGCCGCCTCGCGTGAGAGGAGCTACCGAGTGACGAAGGGCAAGAAACAGCCGCAGGCGAGCGCGAAGACGCAGTCACCCGGGAGCCAGCTTCTCAAGCACGAGAAGGTCTCCTTCGAGGACAGCGCGACCAAGCCGAAGGCGACTGACGAGGAGCTGAACAGCCGCTACGCGAAGGGCGACATCCGCATCGTCACCGAGTCGGCGCGCTACTCGCTCGCTGGCATCCTCAAGATGCTGCAAGAGACCGTCGAGGGAGAGGACGGCAAGAAGGAACTCCGGTACAAGCTCGACCCCGAGTACCAGCGTCGACATCGGTGGAGTGACGAGCGGAAGTCGCGGCTCATCGAATCGTTCCTGATGAACGTGCCGGTACCACCAGTATTCCTCTACGAACGGGACCTGGCGCGGTTCGAAGTGATGGACGGGCGCCAGCGTCTCACAGCGCTCAGCGATTTCTACTCGGACAAGTTCCCGCTGAAGGGATTGCAGTACTGGTCGGATCTCGATGGTCGAACGTACTCTCAGCTACCCTCGAAGGTCCGCGACGGCATCGACCGCCGCTACATCTCGTCGATCATCCTTTTGAAGGAGACGGCGGCCAGCGAAGAGCAGGCCGCGATGCTCAAAAAGATGGTCTTCGAGCGGCTCAACTCGGGAGGCGTGAAGCTCGGCAGCCAGGAGACGCGCAACGCCGTCTACAACGGCCCTCTCAACAAGCTGTGCCTCGAGCTGTCGGAGAACGAGACCTTCCGCCGGATGTGGGGCATCCCGCTGGACCCAGCGCCCGAGCAGAACGACGACGAGGAGGCAGAGGAGACGGCCGACGAGTCCACGAATGCGGGCAAGCGCATGTTCGAGAAGATGGAGGACGTCGAGCTGGTGCTCCGCTTCTACGCCTATCGGCAGATCGACTTGTTCAAGGCCGGCCTGAACAAGATCTCCGAATTCCTCGACCGCTTCATCATTGAGGGGAACCGCTTCCCCGAGTCCCTGCTTACTGAGTACCGCTCGATGTTCGAGGCGACCGTGGCGTTTCTTTGGGACGCTCTTGAGGCCGAATCTTTCTGCGTGATCGGTACTTTGAAGCGTCCCACGAAGATCGTCTACGACCCGATGATGTACGTGGCGAACAGCCCCGGTGTGATCCCGCACCGAGCGAAGCTCATCGCGCGAAAGGACCTCCTGCGCAGCGAGCTGGCAGCCATGTACAAGCAGCATCAGGCGCTCTTCTCCGGGCGCCGGACGAACTTTGCCGATACGCAAGCCAGAAACCTCCGCGTGAGCGAGGCCTTCGCCGCAGCGATCGCCAAGACCAAGAAGTCCTGAGCGCGACGGAGACTGCCTGTGCGTTCCACGTTTGATGAGCTTACGAAGGAACTGGAGGAGTTGAGAGCGCTTGTAGCGTCGATTGCGCCCGTCAACTCGGCGCTCAAAGAGCACAAGGACTCCCTCGTGCGACAGTATGTGATGATCCGCCGCCGGTTCGACTACGCGGCGTTCGTCGTCGCCCTCTATGCGTCGTTCGAGAAGTTCGTCGAGAACCTCGTCGCTGCCTATGCGCGGCTCGTTGCGCGCCGTGTTCAGTACGCCGACCTTCCGCCGAAGCTCGTGAAGAAGCACTTGTCGCGGACGGCCGACATTCTCGCGCGAGGACGACTTGGGGAAGGCAGGTACGCGGGGCTCCGTGAGATCGACGTCGTGAAGAACCTCTTCGAGTGCCTCAACGGCGTGACGCCGTACACCCTCAACGATGTGGCTGTCGTCGCTCACGACTTGAATCTTCGCCCAGGCCAGATCGACGAACTCTTCGCGGCGGTCGGCATCGAGAAGGTCTGCGAGCGTGTTCGTCGAGCCGATGCCTTGTTGGAGTGGTACTGCGCGTCGAAGGGACTCGCGCAGGCACCGCAAGACGGCGTGCCTTCGGCGACGATCGAGCAGCGCATCGAAGACATCGTCGAGCGCCGAAATCAAGTTGCGCACCGAGGCGGCAACCCGGTCGATCTGCTCGGACCCGATGAGATGTCGGACACAATGGGATTCATCGTGGCGTTCTCGAAATCCGTCTTCACGATGGCGGTGGCAAAGTACCTCGAAGACCATCACGCTGGACCGGGTCAAGGCATCGCACTTCAGCAGACCCGTGAAGGGCCCTACCGAAACGACACGATCGTGGTCGTCGAGAAGCCTGCCCGAAGGCTCTTCGTCGGCCAGCCCGTGTTCGTCATCGTCGACGCCGTAGGGGCGCGATGGGGTCGTATCCAGAGCCTCAAGATCGACGATGCGCTTGTCGCGGCCGTCACGCCGGGCGACGTCGCTCCAAACGGCATCGGCATCGGCTTGGACTTCAGGTGCCCGAAGGGCGCCGAACTCGTCGCTCTTGATGCCGATGACGACATCGTGTGGGCCCCAGCGACGGTGACCGATGCGCCCGCAGCGTGAGAATCAGCAGCGCACTATGAAGCGCACGGAGCGCCCAGAGTGGCTCGTGCGCTGCTCAGTCTTCCAGACCTTATCCTGCGGGCCACCGACGATCTTCGTCACAATCTCCGCGATCAGCCGGTTCACTCGGTTGTTGTCCTGTTGGAGGCTTGCGGGCAGGACGGCTTTGACTTTCCGCATCAGCACGCCCCAGGGGATGCCGCTGCCTTGGAGGATCTGCTTCGTGACCTCCGTGTCGTGCACCACTGCGTCGACGGCCTTCTCGACGTCGGAGCGAAGCGCGTCTGGAGGCGTCTCCGCGATGTTCGGGGCTTCCTCGTCATCGACAGGCGGCGGTGAATCGCTGGCGGGCGACTTCGTGAGCGCTGGTGCAGCCGTCGCCACGGTAGCGGCGGGCCCGCTGTTGCGCAGCGTTGTCGCGTAGTTCTGGACAGCCGGCAGCGAGTAACTGGGGTCGCGGGTCTTGTGCATCTTCTCGAAAGAGAGGATGCGAAGTGGCACCGGGTAGGCGTTGCCCTTCACGCTGCTCCAGAACACGCCCTGACCAACGAGCGGCTCGTTCAGCAGGCTGCTCAGCAGGTCGTCGCTGAAGTGAGCGTTCGCGCGACGCACGTTCTGCAGGTCGCTCGCGGAGAGCAGGTGGAAGATGAACCAGTTGTCGCCCTGGCTCAGGATCTCGACGGGAATGCTTCCTGGCTGTTGCGTAATGAGGACCGCGCCTAGGTCATACTTGCGGCCTTCCTTTACCCACTCGATGTAGGGCGTGGCCGCCGAGGCCTTCTCATTCAGAACGCTCTGCGCCTCTTCGACGACAGCGATGGTTGGAATGCTCGCCGAGTCCGCGCGCGTGAACTGCTCCTGGTTCCAGTCGAAGATACGGCGCAGGATGAGGCCCGACAGAATCATTGATGCGCCGCCGCGAAGCTGCGACACGTCGACAATGCAGAGCTTCCCATCGCGCAGGGCTTGGATGAGGAGGTCGAGCAGCCGACTCGCAGGGTCGTGAAGCTGCGAGACGATCTTCGTCATGTTGCCGCGAGCAGCGAGCGCTTCGGCATCTTGCCCATCAGCGAGACCGAGCAGTGCCTTGAGCTCATCGAGGTCGGCGCCGTTGCGGTCCGACCAGATGAGATTGACGAGTTGCTCCCAACGGCTCGAGTCGAGACCACGCAGCTTGCTGACGTTCTGCTGGTCTTGGCGCTCAGGCGGCAGGGCGATCGAAATCACGTCCGCAGGGCGCAGGCGACGAATGTCGAGCTTGATCGTTCCAGCAACAAACGATTGGTAGAACGGGCTCGGCGCAGGACGCGAAGTGAAGACGACGACTTGGCTCTCAAGAGCTGGCACGTCGCAGAGACCGGGCCGTCCCTTGTCGTCTGGCCAGAAGTACTCGCCGTCGGGATCGAAGATCATCGTCCCTACCGGGACCTTCTTCCCGCCTCGCTTCTCGACGGTTGGCGTCGTGGAGTAGAGCGCGCTGAAGAGCAGCTTGTTCAGGTTCGACTTGCCGAAGCCCGCGCGCGCGAAGACGAAGGAGCGGCGAGAAACCAGGTTGGCAATGTCAAACTTCACCGTGATGGCGGGCTCGCGAAGCTGCATCCATTGCTCGGCGTTGAGTCGCTGATCGCCCTTCGCGAAGATGTACTCGCCCAAGGCGAAGAACCCGAGCTCAGCGCCAAGCTGGTTGTGGCCTGCGATCTCACGAAGAACCGCTCCCGAAGGGAAAGCGACGGGACTGCCCACGTGCGGCAGGCGCCGGTGGGACGGCACGAACACCAGCGACCTGCTGTTCTTGCGGAGGACGCCAAGAACCCGGATGTTCACGCGGTACTTCAGGTAGTCCTCCCGCAGCCCTTCGGGGACGGCGCGGCCCTCGCGCACGGCGCGGATGTTGAAGTCCTCGCCGGAAGGACCACTCAGGCGCCCTTCGGACGACAGCGACGTGATGCGACCGAGTACGGCCTCGTCGGGCGTCTCGAGTTGCACGAGCAAGAACTGGCCGTGCATTGGCGTGTTGTGGAAGTCCGTTCGGTAGGGAAGCGCGAGGTCGGCGTGGAACTCCATGCCGCCCTCACGGAACCCACGGAAGACGCCGACGACCTGCTCGGCAGGAAAGAGGTTGAGGGGGTCCGCCATGGCTATCCGTACCGTTTCGCTGCGGGGTCCGCGTCGATGAGCGCCAGCTCGTCGAGCACTGGAGCACTCTCTCCAAGAGACTCGCGGATCGCGGTCACGATTCCCTGCTGAAGGATGTCCATATCAAAGTCGACGAGCGCCGCGTTCTCGTGGGCGCGCTGTAGGCAACGCGGGTAGAAGGGCACAGGGAAGCCTTCGATCGCGTCCGCCAGCAGGCTGCCGAAGACGACCTGTGCCTCGTTGATCTGCGATTCAAAGAGATCGACTGGCCAGATTGGATCGCGAGGTCGTCCTCCAAACTTCACGAAGAACATCTTGCCGGCGACGAACTTGTTGGCCTCACCGCTCTCAACCTCGCCGCCGCGGGCATACTCGGACCAGACGTACGCGTTCTGCTCCAGCTCTCGCGACACGTCGGCGTAGCAGGGATAGTCGCAGCGCATCGAACCCTCAAGCATCATTGCCAGACGATAGCGCTGCAGCACTTTGCTGTGCTTCGCCACGCCGACGACGTAGATGCTTCGGCGCCTGCGGGTCTTCTGCTCGCGGATGCCCTCGTCGATTCCCTGGCGAAGCTTGGCGAAGAGGGTGCCCGAAAAAACCTTGCTGCGGAGCAGGCCGTCCCAGACGATGACCGTGTCAGTGCCGTAGTCTTTCTCGCGCACGAGCGAGAAGAGAACCGCCCACTCCGTCAGCTCGCGGTAGACCTGCACCCAGCTCGGCGACGGGATCGCCGGTGGCTTCTTGATCATCGGCGAAAGCTCCCAGAGCGTTGAGGCGCCCAGGAACTTCATCATCTTGCCGAGCGCCGTGTGCGCGGTCCCGTCGGTGATGTGGCGCTTCGAAAGCTCAGCGAGGTTCGTCGTCGGCGTGACGACCTCAAGGCAGTACTCGTTGTTGCTCGAGTCCACGACCCGGATGAGCTGTGCCATGAAGGGGTCGAACTCGATCCGGTTGTTGCCGCCGTCCGTGCCTACGAGGGACACTGCGGTGGTCTGCCTGGGCATGATCCGTCGCGCGTCTCCGAGCCCCGAGCGCACTTCCGCGCGCAGATCCTCGAGTAGCTTCCGGTCGGCTACCATCCGCTCCCTGAGTTCCTTGCGCAGCTGCGCCATGCTCTCGGGGTCGATCATTGATCGGTTAGTTTATCAGGGCACTCTGGCAGCAGTAACCAACAGTTCGTGGCAGCGGGAACCAACAGTTCGCTCTCGGCCATTCTCCCAGCGCCTAAGCCCCCGGACATAGATACTGTCCACCCCCAGCATGGGACCGCTGCGGGTGGACGAGGGGCATTAGCGCGCTACCGCCAGCGCCAACTCCGACGTGGACAGAAACCATGTCCGGGGGCTTAGACGATTGAGCGCGTCGAGAGCGTGGGCATCGACGTTACGGACGGCATGTAGATGATTCCCGCGAGGGGGATCTCATCCTGAGCAGAGCGTATGCATGCTCGTAAGCGCCTGAAATCTCAAGCGTCGCCCCAGCATGATGGCCTGCTTCGTCCAGTCCAGCTGCTGGGGTTCCCTCGGAGCGTGCTCAGGATGAGAACCAGACCCGTTCCCGGGCCAGCACCATTCACAAAAGCGGACGCCACACGTAGCGACGCCCGCCCCTTGGGCTCAGCGCGCGTGGCGCTCACAAGAAGTGGCTGCCTCCAGCGGTCACGCGACGGACTGGGTCGCCCGCTTCTTCCGGGAGCGGCCCCGGCCACCCTCATCGCGCGGACCGAGCACCCGGTCGGCGGGCAGGCCCGCGTCGAGCGCCTCGCGCAACCCGGGAGACAGCCCGTCCATCAGCAGCACCACCGAGGCGTTCGTCCAGGCGAAGCCCAGCGTCCGCTCGGACCTGGGTGCCATGAGCGCTCCGCGATCCGCGCCCTGGTTGCCGTACTCGACGGCCACCTCGGCCGACCGCCTCACCACGTCGTACTTCTCCTTGATGAGGCCGTTGTGGCTCCCCGCGATGTCCAGCACCATCGACAGCCAGCGGTAGGCCACCGCGTCCGCCTCGGCGTGGAAGCCGTAACGGCGTAGGCCCTCCACCGCGATGATCTGGTGCGGCGCCCAGCCGAACGGCCAGTCCCACTGCAGATCCTCTCCGCCCGCCGCCTCGCGCGAGGCGCGGCTGCTCGACGTCAGGCCTCCGTCATGCAGGAAGCGCGGAAGCGCCGCGGCCACCATGGCGGCCTCCTCCCTCGAGGCCCAGCCCGTCCACAGCGGATAGAAGGCCGCCAGGCACTCGTAGCGGGAACGGCGCCCGGCCACGAAGTCGTAGTCGAAGAACAGGCCGTGCTCCGCGTCCCAGAAGCGCGTGCGCATGGTGCGCACCCGGGCCCTCGCCGCCCGGGCGTACCGGGCCGCCTTCAACGAGGCCTCTCCTTCCACCTCGCGGAGGATCCCCGCCACGTCCATCTCGTACTGGAACAGCAGCGAGTTGAGGCACACCGGCTCGTGGTGGTGCGTGGCCTTGCCGAAGCGGTGGCACATGTCCCAACCGCTCTCGCGGATGGCCCGGTCATGGCGGTGGAACCCGGCGTCGTCCGGCCGCGCGTCCGCGTAGAACCTCGACAGGTCCTCGGCGTCGGGCCCCTCGGCGTCGTCCTTGTAGCGGGAGAGCCCGCTCGAGGTGCCACGGGGCCCCGTGCGGAAGACAGTCTCGAGCTCCTGCTCGGCCGCCCGGGCCACGCGTTTGAGCAGGCGCCGGTCCGCGCGCACCGCGTGCAGCGCCATCGCCAGCCGGGGCATGAGCGGCGGCTGGGTGCGCGACAGGTGGTAGCTGAGATTCGAGTTGGGAATCTTCCCGTAGTGCTCGATCTCGTAAAGCTGGTTCTCCAGCATGTCCCTCGCGAGCCCGTAGTGGCCGGAGGTCAGGGCGCCGCGAGCGTTGAAGTAGCTGTCCCAGCCGAACATCTGCACGAAGCGGCCACCCGGAACGATGTACGGGCGCGGGAGGTAGAGCATCCCAGGCTGGCGCATGAGCGCTTCCCAGTCCCCGGTAGCGCGAGGCTTCTGGAGCGGCACCATCTCCAGACCGCCGGAGCGCCGGGCCTCGGCGCGCAGCTTCTTCAGGGCCTTGCGGTCGCGCGCGGGCACGTACACGCGCTGCTTGCCATCCGGATCCTTCACCGGCATCACCTGAAGGGCCTTCTTCAGATCCTCGGCGCGATCCGAGCGGCGGACGAGCCCCCGCCAACCGTCGTCGATCAACCGGCGCAGCGTCTGGGTGCGCGGCTCCAGCATCCGCTCCACGGGCAGGCCGATGGCCTCGCCGCGCCCCGCGAGGATCTCCTCGGCGAGCACATCCGCGGCGTGCGAGAGCCGCTCCGCCCCGGCCAGCTCCAGGCGCGCGCCCGGGGCGAGTTCCAAGTCCACCGCGAAGCGCAGTCCACCCTCCCGGGCACGTCCGGCATCCCGGTCCGTGAGGCGGCCGTCACCATCGAGATCCAGCGCCATCAACACCTCGAAGGCGAGGCTCGCGGAGGACGTGGTCGCGGACAGGACCACGGGCGTGTCCAGAGTCCGTGGGGCGCGCTCGCGGGCAATCCGCTGCGACAGCCGGTTCTGAAGGGTGATGGGGGAACGGGAGAAGCGCGAAGACGGCGTCCGGGTGGGCACTCTGTCGACCTTCGGAGAGGAAGCTCCACGCAAAGTACACGAGTCCGTCCCGGCGCCAACATGCACCGCGTGAAGCCCGCCCGCTTCTCCGCCGGACGGACGCCTGAACTCATTTGAGTTCAAACGTCTCAATGCATACACAGCCGGAATGAGGGGGCCACGGACACATGTGAGCACCGCGCGCACTGATTACCCTGGTCTCCGTTCCACCCCGACCCCACACCCTCGGAGACCCACCGTGGACCTCCTTCCGTCGTTCCTCCGTCCCCTCACCACCACCGCACTGCTCCTGGCCGCCGTGGCGTTCGCCCCACCCGCGCGCGCCGACGAGCCCCCTACCCCGCTGGAGGACAACCAGCGCATCACCGAGGGCTACATCGAGATCGCCTATGAGCTGGGCGGACTGCTGGATCCAACGCTCCAGCCTGGCGGAAGCAGCAACGTGCGGCCCAACTGGTTCGTCTTCGCACCGCACGCCTCCCGCACCGGCGGCGAGGGCATGCTCGCCGCGGCCCTCGCGCGGCGGTTGATCGAGACGGCCCGGGGCCAGCCCTCCCTGTCGCTGCTCCACGCGCTCGACCGGCTGGGCCTCGCCGGCACCGTGCGGCTCACCGTGGAGAACCTCTCCCTGGAGCTCATCCTCCGGGGATTGCCCACCGACGCGGCCGCCTCCCTCGCCTCGCTCATCACCGCCATGAATGGCGGGGCGCTCGCTGATCTGCGCACCCTCACCACCACCGCGTCGCGCTTCGCCTCGCTCTACTGGAGCGCGCCGGGCTCCCTCCCGCTCGACAAGGTGGAGTCCGTGGTCATCACCCTGGAGCGCACGCTGCACGAGGGCAACCTCGCCATCTTCACGGACATCGGCGGCTCGGCGCTCCTCTACCTGGACTGGCGCCGGAGCGTCACCGGTGCCATCACCCCCGCGCGCGTGCTGTCGGAGTTCTCCCTCCCGGACGCCGTGCCACAGGAGGCCCAGCTCGCCTACACGTACGCGGTGGCCCACGCGAACGACACGCCCCGGCCCTACCAGTTCGCCAGCATCTTCCCGGGCATGAACTGGAAGAGCCTGCTGGTGGCGGCCTTCGCGCTCTACGAGGAGGCCCGCCTGGCGCCGACTCCGGCCGCGCGCGACGCACTCATCGCCATGGGCAACAACTACGTGGCCTGGCGCGAGCAGCATGACATGGCCCAGCCCGTCTTCAGCCCGGCCGTGGCCTACGCGGACGAGGTGTCCCGCTCCGCGCTGCTGGAGGCCCTCACGCCCCTGCTCAGCACGGACTTCGGCACCCTGAAGTGGAACTACTCCGACTTCGCGTACAGCCAGCCGGACCGGGACGGCAACATCCTCACCTCGCCGCCCACCGAGTACAGCTGGGCCGTCTTCTGGGATCGCTGGACGGGCATCCTCTACGCCTTCGATCAGGCCTACGGCTCGCCCTCGGCGCTCTGGGTGATGCCGGAGCCGATCGTGGATCCCACCGCGGAGCCGTCCGGCACCTGAGCCCGTCAGCCGCTCGAAATTCCGTACTGCGCCAGCAGCTTCTTCCCGGGCTCGCACGCCAGCGGGAGATCCTGGAGGAGCGAGCGGACCTCGGCGGGCGCGGTGCCCAGGAGCACCAGCGCCCGCGCCGCCTCCAGCCGCAGTTCCAGCATGTCCAGCCCGCCCTCGCGGGCCTTCGCGACGAGCGCCGGCAGCGCCACCCGCGCGGGAGCCCCGAGCTCCGCGAGGGCCCGCATCACGTCGAACTTGAACTGGAGATTCGACGCCCCTCGCAGGTCCTCGCCTTGATGCGGATCTCGCTCCTTCTCCTGGAGCACAGGGCCGGGCAGCGTCAGCTGGCGTAGCAACTCCGGCACCGCCTCACCCACCCCGAGCGCCGCCAGGGTGAGCGCCACCTGTCCGCGCGTCCGCTCCGAAAGCATCCCGTCCGCCAGCGCCGCGAGCAGCCCTGGAATGACGGTCTCCGTCGTGGCCCCGCGCGAGGCCAACGCCTGGGCCGAGGCGACGCCTACCTCATCCCAATCGTCCTTCAGCGCCGCCACCAACGCGTCCGCCACTTCGGGCACGCCGGGCGCGAGGACGGCGAGCACCTCCGCGGTCTCCTTCCGGACGAGCTCTTCCTCGTCCGAGCGCAGCGCCTCGAGCAGTACCGGGAGCGCTTCCGCCCGGAGCCCCAGCCTCCCCATCAGGCGGATGGCGTAGGCCCGCCGCACGTGCCCCTTTCCCGTGCACGCCATGTCGAACAGCACCGCCCACAGTCCGGGTGCCTCCGGGTCCTCGCCCAGCATCACGGCCGCGCGTTGGCGCACGGACACCTCCGGATCCTCGAGCAGGCGCCACAGTTCCCGGCGCAACAGCTCGGGGATCGGGAGTCCGCACAGCGAGAGCGCCATCTCCCGCTCCTGGCGCCGTTCGGAGCGCAGGAGCGGAACCAATGCATCGGGCGGGATGCTGGCGGAGCGCAGGGCATGGAGGCACTTGCTGCGCACCATCCAGTCCGGGTCCCTCAACCCCCGGAGCAGACCGGGGATGGCGGCCGGGCGCTCCCGTGCGTCGGCCAGCACGGCGGCGAGATAGCGCACGTCCGGCTCGGGGCTGTCGAGCAGATCCACGATCTCCGCCGGCATCGCCCGGCGCACGGCGGGGGTGGGCTCCACGGCGAAGACCTGGACCAGCCGCTGGATGATCGCCGTGCGCTCGGGTCCGGGTGGATCCATCACCATCCGGAGCACGAGCCAGGCCATGGCCATCGTGTCCTGGCGGATCCGCGCCACCCGCCAGGAGAGCACTCCCTCCAGGCCAGGAGCCATGTCCAGGGGCTCACCGGTCCGGGGGGATAGCTTCCGTCCCAGCCAGGAGAGCAGCGTCTTCAGATCCGGAGACCTCGCCATGCGCGCGGGACAGTCTCCGTCCGCCGCCCGCCCGGAGTCCATCCAGGCAGGCACGGCGGTGGGGGGGAGAAGACCCGAGTCCTCGAACGGACACGCCGCCCCGGCCGGGGTGTCCAGGAGACCCGCACCGGTGGCAAACTGGAGTAGACCCACATCTCTGCTACCGTTCCCTTCATGCTGGCGTCTCCGCCCCCCCGCTTCCGGCTGCTGCTTCCCGCCCTCGTCTGCGCCCTGGTGATCCACGGCGCCTACGGGGTCAGCCGGATGGGGCCCACCGCGTTCGCCGCGTTCGTGCTGCTGGTGCTCGCCATCGCGGCGATGCGTTGGCGCCACGGGGCCCCCCTCGCCTTCCCGGCTCGCGGCGCGCGCGGGAGCGGAGCCCTTCCGGAGCACGCCCTGGCGAGGCTCGCGCATGAGGAACCGTCCCGGCAGTATCCGGCGCAGCGCGGAGCCACCTCCACGTCCTTCCCCCCGCGGCGCACCTTCTGGTCGCGAGTGAAGATCTGGTTCAGCAGCGCGGGCCTGCTGGTGTGCGGACTGTGGTGGATGCTGCTCGGCGCCATGCTCTTCACGCCGGATCCGTCGCCCGCGCTCGATGGCCTCTTCACCAACTCCAGCCTGACACTCATCACCGTGTCCCTGCTGCTGACGGTGCTCTTCGGGGTCATCCTGCGCTCGGGTCTGCGTGGGCCGTCGGATCCGCTCGCGCCGAAGGACTGGCGCCACAAGGACGTGCGGGATCAGCCCTACGTGCCGCACTCCCCTGGCGCCTACCCGAGCGCTCCGCGCCACGGAAAGCGCCACCTGCGGCTGGTACGCGGCAACGCGCCCTGACCTCGACAGTCCAGGGGGTGGCCACTACTGTGCCACGCCATGACTGGCTCCGTTAGCGATCGCAACCTGTTCAGCCCCGACAACCTGCGCAATCCCTACCCGCTCTACAAGGAGTTGCGGGAGCACGATCCGGTCCACTTCGTGGAGCCGATGCAGTCGTGGTTCATCACCCGCCATGACGACGTGATGGAGGGTTTCAGGGATCCGCGCCTGAGCGCCGCCCGAGGGCAGCTCTTCGAGTACCAGCTCCAGGGGGTGGACCCGGACGTCGCCCGGGAGTTCCTGGGGACCATCCAGCATCAGATGTTCATGAAGGATGGCCCGGAGCACGTGCGGCTGCGCCGGCAGACGCTCACGGGCTTCTCCAACCAGAAGCTGGACGACATGCGCCCCACCGTCCACCGCATCATGCGCGAGCTGCTGGACGCGGTGATTCCCCAGGGCCACATGGATCTGCTCAAGGACATCGCCTTCCCGATGCCCGCGCTGGCCCTGGCCGAGATGATCAACGTCCCGCTCGCGGATCGCGCCCGCTTCAAGCGCTGGTCCGAGTACCTGGCCGATTTCAGCGCCCCCGCCGTGGGCGCCAACCCGGTGGAGCTGGCCACCAACGCCAACCAGGCCATGGTGGAGATGAAGCAGATGCTGCTGCCCGTCATCGAGGAGCGCCGCCGCAACCCGGGCACGGACTCGCTCAGCCTGATGCTCCAGGCGGAGGCCGAGGGCCGGATGACCCCGGAGGAGCTGGTGGCCAACATCTGCCTCATCATGTTCGCCGGGCACACCACCACCACTGATCAGCTCTGCAACGGCGTCCATGATCTGCTCACCCACCCCGGCGAGCTCCAGAAGCTGCGGGCGGACATGGGGCTGATGAAGCCGGCGGTGGAGGAGATGCTGCGCTACAACACGGCGGTGCCCTCCATCACCCGCGTGGCCGCCGAGGACTTCGAGTGGCACGGGAAGCGGATCCGCAAGGGCCAGCTCATCTTCCTGGTGATGGCCTCGGCCAACCGGGATCCCTCCGCGTTCCCGGATCCGGACCGATTCGACATCACCCGGGACAGCACGAAGCAGAAGCACGCCTCGTTCGGCTTCGGAGCACACCACTGCATGGGGGCCGGCCTGTCCCGCCGCGAGCTGGAGATCGGCATCACCGTGCTGCTGGAGCGCTTCCCCCAGCTGCGCCTGGACGAGACGCGGCCGCCGAAGCTCAAGTGCCACAGCCTGACCTTCCGCGGCTTCGACTCCCTGCCCCTGCGCTGGTGAGCGCGCGGGAGCCGCGGGGCTCAGAGGTCCACGAGCCCCGCGCGCAGGGCCAGCACCACCGCCTCCACGTGCGAGTTGACGCCCATCTTCCGGTAGATGTGTGAGAGGTGCGTGCGCACCGTGCGCCGCTCCAGCGTCATCACCCGCCCCACCTCGGCGTTGGACAGGCCCTTGGCCACGTAGCGCAGCACGTCGAACTCGGCTGGCGTCAGGCCCCACGGGTTCTGCTTCTCCGCCTCGGGCGGCTTCGCCTGGATCGACTGGAAGTAGTTCCAGAAGCGCCGCGCGATGAGAGGCTCGAGCACCGTGCCCCCCTCCATCACCTCGCGGATGCCCGAGCGGATCTTCTCCGGCCCCACCCGCTTCACCAGGTAGCCCGAGGCCCCCGCTTGAATGGCCTCGTAGACCTTCTGCTCGTCCTCGAAGGACGTGAGGATGAGCACCTCCACCTCGGACGCGCGGCGCTTCACCCGCCGCGTCACCTCGATGCCGTTGAACCCCGGCAACTCCAGGTCCAATAGCACCAGTTGCGGCATCACCCGCACCACCTCCTCCACCGCCTGCTCTCCATCCTGCGCGCTGCCCACCACCTCCAGTTCGGGAAAGCTCCCCAGCACCTTGAGGAGGTTGCGCAGCAGGTTCGGCTGATCCTCGACGACGAAGACGCGGGTCCGGTCCATGGCCTCAGCGATAGGGGGAAGTCTTGAAGATCTGCTCCAGCTTCTTGTGCTCGCCGCGCTCCAGACGCACCTCGAACAGCTCGCGCTGACGCGGAGTACCGATCGTCTCGATGATGATCTCCCGGTTGCCCGGCTTCACCGGATAGCGCACCAGCGGCAGGTTGCGCTTCACCCTCACCCCATCGATGTAGACGCGCGACAGCTGATTGGCGCTGATGGACAGGTACGCGAGGCCGCTCCTGGGCGTCTCCTGGGCCTCATCGGAGGAAGAGGCCTCCACGGGGTCCGGCGGTGCGGTGGGCTTCGACCGCCCGGGCTCGGAAGGCGGCGAATCGGGCATCTGGAGGTACTGCTCCACGGCACCGCTGACCGCGGACACCTTCGGATCCGTATCGAGCTGGGGCCGTTGCGAGAACCGCCATACCGCGAAGGCGAAGCACACCACCCCCACCAGCGCGATGCCACCGGCCACGGCCAGCATCTTCCGCCGGTGCCGCCGATCCGCCAGGAGGTTGCGCTCCTCGGTGAACAGGCGGCGCTGGGCCACCGCCGCCTTCACCTCGGGCGACGTGGGCGGCGGCATGGGGATGTACGAGCGGTCCGGCTCGGCCGCCGGCGGCTGCTCGGACACGTGGCCCCGCACCAGCGACGGAGGAATGCGCGCCCGCGTCTGTGTGCCCTCGGAGGGCGGCTGAGGCATGCGTGCCCTGGCCTGCGTGCCCTCGGAAGGTGGCTGAGGCATGCGCGCCCGCGCCTGCGTTCCCTCGGAGGGTGGCTGAGGCATGCGTGCCCTCGCCTGCGTGCCCTCGGAGGGCTGAGGACGGAGGCGCACCCCCGTCGGTTCGATCTTCGCGGTGTCGATCAGATCGTCCGGATCCACCGGAGCCTTGTGGGGCTCGGGCTGGGGCTCCGGCTCGGGGCGGGAGTAGTCCTCCACCATGCGCAGGCGGGGATTCTTGCCGATGCGCGTGACCTCGCGGGGCGCGGCGCCACCCGGCAACACGGGGGCGCGGCGCGGCTTGGGCGGAGCGGCCCCGGGAGGAGCCACCCACGTCTGCTCGTCATCTCCCGGAGGTTGGGAGCGGCTGGACTCGGTGGCGTCCTTGGGCTCGCCCCGGTCCTTGGGGCCGACCCGGGTGACCTGGGTGCCCTCCTTCAGCCGGGCACGGACCTGGGTGCCGTCCTTACCGAAGTGGGTGACCTCGGCGGCCTCCTCCCTCGGCCCGACGTAGGTGGACTCGAGCACCTCCTTCGCGGCCTCGGCCCCGAGCACCTGGGTGGATTCCAGCAGGGCCCTGTCCAGCATGGGCCCGGGAGCCACGGTGGGCTCGGGCTGGTACTCCTCGAAGGCGGGCGGGGCCTCCATGGTGTCGGCCTCGCTGAGGGCCGGGCTGAACGAGGGCCGCACCACCACGGACTTCTCCAGCGCGTCCGCGCCCACCTCGGCCAGCGACACCCCGGAGATGGGCGTGAGCGTGAAGCGCTCGGAGAACGGCACCGGGCCGAGCGCGGGCCCCGCGGCCATCTCGTTGGGGAAGAGCTCGGACACGAAGCGGCGCGCGTCCTCGGCGCCGGGCAGGCCACCGTTGGTGGACAGGAAGTTGCGCAGCGAGGCGGCGAACTCGGCGCAGGAACGGTAGCGCCGCGAGGGCGTGGCCTCCAGCGCGCGCAGGATGATCGGATCCAACCGCGCGTGGAGGCGGCGATCCAGGCGGCTGGGCGGAGGCAGGCCGGCGCGGCGGGTGCTGACGCCCCCATCGGGGACGACGGCCTCGCGCAGGGTGAGCAGCTCGTAGGCGATGGCGCCGATGGAGTAGATGTCCGAGAGCACGTCCGCCGGCTCTCCCCGGCTCACCTCGGGGGCGCGGTAGGCGCTGCGGCCCCGGCCGGCGAAGGCGCGCTTGAGCTCGGGCACGGACAGGAGCGCCTGGAGCGCCCCGAAGTCGCACACCGAGGGCAGGCCGCCGCGCGAGAGCAGCACGTTGCCCGGGGTGATGGAGCCGTGGATGACACCGGCCGCGTGGGCGCGCTCCACGGACTCGAGCAGCTGGATGATGAGCCACAGCGCGGTGGCCGGAGGGAGGAGGACCTCCTTGGTGTTGAGCCGGTAGAGCGCGATGCCCAGGGAGTGGCCATCAACGGCCTCGCGCACCACGGCGAGCCGCTGCTTGACGAAGCCCATGTCGAGGACGGGGACGATGCCCTCGGGGTTGAGCGGATTGAGGACGCTGTAGACGCCGGCGAGCACGGTGGCGTAGCGCGGGTCGGACGTCTTGGGGAGGAAGAGCTTGATGACGACCCGGTGCCCACCGGGCTCCTGGACGGCCTCGTACAGCTCGGCGAGATCTCCGGCCTCGACGCGGCCGGTCAACCGGTAGGCGGTGCTCATCCCTTCCTCTTCCGGGACCGGACGGCGTCGAACTGGAACCCACACCAGACGCACGCCTCGCCCTTGCGCCCGGGGGGCAGCTCCAGTGTACAGCCCGGGCAGCGTGGCTGGGGCCGATTGCTCGTCCGGGGAGCGGCCGTCTTTTGACGCACCGGGCCCACCGGGACACGGACGCGCCGCGCCACGGCGCCGCCGCGCACCCGGACCTCGAGCTGGCGGACACGGTCCTCCAGGGCCTCGATGCGGGCGGCGAGCCGCGCGTGGAGCTCGGCGTCGGACGGGGGGGAACGTCGGGCGGGCGATCTCATTGCGGACCCGCGAGCGTGCCATGCCCGCTCGCAACCCCGCAAGGTGGACAATCCGTATGAATGGTGGCCCGTGAGGGTCGCGTGTTATGTCTTGCTGTCCAGTGGCACAGAAACTCTCACCGACCGGACCCATCCCGGGGAGCCCGACGACCGCGGATCCCCTTCACGGCAGCTTCCGCTCCTCGCTCAACCGGGCCAATGCCGAGCAGGCCGAGCGCCGAGCCGAGCAGCTCTTCGCCGACACCGAGCTCGCCCGCCTGCTGAGCATCCCCCGAGCGCCTCTACGCCAGGTGCCCCGCGCGCGCGACATCTTCGTCAACCGCAACCTGCGCATGGCCAGTGTCGACCTCATCGGCTTCGACATGGACTACACGCTGGCCATCTACCACATGCGCCGGCTGGAGCAGCTCGCCTATGACATGACGCTCGCGAAGCTGGTGAGCGAGCGGGGCTACCCCACGGCCATCGGCCAGCTGCAGTACGACCACCACTTCGTGATGCGCGGGCTGGCGGTCGACAAGGCGAACGGCAACCTGCTGAAGATGGACCGTTTCGGCTACGTGGGGCGGGCCTGGCACGGGCTGCGGCCGTTGGATCGCGAGGTGTGGAAGAAGCTGTACCGCAACCAGCGGGTGAAGCTGAAGGATCCGCGGTTCGCGTGGATCGACACGCTCTTCGCCCTGCCGGAGGCGTGGCTCTTCGCGGGCATCATCGAGCTGCTGGAGTCGCTGGGCCACCGGGTGGACTACGGCAAGCTGTATGACGACATCCGGGACGCCATCGACACGGTGCACCGGGACAACTCGCTCAAGCGCGAGGTGCGCAAGGAGCTGGAGCGCTACATCTTCCAGGATCCGGAGCTGGGCCCGGCGTTGCACAAGCTGCGCTCGGGAGGCAAGCGGCTGTTCCTGCTGACGAACTCGGCGTGGGACTACACGGACGCGGTGATGCGCTACCTGCTGGACGGGCAGTTGGCGGAGTACCCGAGCTGGCGCAACTACTTCGACTACATCGTGACGCTGGCGGCCAAGCCGGCGTTCTTCTCCGAGCAGCGGCCCTTCCTGGAGCTGGAGACGGCGGGGCCCGGCGAGGAGGCGCGGGTGGTGGGCGAGGCCACGAGCGTGGAGCGCGGCAAGGTGTACCAGGGCGGCAACCTCATCCAGTTCGAGCAGCAGACGGGCCATGCGGGCGAGTGCGTGCTGTACGTGGGCGATCACATCTTCGGGGACATCCTGAAGTCGAAGAAGTCCTCGCTGTGGCGCACGTGCATGGTGGTGCAGGAGATCGAGGACGAGATCACCTACACGGACGGCCAGCGGGAGCGGATCCTGCGGTTGTCCAACGTGGAGCTGGCGCGGGAGCGGCTGGACGACGAGGTGGCGCACCACAAGGGCCAGCTGAACATGCTGGACCGGAAGCTGGAGCGCGGAGACCTGGGGCCGGAGGAGACAGCGCGGGCGGAGGAGGAGCGGCGGAGGGTGAAGGCGGAGCTGGACAAGCTGCGCTGGGCGCTGAGGGAGGCGACGGAGATCGCGGACACGCTGGAGTGCGAGGTGGAGGAAGGCTTCAACCCGTACTGGGGCCTGCTGTTCAAGGAGGGTCACGAGAACAGCCGGTTCGGCGAGCAGGTGGAGCGTTACGCGTGTCTGTACACGAGCCGGGTGTCGAACTTCCTGCACGACTCGCCGATGCAGTACTACCGCTCGCCGAGAGAGCTGATGCCGCACGAGCACGCGGGCGCATGGACGGCGAAGCTATCGCCGGTGGGCAGCGAGGGACCGCCGAAGGGCGATCCCTGAGCCCTCCGAGCATCCACTCCCCGCCCCCCTTCCCCACCCGCCGCAACCACCCCTCTCCCCTCGGGAGAGGGACGGGGTGAGGGTATCGATCATCCCAGGTTGAACCCATGTCCACTGGCCGTTCGCCCCGTCTCTCCCGCTGTGCCTGGCGTGGGCCCCTGCTCGGGCTGCTACTCACGAGCTTCGTGAGCACCGCGGCCCCAGGAGAGCAGGCCGAGGAGGACCGCCGATGCCCGTCCGAGGACAGGCGGTGGTTCGCGCTCGCCCAGCTGACGCCCGCGGAGTTCGAGCAGCGGGTGGCCCAGGTGGGCTGCGGCAAGGTTCCCTGGGAGGCCAACGTGCATTGCGACGATCCACTCGGCTTCCGGAGCGCGGGGAGCCGGCTGGAGGAGCACTTCGGTTGGATCGCCCGCCGCTGTCCGAAGGAGGCGTGGACACTGCTCACCTGGGAGGAGGCGCATCTGACTCCCGGGCTCGCCGAGCAGGCGCTGTCGCCCGAGCAGCTCCGCCGGTTCCGCTTCCAGGGCAACCCCGAGTGGGTGCTCGGAAAGCTGATCGCCAGCTGGGAGCACAGAGCCTCCCTCACGCCGGAGGTCGCGCGGGTGGTGGCCCGTGCGGTGGCGCGCGAGTTGACGGGCGAAACGGTCCGGGGAACCTGGATCGTGCGAAGACTGGCGAGGCTGAAGCTCCCTCCCGATGAGCTCCGGGAGACGGTGGCGCCGCTGCTCGCGAGTGCGAAGCCCCAGGTGAGAACGGCCACGGCGGCGGTGCTCGCGAGGATCGGGGCCGGGGAGATTCCGCGTCCGGTGGCGCTGGCCTGTGCCCGGGAGCACGAGGCTCTCACCACGTGTGTCCGGGACGCGATCCGCGCCGTGGGGCCACGTCCGGGCACTTCGCATGGCCTCACCATCGTCGCTCCGGGTTCGGATCCCTTCTACGGCAAGGGCCCTCCCACCGAGGCTTTCTGGTGCGAGCTCATGAACTCGCGCCTCGAAGCATGTGAATGGAATCCCTGCACAGGGAAACCCCTTACAGACAAGGCCCTGTCTCGACTGGCCACCGCGGCGGGCATCTCCCTGGCGGAGATTCCGGAGCCGCCCCGTCCCTGCGCCCGGAAGGCCGGCTTCCTCCAGGAATATGACCCGCTGCCCTTATGACCCGCACTTCCCGCGCGATTGAGCCGTTACGGCCGTCCATGCTCTGCTAGTGGCAAGACAGCGGCTCACTCGCTGGGAGCTCTTCTTCCGCGTGGGCCACTGATGAGGGGGAAATTCAATGAGTCACATCCACGGCGGAGGGAGAGGGTCCCTCCATGTCTGGCGTCTCATTCTGTTGAGCACGCTGTTGGGGTGCATGGCGTGTGGACAGCCAGAGGCCGGCGGAGTGGCGGTCGGACAGCCACGAGAGTTCCAGCAAGCACGAGGGCTCCAGGCGCCCTCCCCTGTCCGGCTGCCCGAGCCTCCAGCGCGAGCCCCCGCGGTACGGGCCTGGAGGGAGACGCCGAGCGAGGACAACGCCCTGCGGCTGGCGGAGGCCTACTTCCCCGAGTTCTCCGAGGGCCTGGACGCCGAGGCCCGGCAAGTCCCCGTCCCTTCCGCCGCGGCGCTGCGCGTGAAGCTGGCGGACCGGGAGGATGGAGAGCTGGAGCTCGCCACCCGGGGCTACGTCTTCCGGGTGAAGCCCCAGGGAGACAGCGCGGCCACGGCGTCGCGGCGAGCCCGGGGAGCCACCTTCTACGGACCGGACCACTTCTGGAAGATGGTGGGCGAGCAGCGGGTGGAGGAGTTCGTGGTGATGCGGGCGGGCGCCTCGGCGTACCGGGCCTCGTTCGAGGTGGAGGTGCCCGAGGGCATCCCCACGGTACGGGACGCGGGCGAGTACCTCGAGTTCCTCGACGGCCATGAGGTGCCGGTGGTGCGGATGCACTACCCGGTGGCCCGGGACGAGGCCGGGCGCGGACGGCAGGGCAAGGTGCGGCTGTGGGGAGCCACGCCCCAGGGAAGTGGTGGGCCCGGCAACCCGCCGCGGCTGACGTTGGCGAGCCGGACGTTGAAGGTGGCGCTGGAGTTGGGGCTGGAGGGGCTGGAGGGCACGGTGGTGGTGGATCCGGGCTGGAGCTCCACGGGCTCGATGGCCACGTCCCGCTACCGGCACACGGTGCAGCTCCTGCTCAACGGCAAGTTGCTCGCGGCGGGAGGCCTCGATTCCGGGGGCTATCCCCTCTCCAGCGCGGAGCTCCATGATCCGGAGACGGGCACCTGGAGCGCCACGAGCGCCCTGCCCAGGGCCCGCTCCGATCACACGGCGACGCCACTGCGCAACGGCAAGGTGTTGGTCGCTGGTGGGTATCCGGCGTACCCCGGCCCCTCCCTCGACAACGCGGAGCTGTACGACCCGGCCACGGACACCTGGAGCCCCACCGCCACGCTGGGTATCCGGCGCTACAGCCACACGGCCACGCTGCTGCCCGACGGCAAGGTGCTCGTCGTGGGAGGCAATAGCGACTTCGCTGGCCCCACCGTCGCCAGCGCGGAGCTGTATGACCCGGCGACGGGCACCTGGAGCCCTACGGGCTCCCTGAGTGCCGGGCGCTACGGGCACACAGCCACGCTACTGCCCAACGGCAAGGTGCTCGTGGCCGGTGGGTTGCCGAGGGGCGCCAGCACCGACCGCGCCGAGCTGTACGATCCAGCCACGGGCACCTTCAGCACCGCGGGCTACCTGATCACCCGGCGCTCCGGGCACACAGCCACGCTGCTGCCCACGGGCAGGGTGCTGATTGCGGGGGGACACAACGGGAGCAGCACCCTGATGAACGCGGAGCTGTACAACCCGGCCGCGGGCACCTTCAGCACCGCGGGTTCCATGTTCGCCAGCCGCCAGCACCATGCGGCGACGCTGCTGCCGGATGGAAAGGTGCTGGTGGTGAGCGGGTACAGCGAGGGATGGCGCGTCAACGATTCGGCGCTGTACAACCCGGCCACGGGCATGTGGAGCAGCACGAACGCACTGCCCTCCCCGCGCTACGGCCATGCGGCGACGCTGCTGCCCGATGGCGAGGTGCTGGTGAGCGGAGGATCCGGTTCGACGATCGCCAACCCGGAACGCTATTCCGCGGTGACGGGGAGCTGGCGCGCCACGGGCCCGCTGGCCGCCACCCGCCAGAACCACACGACGACGCTGCTCCCCTCGGGCAAGGTGCTCGTGGCGGGTGGGCGCAACGCCTCGGGCCCCTTGTCCAGCGTGGAGCTGTATGACCCGGTGGCGGGCACCTGGCGCACCACCGGAGCGCTGGCCACGGCCCGCTCCCACCACACGGCGACGCTGCTGCCCTCGGGCAAGGTGCTCGTGGCGGGTGGCGAGGGGACGAGCGGCCTGCTCACCAGCGCGGAGCTGTATGACCCGGCGACGGGCACCTGGAGCACCACGGGCTCCCTGGCCACGGCCCGCGGCGCCCATGTGGCGACGCTGCTGCCCTCGGGCAAGCTGCTGGTGACGGGAGGCGATGGCGCCACGGGCGTGCTGCGCGGCGCCGAGCTGTACGCTCCCGCGGCCGGCACCTGGAGCACCACGGGCTCCCTGGCCAGGGGGCGCGCCCGTCATACCGCCACGCTGCTGCCCTCGGGCGAGGTGCTCGTCGCGGGAGGCATGGGCTCCTCGTCGCTGCCGCTGGGCAGCGCGGAGCTGTATGAGCCGGTGTCGGGCACCTTCAGAGGGACCGGCATACCGGCGGCCGAGCGGACCGATCACACGGCGACGCTGCTGGCCTCGGGCAGGGTGCTGCTGACCGGCGGAAGTAGCACCTCGGGTCCCCTGGCCAGCGCGGAGCTGTACGATCCCGAGAAGGGCTCCTTCAGCGCCACGGGCTCGCTGGCCCTCGCTCGCACCCGTCACGTGGCGATCCCGTTGTCCACGGGTCAGGTGCTGGTGGCCGCGGGCCAGGGAACCTCGGGCCGCCTGGCCAGCGTCGAGGTCTACGAGCCGAGCGCCGGCACCTTCAGCACCGTGGGTCCGTTGGCGGCGGCGCGCATGGACGCCTCGGTGGTGCCGCTGCCCGGGGGCAAGGTGCTCATGACGGGCGGGGCCTCGGCGACGGGCGCGCTGGCCAGCGCCGAGGTGTACGAGGAATGGGGCGCCCCCGACGCGTGGCGGCCCGTGGTGACGACGCCCCCCTCCTCCCTCCTGACGGGGAGCCTCTTCACCGTGAGCGGGAGCGGGTTCCTGGGAATCTCCGAGGCCAGCGGTGGCAACACCATGAGCTCCGCCGCCAACCTCCCCTTCGTCTCGTTCACCGCGTTGGAAGGCGGGATGCGGACCCGGGCGATGGTGCTCGGGTACTCGAACACCTCGGTCGAGGTGAAGGTGCCCCCGGCGCTGGTGGATGGCTACTACCTGCTGCGGGTGACGACCCAGGCGCTCTCCGGGGGCGCGGTGGTCTTCGTCGATGGGCCTCCGCCCACGCCCGTGCTGACGGCCCCGGCGGCGTTCGTCAACACCCCGACGCCCACCCTCGCGGGGACGGCGGAGCCGGGAAGCACGGTGACGGTGTCGCTGGAGGGGATGCCCGTGGGCACGGTGACCGCCGATGCCCTGGGCGTCTGGAGCCTCGTGGTGGGCACACCGTTGTCCGAGGGGCCCTACACGGCCACGGCCATCGCGGTGGATGGGACGGGCAACGCCAGTCCTGTGTCCGCCCCCCGCTCCTTCACGGTGGACACGACGGCGCCCGAGGCCCCCGTGCTCACGGCTCCGGCCGCGCTCGTCACCAGCACCAGGCCCACCATCGCCGGCACCGCCGAGCCCTACGGCAGGGTCACGGTGAGGCTGAATGGATCAGCCGTGTTGGGCACGGTGACGGCCGATGCCTCGGGCAACTGGAGTCTCATCCCCCCCGTGATCCTGAGCCAGGATACGCACACCACCACCGCCACCGTCACGGATCGCGCGGGCAACACCAGCGTGTCTTCCCCCGTGCGTTCCTTCACGGTGGACAGCCTGGCCCCGGCGACCCCCTCGATCGGGACTCCGGGCACGCACGCCGGTACGACGACGCCCACCTACTCGGGCAGCGCGGAAGCCCACACCACCGTGACGGTGACGGTGGATGACAAGCCAGTGGGCACGACACCGGCCAATGCCTCGGGAAACTGGAGCTTCACCCAGGCATCCCCCCTGAGTCAGGGCGTGCACGAAGTCAGGGCCACGGCCACGGACGCGGCGGGCAACACCAGCGACGCCACCTTCCGCACCTTCATCGTGGACACCGTGGCCCCGGCGGCCCCCGTGTTCACGGCCCCGGCGGCCTTCGTCAACACGACGACGCCCACCCTCTCGGGCACTGCGGAAGCCGGCAGCACCGTGGCGGTGAGACTGAATGGAGGCACGCCGGCGAACGTGACCACCGATGCCTCGGGCAACTGGAGCTTCACCCCAGCCTCTCCCCTGGATCAGGGGGCACACACCGCCACGGCCACCGCCACCGACGCGGCGGGAAACACCAGCGGCTCCGCCTCTCGCTCCTTCACCGTGGACAGTGTGGCCCCAGAGGCCCCCGTGCTCTCGGATCCGGGGACCTTCGTCAACACGGCGACGCCCACCCTCTCGGGCTTCGCGGAGGCCGGCAGCACCGTGACGGTGAAGGTGGATGGGTCGCCGGTGGGGACGGTGACGGCCAATGGCTCGGGGACGTGGAACCTCACCCTCACCTCTCCTCTGGGTGAGGGAGCGCACACCGCTATCGCCACCGCCACCGACGCCACGGGCAACACGAGCGGGTCTTCCACCGCGCGCACCTTCACGGTGGACACGACGGCGCCCACGGCCCCCGTGCTCACGGCTCCGGCCGCGGTCGTCACTACGACGAGACCCCTCATCTCGGGCACCGCCGAGCCCGGCAGCACCGTGGCGGTGATGGTGGGTGGGTCGCCGGTGGGCACGGCAATGGCCGATGCCTCGGGAGCGTGGAGCCTCACCCTCACCTCTCCCCTGGGCGAGGGAGCGCACACGGCCACCGCCACCGCCACCGACGCGGCGGGCAACACCAGCGGGCCGTCCACAGCACGTACCTTCACCGTGGACAGTGAGGCCCCCGCGGCCCCCGTGCTCTCGGCTCCGGCCACGCTCGTCACCACCCCCACGCCCGTCATCTCGGGTACAGCGGAACCCGGCAACACGGTGACGCTGGAGGTGGATGGGACGCCGAGCGGGACGGTCACCGCCGACGCCTCGGGAAACTGGAGCTTCACTCCGGCCTCTCCCCTGCTCGAGGGAACGCACTCCGCCACCGCCACCGCCACCGACCGCGCGGGCAACACCAGCGCTTCTTCCCCCGCGCGCACCTTCACGGTGGACACGGTGGCGCCCGCGGCTCCCGTGCTCACGGCTCCGGCCGCGCTCGTCACCACCTCCACGCCCGCCATCTCAGGCACCGCGGAGGCCGGTGACATGGTGGAGGTGAGGGTTGACGGAGTACCGGTGGGAACGGTGCCGGTCCATGACTCGGGGACGTGGACCCTCATCGCTACCCTGGGTGAGGGAGCGCACACCGTCACCGCCACCGTCACCGATCGCGCGGGCAACACCAGCGGGCCGTCCTCCGCGCGCACCTTCACGGTGGACACGCGGGCCCCGCTTCCGCCCGAGGTGGTGACACCTGCCGAGGGCTCGGCCGTGACGCCCGGCGAGCAGGTCTTCTCGGGAACCGCCGAGCCCGGCAGCACGGTGATGGTGAGCGTGGATGGACTCCACGCCGGAACGGCCATCGCGGATCCGTCGGGCCAGTGGAGCGTCAACCCGGACTACGCGCTGGCACAGGGGCGGCACACGGTGACGGCCACGGCCACGGATGCGGCGGGCCACACCAGCCCGGCCTCCAGCCCGCGTGCATTCACGGTGGATCTCGAGGTGGAGACCCAGGGCTGTGGCTGTGCCTCGTCTCCCGCGGGAGGGATGGCGCCGCCGCTGGGCCTTCTGGCCCTGTGGTTCTGGAGCCGCCGCCGCCGTCTCTCCTGGCTGTAAAGGGAGGGTCCGGGCGCACAAGGGGATGCGCCCGGATTTCCCTCGGATTATCCATGGGTGCGCCGCCAGGGTTTTCCCCCTCTCCCTGGAGGGCTCCTGCCCCGGGCTCGGAGACGACTTCTCCGTGTCCCGGGGCAAGGTTTTTCACTGGCACATGCCGGGGACGGGAGTGATGGTGAGCACCCCGGTCTCGTTGATCTTCATCGTCGTGCCCGCGATGGGGCCGGAGATGGCACGGGCCGTGGCGATGTAGGTCATCGCCGGAGCGGTGCCCGCGACCTCGACGCTGTAGATGAAGCGGCATCCGCCCGTCCACGAGCTGTCCGGGACCGCGGCGCGCGTGCCATCCGTGCAGCCCATGGGAAAGAAGCCGAGCTCCTCGAGATTGCTCGAGTAGCGCTCCTTGTCCTGCAGGAAAGCGCGCTCCATGATGAAGATCTCCCGGATATTCTGGGTCCCCTCGCGCAACTGGGCATCGCACGTGAAGGACGCGGCGGGCAGGCACTCGTCCCAGCCCACGAAGCGGCGGACGCCGCCCCGCTCCAGCGTGAAGACGACCTTGTCCCACGAGGGCCTGCTGATCAGCAGCTTGACGCCCGCGGCCGCGGTGCCCGCCGCGCCCTGGGCCGTGGCGGTGAAGGTCGCGGGCGCATCCGGATAGCCCGTCACGGCCGTCACCCGGTAGGCGAAGCGGCAGCCCGCCACCCACTCCGGCCCGGGCACGGGCGCACGCGAGCCATCCGCGCACGCTGGAGGCGCGAAGCCCACCGCCGCCAGATCCATCGAGAACCGGGACGTCACTCCCGCGAAGTTGATCTGTGCCACGAACAGCGCCTTCATCTCGCGGACGCCCTCGCAGTCGACGCTGCCGCACTCGACCGGGGTGCCATCGGCCATCGCCGGCGGCGCCCACGAGAAGCACAGCCCTCCCACCACGGACAACCACCGCATCGCATTTCGCATCGTGTGAATCCCTCCCCTTGAATTCACTCGAGCGTATCCGGAGCCGTGGTGGCCGCGCAGTACGGACCTACCCGTACGAGGCGCCCGGAATGCGCCCCCAGATGACGGAGGTGTAACGGGAGCCGGGCTCGGCCTCGAGCCCCAGCTTCTTGAGGTCGTCCGAGTACTTCGAGCCCTTCACCACCACCCACCGCCGGGCCACGCGCCGGGCCTCCGCCAGCGTCTCGGGCGAGAGTGGAGCGTGCTCGGCGAAGCGGCGGAGCATCTCGAAGGCCGGTTGGGACTTCTTGGGTTTCTCGAACATCGGATCGAAGAACACGACGTCGAACGCGCCCGAGGGCTGCGAGCGCAGGTACGCATGCGAGTCGGCGTACACCGGCTCCACGCGGCACGACTGGGGGCCGTAGTCGTAGGCGGCGAGGCCCTCGGAGACGACGGCGTAGAGCGCGAAGCTCTTCTCCAGCCCCACCACCCTGCCCTCCGGCCCCACCACCAGCGCGGCCACCAGCGCGTCCTGCCCGAGCCCCAGCGTGCAATCGAGGAAGTGATCTCCCGCGCGCAGCCCGGCCACACGGACCAGGGCGTCATCCCCGCCCACCTGCCCCGAGAGGATCCGCAGCCGGCGCAGGTGCGCCATGCCCGGGTTGAAGCTGAAGGAGCCCTCGCGATCCCAGAGCGAGACGCTCTCGCGCTCGAAGACGATGAAGGCGTCCGCCACGGACTCCAGCAGCGGACCGATGGGCTGCTTCATGCGCCTCGGGACGAACGGAAGGTTCCACGTGCGCGCGGCCTCGCGGGCCCGCTTCACGAGGGACTCCTCGGGTTTGCCGCTCGTGGTCACGGCGAGCGGGACACGGGTCTGCTCCTTCACTCCAGACGCTCCTTGCCAACCCGGGGCCCGTGGCACCCTCACCCCGTCCCTCTCCCGGCGGGAGAGGGGTTCTTGTCAGCCCTCGACGGCCTGGAGCTTCCGGCCACCCTGCGCCTCGGCCACCGTCACCGACTGGTTCCGGCCGTGCCGCTTCGCGTAGTACAGGCACTGGTCCGCCTGCTCCACCAGCACCAGCTTGTCCGTACCGTGATCCGGCGCCGTCGCGATTCCCAGCGACAGCGTCACCTTCAGCGGGCCCATCTCCGTCTGGAAGACCTCGGCCTTGATGGCCTCACGGATCCGCTCGGCGATGATCTTCGCGCCCTTGGCGTCCGTCTCCGGCATGAGGATGGCGAACTCCTCGCCGCCGTACCGCGCGACGATGTCCGTGTCCCGCGCCTGCTCGCGGAGGATGCGCGCCACGCCCTTGAGCACCTGGTCTCCCGTCAGGTGGCCGTAGGTGTCGTTCACGCTCTTGAAGTGGTCCACGTCCGTGAGCATCAGCGAGCACTTGCGCCCGTACCGCCGCGAGTGCGCCAGCATCTCGTCCGCCTTCGCCTGGAAGGTGCGGTTGTTGTACAGGCCCGTCATGCCGTCCGTCGTGGCCATGCGCTCCATGGCCTCGTAGAGCTGGGCGCGCAGCACGGCCTGGGCCGCCTGGATGGCGATGACCTCCAGCATCCGCAGCACGTCATGATCCAGCGCGGCCTTGCGGCGCGAGCCCGCCACCAGCGTCCCGAGGATCCGGTCGCCCGCCGTGAGCGGGAAGATCTTCAGCGCGGCGAGGCCCCGGAGCTGGGTCTCCTCGTCGAAGATGACCTGCCGGTCCATGGCCTTGATGTCGCGGCCGGGCAGCGGCGCGCCGTAGCGCACCACGTTGGCCACCAGCCCGTTGTTGTCCGCGAAGGAGCGGCCCTCGAGCGCCTTGCTCCCCTGCGCCGTGACGCCGAGCATCCGCGCCACCTTGTGGAGACGCTTGCCCTCCTGCTCGTTCACGATGGTGACGGCGCAGAAGTCCAGCCCGGCCAGTTGCCGCGCGCTCTCGAGCACCGCCAGGAACACCTGATCCGGGCTGCCCGCGCGGTTGAGCTCCTCGATGGCCCGGAAGAACCGGTCCTTCTCGTCGCGCGTCTTGCGGATGTACGACATCACCCGCTCCACCTCGATGGAGCGCAGCACCTCGGCGGCGATCGTCGTCAGCAGCTTCTCGTCGTCATCCGAGAACGGGTTGTGCGTCACCCGATCCGCCACCAACACACCGCGCACCAGGCCACTGGCCGCCTCGATGATGGGCACGGCCAGCACGGCGCCGAGGGTGGGCGCGCCGCCGTCGTACCAGGTGATGCCCTTGAGCCCGTGGGCCGAGTGCATGCGCACCGGGGCGCGGCGCTTGAGCACGCCACCGAGCATGCCCTCGCCCGCGTTGAAGCGCTCGCGCTGCACGCGATCCGAGGCGCTGCGGCAGTCGTACAGCTTCAGTCCCTTGTCGTCGGACGTGAGGAGGAAGGCCGCGCAGGTGTTGGTGTGCAGGGCCGTCTCGGCGATCTCCAGGGCGGCACCCACCGCGCCCTCGATCTCCTTCACCGAGGCGAGCAGCCACTTCTCCTCGTCCTTCACGTCGGGCGGGTTGTCGTGGGAGCCGGAGCTGACGAGCCGGAAGGTCCGGGCGCGCTCCTCGACCTCTTTGATCCGCTTCTCCACGGCGGCGTTCTCCGCGCGGCGGGCGGCGGCGATGCGGGCGGAGAGGACCAGCTGGTACAGGCCGGCGAAGAGCGCGAGGAAGAGCGCGTGGGTGAGGAAGGAGGTGACGCTGCGCTCGGGGCCCTGGAGGACGATGACCGCGTCGAAGGCGAGCGCCACGCCGAGCAGCGCCAGGCCCGCGTTGCGCGGCAGGAAGGCCACGAGGAAGGCCATGACCAGGTAGACGAGGGGGAAGATGGCGCCCCCGGCGATGGCCACGACGATGAAGGCCGAGGCGATGAGCACCGCGCCCAGCTCCAGATCATCCCGGAGGTAGAGCGGAGCGCCCACGGCGCCGCGGGTGAAGCGCCGCCAGCCCAGCACCCCCAGCCCGGCGAGCAGGAAGACGACGAGGGACGCCTCGGTCCAACCCAGCGTGTGGAGACCGCGGAAGCCGCCGCGCGCCAGATGCATGAAGGCGGCCAGCACGGCGGCGCCGGGGATGGCCCGGATCAGGGAGTGGAAGAGCTTGGAGACTGGAGGGATGGCCGAAAGAGCGGACACGGTTACTCCAGGTGGAAGACGAGCTCGCCCGGCTTGACGTAGCCGAGCTCCTCGCGCGCGGCGCGCTCGAGGGCGGCGGGATCATTGCGCAGCGCGTTGATCTCGCGAAGAAGGGTGGCGTTCTGCTCGGACAGGACGCGGTTGCGCTCCTGGATGGCCTCGACGTCCTGGCGCAGACGCAGGTAGCGGCGGAAGCCCTTCGCGTCCACCGCTGAAACCAGCGTGAGGACCGCGGCCACACACGCCGCTATACCGAGGAGCTTTCGCCGCACCGTCATGAGTGCGCGGAAGGTACCAGCGGCGACCTCTCCGGCAAGAAATCCGCTCCAGGCCTGTAGCGGGTCTCCCCTCTTTCTCACGGAGGACAGTCGCCCCTCGTGGACAGCGCCCCGTGGCACGCCTCCTGCCAGCATGCGGTCCCCTCGCGAAGGAGCCGGATGCCCACCCTTTCCCCCACCCCACCACCCGCCTCCCAGCGCACGAGCCGGTGGCGCCGTCCCCTCCTCTGGGGGCTTGGGGTGTTCCTCGTGCTGGAGGTGATCCTCAACGGCCTGCTCGCGACCGGGCTGCTGGAGGTGATGATCAACCGCTCCGCCCAGAGCCTGAACGTGGAGTGGGACCGGGCCTGGAGCGTATGGCCCGACTCCATCCAGGTCCGGGCGCTGAGGATCCGGAACGAGGAGGCGGGCGGGGGCTACTGGGAGCTCGCGATGGAGTCGGCCGAGCTGGATCTGTCCCCGTTCGCCCTGCTCGGGTTGAAGGTGCAGGCCGAGCAGGTGAACGTCGAGGGCCTGAGCTTCCGGCTCCACCCCGGCGATCCGGGAGCACGGGGACCGGAAGGCCCGGGGGAACCTCCGCCCTGGGAGCTGCAACTGAAGGGCGTACGGGTCCACGGGGTGCGCGAGCTGGCGGTGGGCGCCCTCCGGCTCACGGGCGTCACGGACGCCACCGGGGAAATGGCGCTGGTCCCAGGACATCGGCTCACCGTGAACGGGGCCCGGGTGCGGCTCGGCGAGGGCGAGTTGACCCACGAGGGGAACGGGGTCGCCCACGTCGAGAAGGGCACGGCGGACTTCGACATCGACGCGAGGCGTAACGCCGAGGGGATTCTCGACGTGGCCAGCGGCCTGGGAGGACGGTTGCAGGTGAGCACCACCCTGCCCTCGCTCACCACGTTCCAGCGGTGGGTCCCGCAGCTCGCCGAGGCCGAGCTGGAGGGAGGCGCGGGACGCCTGGAAGCGGACGTCCGGTTGAAGGAGGGCCGATTCACCCCGGACAGCCGGCTGGAGGGCTCGGGGAGTCCCATCGTCGTGCCCCTGGGCCTCGTGCGCGTGAGAGCCCCCTGGCGGCTCCATGGGGAAGTGCGCGCGAACGAGGACGGGGCGTCACGCGCCGGGCTCCGGCTGGTGCTGAGCCCCGTGAAGCTGGAGGGGAAGAAGGGACAGCTGCTGGAGACGTCGGAGGCGACGGTGTCGCTGAACGCGCCGGCCCCGCGCCTGGGCGAGCCCCCGAGCGACGTCCACGCGGCGCTGCACGTGGCGGCGAGCAATCCGTTGGAGCTACGGGCGCTCAACGACTGGCTGTCGCCGGCCCTCCAGGTGGAATCGGGCCAGGCGAGGCTGGTGGCCGTGAGCCGCGCGGATGCCGCGAAGGGCCGGGGGAAGGCGTCGCTGGAGTTGAGCACGGACGACGTCCGGGCCCGTTGGGGCGGCACGCTGCTGGGCGCGCGGCTCGTGCTGGACGTGGACGCGAGGAAGCTGTCGCTGCATCGCGACACGGTGACATTCGCCGGGAGTCGGCTGCTGCTGCGCAACGCCACCGTCCAGAAGGGTGACAAGCCCCAGGTGCACGGCTGGGAGGGCACCCTGTCCTTCCCCGAGGCCACCCTCGCGCTGTCCCCCGCGGTCCTCTCGGGGCGTTTCGCCGGAAGCTTCACCAACGCGGCCCCCTTCGTCGCCCTGCTCACCGACAAGACGGGACTGCCCCACGTGTTGTCTCCCCTGCTGGAGGCGAAGAACCTGGAGCTCTCCGGGACGGTGTCGCTGGGAAGTGGCGGCGTGAAGATGGAGAAGCTCCACGTCCAGGGCGAGGGGCTCGAGCTGCGCGGGAAGGTGGAGCTCTCCGGCGCGTCCACCCAGGCCGTGATGCTGGTGAAGGTCAGGCAACTCCCGCTGGGGGTGGAGGTGACGTCCGAGGGCGTCCATCTCCAGATCCTCCACCCCACCACGTGGTACGAGCAGAAGCTGGGGGAACGGGTGGACTGAGCGCCTCAAACGGGCCGCGCGGACGCCTCGCCCAGTGAGATCCCCTCTCCCCGGCTGCTCTCCGCGGGGCGCTGGGGGAGCTGGACGGTGAAGGTGGCGCCCTGCCCCAGGGTGCTCTCGGCCACCACCTCTCCGCCCATCGAGCGCGCCACGTACCGGGTGAGGAACAGCCCCAGGCCCATGCCTCCGTAGTGCCGGTCCGACACGCCTCGCGAGAAACGCTCGAAGACGTGCGGCAGCAACTCCGGCGCGATGCCGATGCCATGGTCCCGCACCGTGAGCCGCGCCAGGCCGCCCTCCGCCTCCTCCACCCGCAGGAGCACGGGCCGTCCCGCGCCGAACTTGAGGGCGTTGGACAGCAGGCTCGCCACCACCTGCGCCAACCGGCGCGCATCCCACCGGCCCACCACCGGCTCGGGCGCATCCACCTCCAGGAGGCTCCCCGTGCGCCGGGCCACTGGCTCGAAGCGCCGGGCCACCTCGCGCACCAGCGCCGACAGGTCCACGTCCTCCAGGCTCAGCACCAGCCTGTCCGATCCCCACCGGCTGGCGTCCAACAGCTCCTCGATGAGCCGCGTCATCCGCTGCACCTGCTGGTGCCCCACCTCCAGCCGCTGCGCCACGCGGCGGGCGAAGGACTGCTCCGGGTGCGCCCGCGCCTCGCGCAGCACCACCTGTAGGTTCAGGTTCAACGGCGTGAGCGGCGTGCGCAGCTCGTGGCTGGCCACCGAGAGGAACTCCTCGCGCAGCCGCAGTGCCTCCCGCGCCTCGGCCAGCAGGAGCACCCGCTCCTCCTCCAGCGTCTTCCTCCGGGTGATGTCCTCGATGGCCGTGAGGATGTACAGGGGCCTGCCCGCGTCATCGTGCACCAGCGACGCGGAGAGGTTCACCCACACCACCTCGCCGCCCCGGCGCAGGTAGCGCTTCTCGTACGTGAAGGAGGAGAGCTCCCCGGCGAGCAGCCGGCGCGCGTGCGCCTCGTCCCGCGCGAGATCTTCCGGATGGGTGAGGTCCGCGAAGCGCCGTCCGAGCAGCTCCCGCTCGCCGTAGCCGAGGATGTCGCAGAAGCGCGAGTTGAGCAGCACCCAGCGCCCGTCCATGGCCACCTGGGCGAGCCCCACCGCCGCCTGGTTGAAGGTGGCGCGGAAGCGGGCCTCGCTGCGCAGCACCCGCGCCTCGGCCCTCCGGTGCTGGCGCAGGCTGCGCACCAACAGGACCCCACAGAGCCCGGCGGTCAGCACCGCGCCGAGCATGGCCATTCCCAGCCGGGTGATGGCGCGCAGCCGGGTCCACTCCTGCTGGCGCACGGCCTCCTGGAGCGACTCCTGCTGGAGCTCCACCAACCGGGAGAGCTCCTGATCCAGGCCCACCCGCAGGGGGCGCAGCTCCGCCTCGTACCGGACCTTCCAATCCTCCTGCGGGGCCTCCCATTCGCCCTGGGCCAGGAGGCGATCCATGACGGCCTGGATGGCGTGTTGCCGCTCACGGATGCGGGCCAGCAGCGCCTGCTCCTCCTTCCCCGAGAAGGACTCCTCGAGCTCCCGCAGCCGCGTCTCCCACTCCTGGCGGGCCGCCTCCAGCTCATGGCGGAGGCGCGGCTCCGGGGAGAGCAACCAGGAGCGGGCATGGCGGGCGCGCCGCTCGCTCAGCACCAGCAGGAACTGCACGGCCTCCAGGGTGGTGGCTTCCCGCACCAGGGTCACCCCCTGCTCGCGGGTGACCGAGCGCAACGTCAGTACCGAGGCCACCCCCACGCCCAGCGCGAGCAGGATCGCCAGTCCCAGGGCCACGAACAGCCCACGGGTGAAGGAGGGCGCTCTCATCCAGCCCCCCCGCGCCTCGGGAGGACACACCCGGGCCCCTGCGCCACCGGGGACGGGCGCACACGAGCCATCCGGCTGTCCGTTGCTTCCGCCACCGCGTTGCACCTCCCGTGTCCGGAGGCATGCACATTCCCCGGACCCGGGTGCAAGTCACGGAGGGGCGGCACTCCGACCAGGAAACAGAAGGCCGCGTCCGCGCTTCAACGCCGCAAGAGTTTTTCCACCGCCCGGGACACGTCCGAGTGGCCAGCCATGCCCTGCCACGCACCGGCCACCTGGCCCTCCTTGTCCAGCAGGAAGGTGGCGGGCAGCGAGGGGATGAGCCCGAAGGCGCTGCGGCCCTTCTGCATGTTCTCGTCGGACACCAGCACGGGGAAGTTGAGCGCGTAATGCTCGGCGAAGGGCTCCAGCACCTTGACGCCGTCGATATCCAGCCCCACCAGCACCACCTGGAAGCCCTGGGGGCCATGCTCCTTCTGGAGGGCCTCCAGCGTGGGCAGCTCCGCCAGACACGGGAAGCACCAGGTGGCGAAGAAGGACACCATCACCACGCGCCCGGGCAGCCGGTTCCAGTCCAGGGGCGTGGGTCCCACCGAGGGCAGCGCGAGCGCCCGCAGGTACGGGGAGACCCCCGGGCCCCGCGCGGGCTCCTCGGGCACTGTGCGGCATCCGGCCAGCGCCAGCATGAGGACGCACCCCACCGCCAGGGCCGCGCGCCTCATGCCTCGCTCTTCACGCCCTGCCGCTGGCAGTTCCGGCACAGCCCGTACAGCTCCATCTTGTGCGACGTCACCGTGAAGCCGTGCTTGCGCGCCACCGCCTCCTGCATCTGCTCGATGCGGTCATCCTCGAACTCGACGATGGTGCCGCAGTGGGTGCAGATGAGGTGATCATGGTGGTGCCGGCCGGCGGCGGCCTCGTAGCGCGTCTGCCCGTCGCCGAAGTTGCGCGCGTGGGCCAGGCCGCACTCGTTGAGCAGCTTCATCGTCCGGTACACGGTGGCTACGGACACGCGGGTGTCCTGCTCACGTACCCGGTTCCACAACTCCTCCACGGACAGGTGCCCGCCCACGGAGAAGAAGGTGTCGATGATGAGGCTGCGCTGGCGCGTGCTCTTCAGCCCGTGCTGCGCCATGTACCGCTGAAGCACCTCGTCCATGTCCTGATTCATCACGGCCCGCCTGCCTCCCGAGCCATCCGGATGGCCCCTCGTCCCTTCGAATGTCCACCGGCCGAACGTGCCGGACCCCGGGTGTCCCACCTGGGTGAGACACCGACTTGCATCGTCCTCTGGCTGTTTAGATTGGGGCCCGTCGGATTCATTGACACCCGTCTGCCAGCAAAGATAGAGGCACCCGGCCTCGTAAACGAGCATTTTTCCGCAACTTTCATGAACAGTCACTGGCAGAGACAGCGGCAACCCGATGACGTGCCCACCCCGGTGGCGGTAGCCGTATCCGACTACTGCAGGCGAGCCAAGGCTCCCGCAACCCCCACCGAGGTCCGCGAAGCGCTCGCCCTGCTGTCCGAGGCCGACGATTTCCGGGTACGTACCTTGACCGACACCGAGCCGGCGGCCACGCCCCTCGGACCCTTCGCGGTGGTGGACGTGCTCAAGGGCACGGCCCCAGCGCTCGCCGCGGCGCGGCAGGGGTGCGGTTTCTACGAGGTGGTGCAGGAGCTGGCCCGGGTGCACGAGGAGAAGCGGCCGCCCGCCCCTCCCCCCGCCCCCGAGGTCCCCACCTTCGCCACGCCCGCCCCGCGAGCGGGCGTGCCGGCCCCCGTGCCCGCGAAGCCGGAGCAGGCCCCGAAGTCCCGGGGCGAGACGGTCCAGGCGCGGATCGCCCCCCGCAAGCGCACCGCCCCCGAGGCGGCCCCGCCCGAGTCCGAGGAGTTCGAGGAGACGTCGGCCTTCCTCAAGCGCGACCTGCCCAAGCCCCGCGGCCGCTTCACGCGCCTGGATGCTCCCAAGACGAGCTACCAGGAGCTGACGCGCTCGTCCGGAAAGGACGTGCTGGAGGCGGCGGTGGGCTCGCACGAGCACCGGTTCGCCCTGCTCCAGTCCCTGGCCCAGCAGTACAACGGCAGCCGGGGAGACCTGACACTGGGGGAGCTGGAAGGAGTGATGAGGGCTCACGGGTTGATGGAGGCCATGGAGAAGCGCGAGCACACGGCCATCCTCAGTGCCTTCACCGAGCACCGCGGTGCGTCCGGCCGTGTCGGCTGGGCGCTGGGCCTGAGTCCCTCCGAGCTGCGTCAGCTCGAGGCCAAGGCCGGCATCTCCCGGGAGGTCGAGGAGCTGCGCGAGCGCTTCCGCCGCGAGGCCCTCACCGCGCGCAACCTGACCCAGAAGCTGGATCTGCTGGGGCGGGAGAAGTACCTGGTGGATCTGGGAATCAAGAAGCGTTTCACGGACATGCTCCGCCGGGAGCTCGATGTGCTGGTGCGCGACGAGCTGCCGGGGGTCAAGACGCTCTCCGAGCTCGCGGACGTGGTGGCCCGCAAGCACGGCGCCCCGTCCGAGCTCGTGCTCCGTGCGCTCGAGCGCCTGGGAGTGGCCGAGGGCCTGCGCAAGCGGGACTCGGAGCACTCTCCTCATTCCACGTCCTGAGTCTTAGTGAAGAGGCCAAGCCATGCCCATCTACGAGTACGCCTGTAAGACCTGTGAGAAGACGATCGATGTCCTGCAGAAGGTGAGCGACCCGACTCCCGAGACCTGCTCCGCCTGTGGAGCCCAGGGCTCGCTGAGCAAGGTCGTCAGCCGCTCCAGCTTCGTCCTCAAGGGAGGGGGCTGGTATTCGGACCTCTACAGTTCCACCAAGAAGGACGGGAGCAGCTCCAGCTCGTCCTCGAGCTCGAGCAGCTCCAGCGCTTCCAGCTCGTCCTCGAGCAGCTCCAGCGGCTCGTCGGATTCGGGGTCGAGCTCCTCCAGCGCCAGCAGCACCTCGAGCGCCCCGGCGGCGGCGGCCGGCAGCAAGAGCTGAGCGGCTGAAAAGTCGCGTGGGTGGCGGACCGGAGGGAGAGTGGCCGCGTGCCATTTCCTCCCTCCAAGCGTCCCCCCCGCCGTTGCGTGCTCTGTGGCCATCCAGAGCTGACCGACGCCCGTGGTCTGGGCCGTTTCCTGCTGGTGCCGGATCCCGATGGCCGGGGCCCCGTCTGTCCGCCCCTGAAGGGCTGCGGAGAGCAACGGCGTGCCCGCGACAATGCATCGCTGACGCCGAGCCACCGCTGAGCTAAGGAAGGCGCCCTCCCGCGTTTCCACGCCGAGGTGCGTCCGATGCTCGCTTCCCTGCTACTCGCGTCGTTGTTGGCTGCGTCGTCCCCCGCTCTGGAGCCGGCTTTCGCCGCCGATCCGACGGTGTCCTTCTCCCACGCCATGGAGAGCCGCCACGCGCGGCTCCTGGACGGGGAGCAACTGGCAACCTCCTTCCACGCCAACCTCACTCCGGATGGCTTCATGCCCTACGGCCGTCTGCACGAGCCGCTGCGCCAGGAGTCCGGAGGCCGGGGCGGAGGCGCCGTGAGTGGCGAGGTGCGGCAGGTGCTCGCGCTGGTGCTGGGGCTGTTCATCGGCTTCGGCACGGGCCACCTGCTGGCGAGGGACACGGATGGCTTCCTCCTGTTCCTCGTGGTGGACGTGGCCATCATCGTGGTCAGCTCCGTGCTCCGGTTCGCCGTGGGTGGCTGGTTCTGGGGCCTGGGCGGCGCCGCGCTGCTCGTCTCTCACCTCATCCAGGGCATCGACGCGCTGGCCAAGGCGGGCGGGCCGCGGATCGTCGAGCTCACCCGCCAGCGGGCGGTGCAGGTGGCGGACGTGTCCGGCGGACGCGACACCCCGGCCATCACCACCCGGGCCTTCGCCTTCAACTTCTGACGGAGACCGATTCATGAAACGACTGCTCGCCCTGCTCGTCCTCGTCCCCGCGGTGCTGGCCACGGGATGCGCCAGCCAGACCATGCTCAGCGCGGAGGATCGGACGAAGCTCCAGCATGATCTGACCACGGGCCCGGCCGCGGTGCGCTACCTGCAGGCCTCCAGCTACGTCACGCCATTCTTCGGGGACGCGTCGAAGCGGCTGCTGACGCCCTACCCTCCCGAGGAGGTGCGGCTGCTCAACGACACGAAGGGCAACCCCATCAACCCGGGAGCGATCCAGGCGATGGCACCCGCGGGCACGAAGGTGCGGGTGCTGAAGGTGGAGTTCCCCACGGCGTGGGTGATGGCGGAGCGGGTGCTGTTCTCGCCGCGCACGCAGCCCTGGGTGTACCTGGACATCGAGGGCGTGCCGGCGGGGCCGCCGGTCATCCTGGTGCTGCCGCCGCAGCTCAAGACGCCGCAGGACGTGCGGGCCGAGCTGGATCGGCACCTGGCGGAGCATGATCCGGCGCCGAAGGTGGCGAAGTTCCAGCAGCGCTTCCAGGAGGCCATCCGGCAGAAGAAGGTGCTCGAGTACATGCCGGAGGGGGCGGTGCAGATGTCCTGGGGACCGCCGGAGCGCATCCGCCGCTCGCTGGACGGGACGCAGGTGCACCAGGAGTGGATCTACCCGGGGGAGAAGCGCAAGGTGTTCATCACCGACGGACTGGTCACCCAGGTGAACGAGGGCACGCCCGCCGCGACGAAGTAGCCCCCTCTCCCCCTGGGAGAGGGTGGGGGTGAGGGTCAGCCGCGCCGGCGGCGCCCACCCCCGCCACCACCCCCACCTCCGCGGCGCTTGCCACTGCCGCGGGAGGCCTGGGCCTCGCCCGGGCGGGTGAGCCGGGGCAGCTCGCCGGCCATGACGGGGTAGAAGTCCCCGGCCAGCAGCGCGGCCACGAGCTGCTCCTGCGTCTGCACGGGCTTCTTGAAGAAGGTGGCGCCATAGCCCACCTCGTCGAGGGAGCTCCGGGCGTCACTGCCACCGGTGCACGGCAGCTTGAGGACCTCGGCGGCCTCCACGGCGAGGTCATTGGACGTCTGCTTCACGCGGGCGTTGTAGCCCTCCACGGCGCACAGCACGCCGCCGAGCGAGCGGACGTAGTCCATGGCGGGGTTGGGCGAGTCCCGGTCGAAGGGCCGGGCGGCCACGATGGCGGCGCCGAGCGAGCGCACCTTGGGCAGGCACTCGGCGGCGCTCCAGGGCTTCTCGCGGTTGCTGCCCCACATCTGCACCGGCTCGGGGGCGAGCTCCGGCTTCGGGAAGAAGCAGAGGTACTGGCCCCGGTCGGTGACGAGCTCGAGGCCGACGAAGACCTTCACCTTGGATTTGGCGCCGATCTCGAAGAGCTCGTCACAGCCGTCCTGGGTGTTGGTCTCGGTGAAGGCCACGCCGTCCAGACCGAACAGCGCGGCACGATCCAGGACCGCGCGCGGATCCAGGTCGCAACCCTTGGAAAGGTAGGAATGCGCGTGCAGATCGATGAGCATGGGCGCCGGTCCCTAGCAGGCTCCCGTGGGAGCTGTCGAGTCTCGGCGCACCCTGCCCCGCCGGAAAATCAGGCGAAGGCGTAGCCCTGGAGCCCGGTGGGCTTGGACTGGCCGTTCTTCTCCTCGTGGGTGCGGATGAGGTAGCCCATCAGCATGAGGGAGGAAGTGTTCTCCAGCACCCGGGAGGGGTCCTTGGAGATGAGGTTGGCGCTGTAGTTGAGGAAGAACTGGGCGAGGTCCTCGCCTGCCTCCTTGACGATCAGCGCGTTGAGCGCGGCGGGATCCATGGTCCGGATCTCATTGATGAAGTCCACCGCCAGGTCCTTCTTCGTCTTGACGTCCACGGCCATCCCCCTTCGCCCAACCCCATGCCGAGGGCCCGTCCCCCGGGCGTTCAGATCCAGCGACCCAGGGAATCTAGGCATGGCCCACCGGGCGGGAAGCCCCGTCCTACATGGGGCCCCTACAGGTAAGGTTTTTTGACACCTGCAAATAGCGCGCGATAACCTCCTCACACTGAGTAACAGTACAAAACACAGCGCAAGGAGTAGGCGATGTTCACGGGCGTGAAGGTGTTCTCCGCGACGAAGGCGAAGGAGCGAGAGGAACTGGGTGAGAACGTCACCCGCTGGATCAAGAGCAACTCGGATCTGGAGATCGTGGACCGGGTGGTGGCCCAGTCGAGCGACAACGAGTTCCACTGCTACACGCTGGTGCTGTTCTACAAGCACAAGTCGCAGCCGTAGTCGCCGCCGTCGCCGTCCCGGGACCCATGACCGGGAGTGGTACCCTGACCTACCCCTGAGCACGCAGCTCGCCAGGGGCGTCCTTGCTTTACCCCGCATCGCGAACCGAGGCTGGCTCCAGGAGCCGGTGGCGACCCGTTCTCCGGGTATCTGCCCCCTCCCCTGCCGCCCGGGCGCTTCCAGCGTATCTCCCTACCCCGTCAAGCCAGGCTGGATGTGCGGCTCGAACGCATGCACGAGGAACTTCATGTCTCGAGCAGGAGCGAACTCGTACACGTGGACACGATAGGAGCCAGGCTCCAGCTCCAGTTCAAGAGTGTCACCGGGGTGCTCGCCAGGAGCTCCGGCATCCATGAGAACCAGCGGAGAACTGTCGATATGGATGGCGACGGACTCCAGGGGACCTCGCAAGTTGAGGGGCACCATGGCCGTTATCCACGACTCCGCGACACCGGGCGAGGGCGCGTAGATCCACCGTACCAGACAAGGCCTGCCGTTCAGACGTGAGACCGCGGTCTGGAGGGGTTCGTCGCCAAGCACGAGAATCTGCCATCCCGCCTTTTCGATGATCCCCGCGTATCCCTCGACGCCGCAGGCCACTTCATAGTCGGAGGGAACCCCGCCAGTCCCCTGCCATCGCGGTTGCAGGATCTTGGGGAGCAACACCAGCGGGCCTCCTGCTGAAGCAATCCACCGCATGGATTCATCCATCACTTTCGTCGCAGCTCCGCGTTGACCTCGCCCCCCTGCCTGAGGCTGCATGCCTTGCAGTGGGGATAGAGCCGTTGAGGTTGCCCCGGAGCCAGTTGGCTGGGCGGCTGGTGATCCGGAATGAAGTCGCCGCTCCTCGTCCCGGGATTCCTGGCGCCACACGTGTGGCAACCATGCTTCCTGCCGAGTTCGTTCACGGCTTCTCGCTCCGCCACCGTAAAATCACGTCCTGGTCCCCGGGCGGGGATCGACTCCCTGGCATATTGCCCCGGCTCGAGCGTACTTCTCGTGGGAGAACTTGAATCTCCTGCCCACGCAGCCATGGCCACCGCGCCCGGTGCCAACGCGATGGTGAAGGAGCCTTCTGCGGACACGGCCACGGAGTTCACTTCGCCTACGGCGGCCCACCGGAAGCCCGCCTGAGACTCCGCCAGCACCGCCGCCTGCGTGGCACCGGGCAGCCCTGGCCCCTTCACCGCCAGTCCCGCCGTGTTCCCAATCGCCGCCGTCGTCAGCAGCACGAAGACTCGCGCCGAGTTCTTCCCCATCACCCGGCCAAAGCGCTCGCCGGCCTCCCGCAGCTCGGCGAAGGTGGTGGCCCGGTCCGCCTCCGCCACCAACAGCCTCCACCCCTGGATGAGGCTCCAGACGGTGTCCACGCCTAGATACGCGATGAGACCGGCGGTCAAACTGGCCGCGAGCCCCTTGGAAACCGGCTCGGGCATTGACCAGAGCATCAAGTACGTGGCCATGGCGGACACGAGAGTGGACCGCACCACCTCCGGATTGGCCATGTCCTTGAAGGCATCCCTCGTCTCGTTCCACACCGAACCGAGAGCGAACTCCATGGCCAGGGCGTACCGGCCATCCGCATTGAGGACAGGCCCCCCTTTCAGCAGCGACAGACAGTCTCGGGGGCGCCCCTGGCGCTCGCACCAGCGCCCGTAGGCGTGCGTCAGCTCAAGACACTGTTGAGCCGCGCGGTGCGCCACCTCACCCTCGGGGTCCAGCTCGAGGCGCCGCCCCGTCCACTTCAGATAGACGTCCTCGTGCCACAACGAATCGAGCATCAGCCGCCGGGCGTGCTGCAGGGGGTTGGCAGCTGGCCGCACCTCTCGCGCCACCTTGGCCAGTGACGCCTTGAACTCATCCTCACGCAATTGCACCGGCTGCGCGCCCCTGCGCGGGGTGACGACGAGGGGCGGGCCCTGGCCCGTGTCCAGGCGCACGACCCGGGAGACCGTGCCACATCCGACGAGCGGCACCAGTAGCAAGCCCGCCAGCGCGAGCACAATGAAGCCTGGAGACCTCCGCGTGCCAGACGGACACGGACCAAAGATCTGGATGGACACGCCGCACCTTCCTGGGAGCGCTGAAGGGGCCAGAAACTGAACCTGACGCCTTTGGATGGACATCGAGACCGTGAAATCCGCTCGTGCTTCCAGCACACTCAAACGGGATGAGCAATCCAGACTGGCGCCCTCGACTCACCACCATTGATGACCCCATCGCGGAGGATCACTGGTCTCACACCACGAAAGAGGGAGAGACAAAGGTCTCCAGGATCGTCGTCGGTCGTCCGCAGCCACTTCCGGGTGAAGCGGATAGAGCCTGGTACTGCCCTCTCTCCATCGAGGACTACCTGCCCGGCATCAAGTGCGTCATGGGAGTCGGCCCCGTTGATGCGCTCATGAACGCCATGACGCTCGTGCGGAGGTTCTTCGAGGAGCACGCCGATGTCACGCCCAGGGCAGGAGTACCGCCCAACCAGGATTCCTAGTGCCGGATGGGTGGGCCGAACTCGGCGCGGCAGAACACCTGGCACGCGGCCTTCCCCGCGTAGATCGCCGACCAGCACAGAGCCTTTCGCTTCTTGTTGTCGTCAGGAAGGTTCCGGCAGAAGTCCTCGGCCTCCTCGATGCTCGCATTGCAGGCCTTGAGGCACTCGAAGACGTTCTTCATCTCGATGGGACCACCATCCGGCCGTTCTTCCTTCGGCTCGTCGGCCAGTCCCCATGAAGGATTCAAGAGGAGTCCTGCGATCAGCACCGCTCTCCATGGCATGGGCGTCCACCCGTCTTCTGATTGCTGAGAAGGCCGGACGCTGAACCGGGACCCGCTGGCCCGTCAAACCACCTGGCATGCAGCCAGGGGCCCGCCGGTCCCCCACTACCCTGCCCTGCCTGCCCGCTCGCCCGGCATGAACGCCGGACAGGGGAGCGGCCCATGCCACCCGGTGTGCACCGTGCGGAGCCATTCCTAACGTTGACGGGCCAACGGGCCAGACGTCTGGAGCGTCTTGAATCAACGCGTGGTGAAAAATAGCGCCGGGGCAGCGCGGCGCGGGGACCTATAGAGGCCACCTGTCTTTATGAGCGAAAGAATCGGAAGCACGGTCATCGAGAACGTCCGCCCTCAGCTGGACGCCGGACGATGGCCCGTGAAGCGCGTCGAGGGCGAGTCCCTCACGGTCAAGGCCGACATCTTCAAGGAGGGCCACGACGTCCTGGTGGCCGTGGTGCGCTGGAGGCAATCCGCGCCCAAGGAGCAGGTGACCCAGTGGGCCGAGGTGCCCATGGCCGCCAAGGGCAACGACCTCTGGGAGGCCGAGTTCCCCCTGGCTCGCAACGGCCGCTACGAGTTCACCGTCGAGGCCTGGCCGGACCTCTTCGCCACCTGGGTCACCGAGATCAAACGCAAGGTGGACGTGGGCCGCGACGTGCGCAGCGAGCTCCTCGAGGGCGGCGCCATGCTCCGCGCCCATGCCGAGCGCGCCCAGAAGGCCGGCAGCCCCGACGACGCCAGACGCCTCACCGAGGCCGCCGCCCTCTTCGACAAGGGCATGAGCCCCAACGCCATCGCCGCGGCCATGGATCCGGGGCTCGCCCTCACGGCTTCCAGGTACGTGGACCGCACCCTCGCCACCCGGTACGACCGCGTGCTCGAGGTCTTCGTGGACCGCGAGAGGGCCCAGTTCAGCTCCTGGTACGAATTCTTCCCGCGCTCGGCGCTCCGGGACGGCCGTACGCACGGCACCTTCCGGGACGCCGAGAAGTGGCTCCCCTACGTGCAGTCGCTGGGCTTCGACGTCATCTACCTGCCGCCCATCCACCCCATCGGCCGCACGGCGCGCAAGGGCAAGAACAACAGCCTCACCGCGGGCGCCGACGACGTGGGCAGCCCCTGGGCCATCGGCGCCACCGAGGGCGGCCACAAGGCCGTGCACCCGAAGCTCGGCACGCTCGAGGACTTCCGGCGCTTCGTCCAGGCGGCCAACGGGCTGGGCATCGAAATCGCCCTGGACCTGGCCTACCAGTGCTCGCCGGACCACCCCTACGTGAAGGAGCACCCCGAGTGGTTCCTCCACCGGCCCGACGGCACCATCAAGACGGCCGAGAACCCGCCCAAGCGCTACGAGGACATCGTCAACTTCGACTGGATGGGCCCGGGGCGCACCACGCTCTGGCCCGAGCTCAAGTCGGTGGTGATGCACTGGGTGGAGCAGGGCGTGCGCATCTTCCGCGTGGACAACCCGCACACCAAGCCCCTGCCCTTCTGGGCCTGGCTCATCCGCGAGGTGCACTCCGTCCGGCCCGACATCGTCTTCCTCTCCGAGGCCTTCACCCGTCCCAAGGTCATGAAGGCCCTGGCCAAGCTGGGCTTCCAGCAGTCGTACACCTACTTCACCTGGCGCAACTTCAAGCAGGAGATGGAGGAGTACCTCACGGAGCTCACCTCGCCGCCCGTGGCCGACTTCATGCGCGGCAACCTCTGGCCCAACACGCCGGACATCCTCCCCGAGTTCCTCCAGCGCAGCGGCCCCGGAGGCTTCCGCCTGCGCGCCGCCATGGCGGCCACGCTCTCCAGCACCTGGGGCATGTACTGCGGCTACGAGCTGTGTGAGGGCACTCCCGTCAAGCCGGGCAAGGAGGAGTACCTCGACTCGGAGAAGTACGAGCTCAAGGCGTGGGACCTGGACCGGCCCGGCAACATCCGCGACTACATCGCGAAGCTCAACGCCATCCGCCGCCAGCACCGCGCCTTCCAGCTCTACTCCAACCTGCGCTTCTTCCCCTCGGACAACGAGCAGGTGATGTTCTCCCTGAAGCGCACCCCGGACGGCTCCAGCCAGGTGCTCGTGGCGGTGAGCTTCGATCCGTACCATGCCCAGGAGTCCGTGCTGCACGTGCCGTTGAAGGAGCTGGGCATCCAACCGGACGAGACGTATCAGGTCCACGAGCTGATGACGGACGAGCGGAGCCTGTGGCAGGGGCCCACCGCGCACGTGCGTCTCACGCCCGAGCAGCCCGCGGCCATCTGGGCCGTGTACCGTTTCCGCCGCAGCGAACAGGCGTTCGACTACTACGAATGACACCCCAGCGAGCTTATGACCCGGACGGATCCGCTCTGGTACAAGAAGGCAGTCATCTACGAACTGCACATCCGCGCGTTCTATGACTCGAACGCGGATGGGCACGGGGACATCCCAGGCCTCATCGAGAAACTCCCGTACCTGCAGGACCTGGGCGTCACCTGCCTGTGGATCCTGCCCCACTACCCCTCGCCCCTGAAGGACGACGGCTACGACATCGCGGACTTCTACGCGGTGCACCCGGACTACGGCACGCTCGCGGACTTCCAGCGCCTGGTGGACGAGGCCCACAAGCGCGACATCCGCATCATCAGCGAGCTCGTCGTCAACCACACGAGCGATCAGCACGCCTGGTTCCAGGAGTCGCGCAGGGATCCCAAGAGCCCCAAGCGCGACTTCTACGTCTGGAGCGACACGGACGAGAAGTACCGGGGCACGCGCATCATCTTCACCGACACCGAGCGCTCCAACTGGACGTGGGATCCGGTGGCCAAGCAGTACTTCTGGCACCGCTTCTTCAGCCACCAGCCGGACCTCAACTACGACAACCCCGAGGTCCAGGAAGCCATGCTGGACGTCATGCGCTTCTGGCTGAACATGGGCGTGGACGGCTTCCGCTGCGACGCCGTGCCCTACCTCTTCGAGCGCGAGGGCACCAACTGCGAGAACCTCCCGGAAACGCACGCCTTCCTCAAGAAGCTGCGCAAGACGCTCGATGCGGAGTACGGCGGGGACAAGATGCTGCTGGCCGAGGCCAACCAGTGGCCCGCCGACGTGCGCGTCTACTTCGGTGACGGCGACGAGTTCCACATGGGCTTCCACTTCCCCGTGATGCCCCGCCTCTTCATGGCGGTGCGCCGCGAGGACCGCACGCCCATCGTGGAAATCCTCCAGCAGACGCCGGACATCCCCGACAACTGCCAGTGGGCCATCTTCCTGCGCAACCACGACGAGCTGACGCTCGAGATGGTGACGGACGAGGACCGGGACTACATGTACCGGGAGTACGCCACGGATCCGCGCATGCGCATCAACCTCGGCATCCGGCGCCGGCTCGCCCCGCTCATGGACAACGGCCGGCGGCGCATCGAGCTGATGCACGCCCTGCTCTTCACCCTGCCCGGCACCCCCGTCATGTACTACGGGGATGAGATCGGCATGGGGGACAACATCTACCTGGGCGATCGCAACGGCGTGCGCACCCCCATGCAGTGGACGAGCGATCGCAACGCGGGCTTCTCGCGGGCGGACTACGCGCGCCTGTACGCCCCCGTCATCGCGGACCCCGTCTACGGCTATCAGTCCATCAGCGTGGAGGCCCAGGAGCGCACCCGCTCGTCCATGCTCAACTGGGTGAAGCGGCTGCTGCGCGTGCGCCAGCGCTACCCCGCCTTCGCCATGGGCAAGCTGCGCTGGGTCAACCCCGACAACCGCAAGGTGATCGCCTTCACCCGCGAGTTCGAGGGACAGACGATCCTCATCATCTGCAACCTCTCCCGCTTCGCCCAGCCGGCGGTGCTCGACATGCGCGAGTGGGAAGGCCAGGTGCCCGTGGAGCTCATCGGAGAGACGCCCTTCCCGCGCATCTCCGGCATGCCGTACCAGCTCACGCTCGGCCCCTACATGTTCCTGTGGTTCCGCCTCGAGAAGCTCGCGCCAGGGAGAGGAATGCCGTGACCGCCCCCATCGACCTGACCAAACTGCCGGATTACCTCCGCAACCAGCGCTGGTTCGCCGGCAAGGCCTGGCCCATCAAGGCCGTGTCCGTGGTGGACCATGCCCGCGTGGAGCTGCCCAACGGCCGTGACTTCACCCTCGCCGTGGTGGAGGTCACCTACGAGCTGGGCCACCCGGACCGCTACCTGCTCCCCGTGGAGAGCAAGGGCGACGGCGTCCAGGACGCGCTGGACGACGTGGAGGTGCTGCGCGGCCTCTTCAACCTCATCCGCGAGAAACGCGTCCTCCCCAGCGCCTCGGGCAAGCTGTGCGGCGAGTGGCTGGACACCCCCGAGGGGTTGATGGCCCTGCCCTCGCCCCTGCCCGTGCGCCGGCTCCAGGTGGAGCAGAGCAACACCTCGGTGGTGGTCGCCGAGAAGGTCATCTTCAAGGTCATCCGCAAGCTGGAGGCCGGCATCAACCCCGAGTACGAGGTGGGCCGCTTCCTCGCCACGAAGACGTCCTTCCGGGCCACGCCCACCCTGCTGGGCGCGCTCCAGTCCGAGGGTCCCGCGGGCGCCACCCTCGCCGTCGTCCACCGCTACATCCCCAACGTCACCGACGGCTGGCTCTACACGCTGAAGCACTTCCGCGCCGGACCCCGGCTGACGGACGCCTTCATCGGCGAGCTGCGCGCGCTGGGCCAGCGGCTGGGCGAGCTGCACCATGCACTCGCCTCCAACCCCGGCGATCCCGCCTTCTCCCCGGAGCCCATCCACGCCGAGGACCTGCAGCGCTGGAGCGCCTCCATCGTGGGGGAGATGGGTGTCACCCTCAGCGAGGCCTCCCGCCAGTTCCCCGAGCTGGAGAATCGCCGCGAGGGCCTCATCGGCCACGCCACCCAGCTCGCGCACGTGCCTCCTTCGGGGCAGAAGATCCGCATCCATGGGGACCTGCACCTCGGGCAGGTGCTGCGCACCGACGGCGACTGGCTCCTCTTCGACTTCGAGGGAGAGCCGGGACGCAGCTTCGCCCAGCGGCGCGAGAAGTATTCAGCCCTGCGGGACGTCGCGGGAATGTTGCGCTCCTTCGACTACGCGGAGGCCACGGTGGGGCTGGAGGGCCAGGCCGCGGGAGATCGCGTGGGCCCGGCACGCAAGGCCTTTCTCGAGGGCTACCGCTCCACCACGCGCGGGGCGGCCTTCCTGCCCAAGGACGATGCGTCCTTCAATTCGATGCTTGACGCCTTCGAGCTGGAGAAGATGCTCTACGAAGTGCGCTACGAGTTGCAGAACCGGCCGGACTGGGTGCGCATCCCCGTCCAGGCACTCATGAGGATGGAGGTTCGCAAGTGAAGAAGCCGATGGATCGGCAGCAGGTGGATGCGGAGCTGCAGCAGGTCGTGGAGCTGAGGCACCCCGAGCCGCACCGCGTGCTGGGCATCCACCCGGATGGGGACGCGATGGTGATCCGGGCCTTCCGCCCCGACGCCGTGGCCATCCACTTGCTGCCCGAGTTCGGCGGGCGGATTCCCATGACGCACCGGCTCGGAGGTGTCTACGAGGCCCGGCTCAACGGGAAGAGCAACACCTTCAACTACCTCATCGAGGTGGAGTACCCCGGCAACAAGTCGTTCACGTTGAGGGATCCCTACAGCTTCCTGCCCACGCTGGGAGACATCGACCTGCACCTGGCGGGCGAGGGCCGGCACGAGGAGGTGTGGAAGCGCATGGGGGCGCACCCCGTGCACCACAACGGCATCAATGGCGTGGCCTTCGCGGTGTGGGCGCCCACGGCCGCCGGCGTGTCCGTGGTGGGTGACTTCAACAGCTGGGATGGCCGGCTGCACGCCATGCGGCGCATGGGCTCCTCGGGCATCTGGGAGCTCTTCATCCCCGAGGTGGGCGAGGGCACGCGCTACAAGTTCGAGATCCGCCCGGGCCACGGCGGCCGTCTGCTGAAGTCGGACCCGTACGCCTTCCGCACCGAGGTGCCTCCGGCCACGGCCTCGGTGGTGCACGACCTGAACCACTTCCAGTGGACGGACGAGCAGTGGATGGCGGCGCGCCGCGGAATGAACGTGGACCACGCGCCGTGGAGTGTCTACGAGGTGCACCTCGCCTCGTGGCGGCGCGTGATGGAGGACGGGGATCGCTCGCTCACCTACCGGGAGATGGCCACCGCGCTCGCCGACTACGTGAAGCAGATGGGCTTCACCCACGTGGAGCTGATGCCCGTGTCGGAGCATCCCTTCGGCGGCTCCTGGGGCTACCAGGTGGGCAACTACTACGCGCCCACCGCGCGCTTCGGCCACCCGGATGACTTCCGCTACCTCGTCAACTACCTGCACGAGCAAGGCATTGGCGTGCTGTTGGACTGGGTGCCCGGCCACTTCCCCCGGGACGCGCACGCGCTGGGCCAGTTCGACGGCACGGCACTTTACGAGCACGCGGATCCACGCCAGGGCTCGCAGCCGGACTGGGGCACCTACGTCTTCAACTTCGGCCGCAACGAGGTGCGCAACTTCCTCATCGCCAACGCGCTTTTCTGGCTCGAGGAGTACCACATCGACGGCCTGCGCGTGGACGCGGTGGCCTCCATGCTGTACCTCGACTACAGCCGCAAGCATGGCGAGTGGGTGCCCAACCGCTGGGGCGGCCGCGAGAACGAGGAGGCCATCTCCTTCCTGCGCGAGCTCAACGACACCGTGCGCCGCAAGTTCCCCGGCGCGGTGATGATCGCCGAGGAGTCCACCGCGTGGCCCAAGGTGAGCCAGCCCACGCAAGAGGGCGGACTCGGCTTCCACTTCAAGTGGAACATGGGCTGGATGCACGACACGCTGACGTACTACTCGAAGGATCCCATCTACCGTCAGCACCACCACAACCAGCTCACCTTCGGCCTGCTGTACGCCTTCAGCGAGCACTTCACGCTGCCGCTGAGCCATGACGAGGTGGTGCACGGCAAGGGCTCGCTGTTCGGGAAGATGCCGGGGGACGACTGGCAGAAGCGCGCCAACCTCCGGGCGCTGCTGGCGTGGATGTGGGCGCATCCGGGCAAGAAGCTGCTTTTCATGGGTGGCGAGTTCGGCCAGCCCGCCGAGTGGAACAATGACCGGAGCCTGGACTGGCACCTGCTCGGGGAGCCGGGCCATGCGGGCATCCAGTCGATGATGAAGGATCTGAACAAGCTCTACCGGAGCCACCCGGCGCTGTACGACGCGGACAGCGAGCCGTTCGGCTTCCAGTGGCTGCAGCCGGACGCGGCGGCGGCCAACGTGTTCGCCTTCGTGCGGCGCTCGCGCCAGCCGGGAGGCCACGTGGTGTGCATCGCCAACCTGTCGCCCGTGCCCCGCGAGAGCTACCGCGTCGGATTCCCCCGGCACGGCAGCTACGTGGAGTTGATGAACACGGACGCCCGCGACTACGGCGGCTCTGGCATCGGCAACATGGGCCGCATCCACACCGAGCAGTTCGGATGGGACGGTCAGGAGGCCTCGGCTACGCTGACACTGCCCCCGCTGTCCGTGGTGTGGTTCACCCCGGGGTAGGTGTACCGTCGCCGCCCCATCCGCCTGGAGACTCCACCAGTACGTGAGTCTCCAGGCACATGCTGGCCTGGAGCTTCATGCGTCAGGTAGTGATGTGCTTGCTGCTCGTGGCATGCCGTCCGGTCGAGAAGGCTCCGATTCCATGGAGCACGGGCACCATCCATGAGGTCGCTGGGCCTGGTGGGCCTCGTAAACCCGGCAAGAGGCCTGAGAAACGCGAGCCCAAGCAACCACCCGACAGGCCCGTGAACAAGAACCGCTGCCTGGATTCGGCCGCTGCCGGCAGCGTGGTATGGACGGCATTCTGTAGAGACATCAAGGACGACAGCATCCGCAAGAGGTGCTTCGCGGTCGGACTTGAAAGTGAGCAGCGGCGAAACGGCTTCTGCAACAACTTCTTCTAGACGTGGACTGCATGGCCAGCGAGTCCTTCGCGGATCGACTTGAACGTAGCAGCCGGGCTTCCGGACCCATCATCGCCGAAAGGGTCTTCGAGCTTGATGGACGGCAACGCGCGGTGCGCGTACGGATCAGAAAGCCCCGACGCGATTCAAAGACCGGGGACCATTGGTGCACCTTCGAGGTGTCCGGTCTCGACGAGGTCCTGGCGTTCAAGGTCTGGGGCATTGACTCACTCCAGGCCTTGCAGCTCGCGATACGCGCCTCTGGCGAGTTGCTACGAGAAAAGGGACAGGCCTTGAGCTGGGTTGGGGACCAGGATCTCGGATTCCCCAAGACCCTCCCCTCCTTCCTCTCAGCTGCGGCCACTTCTCGCCTCGAGCGGATGATTGACCGTGAACTCGAGAAGGGGGCCCGGCCGCCACGCAAGAAGCGCTCGAGTCGATGAGCGGGCGTCAGGGACCCGGAGCTGGGGTGGACTTCGTCACCCAGAGCAGCCCCAGCTCGAGCGGCTCGGCGTCGAAGGGCTCGGCGCGGACGACTTCCTCGCCCCCGTGACGGGCGGCGAGCCGCCAACCCTTCCTGCCCCGGCGGTACACCTCCAGGGTGTGGGCTCGCGGATTCAACAGCCACGCGTGGCTCACCCCCTCCTGGTGGTAGACGTCCAGCTTGCGCCCCCGGTCCAACGCGGCAGTGGACGGCGAGAGCACCTCGCAGACCCAGTCAGGCGCCAGCTCGAAGAAGGGCTCATCTCGATCCAGCAATCCGGGCGCCCGTTCCCGCCGCCAGCCCGCCAGGTCCGGCACCAACACCTGCCGTCCAAAGTGCAGCTCCGGCTCGTCCAGGAGCCACCAGCCCCCCGGACCGCCCTGCCCGATATCGAAGCCGCTCAGCAGCATGCCGAGCCTCGTCGATGCCCGCCCGTGCCACGCCGCCGGCCGTGGAAAGGCCCACAGCTCGTCGTCGATGATCTCCCCCACCCACCCTGTCGGCAGTGCCTCGATGTCCTCATAGGTGGCTGGACGCTTTCCCCGACCCATGTTCGCTCTCCTCCCGCTGGCGCTCCGGCCAGACCGCTCCCATCATACAGGAGGAGGTGACATCAGAGGTAGGGTGCACGGAAGACAGCGCCCGGGCGCTCACCCGCCCGCCCGCGGTCTCATTGCCCCGGGCGCACCGGATGCGAAGGGTTGCCGCAACCACACCGTATTCGGAGGGGATGAATGGCGACCACGACCCTGATGGCACTCGAAGGCCAGTTGGCGAATCACTCGGCGCTTCCGCTCCGGGCCACCCTCGGCTCGACGATGCTCTACCACGGCCTCTCCAAGCTGAAGCCAGAGGGCCTGGAGCAGACCTCACAGTTCTTCGACAGCCTCGGCCTCAAGCCCGCGCGGCCCCTGGCGCTCGCCACGGCGTGGACCGAGACCCTCGCCGGCGCCCTCTCCCTCCTGGGCATCGGCACCCGCGTGGCCGCCCTCTCCATCCTCGCGACCCAGGCCGTGGCCATCGCGAAGGTGCACGCCTCCAAGGGCTTCGACAACCTCAAGGGCGGCTACGAGTTCAACCTGTCCCTCATCGCCGCGGCCCTCGGGCTGCTGCTCGGCGGACCCGGCAAGCTGTCCGTCCACCAGGCCGTCCGGCCCCACCGCCGCTGGAGCCTGCTGCGCCGCAAGAGTCTCAGTCCCCTGGACCGGCTCGCCCTGCTCCTCGGCTGAGAGCTCCCGGAGGCCCCGCTCCGCCCGGGGCCTCCCCTGCCTCAAGCCACGTTCGCCAGGAGCGGCTCCCCGTCCACCGATAATGACGCCTCGGCCTGCCGCTCCGGCTCGGGCGGCCGGGACAGGCTCCGCAGTGTCGACAGCATCTCCTGGGCCGGCTCCTTGCCGCGCCGCATCGACACGAACAGCCGCCCTTCGACTCCCGAGCCCTCCAGGCACGACTCCAGCGAGTGCTTCACCAGCGGATGCGGGCTGACCTCCAGGAAGGCCTCGTGTCCCACGTCGAGCAGCGTGTCCACCGCCTCGCGGAACAGCACCGGCTCGGCGAGATTGCGCACCCAGTAACCCGCGTCGAACCGTGGCCCCGCCAGCGTGCCTCCCGTCACCGTGGAGACGATGGGCAGCCGCTCCGAGCGCGGGCAGATGTCGCGCAACAGCCCGTGGAGCTCCTCGCGGTACGGATCCACCTGCGGACAGTGCGCCGCCACCTCCGAGTCCACCCGGCGCGCCGGCACCCCGCGCCGGCGCAGCGCCGCCAGCACCCGGTCCAACACCTCCGGCTCCGCGGCCACCACCGTCCACTCGGGGCTCGCGTGGATGACGCGCCATACCTGGCCCGCGAACTCGGGCAGGGCCTCGCCCACCCGCGCCCACGGCAACCCCACCACCGCCATGGCCCCCTTCCCCTTCAGCTTCCCCACCGTGCGGCCCTGGTGGCAGATGACCCGCATCGCGTCCTCCAGCGACAGCACTCCCGCCACGTGCGCCGCCGCCACCTCGCCGATGCTGTGCCCCACCACCGCCGCCGGCTCTATCCCCCACGAGCGCCACAGCGCCGCCAGGGCGATCTCCATGGACACGATCGCCGGACAGCTCACCTCGATGTCCCCCAGCCGCGCGTCCTCCGCCGTCAGCGCCTCCAGCAGCGACCAGCCCATCAGCCGCCGCACCTGCACGTCACAGGCCTTCAGCACCAGCGCGAACACCGTCGAGCGCTCCAGCAGCGCACGGCCCATGCCCGTCCATTGCGAGCCCTGCCCGGAGAACACGAAGACCGGTCTGCACGGACCCTCCCCAGAGCCCTTCTGGCCCTCGGAACGCATCCGGGACTCCTTGGAGGTCCACCGCATGCCCCACTCCCCTCCGGGGCCGCCTCGATTCCACCAACAGGGAGGGTCGAAACAGCCCCACCGAATCAATTCAGCAGAGGTGTATTATTACTTTGTTTTCCAGGGAAAGTGAAGTTCGTATTTCACGGCTGGTGGATTCTTCGTTTCCTACCATTCTCTCATGGGGTGGAACTCACACCCTGTGGCTGGCGGTGGGAGGCGGGTAGTCGTAAAAATCGGGGATCCATGAGCCAGGTTCATTACCAGTCACTGGGTCCTTTGATGCCGGGAGAGGGCTCGCGCCCGTTCCTGGCGTTGGCGCTGGAAGAAGGAGTCGCGCCGCGACCCGTGGTTTTGGTGTGGGCTCCAACCGAAGTCGTGCAGGACGCGATGCAGCGGGCGCGGCTGGAGCGGGAGACGGAGCGCGCCGTCGTCTTCGAGCATCCCAACATCCTGCGGGTGCACGGGCTGACGACGCTGGACGGCCGGCTGGCGCGCGTGACGGAGTACGCGGATGGCGAGCCGCTGCGCCAGGTGTTGGACGCGGCCGCGACCCAGCGGTTGCCGCCGGCCTTCGCGGCGCTGGTGGCCGCGGACGTGGCCATGGGCGTGCACTACGCGCACGTGGCGGGCAATGACGATGGGACGCCGCTGATCCACGGCGACCTGCGCCCGGAGACCGTGATGGTCTCGTTCCACGGCGTGTGCAAGGTGTCGGGGTACGGCGCGCTCGGGGTGGCGCCGCGGGAGCGCAATGGACGCCGCGTGCGCAACCGGCGCCTGTACATCGCCCCCGAGCAGCTCATGGGAGGCCGCGAGGCGTCCTCGGTGCTGACGGATGTGTTCCTCCTGGGGCTGCTGCTGTACGAGTGCCTCTCGGGGCGCAAGCCGTTCCAGGATTCGATCGAGCCGGACAAGGCGATCCTCAACCGTCCGTTGCCGCCGCTGCCGCCCGAGATTCCCCTGCCCTACAACGAGGTGGTGCGCCGCGCGACGGCCAAGCGCTCCGGAGACCGGTACCCGAGTGCCCTCGCCTTCCGCGAGGCCCTGGTGGCCGTCTCGGGCGAGCTGCCCTCGTCCACGGCCTTCGCCGAGCTGATCTCGAAGCTGATCCCTCCCGACAACGAGCTGCGGGCCGCCCGGAAGCGGACGATCGACAAGGGACTCGAGGCGCTCGCTCGCGGGGAGATCGCACCCGTGGCCGCGCCCGCCCTCTCGCCCGCGCCCATCACCGGTTCCGCGCCCGTGGTCGCGCCCGCGCGCCTCACCGGGTCCATGCCCGCGGTGGCGCCCATCACCGGGTCCGCGCCCGTGGTCGCGCCCGCGCGCTTCAGCGGGCCCGTGCCCGTGGTCGCGCCCGAGCCCGTCTCCGCCCGCACGCAGATCCCCATCACCGGGTCCGCGCCAATCATCGCGCCCGAACCCGTCTCCGCTCGCACGCAGATCCCCATCACCGGGACCGCGGCCATCGTGGCTCCGGCCGCGTCCGCCCCGAGCGAGCCGGCTCCGAGCGCGGCACCGTCGGCCGGGGCCGAGGTCCCCGCTGTCGCGGCTCCGCCTCCGGCCATGCCCGAGGACCGGCCCGTGCGTGGTGCGCGCCGCTCGTCCGCGCCCATGGCCGTCGCGGTGGGAGCCGTGCTGCTCCTGAGCGCGGTAGGCGCCGTCTGGAGCGTCCGGAAGCCCCCACCCGGCGCCGAGGACATGGGAATGGACGCGGGCGAGGAGCTGCGGTTCGACACGCCGGTGCTGCTCGAGGCCGCGCCCCAGTCCCCACCGGATGCCGGAGTGCGCGTGGCAGCGGCCCCGGCGGCGCCGACCGTGCCGCCCACGCCGGTGGAGATCATCGTGAATCCCGACGTGACGGTGTCCGTGAATGGCAAGGCCATGGGCCGCTCGCCGCTGACGGTTCCGCTCGCGCCGGGCCGCCACATGCTCAGCTTCCTGGATGAGGCCCGGGGGTTGAACACGGCGCGGATGATCGACGTGCGCTCCACGCCGGATACGGTGACGTTCCGCATCCGCCTGGGCATGGGCTCCATCCTGGTGCACGCGCCTTCGGGCTCGAAGGTGATGCTCGACGGGCAGAGCCTGGGAACGGCGCCGGTCTCCGAGAAGACGCTGTTCGAGGGCGAGCACCACCTGCGCGTCACCCAGAACGAGGACGTCTGGGAGAAGAGCTTCGTGCTGCCGGGAGACCAGCGCATGGTCTTCAACGTGGACTTCCAGGCGGAGGAGTAGGCCGGCCCGGTGCCCAAGCCCCCGAAGAGACAGGCGCGAGGCGGTCGTGGCTCGCGAGAGCCGGTGGAGCCCGCCCCCGTGGATCCGCGGGTCCACCGCAGCCGCGCCATGCTCCGCGACGCGCTCCTCACGTTGATTCGTGAGCGGGGCTTCGACGCCATCAACGTGCAGGACATCACCGAGCGCGCCCAGCTCAACCGCAGCACCTTCTACCTGCACTACCGCGACAAGGACGAGCTGCTCACGCACATCATGCGGGACATGCTCTCCGAGCTCTCGCGGAAGAGTCAGCCGCTGGGGGACCCGGCCGAGCGCCTCCATCGAACCCTGGCGGACTGGTTCCAGCATGCGGCCGAGCACGCCGAGCTGTACCACCTCATGCTCGGCCAGAGCGGCATGCGCGCCTACCAGGTCCAGTTGCGCAACATCCTCGAGCACCTCATGAACCGCGACCTGGAGGGCTCCGTTCTTCCTCCCCAGCTCGAGGGGGTGCCTCTCCCCATCGTGAATCGCTTCATGACCTCGGCCTACCTGGGCGTGCTCGAGTGGTGGTTGGATCGACGCTCGCCCCATGCACCCGAGGACATGGCGCGGTGGCTGGGAGCGCTCACCTCCCTGCTGGTGAGCCCACCGGCCGCCGCGCCCCGGGCCCCTCGAGGCCGGTAGTCCTCCCCGGACTTCTTCGACATTCGCGAGCGCGTGTCGATTAAGCGGCGCCCCGTCAGGGAGTGTCGGTTGTGCGCCACTCTCCGCGATGACACATCCGCATCATCATGATGCTGACCGAGACACAAAAAGACGATCTGGCGCGCGACCTCCCCTCCTTCCTGCCCACGCTCCCCGAGAATCCCTCGCTGTCCACCCGTTTGCGCGTGGGCCTTCAGGCGCTCAAGGCCCTCCAGGTCAATCCCACGGACCCCGCCTGGGGCGCCCTGTTCTACGACAGCGTGGAGATTGGCCTGTGCGCGTCGCTCGCCCGGAACTTCTCCCGCCATGAGGAGGGCCGCCGCCTGCTGGCCGAGAGGCCCTCGTTGAAGGCCTCGGCGATGGACCTGGATGCGCTCGAGAAGCTTCCCGTGGGGTCACTCGGCCACACGTTCGCGCGCTACTTCCGGGATCAGGGGCTGACGCCGATCGACACCCTCACCCCGCCGAAGAACGACGCCCAGTACGTCGCCACGCGCCTGCGGGAGACACATGACTTGCACCACATGGTGACCGGCTACAGCACCGATGTCCTGGGCGAGATGGAGCTGCAGGCGTTCACCCTGGGCAACCTCCACCTGCGCACCTCTCTCCTCATCCTGCTCCAGTCGGGGAAGGCATCCCAGCGAGTGCCCGGATTCGATGCGGCCCAATATGCCCGGAGGCTGTGGACCGCGTTCCGGCGCGGCGGTCAGTCCCGGCAGCTCGCCAGCTTCCGGTGGGAGGACCACTGGGCGACGCCGCTCGCCATGCTGCGCGAGCAGCTCGTCGCTCCCGCGCGGCAGTGGAATTGAGGCACACCGCTGGACGTCCGCAACCCGATTTCGTAGGTTAGCTGGCCGTATGCGGAACTTCCTACCTCTGCAGTCTACCCTGCTCCTCGTCCTCGTGGCGTCCATGGCCGCGGCCAAGGGACGTGAGCCTGTCTCCCGGAGCCTCTACCTTCCAGACGATCCAAGGGAGGCGGTGCACCCGGTGTACGTCGCCGGTGAGATGGGAACCGTGCTCCGGTTCGCGCAGCCGGTCGACCCAGCCAGGACGAAGATGCTGGGCTGGGAAGGCCGCTTCGAGCCCTTGCTCGCAGGGGGTCAGCTCGTCGTCGTGACACCCCTCAAGGACCTCGACCCGGAGGATCGGTTCCTGCTGGTCGTAACGCTCCAGAATGGGAAGGAACTCCCCTTCACCGTCACGGCACAGGAAGCGCGGTTCGATCATCAGGTGAATGTGTTCCCTGTCGAAGAAAGCCCGGAAGCACTCCGGAGCCGACTGGCTCATCACCAGACCCGGGAACGGGTTCTCGAGGAAGAGAATGAGCGCTACCGCAACGAGGAGACCTCGATCGATCACGCCCTCGCCGCACTCCTGACCAGGGGGGCGGTGAAGATGACATCGATGCGTCCGACGCTGGTTCACCTCTTCAAGAACCCCCACGGCGTTGAATTCCGGATAACCGTCCTCGCCAGCAAGAAAGACAACAAGGTCGCGGTCGTCTTCGACGTGAAGAACAACAGCCCAACCGAGCCTTGGAGTCTGTTGGAAGCGCGCCTAGTGACCGAGACTGGAGGAGAGAAGAAGCCTTTTGCGCTGCGTGCCACCCAGGAGTACCTGGCACCAAGAGGAATGAGCGGGACCATTGCCGTCGTCATGGACGAGAGCGTCTTCGACTCGAGCAATGGCCCCGAGCGGCTCGTTCTAGAGCTCTTCCGTCGAGGAACCGGGCTCCGAGAGGCTTGGGTTCTCCTGGATCGACAACTGTTGCGCTAGTACATGGGTGCCCACATGGCTCTGACCCACGTGCCGCTTCTTGCCTCCGTCGTCCTGCTGTGTGTGTGCTCCGGTTGTGCGACTCCCGGAGGCGTGCCCCTTCGCGCAGATGGGAGCCCAGGCCCGCAGGAATGCCCGGAAAAAGCACTCGAGGTCATGCGAGTACTTCACCTGAATGTGGGGGACGGCTCGACTGTTGAACTGGACACCAACCAGACCGACACCAGCCCCATCACCCTGTATGACGGGCCCGTGGAAAGCATGCTGCACAAGAGCCTCGGGCCCCTTCCGCCCGTTACCCGCCTTTATGGCCGGGTGTGGACGGGTGGCCCGCAGGTCGTCATCCGGTATTACGAGGCACACGTGCCCGACGAAGAGCCGATTCCCATTTGCGCTGTGGCTCGTCTCGCTCGTGGTCAGTTGCAGAAGAAGCCAGAGTCCAAACCCGGAACGGCCATCCTCGAGTTCTCCAGTGCTGGTGTCTTCGTCGTGAATGCGTTCCGGTGAGCCGACGGTCTGGAACAGTCCAAAAGTGATGACCCTCACCCCCCGCCCTCTCCCAGAGGGAGAGGGAGCCGCAGGTGTCAGCGTCTGAGCCAATGCCCGGATGTGGATTGACGCCCCCTGATCTCCGGCACTATGTCCGCCCGCCTCCATGTCGCGGACAACGAATCCCCAGGTCGTGATCGTCGGAGCGGGCCCCGCGGGCCTGCTGCTCGCCTACCAGTTGGTGACCAACGGCGTGCCGGTACGCGTGCTCGAGAGACATCCCGACTTCGAGCGCGAGTTCCGCGGCGAGTTCCTCCAGCCCTCGGTGCTCGGGGCCCTGGAGCAGCTCGGCATCCTCCCGCTGCTCACGGAGCGGAAGCTCGCGTTCCCGGATGTCGAGCGTCGTCTCTTCGTGGGAAAGACCCGGCGGGTCATGGTTCCGGGCGGCAAGGAGCGGGGCTCGCTCATCTCCCAGGCCGGATTGCTCGGGCTGATCCACGAGCTGTGCGGCCGTTTCCCGCACTACCAGATGGATTTCGGCACCACCGCCCTCCAGACCCTCCGCGAGAACGGCCGGGTCGTGGCCCTGAAGACGCGCCGCGAGGGCTCCGAGGGCCGTGCCGACGGTGACGTCTTCATCGACTGCAGCGGCCGCAACAGCGGGCTGCGCAAGGACGTGGGCATCCAGACCGAGTCCAACCAGGTCCCCGCCGACGTGGTGTGGCTGCGCTTCGACTTCTCGGACGCCCCGGAGTTGCTACCCGGGAGCCTCGACGTCCACATGTTCGGCAAGGGCGTGGTGGCCGTCTTCCACCGCACCACGCGCTCCCGCTTGCAGGTGGCCTACAGCGCGCCCGGAGATCTCGGCGGCCTGCGCAAGAACCTCCCCGAGCTGCGGCGCCAGCTCCTCCCCACCGTGCCCGAGAAGCTGCGGCCCCATATCGAGGCGAAGCTCGACGAGAACACCGAGACCCAGTTCCTCCGCGTCGTCGTCGATCGGCTCGAGCGCTGGCATGTCCCCGGGCTCCTCTTCCTCGGAGACGCCGCGCACACAATGTCTCCCTCGGGTGGCCAGGGGTTGAACCTGGCCCTGCGTGACAGCATCGTGGCCGCCAACCACCTGCTCGATGCCCTGCGCGCTGGTGAGCCCATCGACGAGCGTGTCTTCCAGAAGATCCAGGACGAGCGCCGCCCCGAGGCCGATCAGATCCAGGCCATGCAGACCCGCGTGCACCGCATGGTCATGGCCCCCATGTTCGTCGAGCACCTCATGTTCACCGTACTCGGGGTCGTGCTGAAGCTCTCGAAGAAGGCCAGCCAGGGCAGCCAGGGCGTCACCCGGGTGGACATGCGCTACGGGATTCCAGTGGCCCAGCTCCCCCGCTGATCCCTCCCTACTCCTTCCAGGGAAGCTCCTGGGTGCGTTGCGTCTCACCATCCTCTCCCGCCACGACGCTCGTGGTGACCCGCATGCGCCCCGGCGAGGGGAAGGTGACGGCATCCGGGTAGAGATAGGCGTAGGGCGTCCAGGACACCTGCTCGGCGGAGAGACCGCTGCGGTGCACGAGCGTGGGAGTGCCTCCCGTGAGGGGCACCTTCAACACGTCCCCGCGCCGGTTGCGGCAGAGGATCCACCGGCCCCCTGGCGACAACGCCGGGGAGAAGCAGCCCTTCACCCAGGGCGAGGCCTTCCCGGTCCGGAGCTCGATCCGGTAGAGCTCGACGCGCCAGTCCCCCATGTCTCGCGGACCGAGGCCCACCCAGTCGGTGATGACGTGCTCCAGCGAGGGCGTCATCACCAGGTGGCCCCCCGTGAGCGAGCCGCCCTTGCTGGAGTCCGGCAGCCGCAGCACGGGCTGGCCGGGGCGGTAGACGAAGACCTGAACGTCACACGAATCCCCGCCACACTCCGTCGTGAGTTGGAGGAGCGCGGCCTTTCCTCCCGCCACCGCGGTGAGCGAGCACTCCTCGAGCGGCTGCGCATGGCCCGTGAGGGCCTGGCACTCCTCGCGCGAGAGGGGCTCCTCGTCGCTCTTCATCGCCTGCGCTACCCGTTGCTGGAGCTCGGCGGGAGGCGGCTTCGCGGCGCTGTCCGTCGCGGGCGGGGAAGCCCGGGCGCTCGACGCAAACAGGAGCAGGAACATCCACCGACGACCCACGACGGGACCGGACGATCGCATGAGGCCCGACGATACGGCTGGAGGCACCGCCAGGTCATGGGGGGCCGATCGCGGTCCCGGCGAGGAATGGGGCGTCAGTAGACGGCGCCGCCATCCTCGTTGTCCGAGGGGAACTTCAAGGTGGTGAAGATCGGCTCCTTGTCACCCTCGTCACAATCCGAGGGGAACTTCTTGGTCTGCGGTCCCGGTGGGGGTCTGCCACCCGAAGCCTGCTCGAGCTCCTGCGCCTCCAGCAGGTGCGCGAAGAAGGGTTTCCCACCCTTCCGAGGCACCTTGTCCTTCGCGTTCTTCTTCATGTCCGGACTCCTCGCGGCCTGTCGGCCATTGGGGGTACACGTCTATGAAGAAGGAATCCGCACGGAACGGGTGTGACGGAAGGGATCCGGACGCCAACCCGCTCCCCTAGGCACCGGGCAGGGAGGTATGCGCCTCCAGGCTGTCTCCCCGGGAGACGATGAAACACACGCGGGGAATGGGCGTGATCACGTCGAACGTGTGCGGCGCGCCCGTGCCGAAGTCGAGCAGCGACAGATCGAAGCGGGAGATGTTGTTGACCAGCAGCCCGTGGCTCTCCGTCGAGAAGCCCACCAGATCCACGCCCTCGGTCCCCCACGTGCGCCGCACCTCCTCCAGCAGCGCATGGCTCCGGAGGAAGTCCTCGGCGCTCGCGGACTGGAGCCGCGCCCGGATGCGGGCCGCGAGCGCTGGCACCGGAAGCGTCGCGGCCTCCTCGGGCGAAAGCGGCACGCGCAGCGGCAGCCCCGCATTGCCGAAGTACGACGCCGGCAGCAGCCTGGGAACGCGCCGGAAGTCGAAGACCGTGCCCAGCTCCGGCTCGGCCCTGGGCCTCCGATCGGGCTGCCGACGGTAGTGCCGCCACAGGAGGGCCGCCAGCACGTCGCCCGCCGTCACCTGGGGACGGCTCACCCGTGCGTCCCGCAGCAGCGTCTCCACCTCCTCGCGAGAGAAGCGCCGGATGTCCCAGCGGTAGTCCTCACGGACGCGAGGAGACGGGGGCACCCGAAGCCCGAAGCCCGCACGCCGCAACTGCGCCTCCAGGGGCAGGGACTTGTCCAGCGACGGCGCCGGAGGAAACTCGGGCTCGGAGGTGGCCGGGAGCACCGGGGCCTGCCCGCGCACGGCCCGCGCCCACGCGCTCAGGAAGAGCACCAGGCTGCCCCCATCGCCGAGCCCGTGCGACATGCTCGCCCCGAGGCACCCTCCTCCCGAGGTGAAACGGGAGATCTTCAACCGGCACCGGGGCGGCCCGGAGCCCGGCCGCACGGTGTCGAAGAGCACGGCCCGAGAAACCTTGTCCTCGGGGGGCTCCTCGACCCCCGAGATGTCGAGCAGCGGGACCCCTTCCCCCAACCGCGGGAACGCGGGCAGGGTCCGCGCCAGCCCCTCGGCCAGCACCTCCGCCGCGGGCAACCGCTCGTAGAAGAAGGCGAACTCGATGGGGAGATCATCCGGCCCCGCGAAGAACTCATCCAGGGCCGACAACGACACCGGTCCGCTCATGACCCTCTCAGGGGAAACGGTAGATCACTCCACCCGAATGCAGCCCCGAGCCGACCCCGAGGATCAACGCGGTCTGCCCGGACTTGTGGCGCCCCGAGTGCAGGAAGCCGTGCAGCACGAGCCCCAGCGAGGCCGCCGCGCAGTTGCCCTGCTCCTCCATGTTGAAGAACGACTTCTCCTCGGGGATGCCGGTGCTCTTGAGCCAGCGCCGCTGCAGCTGCGCGTTGCTCATGTTGAAAAGCACCCAGTCCGCCTCCTTCATCTCCCGGGCGGCGAGCACCTCGGTGTGCAGCCGCGAGAACGCCTGGTTGATGTTGTTGGGGACGCTCCGGTAGTCGATGACGAAGTGGTCCTCCAACACCTCCTGGAAGTTGTCGCGGGTGGGCACGTGCTTGGAGCCGCCGAACTTCTTGTGCACCACGTCCCGGCCGGGCTCCGTGTGCATGTGGAAGGAGGAGAAACCACACGGCTCCTTGCTCCGCTCCGCCGACAGCACGAGCGCCGCCGCCCCATCGCCGAAGATGGTCGCCTGCAGCCAGATGCGATCCTTGAGCTCCGGCTTGTTGTACGAGGACATGGAGCTGGCCGCGCACACGAGCACGTTGCGCGCCTGGCCCGAGCGGATCATCGACGTGGCCAGCATCATCGCGTTGAGCGTGCCCGCGCATCCGGCGATGTGCGTGAGCGCCACCACATTGGCGGGCGCCCCCAGCCGCTGATGCAGGATGCACGCGGGATCCGGCGTGCACACCGTGGTGGGCGTGAGGGTCACGAACAGGATGACCTGCACATCACTGATGTGCATCCCCGCGTCCTTCAGCGCCCGCTTCGCCGCCTCGTGGACGAGATCGTCCTCGTCGAGATCGTCGAGCCGGTCGTGCTTGTAGTCGTAGCGGGTGTGCCGCGTCCTGACTCCAAAAGTCTCGTAGACCCAGTTTGGATCCCGCCGACCATGCCACTGGCAGATGTCCTCGTTGGTAAAGGCGAGCGGCGGCAGCGCCATTCCGCTGCCCCGAATCACCACCGAGGGAGAAACGTCGTTCCGGAACGAGTTCGACGGGACCATAAACCGTCCTTAGCAGCCCGAAGGGTGGAGTGAGTCGACGGGATCGATGGGCGGCTTCCTGGGACAGCCATCGAGAGCCCATCCGATGAATTCGTGAGGAACACGCACGCCGGGCTGACCACGACAAGAGTACTACAGCCGCGAGCTACTCTCATCTGGGTCAGTCGGGCACCACATGGGGTTCTTGGAACCCACGCCTGTCCTGGAGTTCATGAATGGAAACGCATGCATGTCCCGCACTCGCGAGGACTCGGAGTCCACGTGGTGGACCTCTTTCGTTTCACCCGCTCGAACAGATCCAGCGAAGTTGAATCTCGTGGAGCAGGCCGCCACCACGCGTGCTACAGAGCCCCGGCACCCACTCACCTGGTAGGCAGGTGAGCGACCCGCTCCGGTGCACGGAGCGAATGTGCAACCCCATCATCAGTCAGGCACGGCAGGAGTCCCCCTTCCCCGCACCGCCGGTGGAAGGTCCAGCTCCCAGCGCGCTTGAGAACAGCCCCGAGGAGGGCATCCATGCAGATCGCGAAGGACAGCGTCGTCTCCATCGACTACCGGCTCCACCTGGGTGACGGGAAGATCATCGACGAGAGTGAACCGGGAGATCCGCTCGTCTACCTGCACGGGTACGAGGAGATCGTCCCGGGGCTGGAGAAGGCGCTCGAGGGCAAGAAGGCGGGCGAGTCGTTGAAGGTGGTGGTCGAGCCCAAGGACGGCTACGGGGAATACGATCCGGATGGCGTGGAGGAAGTGCCGCGCGAGGACTTCCCGCCGGACATGGAGCTGGAGGCCGGCGGCATCGTCAGCGCCACGGACGAGGACGGCGATGACGTCGAGTTCCTCGTGAAGGAAGTCCGGGCCAAGACGGTGGTGATCGACTTCAACGATCCGATGGCCGGCAAGACGCTCCACTTCGACGTCACCGTGCGTGAGGTGCGCGCGGCGACGAAGGAAGAGCTCGAGCACGGCCACGCACACGGCCCCGGCCACGAGCACTGAACCCACGCCTCCCCCGATACACGGTCCAGGCCTCACTCCGCCCCACACCAGGGCATGTGAGGCTTGACCCATCTTGGCGTGCCTTCCTACGGTTCCGGGTCTTCAAACCCCGTGGCACCGGGCGGAGGCCCCATGCGGTACACGCGCAAGAACATCTCGGAATTGCTGGAGACGGTGAGCGGAAGCCCGGACGTGAGCGGCTTCGCCACGACGTCGAACATCGTGGGCCACACGATGGTGATGGTGGCGTCGGCCGGAGGAACGGCCTGGCAGAACATGTACGACCCCAACCACCGCATCTGCGAGGACGGCACCACGCCCACGCCCGAGGACGCCGGGCGCATCCACGGCAACTGCGTCGTCTACTAGCGCCCCACATTCCTTGACGGGTGTGGCGATGACTTCCTAGGCTTTCCTTTTTTCCACACACCGTGGCACACGGAGAGTACGGATGCGTTACACGCGCAAGGATGTCTCGGAGCTGCTGGAGACGGTGAACGGAGGCCCGGACGTGAAGGGCTTCGCCACGACGTCGAACATCGCGGGCAACGTGATGGTGATGGTGGCGTCGGGCCCGGGCACGGTCTGGCAGAACGTCTACAACCCGAGCCACCGCATCTGCGAGGACGGGACGACCCAGCCCTACTCCGAGGACGTAGGCAGCGTCTGCTAAGAGCAGGGAATGAGCAGCCGCCTCGTCCTGATCCTCAACACCCACATGCCGCAGGTGCTGGGCGAGGGGCCCCTCCTCGATGAGCCGGAGACCTGGCTCTTCGAGGCGCTGACGGAGACGTACCTCCCCCTGTTCCGGATGATGTCGCGCTGGGAGCCCCAGCGCTTCTCCGGAACACTGGTGCTGTCTTTCACTCCATGTCTGGTGCAACAGCTGCTGGCGTGCGAGGAGCGCTACACGCGCTATCTGCACCTGCTGGGCCGCATCGCCACGCGCGAGCTGGAGCGCACCTCCCAGCGCGAGCTCTACAACCGCTACGAGAAGTATCCCCAGACGCTCACGGACGAGGCGCTGCACCGGCTCCACCAGACGGCGGGCATGTACCTGCGGCGCGTGGAGGACAGCCTGGCCTTCCTGAAGGAGCACCGCCTGCGCGACGTGCTCGGCCAGCTGGGGCGCTCGCGGCTTCCGGGTGTTCAGTTGTGGACATCCTCGCCCCAGCACAACTTCCTGCCCTTCTTCGAGCCCGCCACCGCGGATCGGCTGGTGGCCCGGGGCGTGGAGTCCTTCCAGGAGGTTTTCGGCCGCGAGCCGGACGGCTTCTGGCTGCCCGAGTGCGCCTTCCAGCCCGGGCTCGAGCGCGTGCTGACGCGCCACGGGGTGCGCCGCACCGCGCTCAGCCTCCATGGCATCGGCGCCTACCAGCCGGAGGATCCGAGCGGCCCGTACCGCCATGGGGACCTGGAGGTGCTCGTCCACGACTACCGGATTGGCCTGCACCTGTGGAAGTCGCCCGAGTCCACCTTCCCGGCGCACCCCGTGTACCGCGAGTTCTTCCGGGACCTGGGCTTCGACGTGGTGCCCGAGTACTTCGACGAGCTGGGCGTGCCCGTGCCCGCGCACAAGCGGGGACACCTGTGGACGGGCATCAAGTACCACGCGGTGAGCGGCAAGGACGTGGGGCTGGGACACAAGGCGCTCTATGAGCCCGAGGCCGCGCGCGCCCAGGTGCCCCACCACGTGCGCGCATTCTGGGAGCTGCTGGAGTCCCGCCGGGCGTCCGTCCAGGACGGGCGGACGTTCGTGCTCGCCTTCGACACCGAGCTCTTCGGCCACTGGTGGCACGAGGGGGTCGACTGGCTCGAGGGCGTGCTGCAGCCCGCCGCGCCGCGCGAGTCCATTCCCGCGAAGGTGGAGTCCCCTCCCCCGCCGCCCTCGCTGCCGCGGCTCTACTATTCGACGTGGGGGATGGACTTCTACAGCGAGCACTGGCTGACGCCGGCCAACTGCTGGATGTACGCGCTCATCAAGCTGGTGGAGGCGCACCTGCCGCCGCCGGTGGACGAGGCCTCCCGCGAGCTGTGGCGCCGCTTCGAGCTCTTCAGCGGGAGCGACCTGCTCTTCATGATGCCGGACCCCACGCAGAAGGAGCGGGCCCGCGCGCTGTTCCTCGCGCGTTACGAGGACCTGGTCTCGCGCCTGCCCGCCTTCGAGCCCGAGCTGCTCGCCGCCTACCCGGTGGATCCGTTCAAGTGCCTGCTCGTGCACGTGATGAAGCCGGGGGACGAGGCCCCACCGCCCTTCCAGCTGCACCGGCTGTCGCGCGAGGACGAGCGCATGGCCCGGCGCCGGGAGATCACCCTCGAGCCCGAGGTGCGCGAGATCGCCGGACTGCGCGTCTGCTTCCAGTACTTCCTGCTGCACCCGCAGGGCCGCTACGCGCTGCGCGTGGAGGGCTCGGAGCGCGCGCACACCTTCCAGATGCCGGACTACGGCATGCCGCTGCTGATCGCCCAGGATGCACGGGCGTATCCCAAGTACGACCCCGAGGTGCTCTACCGGAAGCTGGGGGAGATCTGGGAGGGGGATGAGCACCTGCCCATCAAAGCGGCGCCCACGCTGCGCAGCCGCCACGTGTACACGCGTGAGGCGCTGGCCGGAGTGCTCGCCGGGCGGCGGGCGGCGATCTTCAAGTACAACAAGGAGGGGTACGCGCTGCTGCGCTTCCGCGAGCAGGCGCTGGCCCCGGCCTCGATCGTCTTCGATGACACCGTGTCGCTGAGCGACGCGGGCGCGTACATCCAGGCCGGAGCCATGTCCGTGCCGGTGAGCAGCGATCCGGCGGACATCGCACTGCGGGACTTCGACGCGATCGTCTTCACCTGCTCGCTCAACTTCGAGTCCGAGGTGCCGCACGTCCGGGCGTTGCTGGAGGTGGCCACGCGCCGGCGGCTGCCGGTGATCTCCCTGTACGACGACATCCTCTATTACGATCTGTTCGACGGGTTGGACGTGGACCCGGAGCTCTTCTACCGGGTGGCCGTGCCCGAGCAGGACGCACTGGCCGCCCAGGCCCCGGAGGCGTACCAGCCGCGCAACCTGCTGGGCGTCTTTGGCACGGACACGGTGCAGGGCAAGTTCACCACGCAGATCTACCTGCGCGAGGCCCTGGCCCGGCAGAAGCTGCGCGTGCGCCACCACTCCACGGAGCCCACGGGCATCCTGCTCGGGGCGGACACGGGTTATTCGCGCGTGCTCCACGTGGAGCTGGCCCAGCGGCTGGCGTTCGAGCGGCGGCTCATGCTGGAGCTGGCCGGGGGCTGCGATCTGGTCATCACCGGCGGGCAGAACGGGCTGCTCTACACACCGCCGGGAGCCGATCGCCGGGCCAACGCCTCCACGCACATCTACGAGACGTTCCTGCCACGGCTGGTGGTGTTGACGGTCTCGGTGGACACCCGGGCGGAGGACGTGGTGGCCACGCGCGAGTACCTGGAGACGCTGGCCCGCGAGCACGGGGTGCCCTGCACGGTGGTGGGCCTGGCGATGATGGGAGGGCGCAAGCTGCACGGCAGCCGGTGGACCGAGACGTGGTTCCTCGGCGTCCGGGATGAGGTTCTGGAAGACGCCCGGCAGCGGCTGGAGCGGCACACCGGCCTGCGCGTCCATGCCATTCCCGAGGAGGCGGACGCACTGGCCCGGGCCGTGCTCACGCACCTGTGATGGAAGCGAGCGGCGCGACGCGGGAGTCAGCTCCCGGGCTGGGGCAGTCGGCACGGTATCTCGCCGCGCTCGTGCGGATGCTGCGTCCCGCGTGGGGCCTGCTGGCCCGGGGCGCGATGCTCGGGCCCGTCATCATGCTCCTCAGCCTGGTGCCGCCCTACCTCACCCGGCTGCTGTTCGACCATGTCACCGCCACGCGGGACGTGGGCCTGCTCGAGGTGCTGGTGGCCGGCATCTTCGCCGCGTCCATGGCCGCCGTCCTCGCCGAGTCGCTGCTGGGCTACACCTCGGCCTACCTGAACATCAAGTTGGAGAGTTCCGCCGTCCTCCACCTCTTCAACCATGTGCAGCACCTGCCGGACCGCTTCTTCTCCCAGCGGCAGGTGGGGGAGATCACCAGCCGCTTCGAGGACGCCCGCGCCGGGCTGTCCCTGGTGGTGAGCCTGGTCCGGCTCGTCTTCTCGCAGGGCGCGTATGTGCTGATCATCCCCTTCACCCTGGCCTCCCTGCACTGGAAGCTCGCGCTGGCGGCGCTCGCCACGCTGCCGCTCGCCGTGGTGGTGCCGCTCGTGCTCGGGCACCGGATGGGTGGAGCATGGCAGGAGGTGGTGGGCGCCTATACCTCGCTCAACGCCCTCCAGTTGGAGGCCCTGCGGCAGACCCGCACGAGCAAGGTACTGGCGCTCGAGCCGCTCATGTACGAGCGCACGGCGGGTCAGATGCGGTCCGTGCTGCGGGCGCACCTGCGGGCCCATGGAGCGGACGGGCTGCTCCGGCTGTGCGAGCGCACCGTGGAGGCGGCGCAGATCGCCCTGTTCACCTGGCTGGGCTGGCGCCTCATCCTCGCGGGGGAGCTCAGCCTGGGTGGATACATGGCCTTCGTGGCCTACGCCGCGTACCTGCGCGGGCCGGTGCTCGAGATCATCTCCTTCGTCACCCAGGTGCAGCAGCGCGGCGTCCACCTCCAGCGCTTCTTCGAGTACCTGAACGAGACACCGGAGCAGGATCCTGCGGGTGCCCTGCGGCCTCCCGCGCCACTCTCATGGCGGTTGCACGGTGGGGTGGCGCTGGAGGGCGTGTCCTTCGCGTACAGGCCGGGAGAAGAGGTGCTGCGCGAGGTGAGCGCGCGAATCGAGCCGGGTGCGGTGGTGACGATTGTCGGGCCGAGTGGCTCGGGGAAGACGACGCTGGCGCGGCTGCTGACACGGTTGGAGTCGCCCGGACGTGGGCGCGTGCTGTACGACGGACGCGACGCAGACGGGCTGGAGCTCTCCGAGCTGCGCCGGCAGCTCGCCGTGGTGTGGCAGGACGTGGAGCTGTTCCACGGCACCCTGCGCGAGAACCTCACCCTCGGCCTTCCACCAGTGCCCCAGGAGGAGGTGGAGCGCGCGGTGCGGTTGTGTGGGTTGGAGCAGCTCGTGGCATCGCTGCCCCAGGGGTACGAGACACGGGTGGCCGAGGGTGGAGCGAGCCTGTCGGGTGGGCAGCGGCAACGGCTGGCGCTGGCTCGGGCGGTGCTGCGGGATGCGCCGGTGCTGCTGCTGGACGAGGCCACTTCCCAGCTCGATGTGGAGACCGAGGCCACGGTGGTTCGCGGGCTGCTCGCACGGGCGCGGGAGCGAGGACAGACGGTGCTGTTCATCACGCACCGGTTGGCCAACGCGCCGCTGGCGGATGAGGTGTGGATGCTCGCCGGGGGCAGATTGGTGGGCCGGGGGCCGCATGCGGAGCTGCTGGCGCGCTGTGCGCCCTACCAACGCCTGTTCCGCGCGGGAGAGGGTGAAGCCGATGCCGCCTGATCTCTTCAGGAAGATGATCAAAGGGAAGATGATCAAAGGAGAGCCCTACTGCCCCCTCTCCCCTCGGGAGAGGGTCAGGGTGAGGGTATCCGGATCCGTTCTTCAACCCGTGGCCCACGGTGTGGACAGAGGGTTCAACCCGGGGCAACCCGATACCCTCACCCCGTCCCTCTCCCGGAGGGCGAGGGGAAATGTCCGCGGATCAGCCCATGTGACCGGAGGCCTCTGAGCGACCCGTCATGAACCCAGAGCCCCCTCACCTGCCCCTGCTCGAAGACCCAGATCACCCGGGCGTCTTCATCGTGAACCGGTTGGGCACCCTCACGGCCCTGCTGATCGGAGTTCTCTGCGTGGGAATGTTCCTCGCGGGCTCGTTCGTCCGGCTCGACGTCCCCGTCCAGAGTGAGGGCCCGCCACGCACGGAGTCCGTGTCCCTGGGAACCTACCTGGCACGGCAGCTCGGGCTCTCGAAGCTCCCGGGGCTCGGAGGCTCGGCCCCGTGAAGCTGGGGATCATCGACAGCGGTGTGGACGTGAACTTCCTGCGCGAGCATGGGATCCACCTCGCGGGAGGAGCCCGCTTCACGCTCGACATGGGCGCACGGGTGCTGGAGACGCGCAGCTATGACCGCGAAGAGCTGGAGGCGTGGCGAGCCGGCACGCACACGTTGGATCTACACGACGAGCACGGGCACGGCACCGCCGTCCTGAGCATCCTCCACGACCAGGTCCGCCCGTGGCCGGACGTGGAGCTCTATGTGGCGCGCATCTTCGACCAGGAGGTACGCGCGCACTCGCTGTGCCTCGTGGAGGCCCTGCGGTGGATGCTCGACGAGGTGGGCGTGGACCTGCTCAACCTGAGCCTCGGGACGACCTACCGCGCCATGGAAGCACCGATGCGCGAGGTGCTCGAGCGCGCGGTAGCCCGGGGAGCCGTCATCGCCTGTGCCGCGGGCGGAGTGCCCACACTCCCCGCGCAACTGGACTCGGTGGTGTCGGTGGGAGACCCGTCACTCATGGAGGGACTCGGCACCGGAGTGAAGGTCGACCACGTCGTCCCTCAGCGTCACGTGAAGCTCTACATGGGCGGACGCTGGTGCGAGTCGCCAATGACGACCAGCTTCGCCTGCGCGGTGGCCGTGGCCGGCGTCCTGCGCGATGGCTGCCCACCTGCATGGCGGCGCGAACAGCGCTGAGCCGCGCGCCACGGACCCTCAACGAGGGCCCGGGCCCTCCACGAGCGGGATGTCCACCTCGAGCGTCCCTCCAGCGCTGGGGGAGATCCGCACCTCGCCACCCGAACCGTCCGGCGTCCGCACCACCAGCCTCACGGGCTCGGCCGGTACGTCCCGCAACTCGAAGCGCTCTCCCGGGAACTCCCAGGGCTCCTGATCCCCGGGGAGGAACCCCGACTCGAGCTGGTAGCTCACGATGAACCCCTTCACGGGCTCGCCAGTGCTCACCACCCTCCCACTCACCAGGGCCGCGGGCCGCAATCGCATCACCACCCCCTGCTCGCCGGGCTTCACCCCCATCACCTCGCTGACCCGCCCGCCATTGCGCGCGACCACCGTCAGGCGGCCCTTGTTGGCGCCCGTCCCGGAAGGGAAGCCAAGGGAGAACCGTCCCTCGTCATCCGTGAGCCCCATCATCCACTGGGCGGGGCCTGTACCACGCTGGGAGGCCAGCGTGACGAAGGCCCTCAGCGAAGGAGCCCCGTCTGGCTCGAGCACCACGCCCTGGAGCTCGTTCCCTCCCGGAGGCTCCTCCCAGGTCAACTCGACCCGGACCGTCCTGCCCTCCTCCACCTGCACCTGCCGGGAGCCACCGGTACCGGAGCCTCGACGCTCCGCGAGCAGCAACCCGTAGGTGCCCGGGGGCAGCTCCATCCGGAAGTCTCCCCTCACCCCGACCGTGGCCCGGCCGATGTCCGACGCACCGGAACGGCCCTCGCCCTGCGCGACAGCCGTCACCTCCAAGGGCCCGCTGGGGAGCGGACCCCGAGCCGCCCGCACCACGCCCTCCACGGTGCCCGTGCCCTCCAGCGTGAAGTCCGCCCGGGCCGTGCCCACCTCCCCCACTTCCACCGGCTTGCTGACCCCCACCGTCGAGCCCTCCCGGCGAGCGGTAAGGTACTGGGTGCCCGCGGCGACCCCCTGGAGCCGGTAATGTCCCAGGGCGTCGGTCCGGGACTCGATGAACAGAAGACCCGCCCCTTCGCCCGAGCGGTTGGGCGCCATCACCCGCGCGCCCGTCACCGGCCGCCCCGCCGTATCCCTCACCTCTCCCTCCACCGAGCCGGTGCCCGTGAGCACGATGCTGACGGGGAAGCGCTCGCCCGGGCGCACCATCAGGCCACGCCGCCAGGCCGGCGAGAAACCCGGCGCGCTCACCTTCACGTCGTAGCCCCCGGCGGCGAGCCCGCTCACCAGGAAGTGTCCCTCGCCATCCGTCATCGCGCGGCCGGAGTCCCCAATCTCCGCATGGGGGCTGACGTCGACACGGGCCCTCGCCACCGGTGCTCCCGAGGACCGGGCCACCACACGGCCCTCCAGCACCGCGCCCGGTCCGAGCTGGATCCGCACCTCGCGCACCGTCTTTCCCGCCCTCGTGAGCAGGGGTGCGTCCAACCCACCCGCCTCCTCGCCTCGCCGCGCGGACACGGTGTGGGCTCCAGGCTCCACCTCGACGGAGAAACCACCTCCCGCTCCGGTGGTCACCACCTGGGCCGGCTCTCCGCTCACCCGCACCTCGGCGTCCGCGGCCGGGAGTCCCCGTGCGTCCACGACGAAACCCTCGATGACACTCGCCGCCCGGAGCGCCACCGTCAGCGGCTCCTCCGTGGGCACCTTCACATGGCCCATCACCGCTCGCGCGTGCCCGGGAGCACGGGCCTCCAATTGATAGACCCCCGGAGCGAGCCCGCCCACGAGGAAGCGTCCCCGCTCGTCACTGGTGGCGTACACGCGCTCCTCCGCGGGAGCCTCGGCGCGCTGCCAGAACTCCAACTCCCGGCCATGCGCCGTGAGGACGAGCTCCACCAGGGGCAGCGGCTCTTCCGTGCCCTGCACCACCGTGCGGCCGGTGAGGGACTGACCCGGCTCCAGCTCGAGGCGCAGGGAGGTGCGCTGCTCGCCGAACGGACGCACCACGTCGCGCAGCAGCGGCGCATGACCCCGGGCACGCACCGCCACCAGATACCGGCCGGGCCCCGATGCGAGCCGGATGACACCTCGCGCATCCGTCTGGCCCGTGCCCACCAGACGCCAGAGCTCCGCCTCGGGCTGGGCGTCCCGCGCGTCACGCCTGTACAGCCGCACGCTGGCGCCGGGCACGGGCTGCCCACCCGCCGCGAGCACCTCCACCTCCAGGAGGCCGTCTGCTTCGGTGGGCGCCTGGGCCGGGGATGGCGCGCTGCCCATGTTCGCGCGGACCGGCTCCTCGGGTGGCAACGCACCCGCGAGAGCCTCGTCCTTCCGCGCGGCCGCATTCACCTCGCCGGAGCCCTCCTCTGTGCCCGGCCCCCTGGAGCGCGAGACCCAGAGCAGCACGAGCCCCAACCCCACCAGGACCATCACCAGGATGAGCCGCCCGCGCATGTCCGCCTGTCCTCACGCCTGGGGGCGCGCGTCGCTCCCGAGCGCATCCCGGAGGAACGTCAGGATCTCCGCGTGGAGCACCGGCTGGAACGCGGCACGGTCGAAGCCTTTCGGATCCTGGGAAGGCGGAAACCCGGGGCTCGTCATCGCCGGAGGAAACGGGCTCTGGAAGGAGAAGTGGCCCGCGTTCGGGACGACCCGATGGTCGATGCGCTCCGGATGGGGAACACCTCGCAGGATGATCTCCGCGTGCATGGCGGGCGTGTGCTCATCGAGCTCCGCCGTGCGCATCAGGATGGGGAGGTCCACGCCAGCGAGAGCCCCCTCGGCCATGAACCAGGGCGACGCGGGCGCGAGCAGCACCAGCGCGCGGACCCTGGGATCGCGAACGGCCGGAACAGCGTGTGGTTGCCCATCGGGCGACTCGTTCGGAAAGGAGGACGGGCGCCCACCCGCCACCGCCAGCGCGGTGTATCCGCCCATCGAGTGGCCGATCACCCCTACCCCAGCGGGCGAGAGCCTCGGGCCCAGCCGCGCATCCCCGAAGAGCGCGTCGAGCACGAGGCGCACGTGCCGGGGCCGGTTCTCGAGATTCACGGCCGTCCCCGCCAGGCTGTTGTCGGAGCGGCTGTTGCCCGGATGCTCCGGAAGGGCCACGACGAAGCCGGCACGAGCCAGGTGCACCGCCATCCCGCGATAGGTCCACGGAGAGCCGCCCGTCCCGTGACTGATGACGACGAGCGGGAGCCGCTCACCTTCCACCGGAGCATCGGTGGCGACGGAGAGCGGATACGGTCCGAACTGCTCGATTCGCTCGGGCGCGCGCGTCGGGTGGAGAACCCGCACGGGAATACGTGCGCCTTGAACCCCATCCTCGACATCCAGTGCGCGGCAGCCGACGTTCATGTCTGAAGGCATTCGATGAGCACCCAGGTCCGGCCCCGCTTCTATCAGATCGACTCCCGAGCGACATGCCGGCCACCGCTCAGGTGGTGGTGGCGTGCGGCGAGCGCGCGGTGCGGAGCACGCTCACGAACATGGCGAGGACCAGGAACACGAGGAGGTAGATGATGAAGAGGCCGGGCGGCTCGATGCCTTCGTAGCCGGAGTCGCTCGGGAAGACATTCTCGGCCTCGATCAATCGCAACGGTCCGCCTCCCGCGGGCTCCTCGAAGAGGAAGTGGTAGTACGGGGAGAAGGCTCGGGTGGGCGTACCAGCACCGAGCGACAGGAACACCCGCCGTGTCCCCTTGAGGCCCTCGGCCTCCGCCACCACGCCCCAGAGCCCGTGATCGACCGCCGGGAGCCCCTCGGCGGTCACCAGGAGGCCCGAGGCCAGGGCGGGTTCCAGCAACGCCTGGACGCGGCGCTCGTCCGTCACGGGGAGGCCCTGGAGCTTGCCGCTCCGATGCAGCTTGTGCAGCACCTCGCCGATGGACCAGCCGCCCCCTTCCCGCCAGGAATTCTCCCGCACCTGCTCGCGCGTCAGGCGGGGGTGGATGCGCAGGGAGCGCGGAGCCTGCCCTTCTGGCACCGAGACGACGGGCGTCGCGCTCGAGTACTCACGGGCCCTGAGGAACCTCTGCTCGGGCGCTGGAGGAAGGAAGTAGCCCGACTGGAGCTTGCACGTGACGAGCGTGGCGAGGAGCGCCGCGCAGGCCGGAATGATGAGGACCAGGAGGCTCACCCTCGGCCCGGCTGGGGCCGGCTCGGAGGCCTCGCCCGCCCGTGACTTCTTGTACCGGTGGTACAGGTGCACGGCCGACAGCAGGAAGGTGCTGCCCAGCCCGGGGCTGAAGACCATGTAGCTCGCCAGCCCCGCGATCCCGAGTGTCACCATGACACCGTAGACCCTGCGCAGCCTGCTCACGCCACCACCGGGCAGCAACAGGAGGATGGCCACTACGATCAACGCGGCGACGCCCGCGCTGATGCCGGGCTCCTGCTGGAGCTTCCAGAACATCGATCGCTCGATGAGTGGCACCTCGAGCCCCACGGCCTCGGCACCCAGAACGACCGCCATGATGAGCAACACCGGCCACAGGAGGAAGGTGTCACCGAAAAACTGCTTCAGTTCCTCGCGACGCATGCGTCCCGGGAAGATGACACACTCCGCGCCCGCGCCCTAGGCGGACACCAGCCCCGGCGTCCCGGTATCGGGGCGGAAGGGCAGCTCGAGCGTGAAGGTGGCCCCCTTCCCGGGGCCCTCGCTGTGCACCACGAGCGAGCCATCCATGGAGCGGGCGGCGATCGCGCACGAGTGCAGACCGAAGCCGTGCCCTTCCTTCCGCGTGGTGAAGCCATGCTGGAAGATCTTCGTCAGCAGCTCCGGCGCGATGCCCATGCCGTTGTCGCTCACCTGCACGCTCACGCGCTCCTCCGCGGGGCGCTCGACCTTCACGGTGAGCCGCCGCTCGCCGGGCGGGTTGCCGTTCAGCGCGTACTTGGCGTTGCTGATGAGGTTCAGGATGATCTGCAGCAGCTTGTGCTTGTCCACCATCAGGCGCGGCAATGGGGCGATGTACCGCTCGAGCGAAACGCCATGCCGCCCGAGCGCCGCCCCGTTGATCCGCAGGGCGTCTTCGATCAACTCCTCCAGGGAGACCGCCTCCACGAGGCTCGAGGACACGGCGTAGCTCTGCTGCAGCTCGACGATCATCCGGATGTGCTCGACGTGGCGGTGGAGGGCCTCCGTCATGCTCAGCATCTCGTCGCGCTCGGCGGCCAGGTTCTCCCCGAGCTTGCCGAGGAAATCGGGCAGGCGCCGCCCGCGCTCGTCCCCCGTCACGAAGGTCCCGAGGTCGGCACGGTGCTCCTCCAGCAGTCCGGCGAGCTTGAGCAATGGTGGCAGGCGGAGCGCCCGCAGCCGCTCACCGAGGAGGGTGGCCGAAGTGTTGATGCTGTTCAGGACGTTGCCCACGTTGTGGAGCACGTTCGTGGCGAGCTCGGCCATGCCCGCCTGGCGCGCGAGCTCCACGGCGCGGCGCTGGGTGTCCTTCAGCTCCTGCGTGCGCTCCTTGACGCGAAGCTCGAGACCATCGTGGGCGTGGCGCAGCGCCTCGTTGGCCCGCGCGAGCTCCTCGGTCCTTTCGGCGACCCGGCGCTCGAGCCCGTCGCGGGCAGCGCGCAGCGCGGTCTCGCTCTGCTCGAGCTCCTCCGTCGAGGCGACGAATGGCAGGAAGATGCGTTGGATGACGAACCCGAAGAGCAGGAGTGTCAGCAGGAATGCGCCCACCGGGATGACGCGCTGGATCAGCCCGAGCAGCCGCAACTCCTCCCGGGTGTGGTTCTGGAGCAGCACGGAGACATCCCGGGCCGCCTCGGACAGGCTCCGCGACGCGGTGCGGAACTCCTCCAGCTCGGGATTGTTCTTGAGCGAGTGGTTCTCGGAGCGGAGCACGTGCACATGGGCCGCGTTGGCCTTGTCCCACAACCTCGTCAGGGCGGTGAGCGCCCCGAGTGCCTCGGGATCCTGGATGCCCTCGGGCGGCAACTCTCCAACAATCCCCTGGCCATCCCCTCGCAGCATCGCCCCGCTCAGGGTGGTGAAGCGCTCGGCCAGGGACTGGGCGGCCGCCCGCTGCCGGAGCAACATCTCCCAATCGGACGCCGCCAGCCCGACGAGGGCGAGGTAGGTCGCGTTCTCGAACTGCTCGACGACGTCGAACAGGCTCGTCGCGGCCGCGACGTACTGCCGGTTCCGGTTCACCCGCGCGTCGATCTCCACCACCGCCACCAACGAGGCCGCTTGCAGGGCGATGCTCAGCGCGAGCATTCCCAACAAGGGCCAGAGCAGCTGCCGCAGCTTGTGCGCCATCCGTGGCCTCCCCTGCTCACCGGATGGCGGTGAAGCCCGCCTTCTCCGCGGCCACCATCATGGAGCGAATACCGTCGTAGTGGCTGTCCTGCACGAGGGTGAACCGCTCCAGCAACGCCTCGTCGAGGATCTTCCGCCCCTCTGGATCCTCGTGCATCGTCACGAGCGCACGCTGGAGCTTGTCGCGCTGTTCCACCGGCATCTTGGAGGACGCGACGAGCGGCCCGATGGAGGAGGGGCCGGCGCTCTCGATGACACGGACCGCGTGGGCATGCCCGATGCCCTTCTCCCGGTCGTAATCAACCACGAGGCTGTCGACGTAGCTCGCATCCGCCTCGCCAGTCGCCACCATGCGGATGGACTCCTCGTGGGAGCCGGACCGGAGGACCTTGCCGAAGAAGCCCTGCGTCAGCCCGAGCTCGAGCATGCGGTAGCGGGGCATGTTGTAGCCCGCGTTGGAGATCTCATCGTTGTAGACGTAGGTCCGGCCCTTCAGGTCCTGGAGGCGCTGGAAGGGGCTGTCCTTGCGGACGATGAGATCCGAGAAATAGATGGGCTGCCCTTTGTACCGGGCGGCCTTCATGATGGGCGCGGCGATGAGCAAGGCCTTGGGCTGGGGCTCGTCGTGGAGCAGGACGTACGGCTGGCCACAGATGAAGCCGCTCTGGACGGTCCCTTCCTCGAGCATGCTGTTGATGGTGCCGTACGACAGCCCGGTGACGAACTCGATGGAGATGCCGGTCTTCTCCGTCAGGTACCCGGCGAGCTCCGCGTAGACGCCGACCCCCAGCTCCGAGACATAGGCCGCGGACATGGCGAGCCGGATGGTCTTGCCGGCGGATGGGGGGTGCTGCGCCGGGGCGGGCGCCAGCACCGGGGCCGGTGCCCGCACGGCCTCCGGCTCACCGATGAACCACCACAGGAAGGCACTGCCCACGAGCGCGAAGGCACCGGCGAGGCCGAGGAACAGGAATCTGCTGCGTTCGAGGACTTTCATGCGCTCTCTCCCAGTCACGCGGTGACGTCGCGCAGCAGCACGAACGCCTCCGCCGGGTCGATGGCGGCGATCCGTGCCTCGATGCACCGCGTCTCGCCGTCCAACGGAAGCTCGAACTCGAGGACCCGCGCCGGACCTCCTCCAAGAGCCTGGCCCAACCAGGAGAGCAGCTCCCGGGCAACGTGCGCCGGCAGGGAGCTCGCCAGCCTTCCGCCTGGAGGGAAGGCCAGCCGCGGAGCCAGAACGGCCTCGCGGGACGGCTGGAAATCGAGACAGGTACCATCCGCGGCGACGCGCAGCAGTGCGTCCGGGAGCACCTGGAGCAGCGCGCGCAGCCGCGCCTCGTGCCCGTGCAGCGCCTGCTCGGCCTGCTGGCTCGCGGCGTGGTGGGCCCACTTCTCCACCAGCGCACACGCCATCTGGCGGACCTCGACGGCATCGAAGGGCTTCTTGAGGATGAGGAAGCGATCCGTCTGGCCGAACCGGGCGCTGATGCTCTCCCACGAGAAGTCCGAGTACGCCGAGCAGATGACGGCCTGGAGGTTCGGATCCTCCTGCCAGATGCGCGAGAGCGTCTCGACGCCGTCCCACCCGGGAGGCATCCGCATGTCCATGAACGCCATCGCATAGGGAGTGCCAGCCTTCAGCGCCTCGCGGACCTTCTCGAGCGCCTCGGCGCCCTGGTAGGCACTCGTCAGCTCGAACGTCGGCGGTCTGGGCATGGCCGAGGCTTCACCCAGGAGCATCGCCTCCAGATCGTCCAGCTCGGAGGTGTCCACCCGGGGCTGGAGGATCCGGCGGAAATCATCGTGGATGTCCTCGTTGTCATCGACGATGAGGATGCGCCTGTTGGAATTCGGGTTCAGCGCCATGATGCAACCCCCCGTCGCGTGAGCCGGGCAATCTACCGCGAATCCCTGGCTTGAATGCGAAACCCTGAAGAAGTGTACAGCCCTCTTTTTTTGAAATGCAACGCAAGGGCTCCAGCAACAGAGGGATTGAAACGCTATGGTGTGAGCCGATGGCGGTTTCCCGTTCGCATCGGATCTTTCTCGCACTGCTCGCGTTGGCGCTCCTCGCCCCCCAGTGTGTCACCGAGTACCCCGGCCCGTGGCGCAACCACCTCGGCCCGGCCACCGTGATGGGCGCGGACGAGGAGGCCTACCTGATCCTCCTCAATAGCGTCCTGCTGGATGGGGATCTCGACCTGAAGAACAACCACGCGCAGGTGGTGGTGGGCTCGCTCCAGGGCGGCAGGAAGAACGTTGGCCGCGTCATGGACCACCACTCCATCTGGTACATCGACGGCCAGCGCTACGTGTGGCGGGACATGGTGGACCACTCGCGGTGGACGAGGGACGCGAACGGGCTGCCGCAGTATGTCTTCCACCCGCGGTTCGATCCCCGGCTCGCGCTCGGCCCCGAGTACAGCGCGCACCCGGTGGGACTGGCCTTCCTGCTCGCCCCGGTGCTCTGGCCACTGCGTAGTACCCCGTATGTGGAGATGGGCGCGCTGCTGTGCGCCGGGCTCGCCACCGTGTGCGGGATGCTGCTGTTGGACCGGCTGCTGCGGCGCTACACGGCGAACGAGAACGCCATCCGGCTCACCCTGGTGGCGGCCTTCCTGGCCACGCCGGTCTGGTACCACGGCCGCAGCTTCTTCACCGAGCCGTTCCTCGTGCCGCTGCTGTTGGGGGCGTATGTGCTCGGTTTTCGCGAGCGCGGCGGCTTCTGGGCGGGCCTGTGCGTGGCCGCGGGCATGTTGATGAAACCGCAACTGGCCCTGCTGGTGCCGGTGCTGATGGTGCCCGCGCTGCTGCGGCGCGATTGGCTCCAGGGAGCGCTCGTGGCGGTGATGCCCGCCATGGCCACCGGGCTGCTGCTGTGGCTGAACCAGCACATGTATGGCTCGCCCTGGCGGGGCCCCTACCCCTTCATGGTGGGCAACCTCTGGGAGGGACTCGAGGGCCTGCTGGTGTCACGGCCGAAGGGCCTGGTGTGGTTCGCGCCCGCCGTGCTGGTGGCGCTGCCCGGGTGGCCGAGGCTCGTGCGCGAGCGGCCCCTCGAAGGGGGGATGCTTCTGGCCGGCATCCTCCCCTCCTTCCTCCTGGTGGCCCTGTGGAACGACTGGGGAGGCGGCTGGTGCTACGGCCCGCGCCTCATCGTGCCCCTGCTGCCGCTGATGGCCATCGGCCTGGTGAAGACCCTGGAGTTGGACCTGTTCCAGCGCTTCGTCCCACGGTGGATCCTCGCCAACGCCCTGCTCTTCGGTATGGCGGTGAACGCCTTCGCCGCGTTCCGCTACTGGCAGAGCTGGCACCGCTTCCCGGTGCACATGCTCGCGGAGCTGATGGGCGCGCTGAAGCCCTGACGGAGGGTGGTGACGGCAGTCACCAGGGGGGTGACGGCGGTCATCAGGCGCGAGGCCTCCCGCGGGTGACGGCGCAGCGGCCTCCCAGAGGGAAGAGGGGCTCCAACCGGGCTCGCGGGGTGCTGGCACGCCTCCTGCTTAATGCCCTCACGAGACCGAGCAAGGGGCCACCCCCTTCCACAGCCCTCCCGAGGAACACCGTCATGGCCATCGCCCCCCTGTCCCGTTCGTCCATCGCCTGCCCGTCCTCCTCCGTGCGCGAGACCTGCGCCCCGAGCGCCCCCAGCGCCCAGCCGGTCTCCCCCACCCTGGCCAACAAGGTCTCCCCGCGACAGATGTTCGGGGCGGATGGCTTCGACTCCCCGCTGAGCGCGAAGAAGGCGGGCGGACTGGAGGCGGGTGGCCTGGAGGCGATGGTGCAGGAGCTCGCGCGGATGATGCAGGAGCTGTCCAAGGCGGCGGAGCTGCTGGGCGGCGAGGGCGGCGCCAGCGGCCAGGGCCTGCCGGCACTGCAGGCTCCGGCGAAGGGCGTGGAGGGTGCCAGCGGCGCCGGCGCCGGTCCCCAGGCCGCCCCGGCCGTGGCGGGTCCGCAGGCTCCGGCGAAGGGCGTGGAGGGAGCCAGTGGCGCCGGCGCGCCGGGCGCGGCGAAGGGCGGCAACACGATGACCTTCACCAACGATGGAACCTCGCCGATGACCGTCAACTTCACGCCCAATGCCGGGGACAAGGCGATCGACTCCGTGACGCTGAAGCCGGGCGAGGCGCGGACGGTGGAGTTCCCCCAGGGCTGGTCCGGCAACTTCCGCAGCACGGCCGGTGACGGCGCGGCGGCCACGCTCGGGGAGGTGAAGTTCAACGGCGGCGACAACCAGACGTACTACGACGTGAGCTACATCGAGGGCACGAACGCCTCGATGACCATCGAGCCAGAGGGCGGTGGCAGGAAGTCCGGCACGATGGAGAACCTGCTGGCGTCCGCCCCGGACTCGGTCAAGGCGAAGACGGCGGATGGCTCGGTGTACGGCATCAAGAAGACCACTACCTCCAACGTGCAGGACCAGGGCGTGGTGGACTTCTACCGGAAGCACGTGGGCGCGGATCAGGGCTACGTGATTCCCACGGATGACGCGAGCACGCTGGCGACGAAGGGCTCCCACCTGGTGGTCCGCATGAAGGACCTGACTCAGGGCACGACGGGCCGGGTCTGAGAGACGGAAGCGGACCGCCAGTGCCGCTTCTCGAGGGTCCTCACGTTGACGGCATCCGCGAGGGTGGCCAGGTACCTGGAGAGGGCGGGTAGCTCCTGGTCATCCGCCTCGCCGTTGTACTCCCTCACGTAGATGGCGTTGCCATAGTTGTGGACGCACTTGGCGGGGGTGTCGTCCACGATCAGGGTGCGCTCCAGCCGGTACCCCTTGCGCTTCAGCTTGTGCAGCTTCTTGACGTAGTTGTAGTGGGAGGCCGGGTCGACAAAACCGAACTCCCGCGCGAGTGCTCTGTCGAGCGAGAAGGTGCACCGGCTCCTGCCCCAGACGAACTCCAGAGTGAGCTGCCGGGGGAAGATGCGCTTCACGGCCTCGGCGACATAGTCATCGGAGGCGGAGGACCAGACGGCGAGACGGAAGTGGGCGGCGCACTCCGTCAGGAAGCGCTCCACGTGGGGCCGGACGTAGACGCAGTAGTCGAAGAGGAGGAAATCCTCCGCCCGCTCCAGCCTCGTGTCGCTGGCATGGATCAGCGTCTCATCCAGGTCCAGGATCAGCAGGATCTTGTCCGTGTTCGTCATGCGCGATCAGGACGGCCTGGGGACGAGGGGCCGGACAAGGCGGGAACGAACGAGAGCCAGCGCATGGGGAGTATCGTAGGATATCCCCTCGCCCTCTGGGAGAGGGCCAGGGTGAGGGTCTTCCCTCTGTGTCTACGCGGATCGCCCCCGTCGCCGGCCCGCGCAAAGCCAGCCGAGGATGACGGCCTTGTCGCCGGTGGCCAGCTCGTACCGGGACCCGGGGGTGATGACACCCTGGCGCGAGGCGAGCGCCTCCACGGCGAGCTGGGCCTGGGTGAGCTGCACGCCGGCTCCACCGCCGCCGAGCACGAGCGGAGCACCCATCTTGAGATCCAACACGACTACCCATCGCCGTGCGGGACGAGGCTCGGACATGTCCACCACGACGAAATCACCTGCGAAGCGGCGCTGGTCACACCGGAAGGCCCAGACGTTGCGCTTGCGGCGCAGCAACTCCCTCACGAAGGGCTTCTCATCGCTCTTGAGGGCGTAGCGTTCGGACAGGAGGGAGGCAGCGGAGAGCGAATAACCCTCCTCCTTCGCGAGCAGGAGCGCCCAGGGATTGGCATGCCCGAGCAGGGGCAGCGAGATGGGCAGGACGATGGGAGGCTCGCGAGACATGAGGAATCACTATCTGGACCAGAGGAGCGCCAGCTCGAGCTCGATGGCCTCGAAGGGCTCGACGCGCACCCGCTCCTCTCCTGACAAGGAATGGACGGGGATCCACTGACCGTCCTGAAACCGGAAGATCTCGAGCATGCGAGCAAGCGGGTCCAATTCGGGTGGGCGTCGAGTGACCATGAGGGAAGATTTCCGCATGACCCGCATGCGATGCAATGCAGGACCGCTGGGTTGAAGTCACCTCCCTCGGGTTCTGTCCGCCTCCCGGGCGCGCTCTTCACGAACTTGTCCAACTGTTGGACAAGTTCTGCGACACCGAGCCCAGACCCGGCATGAGCAGTCACTTCCAGAACGAGGCGTGCTCCCGAGCGAAGTCCTCGAAGGAGCGCGGGGGGCGGCCGGTCACGCGCGAGACGGTGTCGGTCACACGAGCCTCCGCCCCCTGGCGGATGGACTCATCGAGCCCGGCGAGCAGCCGCGCATACTGTTCCGGAATCCCCGCGCCCATCATGTGCTGGCGGACCTTCTCGCCATCCACCTGCACGTGCCGCATCGGACGGCCGGTCACCTGGGAGATCACGCCCACGAGCTCCCCATAGCTCAGCGCCTGGGGCCCGCTGATGACGTGCGCGGTGTCATGGGAGCGCTCATCGGCGAGCGCCCGGACGCCGACCTCCGCGATGTCCCGGGCATCGACGAACCCGGCGCGCCCCTCGCCCGTGGCCGTGACGACCACCCCGTCGTGCTTGAGAGTGGAGCCATGGTGGTGCCTCTCGTTCACGAAGTTCTGCATGAACCACGAGGGCTGGAGCACGGCCCACTCCGGCACGCGTTCACGCAAGTACCGGTGCACGGTCCCCAGGCCCGGAGAGCCCTCGGGCACGGCGGACGCGCTCAACAGGACGACACGCCGCACGCCCCGCTCCATCGCCCGCTCGATGAAGGGCAGCATGAGGGTGGAGGGGTCCTCTACCATCCCCGGGGCGATCAGATACATCCGGTCCACGCCGGACAACGCCTCGTCATGGCTGGACGGATCGGCCCAATCGAAGCGCACGTGCTCGGCGGTGCTACCCGTGGGGCGCTCTCCGCGCGTCGCGGTGCGGACGATGAAGCCGAGCTCCGTCAGGCGCGAGACGATGTGACTGCCCGTATTCCCCGTGGCCCCGATGACGAGGACGCGGGCGGAATCTCCACTGGAGGAAGTCCTCATGACGCGTTCACCGCCTTCCGCAGGTTCTGCTCCCCCCCGAAGGCCCTGAGCCCCGGGACGGGGTTCCAGTACTCCCGGTAGAGCGAGATCCTCCCGTTCCGCGCCTTCACCAGCATGACGTAGTCCTGCTCGTACGTGCTGCCCGTGGCGGCGATCGTCGCCGAGCCATGAGCCTCCGCGAGCGCGATGTCCGGCGCCGTCGTGGGGTAGCGCCGGACGTTCGTGAAGGTGAGCCCCCGGAAGTGCTTCGGCGTGTCCATGAAGTACTGGCGGATCGCCTCCCGGCCCTCCAGACGCTCGGGCAACCCGAGCCCGGCCGCGTAGGGGAACTCGACGACCGCGTCGTCGGTGAAGAGCTCGAGCCAGCGTCCGATATCGGAGGGGATGAGCTCCAGGTGGGCGTCCAACAGGTGGGCGGCATCGCGAGTGTGAGTGGCTGTCATGTGCGGCTCCTGATTTGTGATGGACGTAAATTGCTCCTGGCGCTATGGACTCTCAATGCCAGCGAGTCCAAATCTGTTGCCCGATCGTCCAGGAGCGATGGACGGCCACGCCGACGTCATCTCGGACGTGCTCGAGACGATGCGCTTCACCACCCAGCTCTTCGGCCGCTTCGAACTGGGAACGCCCTGGGCGATCCGCGTCCCGAAGAAGGAGACCTCGTCCTTCTACGTGCTGGCGCGAGGCAGCCTGCGGCTCCAGGTCGAGGGCCTGGCGACGCCCATCCTCCTGTCAGCGGGGGACGTGGTGCTGGTGCCCCATGGCGCGGCCCATGTGCTCGACGATGGCTCCCGGCGCACCCTCGCCCCCCGGGACGTCATTCCCTCGGAGCAGTTGCGCGGCTCCGGGCTGACACCGCGCAGGCTCGGCGGAGAGGGGTCCGTCAGCACGCTCGTCGTCGGATGCTTCCGGTTCAGCGCGGGTGTCCACAGCCCGCTGTTCACCGCCTTCCCACCGGCGATTCACCTCCCCGCCCACGAGCCGGGAGTGGCGCCCTCGCTCGCCGCGACGGTGCAACTCATCGTCGCCGAGAGCTCCGCTCCGGGGCCGGGCAGTGCCATCGTGCTCGGGCGGCTCGCGGATGTGCTGCTCGTCCAGGCACTCCGCGCGCGGGCGGCGGCCACCGGCCCGGACGAAGCGGGGCTGCGAGCCCTGGCGGATCCCCAGATCGGCGCCGCGCTCGGGCTGATGCATGGGCGCCTGACCGAGCCCTGGACGGTGGAGCGCCTCGCGTCAGCGGCCGGCATGTCCCGCTCGGGGTTCGCCGCGCGCTTCCACACGCTGGTGGGAGAGCCTCCGCTGCAGTACCTCGCACGGTGGAGGATGATGAAGGCCGCGCAGTGGCTGCGCGAGACGGACGACAGTCTTCCGGAGATCGCCGAGCGGGTGGGCTACGAGAGCGCCGTGGCCTTCAACAAGGCCTTCAAGCGCTGGCACGGCGTCGGGCCGGGGGCCTGGCGGCGGGCGCGAGACGTGGGGCCTGGCGCGGAGGCCCCGCTCTCTTCCCCGAGCCCATGAATCAACGCTCCGCGAGCTTCAGCTCGTTGGGCTCCTTCAAGAGCTTGCCCTTGCGGCTGAAGTTCCGCACCACGAGGGCATTCCGGGCCGTGTCGTAGGTCACCTGGGTGAAGTTGTCGTCCTGCTCGAAGCCGCGGGTGCGGTAGTGCATGGTGACGGAGCCGTCGATGTCGAAGCCATCCTGCTCGGCCTTCGAGTCGTGCACGAAACCGAGTGGATCCCCATCGGCGAACGGGAAGGGCCAGTAGAAGGCCGAGGAGACGATGGAGAAGGCCTTGAGCGGCAGTTTCCCGCGCCGCTTCTCGAAGGAGATCTCCGACACGTTGGAGCAGTGCACGTCACCGGAGAGGAAGACGACGTTCTGGACTCCGTTGTCGACGATGGTGCTCAGCACGCGCCGCCGGGTCTCGGGGAAGGCGGGCCAGGAGTCGCTGCTTCCACCGCGGCCACCGCGCGAGCCGACCTCATTGGGCACGAAGACACCGGGCGAGACGACGAACTTGGGCACGTTGCCTCGCTGCTCCTGCATCGCCACGAGCCAATCGCAGACCTGGTCCAGCTGGCCCTTGAAGCCGGGGGCACTCTCCTTGGCGGGGTAGCCCAGCAGGTGGTTGCCGAGGAGGGACGCATTGGCGTCATCGCGGATGCGCTGCGTGCGCACGTCGAGCACGAAGAAGGGAACGCGGGCACAGTCGAAGCTGTAGTGGATGCGCTTGTCGAAGTTCCGAGGCCCGTGCACCCACTGGTAGCTCATGTACGCGCGGATGGCGTTGTGGAAGAGGTCCCGCTTGAGGGCATCCTTGAGGCGTGCCTGCACCCAGTTGTCCTCGATCTCGTGGTCATCGAGGATCATGTACGTCGGCACCGAGCGCATGAGCTGGCGGATGTAGGGCGTGGTGAAGGCCTCGACGTAGCGCTCCTGGAACTCGCGCCAGGTGTCCGCGCGGCCCATGGGGATGCTCCGGTTGAGCTTGTCGGCGTAGATCTGGTCTCCCATCATCAGCACGAAGCGGGGCGGGAGCGGCTCCTCGTTCCGGGCCAGCTCCACGTGCCGGTTCATGGCCTGGAAGATCTCATCCGAGCGCTTGGACTGGCCCATGAGGCCCGGGTAGCGGCAGGAGCCCATGAGGAAGGAGAAGCCACCTTCCTCGGAGCTGGAATGGGTGGTGAAGGAGGCCTCGGACACCTCCGGGTCCAGCCGCAGGAAGTCCTCCCTCCACACCTTCAGGTCCTTGGGGAGGCGCTCGAAGACCTCGTCGTCCTCGACGATCAACTCCGAGTCGAGACTGTCCACCGTCACCGAGCCCAGGCGGGCGGTGTAGCGCGTATTGGGCTGGAGGCCCTCGAAGTCCACCGTGCCGGTGCGGTCGTATTCGCGATGGAGACGGAAGTAGCGCACCTCCCGCGGCGCCGAGCGGCCCCACTCGTAGAGCGCGGCCACGCCCACGGTGCGCAGGTCCGGAACATCGGCGGCACGAATCCAGAGACGAACGCTCGTATCGGTGGTGTGCCCGACGATGGGTCCGACGGACGGTGGGCGAAGCATCTGAGGCATGGTGTCCCCTGGGCGGTGCGGAGCGGCCACTCTAGATCAGGAAGCGGGCGCTCGGCCGGAGGGATGCCTACGCGGTGGGGGACGTACGCGCGGGCTCGGTGAAACGCGTGGCCTCGAGCCTCGGTCCTGGTGCAGGCCATCCACGGCTTCCTCAACCCCGTGGTGCACTGAGCACACCGCCCCGGACGCTACTGTCTTCCCCTGGACTTTGTTCGGAAAGAAAACGAACGCCAATTTCAGGAGAATTCCTGGAAGTCGGGCAGACTGGTCTCCCTTTCCCCAAAGGAGATCATCATGACCCGAGAGTTCGTGTACCGCGGTTTGTCGCTGCTGGGTGTCGTGGGTGCGTTGAGCGGATGTGCCCTCGAAGCACCGGAGTCCACCGAGGAGATTTCGAGGACGGAGAGCGCCGTCATCGTGTCCAGCATCACGGAGGGTGACTACGTCATCCGGTCCGCCATGACGCAGAAGTGTATCGACATCGCCTCGTCGAGCACGGCGGATGGGGCGAAGGTGCAGCAGTGGGATTGCAACAACACCAACGCGCAGAAGTTCCGCATCTCCCCCACTTCGGACGGCTACTGGAGGATCATCAACGTCAACAGCAACAAGGGGCTCGACATCAAGGAGGTGAGCTACGCGGAGAACGCGCAGGTCCACCAGTGGGCGTACTTGGGTGGGGCCAATCAGCAGTTCAAGTTCGTGCCCCGGGGCAACAACCAGTTCAGCATCCACCCGCGCCACACGGACATGGCGCTCGATCTGTACTGGGGCTCGGCGGACAACGGGACGATCATCGTCCAGTATCCGTACACCGACCGCGCCAACCAGCGCTGGACCTTCGACAAGGTGGGCGGTGGTGGCGGCGGCGGGAGCGGGTTCGGCGCCATCCTGAGCCGGGCCACGTTCGACACCATGTTCCCCAACCGCAACCCGTTCTACACGTATGACGCCCTGGTGGCCGCGGCGTCCACGTTCCCGGGGCTCGCGACCACGGGAGACACGGACACGCGCAAGCGCGAGGTGGCGGCCTTCCTCGCCAACGTCTCGCATGAGACTGGCGGCCTCGTGCACATCGAGGAGATCAACAAGGCGGCGTATTGCGACACCTCGTGGGGCCCGCCGGGCTGCAGCTGCGCCCCGGGCAAGTGGTACTACGGGCGTGGCCCCATGCAGCTGTCGTGGAACGGCAACTACTGCGCCGCGGGGAACGCGCTCGGGCTGCCGCTGCAGAGCAACCCGGACCTGCTCGCGCAGGACGCGAACGCCGCATGGCGCACGGGTTTCTGGTTCTGGATGACGCAGACGGGCGCCGGCAACATGACGGCCCACAACGCCATGGTGAACAACGCCGGCTTCGGCGAGACGATCCGCACCATCAACGGCTCACTGGAGTGCTACGGCCGCAATCCCGGCCAGGTGCAGAGCCGCATCGACACCTACCTGCGCTTCACGAGCCTGCTCGGCGTGAACCCGGGAACCAATCTCGGCTGCTGAGCCGGGCCTGCTGCTCCCGGGCCTCGGGCCTGGCCGTGAAGAGGGCCCACACGGCCAGGGCCAGCAACAGGCCCGCCACCCCGTCCACCGCGTAGTGATGCCTGGTGGGTGGGGGTGCTGCCCCAGATGAACGCCGCCCACGCGACGAGAAGCGGGGCGCGGCGCTCCCCCTCCCCCACCACTGCAAACGCCGAGACGAAGGTGGCCGCCACGTGGAGGCTGGGCAGACAACTGGCGTGGCTGTCCAGCTCCAGGCATATCACCCGGGGTTGAGCGAACTCGGACTCTGAAGACCTGGACCGGGCTCGCGAGCGCGCTGAGACAGGAGGCGGTTTGCTCGGCGTGGGTCCTCCGACTACAACCGGAGCGGCCACCATGCACAACGCTCCTCCGTCTCGTTCCGACATGCCCTCCCTCGAGCCTAGCTCCCGCCTCGCGGCCACCGCGTTCTACCTGGCCGTGGGGTCGGCCGGGGTGATCTTCACCTCGGCGTTCTCCCTGGTGATGTGGGCGGTGGGCTGCGTCCTGGCGCTCGTGGCGTTGGTGCTGGGAGGGGTGAGTTACTTCAGGTTGGAGGCCACTTTCGACTTCGTCGGTCAGAAGCGCTCCAAGGCCGCGATGATCGTCTCGGGTCTGGTCCTCGGCCTCACGGGTGCGCTGGTCCTGTTGTTCCTGAGAGGCCTATCTCAGACGTCGCCATCGAGTTGGCACTGATCCTCCCCTCACGGCTCCGGAGTGATCACCGCCGTCCGTCCGGGCTCGGGCGGTTTGGGCGGCTCGGGGAGTCGGGTCTCGATGGGCCGGCGCTCCTCGAGCTCCGCGGCCCGGCCACTCGCCGTGAGCGCCTGGTTCACCGCCGCGAACTGGGGGTCCGTCGCCAGCCGCTCGAGCAACAGCTCCCGCCCGAAGCGCGGCGAGGCCTGGATGAGCAGCTCCACCACCTCCTGGGCGGACCGTCCCTGCCGCAACATCATCTGCGCCTGACGCAGCAGTGGATCCGCGAACCAGCGGTTGGCCTCGGCGGCCCTTCCGTAGGCCTCGAGCGCCTCCGGGAGCTGGCCCCGCGCCTCCAGCAGCAGGCCCGCGTAGTAGTGGGACATGGGGAGGTTCTCCTCCCCCGCCTGCGCGTAGACCCGCAGAGCCTCGTCCTCCCGCCCGAGCGCGAACAGCGCACTCGCCTTGCCCGCGAGGAACGGCTTGCGCTTGGGGTCCGTCTCCAGGTGGCTCCCCAGCAGCTCCTCGTAGGAGCGCAGCGCCTCCTCATAGCGGCCCTCGTCGAGCTGCAACGCGGCCAGGTCCTCGAGCGCGTAGTACGCCCGCAGACGGTCCTCCCGCGTCTCCCGCTTCGCCACCACCTCGCCCAGCGCCGCGAGCTTCGCCTCCGCCGCCTCGCGCTCCGCGAGCGTCCGCTCCTGAGCCTGCTTCCAGTCCCCCTCCTTCATGAGCGCGGCCAGATCCTCGGGCGTGGGCACGTGGACGTGGAGCATCAGCGTCTGCTTCACCTGCGCATCGCCCTCCTGGACGAGCACGCCCACCTGGTGGAGGCCCGGCGTCTTCGGAGCCACCCACACCGCCGCCGGCCCGTTCTCCTGCTCCAGCCGTCCTCGCGCCGCCACCCAGGTGTAGCGCCGCGCGCTCGCCTCGCCCGAGCCGCCTTCCACCTCGCAGCCCAGCACCACCCGCCCGCCCACGGGGACGTCGTGCGGCGACGCAGTGAGGCGGACGATGCGCAGCGGAGCCCCCACTGACCGTGAAGCCGGCGCCAATGCCACTCCGGCACCGGACGCGGAGGCCCCCGCCACGGCCTGCTCTGGCACGGGCGGCTCCCCTGCCCCACGCCACATAGCGAAACCTCCGCCCAGCACCGCGGCGAGCCCCAGGCCCATCACCACCCACCGGGCCCGCCCCGGACGCTGACTGTCTGCCGACGTCATCCTCGCTCCTTCCCGGAGGCCCGGGCGGAAGGTTCCCAAGCCAGGAGGGGTAACTCCTGTCAGGGGGGTCCGGCCGCGATGGTGAGCAACTTGTCCAGTTGTCGGACGAGTTGGCGCGCCGTGCGGCCGGAGGGTGCCCCGTGCTCGAGCAGGAGCACCCCTGAAAGAACCTGCTTCCGCTGGCTCAGGCTCCCATCCGGCTCACTGCTCCGCCCTCAGCCAGGTGAGCATCCGGTTGGCGAGCGCGGAGGTGAGAAGCTCATGCTTCTCGTTGTAGTCGTTGGAGGCCCAGTCCTTCCACTGCGTGGGAGCGAGCGAGCTGTAGTTGACCGGGCAGCTCGAGCTGGCCGCCTCCGGGTTGAGCGCGTTGCCCGTCACCGCCAGGGCCGAGTCGGCGTTGATGAAGGCCGGCTCGAACTGGAGGCGCAGCCGGAAGTTGCCGCACAGCGAGGCACCCTGATCCGTGTTGACGTCGGCCGCGGAGATGCTGCGCGAGCCCGCCACGCAGTCGCGCTGGCCCGGCTCCCAGTCCCGGTCCTCCGAGCAGAACCACCCCGTATAGGTGAAGTCATACAGGCGCGAGTCGCTGCCCATCTTCGTGTAACCGTTGGTGGGGTTGGCGTCGCCGAAGGCCAGCGCGTAGCGGGGAATGGCCGAGGTGGGCCAGCCCATGCTCCCGTAATACAGATCATGGTAGCTGCTGGTGCTGTTGCACGTGGAGTTCTCCGGCTCGTTGTCGCAGGAGCACGTGGTGGCCATGCTGTAGGACAGATCGTACGCGGGCGGCGCGGTGAGCTTGCGCCGGCCGGAGTGCGTCTCGGACTGGTGGCACAGCAGGAGCGTCTGGACGCCGCGGTAGGCGCGGCCCAGGTTGGCGCCGAGCTGCGGCGAGTCGATGGAGTACCAGGCCTTCACCTTGCCGAGGATGCCGTTGGTGTTGTTGTGCAGGGTGTCGCGCAGCACGACGCCGCCCTGGCTGATGCCGGCCACCTGCACCTTGCTGCCCGCGGGCATGCGGCCGAGGATGTCATCCACCCACGCGGCGACCTCGCCCCGGAACCAGCCGAGCCGCTGGTTGCCGTCACCGTGCTTGCCGATGATGACGTCGTAGCCCTCGGCGTTCAGCGTGCGCACCAGGTCCCCCATCAGCATCAGGTAGTTGGCGGTGGAGTCCTGGTTGAGCGGATCGAACCCGGTGACGATGAGCAGCGGCTTGTCGAGCGCACCGCTCTGCCAGTAGTCGAGCACGGCGCGGTACGGGGTGGCGCCGCCGTAGGTGACGCTGAAGCCGCTCTGCCGCGTCTGCCGGGGCGTCACGTCCGAGCGCTTGAGGAAGACATAGGTACCGCTGGTGACCGCGGTCTCGCCGCCCATGAGCGGATAGGTGGAGACGCTATAACCCGCGGCATCACCGCCGAAGCGGGTGCCCCGGAGCGTGGGCGTCGAGGAGCAACCCACGGCCGAGAAGGCCCACCCGTCGTTGGCGGTGGAGCTGGTGCTGCGGGCGGTGGTGGAGGCGTTGAGGGTGCCGCACGTGTAGTCGAGCGAGTACATCAGCTCGGGGCGCGGCTGGTTGAGGAGGCCATCGCGGATGTTGACGTAGAGGGCCGCGGCGCCCGGGCGGGTGAAACGCCGGGCGGAGAAGCTGGCGAGCGCGGCCTGGTTGTAGCTCACCGGATGGGCCACGGTGTTCTGCCCTTCCTGGAAGCCGGCGGTGGCCGAGACGCCATTGTCCGCGCCCGAGCCGTAGCCTCCGGTGACGGTGCCGTAGTGGAACTCGAGGGCGCCGTCGCTGAAGAACTTCACCTTGAAGGTGTAGCCACCGGCGGTGGACTGCCCGTAGTGGAAGAGATTGCGCCACTCCACCACGTAGGCCGAGCCCACCTGGCCCGCGTACACGTCTCCGCCGGCCCCCGGGTTCCAGTCGTCCCACATGGGAGCGATGGTCCCCGCGGGCGCGACGGTCGAGCCCGACCACGTCAGCTGGGGATTGCTGATGCCGGTCGCCGTGGTGCTGCCGAGCACCAGGTAGCCGTTGCTCGACACGGTCACCTGCGTGAAGGACTTCCCATAGAAGGGAAAGGCGAACGGCAGGTTCACCACCTCCGAGCAGTCGTCACACCCCGACACCGTCGCCAGCAGCGCCGGAGCCGGGTTGGGGTCATACGCCACCGTCGACGGCGTGTAGTGCGCGCGAGCGCTTCCAGCGCCGAGGCCCACCAGCAACGCGGTGAGCGGCAGGCTCCACTCGAGTGTCCGATTCATCACGGCTCCCCTCTGGCCGCCAGGAGGGCAGCCGAGCTTCCTGGGCTTCAGGGTAGAGCCAAGAAAACCTGGGAGTCCAGTGTGCCTGTACGATTGGATCGCTGCTGACCAGATTCCGGGATCTCACCGGGGAAGCGCGGCGGGCCCTGGGATGTCCGCGCGCGAACAGCCGGACGCGCAGTCTGTCTTGCAGAAGCAGAAGCGATCGACGGCACGCCTACCCGCTTGCCCCCGGGCAGACCACATTGAGCTGCCTTGGGGGGCAACGCTCCATGATGCTTGGCAAATACCAGCTGGTCAGCAAGCTCGCCACCGGGGGCATGGCCGAGGTGTACCTCGCCCGAGCCGATGGCCCCATGGGCTTCACGAAGGCGCTGGTGGTCAAACGCATCCTGCCGCACCTGGCGGAGGATCCCCAGTTCGTGGAGATGTTCATCGCCGAGGCCCGGCTGGCCGCGCGGCTGGATCATCCCAACATCGTTCAAATCTTCGACTTCGGAGATGCGGACGGCACCTGGTTCCTGGCGATGGAGTACATCGACGGGTTGAACCTGCGCGTGCTGGCGAAGCGGGCCCGGGCCGTGGAAGTGCCCCTGCCTCCGGCCTGTTGCGCGCGGATCATCGCCAGCGCCTGCGAGGGATTGGCCTTCGCCCATGACAGCCGGGATCCGGAGCTGGGCGTGCCGCTGGGTCTCATCCATCGGGACATCAGCCCGGACAACATCCTGGTGTCCCACCAGGGCGCGGTGAAGGTGGTGGACTTCGGAATCGCCAAGGCGGCGGACCAGGGGCACCGGACGCAGACGGGGGTCATCAAGGGAAAGCTGGCCTACATGCCTCCGGAGCAGCTCCGGGGGGCGCCATTGGACCGGCGGGTGGACGTGTACGCGCTCGGCATCGTGCTCTACGAGTTGCTCACCGGACACAAGCCATTCGACGCCACCACCGAGGCGAGCATGGTCCAGGCCATCCTCCACGAGCCCTTCATCCCCGCGGAGGAGCGGCAGCCGGATCTCCCCGTGGCGCTGAGGAGCATCCTGGAGCGGGCGCTGGCCAAGGATCGCGATCAGCGCTACCCGGACTGCCGGGTCTTCCAGGCGGACCTCGAACGCTTCATGGTGTCGACTGGAGAGCCCGTCGGCACCTGGCACCTCGCCCAGTTGATGAGACGGGTAACGGCCTTGAACGAGGCCGCGGTGACGGAGCCCATCCCCGGGTACACGCCGGGCAGGAACACGCCCGCCAAGGGGACACCTCCCAAGGGCACTCCGCCCAAGGGATTGCCTTCCAAGACTCCCGCCAGGGGCACGCCGCCCAAGGGATTGCCTTCCAAGACTCCCGCCAAGGGCACTCCACCCAAAGGCACACCCGCCAAGGGCATTCCCAGCCCACAGGAGCCCAGGCCGGAACTGGTGAAGAGCATGGAACGTCCCGCTCCCACCATTCGCACGCCCACCATCAGGGTTCCCGAGTCCGAACCACAGCCGGAGCCGGACGAGCCTTCCGTCAGACAAAGGTACGGGAAACACCTCGTGGCCGCGGCGGCGGGAGTCGCGGTGCTGCTCGCGCTGACGTGCGTGGCCCGGCGCGACGAGGCACCCTCCCCCCAGCCGCTCGCGATCCATGAGCCGGCCGTGTCCGCGCCTCAGGCAACGGCTCCAGCCCAGCAACAGCCACCGGCTCCGGCTCCACCCCAGAAGGTGGCGGAAGCGGAACCCACTCCCGTGCCACCTCGGGAGCCCCCGGCCGTGGAAACCCCGGCTCCAGGAGAGAACACGACGGAGACGCCCGCGGGAGCCATCGCGTCCGCCGACCCTTCCGTGATTCCTCCCGCCCAGGAGACGAAGCGTCCGGAATCCGCACCGGGCACGCCAAATGCTCCCGGAAAGAACCCGTCTGGAAAGAAGAAGACCCACCGCCCCGTCAATCCGAACCCTGTACCGCCCATCAACCGGGAGCTCGCGCAAGCCAGACAGAAGACGGGGAGAGTGGAGTTCCGCATCCGGCCCTACGCCATCGTGTGGGTCGACAACAAGCTCATTGGACAGACACCGCTGACGCCCCTCGAGCTTCCCGCCGGGAAACACACGGTGCTGCTGATCAACCAGGAAATGGGCAAGCGCGTCACGCTGCAGATCGAGGTCCAGGCCGGCGAGCCCTACATCCTCAAACACAACCTGGGCACGGAGTGAGGTATCGCGGCCCGGGCCGGGGCGGGACGGTGAAGCACGGCCCGGAAGCCGTGCTCCACCCCGCTTCAGTGCATCACCGCACCTGGATGGCGTCGGCGACGACGACGTAGCCCGTCGTGGCCCAGCGGCTCAGCTGCACCTTGTTCCAGCCGGCCGGGAAGCTCCACGAGCCGAGCGTGCTCCACGCGCCACCGCCCGTCTGCTGGTTCTTGTACACCGTGGCCAGGGTGGTGCCACTGGCGTTCTTGATGATGTACGGCGCGGCCGCCGAGCGGTTGGTGCCCGACGTCCACCGCGCGTCGATCGTCTTGGTGGCCGCCGCCGGCAGGTAGAACCAGAACGTCGCCGGCTCGGAGACCGCCGCCGTCGAGGCATACAGGTAGTTGGAGCCGTAGTAGCCCGCCGTGCCCGTCGCGGCCGCCCAGGTCCCCGTCAGCTCGATGTAGCCCTTGGCCGTGTCGTTGGCGGCGTTGTTGTTGTCGATGATGATGCCCGTGGTTGGGGTACCGCCGCCCGTCGTCCACAGGTACGTCACGTCCACCCAGTCGTTGTTGCTCATCCCCAGGTCCGTCCAGAACGAGCCATCGGCGATGTCGATGCCCGCGGGGTTGGACGGCCGGCGCCCGAACTGATCCAACCCGCCGTTGAAGCCATCCTGGTAGGCGGCCTGGGCCTCGGGCTTGCCCTGGGGCAGGGTCTTCCACATCTCGCGGACGCTCGAGGGATTCCAGTAGTCATCCTTCGTGTTCCACGGGCCCACGTCCCACACCGAGGTGGTCGTGCACTTGGCCGTCTTCGAGTAGCACACGCGCACCTGGTACTCGGAGCCACCGTTGGTCGCGAGCGCCCGGCGCGAGGGCAGCGCCACGAAGCGGTCATAGCTCTTGATGACGTGGCCGTTGGCCGTGGTGCCACCCACCAGGCCCTCGCGCGTGGCGTAGATGCGGTAGGTCAGCGCGGCCAGGCTCTGCACCCCCTCGGTGGTGCCACCCTCCAGGGTTCCCTCCAGCTTCACCTCGTGCACCGCGGGACCGCGGCCGTGCTCGTCCGCCACCAGCGCGAGCCGTACCTGCACCTCCGTGCCGGCCCAGGGAAGGCGCACGGCCTCTCCCGCGCTGGAGATGCTCCACTCGCTCCAGGCACCGCTGGCCGAGCGCACGCGGACATCCACCTCGACGCTCGTCCCAAACGCACGCTGCGCCCGGATCAGCGGCCGCACCGTGTCCACGGGCCGCTCCAGCCGGCGGGCCGGGAAGGTGTAGAGCCCCGTCAGGGTCCGCAGCCCCTCCGGCCTGCGCATGACGTTGTAGGGCTCGTACACCAGCCCCTCCCGGGTGCGCACCAGCTCGCCCGTGCCCTCACCGGCGCCGAGCTCCTCGGTCCACTCCAGGGCTCCAGCGGAAGCACGGAGCGCTTCCGTCGCGGGCTCCCGAGGCGCCTCCGCCAACGCGGCGCCTCCCGCCAGCGACACTCCCCACATCATCGTCATGAACGTCGACCGCACCTTCGAGCGCATGGACGGCTCCTTGGAATAGAGGAGGGAATTCCCGAGTAATCCCTCCTTGCCAGAAGAGCACTGAAAGCGGCTCGGTGTCTCAGAAAAAAATAAAATCCAGTTCACGGTGCGCGAGGACGCCCACCGACGCCGCGTGATTCGGCCTTTCCTGGAGTTCCCGTCCGCCCTAGTCGTAAAAGTTCTATATTCCTTCCATCGGGGGAGGCCGGTTCGATGGAGTCCAGAGGATGATGGAACTTCCGGGGTACGAGCTTCGAAGTCTGTTCCAGACGACGAACAACAACCTGCTGTTCCATGCGGTGCGGCGGGCGGACCGGCTGCCCGTCATCCTCAAGACGCCACGCACCCAGCACCCCGGCCCGCGCGAACGCGCCCGCTACCAGCGCGAGCACGCGCTCCTGGAGCGGCTGCGAGGCACGGCCGGAGTCATCACCGCCCATGGCCTGGAGCTGCACACGGAGCGGCCCGTGCTGGTGCTGGAGGACGTGGGCGCCAGGGCCCTGTCGGAGCAGCTGGGCCAGCCCTTCGAGCCCTCGCGCTTCCTGTCCATCGCCGTGCCCCTGGCGTCCATCCTCGCGGAGGTGCACCGGCGGGGCGTCATCCACAAGGACATCAAACCCGCCAACATCCTGCGCTCGGAGGGAGGGCGGGTGTGGCTCATCGACTTCGGGCTGGCCAGCCCGCGGCAGTTGGAGCACGTGGAGGCCGCGGCGGCCCCGTTCATCGAAGGCACGCTGCCCTACATGTCCCCGGAGCAATCCGGGCGGATGAACCGGGCGGTGGACTACCGGACGGACTTCTATTCACTGGGAGTGGTGTTCTACCAGCTGCTCACCGGGCAGCTGCCCTTCCGGGGCCGGGACGCCCTGGAATGGGTCCATGCGCACGTGGCCCACGCGCCCGTGCCCCCGAGCCGGCGCGTGCCCTCGGTGCCGCCCCTGTTGTCGGCGGTGGTGCTCAAGCTGCTCGGCAAGGCCGCCGAGGAGCGCTACCAGAGCGCCGAGGGGCTGAAGGCGGACCTGGAGCGGTACGAGGAGGGGCTGCGGCGGGGCGTGGCGGAGGAGTTCCCCCTGGGGCAGCGGGACTTCCCCGCGCGCTTCCAGGCCCCACAGAGCCTCTATGGGCGCGACGTGGAGCGCCAGACGCTGCTGGAGTCCTTCGAGCGGGTGGCCCGCACCGGGAGGACCGAGTGGGTGCTGGTCCGGGGCTACTCGGGCATCGGCAAGTCCTCCGTCGTCCATGAGTTGCACAAGCCCCTGCTGGGGCGACGCGGCTTCTTCCTCGGTGGCAAGTTCAACCCGCTGCAACGGGACGTGCCCTACGCCACGCTGGCCCAGGCCATGCGGGCGCTCGTGCAGCAGATGCTGGCCGGCAGCGACGAGGAGGTGGCCGCCTGGCGCCAGCGCCTGCTGGAGGCCTTCGAGGGCATGGGGCAGGTGCTGGTGACGCTGGTGCCCCAGTTGGAGCAGGTGGTGGGCAAGCAGTCCCCGGTGCCGGAGCTGCCGCCTGCCGACGCGCAGAACCGCTTCAACCGCCTCTTCCTGCGCTTCCTCGCGGTGTTCGCCACCGCAGAGCGGCCGCTGGTGCTCTTCCTGGATGATCTCCAGTGGGCGGACTTCGCGAGCCTCGCGCTGCTGAAGTACCTCACCCTCCACCCGGACACCCCTCCCCTGCTGTTGATCGGCGCCTACCGGGACAACGAGGTGAGCGCCTCGCATCCGCTGGCGTTGACGCTGGCGGAGGCGCGCAAGGCGGCGGGACAGCTGGTGGACATCCACCTGGGGCCGCTGACTCCCGAGCAGACGCGGCGGCTGGTGACGGATGCCCTGCCGGGCGCCACGGACGCGCTCGTGGCGCCGCTGTCCGCGCTGGTGCAGGAGAAGACGGGGGGCAATCCCTTCTTCCTCCTCCAACTGCTCCAGACGCTCTACCAGGACGGACTGGTGACGCGGGGGTCGAACGGAGCGTGGCGCTGGAACGAGCGGGCCGTCCGGGCCCGGGGCTACTCGGACAACGTGGTGGAGTTCATGGCCGGGCGGCTGCGGCAGCTCCCCCTCCCCACCCAGCAACTGCTGCGCCTGGCCGCGTGCGTGGGCGATGCCTTCGCCCTGGAGACGGTGGCCCTGCTCTCGCGCCAGGAGGCCTCCGAGGTGGAACAGGGGCTCGAGCCGGCGCTGCGGGATGGGCTGCTGGTGGAGACGGGTGCCCACCGCTACCGCTTTCCGCACGATCGCATCCAACAAGCCGCCCATGCCCTCATCGCCGAGGAGGAGCGCAAGGCGGTCCACCTGGAGATTGGCCGGCGGTTGTGGTCGAGCCTCCCGCCCGGGGAGCTGAACGAGCGCCTCTTCGAGGTGGTGGGCCAGCTCAACGCGGGCGCGGAGCTGATCTCCAGCGCGGAGGAGCGCTCGCGGCTGGCGCGGCTCAACGCCGAGGCGGGCGGACGGGCCAAGGCCTCGGTGGCCTACCGTTCGGCCATCGGCTACTTCACCATGGCCTTCTCCCTGCTGCCCGGCGACCCGTGGGAGACGGCACCCGCGCTGGCCTTCTCCCTGCGGCTGGATCAGGCCACCTGCGAGCTGGTGACCGGCCATGCCGCCGAGTCCAGTGTCCTCGTGGAGGAGTTGCTCTCGCGGGCCACCACGCGTCCTCAGCTGGCGGCCGCCTACGAGCTCAAGAGCGGCATCCTCCTCACGCGCAACCAGGGCGCCGCCGCCGCCGCCTGCCTGCTGGAGTGTCTGGAGCGCTTCGGCGTGAGCATTCCGCCCAAGCCCACCTGGGAGCAGGTGATCGCCGCCCACCAGGAAACGGAGGCCCTGCTGGGCAATCGCCCCGTCGAGAGCCTCCGCGAGCTCCCCCCCATGACGGATCCGGACATGAAGACCGTCATGGGGTTGCTGGCGGCATTGACGTGGCCCGCCTTCTTCTCGGACGAGAAGCTCCTGGCCCTGCAACTGTGCCATGCGGTGGCCCTGACGCTCCGCCATGGATACACCGCCGCGGCCGCACCGGGCTACGCGTGGTACGGCACGGTGCTCGCCAGCCACTTCAAGGACTACCAGCGGGGCCATGCCTTCAGCCAGCTGGCCTGCGAGCTCGTCGAGAGCCCCGACGGCGCGGCCTGGCGGGGCAGGACGACCTTCACCATGGCGCATACGAGCCTCTGGGTGAAGCCCATCCCGGAGGCGATGGAGATCTACCACCGGGCCTTCCAGCAGACGGTCCAGTCGGGTGACTACCAGGTGGCCTGCTATTGCTGCCTCTTCATCACCACGGTGCAGCTGATCTCCGGCACCGAGCTGGCCGAGGTGGCCCGGGAGATGACCGTCCGCAAGGACTTCGCGCGCAAGGTGGGCTACCCGCAGCCGTACGACATGATGCGCCTCTCCCACGCCTTCGTGCAGCAGATGCGCGGGCTCACCGCGTCCTTCGACTCGCTGAACATGGAGGACTTCGACGAGAAGGCCTTCGAAGCGCAGCTGGGCAGCCGCATGCCCACGCTGCGGCTCTGGTACGCCATCATCACGGCCCGCTCGTGCCTCATGCGTGGGGCCTACGAGGAGGCCCGCCAGGCCGCGGAACAGGCCAAGGCCCTGAGCTGGTCCAACTTCGGGCGCATCCAGCAGCTCGAGTATCACTTCTACCGGGCCCTGGCCCTGGCGGCGTGCTACCGGCGAGCCCCGGCCGAGCGGCAACCGGAGGACCTGCGCGAAATCCAGACGCACCACCAACAACTGGCGGAGTGGGCGCGGCACTGCCCGGAGACATTCCGCGCACCCGAGCGGATGGTGGCGGCGGAGCTGGAGCGAATCCTCGGGCGGGCGGACATGGCCCCCGCGTTCTACGAGGAAGCCATCCAAGCGGCTCGCGAGCAGGGCTTCATCAACCACCTGGCGCTGGCGAGCGAGCTGGCCGCGCGCTTCTGGGAGGAGCGGCGGGTGAACACCCTGGCCCTCTTCTACGCTCGCCGGGCGCGCGAGGCGTATGCCCAATGGGGCGCCGACGGCAAGGCGCGGCACATGGATCGGCAGTGGTCCCTGCTGACGGCGGGCTCCGCCACCAGCCAGGAGGACTCCACCAGCTATGACTCGGACTCGAGCCAGTTGGACGCGCTCACCGTCGTCAAGGCGCAGCAGGCCATCTCCAGTGAGATCAACCTGGAGAAGGTGGTGGCCACCCTCATGCGGGTGGCGCTGGAGAACGCCGGCGCCCAGCGGGGAGCCCTGCTGCTGCTGCAAGGCGGAGCACTGAAGGTGGAGGCCGTGGTGGACGCCACGCGCGGATCGCTGGAGACGGTGTCACCGGAGGCGGCGAAGCCGGAGCTGCCGTGGACCGTGCTCTCCTACGTGCGGCGGGCTGGCGAGCCCGTGCTCATCAACGACACCGCCGAGCCCCACCCCTTCTCCGCGGATCCCTACTTCTCCCACAGCCGGGCCCGCGCCGTGTTGTGTCTGCCCCTGCAACGCCAGGAGCGGGTCAGCGGGCTGCTGTACCTGGAGAACGCGCTCACCACGGGGGCCTTCCGGCCCGGCCGCATCACCCTGCTGCGGCACCTGGCCTCCCAGGCGGCCATCTCCGTGGAGAACGCGAGGCTCTACACCGAGGTCCAGGAGGCCGAGACGGCCCTGCGCAGGGCCAACGAGGAGTTGGAGCAGCGCGTGGAGGAGCGGACGCGCGAGCTGAAGCAGGCCCAGGCGCGGCTGGTGGCGACGGCGCGCTCGGTGGGAATGGCCGAGGTGGCCTCCAATGTGCTGCACGACGTGGGCAACACGCTCACCAGCATCGTGGTGGACACCGAGCAGATGCACAAGGCGGTGGAGTCCTCGCGCGTGGACCGTGTCGACAAGGTGTTCCACCTCCTGGCCGAGCACCGGAGCCACCTCTCGGACTTCGTCGACCACGACGAGCGGGGCCAGCACCTGTTCACCTACCTTCCGATCCTCGCGTCCGAGCTGAAGCAGGAGCGGGAGTCCTTGCGTCAGGGCCTGGGGACGCTGGGAAAGAACGTGGAGCGCGTGCGCACCATCATCCAACTGCAGCAGACCTACGCGACGTCCACGCTGCTGCTGGAGGAATGCGAGCTGTCCGAGGTGCTGGAGGAGGCCCTGCGCCTGCAAGGGGGAGCCCTGCGCAAGGCGGGCGTGCGGGTGGAGAAGCAGTTCGCCCCCGTCCGGATGAAGGTGGACAGGCACCGGCTGCTGCAGATCCTCCTCAACCTGCTGAGCAACGCCTGGCAGGCGATGGAGCCGGTGGCGCCCGGGGAGCGCAGCCTGTGGCTGGGTCTGCATGCGGAGGAGCCCTGGGTCCGGATCCAGGTGCGGGACAGTGGCCAGGGCATCGCACCCGAGGTGGCCCGGCGCCTCTTCAACCATGGCTTCACCACGCGCAAGGAGGGCCACGGAATCGGGCTGCACTCCAGCGCGCTCGCGGCGCGATTGATGGGGGGGCAGTTGAATCTGGAGAGCGCCGGCCCCGGACAGGGAGCTATCGCCACGCTCGAGCTTCCCCTGACGAACCACATCGACGGTTGAAGCGCTTTCCCCTACCCTGGCCAGCGGGAGGGTGGGAAACATGAAATGGATGAACGTGATCGCGGTGACGCTCGCCGCGAGTGCCATGGGTGCGTGTGATTCGGCGGCCTCGCGGTCCCTGGAGGATCCGCTCTTGAGTGATCCGATGCAGCTGGAGGATCCACTGCTGGGGACGCCCACGCCGCCATGGCCGGCCGGTGACGAGCGCGGAATGGGCAACACGCAGGGGGTGGCCACGCGTCTGCGCTGTGCCGCCTATATGGCGCATCCGGCGTCCCGGGAGTACGAGCTGTCGCACGTGCGCTCGGAGACCATGCCGATGTCTCCCTTCTCCGTTCCGCTCGACTACCAGTATGAGCCGACGTTCGGGCCTCAGTTCTCCCGGCACGCGGTCAACGGCGAGACGATCTGCGGGGAGCCCGCGGGCCAGGGCACGCAGATGGACGCGATCGGGCACTTCGGAGTGCTGCCCCAGCCGTGGGATCCGGCGACGGGCCCCATCCCGTCGCAGAACGCGGTCTACTACAACGGCTACACGCAGGCGCAGGTGAAGCCGACCCCCGACTCGCCCCTGCTCAAGCTGGGAATCGACAAGGCGCCGCCGATCGTCACCACCGCCGTGCTGCTGGATGCGCGGGCGTACGTGGGCCGTGGGAACCGGCTCGCAGGAGGCCAGCTCATCACCGCGGCCCACATCCAGGGGATGCTCCAGGCCCAAGGTCTGGGCTGGCGCGGCATCCTCCCGGGTGACGTGCTCTACATCTACACCGGCTGGGAGGAGCTCTGGGAGGACCCGAACGTGACGGGGGTGTACTACTCCCAGTCGCCCGGGCTCTCCGTGGACGCGGTGAACTTCATCGCCCAGAAGGCCATCGTCGCGGTGGGGCTCGACGCGCCCTTCGTGGATCCGGTCAACCCGGGCCAGTTGCAGGGACAGGCGCCGCCTCCCGCGGGCACCCCGCCGGGGCTCCCCTTCTATGCCCACCACTACCTGCTGAGCCAGGCGGGCATCCACCTGCTGGAGAACGTGCGCCTGAAGGCCATGGCCCAGGACAAGACCTGGATCTCCTGCACGCTCGTGCTGGCCCTCAAGGAGCGCGGAGGCTCGGGCTCGGCGATCCGGCCCGTGGCGTACGGTCCCCCGCGCCTGTAGAGGGCATGCGGAGGGCCCGGCTACTTCCTGGGCAGCTCACAGACAGAAGGTTCGGCGGCGTTGGCGGATGGAGCCAGCGCCTGCCGGGCCTTCACCACGAGGGCGAGCACGCGCTCGGCGACCGTCACACCGCCCGAGGCGACTTCAATTGCCGCCCCGATGAGCGCCAGGGTCCCCGCCACCACCACGGCACCCCGGGCCTTGCGCCTCCGCGTTGGAGTCTTCCGCTTCATCCTCGAGCGTATTTGCGAAGGCAGTGCCAGCCCGCCGCGCTCGGCATGGCGGATGGCGGTCATGACCGCCCGCCGGATGGGAAGGCGGATGCCCATCTTGGGAAAACGTGTTCCCACCTGGGGCAAGCCCCTTGGAGCAGTGCCGGCCTACCTGGACTTCGACTGGGGCTTCGTGGATTGAACGCAGCGGAAACCGAGCTCCTCCGCGTGGTGGTCACGAATAGCGTCTCCGTAGTCCGAGGGATACACAGGCTCCAGGTCGGGAAGCCCGCCCCTCGTCGCTTCGTAGCCAGGATTCTTCTTGGTGGACCAGATCACCCACTCACCGGCTCCCGGAGCTCCATCGATGCCCCGATTCATGTCATGCCCGGAGTCGGCCGCGTACTCCCATTCCTTCTCCGTGGGCAACCGCCCTCCTGCCCACGCGCAGAATCGGCTGGCCTGCTCGAAGTCCACGTAGTCGACGGGCAACGTGGGCTCCGACGCTCGACGGCTCCAAGTGCCCACGAACCGCGTGTCCGGCTCGGTGCACTGCCCGGCGGCGACACAGGCCTCGTACTCGGAGACGCTCGTCCGGCCGCGCATGATCCAGAAACCGTCCACCTTCGCGCGGACTCCACGCTTCTTGCGCGATCTCTCGCAAGCCGACCGCGGCTCACAACCGAACGTGAAGGATCCACCCGGCAGCCACATCCACCGGTCCTCAGGCACCGTCGAAGCAGGTTTCGGAGGGGGCTTGGAGGATGACTTCGGACCGGCGGAGACGCTGATCGGAATCAGGCCGAGCGTCAGGATGAGGATGAACGTAGCTCGCATCGATACCTCCGAGTAGGTCAGAGCGAGATGTTGCCCGAGTCACCCTCCCCCGCGAGCGGCACCACATGACGCAGCACGAACTGGTGCAGCCGCTCGCGGGCCTCGGGCTCGAGGGTGAGCACCACATGGGGTGCCTGCCGTGCGAGCACCTCGTAGAGGATGAGCTCCTTGCCATAACCGTCCTCCACGATGCGCATGAAGCGTTCCAGGGCGGGATCCTTCGGCTTTCCCTCCTCCTGGAAACGCGCGTAGACGGCGCCGAGCAAGCCCAGGCACTCGAGCTCCTCGATGTTGGTGGGGTGGTAGTCGCGCTCGCCCGTCATCTCCTCGCGATGTGACTCCTCACCGAGCCACAGCGCCTTGCACAGCCCATAGGCGAACCAGGGGGACGCCGGGTCGACATGGACGGAGACCCCCTTGCCCTCGACGCGCGCGAGGGCCCGGGGCCGCAGCACGCGCGGCCGCAACCGGATGCCCAGCGTGTCGGCGTTCTGATCGAGGGCATGCGTCACATACGGGTGCTCGGGACGCAGCGTGAGTGCCCAGGCGTACATGTCGCGCGCCTCGGCCATGCGGTCCAGATGCACGAGCGCGGTGCCACGGTAGAAGTAGCTGCGATGGTCATCGGGGTTGATCCGGGCGGCCCGCTCGTAGCGCGTGAGCGCCGTCTTCGGGTCCCCCGAGAAGAGCGCCGCGTCCCCGAAATTGAGGGCCGCCAGGTAGTTGCCAGGCTCCTTCTCGAGCGCCTGGGCATACAGCTTCTCCGCCTCCGCGTAGCGCTCCGCCCGGTAGTGCACCTCGGCCTGATGGATGAGCGCCATCGCCTCGGGATTGAACTTCGCCGGCCGCACGACTCGCGAGCCGTCCGCGGACCGAGTGACCACTGGCACATCGAGGGGATCGGGGCCGTGGGGCCAGACGACATCCACGAGCTGCTCGGGAGCGACGCCCTTCAGGCTCTCGAGATCCTGGATGAGGTACTGCACCGGGGAGGATTCGATCCGCTTCATCAACTCCGGCGGCGTGAGGAAGTGGCGCGACCGGCTGTCCGGCACCGCGCGCACGTTCAGCGCGACGGCCTCGCCCGAGCCTTCTCCGGAAGCAGGCTCGGACGCGGGCCTGGGCGTGGTGGCGCAGGCGGACGTGAGCAGCAGGACGGCAATCCAGCGCGAGTGGCTACGAGACATGGCTCCCCCTCTTCAGCGTTGACGGCAGGAGAGGGAGCCTAGCACCGGACGATGGGCGGAGCGGATTCAGTGGCCGCTCCCACGCACCTAGTACTGAGAGACGGTGCCCGTGGATGAGTTTTCGACCAGGGAGCCGCGCTCGAAGTCCACGCGCCGTCCGCCCGTCACCGCGTAGGCCTCCGTCCTGGGGAAGCCGAGCGTCTGGGCCACTCCGGCCTGCAGGTACCTGGTGAGGAGGGGGCCCGCCTGCAGTGCCTTGGCGCCGGTGGCGGGAGAGAAGTAGACGTGTCCGCCCTGAAAGCGGCTCACCTTGCCCGGGGCGAAGGAGGTGTTCTCCTCGTCGGACACGGGGTAGCCCAGGAAGCCCGTCTCCCATCCCAGCGCCGCCCACCTGCCGTGGATGAGGCCCTGCACGGAGTGCGCTCCCGTCTCCGGCGTCCAGTAGATGCTGCCCTGCTGGAAGTGGTTGTAGCGCCCGCGCCCATCCGGCGTGGTGAACTCGTCAGTGGTGGGGTAGCCCAGCACGCTCACCTCCCACCCGAGCTCCTTCCACTTCTCCCGGATGGAGCCCATCACCACGTGCGCCCCCGTCGCCGGTGTCCAGTAGATGCTGCCCCGCTGGAAGTGGTTGAAGCGCCCCACTCCATCCGGCGTCGCGATCTCCCCCTCCAGGCACGTCCCCAGCAACACGGGCCCATTCACCGCGTCGTACTTCGCCTTGATGTCCCCCTTCACCTCGCACCCGCGGAATCCGAACGCTCCCGCACCGACGAACCCCCATGGACCGGTCAACGTGTCCTCCACGAGGAGCCGCAATGTCTCTCCCCGGTAGGAGGACAGGGTCCAGGTGACGGGGAGCTCCGGACTGTTGGTGCGCCGGCCGCGCGTGGTGCGGATGACCTCGCCGCCGCGGAGCAGGCGCACCTGGGCATCGCCACCGTGGACGAAGAAGCCGAGCTCGCGCGTGGCCGCATCCACCGTGAAGTCCTGCCAGATGGCTCCCGTCAGCCCGTCTCCCTTGGGCTGGAGGAAGGTCGTCACACGGCCCCTGCCATCGCCACCCGTGAAGATTCCGAAGGCATCACCGCTCCTGCCCCATCCGGTGAAGCCCTGGGTGAAATCGGGATTCGTGAGCGCGGTCCTGGGCAGCCCCACACCGCCTGACGGCGGCGTGTACGGCGTTTCGGGAAGCCCGAGCCGCGTGCGCATGAGGTGGACCTGATAGGGATTCCAGGACGACATCGTGTAGACGAGAGAGAGAACACCGCCCGGCTCCTCCTCGAAGTAGCGGGGGATGAGGTACGGCCCATACTCACCGCCCCACTCCTCTTCGCGTCCTGGCTCGGAGAGTCCATCGTCGTACGTCACGACGCTCTGACGAGCATGGATGAAGTGCTCGTAACCCCTGTCCTGGTCCTTCCCCGGATCGAAGATGACGAGCGGCGCCGACCACGGCCCATTGACCGAGCGCGCCCAACGAAGCGTGATGCCTCGTGGCTCCGGGGCCCCACAGTTGTAGGCCATGAAGTAGAGGCCAACCTTCGACCACTTGCGGACCGACAGCTCCCCGACGCAGGAGGTTTGAACGATGGGGACCGCGCTCGACTCGCCCGGGCCGAACGTCGCGGTGGTGCCGCTGCCTCCCCGGTAGTACATCCAGGCCGAGCGATCTCCCATCCGGGCCAGCTCGACCTTCGCGAGGTAGACGGGGCTCTTGCGATAATCCCCACTGCCATAGATGAAAGCGGTCGTCCCCTCCACGACCACGCTCACATTGATGAACTTCGAGCTGGGGACGATGTGCGTGGTCCGCATCCCCGCGACGTTCAGCCCGTCCATCTCCGCCAGCACCGAGTGGCTGTATTTCTGCGTGCTTGGATCCCAGCCGGTGGTGAAGAAGACGTACGTCTTGGAGCCAACCGGAACGCCTTCCATGGGAACGTTCATCCCCTGCAGGTTGATGCCGGACAGGCGCGGTGCCACGAACTGGCCGTTGGCGTCCGTCACCCACGTGAGCTTCGGCAGGGGTCCCGCTGGAGGAACACTGGTCGCGGTCGTCCAGGCGATGGAGTCCTGGTCCTGTCGCGCCCCCCCGGGCGTCCAGGAGTCTCCAAAGATGAACACCAGCTTGCCGTCCCGCTCGAACGTCACACCGAGATCCGTGCCCGTGATGCCGACGTTGAGCGACGGATTGACCTTCGTGTCGGTGAGCTGTCCCAGGTGCTGCGTGTAGAGCTTGCGCAACGCGGGAAGGCTGCCATCCGCCGGGAGCGAGAACGACGCGTCCAGCCCCGAATCGACCCGCTCGGCAGTGCCCGCGCCCACATGGGGGGCAGCCGGTGAAGTGCCCGCGGGCCCACAACCGAGGCCCAGGAGCACGGCAAGAAGACCGAGGCGCCGGCCTCCCGCTCCGGCCCCCTTCCATTTCCCTTCGTTCACGTCACGCATGATTTTTCTCTCCGTTTCGAGATAGAGGAGAGACGTGACGCGGCGGCGTCCAAGAAAAATGCGCCCTTCAGCCCGCGGCGGGCTCGACCCACGCCTTGCGCACGTTCGACGCGTAGAGCGCGTCGATCACCCGCTCCACCTCGACGGCCCGGGCGAAGCTGGCGAGCGGTTCGCCGCCGGTCCTGACCGTCGTCGCGAAGGTGTCGAACAGCCGCGCCATGGACAGCAGCTGGTCGCCCGCCGAGGGGGTGCTCACCACCCGCGGGTCGAGCACCCTGCCCCGCACCGTGAACAGGCGCTCGGGTACCGGCACCTCCAGGCCCTGCGGAGCCATCATGCCCAGGCCCGCCTTCGCGGCATACAGCCTGGCCGTCGACGCGCTCGGGTAGCGGAGAGCCTCCAGCCGCAGCCGCCCCTTGCTTCCGAACGCATCGATCCAGAAGCCCGGGCTATCCACCGCCGTCCATGAGGTGGCCAGAGTGCCCATGGCACCGTTGGCGAAGCGCAGGAGCGCGTGACACGTGTCGTCGGTCTCCACCGTCATGGTCTCGCCCGGTGAGAGCTCCCAGGTCTTCAGTTGGGTCTCCATCCGGCCGGCCACCGATTCGATCCGGCCGAACAGGTACCCAAGGGCGTGCAGCATGTGCGAGCCATGATTGCGGGTGACGCTGACCCCGTGACCGGCCTTGCCGAACCAGGTGTAGGGGAAGAGCGGGATGACAGGCAGGAAGTAGCTCATCTGCCAATGGCAGTGCACTTGAAAGACCTCGCCGAGGTAGCCCTCGTCGATCATCTCCTTCATCAGCGTCAGGTGCGGCATGCCCACCACGCTGGCCGCCACGGCGCCGGTGACGCCCTTCTCGCGCTGCAACTTCACCAGGCCCTCGGCGGCCTCCAGCGACGGTGCGAACGGCAGCTGGTTGACGACGTGCTTGCCGCCCTTCAACGCCGCCGTCACCAGCTTCTCCCGCAGGACGGGGCTGGTGCCGGCATCGATCACGTCGATGTCCGGGTCGGCGCACATCGCCTCGTAGCTCCAGAACGGCCGGGCGATGCCGTGCTCCCTGGCCGCCGCCTCGGCTGTCTCCTGCCGCGAGGTGCAGATCGCCGTGACCTCCACGTCATCGCCCAGCATCCGCCATGCGGGCAGGTGGGCCTTGGCTCCCCAGTTCGCGCTGATGATCCCCACGCGCAGCTTGCCCGGGCGCGACTTCGTTTCGCTCATTTGATCTCCTCCGAGGGTTGTATGCTTCACCCTTCTTTACCGAAGGAAAGAACCCCCATGAACGAGAAGATCGCGAACCTGCCGCTCGAGCGAATCGATGGAACCAAGACCTCGCTGACTGCCTTCAAGGGCAAGGTGCTCCTGGTGGTCAACGTGGCCTCGCAGTGCGGCCTGACGCCCCAGTACGAGGGCCTTGAGAAACTCCACAAGAGCTACCAGGCCCGGGGTCTGGTGGTGATGGGCTTTCCCGCCAATGAGTTCGGCGCCCAGGAGCCGGGCACCAACGCGGAGATCCAGGAGTTCTGCCGCTCCAAGTTCGGGATCGACTTCCCCATGTTCTCGAAGATCGTCGTCAAGGGAGAGGGCCAACACCCGCTCTACCAACACCTGACGGAGACCCTCCCCGAGGCGCGCTATCCCGCCAACAGCACCATGCGCACCCGGCTGGAGAAGTACGGCATGAAGCAGGAGAAGCCCAACGACATCCTCTGGAACTTCGAGAAGTTCCTCATCAACCGCCAGGGCGACGTGGTGGCGCGCTTCTCACCGGACACGACTCCGGATGACCCCACGTTGACCCAGGCTATCGAGGCGGAGCTCGCCCGGGCCTGACGACAGCCCAGCTCCGGAATGCGGCGGTGACCGCGGCGAAAACCATGGTGAGCAGCGCCGCCACCACCGCCGACTCATAGACATCGGCCGTGACGAACGTGCGCCCGCCCACCGTCACGTTTCCCGCGGGCGCATACGCCAGTTTGATCGGGTACTGGGCCGCGCTCGCGGCCCAGACAAGGCAAGGCAGCATCATGGTTTCGGGCCGCCAAAGCGGACGCCCAGCTCGAGCCCCACCATCGCCAGCAGGTCCCTGACATTGGCCTCCCCGACGACGCCCACGTAGAAGCGATCGAAGAGCGTCGCGCCCACCGCGGCCTGTGCGCTCATCCTGAAGCCCTCCCCGAACATCAGGGGCACCCCGATGCGCGCGTAGACGGGCCCGGCGTCGAGCCGGGCGGCGGGCGTCACCGCGAGCCGGAAGTCCGGAAACCCCCACGCGTCCTTCACGGGCACCATCGCCGACAGGCCGAGCTCGGCGGCGAAGAGTCGTGACAGACGGTAGGAGGGGACGACGTCCACGGCTACCCAACCTCCGTCCCGAAGCGTATGCGTCCTGATCGCGCTCACCCCGCTGAGACCGATGAGCGGCCGGGCGCTGAGCCCCAGCCTGAGAGCGAAGGGGTTCTCGGCTGGAGCGTGGGTCTCCCCTTCCCCTGATTGGGCCAGCACTCGCGGCGCCCCCAGCAGCACGAGCATGCAGATGAAGTGGCGCATCGTCATAGCCTCTCCCCGAACCACTTCCAGATGAGCTCGTCCGACTCGGCCCGGTGGGTGGCATCGATGTCGTGGCCCGCGCCTTCGAGGTACTCGACGTGGACCTCCTGCCCGAGCAATTGAGCCGATACCGCGAAGGATCGCTGCACCTCGGGGAGGACGAGGGTGTCCGCCGTCCCCTGGAGGATCAGCAGTGGCACCCTGGGCCCATGCCCCATGTAGGTGAGGTTGCTGACGTCAGCGAAGACCTCGGGCGTATCCCTCACCTTCGCTCCATCCGGTAGCGCGAGGAACCGGGTGACGTAGGGTTTGATCCACCAGTCTGTCGTCTCATAGACGGACGCGGGGTCACCGGCGCCGCACATGGACACCACGGCCTTCGCCTCGAGGTTCTCGCTGTAGGGGCAATAGTCCGGCTCGAAACGTGCCTCGTTCCGGGCATACGCCGACATCATCGCGAGGTGCCCGCCAGCGGACCCGCCAATCACCCCCACCCGGCTCGTATCCACTTTGTACGTGGCGGCATTCGCGGCGAGCCACCGGAACGCACACCGCACGTCCTGCAGTTGCGCCGGCCAGGGGTGGAGGGCCTTGCCGTGTCCATCATCGAGGTTCGCGAGCCGATAGTTGATGGTCACCCCGACGAAGCCCCGCCGGCTCGCTTCCTGGATTCGATCTGCGTAGTCGTCCAGATCTCCGATGACCCACCCGCCACCATGGATGAAGACGATCGCGGGAAAGGGACCCGGCCCCTCTGGCACCGCGATGTCGAGTGTCAGCGGATGCACCCCACCCGGCTCACTCGGGCTGGGCACCTCCGCGTACGTGACCTCGCCTTCCGCGCCACCGGTGAGCTCACCGCATCCCGTGATGGCCAGCAGCAAGGCCGCGGGCAACAACCACCTCGTCTTCATGACTTCCGCTTCGGTATCCATGCTCCTCCGGAGACTCAGGTCACCCGGAGGGAGCATAGGAGAACGACGGAAGGATGGGGCCCCAACATGCCGTCCGCTCAGGAGCGGGCGAGCCACTGCATCTCGCTGCCCGCAGGAGCTAGAACGCCAGGGGCAGGCTCACCAGCCCACGCGACTGGGCACTCGGGCGCCACGCGAGCTTCTCGGGCGCCGTGGCCAGACGCAGCCCCGGGAGCCGCTCCAGCAGCAACTCGAAGGCGACGATGGCCTCCAACCGGGCCAGGGGTGCTCCCAGACAGAAGTGGATGCCATGACCGAAGGCCACGTGCTTGTTGGGCGTGCGCCCCACGTCGAACTGGTCCGGCTCGGGGAACTGCCCCGCATCCCGATCCGCTGCCAGGTAGTTCACCCGGACGGCCTCATGGGCCTGGATGCGCTGGCCATGCAGCTCCATGTCCTCCTTCGCGAAGCGCAGGATGCTCAGTTCGAACGGGCCGCAGTAGCGCAGCATCTCCTCCACAGCAGAAGGGATGAGGGAACGATCCTCCCGCAGCCGTTGGATCTGGTCCGGATGCTGCAGCAGCGCCAGCAGGCCGTTGCCCAACAGGTTCGCTGTCGTCTCGTAACCGGCGACGAGCATCAGGAAGACCATGCTCGTCAGCTCCTCGGCATTCAGCCGATCCCCCTGCTCCTGTACGGCGAGCAACGCACTGATCAGATCGTCCCGGGGATGCTGACGGCGCTGCTCGAAAACCTCCCCCAGGTACTTGAAGAAGTGCTGGTGGGCCTCGCGGGTCTTCTCCTGGGAGTCTTTCGACGGAGGGGCGAAGAACGTCTGCGTCCACTCGCGGAACCGGTCGCGGTCCTCCGAGGGAATCCCCAACAGCTCGGCGATGACGATGACGGGCAGAGGAAAGGCGAGCACCTTGAGGAAATCCCCCCCGGAGCCCTGGGCCATCAGCCCCTCCAGCAGCTCCGAGCAGATCGCCGTGATGCGCGGGCGCAGTTCCTCGATGCGGCGCGGGGTGAAGGCCTTGGACACCAGCGAGCGCATCCGCGTGTGGTCCGGCGGGTCCACGGTAAGCAGGTGCCGGCTGAGCGATCTCAGCTTATGGCCGAAGAACCGCTGCCGGACCTCCTCGGGCAGGCGGGTGGGATCCTGCGTGAAGCGAGGATCCCTCACCATCGAGACCACATCCTCGTAGCGCGTCAGCAGCCAGAAATGCATCCCCAGTTGCGGATCCGTGATCGGGGCGACGGGGAACTCCTCCCGCATGCGCTTGTAGAGGGGGAACGGGTTGGCACGCACGTGGGGAGACCACAGTGTCTCTCCCTCCGCGAACAGGGGACTGGCCGTCATGGAGCGCTCCTTCGCCTGCAATGCTCCAAGCTTAGCCCCCGGCGCTCACGGAAATCGACAGTGGAGTCAGGCATGACAACCCGTGTGGGCCCGGGAAGCCGGTGTCTGGAATTGACGTCTCGCGAGTGACAGGAGCATCGTGAACCACCCGTTGGTGGGGCAGCGCGGGTGACACGAGGAGCGGTGAGATGAAGCCGTATCCGAGGGTGCTGGCGGGGTTGTGCATCCTGTTGGCCATGGGAGGGGGCTGTGCCGAGGAGAATCCCGCGCGGGCCGCGGCGCCCGGGCAGGTGAGGCGGGCCCTGGGCACGATGGCACCCGAGCGGGTCCGGGACATCAACCTCGTTCCGAACACCCTCGTGGGAAGTGGTCCGGAGAATCCGGCCCTGGTGGGCGACACCCTCTTCTTCTCCGCGAACGGCGGCGGCCCCGGCATCGAGCTGTGGAAGAGCGATGGCACGGCCGCGGGCACGGTGATGGTGAAGGACCTCAAACCCGGGCGGTTGTCCTCCAGCCCGGCGGCACTGGCGCGGATGGGCGGGCTCGTCTACTTCACCACCTTCGCCGGTGACGCGCTGTGGAAGAGCGATGGCACGGACGCGGGCACGGTGGTGGTGAAGGCGATCAAGCCGGGCGGCGGATATGCCATGCCTGGCTCCCAGCGCATGGTGCCCTTCCAGGGGAACCTCTACTTCCAGGCGGATGATGGTTCCGGTACGGGCGGCGAGCTGTGGAAGAGCGATGGGACGGAAGCGGGCACGGTGCTCGTGAAGGACATCTACCCGGGCAGTACGAATTCCGAGTTCAGGGGGCTCATCGCCCTGGAGAACGCCCTGTATTTCGTCGCCACGGACGGGACGCACGGGTTCGAGCTCTGGCGCACCGATGGGACGGAGGCGGGGACGTACCTGGTCAAGGACATCATGCCGGGCTCTTCCAACAGTTTCGTGGGTGAGCTGGTCCGGCTCGGCAACACGCTCTACTTCTCCGCGGACGATGGACGGGGAACGACGCTCTGGAAGAGCGATGGGACGGAGGCGGGGACCGTCAGGGTCGAGGCCCCCGCGGCCCCCTATGGCATCCACCCCCTGTACCTGACGGCCATGGGCGGGGCGCTCTACTTCAACAACTTCAAGGATGGCGAGCTGTGGCGGAGCGATGGCACGGCCGCGGGCACGTACCGGGTGAAGACCCTCAACCCGGTGGGCCAGAGCAGTCCGTGGATCATCCGGGCCACCACGAACGCGATCTACTTCTACGCGACCGACGACACCCACGGGTATGAGCTGTGGAAGAGCGACGGGACGGCGGAGGGCACGCAGCTCATGAAGGACATCGTGCCCGGGAGCAGCAGCAGCCATCCGGCTCCCCAGTGTGGTGTGGGGACGTTGATGTTCTTCACCGTGCGCGACCGGGACCATGGCTTCGAGCTGTGGAGGAGCGATGGCACGCCGGAGGGCACGTTCCTCCTGAAGGACATCCATCCAGGCACTTCCGACAGCATGCCCTCCAACCTGCGCTGCTCGGACACGGCCGTCTTCTTCACCGCGAATGACGGAGTGCACGGAAGTGAGCTGTGGAGGAGCGATGGCACGGAGGCGGGCACGTACCTCGTGAAGGACATCCTCCACCTGCCGGGCAGTTCCAGCCCGAAACTTTTCACGGACGTGGGGGGAACCGCTTTCTTCCAGGCCACGGACGGTCTCCACGGCCGGGAGCTGTGGAAGAGCAACGGGACGGAAGAGGGCACGCTGCTCGTGAAGGACATCCGAGTGGGCACCGCCGACACGCCGCTCGGGGCGTTCACCGCCGTGGGCTCACAGCTCGCCTTCACCGCGGACGATGGGGTGAGCGGCGTGGAGGTGTGGTGGAGCGATGGGACGGAGGCGGGCACGCACCGGACGCGGGACATCCATCCGGGAACCAGTGGCTCGGGTCCCAACTACCTCGCCGCCATGGGGGGGGTGCTCTACTTCATGGCGCAGGATGGGGTGAATGGCCACGAGCTGTGGAGGAGTGATGGCTCGGAGGCCGGGACGTACCTGGTGAAGGACATCAACCCGGGCCCGGCTTCTTCGACCCCCACCCTGCTCGTGCCTCGGGGTGACACGCTCTTCTTCTACGCGAACGATGGCGTGCACGGGATGGAACTGTGGAGCAGTGATGGGACGGAGGCCGGCACGCGCCTGGTGAAGGACATCAACCCCGGAGCGGGCCCCTGCTTCACGATGGTGGTGGGCTCGCTACTGAGCCCGGCCGTGCTGGAGGGGGTGCTCTACTTCTCCGCCAACGACGGGGTGATGGGCTCGGAGTTGTGGAGGAGCGATGGCACGGAAGAGGGAACGTACCAGGTGAAGGACATCAACCCCGGGACCGGCTGGTCGGGCGTGAATTCCCTCACGGCGGTGGGGCACGTGCTCTACTTCAGCGCCGCGGACGCCACCACCCTGTGGGAGCTGTGGAGGAGTGACGGGACGCCGGAGGGGACGTATCTGGTGAAGGACCGCCACGGGACGGCGGCCTCCAATCCCAGGATCTTCACCGCGGTGGGAGACCTCGTCTTCTTCCTGGCGAGTGACAGCAAGAGCGGCGTGGAGGTGTGGAGGACCGATGGGACGGAGGCGGGCACGTGGCAGGTGAAGGACATCCGCCCGGGCTCCACGAGCTCGAATCCCGCGTGGCTGGTGGCCTTCGAGGGCCTGCTCTACTTCACCGCCGATGATGGGGTGAACGGGGTGCAGTCGTGGAAGAGCGATGGGACGGCGGAGGGGACCGCCGTCGCCTGGAAGCTCACGGCCGGAGATCTGCTTCCCACGCCCGAAGGGCTCACCCGCGTGGGCTCGAGCCTGTTCTTCTCCACCTCGGATGGGGTCTCGGGCATCGAGCCGTGGCGCGTGGCCCCGTCTCCCGACACCACGGCGCCCACGGTGACGTGTCCCGAGCCCATGACGGCCGAGGCCACGAGCGAGGCGGGCGCGGAGGTGGGTTACCCGTCCGCCACGGCCAGCGACGACGTGACGGCGGAGCCCTCACTCACCTACGGCCCCCCGAGTGGAGGCACCTTCCCGCTGGGAACGACGGAGGTGCATGTCACGGCCCGGGACGAGGCGGGCAACGAGGCCTCCTGCTCCTTCACCGTGACGGTGCGGGACACCACCGCGCCTGGGCTCATCTGCCCGCCCGACAGGGTGGCGGAGGGATTCACGGAGCCGGGTGTCCCCGTGTCCTTCGCTCCCGCCACCGCGAGTGACGCGGTGACGGTGCCGCTGGAGGTGGCCTACAGCCATGAGTCCGGTGGCGTCTTCCCCGTGGGCACCACGCGGGTGACGGCCAGTGCCGTGGACGAAGCGGGCCTGCGCGCCGAGTGCTCCTTCCAGGTGACGGTGACCCGGCGGGTGGTCTCCGTGCCCATCGAGGCCGGCGGGTGTGCGTGCCGGGTGTCGGGTCCGGGCCGCACGAGCCCTGGTCTGGTTCCGTGGCTGCTGCTCGGCGTGGGGATGCTGTGGAGCCGGCGGCCGAGGACGGAATGGCAATCGAGCCAGCGAAGCCCGCCTAGCTGATCGACTCGCTCCTGCCGCGCCACTCTTGCAACCTCTCACGAAAGTCCGCGGGAAGGCCCGGCAGGCGCAGCATTCGCACCACCAGCGGATATTCCAGACACCAGGAGCCCTCGGAGGGCCGCTGCCCGAGCAACGCCGTCAATTCCTTGAAGACCGCCCCCACCTCGCCGGGATGCGCGAGCGCGTGCTCGGTCAGCGCGACGATGGCGGCCTCCCCCACCCAGTCCATGGGACCGTGCAGGAGTTCCACCAACAACTCGCGCCCGCCTCCGGTCTCGGCGAGCACCAACGCCGCCGCCATCTGCACCGCGATGAACCAGTTCCAGGTCCGCACGCCCTCGGGCTTCGGCGGCGGATGCACCATCACGGCGGCGAGCTCCAGCGGGCTCACCCGCTCCAGCTCCCGGGCGATCGAGGCGGCCTCCGCGCGCCATGACTCCATACGGAAGGGCTTCGCGGCGAGCGCCCCTACCCTCCCAGCCACCTCTGCGGGAGGCGGCTCGACGGCCGGGGACGGCTCGGTCCCCTCGTAGCGCCACAGCACCGGCCGCTTCTTCCCGAACCCCAGACGCGCCAGCAGTCCCTGGCTCCGGTGCGCCCGAGGGTCCGGCTTCTGGATGGACTGAACAGTGATGTCCAACGTCACGCCCTCGGCGAGCTCGGCGAGCTCGAGCCTCGCGGAGCGGATGGCGCTCGGGGCCTCGACGTAGCCCACCGTCATCTTCAGGCGGCTCGAGGCCTTGACCTCGAACTCCTTCTTCGCCACGGCCCCGAGGATCTGCCGGATGGAGTTGATCGTCGCCTCGGTGGGCTCGGGCAGGAAGTCCACCCAGGGCTCGCCCTCGGGCGGCGGCGTGTAGCCGGAGGCGCGCAGCATCTGATGGAGCGCACTCGCGCGCTCGTTGTCCGGGTGCGCCTCGGCGTAGCGTACGAAGCGCTGCGCCAACTCCAGCGTCCCCGACACGTGGGCGCGAAGCAGCAACGCCGAGGGGAGGGCCCACGGGTGCTCCGGCTCGCGAGCCAGCACCTCCTCGTAGGCGGCGAGCGACTCCTTCTCCTGCCCGATCTCCCAGAGCAGGTCACCGATGTCCAGCCGGGCCGAGAGGTCCTCCGGATCCCTCTCCACCGCACGGCGGAAGTACGCCACGGCCGACGTCAGGTCCCCCAGATACCGGTACCCATTGGCCACCGAGACGGCCGCCATCCAGTCCGGGTGCTCCCGCTCGTAGGCGAGCGCGATGTCGAGCGCCTCCTGGAAGCGCCTCGCGCCCCGGGCCGTGCGGGCATGCACCATCATCAGCAGACCCGAGTCCCCATGCACGGCGCGGATGCGCGCGAGCACATCCAGGATCCGCTCCGCGAGCGAGGGATGGGTGGAGAGGTCCACCTGCTGCAGAAACCGCTCGGCCGCCGAGGCCACGGACATGGGATCCACGGCTCGGACGAAGTCGGGCGACTCGAGCCACTGGCGTGCCCAGACGAGGTAGGGAACCTCGGGTTTCACCTCGGCCACCTGCAGCAGGAGACACACCGCGGGCGTGGCATTGCCCGTGCGCGCGAGCAGCCACGCGTGCAGGGCCACCTCTCCGAACCATCCCCCATCGTTGTTGAGAGGGATGAGCTCGGCGGCGTTCTCCGGGCCCGCGCGCAGCAGGGCCTCGGCGGTGTCCAGGAACTCGGGATGCAGCGGGTCCGAGGCGAGCGCGCCGGCAAGGTGCCGCGCGGCATGGTGCACATCGCCATTGGCGAGGGCCTCGCGTGCGACGGCCAGGTCCTGCTCGGGAGTCGGATGGGAGCGGCTCATGGCGGGAGGCGTAGCACCAGGCTGGGTGACTTCGCCACCGCGTCCAGGCGGCGCACCAGGAGGTAACGCCTCGATGAACCGCAGGACCAGACGGGTGCCAGGCAGCACCCGCGCCTCTCCGGCGATGTGGAGGACTGGCCGCGTTAGAAGGTCAACTCCCCCCCATTCAACGGCTCGTCCCTCGTTTCCGGCGGTGCGACCCTGAACGCTCTCTTCTGCACGCTGCCCGGAAGGAGTCCCATCGATGCGCCTGCTGCTGCTGGGAGTCCTCATGCTCCTGGGGTGTGCTCCGAGCCTCTCCCGTGCGCACGTGGAGGGTGTAGACGTAGCCTCGGCCCCAGCAAGGACGAGCCTGCTGGTGCAGGGTGGGACACCAGCAGGCGCACGCAATGAATGGGCCGCCTTCCTCCCAGTGGAACTCGACGAGTCAGGTCCCGATGGATGGGGCACGGAGGCGCTACGTTCGGCTGGCTACCGCATCTCCATCGTCGAGTTCGAGGACATCGTCGAGTCCACCCCCATCAGAGATCCAAGGGGCGAGTCGGGTGAACTCTTCTCGAGACGTCCTCCCCGGCGGGGTGGCCCGGGTGGGCCTTCCGTACGGCGCCCGCCCTCGCTCTCCCCTCGCCCGACGCCTCAGCAGCGACAGGAGATGCAGCGACGCGCGGCGGACATGGAGGCGGTGCAGACTGCGCGCAAGCTCTACTTCCAGCGGTTGGCGGAGGCCCAGGCGCTCTATCCCAACAGCCAGGGCTACCAGGACCACCATCTCGTCCCCGTCTACCTTGGTGGGCCGAAAAGCGGTGTGACGTACCGGATTCCCACCGCCTACCACAAGCTGCTCACCCGGGAGTTTCGGAAGGAATGGAGTTACGACAGGGGAGAACCTTCTGCCCAGCGGCTTCAAGAAATCCTGCTCAAGGTCTACTCCCAGCACCCCATCCCCCAACTCATCGGAATCACTCCTTGACCATGCGCGAGATCATCGAATTCAGGATTGGAGAAACAGAGGCGCGCATGCTTCCGGGGAACCCAGGCAGAAGTCTTGGAGGAACAATCCGCAATGTCCGGCTACCTCTAGAAGACGAACGGGTCCGTCTGATTGGCGAACTGGATCGCGAGTTCAACAAACGAGGACGCTCTTTCTTCACGGGCTGGTCCATCTCCCGCCACTACACGCCAGCGGAGGTCCAATCCGCGCAAATATTCGCGCTTCGCCCCCGCTCCATCTTCGAACCCTGCGGCGAAATGTGCGGGACGGAGTATGACGAATCAGAAGCATGCTCCCACTGTGGCGCGGGTGCACGTCAATCCACGGATCTTCACCTGGAGCCCGAAAGCATTCCGAAGCGGGATCTGAGTTTCACCATTGCCAGGGAAATCGTCATATCGAACCGACTGGCCCAGGCCCTTCAAGCCCATGGAATCACGGGAGCCGGATTCCTGCCGGTACGCGATCCAACGGGGAGCCTCCTTGATGACTGGCGTCAGCTCACCATCACCTCGGCACCAGTAGACATCGTTGCGCCCACCCTTGTGGGCAATGACCTCTTCGATCTCGACGAGCAGGGGCAGTACAGCTGCCCCCGAGGCCACGTCCTCGGCTTGAATCGCCTCTCCGAGTTGTGGGTGCGAAGGGAGAGCTACGACGACAGTGACTTGGTCCGAACAAGACAACTGACCGGTGCCCGCCGAGGCGTGTTGCACCCGAAGCCCGACATCCTCCTCTCCCCGAGGCTGCATCGGCTGCTGCGCGAGCTGAAGGTGGGGCGTCTCGTGGTGGAGGTGGCCCACCTGACTTGAGGCTCACAGGGGATCAGACGAGCGCCAACTTGAGTTCAAGGGCCTCTCCAGCAAAGGAATTCACCAAAGGTCCACTAGCCCTCAGTTCGAGTTTCACACCTTATTGAGCCCACCTGCAGCGGACCATGAGAGCACTCGTCGTTGCTTCCGAGGAGGCACGCGGTTTTTCGCGTTCCCATGGAGCACGATGGCTCGAAGAAAAATGGAGCACGATGGCTCGAAGAAAAATCCCTCAACGCTCTCTACAACCAAGCGGTGGTGACCTCTGCGCCACAGATGGCACCGCTTGCCCCCACATGAACTCATCCAAAAAGTGCGAAACTCGAACTCAGTGCACTGCGGAGAGAATCTCCCAGACTGGGAATCGTCATGCACCGCCTCGTCCCCACCAATGACACGCGGCAGACGCCCAATGCCGCCACCCAACGATAGCCGGATCATTCATCAGGTACTCCGCCCAAGTGTTCTTCAAGCACTTGCAGCAACTTTCTGGAGTTTTTGGATCAATTCAACAGGGACACCGAGTCGCACGGCAGGAATTGCAGCCAAGATTACCTTTGCTGCGGTTGACCATCCGACAGCGGACAAATTGCATGCCGCACGGATGCTTTCTACATGCAAGCGAGGATCGCGCAGGAGAAAGGGTGCATTCGCAAGTCGCAGCCAGTCATTACGAATGACCCGATCGAAGCTAATTGCGACTGATTTTTGAAGTATCGGACTAGCAATAGCTGCATCGAATACACGTAAGTGCGCATAAAGCGCCTCTTCAGGCCCGATACCTCCTATCCCTAGAAGCAATACGCCCGCCATTGTCCTTCGCACGACCGGCAAACCTGCATCTTGAAGAACCAACACAAGTTCGCGCTCTCCTAAATGTCCAACGGATATTAGCTCCTCAACGGCGGAACGAACTGACTCCCCTAGACTCGAAATCTTCTGCCGCCAAGCATCAAAGAACTGAATGATGGCCTGACCCGATGCTCGAGCATTGATAATTGCCCCCATTAATGCAGGCACAACAAGCTGCACCGTAACATCCGGACCAATCTCCACGGCACTGCCTGCACAATCAGGCTCATATACTGGTCGATGCCGACGGGCACCCACGAACTCAGCATCGCGAGCCAGCGCTACAGCATAGTCGAACACGTCCTCGATTAACCCAGCAGCAATAATGGCCTGCAGGCACTCCAACCGCACTTCAAACCTCATATGTGCATATGGAGCATCCAGCACCTTCCTTGACGCACGCTCCTTGAGCCCCACACTGCCAATCGAACTGGCAACACGAAAAATCATCCACCACTGTGCCGCAACGGGAGTAACAGGGATACGTGCAATATCCTTATGAGGCTCAAACTGACTACACATTCCAGGCGAAGGCTCCCCAGAAGAGACATTCCCACTGAGATAAAGAAGCACTTGGCCAACAAACTTATGGAGAGCGTACTCTTTGAAGCTCTCCGGAGTGTTAGGAAGCACCTCCAATTGCTCTACGACAGCACTCAGAACATCCAGCGCGCGCATGCGCTGACCAGCACGCCATAACATATAGGCGCAATCAGCCCTCAAACCCAGTGTAAGTACATTCTTCTTAAATCGTTCAGACCGATGTGCGGCTTGCCCGAACAACTCTCCGGCTTCATTCCACAACCCTAAGCAACCAGCAGCAATGGCTGCGCTACGGGCAGAAAAAACTGGCTGCACATCATAGAACTCATCAACAACCCACGCAGGAATGACATTTCGCCATATTTCAAGCGCACGGGAATAATCTCCCCGGTTGAAGGCAATTATCGCCAATTGATCATTCAAACCAAAGGACGAACCAGCCTCTTCCACGACATCAGCGACGACCTTTTCCGCTTCAGACCTTAGACCCAGCCTCTCATCGAGAATAACTGAAAGTGAGCGAGCAACTGCCTGCATCCATGGCCTGCACTCCCACCGCCTCCCAGCAACCAACGCTTCGCGCAAAATTTGAACAGATGCTTCATGGCCAGCAGCATCCTCTTGCGAAAGCCCTAGCCAAGCCTTGCTAAACAGAAGGCGAGTGTCCCCATCGTCACTACGGAAAGTGGCGAGAAACATGTTGCGCTCCTCGTCACCAAGGGCGTCGATTGCCCGCACAAGCGCCCGTATTTCTTCAGGCCCGCGAACCCTCTGAGCGAGCACAGAGGAGAACCAATCTAAAACCGTCGCCTTCTCCCGCCCGAAAACTCGCATGGGCAGGCCCATCCCAATTCCCAAGCTAGGTTCCTGCCTATTTACCCACTCAATCAAACGAGAAAACTCAATCGCCTTATCAACATACTCTCCAACAGGAACCACAATCTCGACCCTCATCAAGACTGTGGATGCGTAGAGAACCCACGACATTATCTCCGCCATACCTTCTGGCTTGGCAGAAAACTCCCTATCCACAATATGCTTTAGCGACTGAAGCTGCTTGGGCCGCGCAATAGCTGCGATTTCCCATTGAAGCAGACGGAAACTCCGACGAGCGCTCAAGGCCGTGAACGGCAACTCATCATCAATTTTGCTACTAATGGCCAGCACCCAATCACAATCATTCGCAATGGCGCGCTTAACATCTCGAGGCGCAGTCGAAAAGACATAAAACAGGGATACAGCCAGCTTTTCGGCTCGACCAATGATTGCATGAAAGACCGCAGACGAGAATTCTGCGACACTGATGGACTTTTCAGCGATAAGCGTAGCTGCAATCTGTCGATGAAGGCGGCGCATCTCCTCTTGCGACAACACTTGCTGACCCGCTTTGGATACCAATGGAGAGACGCGCAGATACCCCTCCGCCGGCTGCTCAAGCCAAGGACCAACCAACTCGTTCAACACTTCACCGGAGCGTGGCACAACCGGGTCAATTTCTGCGATGCGCAGGGCAACTGAGCGCCGAAAGGCTCCGATCGTCAAACTGAGCCGATAAAGGAGATCACGAGCTGGCTCGTTGAGAACCGAGCGAATGAGCTGGAGAGCCTCTGCGCGAGAATCCTCCACAACCTTGGGATGCTCGATAACATCCTGTAGTGCTGGCTCAGGAAATCCAGCCGATTTCAGTGCCGTCACATGCACAGCCACAAGCTGTGGATGTCCCGATGTCTGCATCCACACAATCCTAGAAAGCGCCTTTGCTCGCCGAGCGTTATTACACCCAAGCGACTCCATCAACACTTGGATTTCATGCTCATCAAACGGTGGGATATGCAACGCAGCTTCGGGCGAAAGACCAATAACGGAGGCAAGCCTCGGCACAATAGGTCGATACGAGATGATGACTAGAGTTCCACGTCTATCACGCACCAACTTAGCAAGGCGCCCCAATTCGCCCTCAATCAACCTTGGGTCGGTCTGGCAATTAAAATCGTCCAACACGACACAAGGCGCATGCTCACACTCCAAAGATGCTACTCGCATCTCATGAAGTAACGACGGCAGATATCTCCCACCTCGTTCACGCAAATCAGGTTCACGCAAATCAGCCCAGAGCAGAGGAGTGCACCCATCAACGACTTGGCGCACCAGCGTAGTTTTTCCCATGCCGGTGCCACCATCAACGTGCACAATGCCGAACTTCCTCAAAGTAGCACGAACTGACTCTATTAATTTCTCCCGCAGCAGCAAATCGCCAGGCAGTATTGGTGGAGCGAAGCGAGATTCATTTGAGGAAAGTGACGGGAATTCCTCTGCACCAGTCTTACTAAAATAGTGCCCCACAAATTGCTGCAATGCCATCGCAGACCGCGGGACCACGACATACGCGAATCTGCTTATCTGCTCAAACAACTCTCGCTGACTCAGCGAACGACGTGCCCCGTCGATGGCCACGGCTTCAACAATCTGATAGAGTTCGCTTGCTATCTTTGGCACTTCTTGTGATGGAATTCCATGAGGCCCAGTCAATGACATCAATAGACGCAGGACTCTGTCACGCACCTCACCAAGACTTGGCTCATTAGCAAGCCATTCAATAGGCAAAATCAGGTTGCCGTGAATTCTTTCCGTGGTTGCAGTACGAAGGAAAGCGGCCAAAGGCGCACGAATACTCTGTTTGGCTAGAAGAAATTTGCGTAGCCGCTCTATGGTAGGCGCTGCATCGCGGGCTGGCACACTTCGGCAAGACTGCCAGAGCTCGATGCCCTTCTCGCCATTGAAACCATCCTGCTCGACACCTATAGCCGCAGTGGTGACATATTGATAACGTATGTCAATGCGGCGCCTAGCATTTCGCTCTCTCAGGTCCCAGTAGTTGTTGATCGCCGAAAGAGCATTCTCACTACTTAGGGTCAAAGCTCCTGATGCCCTGTTGTCCTTGATTTGGACAGCCGTCGCCTCATCGTGTCCGACGACATCTAAATCTTCTGCGCCCTCAACGAACAGGGCCTCGTCGGGGCCAAGCTCACTCCATGCCTCGACCGTTCGCCAAAACTGATAGATGAAGCCCCGTTCGGCAGCACTGGCCCGCCGCCGGGGATCACCAACCAGGGCCTCCACCTCGTTCTGACCATTAGAAGCGGACATGTCGGCGCTCACGACAAATCGACCGTGCTTCTTCCACAAAGAGGCTGAGTTCAAGGGTGAACCAACGCCCCCCTTGTTCCAAAGAAAAGCGAGCCTCCCCTACTCCCCGCGGCGCAGGCGCTCGATGTATCCGGCGGGCAATCCGGCGCTCTCCGCGCCGCGCACCAGTGCGTCGATGAACCGCTGGCTGATGGGGCCCTCGGTGGACGCCCGGCGCGGCGACGTCACGAACGCCGTCGCCTGCAGCTCCTGCCCCTCCACCCGGACGCGCACGAGCCTCTCCACGCTCATGCTCGTCACCGCGCCCTCCTTGTGCTGGATGATCGGCCAGTCCTTCCCGCCAATCTCGAACAGCCTCCCGTACACGCTCTTCCCCGGCGCGTCCGTCAGCCCCGCCACCCTCCCTCCCCACCACCTCGAGGGAAAGTCGTACACCAGGTCCACGTCCAGCGCCTCGGCCAGCTTGCCCTCGGGCAGCTCGAAGAACTCGTAGCTGTGCTGCGCCCTCCACTCCTCGAAGGCCGCCCGGTCCAGGATGGTCGAATAGGCGAAGTACAGCTTCATGGCCGCCGTATCCGCCTGGCTCCGCGCCTTCATCACCTGATCGTAATGCGAGTCCATCCGTGCCTCCCTCGGCTCCCCGGCCGCCTCACTGCCTCGGCGAGTCCTCGCGCAACGCGCCGAGGATGCCGCCCACGTCCAGCCGGGCCGTCTTGATGAACAGCCGTAGCGCGCGCTCCACGTGCTCGGCAAGCGTGGCCATCTTCTCCAGCCTCGCCAGGTGTTCACGGGGAACGTTCCCCGTCTCCACCGCCAGCCGGTGCGCCTCGGCCAGGTCCGCGCGGATGCGCTCGATGAACCCCGCCTCCCGCTCTTCAATCACGTGCGACACCATGCGGATGAGGTCCGTCTCCGCCGCATAGCGCCAGGCGCTGTCCTGCGGCGAGCGCACGCGGCGGATCACGCCCCAGCGCTCCAGGTCCCTCAACAGCATGGACACGCCGCCCTTGGACAGCTCCAGCTCACGCTCGAGCTCCCCGGCGGTGAGGGGCTCACCGCGCAGGTACAGCAGGGCCCAGACGCGGCCCTGGTTGCGCTTGAAGCCCCAGAACTCGATGACGTTGCCCACCGCGTCGATGGCGATGGCTTCCCAGGGAGCGAGATGACCGTTGCTGGAGCCCTCCCCCCGGGCCGCTTCGAGACCACTCGTCCACAGGTAGCCTTTCATGCGGCGCGGCTCTCCTGCGCCTGGGCGGCGATGCCCACCGACAGCTTGCGCGCCCAGTCCACCAGCTCGGCGCCCGTGCCCTGCTGCGCGTACGGCCCCAGCGCGTCCACGGCCGCCTCCAGCTCCTTGTTCATCCGCTCCATGGCCAGCTCGACGACGCCGGTGGCCTCGATGGCGTCGCCGATGGCGCGGGTGCGCTCGGGGTTGACGGTGGTGAAGGCCCACGCGTCCTTGAGCTTGTTCTTCAGCGTCCCGTCGCGCGCCACCGCCAGGAGGATGGGCAGCGAGGGCGTCCCCGAGAGCACGTCCGCGTAGCGCGGCTTGCCCGGATCCGTGCCGAGCACGTCGCGGATGTCATCGGCGATCTGGAAGGCCACGCCGAAGCGGCGGCCGAAGAGATCGAAGCGCTTGGCGGCCTCGGGCTGGTTGCCGAGCGTGGCGGCGGCGCTGCCGCACCAGCCGAAGAGCGAGCCCGTCTTGCCCTCGGCGATGAAGCGCAGGCGCTCCAGGGGCAGCTCCAGGTTGCCGCGGGCCTCCACCTCGGTGATGGCGGCGCGCGACATCTCCACCACCACGGAGAGGGCCGTCTGGGTGAGGCGCGCGTCCAGGTGGGACAGGCGGTGCAGCGCGGTGGAGAGGATGAGGTCTCCACTCATGACGGCGACGATGTTGCCCCAGCGGGCGTTCACCGTGGGCCGGGCGCGGCGGTACATGCCGGCGTCCACCACGTCGTCGTGCAGGAGGCTGGAGGAGTGGATCATCTCCGCGGCCACGGCCACGTCCACCAGCATCTCGGGGGCCACGTTCACCGCGCCGCCGAACAGGCGCACCAGCATGGGGCGGGCGCGCTTGCCGCCGGTGCCGATGCACAGGTGGCGCGCGGCCTCCATGAGCGTGTCGCCCTTCACGCCCGGGCCCGCATCCCCGTCCTCCAGCATGGTGCCCAGCCGCTGCTCCACGCTCCCCAGAAAGTCCGCCAGCTCACGCGCGAGTTCCATGTACCCCTCTTCTCCCTCTGCGCCGTTCATATAGTTCAAGACCTCGTGAACTGCACCTGTTTGCTGCGGAAACGAGCAGGCACCGGGCCAGGAAGGGGGGCGAGCGGGCGCCAGGGGTCGGTTTGAGTGGGTGCGGTGCGTCATGAGAGACCAGGACGTTCCCCTCCGCCGCCTCAAGGGTCCGCGTGTCTCTCGCCGTCCTGCGCCGTCACGTCCTCCGCAGCTTCGCTGCCCTGGCCACCGCCGTCCCCCTCTTCCGGCCCGGAAACTCACTGCCGGGCTCCGCCGCCCCGTTGGTGGGGGCGCCGACGGTAGGCACGACTCCCACATCCACTCCGGGCACCGAGGCGAGGAGCGCCCTGCGCGGCTCCCTGAAGGTCTCGGTGGCCGAGGGGATCGTCGCGGAGGTGTTCACCGCCTGCGCGGGAGCCACGGTGCTCACCGCGTGGGCGCTGGCGCTGAAGCTGGGGCCCTTGCTGGTGGGGGTGATGACGGCGCTGCCCTTCTTCGCCCAGTTCGTGCAGTTCCCGGCGGCGTGGCTGACGTCCACCTTCGGGCACCGGAAGGTGGCGCTGACGGCGGTGTGCCTGTCGCGCCAGGTGATGCTGCCGTTGTGCGTGCTGCCGTGGCTGCCGCTGGAGCTGGAGGGACAACAGCGGTTGCTGGTGGGGGTGGCGGCGGTGTCGGCGGTGCTGGGCGTCATTGGGAACAACGCCTGGGTGGCGTGGATGGGCGAGCTGGTACCCGAATCCATCCGGGGGCGCTTCTTCGGCCGGCGCACGGCGCTGTGCACGCTGGGGAGCACGCTGACGTCACTGGTGGCGGGCGTGTTGATGGACAGACTGCGCCCGCCCGAGGGCGTGGGCCTGGGCCTGCCGCTGCTGGCGGCGCTGGCGTGCGTGGCGGGCGTGGTGACGACGGTGCTGATGGCGCGCCAGCATGATCCGGCGCCCCACAAGGAGAAGGCGAAGCTGGACTTCGGCGTGGCGCTGCTGCCGCTGCGGGACGAGCGGGCGCGCCGGGTGCTGGTGTACCAGGTGGCATGGAACGCGGCGGTGGGGATCTCCGCGCCCTTCTTCTCGTTCCACATGCTGAAGAACCTGAAGATGAGCTTCCTGACGATGGCGCTGTACCTGGCGGCGGTGGCCGGGATGCGCATGCTGGCCGCGCCGTTGTGGGGCAGGCTCATCGACAGGCTGGGGGCGCAACCGGTGCTGCTGGCGTGCTCGCTGGGGATTGGCGTCATCCCGGCCATCTGGCTGTTCCCGACGGCCACGTTCCTCTGGCCGCTGCTGGCGGACGTGGTGCTGGCGGGGGTGCTCTGGGGAGGCCATGGCCTGGCGATCTTCGCGCTGCCGTTGTCGGTGGCGCCGCGCCGGGGCCGGCCCTTCTACCTGGCGGCGTTCTCCACGGCGGGAGGCCTGGCCTACGCGGCGGCCTCGGCGCTGGGCGGGGGCCTGGCGAGCCTGCTGCCCACCGAGTTCACCCTCGGGGGCCACCTCTGGGTGAACCTGCACGTGCTCTTCTTGCTGTCCTCGGTGGCGCGGCTGGCCGCGGCCTTCCTGGCCATGCGCATCATCGAGCCGGACGCGAAGCCGGTGGGCTCGCTGGGAGCGCTGTTGTCGCTGGTGGGCTCGCGGCTCCAGGCCCGCGCGGCGCGGGTGCCCACTGCCGCCCCGGTGCTCACCGAGCCCCAGTCCGCCAACGCGAAGTCTTGAGCGCACGGAACGGACCCGGGGCCTTCCGAGGACCCCGGGCGCCCGGGCCGCGTCAGTTGCGCGAGGGGAAGATGCCCTCGAGCGCGATGATGAAGTTCAGGCAGAGGAAGGGCGACATGTTGTTGTGGGGCTGGCTGCCGCCCGCGACGCCGATGGCCGCCGGGTTCATCGTCGTGTTGATGGTGGTGTTGTACGTGGTCGGCGTCGTGCCCGGAGGATAGGCCGACAGCACGGAGCCTTCGGGCGACTCGTTGTTGCCCTCATTCAGGTTGGCATTGAGCGAGTGGGTGTGCGCCGGCATCTGATTGGCGATCAGGGTGACGGTCTCCGAACCACCCTGCTCCCCCAGGGTGCGCGGCGACAGACCCGGTCCCTGGCCCGGCTGCATGGGGTAGCGGCCGCGCAGGTCCGGCAGCGCGAAGGTCGTCTGTCCGTTGCCACCGTAGGTGGTGCCCAGAATGGCGAAGAGGGCCTGGTTCTGCGCGATGGACAGGATCTGGCCCTGACAGAACTGCCAGCCCCGAGGAGGGAAGTTGCCAGCGAACATCCGGATCTCCCCGATAAACGGCTCCGACATGTGTGCTCCCTGTTGAGTGCTGAGTGTTGAACCGGAAACAAACCATGTCCCGGGACGAAGGACCAGGACTCGCTGTCAACCCCTGACGAAACGCGTTGTGAAGCCAGTCACACCCTCCTGCCACGGACTGACACATACTGCGCATCTGCAACTGCAACTGGTTCTCGAAAGGACCGTGCCGATGACGATGCCGACCCTCCTGCGACTCCAACTGGGACCCTCCGGGTTCCGAGTCATGTCCCTCTGTGCCGCACTGGCCCTCTCGGCCTGCACGGCCGAAGGCCCCCCGGGACCGCAGGGTGAGGCAGGACCTCAAGGGCCTCAAGGACCGGCGGGACAACCCGGAGCGGCGGGCGCGGGCACGCTGCTGCGGACCACGCTCGAGCCAGAGGGTGCCAACTGCGCGATGGCGGGCTCGAAGCTCGAGGTCGGTCAGGATGCCAACGGGAACGGCACCCTGGACGACGCGGAGGTGGACGCCGCCCAGACGCGCTACGTGTGCAACGGAGCCCGGGGTGAGCCCGGCCCCGCGGGTGGACCCATGGGCCCCGCGGGTCCGGAAGGAAAGCGCGCGCTGGTGAAGACGTCGGCCGAGGCGGCCGGAGCCAACTGCGCCACCGGCGGCCTCAAGCTCGAGGCCGGCGTGGATGCCGACAGCAACGGCACGCTGGACGCGGCCGAGGTGGACTGGGCCTTGACCCGCTACGTGTGCAACGGCGCCCAGGGTATCCAAGGCGTCCCGGGCGCCAAGGGTGACCCCGGAACCAAGGGCGACAAGGGTGACAAGGGCGATACCGGCGCCACGGGTGCGGCGGGAGCCCGGGCCCTGGTGAAGACGTCGGCCGAGGCGGTCGGGGCCAACTGCGCCACCGGCGGCGTCAAGCTCGAGGCCGGCGTGGACACCAATGGCAACGGCACGCTGGACACGGCCGAGGTGGACGCCGCCCTCACCCGCTACGTGTGTACTGGCGCCCAGGGTCCCCAGGGCATCCCGGGGAACAAGGGTGACACGGGCGCCACGGGCGCGGCGGGAGCCCGGGCCCTGGTGAAGACGTCGGCCGAGGCGGCTGGGGCCAACTGCGCCACCGGCGGCGTCAAGCTCGAGGCCGGTGTGGACGCCAATGGCAACAGCACGCTGGACACGGCCGAGGTGGACGCCGCCCTCACCCGCTACGTGTGCAATGGCCCCAAGGGCGACACGGGTACCGCGGGTGGCGCGGGCCCCCAGGGTCCGTCCGGCGCGGTGGGACTCTACGGGGATGGCTCGGCGGGCGTCCTCAACCTCCTCAACGGACAGACGCTGGATCTCACCACGGCGGCCGATCTGGCGCGCCTGCCAGCGGGCCTCAACACCCAGTTCAGCACCATCACCATCTCGGGAGAGCTGACCGTGCCCAGCGGCACCCTGCTGCGCGCCTCGGGGGACATCACCGTGAATGGCACCGGTAAGATCGTGGTGAAGCCGGGTGTGGAAGACACCGGAAATGGCGAGGCCCCGCAGGGCGTCGCACGGACCCCGGCCTCCACCTACAGTGGTGGACAGGCGATCACCGGGCTCCAAGCCGCCCAGGTGCTGCGCCCGCAGGTCGCGGGAGGAGGAGCCGGCGCCCGTATCTACGCGGGTGATGGCGCCAACGGCGGCGCGGGCGGTGGCTCGCTGATCATCGCATCCGGAGGCAGCGTGCGCATCATCACGGGGGCGAGCATCACCGCGAACGGCCAGAATGGCACCAATCCCATGACGGCGGGCGCCTCGATTCTCGGCACGGGCGGAGGCGCGGGGGGTGTCGTCGTCGTCGCGGCCAAGGGGGCCATCACCCTGGCGGGAACGATCCAGGCCAACGGAGGCAACGGGGCGGATGGATTCAATGGCAATGGCGGCACGGGCGAGGGAGGCGGTGGCGGTGGCGGTGGCGGCATCATCCACCTGCTCTCCTCCTCGGCGGCCACCACCACGGGCAGCACCGTGGTGAACGGTGGAACCGCTGGAGACAACGCCGCACCCACCACGGGCACGTCGGTCACCACGGCGGGTGGCGGCGGCGCGTGCGGCGGCAATGGTGGTAACGGAGGAGGATTCATCCCCGGCACCGCCACCATCGTCAGTGCCACCGCTGGACAGGCCGGCCAGGTGCTCAAGACGGTGGCGCCCGCGCCGGAGAATCTGCTGCTGCGGTAGGTGATGGGAGGGGCCCCGCCCGGTGCTCAAGCGGCGCCGGGCGCGGGCCACCGCAGCTCACAATACGGCTCCGCTGGATCCACCTCCACGCCACTCACGGGCATGAATCCCAGCCGGGTGTAGAGCCGCAGGGCCGGGTTGTTCCGCATGACATGGAGCCTCAAGGGCTTGCCGGCCGCCGCGGCCTCCTCCTGGAGCGTGCGCAGCACCGAGGTGCCCAGGCCCGAGCCCCGGTACGCGGGAAGCAGCGTCACATCCACCAGACGCAGCTCGTGCTCGCCGCGAACCACCCACAGACGGCCCACGGGCCGGCCCTCGTGCTCGAGGATGCAGTGGCCCTCGAAGGAGTAGCGCGCCTCGTAACCGCGCTTCTGCGCCAGCCACTGCATGCGCAGGAAGGGCTCTTGCTGCGCCGCGCTCCAGCCCCAGGCCGCCAGTTCCTCCGCACGGGTGCTCGCATAGAGTTCGAAGAGGAAGGCGTCGTCACTCTCGGCGGCTGGACGGTGGCTCAGGCGGGCAGGCTGGTTCACGATGACCTCGAGGCGTGGGCACCGGAGACCTGGCTTGCCCGGGGACAGCGGGCAGTTATACTCGCCCGATGTCCGCGCACGAGACCGTGCGCATTCCCGTGGTGACCGAGCCCATGATGTCCCCCTGCCCAGCTGCGATGAAGTCCGGTACGCGCTGGGCCGTGGTGCGTCGGGTGCTGCTCGCCCACGGCCGGGCCACCGCCTGGCTCCAGTCCCGCGCCGCTCGCCCCCAGTTCTGAGTCCGGGCGCGCGGCGTCCCGGTTCCCGCTGAAGACGGCCCAGGCACGCTCCGGCGTCGCCGCCATCTCGTCCTCTCGCGCGAGCCGACCTGACTTCTCTCGACACAACCCCGGCCGCAACACGGCCACTGCCCCATGAGGAACACGGAATGACCCAGCAAGAGCGACGCATCATCGTCACGGAGACCGACCTGGAGCGCCTCCAGCGCGTCATCGAGCAATACAGCGGCGGGCGTAACGCCGCACTGGCCGAGATGTTGGATCTGGAGCTGGGCCGGGCCGAGGTGATGAGCTCCCAGAAGGTCCCTCCGGACGTGGTGACGATGAACAGCACCGTCGTCTTCGAGGACGAGGAGACGAGCGCACGCCGGGAGGTGACGCTCTGCTACCCGTGGGATGCACGCGGCGACGAAGGCCGCGTCTCCGTGCTCGCGCCTGTCGGGAGCGCCCTCATCGGGCTGTCCGTGGGCCAGTCCATCGATTGGCCCATGCCAGGCGGACGAACCCGGAAGATCCGCATCGTCGCCGTGCCGTACCAGCCGGAGGCGGCGGGGCATTTCCACCTCTAACGCAGACCGTCGCGAATCAGCTCCCGGACCGTGGTTTCCGAGCGATCCGGGAGTGCGTGGCGATACGCCCGCACGGCCTCCCAGAGCTCCGGTGCGGGCCCCGAGCGCGCGATCGCCTGGCGCTCGGCCTCGTCCGGGACGCCCTCGATCGCGCGCTCCACCGTCCACAGGGACGATTCCAGGGCCATCAGGATCGCACGCCCGGAGGCCACGGCCTGCTCGCGCTCGGCACCGCCGCCCATGGCTTCGTCATCATAGAACTCCGCGTTGCCCATCAGGTCGCGAAGGGCCGCGGTACACGACACGAGCCCGGCGTCTCCAGGCGGCGCTCCCCGCTCCAGCCACGCGCGCAGGGCCACCAGGGCCTCTTCCGGCAGGGCCGACGAGGCGAAGTGACGTTGCCAGCCCTCGTCCCTGGGAGCGCCCCGGCGCCACCGGTCCACACAGGCCTCGGCGACGGCGAGCGCGGCACGGACGAGGACGGGCTTCCCCCACCGAGCCAACCCCCAGATCCAATCCTGGAGCGGCCGGACCCCAGGCGCCTCATCGAGATACGTCCGAAGCCCGTCGCGCTCACCAGTGGCCATGGAGAAACCCTAACCGAAACACCGGGAAGCGCCTGAAGCCACTATAACAATCACGCAAACTCATGTAAGTCCCGCCTTCTCTTACTTCCCAGAAGGAGGCAGGCGACATGGGTTTCAACAAGACGAGGAGACTCCTCATCGCGACGTGGCTGACCGGGGCCGGGCTCGCGGGGTGCGGTCCCGCCCTGGAGTCGGAGCCGGCGGAAGAGACCACGGGCATCGGGCAGCAGGCCCTCACGGAGGGAGCGCCGCTGACGGCCCATGACGCGAGCTGCCTCAAGCTGCAGGATCAGAACACGTGGAGCACCTACGCCTCGTACATGACGGGCGTGGGCCCCGCGCTGGGGCTGCCGGCCGTCCTGGGAGATCTGAACCGCGCGGGCCCGGTGCTCACCTCCACCAACCGCCCGGCGGCCGTGGGCTACAAGGGCGGCTTCCGCTGGAACGACGGCGACATGTCCACCACGGACTGGGTGCCGCAGGGACTGACGGCGGGCGTGTCCGGCAGCACCAACGTGGCCATCGTCGCCTGGCACTACACGCTCACCGGCCCGGACAAGGGCGTGCGCATCTCCGTGGCGGACATCTCGGACATGTCCCTGAGCGCGGTGAACTACCGGCACCTCCTGCTGGTGCGGCCCACCAGCGCCGGCAACTTCACCACCATCCCCGAGCACGGTGGCGGCCTGGCCTGGTACGGCAACTACCTCTACATGGCGGACACCGCGGACGGCGTGCGCGTGTTCGACCTCACGCAGATCCGCCAGGTGAGCACCAGCACCACGTGCGAGACGGCGATCGGCAAGGTGGGCACCGAGTGGTGCGCCTACGGCTACAAGTACGTGCTGCCGCAGGTGAGCGCGTACGTGGTGCCCTCGACCATCGCCAGCCCCTGCCGCCCCAAGTTCTCCTTCCTGGGCAAGGACACGCGCGGCGCCACGGACGTGCTGCTCTCGGGCGAGTACTGCAACAACACCGGCACGGGGTGCCCCTATGACGGCTCCACCCCGGGGCTCGGCGGGCGGCTCTACCGCTGGCCGGTGGACTCCACCACGTACCGCCTCAAGACGGTCAGCGGCCTGGTGGCCCCCGAGCGCGCCTGGATCATGAACGAGCCCAACGTGCAGGGCGTGGCCCCCATCATGACCACCACGGCGGCCACGTCGTACTGGCTGAGCTCGACGCGCTACAGCGGCGCCCTCTTCAAGGTGTCCACGGGGGCCTCGCGCACGGCGTACCTGTCCGGCAGCGGCCAGTGGGCGCGGATGCCCGAGGGCATGCACGCCACGGGCAGCGGCACCAACCTGTGGACGGTCACCGAGGGCTACAACGGCAGCACCAGCCCGGCCAGCGGCGGCCGCGTGGTCTTCTTCGCGGACCAGGCCTCACTGGACTGAGGTTGGACACGGACAGCCGTGACCCTGGACAGCTCCCGGGTCACGGCATGTCCTCTTCCCTGGCTCAGGAGGTGGGCAGATCGATCTTGAAGCCCGAGCGCTCCAGCATCTGCTTGAACTCGGCCTTGGCGATGGCCTTGATGTAGGCGTCGTTGGGCTCGCAGAGCTTCTTCTTCACCAGATCCAGCAGGGCATCGTTGAGCGTCTGCATGCCGATGCCGCGCGAGGTCTGCATGATGGAGGGAATCTGGAACGTCTTGCCCTCGCGGATGAGGTTGGCCACGGAGCTGGTGCACAGGAGCACTTCCTGCGCGGGCACGCGGCCTCCGCCGATCTTCTTCACCAGCATCTGCGAGATGACGCCCTTGAGGGACTCGGAGAGCATCATGCGGATCTGCTCCTGCCGGTCCGCGGGGAACTGGTCGATGATGCGGTCCACCGTCGAGGGCGCCGTGTTGGTGTGCAGCGTTCCGAACACGAGGTGGCCCGTTTCGGCCGTTTCGATGGCGATGGCGATCGTCTCGAGGTCTCGCATTTCGCCGACGAGCACGATGTCCGGGTCTTCACGGAGGGCGGCGCGCAGGGCGTTCTTGAAGCCGTGCGTGTGGACGTGCACCTCGCGCTGGTTGACCAGGCACTTCTTGTTCGGGTGCACGAACTCGATCGGGTCCTCGATCGTGATGATGTGGTCCTCGCGATTGCGATTGATGTAGTCGATCATCGCGGCGAGGGTGGTGGACTTACCGGAGCCCGTGGGACCGGTGACGAGCACCAGACCCTTGCTGAGGTAGCACAGGTCGAGGATGTGCTTGGAGAGCCCCATGTCCTCGGCGGACATGATCTTCGTGGGGATCTGCCGCATCACCGAGCCGATGCCCTTGCGATCCTCGAAGACGTTGACGCGGAAGCGGGCGCGCTCGGTCTCGTGGGCGAAGTCCGTGTCGCGCGTCTCCTCCCACTGCTTCTTGTTCTTCTCCGGAGCAATGGTCCAGAGCATCGCCTTGAGGCGATCGTTCGTGAGGGGCCGGTAGTCTTCCTGCGCCACCATGTCGCCGTCGATGCGCAGCATGGGCACCACCTGGCTGGACAGGTGGAGGTCCGAGGCCTTCTTGTCGAGCATGCGATCCAACAGCGCGCGCAGGGCCTGCGCGGCATCCGAGTCCGGCCCGTCGTTGACGGGAATGACCTGGATGGAGGACTTCACCTCGGCGGCGGGAGCAGGCGCGGGCGCCGGCGTGGGGGCCTTGGCGGCGGCCGGAGCGGCGGTGGGAACGGCGCGGGGCCCGGCGGCCGGAGCGGTAGGCGCACGCGCGGTGGCGCCGGGGCCGGCGGTGAAGGCGCCGCCGGCACCGCGAGCGGCCAGATCCATCATGTCCGCCGGGGAAGCCAGCTCCAGCTTGTCATCCTCGGAGGCGGGCGGCAGATCCAGGCCGGCCTGCGCCGCCGGAGTCGGGGCCGGGAGCGGCACCGCGACGACGTTCGCGGCCGGCGCCGCCTTCTGGGGCACCAGCGCCACCTTCAGGTGGCCGGCGACGTTCTGCACCTTGACCTGCACCGCGCCCGAGGGAGCGGCATAGGAGAAGGTGGAGACCCCCTCGGTGGGAAAGCTGCCCCGCATGTCCGCGGGGAGGATCTCCGAGAGCGCACCGATGATCTGCTGCGAGTTGAGACCCGCCTTGACCATGGGGACGTTGCCCGCGGCGGTCCGCAAATTGATGCCGCTGCCGGTCTCCAACATGATGGCGACACCGGCTTCCTTGTAGAGCTTCTCGATGAAGGCGTCGAACCGAGCCATGGCTTTTCAGGCTTCTCAGCGGCGAAGGGTTTCCACGTAGGCGACGTGGCGCTTGTTGACCAGGGCGACGCGCTCCCCCTCCAACACGGGGAAGAACGCGGGCGCGCTGTTGTTGAGGTAGTCGGTGAGGCGGGAGTGGGCCTCGGGCAGCACGTAGGTGATGAGCCCGCGCAGCTTCTGGCCGTCCATCATCGTCACCTCCACCTCGTGCTCGGTGGGGATGGTGAACTGATCGACGACGTTGGGCTCGAGCTCGGCGGCCACGCGCGCCAGGGCGAGGTTCTCGCAGTGCACGAACGTCATGGCGTCCGTGTCCGCGTCCACCGCGGGGATGAACAGCGAGCCGCTGTTGTTGAGCAGGTCCGACAGGCGCTCACCACCGGTGTGCCCAGGAGCGGCTTCGGCGAGGAACACGGCCACGTTGCGCGAGGCACCACCCGGCAGGACGAACTGGGCCGCTACGCGTCGCTTGGGTACGGAGAGGGATTCCAGCATAGGGGGGCAGTATCAGTCAGTCAGCGGTGCGTTGTTTAGCACACTCGACGATTCTCCCAGGAATCCGGACCGGGGGTGAAGGCCGTTTCTACAGCCTTCTACAGGCGTGCAGCCACCAGGAGGGCAGCCGAGCGGATGGGCTCCTCCCCGCTCAACGCCTCTTCTCCTGGGCCTGGCCTGGGCCTGGAGGAACCAGGAGCGGCTGGGCGAGCTCCGCGATGCGCGAGGACGTGTTCATGTCGAGGGTCCCGAGACGGGGAGTTCGACGACGAAGCTCGCACCTTCGCCGAGGGCGCTGCGCACCCGGATCGTTCCGCCATGCGCCTCGACGATGTGCTTGGAGATGTGGAGGCCCAGCCCGAGACCGCTGATCTGGCTCGCATCGACGAGCCGCTCGAACCGCTCGAAGATGCGGTGCTGATCCTCCGGTGCGATGCCCGGCCCGCGATCCTCGACCTCGAGAATGGCGGAGGTACCAACCTCCCGTGTGGCCACCTTCAACGCGGCGCCCGGCGCGTATTTGAGGGCGTTGGTGAGCAGATTGGCCAGCACCTGCTCGAGCCGATCCCGGTCCCACCTGCCCACGAGGCCCGGCGTGAGGTGCATCTCGAGCGCGTGGCCGGCCTCGTTGAATTGCGGCCCGAAGCGATCGACCACCTCGCGCGCGAGCACGCTGAGCTCCACCCGCTCGAACTGCATGTTCAACCGGCCGGTGGCGATGCGCGAGATGTCGAGCATGTCCTCGACGAGCCGGCTGAGCCTGCCGATGGAGCGCTCGGTCTGATCGACCAGCCGGGTGACACGCTCGGGGAGGAAGGCGGAGGGATCGTTGCTGGCGATCCGCTTGCGCATGTACTGCGTCTGCATCTTCATCGAGGTGATGGGCGTGCGCAGCTCGTGCGAAGCAATCGACAGGAAGGTGTCCCGCGAGGTGATGGCCTCCTGCGCGCGCTGGAACAGCCGGGCGTTGTCCATCGCCACGGCGGCCTGGGCCGCGAGCCCCGCCACGAGCCGCTCCTCTCGCTCGGTGAAGACGCCCGGCACGGGGTGTCCGAAGAACAACCCACCCAGCACCTCGCCCGAGCGGGACTTCACGGGAACCGCGAGGTAGCTGCGCACGGGCAGATGGCCGGGGGGCATCCCATTGTAGGGAGCGCTGTGTCCGTAACGTGGATCCTGGGTGATGTCGTCGCTGCGGATGATTCCCTCGCCCTTGAACGTGGGCTCGAAGACCCGGGTCGCGCGAGGCATGGGGAAATTGTCGAAGGCCTTCCGTGGGACACCCGAGAGCGTGTACAGCATGTACGCCTGCCCCTGCTCGTTGAGCACGTTGTAGAAGAACGCGCCGAATGAAGCCTTGGACAGCCGCGTCGCGGCGTCGGTCACGCCTTGAACCAGCCTCTCGAGCTGGAGCTCGGCGGCCAATGACTGGCCCGTCGTGTTGATGAGCTCCAGGGTCCGGAGCGACTCGTCCTTCTCGATCAGCGTCCGCCGGAGTGACTCCTCGAGCTGCCTCTGGGCCGTGATGTCGCGGGTGATGCCGTCGAACCGCCGTGGACGGCCGTGGGCGTCGTAGAAGACGCGGCCGGTCGCGTGAAGCCACCGCACCTGGGCCCGTTCACCCTCACCGATCACCACCCGGAAGTCGAGACTGTACGGAACCCGATCCTCGATCGCGCTCCGGACCGCCTCGTTCGCCCGCGGCAGATCATCCGGGTGAATCGCACGGAACAGCATCTCCGCCGTTACCGGGCCTTCAGCGGGGAGGCCGTACAGCTGTCTGTAGATGGCATTGCACGTCACGGCCGTCAGCGGAAGGTCGCAAAACCAGACCCCGAGACCAGCCACCTCGACGACGAGCTCGAAGCGCTCATTCTGGGTCTTGCGCTCGTGAATGTCGGTGGCGCTGCCCAGCCATCGGGCCGAGCCGGCCGGAGTCTTCACCGGCACGCACCGGACGTGGTGCCAGCGATAGGCACCGTCCGCGCGGCGCAGCCGGAACTCGCGCTCGAGCGGCGTCCCGGTGGCACTGGCTTCTTCCCAGGCCACCGTCGCGGCGGTCACGTCATCCGGGTGCAGCACGGCCATCCACGCGGCGGCGCCTGGCAGGCGCGTGGCAAGGCCCGTGAAGGCGTGCCATGCGGGGTTGAAGTCACTCGCCTCCGCACCTCCCGTGGACGTCCACACGATGTGAGGCATCGCCGCCGCGAACGTGTGAAAGAGCAACTCGTCGTGAGGTCCCTCGGTCGTCGGGAGGCTTCCAGGCATCAGAGGCCGATGCCACCCGACCCCGGGCCATCCGTCAATCAAGTAGAGTGCCAGACGAGCCCCAACTTGTACGGAGTCCCACGGATGAATCTCAGTGACATGGCCGTGGCCTGGGTGACCTCGCTCCTGAAGATGGAGCGCGGGCGATGGCCGGAGATCCTCACGCGGCTCGAGACGATGCTGGGGGAGTCCTGGTCCTTGCGCCGCCTCGCACGGCCCAACACCTACTCCCTCGGCGCCCGCCCTCGGGATGGCCGTGAGCTGCCCCTGGCCGATTGGCTCGAGGAGCTCGGCAAGGCGGGCCCCCTGGAGGCACGCGCGCTGGACCTGGGCAGCCTGTCCATGGAAGGGCTCCCGGCGCACATGGCCGCCGCGTTCGCCAACACGCAGGGGCTCGCCCTGGAGCTCCGCACGCGCGGCGGCGCCTCGGTCTTCGTGCTCGAGACCGTCTTCAGCCGCCAGAGCCTCATCACACCCGCACAGCTCGTGGAGATCGCCCTCCTCCAGCCGCACTCGGAGCGCGTCCTCGAGGCCTGGGCACGGGTCATCACCGAGTCCAACGAGCTCAATGGCCGGCCCGCCGTCGAGGCCTCCCAGGTGGTGCGCTACCTGAGTTCCCGCGAGGGGGCGCAGGTGCTCGATTTCCTGGGCGGAGACCTGATGAGCGCGCTGCAATCCACCGTCCGCCGCGAGAGCGCGGTGGAGAACATCCCCGAAGCGTACCGCTCGTTCTTCCACACGTCGGATCCCGACGATTTCGATCGCCAGATGCTCGGCCCGGACCGGCAGCACGAGTTCGTCCCCTCGGAAGAGCGGCTGTACCTGGAGAGGGGGGCGACGGCCCAGGACTTCGTGGCGCTGGTGGAGGCCCAGCCCTTCGCGCGGGAAATCTGGGAGCGGATCGCCCGGAACCTCAACCAGTTCCTGGCGGAGGGCGAGGAGCCCTACACGGCGGAGTCCATCGCCGCGAAGCTCCGGAACGAGGGCCCGGAGGCCCACCTGGGGCTGCCCATGGGCAACCTGACGCAGGAGTGGCAGGGGTGCTGCCGGGCACATGGCGCCGACCCCATCATCCCCGAGGCGCTGCGCGGGTGTGTCCGCCGCAGCGGGCCCACGCCGGAGGAGCGGGAGAAGGACAAGGGACTCCTCCTGGAGCGGGAGAAACTGCGCCTGGCGCCCAACACCGAGGGCTATCAGGTGTACCTGTTCCAGGAGCTCGGGGAGTTGCCCCCTCGGCTCGGCTCCCCTGCCCGGCCCGCCGCGGAGCTCCGGCAGGAGTTCCTCGCGGCCCTGCGAGAGGCGGAGACATTCGCCGAGCAGCAGGGCTCTCCCTTCTTCGAGGCCTTCAAGCTGGCGCGCTTCGTCCTCGAGAGCGGCCAGGTGCGGCTCACGGGGGAGCTCACCCCGGAGCGGGTGGACGCCCTCGTGGCGGTGCTGAAGGCGGCGGGGTTCAGCGAGCGCGCTCGCGACGTCTTCGGACGCAAGATCAACGCCGTCTCGGATTTCGAGCCCTTCCAGCCCTCGGAGGAGAAGCTCCGGGGAGTCCTGGCCTGCTCGGTGGCGGATGTCTTCGGAGGCATGGGCTCGTGGAACGATGAGAACTTCGAGACAGAGGAGGTCCATGCGCGCTACGAGCAGGTCTCCGCGCGCCTCTTCAGCGCCCTGCGCGCGTTCACGTTGACCACCCTCAACGCGAAGTGAGCCCCCAGGGGGAGCGGACCTGGAGATCTCAGTAGCAGCGGACACGCCTCCTTGGCATGTTCGCGGCCATGAAGACGGTCCGCTCCATCAACCCCGAGCTCCTCCCCAAGCACTTCGAAGCCGAGAGCATCGAGAAGAAACTCGATGCCCGGTGGGAGTCGGAGGGCACCTATCGTTTCGATCCCTCGCGCACCCGCGAGGAGACGTTCGTCGTGGACACCCCGCCGCCCACGGTGTCCGGCTCGCTGCACGTGGGCCACATCTTCAGCTACACGCACACGGACGTCATCGCCCGGCAGCAGCGGATGCTCGGCAAGAACATCTTCTACCCCATGGGCTGGGACGACAACGGCCTGCCCACCGAGCGCCGGGTGCAGAACTACTTCAACGTCCGCGCCGACGTCCGCACCCCGCACGAGTCCGGCCTCCGTCTGGAGCCGGCCACCGCCGAGTCCTCCAAGCAGCCGCCGCGCACCGTCTCGCGCCCCAACTTCATCGAGCTGTGCCACCAGGTGACCCAGCAGGACGAGCAGGTCTTCAAGGGTCTGTTCCGGCGCATCGGCCTGTCGGTGGACTGGGCCGAGGAGTACGCCACCATCGACGACGACAGCCGCAAGCTGGCGCAGCTGTCCTTCCTGGACCTGTACGAGAAGGGCCACGCCTACTCGGTGAAGGCCCCCACCATGTGGGACGTGGACTTCCAGACGGCCGTGGCCCAGGCCGAGGTGGAGGACCGGCCCCAGGCGGGCGCGTTCCATGACATCGAGTTCGGCGTGGAGGGCTCGGATGCGCGCTTCACCATCGCCACCACGCGCCCGGAGCTGTTGGCCGCCTGCGTGGGCGTCACCGCGCACCCCGACGACGAGCGCTACAAGGGCCTGTTCGGCAAGCGCGCCATCACCCCGCTCTTCCGCGTCCCGGTGCCCATCTTCCCCAGCGAGCTGGCGGACCCCACCAAGGGCACCGGCATCCTCATGGTGTGCACCTTCGGTGACGCCACGGACGTGCTCTGGTGGCGCCAGCAGAAGCTGCCCCTGCGGCAGATCATCGGCCGCAACGGGCGCCTGATGGCCGTCACCTTCGGGGAGCCGGGCTGGGAGAGCCTGGATGCCCCGGCCGCGCAGGGCTTCTACGCGGGCCTGCTGGGCAAGTCGGTGAAGCAGGCGCGCACCGCCATGGTGGAGCTGCTGCGGCGCGAGGACGGCGCGGCGAAGCCCGGCATGGGCGTCCCGCTCCAGGGCGAGCCCAAGCCCATCCAGCGCGAGGTGAAGTTCTTCGAGAAGGGAGACCAGCCGCTCGAGTTCATCTCCACGCGCCAGTGGTTCGTCCGCCTCATGGACAAGAAGGAGCAGTTGCTGCGCTTCGGCGATCGGGTGAAGTGGCACCCCGAGCACATGGGCTCGCGCTACCGCAACTGGACGGAGAACCTCCAGCTCGACTGGTGCATCAGCCGCCAGCGCTACTTCGGCGTGCAGTTCCCCGTGTGGTACCCGCTGGACGCGGACGGCAATCCCATCCACGACAAGCCCATCGTCGCCACGAGTGAGCAGCTCCCGGTGGATCCCACGGTGGACGTGCCTCAGGGCTACGACGCCTCGCAGCGCGACCAGCCCAACGGCTTCACCGCCGAGTCGGACGTGTTCGACACCTGGTTCACCAGCTCGCTGACGCCGCAGATCGCCTCGGGCTGGGAGCTGGATCCGGAGCGCCACCGCAAGCTGTTCCCCGCGGACATCCGCCCGCAGAGCCACGAGATCATCCGGACGTGGGCCTTCTACACCATCGCCAAGGCGATGCTTCACGAGAACACCATCCCCTGGAAGCACGTGCTCATCTCCGGGTGGATCCTCGATCCCGACCGCAAGAAGATGTCCAAGAGCAAGGGCAACGTCATCACGCCCATGCACCTGCTGGAGAACTACGGCGCGGACGCGGTGCGCTACTGGTCGGCCTCGGCGCGGCTGGGCACGGACACGGCCTTCGACGAGAAGGTGTTCAAGGTCGGCAAGCGGCTGGTGACGAAGCTCTTCAACGCCGGCAAGTACGTGCTGAGCCAGACGGCGCAGGAGCACCCCATCACCCACGAGCTGGATCGGGCCTTCGTGGCGAAGCTCGCGAGCGTGGTGGAGACCGCGACGGCGTCCTACCAGGAGTTCGAGTTCGCCCCGGCGCTGGCCAACACGGAGAGCTTCTTCTGGGCGAGCTTCACGGACACGTACCTGGAGCTGGTGAAGGCGCGTGCGCGCGGAGAGTCCTCGGGTGGCGAGGAGGCACGCGGCTCGGCGGTGGCGGCGCTGCGGCTGGGGCTCAACGTGCTGCTGCGGCTGTTCGCCCCCGTGCTGCCCTACATCACCGAGGAGGTGTGGAGCTGGGCCTTCGCCGAGGAGACGGGCCGCAAGAGCATCCACCGCGCCCGCTGGCCCGACGCGCGAACCTTCGCGGGCATCGAGAAGCCAGCCAACCCGGCCTCCTTCGCGATCGCCGAGGCCGCGCAGCAGGCCATCAACAAGCGCAAGAGCGAGTCCGGCGCGGGCGTGGGCCGGGGCGTCACCCGCATGAAGCTCGCGGGGAACGCGGCCACCCTCGCCGGCTTCGGGCCGGTGCGCGAGGACGTGCTGTCCGCCACCCGTAGCCAGGGCGTGGAGCTGGTGGAGAAGGCGGACCTCGCCGACGGCACGTTCGAGATCCTCGACTTCGAGCTGGCCCCGGCCGCCGAGAAGGAGAAGGCCCCGGAGCCCTCCGAGGGCTGAGCGGAAGCCCCGGGCCGAGGCCCCGGCATGAAACGAGCCCGGCGATCCTCATGGGGCCGCCGGGCTCGTCGTTCATCGGGTGCTGCTCACCGCGGCTACAGGCGCGCGGTCAGCGACAGCATGAGGCGCCGCGGGAGGATCGGCCGGGCCAGGAAGATGTCCGGCACGGCGCCGAGCGACTCGTCCACGCGCGGGTTGCCCTCGGTGAGGCCGGTGCTGTTGAGCGCGTTGAAGAGCTGCAGGTCCAGGGTGAAGTTCTCGTACGTGTAACCCACGCGGGCGTTGAACTGGCCGAAGCCGGGCAGGTCCACCGTGTTGGCGTTGTTCGAGAACCGGTGGCCCACGTAGTTCCAGTTGATGCCGAGGCTGACGTCTCCGTACATGAAGGTGCCCGTCACATCGCCAATCACCTGGGGGATGCGGCGGATGCGGTTGCCGGTGAAGTCCTCCGCGCCCTCGTTGAACTCCGTGTAGCGCGGATCCTGCAGCGTCAGCATGGCCTGCCCACGGAACCACTTGACCGGCTGCACCGCGCCCTCCAGCTCCAGGCCGAAAGTCTGCGCCTTGCCCGCGTACACGGTGACGAAGCTCGTGTCTCCCGTGTCCGGATCCACCCGGGCGTCCTGGCTGGGGAAGTTCTCGATCTGCATCCAGTAGGCCACGGCCGCCAGGGCGTACCAGCTTCCACCCAGCTTGATGCCCGCCTCGTTCTGCCACAGCAACTCCGGCGTCTGAGGGAACGCCGGGTCGGACGGATCCGTGGCGGTCAGATACTGGTCGAGCAGCGGCATCTTGTAGCCGCGGCTGCTGCGGGCGTAGACCGAGGCCTGCTCGGACAGGGCGTAGTTCACGCCGCCCGAGAGCGCCCAGTCGGTGAGCGACGTGGTCACCTGCTGGAACTTGCCCGTGCCGAACAGCGCGTTGTCATCCGCGTTGGTGGTGGGATCTCCCAGGTCGAACGAGGCCGTCCGCTCCACGTTCTGCTGGAACGAGTTGCGCTCGACACGGCCGGCCAGGTCGATGCGGAACTTCTCGCCGATCTTGACCTCATCACCGAGGAAGGCCGCCGCGATGGTCGCATTGCCCGTGCCGTTGGTGTAGCTGCTCAGGTAGCGGCGGAAGCCATTCTGGGTGACGTTGCGCACCACGGAGCCACCCGGCGCATCGAGCACCTGGAGATCCAGGAAGTTCGGGCGGCTGCGCACGTTGGTGACGATGTCGTTGAACTGCCAGCGGTTGTCCGCCGTGTAGTAGCCGAGGTAGAGGCCACCGGAGAGCGTGTGCTCGGTGGGACCCAGCGAGCCGTACTTGATGAACCGGAGCTGGTTGGACACGTTGGTCATGGGCTTGTTGATCAGCCACTGGCCACCCAGGTTCACGAGCCCATTGGGCGTGGAACACGCGCCGGTGCCGAACTCCGGAGCACCGGGCAGGTTGGAGCAGGTGATCCGATAGGGCGTGCCCGCGCCGACGACCGACTCGGCCCAGGCATTCGCGTCACGCAGCTCGAACGGCAGCATCGCGTTCCAGCTGTGATCCATCATCATCGCCCGGAGGTTGTCCTGCACCTCGAGCCGCAGCCCGGGGAAGTACAGGCGAAGCTCGGCCATGGCGGAGCCGCCAATCTGCTGCTGGCCGTTGTCCAGCGGGAGGTTGAGCAGACCCGCACCGCGAGGCAGCGGCACCTGGGCATTCACGCCCTCGGGCGAGGTGAGCGTGCCATCTGTCGGGAAACCCTCCACGAAGTCATAGCCCGTCAACCGGTTGCTCGAGTCGAACCGGCCCCGGAAGGGCAGCGGGAGGTAGAAGGTGTTCCGGTCGTTGAGGTACTTGAACGTCACGCGCGCATGCCCGTCCACCTTGTCCGTGTGGAAGGTGCGCATCAGGCTGCCCTTGAACTGGCCACCAGTGGACGCGGGGAAGCCCGGGTACCGCACGCCATTGTCGAAGCGGTAGAAGCCGCCGACGGAGAAGCGCCAGTCGTCCCCGATGGGGCCGTTGAGGTTGGCATCGAGGCGGTACAGCCCCGCCGTGGCGGTGGAAGCCCGGACCGTGCCGGCCAGCTTGTCGCCACCCGTCTTGTTGATGAAGTTGACGACGCCGCCGGGCGCGTTGCTTCCGTAGAGGGCCGAGGTACCGCCGCGCACCGCCTCCATGCGCTCGATGTTCTCGTCCACGCGCAGGAAGATGTCGTTGTTGACGAAGAAGAGCTCCGTGGAGTCGAAGACGGGCATGCCGTCCTCCATCAGCGCCACGTAGCGGTAGGAGCCATCCGCCGGGAGACCGCGGACGAACAGGTTGCCGCCGACCTCACCACCCGAGCTCTCCACGTAGAAGCCGGGGACGATGCGCATCAGGTCCGCGGTGTTGCGCGGCGCGCGGGCCTTGATCTCCTCCTCGTTGAGGGTCGAGATGGCCGTGCTGGAGCGGATCTTCCGGTCCGGCGTCTGCGCCGTCACGACGATCTCCTCCACCGCCAGGAGATCCAGCTCGAGCGCGAAGTCGGCCTGGAGCGGCGCATCCGCGGCCACCGTCAACTTGCGGGTCTGGCTCATGAAGCCCTCGCCCCGCACCTCCAGGGTGCGCTCACCCGGAGCCACGCCCGTGAGGGTGTAGTTGCCCTGCACGTCGGTCTGGACACTCTGCTTCGTGCCCCGCACCGAGACGACGACCCCCCACAGCGGATCTCCATAGGCCGCGGTGACCTTGCCCTGCACCGTCCCGCCCTGCGCTGCGGGCGCTGGCGCTGGCGCTGGCGCTGGCGCCGGTGGCGGTGCTGGAGCGGGCGCCGGCGCGGGCGCTGGTACCGGCGCGCCCTGCTCCTGCGCCCATGCCGCCTGCCCGGAGACCAACGTGAGAGCGATTGTCGTGCACAGGACATTCGCTCGCTGCTTCACCGTCACTTGCTTGCTCCGCACGACTGGGGGAACGCTTTCGAAGCGGCTCGACTTCATCAATGCATTGCCTCCTGGACAGAGGAGCGGGCATCCCCCCACAGCCGCACTCCCGGGTGTCTGACCAAACTAGCAGACGTCATGCGGCTTTCTGTGAGTCTTCAACATCTGGAACACTGCGTCATGCCATGACGAATCCAGCGTGGACCCACCGGACGGCAGTTGTCTTCATTCCTCCCGCCGGGGTCTGGCCGCCCATCCAGGCGATCCGCCACGAGCATGACCGGCAGATCCAGCGCTGGATGCCCCATGTCACCCTGCTCTACCCGTTCGCACCACGCGACGAAGTGCCCGCGCTCCTGCCTTCACTCGAGGCCGCCTGCGCCGCGCTGAGTCCCTTCGAGGCGGTCCTCGCCTCGTTCCAGGTCTTCCAGCACCGCGCGGACCGGAGCACGCTCTGGCTCGCGCCGGAGCCCCGCGAGGCCTTCGTCCGGCTCCAGGCCGTGCTCCAGGCCGCTGCTCCCGCGTATGCCCATACCTCGCGCTTCCCGAGTGGATTCACTCCGCACCTGAGCGTGGGCCAGTCGGGGAGCGCCACACAGGTCCAGGCGCTCCTGGAGCGGCTGGGCGAGACCTGGACGCCCCTCGTCTTCCAGGTCACCGGGGTGAGCATCATCGCGCGCGAGGGGAATCGTCCCTTCGAAGTCATACGGACACTGCCGCTCGGGTGACACCGCGACAACTCGCCACAGGGGGGTGGCGAGCCCCGGCCGCTAGAGTGCAACGCGTCATGTGGAAGTCATGCCTCGCCGCCCCCCTGCTCATGGCCACCCTGCTCGTTCCCCTGGAGGGACGGGCCTGCGCCACCTGCGCCTGTGGAGATCCAACCCTCACCTCCATGGGCACCGAGCAGCCCTTCGCCGGGCGCCTGCGGCTCGCCAACCAGGTGCGCGCCTGGAGCCTGACGACCGGCCAGGACGCCGTGGACGCCGCCACCCTGCGCGAGCTGCGCATGGACCTGTCTGTGGCCTATGCCCCCCTGCCCTGGCTCTTTCTGTCCGCCACCCTGCCCCTGCAGACGCGCTCGTTGCAGCAGATCAGCCTCTCGCGCGAGACGGCGTGGGGACCCGGGGACATGGAGGTCGGTGCCAAGGTCTTCATCTTCCGGGATCGCGAGTTCTCGGCGAACCATCTCATCGGCGTGCTCGCCGGGGCCCGGCTGCCCACCTCGCCCACGGTGAACGACGCGGACGGACGCCCGCTGTCGCTCGATGCGCAGCTCGGCACCGCGTCCCTGGATCCGCTCCTGGGGCTCTCCTATTCGACCTTCCGCGGTGACTGGTCCTTCCTCGCCAGCGCCACGGGCTACCTCCCCACGCGCGGGCGCGAGGGCTTCCGTGCCGGAGCCTCCCTGCGCACCACGCTGGCCGCGCAGCTCCAGCCGAGCCCGCGCTGGGCCGTGCGCCTCGCCGTGGACAGCCGCCTCGAGGGCCCCAGCGATCTGCGCGGCGTCGCCGATCCGGTGGGCAGCGGGTTGCTCGCCTTCGTGTCCCCGGACGTGCTCTTCAGCCCCGTCACCGACGTGATCGTGGAGCTCGGGGTGCGCGTGCCCGTCCTCAACCTCCTGGACAACGTCCGCCAGAGCCCCATCCTCCAGGCCTCCATCGTCTACGATCTATGAAGTCCCGCACCGCCTCCCTCTTCCTGTTGGCCCTCTGCGCTTGTGGCGCTCGCGAGGAGGGCGTCCGCCTCCATCTCGGGCTCGACTTCCGTCCCTCCACCCAGACGCTGGTGGAAGGCACCGCGCGCCAGTTCACCAACGACCGGGGTGACCGCATCACCCTGAATCGGGCCCACGTCACCCTGGGCAGCGTGGAGATCTTCCCCTGCCAGACGAGCAGCGCGTGGCGGTGGTTGCGCGCCCTCTCCCCCATCGGCACGGCCGAGGCGCACGAGGCCAACACGCCCCGGCGGCTGGGCATCCCCCACGTGAACGGCCTGGAGCTTCCTGACGGCGAGCTGAAGGCGCTGGGGACGTTGGAACCGCCGCCTGGAAGCTATTGCCGGGCCCGCCTCGTCTTCGCGCCGGCGGACGCGGACGCCGAGGGGCTGACGCCGGAGGTGGACATGGAGGGAAGGACCCTGCTGCTGGAGGGCCGGATCCTCCCCGCCAGCGGTGGGCCCGAGCAGTCCTTCCGCCTGGAGTCGGCCAGCCTCACCAACGCCGAGGTCTGGCTGGACGGGCTCTCGCTCACCCCGGACGTGCTGGAGGCGAGCCGAACCCTCCACCTGACGTATGACCGGTGGCTGGACGGCGTGGACCCCACGTCGCCCGGAGCCGCCGAGCAGGTGCTGCGCAACGTGGCCCACTCCGCCACGATCGGTCCCTGACGGACAGGACCCGGGGAAGCGGGCTCAGCGCAATTCCGCGTGCTCGAACACGCGGGTGCCGAGCACGAGTGCGCCCCAGGAGCCCACGCAGGCCACGGCCAGCGCGATGGCCGCGAGGAAAGGCACCGAGGCGTCGAACCACAGGAGGTTCGGCCCCAGGACGAGCAGGTCGCGCAGCCGCTCACGCCCCTCGTACATATCGGGGCGGTAGAGCAGCACCACGGTGGGAATCATCGGCAGCATCCAGAGCAGGAACGCGACGAGCAGTCCCTGGAACGCATCGCGCACCAGGAGCAGCGGGCCGACGAGCACACAGAGCAGCAGCACGGCCAGGGCCGTGAAGATGAGCCCGGAGCCGATCGCCCCCGCCACGCTCACGGTGGACCCCTCTCCCATGAAGGGCCGCACGGCGAGCCCCGTGAGCAGGGACATCACGATGCCCACCACCGACGAGGCGAGCAGTACGGGGCCCACGCGGGCCATCAGGAAGGCCCGGCGCGAGATGGGTTTGCAGAGCAGCATCTCCAGGGAGCGGTTCTCCCGGGGCTCGACGAGGGCGCGCATCAACCCGGCGACCCCGCCGAAGAAGGGCAGCATGTAGATGCCGGTGTAGACGTTCACCAGGATCACGGCATCGAGCCCCCGGATCAGGAACGAACGCTCCATGAAGGAATTGACCGCGGCGGGAAGGCGCGGAATGAGCTCGGCCGTGAAGAAGACCACGACAATGCCCACGAGCAGGGACACGAGCGGCACACCGCCGAGGGAATGACGGGCCTCGAGGAGCCGGTAGCGGCGAAGAGGAGCCTGCATGGCGTCACACCTCCAGGTGGCGCGCCCGCAGGGCGCCGAGAGCGAGCACGGCCACGTTCATGCCCAGCAGGGCGGCGATGGGTCCCACCATGTGGGCGGGGCTCGGATCATCCAGGTGGCCGAGCATGGAGATGCCCTGGGTGATGGGGTTGAAGGCGGAGAGGCCACTCCAGGCGGGGTTGTAGAAGCCGATGAAGGCCAGGCCCACGAGCAGGCTGAGCACCAGCAGGCTCACGAGCGCCGCCAGCGCCCGCTTCTGGATGAGCACGGCCATGAGCGCGCTGAAGCAGACGCAGAAGAACGCGGCGAACAGGTGCACCGTCATCGAGGCGAAGAAGATCCCCGGGCGGAATCCCGGGATGGTCCGGGAGACGAGGAGCGCGGTGACCAGGTGCGCGCCGAGGTAGAGCACCCCCATGACGGCACAGGCCGACAGCGTGCGCGCCAGGAAGTAGGCGGAGGGCGACATGGGCTTGGACAGCAACACCGCGAGTTGTCCCGTCTCCTTTTCGCGGATGAGCAGGCTGCCCGCGAGCACCACCCCGAGCACCATGACGCTCTTGTTCATCGCCAGGTCCGTCCAGATGAACAGGAAGAGGATGGAGGGGTCCGAGGTGGAGAACCACCCCTTCAGGGCCGAGAGCACGTGCTCGGGCGGCTTCGCGGCGATCACCGGCATGGCGAGCGCCGCGTAGGCCAGCATGCCCGCGGCCAGCCACGTCTTGCGCTCGCCGAAGGTGGCCCGCATGTCGAGCCAGAGAAAGCGCGCCTTCATGCGGCCCTCCGCGCGAGTGACAGGTAGAGCTCGTCCATGTTCGCCGAGCGGTGCTCGCTCTTGAGCCCTTCGATGGGGCCGAAGGCGACGAGCCTGCCCTGGTGCAGCGCCGCGACGCGCCGGCAGAGCGTTTCGATGTCCGACAGGATGTGGCTGGAGAAGAGCACGGTGACGCCGCGCTCGGAGGACAGGCGGCGCAGGTGCTCGAGCAGCTCGTGACGGCCGAGAGGATCCAATCCGGAGGTGGGCTCGTCCAGCAGCAGGATGCGGGGCTCGTTGATGAGGGCCTGGGCGAGCCCCACCTTCTGCGTCATGCCGGTGGAGAAGCCGCCGAGCTTCCGGTCCGCCGCGGCCTCGATACCGAAGAGCTGGAGCAGCGATTGGATGCGTGACTCGGCCACGCCGGTGTCGAGGTCGAACATGGCGGCGACGTAGTGGAGGAACTGGCGCGCCGTCATGTGGGCCGGGAGCGCGTAGCTGGCGGGGAGGAAGCCACACTGGCGGCGCACCTCGAGGCTCTCGCGCACCACGTCGTGGCCGAGCACCCGGGCGCTGCCCGACGTGGGACGCGTCAGCCCGAGCAGCATCCGGAGGGTGGTCGTCTTCCCCGCGCCGTTGTGCCCCATGAAGCCGAAGATCTCCCCGGGCTCCACGTGGAAGCTCACACCATCCACTGCCCGGACGGGGCCGTAGACGCGGGTGAGTCGATCGATCTCGATGGCATGCATGGCATTACCTCGTGGAGCCGCGCCCCGGACGCTTGCCCGGGGATGGCGGAGTGGGCGCGGGCGCGGACAGCCCCGCGATGAAGATGTCGATGACGGCGTCGAGCAGGCGCTCGCGGGAGATGCGGTCTCCCGTGGTGACGAGCCCGGTGTGGTAGTGCAGGAAGCGCATCAGTCCGAGGACGAAGGGCACCGCGTCGATGTCCAGATCGGCGCGGAGCTCGCCCCGCTCGATGCCCTCGCGCACCCAGCCGCGAATCATCTCCAGCTGGGCATCCGCCTTGCGCGGGTTGTCTCCGGACTCGGCCAGGGAGCGGAGCACCGCCACCTCGGGATCCTCGCGGAGGAGCCGCTCGAACAAGGCGTCACGCGAGAGCTCCCGGTAGGCGAAGCGCAGCGTGGCCCGCAGGCGCTCGCGAGGCGACTCCAGCCCCATCACCTCCGCGGCGTACCGGCGCCCGATCTCCTCGAACAGGGTGCCGATGACCGCGTGGAGCAGGACCTCCTTGCTCTCGAACTCCAGGTAGACGGCGCCCTTGGCGATCCCCGCCTCGCGGGCGATGTCCTCGATGCGGGTCCGGCGGAACCCGAAACGCTCGAAGTGGCCCTTGGCCACCTGGAGGATGCGCTGGCGCCGGAGCTCGACGGATGTCGCTGCCATATGGACATCATGACCAGATTCGGATTTCTGGTCAAACGGTCACGGTGGGAGTGTCCGATCCCCATCTGGGGAGGGACGAGTCCCTCTTGGGAGGGAGGCAAGGGAGGGTGCGCCGTCGCTATACGTCGCCAACCTCTGGAACCAAGGGAGCCCACACATGGCGATGTTCACGACGAAGGATGGCACGCAGATCTATTACAAGGACTGGGGTTCGGGTCAGCCGGTGGTGTTCAGCCATGGCTGGCCGCTCACCGCGGACGCGTGGGAGGACCAGATGGTGTTCCTCGCCTCCAACGGCTTCCGGACCATCGCCCATGACCGGCGCGGGCATGGCCGCTCCAGCCAGCCCTGGAATGGCAATGAGATGAACACCTACGCCGATGATCTCGCCGAGCTGTTGGAGAAGCTGGACATCAAGAAGGCCATCCTCGTCGGCCACTCGACGGGCGGCGGCGAGGTGGCGCGCTACATCGGCCGGCACGGCACGAGCCGCGTCGCCAAGGCGGTGCTGGTGGGCGCGGTGCCGCCCATCATGCTCAAGACCGCCGCCAACCCCGGTGGACTGCCGATCTCCGCGTTCGACGACATCCGCAAGGGGGTTGCCGCGGACCGCTCGCAGTTCTTCAAGGATCTGACCACGCCCTTCTTCGGTGCGAACCGCCCGGGCTCGAAGGTCTCGCAGGGCATGCGCGACAGCTTCTGGATGCAGGGAATGATGGGCGGCCTCAAGCCCGAGCTCGACTGCATCAAGGCCTTCTCCGAGACCGACTTCACCGAGGATCTCAAGAAGTTCGACGTGCCGACGCTGATCATCCACGGCGATGACGATCAGATCGTGCCGATCGACGCCTCGGCCCGCCGTTCGGCCCAGCTCGTCAAGGGCGCGACGCTGAAGATCTATCCCGGTGGCGATCATGGCCTCGCCGCCACCCACAAGGATCAGCTCAACGCGGACCTGCTGGCGTTCGCCCGGGGCTGACCCGGCCAAGAGGCGCTAATCCCGTTACATTCCCTCTCCCCTCGGGAGAGGGTCGGGGTGAGGGTATCTGTCCCTGTTCTCCAACCCATGAACCCCAATGTGGACAGGGGTTCAACCCGGGATGCGTGGCACCCTCACCCCGTCCCTCTCCCGGAGGGCGAGGGGAAATGGCCGCGAAGGGGAATTAGAGGGAGCGAGCCAGCACGAGATCGCGTTGGGCATCGCCGCCGATGACGAACGTCGTCTCGCCCACCTCGGAGAAGCCCCAGCGCGCGTAGAAGTCCCGGGCGCGGAAGTTCCGCTCCCAGACCCCCAGCCAGATCACGTCATGGCCCCGCGCCCGGGCCTCTTCCAGACAGCGCTCCATGAGCGCCGCACCCACTCCGGTGCCATGGAAAGGCTTGTCCACGTACAGCCGCTCGATGCGCAGCGGCCGGCGCCCCGGCACACCCGGCTCGGGAGGCATGTCATGGAGCAGCGCGAAGCCCGCGGGAACACCGGCGCTCTCCGCCAGCAGGAAGGAGCGCCGGGGATCCCGCAGCTCCTGCTCCTGGAGGGCGAGTGAATAATGCGAGGCCAGGTGGGCCGCCAGATCCTCGGGCCGGTTGTCGGCGGCGAAGGCGTCCCGGAACGTGCGAGCGCCCAGCTCGGCGAGCAGGGCGGCATCGGCGGGCGTGGCGAACCGGATGGTGAGGCTCATGGGCGCGGCGACCATACCGCCGCGCCCAGAGTTCCGCCCAGCCCCCGGAGCGCGCCTACTTCGTCTCGGGCGCGGGGCGCGGCCGGGCGTCACCGGCCGGCGGTGGCGGCACGGCGGGCGACTCCGGAGCGGGCTTCACCGCGAAGGGGCTCTGGGGCCGATCCTTCGCATACGGGTCGGCCCGGGAGATGAGCCGGGTGGCGGACGCCTCCACCCACGCGGAGAGCCCCCCTGTCTCCACCACCGAGGCACTCCGGCCGATGACCTTCCGTGACTCGAGCGCGATGAGGCGCAGATCCACGGCGAGCCGTCCGGTGGACACCGGGCGCAGGCTCAGGAGCAGCAGGCGCGTGGCACCCGAGAGCCCGGGAGCCGCCAGGAGACAGCGCGGATCATCCTGACACCCCTCGCCCCGGGACTTGAGGTAGCCGCCCAGGTCCACATAGGGGGCCTCGAGACGGGAGCCAAGCGTCCGCCCCGCCTCGAGGGCGGCCTTCTCCAGGCCGGAGTCCGCGATGGACACCACCATCAGGGACGAGACCGGAGCGGACGAAGCCGGTGGAGCCGGGTCCGCCGACAGCAGGAGCAACGTGAGCGCGGTGAGCATCATGGGCGCACCCTCCCCTACCAGCCGTAGCTCGCGGCGAATCCCAGCGTCGGCCCGCCACCCCGCGAGGCACGGGCCTGATAACCGGCCTCGGCGCCGAGCGAGAATGCGTCGGAGAACTTGTAGTCCACGCGGTAGAGCAGCCGCACGCCGGTGGGACCCGAGGGAACGTTCGTCACCTGCACGGCGGCGCTCATGGGGAAACGATACACCGTGTCCCAGGCGAGCCGGATCGTCGCGGCGCCGCCAAGGCCTCCAGTGTACTCACCCTCGATCTCCGCGCGAGCCCCATTGGGCCGGCCGATGCGCACCTTGCCACCGATGCCCGCCGAGAAGCCGGTCGCGTTGCCACCGAGCGTCAGGCGCACACCGAGGCCGAAGAACGGGCTGAAGCCCACGTCCACCTCGGAGAAGCCATAGTCGAGGCCCGGACGCAGCCCCGGCAGGCTCTCCCCCTCCGGGGCGATCAGGCCGAAGGGCGGCGTATTCGCGCGCAGGTGGCCCACGCCGATGCGGATGGAGTCGATGCTCATGCCGCCCACCTGGGTGAACAGGCGGTAGAGGTAGTCCGCCTCCAGCCGGTAGTAGCGGTCCGCGTAGCGCGTGCCGTTGAGCGTCTGGGAGCCGTAGTCCACGTACTCGGCGAAGGCGCTCACGCGCGAGCGGCGCTGGCCGTACGCCTCGAGCAATGCCTCACGCTCCAGCGTGTACTGGGGCACCTCGATGAGCACCGGGTACGGAGTGTCGGCGCTGGCGAAGCGCACGTTCTCCACCCCATCGGTGTCCCGGGCGGTGACGTAGTACTCCACGGGCACGCGCTGCTCGGGGGACAGGGCGATGACGGCCGCGTAGGTGCCATCGGCGCTGAGCTCGAAGGCCGTCTCGCGGAAGGCCGGCTCGCCCACGGTGCGGTGGTGGGCGACGAGCGCTCCCAGGCGCCAGGCCGGAGCCACCTCGGCGCGGAGCACGAGGTTGTTGCCGGCCAGGACCTGGGCGGCCGGGACGTGCCGTACCTCGAGGGGCTCGGCGGGTGCGGCCGGAGCGGCGCTGGCCGGAGCGGCGTTGGCCGGCGGCGTCTGGGGAGGAGCGAGCAACAACAGGAGGCAGGTAACGGTGGAAAGGGTCATCATCGGAGGTGTTCTCCCGGAGTCCGCTACCAGTGGAAGGTGGTCCCCAGCCCGAAGCCGAGGCCGGAGTGGTTGATGTCACGCAGCTGGTAGCTCACGCGGCCGGCGACATCGAGCCAGGGGGTGATGGAGCGGCCCACCGTGTAGATGAGGCGCACGCCCAGGTCCTCACCGATGGGCTCGTTGGTGACGACGACCTCGGCGCTCATGGGCCAGTTCTTCACGGCGTCCCACGACAGCGCGAGGCTGCCGCGCTGGCCGATGTCCGCGATGCTGGCGCCACGGATCAACAGGGAGGTGCCCGTCTCGCTGCCAATGCGCAGGCCGAGATCGAAACCGCCCTTGAGCCCGTCCGAGGTGACACCCGCGGTGCCCTTCAGCAGCAGCGCGAGGGACGGGTGCAGGCGCAGCTCCAGCTCACTGAAGCCGTAGGTGTAGCCCACCTCCTGGCCGGGGACGGTCGGGTCATCGAGCTGATCGCGCGGCGTGCCGATGCCCCGGTAGTTGCCGAAGCCCACGCGCACCGCGTGCACCGTCGTGTAGACGCGGTAGAGGAAGTCCGCCTCGAAGAGATTGTAGACGTCGTTGCCCTTGAAGCGGTTGAAGTCGACGTACTCGTCGCTGACGCGCACGCGGCTGCGGTTGCGGTACTCGATGCGCTCGTCCCGGGGCGGCCGGCTGATGGTGATGTGCTGGGGCCGGGAGGGGCGGCCCGCCGCGGCGAGCGTGGCGCCCGCGGGCTCCACCGCCTCGACGTAGTACTCGATACCCGGCTCCACCACCGCCTCCTTGGGCAGTGTGGCGCGGAAGTGGCCATGGGGCTCGGCGCGCATGTGCACGGTGCGGTAGGTGGGCGAGCCGCGCTCACGCCAGTGCACCATCACCGCGCGCGGCGTGGCACCCGCCAGGCTGGAGAGGGACACGGTGATGAGCTCGTCGGTGAGCGCGCTGGTGGGGGCACTCACCTTGAGGACGGGCGCCACCGGCGAGGCGGGCACCTTCGTCGTCGAGGAGGCCATGGGCGCCTCGCGCAGCAGGGAGATCTCCGTGCGGATGGGGCCGGCCAGGTCCGACTGGGGCCAGTTGGCGAGGAAGCCCTCCCACACCTTCGCGCGCTCGGCGGGCGGGAGCTTCAAGGCGGTGTTCCACGCGGTGCGCAACGCGGTACGCTCGGCGTCGGACGGGCCGGCGGAGGCGAGCGCGGAAGGCTGCGCCGGAGTGGCCGCACCCGGCGAGGAGGGCCGCTCACGCGGGGCCTGGGGATTCACCTGCTCCACCTCGTCACCCACCTCCATGCGGGCCAGGAGCTCGTCCGGGGCGGAGATGCGCGAGAGCGTCTCGCCGGCCTCCAGCACGGTGACCTCGCCGAGCAGGAACCGGTCGCGCAGCACCTTGCCCGTGGCCGGGTGGCGCGCCTCGATGACGCGGTAGACGCGCAGCCGTTCACCAGGCTGCGCCGTATCCGCGCGCCCGAGATCGACGAAGGCATCCGCGCCCTCGATGCGCAGCACGTACGCCGCGCGTGGGGCCGCGAGGGCGGGAGCGGACAACAACAGCAACAGGAGGAGCGGGAGCTTCATCATCACCTCTCGGAGGCCCCGCGAGGCGAGGCCGGATGCCCCAGGCGAGGGGCGTGCGTGGCTCTGCGGGCTTCGTGCCAACTCGTGAACAAGAGGATTCCCCTTCGGACGACGGCGCCGGGAACCCGGAGCCGGTGCGAAGGCTTCGCGGCCGATGTGCAGGGCGATTCACATCTGTGCAGGAGCGCACGGGGCGGCTAGAACCCGGTTCGCCCCATGGCTTCCTCCCCTCCCGTCTCCGCCTCTCCATCCACGCTCGACCCTGGCAGGGGGGGCGTCCGCGTGCAGGTCTCCGGCATCCGGCGCACCTTCTCCGGGGGGGTCTCCGTACTCGACGGGCTGGACCTGGACGTCGCCGCGGGCTCCTTCGTGGCCCTGGTGGGCCCTTCCGGCTGCGGCAAGTCCACCCTGCTGCGCCTGGTGGCCGGGCTGGACCGGCCCGACGCCGGCACCCTCACCTTCTCCCCTCCCCTGGATCACATTCCGGGAGCGCGCACCCCCATCGCCTTCGTCTTCCAGGACGCGCACCTGCTGCCCTGGCGCTCGGTGCTCGACAACGTGGCCCTGCCCCTGGAGCTGGCCGGGGTGCCGGCCCCGGAGCGCCATGCCTCGGCCCACGCGCTGTTGAAGGAAGTGGGGCTCGGCGACGCCACCTCGCGCTACCCGGCCCAGCTCTCCGGCGGCATGCGCATGCGCGTCTCCCTGGCCCGGGCGCTCGTCACCCGTCCCCGGCTGCTGCTGCTGGACGAGCCCTTCGCCGCCCTCGACGAGCTCACCCGCAACCGGCTGGATGATCAGCTCCTCGCGCTGTGGAAGGAGCTGGGAATGACCGTCCTCTTCGTCACCCACTCGCTGTCCGAGGCCGCCTACCTGGCCGAGCGCGTCGTGGTGCTGTCACGCAGACCCGCGCGGGTGATGCTGGATCAGCGGCTCGCCCTCCCTCCGGAGCGCCTCCCCGCCCTGCGCGCCGATCCCGGCTTCGCCCGGGAGATGGGCCGGCTCCTCCAGGCGCTGGAGCAAGGAGAAGCCGCATGAAGGCCCTGCGCGACGCCCTGGCTCCGCTGGCCGCGCTCGTCATCCTCCTGGCCCTCTGGGAGACCGTGGCGCGCGTCTTCTCCGTGAGCCCCATCGTGCTGCCACCCCCATCCGCCATCGGCCTCGAGGCGAGCCGCTCCGCGGGCTCGTTGCTGAGCGGGGCGCTGTCCACCGGCCGCTCGGCGCTGGTGGGTTTCGGACTGAGTGCCGGGGTGGGTGTGCTGGCCGCCATCCTCCTGTCCTCGTCGCGGGTGCTGGAGCGGGCGCTCTACCCCTACGCCCTCTTCCTGCAGATGGTGCCCATCATCGCCATCGCCCCGGTGCTGGTAGTGTGGTTCGGCCATGGCGCACGCGCGGTGGCCGTCTCCTCCTTCATCGTCTCCGTCTTCCCCGTCATCGCCAACACGCACACCGGGATGCGCTCGGTGGACCCGGCCCTGAGAGACATGTTCCGCCTCTACGGCGCGCGCCGGGTGGCCACGCTGTGGAAGCTGGAGCTGCCCGCCTCGCTGCCCCACCTGTTCACCGGCCTGCGCGTGGCCTCGGGCCTGTCCGTCGTCGGCGCCATCGTGGGCGAGTGGGTCGCCGGCGTCGTCGAGGGCGACTCCGGGCTGGGCATCCTCGTGCTGGCGGCCAACCGGCAGGGAAACACGGCCCTGGTCTTCGCCGCCGTCCTGGCGGCCTCGGCGTTGGGACTGCTGCTGTTCGGCGCGGTGAGCCTCACCGGCGAGCGCATGCTGCGGCGCTGGCACCCATCCGCCTCGGGCTCGTGAGGGCCCCCATCCCCTTCTGCTGCTTCTTCCGGAGGAAACCGAAATGAGAGGACGTCTCGTCGGATTGCTGGGAAGTCTGGTGCTGCTCGTGGTGGCGGGAGCGTGCTCGCGCTCGAAGGAAGGCGCGCAGCAGGCGGGAGGCTCGGACGCGGGCGGCGCGCAGGCCGCGGCCCAGATTGCCCGGGTGAAGCTGGCGCTCAACTGGGTGCCCGAGCCCGAGTTCGGTGGCTTCTACGCCGCGAGGGATCAAGGCGCGTTCAAGCGGCAAGGGTTGGAGGTGGACATCCTCAGCGGCGGGGCCGGCGTGCCCGTGCTGCAGATGGTGGCCACAGGTCAGGTGGAGTTCGGCATCCTGGGCGCGGACGAGCTGCTCACCGCCCGGGCGCGCGGCGTGGATCTGATTCCGCTGTTCGCCGTGTACCAGACGTCGCCGCAGGCCATCATGGTGCACGCCTCCCGCGGGGCGAAGAACATCCAGGACGTGCTCGCCTCGGGCACCATCGCCCTGGAGCCCGGCCTGCCGTATGCCGCGTACCTGAAGAAGAAGTACGGCTTCGACAAGGTGAAGGTGGTGCCCTACGACGGCGGCGTGGCGCAGTTCGTGACGAACAAGGACTTCGCGCAGCAGTGCTTCATCACCTCGGAGCCCATCGCGGCGCGCAGGCAGGGCGCGGATCCAGTGGTGTTCCTGGTGGCCGATGAAGGTTTCAATCCCTTTGCGGCCGTGGTCGTCACCCGCCGGGAGCTGTGGAAGACGCAGCCGGAGCGCGTGAAGGGCTTCGTGGCGGCGGTGCGCGAGGGCTGGCGCGCCTACCTGGACAATCCGGCGCCGGCCAACGCGGTGATGGCGAAGCTGAACACCACCCTGGACGCGGAGACGTTCGCGGCGGCGGCGCAGGCGCAGAAGCCCCTCATCGAGACCGAGGAGACGCGCACCCGGGGCCTGGGATCGATGAGCCGCGAGCGCTGGGAGACGCTGGGACGGCAGCTCGTGGAACTGGGCCTCATCGAGAAGGCGCCGGCCGTGGACGAGTTCCTCCTGCCCGAGTTCACCCAGGCCCCCGGCAAGACTTCTCCGTGAGCCATTGGCGGACTCCAATCACAAACACAAAATCACAGACACGCCAATCATAAACACAAACAAACTCAACAAAGACAGCCAATACAAAGACAATCAACAAATCACAAGCAAATGCAAAAATCAAACCAATCAATAAATAACAAACAAAAAACGCCAGCCACGTAGCCGATTGATATCAATCACAGACACATTAGCCGTCAGGAATTAATGTATTTCTATTCGCCGAGCGGAGGCCTACATGCATGGAAATGTAGGCATGATGGATCAGCAAAAAGACATCCGTGTCGCGAAATGTAGGCACGATATCCGTCCCCTGGCACAACTGGGGGCGGGAAACATGCCGAAATGTAGGCATGACATGATCCACATCGGATATCCGCGAATAGCGCGCGGGGCACGCCCATGAGCCATCCGCCCGAGCCCTCATCCACCCTGGCAGCGCCCCGCCCGGGGCTCCTGGCCCTGTCGTACCTGGCCTTCGTCAGCCTGGGACTGCCGGACGCGGTGATCGGCGTCGCCTGGCCGTCCATCCGCGAGACCTTCTCACTGCCGCAAGCGGCGCTCGGCGCCGCGCTCGCCATGGCGGCCTCGGCGTACTTCACGTCGGGCCTGTTCGCGGGGCGGCTCATGCGCACCGCTGGAATCGGCACCGTCCTGGCCGTCAGCACCGCGCTCGCCGCCACCGGTGTCACTGGCTACGGGGCCGCCCCCGCATTCGCCCTCTTCATCGCCGCGGCCAGCTTCGTCGGGCTCGGCTCGGGCGCGATCGACACCGCGCTCAATACGTACGCCGCCCACCACTTCGGAGCGCGCCACATGAGCTGGCTGCACGCCGCCTACAGCGTCGGGGCCGCGCTCGGTCCGGTGCTCATGACGGCGCTCCTCACGCACGGCGCGGGGTGGCGGGCCGGTTATGCCGTCATCGGCGGAGCGCTCGCACTGCTCGCGGTGGCCTTCACCGGGATGCGCCGGCAATGGGACGCCAGGCCGGGCTCGAGCCCTCCCACGGCCGAGGCCCCGGCCCCCGTGGACGCCACCTCCCCCACGGTCACCGCGAGGGCCACGCTGCGCCGTCCCCGCGTCTGGCTGCAGATCGCCATCTTCTTCCTCTACTCCGGCGTCGAGGTCACCGCGGGACAGTGGAGCTACACCGTCCTCACCGAGGCGCGCGGGCTCGGCACCGCGGTGGCTGGAACGTGGGTCAGCTTGTATTGGGCGGGCCTGCTGGCCGGGCGCATCGTGCTCGGCTTCGTCGTCGAGCGGGTGGGCCCCGTCCGGCTCCTGCGGCTCGGCACCGCGGGGACCGTCGTGGGCGCGCTCCTCCTCGCCCTCCCGGCGGTCCCGGCCGTCCTGGGGCTGGCGTTGCTCGGCTTCTCCCTGGCGCCCATCTTCCCGGCCCTCATGTCCGAGACGCCCCGGCGCGTGGGCGCGGATGCCGCCGCGCACGCCGTCGGCTTCCAGGTGAGCGCGGCGACGATGGGCGTCGCGGTCGTCCCGAGCGCCGCCGGCCTCATCGGTGAGCGGCTCGGGCTCGCGGCCATCACCCCGTTGATCCTCGGCGTCGCGGTACTGCTGGCCGGGGTCCACGAGGTGCTCGTCGCACTGGCCGACCGCCCCACCCCTCCCGGGTCCGGCAGCCGCCAGACCGCCCCCCGAGGCTGAGCGCCGGGCGGCGGTTCCATCACCCCGAGCCGCCGCTCAGCGCTTGTCCTGGCGGATGCGGACGAGACCTTCCTGGGCCACGGAGGCCACCAGCCGGCCCTCGCGGGTGAAGATGTGCCCGCGCGCCAGGCCACGCGAATTGCCCGTCCACGGGCTGTCCATGGCGTACAGCAGCCAGTCGTTCACGCGCAGGTTCCCGTGGAACCACAGGGCGTGATCCAGGCTCGCCATCTGCATGTTGCGCTGCATGAAGCTGGTGCCGTGCGGCTGCAGCACGGTGGTGATGAGGTTGAAGTCCGAGGCGTAGGCGAGCACGTACTTGTGCACCTGCGGATCCTCTGGCAGCTCGCCGTCCGCGCGGAACCACACGTACTTCACCGGCTCGCTCACCTTCGGCTCGAACGGATCGAAGAGCGTCACCGGACGGATCTCGATCGGCTTCTCGCACAGGAACTTCTCCCGGACACGCTCGGGAATGAGGTGGGCCCGGCGGCGCAGCAGCTCGATGTCCGAGGCCAGCCCCTCCGGTCCGGGCACCTCGGGCATCTTCACCTGGTGCTCGTAGCCGGGCTCGTCCCCCTGGAAGGAGGCCATCATGGTGAAGATGGACTCGCCCTTCTGGATGGCCACCACGCGGCGGGTGGTGAAGCTGCCGCCGTCGCGGACGCGATCCACCGTGTACACCACGGGCAGGCTGGCGTCCCCGGGGCGCAGGAAGTAGCCGTGCATCGAGTGCACATGGCGCTCGGGCATCACCGTCTGGCTGGCCGCCGACAACGCCTGGCCGATCACCTGCCCGCCGAAGAGCTGCCGGTAGCCCAGATCCTGGCTCACCCCCCGGAACAGGTTCTCCTCGATGGGCTCCAGCTTGAGCAGCGCCAACAGTTCATCCAGAACGCGACTCATCCCTTCTCCTTCTTCTCCACATGGCCCCGGGGCATTCGGCGTCCGGGCTGGTACGGCTCCGTACCATGGAGGAAACGGCGGGGCTTCGCCAGTGAGAGAAGCATGGAACCGCCCAGGGCACCGCGCGCGAGGCCCTCGGGAGGGGGCCCGGTTCCCGGCTGGACAGGCGGCCAGGAGCCCCGGGAGGGCCGGGTCAGGCAGAAGCGGAAGGGGGCCGATGTTGGGCGAGGACCGTCAGGGTGGGCCCGTACACTGTCGTCCATGCGCCCCGGCGGCGAGGGACGGTGAGCGGCCCGTCCCCATACCCCGGAGGAGACCCTTGCCCATGCGAATCCTGGTGGTCATCGCCTGCTTGATGGGGCTGTTCAGCGCCCTTCCCGCCCACGCCTCGGGACTCGAGGACGTGTTCGGCCGGGAAGTGCCGCTCGGACAGGGGCGGCCGGCGGTGGTGCTGTACGCCAACCGGGACACGCGGGACGTGCTGCGCGAGCACGCCCTGCGCTTCGCGTATGACCTGCGCCGCCAGCACCCCATCGTGGTGGTGCGAGTGGACCTGCGAGGCATCCCCGGCTTCTTCAAGGGCGCCGCGAGCCGGGAGATCCGCAAGATCCACAACGACTCGCTCACCAAGGTCCGCGAGCTGTTCCTCTCGCAGGGCCAGCAGCCGCCCGCGGACCTGGAGCAGTCGCTCTACATGGTGGCCGACACCACCGGGGCGCCGCACAGCGCGCTGGGGCTGGAGAAGGGCTTCCGCCAGGCGCTCGTCCAAGCGCTGGGGCCCTGGGGGCGGGAGCTCGCGCGGGGGCCGTTCCCCGAGTCCGCCGGGGCCATCAGCCGGGCGCTCTCCGCGCCCTCCCAGTCGCTCGTCAGCGCCATCTCCCGGTAGCACCCTCGCGGCACGGCTCGCGCGAGGGTGTTTCCAGGAGCACTGCTCGAAGCGCGCGGCTCAGGGCGCGGAGATCGTCGTCTCCACCGTGGGGCAGGACACCGGGCGGGACTGGAGCTGCTCCAGCGAACGCGGCACCTCCGCCTGCTTCTCCACGACGTCCATCAGCTCGCCGTTGAACGCGATGCGGTAACGCCCCGGCTGCTTCATCTCGTAGGCCTGCGAGAGATCGACCTGGGCGTCCACGGACGCGCCGGGCGCGAGCGTCACGTAGGCGTCCGCCGACGGATTGCCCCGCTTCACCATGCGCCCCAGGTAGTTCACCTCGGTGCCGTCGCGGGTCACCTCGAAGTCCTTGCCCATCAGGCCCTCGAGCGGCGTGCGCCACTTGAGCACGTGCAGCGGTTGCGCCGTGCGGTTGGTGAGCTGGAAGCGCAGCGGCACCGGCTCACCCGCGCGCACGCTGGCGGGCACGCTCACCACACAGTCCAGGGCCGCCGCCATCGCCGGATTCTCCTTCTGCGGCTCGGGAGCCGCCTGCGGAGCCGGGGCCGGTTGCTCCGGCGCGGGGGCCGGCTTCGGATCCACGTTCTCCTTGCGCGGCGCACACGCGCCCGCACTCAATGCCAGACAGCACAGCGCGACCCAACGGCCATATCCACGAGTCATGGGACGGATGCTCTCCTCCGGAAAAAAGAAAAACGGGAGCGTCGCCGCTCCCGTCTCTCTCGCTACCACACTTCGCGACTACACCCTGGGCTGATGACTACGGCAGCGAGGGGGTGTTCTCGGCGAAGTACTCGTGGTTGTCCGCGTTGTCCAGGGCGCGGGTGGCGCTGGAGGCCGCCAGACTCTTGGCGGCGCTCTGCCCGTAGGCGTGGTCATCCGTGGCGGCCACCACGTTGAAGTGGCTCATCTCGTGGACCAGCGTGCCGGCCTTGGAGTCCGTGCCCGTGGTGGGGGCGCTCCAGAAGGCGTTGCACACGTAGATCTTGTACGGCGAGGCCGGGTACACGTAGGCGTAGTAGCTGTCGTTGCAGCTGCAGTCCACCACGATGGCGGCGTTGGCCAGCGCGTTCTTGATGTTGGTGAAGTGGGTGCGCGCCGTGCCCACGTTGGTGCTCGAGTAAGCGCCGAACCAGGTGGTGTAGCGCGTGGTGCCCGAGGAGATGCCGTTGAGGTAGGTGGACGCGTTGTTCGCGTACGTGCGGGCGGAGGACAGCGCCGAGGAGATCGACGACTGCTCGGTGCTGGTGCAGGCGCCGGAGTACGACAGGCCCTGGGCGGAGACCGTGCCCTGCGCCTCGAGCTCGGGCTGGCCACGGCCCTCGATCCACAGGTTCACCAGGTTGGAGTCGAGCTGCGCCGCCTTGGTGATCACCGCGTGGTGCTGATCCAGCGAGGGCGCCGCGTACTGGACGGTGTAGGCGCCGGACTCGGACAGATCATACATGCCGGACACGGGGGCCAGGCCCGAGATGCTCTCGCCGGGGGCCAGGGTGACGTAGTCCTGGGCGGTGGGGGCCGCGCGCTTGATGTGCGGACCGATGTACTCCACGGGCTCGCCATTGCGCGTCACCTCGAACAGACCCTCCTTCAGGCGGCCGTCCGGGATGTAGAACTTGAGCAGCTGCACGGGGTGGGACGAGACGTTGGTGAGCGCGACCCGCACCGACACGTCCTCACGGGCGCTCAGCGTGGCCTTGCTCACGGACAGGCTCACCGCCACCTCGCCGGTGGCCTGCGCCGCCTGCTCCGAGGCCGTCTCGAGCTCCTCCGGCGCACCGCACGCGCCCAGCATGGACACTCCGACGATTCCCCCCACCAGCCACTTGAAACCGCGAACGCTCTTGCTCACGCAGTGACTCCTTTGACTGTCAGAATTGTCTGTCAGAACCGATAGCTCATGGCTAACCCGGTTAACGAGTTCTTATAACAGAATCAGGAATGTCGTCTATGTGAGACTATTCTCCGAAATATTTATTCACATGGATTCATTGCCATGCCAATGAATTGCTTTGCATATCAATAGTTGAGGCGCCTCAGGGCCGGGCGACCACGGCGAGAAGGATGTCGCGGGCCCGTCCGAGCACGGAGTCGACGTGCAGCCCCGCCTCGCGCACGAGCGCCAGCGTGTCCCGGTCCGGGTTGCACCCCACCGCCTTGCGCGTGTGGGGAGCCATGGATCGGGCGAGCCATGCCAGGGGCCGGTCCCGCGGGAGCACGTGCTCCAACAACAGCACCGCGCCACCGGGACGGCACACCCGGCGCATCTCACGCAACGCGGCGAGCGGCTCCGTGAAGGTGCAGACCGCGAACGTGGACGTCACCGTGTCGAAGCTCGCATCGGCGAAGGGCAGCGCCGTGACATCGCCTTCCCTGGCCTCGAATGGACGGCGCATCGCCTGGGCACGGCGCGAGGCCTCGTCGAGCATCGCGCGCGAGAAGTCCAGGCCCGTCACCCGGCACGCCTCGGGGTAGAAGGGGAGGTTCTTCCCCGTGCCAACGGCCACCTCGAGCACCTCTCCCCGGGCCTTCGCGAGCAGCTCACGCCGCCACCGGTTCAGGAAGAGACGGTCCGGCAACGAGGTCCACACATCGTATTTCTGGCCGAGATCGTCGTAGATCTCTCGAACATCCTGACTCACCGGGATCACCTCCACGGCGCAGTCTTCCACGCTTACTGCTCCACTTCCACGGGAGGCGGGGTGCCGAGCCGGCAATGGATGTTGTCGGGACAGCGGCCCTCGGAGCGGGGAATACAGGTGCCGCAGCAGTTCATCTCATCCGGCGCGCAGGGCGGGGAGCACGGGCCACAATCCACCGAGCCTCCACATCCATCGGAGATGACCCCGCACCGGGCGCGGGCCTTCAGACAGGTGAGGGGCACACAGCGGGGGCCGGCGTCCACCGGGTCCAGGCCCGCGTCCACCGTGCCCGCCCCCGCGTTCACGGGAGAGGGAGGCGGATCGGAGCGGGCCGACACACAGGAGAGAGCCAGGAAGCACGGCACCAACAACCACAGCAGCCGGGAGCGCCCGGCGGGTCGCGACGCGATCATGACGGGGGAGGTGAACACAAGCCCTCCCCCGTGGGTACGGGATTCGTCCCGGACTCAGGAGGCCGCGGCCGCGGCCGCGGCGCTCGCGTCGAGGATGGCGCTGAGCTGCTTGGACAGCTGGGAGAGCTGGTTGGCCGTCTGAAGCGTCTGCGCGGAGGTGGACTCGGCCTGACGCGCCGTCTGCGCCACCTCGAGGATGGCGGTGTTCACCTGCTCCACCGCCGTCGTCTGCTGCTGGGTGCTCAGCTCGATCTCCCGCGCCACGTCCAGGTTGGCGCGCACCAGCTCCGCGATGCGGCGGAAGTTGCCGGCCACCTCGCCGAACTGCTTCGCGCTGCTCTGCACCGCCTTGGAGCCATCCTCGGTGGCCATGATGGTGGTGTTGGAGGCGGCGCGGATCTCATCGATGAGCACGCGGATGTCCTTGGTGGCCCCACCCACGCGATCCGCCAGCTTGCGGATTTCATCGGCCACCACGGCGAACCGCTTGCCGTGCTCACCCGCCCCGGCGCTCTCGATGGTGGCGTTGATGGCGAGGATGTTCGTCTGCTCGGCCAGCTCGTTGATGATGTCCAGGATGCCGCCGATCTCCTGCGAGCGCTTGCCGAGCTCCAGCATGTGATTGACGATGGAGTCCACCTGGCGGCTCACCACGTCGATGGCCTCCTGGGCGCGCAGCACCGTGTCGTTGCCGGTGCGGGCGGCGCCGGCCGTGTCATCCGCCACGCGGGCCACCTGCTGGGCGCTGCCGGCGATCTGCCTCGAGGTGGACAGCAGCTCCTTGACGGTGGTGGAGATCTCCGTGGTGGCCGAGGCCTGCTCGCGCGCACCGCTGACCTGCTGCGAGGCCGCCGAGTGGAGATCGGCCGAGGACCCCTGCACCTGCGTGATGGCGGTGGACAGCCGGCGCTCCAGGCTCCTGCCGATGACCGCGGCGATCCCCATGCAGATGACCAGGAGCCCGATGCCGTCGATCCAATAGAACTTGTCGAGGCCCACCAGCTCCTCGATCTGCTTCGCATCCCGCGCCGCGAGCAGCTGCTCCTCGTGCTGGCGCAGATCCGAGAAGGCCGTGCGGAGGTTGCCCATCAGCCGCGCGCTCTCGCCGGCGTTGAGGCGGGCCAGGGCGACGTCGAGCCCCTGGGCGCGGCGCACCTCGATGTTGCCACGCACGCTGCTCAGCTTCTGATCGAGGGCGGACGTGAACGACTCCAGGAGCCGCAACCGCTCGGCGTCGCCGGCCACCAGCTGGAGCAGCCGCTCGAGCTCCTTGCTCAAGCTGCCCTGGGCCTGACGGTAGGCGTCGAGGGCGGCCTCGTTACCCGAGAGGATGTAGTCGCGGTGGCCCGCGTCCGCGTCCTTGGCGAGGGAGAAGACGCGCTCGATGTGGGCGAGCGACTCGTAGCTCTGCAGCACGAGCGCATTGGCGTCCATCACCGTCTGGTTGCCCTTGCGCGTCAGGACGATGAAGCTCCCAATCATCGCCGACATCAGGAGCAAACCCGCGAGGAACTGCCTCCCCACTGTCCATCTCGAAAACATCGTCTCGTCTCCTCGGCCGGGGAAGCGGAGGCCCCCACGGCAACGCGCCCCGAGTCTATGCCAATCGCGGGATTTCGGCGCGCCGGTTGGGAAAAAGAGAAGGACGGGGCCCGAGCCCGTGGACCAGGGGGTGTCCCCTACCCGCCGCGGCCCCCCTTTCGAGGAATCGCGAGTGAATCCGGGCACTTCGAGGGCAAGGGGGGGACCCTCCGGCCGCTTCCCGGCTCGGAGGCTGGTGAGCGCTCGGAGCGTGTCGATCTCTTCCACGCAGTGTCTCTCACGCGCGCCCGGACAGGTATCCTCCAGGTGAGTGAGGCCCGCCATGTCCCCCCTGCCCGAGAAGTTCACGCTGCGCCCGGTCTCACCGGAGCAAGTGACGACGGTGCTCGCGCCCTTTCTCGCACGGCTCAACCGCGAGCCCGAGCGGCACATCGGCTACTGCGACGACACGCCGGAGATGATGGTGGACACGCTGGGGCGGATGAGCCCGGTGCCGGTGGACACGTTCCGGCTGGCGTTCGAGGGCGAGCGGCTGGTGGGGGCGCTCGGCTTCGACACGGACGCGCGGCTCGGCAGGGCATGGCTATTCGGACCCCAGGTGGAGCACGAGGCATGGCACGCCGTGGCGGATGCGCTCTTCACGGCGGTGTGCCCGCTGCTCCCCGAGCACGTGCGGGAGCTGGAGCTGTACTACGACGTTCGCAACACACGCTGTCACGAGGCGGCGGTGCGCTGGGGCTTCACCTCGGCGGGGGATTCCTATGTCCTCCGTTTCGAGCGGGACGGCATGACGGGGGTGCCGCATGAGACGGCGGAGTCACTCACGCCGGCCCACCACGACGCGCTGAAGGTGCTCCATCATGAGCTGTGGCCCGTCTCCTGGCTGACGGGAGAGCAGTTGCTGGAGAAGCAGGACGAGAACCATCGGCTGCTGGTGCTCACGGAAGGGCCAGAGCTGCTCGGGTACGTCTTCGCGAAGGTGCAGCCGGAGTTTGGCGAGGGCTTCATCGAGCACGTCGCTGTAGCGGAGCGGGCGCGCGGCCGGGGCCTGGGGAGGAAACTGGTGGCGGCGGCGCTGCGGTGGATGTTCTCCTGGGACGAGGTGAAGGTGACGCACCTCGTCGCCCGAGCGGAGAATGAACCCGCGGTGCGGCTGTACCGTGGGCTCGGGTATCAGGTGCTCCACCCCATGCGCGCCGCCCGCCGTCCGATCGGGTAAGAAACCGCACTTGAGGAGGCTCGGATGCCGAAAACGATGACGCTGTCCCAGGTAATGAAGCAGCTCGAGGATCAGGGCGACGAAAAGGTGCGCCAGCGCTACGTGCGCGATGGCGCGGGCGACAACGTTTTCGGCGTGCTGCTCGGCAAGATCCGCGGCCTCGCGGAGTCGCTCGGGACGAACCACAGGCTCGGCCTGGAGCTGTGGGCGACGGAAAACCACGAGGCGCGCATCCTGGCGTGCATGCTGCTCGATCCCGCGGCGCTCACCGAGAAGGAGGCGCGCGCGCTCCTCGAGCCGCTCTCGAACCCGACCCTGGTCGACGAGCTCGTCGGACGCGTGCTCGTGCATGCGCCCATCGCCGAGGCGCTGCAGGTGCGATGGATGGACGGCAGCAAGGAGCTTCCCCGCCGCGCCGGGTGGAAGCTCCTCGCCGGACGCATCGCGCGTGGGCTCGCGAAGGACCTCGACGTCCGCGCGACGCTCGCGCGCATCGAGCGTGAGTTGCCGCCCGCCCCGTACCGGGTGAAGGAGGGCATCAACTTCTGTCTCGTCTGGATCGGTCTCCACCTGCCCGCCTACACCGCGGAGGCCATCGCGATCGGCGAGCGCCTCGGCCGGTGGGACCCGCGACCGATCCCGAAGGGCTGCACGTCGAGCTACGCGCCAGAGTGGATAGCGGCGTCGCTCGCGCTGCGTCGAGGCGAGAAGACCGAGGCACGAAAGGCGATGGAGGCGGGCGCGAAGCCGAAGACCGCGAAGCCGAAGGCCACTCCGGTCAGGAAGAAGAGCGCCGGGAAGAAGCCAGCTGCCTCGAAGCGGGCGCGCTGACATCGTGCGCCAGATTCCAGGCCCTTCTATTGGCGAGGAGTACGGGACTTGAACCCGTGGACGAGGGGTGCCCCCAACCCGCGATGGCACACACACCCTTCGAGGAATCGCGAGTGAATCCGGGCACTTCGAGTCCACGGGAGAATCCCCCGCAGTCCCACCTGTCCCTCCGAGTCCCCTCCAATGCTGGAGACATTTTGGAGACAGAACCAGGGGCGCACGGTGCTCCAGGGAGGCTCGTGGGAACACAACGGCAACGTGTGCCCTTGCCTGTAACGCGAAGCGGGCGCAGGTGGCCTCACCCTCGAGGTGGTGAAACGCTCGGACAAGGACAGGAGCTTCGTTCTCCAAGCCAGGCGCTGGATTGTTGAGCGCACCTCCAGTTGGCTCAACCAGGGCAGCAGTGTGCCCAAGCCCATTGCACCGGCGCGGCGCACGCCCTTGCTCGCTCCGGCAGCGGCCCTCCTCGACCCCTTTGCACCAGCCCGCGCCCTCAACTAGGCCCCCATTTCGCCTTTGCTCAAGATTCAGCCCTTATTTTTGTTCGGCGCTCTTAAGCCGGTCTATGGCAGGATTACTGCCGCAGTCCTGGGTTTGACTCCTGAAAAGGTGCCACCTCATGAAGACGCCTTTGTTCTCGACCTTTGTTGCCCTGCTCTCCCTCGTGCCGCACGTTTCCTACGCCGAGCAGTCCTCCGAGAACGACGCCAAGACCGGTGACACGGTGATCGTCCTGGACGCCCACTCGGTGAGGAGACTCACCACCCAGGCCCATTCGCGCGCCCAGAAACCAGGCGCATGTGACGACCTAAAGCGGCCCTTGGTCAAGCCTGGCTACTCCTGCACCTGCGCCAATGGCGACATCGCGAGCTGCGGCAACACGGTCAAAAGCTGCCTCACCGAGAGCCTGTGGACCGCCTGCGATCGCGCCGCGGATTGATTCTGCTGTAGCCGTGCTTCCCTCCTCCCCTCGCGGCGCGGTCTGACGCGCACGCGGGGGGAGTTCAGTGAGCCGGTCCAAGAAAGACGTGGGCATGGCTAGGAACAAGGGTCTGGCGTCCATGATGTAAGCTGAGTGGGGAGTGCGACCCTGGAGCACCTGGGCGCTTACCGCGCCCTCCTCCCTGATGCGGCGCAAACTCTGTTCAGATAGCGGCTTGCGACTCAACACCCCGCCCCTCGACCTGGCCCCCATACGAAGCGAGGGAGAGTACCTTGGAAGCTCCCGTTCCGGCGGCGCCCACCAGTATGATGCCTTGGCTGGATTTGCCAGCTAGGGCTGCGTTCTTCCCGAGGCACTCGTATGTCCTCCGATTTTCCCCATGCAATGCATGTCGAACTCATCCGGCGTGCGCTGTGGAGACCCCGAAGCCGTGCGGTCATCATGGTCGGCGCTGGCTTCAGCCGCAATGCGGACGCCATCAGCAGCACTGCCCCGCCCTTTCCCCTGTGGGGGCATTTCACGGAGCGCCTTCGGAAGGACCTCTATGGTGATCCGAAAGCGGAGGGCACTCCAGATGTGTTGCGGCTAGCGGAGGAGTACGAGCTGGCGGCCGGACGTACCGCGCTCGACGACCTCTTGCTTGAGCTGATTCCGGATGCTCAGTACCAGCCTGGCCCCCTTCATGACCTACTCTTAAGCCTTCCCTGGGCCGACATCTTCACCACGAACTACGACACGCTTCTGGAGCGCGCCCGGCTCAAGGTTCACGAGTTCAAATACGACCTCGTTCAAACCCCCTCCGACATTGCCCGGGCCGAGCGGCCGCGGATCATCAAACTCCATGGCAGCTTCCCGTCCCACCGGCCGTTCATCTTCACGGCGGAGGACTACCGCACCTACCCGACGCGCTTCGCGCCCTTCGTCAACATGGTGCAGCAGGCCATCATGGAGAACGTCTTCTGTATGATTGGCTTCTCCGGGAACGATCCCAACTTCTTGCAATGGACGGGATGGGTTCGAGACCACCTCGGCACGTCCGCGCCCAAGATCTACCTGTGCGATGTCCTCGACCTGACCCCGGCCAAGGAGCGATTGTACCAGAGCTTGAGAGTGATTCCAGTCGACCTGGGCCCGCTGGTCCCCGCGACAAGGTGGACCACCTCCATGCGCTACCGCAAGGCTCTGGAATGGCTCCTGCTCAGCCTGTGGAATGGAAGACCGCTGGACATGAGCAAGTGGCCGACACCGCCAAAGCCCGTGGCTTCCTCCTACCGGGAATACGCAGAGCCTCCGGCCCTGCTCAAGCCGCCCGAGATGCCTCGCCTTGTGCCGCCCCCCAGTCCACCACCCCTTGGCCACAAGCTCACTCAGGATGCCCTCCGGCAACTGGTCGAGAGCTGGCGCAGCGAACGCCTCGCCTATCCGGGCTGGATCGTCACGCCAGAATTCAATCGCCAGAAGCTGTACAGCGAGACTGACGAATGGCTCGATCAGCAGCTCTCCATTACACTGGGGGAATTGCCACTCACCGAGCAGGCGGAGACGCTCTACGAGTTCCTCTGGAGGGTTCGCCGCGCCCTCGTCCCGCTGACACCCTGGCTTGCGAAGGACTTAAGCCGGCTGCTGGAGCGGCTGAACCCAAAGCCCGAGCTCATCGACCTGCAGGGCGTGGCCAGCAAACCGGAGACGCCGCAGGGCGGCAATGCCGACAAGCTGACCGAGATTTGGGTTGAGTTCGCGTTCGCGCTTCTCAACGACGCTTGGCAGGACCAGATTGAGGATCAGTATGCGCTATGGCTGAAGCGACTCGAGCAGGTGGTGAAGCTCCACCCCCTCTGGCTAGCACGCTGGTACTACGCACAGTGTTGGCACCATCTCCTGCGGCTCGATGAGAAGTCGGTGCGCGCAGTGCTCAAGAGGTGGCCAGAGAACTGGGGGCTGCCCTTCTGGGAGGCCAAGCGAGCCTCAGTCCTCGCGGAGTTGGGCGATGCCGAAGCTGCGCTCCGCCATGCGGATACCGCGCTGGAGCGCGTCAGACAGGGTATGAGCAGCGCCTCCGCCGATCTCGTGATCCGCTCCGAAGAGGGATGGCTCATCGAGCTGGTCCGCATGATTGAGCTGGCGAAGAAATGGCCAAGCATGGACCACCATGAGGACCCCCAGGCACGGTTTCGGCATCGGCCTTCGTCACAATGCGACCCCCGTGAGGACCTCCGGCTTCGTGAAAGAGCCCTCCAACAGGCACCAGCGAAAGCCAGGGAGTCCAAAACCTACGACTTCGATCCAGGCTCGGAATCGACTACTTATCATTTCTCGGCGGGCGATAGCATGGACGAATGGATCCTCGTCCAGTCGCTCCATGATGGCGCTTGTCCGGTTCGCTGTGGTTACGTCGTGTTTGCGGCGCCCAAGAGTATGGCAGAAGCAATCCGTCGCCTTTGGCAACACCGGCCTCGTCTCGCCCTCGCCCTCGCCCTCCGTGCCAGATCATTGGATGAATTGAAGAAGCTACTCGGGCGTGTGGACGTGTCCACGATGGACCCTGCAACTGCCCGTTCAATTTATGAATGGCTCTCAAGAGCATTCCTCGATGCCATGGAGACCCACTCTCCGGTCTTGGTAAACGACGGTGACGTCGAAGGGCTTCGCTGGCAGTTGCTGAACGGCTGCCCGCTCATCCTATCCAGGCTGACCCTCCACCTCACCCCAGAACAGCTGGCGCAGACGTTCAACATCGCAATGAAAATGTACCGGTACGAACCATTCCAGCACCATCCTTCGAACCAGGAGCTGGTTGGGCAGATGTTCAAACGCGTGTTGTTCGCGGCCTCCATTGACCAAGTCTACGCGTGGCTTCCGAGGCTGCTGGGACTACCGCTCAAGGCAGAGCTGTTCTCAGGTAAGTCTGAGCCCTCCCGATGGACAGAACCGCTCGGCTCCATCCCCTGGCAGGCGGATTGGCGCCGCCCAACCGAGAGCGAGCGAGCATCCTGGGCCGAGCCGGTCCAGCGCTTGATCCGCATCCTGCAAGAGGGAACTCCAGAACTCAGGGCGGACGCATCCGTCCGAGTGGCAATTCTCTCTCAAATGGGAGGGATCGCCGACGAGCATAGAAGAAGTTTCGTAGACGCGCTCTGGAGTCAGAACGATGGCAATGGGCTCCCATCTCATGTCGGTTTCATTCCGTCATTTCTTGTCGCGCTCCAAGATGAGCGCTCGCCGGGGGAAAACCGGACGGCGGTGACTCGATACCTGCTAACGCTGGAGCCTACCAATATCACGGATTACCTCAATGAGTTTGCCAATGGCATGGTGTATCCGTGGCACACCGACGAGGAGCGTAGGACCCGGATTGAATGGAGCCCCAGCGAGGCCGAGACGCTGCTCCGCAAGGTCTTGGACTGGTGGGCCAGAAAGCCTCCGAACTTCACCAGGAGAATCGTCCCGAGGCTCACCCGGCACCTCTGCATCGTGATCATCCCCCATCTGGGTGAACGTGCCGAAGCCCATAAAGAGTCAGTATTCAAGCTTGTCAGTGACATTGAGGGTCTGGGTGACTCCACGATTCTGGCTCAGCCAGCCCTGATGATTCTCGACCCAAGCCGAGACGCGAACACTGCGCGACTCATTCAGCGCGCCATTCATGGCGCACGGAAGTCTGTTGTCAAACACGGGCTCGTGGCGCTCATCGACTGGTTCGGGCTGGCTCGGACCCGGGGCGTCCCCCCTCCCCCTCTCTACCTCCTGGATGAATGGGTGGAGGGCTTCGTGGCTCGTCGCCAGCCGGGCCTGCTGGATGCTCTCCTCCTCCTCGTTCTTTTCGTGCGGCGGTTCGGTGACCAGCTTCAGGAACACCACCTCCAGAAACTCCACGAAGGCCTTGAGTTCCTCCTGCGCGAGACCCATCCGACCGGAGCGGGCGGCACAGACGATGAGCTTCCGCTCATCGCCGAAGAGCGAATCGCCCTGCGTGAGCATGCCTCACATCTCGCGGCCCGGCTCGCGGCCGAGCACCAGCGCAGGGGCAGTGGCATTCCCCCAGTCCTTGATGAGTGGCGCAAGGTGGGCTCCACGGATCCCCTTCCCGAAGTCCGGCAGGCGTGGGCTCCCACCTCGGAGCCGAAACTGGAGTGAGAAGCCATGCCGGAGTTCCCTCAAGCGGGGACGGAGGCGAGCCCACAGATCCCGAAGGGCTGCACGTCGAGCTACGCGCCAGAGTGGATAGCGGCGTCGCTCGCGCTGCGTCGAGGCGAGAAGACCGAGGCACGAAAGGCGATGGAGGCGGGCGCGAAGGCGAAGGCCGCTCCGGTCAGGAAGAAGAGCGCCGGGAAGAAGCCAGCTGCCTCGAAGCGGGCGCGCTGACATCGTGCGCCAGATTCCAGGCCCTTCTATTGGCGAGGAGTACGGGACTTGAACCCGTGGACGAGGGGTGCCCCAAACCCGCGTCTGGGCACTTCGAGTCCACGGAGTGCGAGGTCCCTCGGATGGGGGATGCCGCCGGCGGTGGGGCCGTCCAGAATCCGGCTTCCACTCAGAGGGCGACATCATGAGCAGCTCGAATCGAAAGACCGTCAGCTTCGGGGTTCCTTGGGAAAAGGCGTATGGCTACGTGCAGGCCGTACGCGTGAACAACACCATCTACGTCTCCGGCCAGCTTTCGCACACCCCGCAGGGCGAGCTCGTCGCTCCGGCAGCGCTGGGCGCGAACGGTAAGCCCGCGGACTTCTCGACCATGGAAGCGCAGATGAAGCGCACCTACGAGAATGCCGAGGTGCTGCTGGCCGAACTGGGCGCGACCATGGCGGACGTGGTGGAAGAAACGCTGTTCGTGCTCGACATTCCGTCTGCCTTCGCAGCCAGTTCGAAGGTGCGGCCGCTGGTCTACAAGCAAGCGGTGCCGCAGGTTGCCAGCAATCTGATCGGCGTGGCTGCCTTGGCCTTCCCCGAGCAGCTGATCGAGATTGCATTCAGGGCGGAAGTCCAGGGCTGAGCCCGGCCGCGCGCTCGCATCGGCGAGCCGTTGCCGGCTACGCCGAAGCGCCCAGCGACGCCTGTGCCAGTCAGCACGGCGCGAGCGCGGCACCCAGGTGTGAGGGTCTTCACTCGCCTGGAGCGAGTTGGATCACAGTGCGGTCCGGGCACTCGTGGCACAACACTGACCATGCAGGGCGATGAGCCCTGGCTTGTCAATCAGTGACACCACGAGGAGGGGAACATGGACGCTACGACCGCTCGTCAGTTCTACCAGGATTACGTGGACACCATCTACCACGAGAGGAAGGTCGAGGAGCTCGGGCGCTTCTTCGCCGAGTCCCTCGTGCCGCACCCGGCCCTCCCCGCCGGGCTCGAGCCCGGTCTGAAGGGGATGAAGGTCGTCGCCGCGTCCTGGATGCAGGCCTTCACGTCGATGCGCTTCACCGTCGACAGCTTCGTCTTCCAGAACGACATCATCGCGCCGCGCCTCACCATCAGCGCCGTGCACTCCGGGGACTTCATGGGCCTCCGGGCCTCCGGGCAGCGGGTCAACTTCATCGCCCATCCCCACTACCGGCTCGAGCACCACAAGATCGCCGAGTTCTGGGATCTGCCCGACGTCATGACGCTGCTGCAGCAGATCGGCGTGATGCCCGCGCCTTCGCAGTCCCCCAACAACCGTCTGGAGACCGTCGCGGACAGGTGCGAGCCTTCGCTCCGCGCGGCGTAGCTCGAGCTCATGGGGCCGCCGCCGGGCGGCGGCCTCGTGAACGGCGGCCTGAGCAGGTCTCCACCGTCGCCGGACCGTAGATGGCGATCACGTGCGGAATGGCCGCGAGGTCGCCAAGCCGCGTGGGGTCGATGGTCCCTTCCCCGGTGTAACCTGCTACAGCCGGGTTGGGGTAAAGACTTGAGAAGCGCACTCCGACCGCGGCCAGGTCGGATACACTCTCAGTGAAACCAACGCGGATATAGAAGCGCTCTGGAATACAATCACTTTCTATGAGTGCCTCCGCACCCAGCTCCTGCGCCTGAATCCGTCTTGCTCTATCGGTAACCAGCCAGTACATCCTGAGTGCGGCATGTTGGCGGAACTTGCTGAGGACCTCTCTATTCATTCTAGGCCCCATCCGTTTCGCAGCCGCAGCAAGCTGCTCCGGTGATTGACAATCGGTCCTTCTGGGCACCTCCGGTCTGGAGGGAGCACCATGGCGGCACGCCACCAACAAACATACAAATGCAATCAGCACCCGCGCGTTCATGTCTTATTGCCTTGGAAGATATCGCGCTTCAGCATCAATGCTCCACCAGAGAGCAAGACTCGCGCACAGCCATGAATTAGTGGATTCCGCATCACGCCCCTCCCCTCCTCCAGGCCCGGACCCCCCGGCGCGCTCCCATTCGCAGGCCCGCGATGATCAACCCGGTCCCCAGGAGGATCACCGTGAAACCCGGCAGCCGCTCCAGGCCGCTGAGGTAACCCAGGAGGCAGGACACGCCGACCACCCCCAAGCCCACGGCCGCCATCACCCCGCCGACACCAGGCTCCACAGGACCGAGCGCAGGGTGCCTCCAGACAAGTGTGTCATGAGGTCTCGCGCCCTGTGCCACGGTCCCGTGCACGGCTGGCGGGCTCCGTGAACTCGAACTCGTCACGGCGCTCCGCCCATTCGAGGATCGCATCGAGCACCGGGCAGAGCGCCTGCCCCCAGTCGGTCAGCCGGTAGTCGACCCTCGGTGGTACCTCCTGATGATCGGTACGCTTCACGATGCCATCCTCTTCGAGCCGGCGAAGTTGCTGCGTGAGCATCTTCTGCGTGATGCCGGGAATCAGTCGCTGGAGTTCTGAGAAGCGCCGCACCTGGCCGCCGAAGAGGTGAAACAGAATCAGGAGCTTCCAACGTCCTTCCAGCAGCTTGAACGCGGCCTCCACATCGATGGCGGCGGTGACGGGGGTGTATTGCTTTCGATCGGGCATGGGGCAGTTACTTTTTTGTGCGTACTTGATGTCTGGTAACCGCATCGACATTGTCAGTTCCGCGCGGGACCACGCAAGGAGCGCCGCATGAGCTGCGAGCAGGCAGGCAATCAGATGACTTCCCGGGGAGAGCGAAAATGAGCACCACACGTGAGTTGGAGGGGCGCCGCGCCCTCGTCACCGGCGGCACCAAGGGCGTGGGCAAGGCGGTGGTCTCCCTCCTTCTGGAAGCAGGCGCGCGTGTCCTGACCACGGCGCGCGCTCGCCCCGAGCACCACGGGCGAGAGGAATTCGTCGAGGCCGACATCACGACGGCCGAGGGGTGCAATACCCTCGTGGAGGCGGTGCGCACACGGCTCGGTGGCATCGACCTCATCGTTCATGTCGTGGGAGGGTCGTCCGCGCAGGCAGGTGGCTTCGCCGCACTCGATGATGAGGAGTGGGCCCGGGAGCTGAACCTGAACCTGTTTCCGGCGGTGCGCATCGATCGCGCGCTGTTGCCCTCGATGATCGCGCAACGCTCGGGGGTGATCGTGCACGTCACGTCCATCCAGAGCCGGCTCCCCCTGCCAGAGGCGACGATGGCCTATGCCGCCGCCAAGGCCGCGCTGTCCAATTACAGCAAGGCGTTGTCGAAGGAAGTCAGCCCGAAGGGCGTGCGAGTCGTCCGCGTGTCGCCGGGGTGGATCGAGACCGAGGCCGCCACCGCCCTGGTCGAGCGGGTCTCCAGCGAGGCGGGCACGGACCTGGACGGTGGCCGGAAGCTCATCATGGAATCGCTGGGGGGCATCCCGCTCGGCCGGCCGTGCTCGCCACGAGAAGTCGCGGAGCTGATTGGCTTCCTCGTGTCACCCCGGGCCAGCGCGATCACCGGAACCGAGTACGTCATCGACGGAGGAACGATACCCGTGGTGTGAGGGGGGCTTCCCGCGGAGCCGCTCAACCCTGGAGGCAGGGCGGTTCAGGCGGACGGCGCGCGCCCCACGTGGGAGTAGTCCGGCAGGGTGATGCCCTTGTCGGAGGTGGAGACCAGACGGCCCAACAGCCGGCTGATCACGGGCCGGGTGGCGACGCGCAGCAGCGCATGCTCGATGGCGATGCCCGCCCGGGTCTTCGGGTTGGCGAGCCGCGGGATGCCTCCGCGAAGGCGCGTTGCACGGAGGCCGCGGCCGGCACGACGAGCACCCTGCGCCGGTCGGCGTCATGACGCTCCCGGGAGACATGTCCCGCCCGCTCCAGCCGATCGACGATCTGGGTGCTCGCGGCGGTGGTTACCCCGAGGCGCGTGGCCAGGACGCCGGGCGTCAGCGGCCCATGGGTCATCAGCTGCTCCATCGCCGCCAGGTCCGTGGCGTTCACCTCCAGGAGTTCGCCGAGCTTCCTCTCGATCTGCCGCGTGAGAATGGAGATCTCCTGCAGCCGCTGGCCGATCGGGTCCTCCGCGACGCGCGCGGCACTGCCCGACAGCCCTCCCCGGGATGAGCCCTCTCTCGTCATGGTGGACCACCGCGGCTCGCTTGCCAGCCAGTCGCTAAATGGATTGATGATCAAGTTCGTGAATGATGTGCGGGGAGGCGGACGCGCAAGGGGCTCCCTGCGCCCGCGTGCGACATACGTGCAACACGGATGGAGGAAGCTGCCAACCACCCGTAAGCACGGCTCGAGCGCGGCACTCCGATGTGAGGGTCCTCACTCGCTTGGAGCGAGTTGGATCACAGTGCGGTCCGGCTATTGGTGGCACAACACTGACCATGCAGGGCGATGAGCCCTGGCTTGTCAGACCAGTGACACCACGAGGAGGGGGACATGGACGCTACGACCGCTCGTCAGTTCTACCAGGATTACGTGGACACCATCTACCACGAGAGGAAGGTCGAGGAGCTCGGGCGCTTCTTCGCCGAGTCCCTCGTGCCGCACCCGGCCCTCCCCGCCGGGCTCGAGCCCGGTCTGAAGGGGATGAAGGTCGTCGTCGCCTCCTGGATGCAGGCCTTCACGTCGATTCGCTTCACCATCGACAGCTTCGTCTTCCAGAACGACATCATCGCGCCGCGCCTCACCATCAGTGCCGTGCACTCCGGAGACTTCATGGGCATCCAAGCCTCCGGGCAGAGGGTCAACCTCATCGTCCATCCCCACTACCGGATCGAGAACCACAAGATCGCCGAGTTCTGGGATCTGCCCGACATGCTGACGCTGCTGCAACAGATCGGCCCTTCGCGGTCCCACAACAACAGTCTGGAGACCGTAGCGGACAGGTGGGAGCCTTCGCTCCGCGCGGCGTAGCTCGAGCTCATGGGGCCGCCGCCAGGCGGCGGCCTCGTGAACGGCGGCCTGAGATGCCGCGGTGCGGTGGGGTTCTGCGCAGTGCGTCGCGCACCCGGAGAGTGCGTAGCATCCTGCGCGGTGCTCCGTGCGTGCTGTACCTGCGACTGCATTGACAACATGCGCACAGGTAGGCGCGAAATGCGCCCCTCGCGCGAGACACGAGAGCTGTCCGCGGCTTCAGGACCTTGAACACCATGACGACCCCTTCCCCCATCGCCCACGCTCCGAACGCGGAGTTCCTTCCGCAGGCCGAGGCCGCCAATGGCGCCACGCACTCCGCTGTCCCCACCGGACGCGTGTCGAAGCACCCGCTGGAGCTCGTCTATCCCGGCAGTGGCCACGTCAGCGCCAAGCAGGCCTTCCTCGTGTGGCTGGCGTACCCCGGGGCCCGGCTAACGGACCTGGGGACGGTGGTCCAGGGCGAGCGCGGCCAGCGGCTGCTGGCCCTGCGCTACATCATCGCCAATGGGGCCATCTGGCAGACCCGCTTCGTGTGGAAGCCGGCGCTCCAGGCCCTCTCGGGCGGGGAGACGGCCGCCGCCGCCGCCGTGGAGGCCCTGCTCGCGGACATCGCCCGGCTGAAGGCCGAGCTGTCGGTGGACCCGAGGGCGCACCACGCGTGGGCCCGCGGCTTCGTGTCTCCCGAGGCCGGGCGGCGCCTGGGCGAGTACCTGGCGGAGGCGGAGACGCTGCGCTTCCTGGTGCTGATGCACGTGGACGAGGAGCTGCGGAAGCACCTCTTCGGGCTGGTGCGCGCGCGGGCGGAGGAGCTGCTGAACACCGCGCCCGCGGCCCTGGATCTGCTCTATCTGGCCACCACGGACCTGTACGCCTTCCCCGCGACCACCGTGAGCGCCGGGGCGCTGAAGTACATCATCGTCGTGGACAAGGGGGAGATGGGGGTCCGGGCGGTCCGCGAGTGCATCGCGCTCGGGATGACGCCCGTGGTCTGCCACAGCCTGCAGGACGATGCGGACGCGCTGCAGGTCCGGCTCGCACGCGCGCACGGTGGCTTCACCGTGGGCCTGCAGGGGACGTTCCGCGAGACGTACGCCAACTACGTCCAGATTACGGACAAGGTCACCTGCGCCTTCCAGGAGCGCTTCGGGAAGACCTGGGAGCGGGAGCTGGCCCGGGCCGCCGTCTACCCGGGCTACGGGCCGCTCGCCGAGAACGCCTCCGCCATCCGCCACTTCCGCCAGAACGGCCTCATCTTCATCGGCCCCATGCAGGACGTGGTGGAGCGCGCGGGTGACAAGCGGACCTTCCGCTCCATGGTGCAGCAGCTCGACCCCCGCGCGGTGACGCCGGGCATCACCCTGGAGGCGAGCGACGCGAAGGTCATCCACGAGCGCATCGAGGAGGCGTTCCGCAACGGCGTCTTCAGCTTCCCGGGCCGGCTCAAGGCCGCCAACGGCGGCGGTGGCCGCGGCCAGGCCGTCTGCCAGAGCATCGAGGCCCTGCCTGCGGCCATCACCAAGGTGCTGGGGGAAATCCAGGCGAACGGCTGGGATGCGGGCGTGATGTTCGAACAGAACATCCCGGAGACCATCCACCTGGAAGTGCAGGTGCTCCGGGACCGCTACGGGAACACCCGCCACTTCGGGATGCGGGACTGCAGCGAGCAGCGGGCGAGCCAGAAGATTCAGGAGGAGGCCCCTCCGGCCCTGCTGCGGGCCTCGCCGGAGTTGCAGGAGCGTGTGCAGCAGCTCGCGGTGCGCTTCGCGGACGAGGTGGGCTACGTGGGCGCCGGCACCATCGAGCTCATGTACAAGGCGGGGCGGTACTACTTCCTGGAGATGAACACGCGCATCCAGGTGGAGCACCCCGTCACCGAGGAGGTGCACGCCATCCGCCGCGGCGAGGAGCTCGAGCCGCTCAACCTGGTGCAGTGGCAGATGCGGATTGCCAACGGCGAGCCCATCGACTTCGAGCAGGGCCAGCTCGTGTGCACCCACGTGGGGCGCGAGTTCCGCATCAACGCCGAGAGCTGGATGCCGAACCTGAAGGACAGCCGCGACGGTGGGGTGGGCCTGTTCGTCCCCAACGCGGGCAAGTTCGACCGCATCGAGATTCCCGCCACGGACGTCATCCTCGCGAAGCTGAAGGAGGCGGGGACGACGGGGATCCAGGACCTGAAGATCCGGTTCGACTGTGGCTTCGAGCCCGGGGACACCCTGGTCAACAAGGACCCGACGTTCGGCAAGCTCATCATCTCGGTGGCCGCGGAGGAGAACGCCTACGAGCTGCTCCGCCTGGTCTGCATCGAGGTCCTCGCGCAGATGCGCATCGAGGGCCGGCAGGTGCGCCCGGACGGCGTCGCGCTGGAGGGCAAGCCCTTCCTGACCAACATCGGGGACCACGTGCGCATCCTCGAGATGCCGCTCATGAAGCAGCACATGCACGGCACCGCCCCCGAGCGCCACGTCAACTGGGTGGTGGCGGCACTTCGCGCGGCCAGATAGTCCGGCTAGAAGCTTCCCACCATGCCAATACAGCTCGAACGGCTGAATCGCCTGACGTTGCTCCTTCTCCTGCTGTCCCCAGTGGTATTCGCGAGTGGGCCCGAGCTCCGCCTGGAGGCTGACACCCGCCTGGGGAAGCTGCGGATCAAGGACCTGGCTCTAGACGAAGAAGAAGGCCTTGGAGGGGTCCGGGTGGTTCTCTTGAATGGAGAGGAGATCCATCGGAGAGAGTATACGCATCTCGAAATCATCAAGGTCCTTCCTGTGAAGGATGACGAAGTCGTGCTGCTCAGTGAAAATCCCGGTGGCTCTGGCACCAACGACTCGCATTTCTTCATACAGCTGCGCAAGGGGGCTGCTCCCGTTGTATCCAAGACCTTCGACTCTCAGAAAGGCGAGGTCTCGACGAAGCAGAATGGGGACTCGATTGAGGTCGACCTTGGCTATCACGAGGGCAAGCGCCAGATCCTTGTCTATCAGAACGGGAAGCAGACCATCCGCGAGCTCACCCTAAAGGGGAAGCAGGCCGCGGATGAAGACGACTGCAAGCGTTTGTATGAAAACGTTTATGAGGCGTTCGTTCGGGAGGGTCATTGCGACTCCGCGCCCGAAGACGTCCGCGGCATGTCCACGGTGCGCGTCTATAATGAGTTGAGGCATGACCCCCGTCTGGATCTGAAGTCCTTGAACGGCCTCGCCCGGCGGTCTTGTGAAGAAGGCAAGGCAATGAAGTACCCGGAATTCAGAAAGAAGATCTGTGGCGGCTGATGGGCCGTCATCGGCGGGGGGATGGGTGGGCGCCTCCCGGTGAACCCAGAGTGAAGGCTTCCCGTCTGGCTTCACACTCCCAGGAAAAGGGCTGCCGGAGGGAGCCTCGATTTTGCGCGGGGACTGGCGCGGCAACAGGATGCACTCCCTCTCCACGCAAGGGAGCGTCCCACCATGAAACGCAACTGCCTCGCTCGAGCCGCCCTGCTCGGCTGCCTCCTCCTGCTCACCGGATGCCCGAACCCGGGCAACACGGGTTCCCCCGATGCCTCCACTCCAGACGCCTCCACGGAAACCGACGCCTCCACCCCGGATGCCTCCACCGGCTACGAGTGGGACGGCGGCTACGTCCCGCTCGAGGAGGTAGGCAACTGGCCGGGCCCCGAGCCGGAGCAGTACGCGTCCTGCCGCTTCGGCCCCAGCGACGCGGTCGGCTGTGGATTCAACATCTTCGACCTCTCGGCGTGCGACCAGGACAGCCTCGATAACGCGGGCACCGGAGGCACGTACATGCTGAGCGCCCGCATGGAGGACAACACGGGCGGCTTCCTCCTCAATTACGTCGATGTCCTCACGCTCAGCGAAGACGGGGGCACCGCGTACCTGAACGGCCTCGCCGCCACCGAGTCCCGGCAGGGCAACGCCCGGCTGTTCTCCACGACCTCCAAGACACGGGATGGCGGCACGAGCCACTACGCGGTCGTCACCTGCGCGGCGCCCCAGGCGCCCGAGTTCACCGGCTGCTTCGCCTACTGCATGAATGACAGTTTCGACTACGGTGGAACCTTCAAGTCCGAGCACGTGAAGTGGCGCGCCGGTGAGTCCGAAGCCTCGGGCCTGGAGCTCGTCTCGGAGAACCCCGTGGACCTCGGCCAGCCGTCGGACGTCTACGTGACGCGGGGCCACGCCTACGTGGTGTCGAGCAACCGGAGGACGAAGACGGGAGGCCTCACCGTCTTCGACGTGAGCGACAAGACCGCGCCCGTGAAGGTGAAGACGGTGGAGATGCCGAGCGACACCAACTGGAACGGCGTGTGGGCCAAGGACAACGCGCTCTACGTCACGAGCACCGTCAAGGGCGTGCTCGTCTTCGACATCAGCGACCCGGCCAATCCCCTGCTCGTGAAGTCCGTTCCCAGCAGAACCACCCAACTCAACAACCACACGCTCTTCGTGGATGGCAACCGTCTCTACGCCACGCTGAACACGACCGTGAGCATCTTCGACATCACCTCGCCCCTCGAGCCGATCGAGCTCAACCGCTATGCGGGCTACAACACCGTCGCGCACGACATCCTCGCCGTGGGCGACAGGCTCTACGTCAACCACGGGGGGGCCGGCTACGTCGTCGTCGACGTGAGCGACACGAACAACCTCCGCACGCTCGGCCGGTACAGACACTACGACATCTTCAGCCACGCGAACGCCGTGGGCACCTTCGCCGGCCGCACCATCGCCTTCATGGGCGGCGAGGGCCCCGGCGAGCACCTGCGCGTGCTCGACGTCACCGACCCCGCGAACATCGTCAAGATTGGCGAGTTCAAGCTCCGCCAGAACATCTCCATCCACAACATGCTGCTGGTGGGCAAGAAGCTCTACCTCACCTGGTACCAGGAGGGCGTGCGCGTGCTGGACGTCTCCAACCCCACGCAGCCCACCCAGGTGGCGTACTTCAACACCTGGCGTGAGAGTGACCCGCACGAGGCGGACCACCTCGATGGCGCCATCGGCATCCGGATTCCGGGCGATGGCTACATCTACGTGGTGGACACCATTCGCGGGCTGCTCATCCTGCGCGAGAAGTGAGTGGGCAGAAGCACCGCCGCCGCGAGGCCCGGGCGGCGGTGCTTCCCTCCTTCGGCGTGCCCGCTGGGAACCCGTATTGACGTCGGGTGTCCACAGGTGACAGGAGCGGAGAAGGAGGAGGTTCACATGATGCGTGGGATGCGGTGGCTGCTCGTGGTGGGAGCGCTGTGCGGGTGCGGGACGAAGGCCCAGGTAACCCTGCCGGAGACCCCCCTCGTCGACAGCGGGGACGGTGGAGACAGCGGGGACGGTGGAGACAGCGGGGACGGTGGAGACAGCGGGGACGGTGGAGACAGCGGGGACGGTGGAGACAGCGGGGAGCTCGACTGCGAGGGCATCCGCGCGATGCGGGCCCTGTTCGAGGCGCAGCGGTCCTTCCTCCAGGAGAGGGATCGCTATTCACAGGACCTGGCGGAGGTGGGCTTCTCGCCCGCCGCGTGCGCGGATGGCTCGCGTGCGCCGGTGCCCGGACCCGGCCAGGTGGCGGGCTGCCAGTTCGCCTATCAAGTGACGTCCGTGACGAGTCTGCCGGCGTCCTTCACCGCCATCGCCCAGGGCGCCGCGGGCACTCCGGCCGCGGACATGACGCTGCAGATCGGCTCGACCACGAACCATGACATCTTCTTCTGGCTGGAGCACTCCGGGGTGCGCCGCTACGTCGACTGGAACGAGTGCCGGCCCACCGGGTCCTTCTCCGCTCAGGAGTTCGAAGCCGTCGAGAACATGGGCCACGCCTTCTGGACGATGCAGGCATCCTACGCCGAGAGGGACCAGTATCCGACCACCCTCCTGCAGGCGGGTTTCGTGCCCATGGGCTGTACGGATGGCTCGAGTGCGCCCCTGCCTGGACCCGACTGGGTGGCGGGCTGTCACTTCGCCTACCGGGTGTCGTCGGTGACGGGTTCGCCGGCTCCCTCCTTCACGGTCACCGCGCAAGGGGCCGCGGGCACTCCGGTAGCGGACGTCACGCTGCAGATCGGCTCGCCCTCGTGGCAGACCATCGTCTTCTGGATCGAGCGCTCCGGGGTGCGCCGCTACATCGCCTGGGAAGAGCGGGAGCCCACCCGGTCCGTGTGCGACGTCCAGGAGGAGGAGGGCCTCATCCACCTCCAGGCCCTCTACACGGCGGAGCGGACCATCTTCCAGGAGAGGGATCGGTACTCGAGCAACCTCGCGGAGCTGGGCTTCCTGCCCCTGAGTTGCACGGATGGCACGCGCCCCACGGGTCCGGACAGCTCCTGGCTCGGTGGGTGCCGCTTCATCTACCACGCAGAGGTGACGAGCCCCTCCACCTTCATCGCCACCGCGCGCGCCGTGTCCGGGCCCATCGCGGGCACCACGTTCCAGATCGACGAGACCGGCACCCGCACCTACTCGCCCGTCCGCTCCGCCGCGTGCCCGTGAGGCGCTGTCCCTCCTGAGGGAAGGCGCACCCCTTCCGAACTCCTCGACAGCGGGCAGGCACGGCATCGACACTGCTGGAATGCTCACGCTCTACGGCTTCGGCCGCGTCAACTCGAAGGTAGTGGGTCTCACGCGCGATTTGCGCGTCCTGTGGGCGCTCGAGGAGTTGGGCGTGCCCTACCGGGTGCACGGCCTGGATCATCCCGCGGGGGAAACCACGAGCGAGGAGTACCGGCGGCTGAACCCCTTCTGTCAGGTGCCGGTGCTCGAGGACGACGGCTTCGTGCTTACCGAGACGGGCGCGATCCTGCTGTACCTGGCGGAGAAGACGGGCAGCTTGATGCCCGCGGATCTCCAGGGCCGCGCCCAGGTGACGCGCTGGTGCTTCGCCGCGCTCAACACCCTGGAGCCCCCGCTGTTCCAGATCGTGATGATCGATCTGCTCGGCGCCGCCGATCCCACCGGCGCGCAGCGGCGTCCCGAGCTGGTGCAGTGGGCCGGGCGTGCGCTGACATCGCTCGAGGACTGGCTTCGGGAGCGTCCGTATGTCACCGGCGAGGCGTTTACCGTGGCGGACATCCTGATGACCACGGTGCTGCGCGAGGTGCGCAACGCGGGCGTGCTCGACAGCTTCCCCCGGGTCTCCGCCTATCGCGAGCGCTGTGAGGCACGGCCCGCCTGGCGGCGGACGCTGGAGGCCTACGAGCAGCGCCTCGGGGCCCCGGCAGGCAGCGCGCGCTAGGTAGGTGAGAAAAGGCGAAGGGCCCGGAACCTTACGATTCCGGGCCCTTCTATTGGCGAGGAGTACGGGACTTGAACCCGTGGCCTCCGGCGTGACAGGCCGGCGTTCTAACCAACTGAACTAACTCCCCATGAGACGGCTCGGTGCGGGTCGCGCCCCGAGCGGCGTCGCTGTGTGGAGGCGTTATTAACTGATCGGAACTCCGTGTCAAGACTCAGGTTTTCCGGACCGGGCCGCCAGGAGCATGCCCAGCCGCTCGGCGAGCGTCTGGACCGCCGGCGCCTGGAGGATGGAGTGGTGATCGCCCTGGACCTGGTGCTCCTCCACCCCCCCGGCCACCCAGCGGCCCCAGCCTCCCGAGCTCCCCGCCGACACGGGCACGGCCGTCCCGCTCGCCCGGAAGAGCGTGAGCCGGCCGCCGTAGGGCCCCGGCACGTACCGCGCCAGGGCACGCAGGTTGCTCTCGAAGACGCGGTACAGGAGACGGAGTTCCTCGAACCCCACGCCCTGCTTCAGGACCCCCGCTTCGCGGCCCAGGTCGAGCAGCCGGCGCAGCAACACCTCCTCGGGCTCCGGGAGTGAGTCCTCCAGGTGCAGCACTGGAACGGGCAGGCCGAGGAGCCGGGCCGTGAACTCCACGAACCGGGAGGCGATCCACGCGGCACCAGCCCCCTCGGGCAGGCGCTGCTCGAAGGCGTAGGCGTCGACGAGCACGAGCTGCTCCACACGCTCGCCCTGTTGCTCGAGCTGCCGCGCCATCTCGAAGGCCACCACCCCACCCAGGGACCAGCCACCCAACCGGTACGGACCCGTGGGTTGGACGGTGCGGAGGGCCTCCACGTAGCAGGCCGCCATGGACTCGACCGTCTGGAGCGGCACGCACTCCCCTTCGAGCCCCGGGGACTGCAACGCGTAGAACGGAACCTCCGTGCCGAGCCGCCGCGCCAGCTCCAGGTAGGGCAGGACCGTGCCGCTCACGGGGTGGACGCAGAAGAAGGGACGGCCCGAGCCCCCCGTCGACAAAGGCACCAGCGGAGACACGCGCCCCGGCGCCTGGCGCAGCCGCACCGCCAGCTCCTCGAGGGTGGCCGCCTGGAACAGCGCCGCCACAGGCAGGCTCCGGCCCAGACGCTCGCGGATCGTCGACATGAGCCGCATGCCCAGCAGGGAGTGACCTCCCAACTCGAAGAAGTTGCTCCCGGGCCCCACCGGCTGGACACCCAGCAGCTCCTCCCAGATGCGGACGAGCTGGAGCTCCCACGCGTCCCGAGGCGCCACGACGGAGGACTCCAGCGAGAGCCCCTCGGGAGCCGGGAGCGCCTTCCGGTCCACCTTGCCGTTGGGCGTCAGCGGCAGGGCCTCCAGTACCACGATGGCCGTGGGCACCATGTACTCGGGCAACCTCTCCCTCGCGTACTGCCGCAACACCGCCGCCTCGAGCGCTCTTCCTTCCGGCACCACGTACGCCACCAGCCTCTTGCCCTCGCCTCCGTCCTCCCTCACCACCACCACCGCCTCGCGCACGCCCTCCTGCTGCCGCAGCACCGCTTCCACTTCGCCCAGCTCGATGCGGAAGCCCCTCACCTTCACCTGGTGGTCGATTCTCCCCAGGTACTCCAGCTCCCCTCCCGCCAGCCACCTCACCCGGTCTCCTGTCCGGTACAGCCTTTCTCCTCCGCCAAACGGGCTCGGTACGAAGCGCTCAGCCGTCAGCTCCGGCCTGCCGAAGTAGCCCCGTGCCTGGCCTTCTCCTCCCAGGTACAGCTCTCCCGCCACGCCCACCGGCACCGGCTCCATCTCCACGTCCAACACGTATGCCCGTTTCCCCGTCAGGGGCCGACCAATCGTCGGCTCTCGCTGCGTATCGCCGGGCACTCGCGTGTACGTCGAGTACGTCGTGTCCTCCGTCGGGCCGTACAAGTTGAGCACCCGCTCCACCCCGGGCAGCGCCTCGTGTATCGCCCTCACCAGTGCCCCTGTCAGCGGCTCTCCCGCAAGGTTCACCGTCTTCACTCCCTCCGGCACTCCCCGGCTTCGCACCAACTCCGCCATCGCCGACGGTACCGTGTTCACCACCCTCACCCTCCCCGCTCCCTCCAGCTCCGGTAGTGCCAGCGCCTTCTCCGCCACCACCACCACTCCGCCCCTCGTCAGCGGCGCGAACAGCTCGAATACCGACAGGTCGAAGTTCAGCGACGTCGCCGCCAGCACACCCTCCAACTCCTCTCCACTGAATTCCCCCGCCGCCCACCTCACGAACGCCACCGCGTTGCGGTGCTCCAGCGCCACTCCCTTCGGCCTCCCCGTCGAGCCCGACGTGTACAGGACGTACGCCACGTTCCCCGGCTCCGCGCTCCTGCCCGGGTTGTCCGTCCTCTCTCCAGCCAGCTCCTCGCTCTCCAGCTCCACCCGCTGCGCTCCCACCTCCGGCAGCTTCTCCAGCAAGTGCGACTGGCCTACCACCACCCTCGGCCTGGCCTCCTCCAACATGAAGCCCAGCCTCTGACTCGGGTAGTTCGGGTCCAACGGCACGTACGCCCCTCCCGCCTTGAGCACCCCCAGCACCCCCACCACCATCTCCTCCGTGCGCTCCACGCACAGCCCCACCCTCTCCTCAGGGCCCACCCCCAGCTTCTTCAGCCGGTGCGCCAGCTTGTTGGCCCTCTGGTTGAGCTCTCCGTACTTCAGCTCCTTTCGCCCGCTCACCACCGCCACCGCTTCCGGCGTCCTCTCCACCTGCTTCTCGAACAGCTCGTGCAGGCACTCGTCCTCGGGGCCCGTCCTTCCGGTGGTGTTCCATTCCTCCACCACCTGCCGCCTCTCCTCCTCCCCCATCAGCGGCAGCTCCTTCAGCCTCTTCTCCGGCGCACGCACGGCGGCCTCCAGCAGCACCCTCAGGTGCCCCAGCATCCGCTCCACCGTCTCCGCCTCGTACAGGTCGCTGTTGAACTCCATCCCTCCCGCCAGCCCCTGCTCCGTCTCCACCATCGCCAACGTCAGATCGAACTTCGACGTCTTCCCCTCCGCCTCCACCGCCTCCAGCGTCAGTCCCTCCAGCTCAACACCCTTCACCGGAGTGTTCTGCAGCGTGAACATCACCTGGAACAGCGGGCCGCGGCTCAGGTCTCGCTCGGGCTTGAGCTCCTCCACCAGCTTCTCGAAGGGCACTTCCTGGTGCGCATACGCCCCCAGCGTCACCTCCCTCACCTGTCCCAGCAGTTCTCGGAACGTGGCGTTGCCGTCCAGCTTCGCCCTCAGCACCAGCGTGTTCACGAAGAAGCCAATCAGCCCCTCCGTCTCCGCTCGGGTGCGGTTGGCAATGGGCGAGCCCACGCTCACGTCCTGCTGCCCTGAGTACCTCGACAGAACCGTCTGGAACGCCGCCAGCAACACCATGAACGGTGTGGCGCTCTCGCGCTGTGCCAGGACCTTCACCGCTTCCCGCAGCTCCCTCGGCCAGTGGAAGCTCCGATGCTCGCCCCGGTACGCCTGCACCGCCGGGCGAGGCTTGTCCGTTGGCAACTCCAGCGCGGGCGGCGCTCCCTTCAGCTGCTTGCGCCAGTAGTCCAGCTGCTCCTTCAGCACCTCTCCACTCAGCCACTGCCGCTGCCACGCCGCGTAGTCCGCGTACTGCACCGGCAGCTCCGCCAACGGGGACGGCCTACCCCGCGCGTACGCCTCGTACAGAGCCGCCAGCTCCCGAACCAGGAGCCCCATCGACCAGCCGTCCGACACGATGTGGTGCATCACCAGCACCAGCACGTGCTCCCTCTCCCCCAACTTCAGCAGTGTGGTCCTCAGCAGCGGACCCTGAGCCAGGTCGAATGGACGCTGGGTCTCCGCCTCTACTCGACGCTTCGCCTCGGCCTCTTTCCGGGCCTCGGGCAGTCCGCTCAGCTCCTCCACGGTGAACGCGAGCCGCGGCTCCTCGGAGATGATCTGCACCGGTTCCCCGCCCTCGGTCCGGAATGCCGTGCGCAGCGCCTCGTGCCGGCGCACCAGCTCCTCGAAGCCTCGCCCCAGCGCGCCCACGTCCAACGCCCCCTTCAGCTTCACCACCGCGGGCACGTTGTAGAACGCGCTTTCCTGCTCGAGCTGATCCAGGAACCACAGCCGCTGCTGTGCGAATGACAGCGGCAGCGCGCCGTCTCTCGGCACACGCATCAACGGCGGCGCCCCGAGTCCCACCTTCGTGGCCAGAACCCGCGCCGCCAACTTCTCCACTGTCGGCGCCTCGAAAACCGCCCTCAGCGGCAGCTCCACTCCGAACGTCTCTCGCACCCTCGACACCAGCTGTGTCGCCAACAGCGAGTGCCCTCCCAGCTCGAAGAAGTCCTCTCCCAGGCCCACCTTCTCCTGGTGCAGCACCTCCTCCCAGAGGCTCGCCAGCTTCCGCTCCGTCTCCGTGCGCGGAGCCTCGTGTCCCTCCCGCACTCTCTCCTGCTCCGGAGCCGGTAGCGCCTTCCGGTCCACCTTGCCGTTGGGCGTCAGCGGTAGCGCCTCCAGCTCCACCACCGCCGACGGCACCATGTACTCCGGCAGCGTTTCCTTCACGAAGCCGCGCAGCTCTCCGGCCTCCAGCTTCTGTCCAGGCTTCGCCACCGCGTACGCCACCAGCCGCTTGTCTCCCGGCGCCTCCTCCCTCACCACCACCACCACTTCCCCCACCGCCGGGTGCCTGCTCAGCGCCCCTTCCACTTCTCCCAGCTCGATGCGGTAACCCCGCACCTTCACCTGCCCGTCCCGCCTCCCCAGGAACTCCAGCTTCCCGTCCCCCTGCCACCTCACCATGTCCCCTGTCCGGTACAGCCTTTCCCCTGTGCCGAATGGACTCGGTACGAATCTCCCCGCCGTCAGCTCCGGCCGGCTCACGTACCCCACCGCCAATCCGTCTCCCCCCACGTACAGCTCTCCCACCACTCCCACCGGCACTACCTGCATCTCCCCGTCCAACACGTATGCCTTCGTGTTCGTAATGGGTTTGCCTATCGACACCCTCGCCCCTACTTCCTCTCCTCCCTCCATCCGGTTGCAGCTCGAGAACGTCGTGTTCTCCGTCGGCCCGTACCCGTTGATGAGTACTCCTCCCGTGGCGAGCCGCTCCCTCACCCTCTCCACTGGCAGGACGTCTCCTCCCGCCAGCACCTGCTTCACCTTCCCCAGTGCCTCTGCCTGCCGCGCCTGCATCTGCTCGAACAGCGCCGCCGTCAGCCACAGCACCGTCACCCCGTACTCCCCCAGCGCCCTCCCCAGCTCCTCCAGCGTCGGCGTCCCCGCCGGGTACACCACCAGCTTCGCTCCGCTCAGCAGTGCTCCCCACACCTCCAGCGTCGAGGCGTCGAATGCCATCGGCGCCAGCTGCAGCACCACCTCTCCGGCTCCCAGCTTCACGTAGTCCGCGCCCAGCACCAGCCTCGCCACTGCCCGGTGCGGCACTCCCACTCCCTTGGGGCGGCCTGTCGACCCCGACGTGTACATCACGTACGCCAGGTTCCCCCCTCCCACTCCTGACTCCGGCGCGCTCTCCGGCTGGGCACTGATGGCCTCCCCATCCACGCTCACCACCGGCTCCGTGCCCTCTGGTGGTTTGCCCTTCGCCACCACCACCGCCACGCCCGCTTCTCTCTTCATCCACTCCAACCGCTCCGCCGGGTAGCTCGCCTCCAGCGGTACGTACACTCCTCCCGCCTTCAAGATGCCCAGCATCCCCACCACCATCTCCACCGAGCGCTCCACGCTCAGCCCCACCCTCACCTCGGGGCCTACTCCCATTCCCCTCAGGTGGTGCGCCAGCTGATTGGCCCTCCGGTCCAACTCCCCGTACGTCAGGCTCTTGCCCTCGCACTCCACCGCGATGGTGTGGGGCGTCCTCTCCACCTGCGTCTCGAACAGCTCGTGCAGGGCCTTCTCTCGCGGGTACTCCTTCACCTTCCCGCTCCACTCCTCCACCAGCCGCCGCTTCTCCTCCTCCCCCATCAGCGGCAGCTCCTTCAGCCTCTTCTCCGGCGCCCGCACAGCTCCCTCGAGCAGCACCCGCAGGTGCCCCAGGAGCCGCTCCACCGTCTCCGCCTCGTACAGGTCGCTGTTGAACTCCATCCCTCCCGCCAGCCCCTGCTCCGTCTCCTCCATCGCCAGCGTCAGGTCGAACTTCGACGTCTTCCCCTCCGCCTCCACTCCCGCCAGCGTCAGTCCCTCCAGCTTCACTTCCTTCACTGGCGCGTTCTGCAGGACGAACATCACCTGGAACAGCGGACTGCGGCTCAGGTCCCTCTCCGGCCTCAGCTCCTCCACCAGCTTCTCGAATGGCACTTCCTGGTGCGCGTAGGCGCCCAGCGTCACCTCCCTCACCTGCCTCAACAGCTCCCGGAACGTGGCGTTGCCGTCCAGCTTCGCCCTCAGCACCAGCGTGTTCACGAAGAAGCCAATCAGCCCCTCCGTCTCCGCCCTCGTCCGGTTGGCGATGGCAGAGCCCACGCTCACATCGTCCTGCCCCGCGTACCTCCCCAACACCACCTGGAACGCCGCCAGCAGCACCATGAACGGCGTGGCGCCTTCCTTCTGCGCCAAGGCCTTCACCGCGTCTTGCAGCTCCCTCGGCCACTGGATGCCTCGGGACTCACCGCGGAAAGTCTGCACCGCCGGGCGCGGCTTGTCCGTCGGCAACTCCAGCGCGGGCGGTGCTCCCCGCAGCTGCTTGCGCCAGTAGCCCAGTTGCTCCTCCAGCACCTCTCCATCCAGCCACTGCCGCTGCCATGCCGCGTAGTCCGCGTACTGCACCGGCAGCTCCTCCAACGGGGACGGCTTCCCCTTCGAGAACGCCTCGTACAGCTCCGCGACCTCCCGCACGAGAATCCCCATCGACCAGCCGTCCGACACGATGTGGTGCATCACCAGCACCAGCACGTGATCCCTCTCTCCCAGCTTCAGCAGCGCGATCCTCAACAACGGACCCTTCTCGAGCTCGAACGGCCTCCGGGCCGACTCCTCCACCCGCCGCTGTGCCTCGGCCTCTCTCCGAGCCTCGGGCTGATCGCTCAGGTCCTCCGCGGTGAACGCCAGTACCGGCTTCTCGGAGATGACCTGCACCGGCTCTCCGTTCTCTACCCGGAACGTCGTGCGCAACGACTCGTGCCTGCGCACCAACTCCTCGAAGCTCCTCTCCAGCGCCTCTACGTCCAGCTCGCCGGTCAGCTTCACCACCGATGGCACGTTGTAGAACGCGCTCCCTGGCTCCAACTGATCCAGGAACCACAGCCTCTGCTGCGCGAATGACAGCGGCAGCACTCCGCCTCTCGCCACACGCTTCAACGGCGGTGCCTTGACTCCCACTCCTCTGCTCGACTCGCTGCCCACCCTCTCCGCCAACGCCTCCACGGTCGGAGCCTCGAAGATATCCCTCAGCGGCAGTTCCACTCCGAAGGCTTCTCTCACCCGCGACACCAACTGCGTCGCCAGCAGCGAGTGTCCTCCCAACTCGAAGAAGTCTCCCCGGACTCCTACCCGCTCCAGCCCCAGCACCTCCTCGAAGATGCTCGCCAGCTTCTGCTCCGTCTCCGTGCGCGGCGCGGTGAAATCCGCATCCTGCTCTCCACCGAGGTGCGGCGCCGGCAGCGCCTTGCGATCCACCTTGCCATTGGGCGTCAGCGGCAATGCCTCCAACTCCACAATGGCCGACGGCACCATGTACTCCGGCAGCATTCCTCCCAGGAAGCCGCGCAATGCCGTGGCGTCCAGCGCGTGCCCCTCTCGCGCCACCGCATACGCCACCAACCGCTTGTCTCCCGGCGCCTCCTCCCTCACCACCACCACCACTTCCCCCACCGCCGGGTGCCTGCTCAACGCCGCTTCCACTTCCCCCAGCTCGATGCGGTAGCCCCTCACCTTCACCTGCCCGTCGCGGCGGCCCAGGAACTCCAACTTCCCGTCCCCCTGCCACCTCACCATGTCCCCTGTCCGGTACAGCCTCTCCCCTGTGCCGAACGGGCTCGGTACGAATCTCTCCGCCGTCAGCTCCGGCCGGCTCACGTACCCCACCGCCAATCCCTCTCCCCCGACGTACAGCTCCCCCACCACCCCCACCGGCACTACCTCCATCTCCCCATCCAACACGTATGCCTTCGTGTTCGTGATGGGCTTGCCGATGGATACCCTCGCCCCTACTTCCTCTCCCCCCTCCATCCGGTTGCAGCTCGAGAACGTCGTGTTCTCCGTCGGCCCGTACCCGTTGATGAGTACCCCTCCCGTAGCGAGCCGCTCCCTCACCCTCTCCACCGGCAGGACATCTCCTCCCGCCAGCACCTGCTTCACCTTCCCCAGTGCCTCTGCCTGCCGCGCCTGCATCTGCTCGAACAGCGCCGCCGTCAGCCACAGCACCGTCACCCCATACTCCCCCAACGCCCTCCCCAGCTCCTCCAGCGTCGGCGTCCCCGCCGGGTACACCACCAGCTTCGCTCCGCTCAGCAGCGCTCCCCACACTTCCAGCGTCGACGCGTCGAACGCCATCGGCGCCAGCTGCAGCACCACTTCTCCGGCTCCCAGCTTCACGTAGTCCGCGCCCAGCACCAGCCTCGCCACCGCACGGTGCGGCACTCCCACTCCCTTCGGCCTTCCCGTCGAGCCCGACGTGTACATCACGTACGCCAGGTTCCCTCCTCCCACTCCTGACTCCGGCGCGCTCTCCGGCTGCGCGCTGATTGCCTCCCACTCCCCATCCACGCTCACCACCGGCTCCGTGCCCTCTGGTGGTTTGCCCTTCGCCACCACCACCGCCACGCCCGCTTCTCTCTTCATCCACTCCAAGCGCTCCGCCGGGTAGCTCGCCTCCAGCGGCACATACACTCCTCCCGCCTTCAGGATTCCCAGCATCCCCACCACCATCTCCACCGAGCGCTCCACGCTCAGCCCCACCCTCACCTCCGCGCCCACTCCCATCCCCCTCAGGTGGTGCGCCAGCTGATTGGCCCGCCGGTCCAGCTCCCCGTACGTCAGGCTCCTGCCCTCGCACTGCACCGCGATGGCCCGTGGCGTCCTTTCCACCTGCAGCTCGAACAGCTCGTGGATGCTCTTCTCTCGCGGGTACTCCTTCACCTTCCCGCTCCACTCCTCCACCAGCCGCTGCTTCTCTTCCTCCCCCATCAGCGGCAGTTCCTTCAGCCTCTTCTCAGGCTGCTCCACTGCCGCTTGCAACAAGACCCGCAAGTGCCCCAACAGCCGCTCCACCGTCGCGGCTTCGTACAGGTCACTGTTGAACTCCATCCCTCCCACCAGCCCCTGCTCCGTCTCCACCAGCCCCAACGTCAGGTCGAACTTCGACGTCTTCCCCTCCGCTTCCACTCCCGCCAGCGTCAGTCCCTCCAGCTTCACTTCCTTCGCTGGCGCGTTCTGCAGGACGAACATCACCTGGAACAGCGGACTGCGGCTCAGGTCCCTCTCCGGCCTCAGCTCCTCCACCAGCTTCTCGAATGGCACTTCCTGGTGCGCGTAGGCGCCCAGCGTCACTTCCCTCACCTGCCTCAACAGCTCCCGGAACGTGGCGTTGCCGTCCAGCTTCGCCCTCAGCACCAGCGTGTTCACGAAGAAGCCAATCAGCCCCTCCGTCTCCGCCCTCGTCCGGTTGGCGATGGCAGAGCCCACGCTCACATCGTCCTGCCCCGCGTACCTCCCCAACACCACCTGGAACGCCGCCAGCAGCACCATGAACGGCGTGGCGCCTTCCTTCTGCGCCAAGGCCTTCACCGCGTCTTGCAGCTCCCTCGGCCACTGGATGCCTCGGGACTCACCGCGGAAAGTCTGCACCGCCGGGCGCGGCTTGTCCGTCGGCAACTCCAGCGCGGGCGGTGCTCCCCGCAGCTGCTTGCGCCAGTAGCCCAGTTGCTCCTCCAGCACCTCTCCATCCAGCCACTGCCGCTGCCATGCCGCGTAGTCCGCGTACTGCACCGGCAGCTCCTCCAACRGGGACGGCTTCCCCTTCGAGAACGCCTCGTACAGCTCCGCGACCTCCCGCACGAGAATCCCCATCGACCAGCCGTCCGACACGATGTGGTGCATCACCAGCACCAGCACGTGCTCCCTCTCCCCCAGCTTCAGCAGCGTGATTCTGAGCAATGGTCCGCTGGCCAGATCAAACGGACGCCTCGCTTCTTGCTCCGCCCTCCGCCTCGCTTCGGCCTCTCGCTCCACTTCCGGCTGCCCACGGAGCTCCACTCGCTCCAACGGCACCCGGACCTGCTCGGAGATGACCTGCACCGGCTTCCCATTCTCGGTGCGGAACGTCGTGCGCAACGCCTCGTGCCGACGCACCAGCTCCTCGAAGCTCTTCTCCAGCACATCCTCCCGCAGCGCTCCCGTCAGCCTCACCACGGCGGGCACGTTGTAGAAGGCACTCCCTCGCTCAAACTGGTCCAGGAACCACAACCGCTGCTGCGCGAACGACAGCGGCGGCGCGGCTCGCCGATCCACTCGCGGCTTCAGCGGCGGAACCCGGAGTACCACCCCAGAGCCCACGGGCTTCTCCACCCGTCCGGCGAGAGACTCCACCGAAGGCGCTTCGAAGACGTCCCTCAGCGGCAACTCCACTCCGAAGGCTTCTCTCACCCGCGACACCAACTGCGTCGCCAGCAGCGAGTGTCCTCCCAACTCGAAGAAGTCTCCCCGGACTCCTACCCGCTCCAGCCCCAGCACCTCCTCGAAGATGCTCGCCAGCTTCTGCTCCGTCTCCGTGCGCGGCGCGGTGAAATCCGCATCCTGCTCTCCACCGAGGTGCGGCGCCGGCAGCGCCTTGCGRTCCACCTTGCCATTGGGCGTCAGCGGCAAYGCCTCCAACTCCACAATGGCCGACGGCACCATGTACTCCGGCAGCATTCCTCCCAGGAAGCCGCGCAATGCCGTGGCGTCCAGCGCGTGCCCCTCTCGCGCCACCGCATACGCCACCAACCGCTTGTCTCCCGGCGCCTCCTCCCTCACCACCACCACCACTTCCCCCACCGCCGGGTGCCTGCTCAACGCCGCTTCCACTTCTCCCAGCTCGATGCGGTAACCCCGCACCTTCACCTGCCCGTCCCGCCTCCCCAGGAACTCCAGCTTCCCGTCCCCCTGCCACCTCACCATGTCCCCTGTCCGGTACAGCCTCTCCCCTGTGCCGAATGGACTCGGTACGAATCTCTCCGCCGTCAGCTCCGGCCGGCTCACGTACCCCACCGCCAATCCGTCTCCCCCCACGTACAGCTCTCCCACCACTCCCACCGGCACCGGCTCCATCTCCCCATCCAACACGTATGCCTTCGTGTTCGTAATGGGTTTGCCTATCGACACCCTCGCCCCTACTTCCTCTCCTCCCTCCATCCGGTTGCAGCTCGAGAACGTCGTGTTCTCCGTCGGCCCGTACCCGTTGATGAGTACTCCTCCCCCAGCCAGCCTCTCCCTCACCCTCTCCACCGGCAGGACGTCTCCTCCCGCCAGCACCTGCTTCACCTTCCCCAGTGCCTCTGCCTGCCGCGCCTGCATCTGCTCGAACAGCGCCGCCGTCAGCCACAGCACCGTCACCCCGTACTCCCCCAGCGCCCTCCCCAGCTCCTCCAGCGTCGGCGTCCCCGCCGGGTACACCACCAGCTTCGCTCCGCTCAGCAGTGCTCCCCACACCTCCAGCGTCGAGGCGTCGAATGCCATCGGCGCCAGCTGCAGCACTACCTCTCCGGCCCCCAGCTTCACGTAGTCCGCGCCCAGCACCAGCCTCGCCACCGCCCGGTGCGGCACTCCCACTCCCTTCGGCCTTCCCGTCGAACCCGACGTGTACATCACGTACGCCAGGTTCCCTCCTCCCACTCCCGCCTCCGGCGCGCTCTCCGGCTGGGCACTGATGGCCTCCCACTCCCCGTCCACGCTCACCACCGGCTCCACTCCCACCGGTAGCTCCTCCGCCACCTTCTCCTGCGCCACCACCACCGCCACTCCCGCTTCTCTCTTCATCCACTCCAACCGCTCCGCCGGGTAGCTCGCCTCCAGCGGTACGTACACTCCTCCCGCCTTCAAGATGCCCAGCATCCCCACCACCATCTCCACCGAGCGCTCCACGCTCAGTCCCACCCTCACCTCGGGGCCCACTCCCATCCCCCTCAAGTGGTGCGCCAGTTGGTTGGCCCGCCGGTCCAACTCCCCGTACGTCAGGCTCCTGCCCTCGTACTCCACTGCGATGGCGTGTGGCGTTCTCTCCACCTGCTGCTCGAACAGCTCGTGCAGGGCCTTCTCTCGCGGGTACTCCTTCACCTTCCCGCTCCACTCCTCCACCAGCTGCCGCCGCTCCTCCTCCCCCATCAGCGGCAGCTCCTTCAGCTTCTTCTCTGGCTGCTCCACCGCCGCTTGCAGCAGTACACGCAAGTGCCCCAGCAGCCGCTCCATCGTCGCGGCCTCGAAGAGATCGCTGCTGTAGTTCACCGTCGCCGCCACCCCGTCCGGCAGCTCATCCACCAGCAGCGACAGGTCGAACCTCGAGGTCTTCTCCTCCGCCTCCACGCCCTCCAGTGTCAGCGCCTCCAGCTTCACCTCCGCCGTCACCGGCGTGTTCTGCAGTGTCAGCGTCACCTGGAAGAGCGGCGAGTGGTTCAGGCTCCGCTCCGGCCTGAGCTCTTCCACCAGCTTCTCGAAGGGCACGTCCTGGTGCGCGTACGCCCCCAGCGTTACCTCCCGCACCTGTTTCAGCAGCTCCCGGAAGCTCTGCTCCCTCGACAGCTTCGTCCTCAGTACCAGCGTGTTCACGAAGAAGCCGATCAGCCCCTCCGTCCTCGCGTGCGTACGGCCCGCGATGGGCGAGCCCACGCTCACGTCCTCCTGGCCCGAGTACCTCGACAACACCGTCTGGAATGCCGCCAGCAGCACCATGAACGGTGTCGCGCCCTCTCTCCGGCCAAGCGCCTCCACCGCCTTCCAGAGCGCCTTGGGCCACATCACGTGCCGGCTCTCGCCCCGGTACGTCCGCACCGCGGGCCTCGGCTTGTCCGTTGGCAGCTCCAGCACCGGAGGAGCACCCTCCAGCTGCTCGCGCCAGTACCCCAGCTGCTCCTCGAGGACATCCCCGCTCAGCCACTGCCGCTGCCACGCCGCATAGTCCGCGTACTGCACCGGCAGCTCCGCCAACGGAGAGCGCTTGCCCTTCGAGTACGCCTCGTACAGGCCCGCCAGCTCCCGCACGAGAATCCCCATCGACCAGCCGTCCGACACGATGTGGTGCATCACCAGCACCAGCACGTGCTCCTTCTCCCCAAGCTTCAGCAGCTTCGTCCTCAGCAGCGGGCCCTTCTCGAAGTCGAACGGACGCTGTGCTTCTTGCTCCGCCCTCCGCCTCGCTTCGGCCTCGCGCGCGGCCTCCGGCAGCGTGCTCAGCTCCTCCACGCTGAAGGCGAGCCTCGGCTCCTCGGAGATGACCTGCACCGGCGCCCCGTTCTCCACCCGGAACGTCGTGCGCAGCGCTTCGTGCCGGCGCACCAACTCCTCGAAGCTCCGCTCCAGAGCCTCCGTCTTCAGCTCGCCCCTCAGTCTCACCACCGCGGGTACGTTGTAGAAGACGCTTCCCTGCTCGAGCTGATCCAGGAACCACAACCGCTGCTGCGCGAACGACAGCGGCAACGCGCCATCTCTCGGCACCCGCGTCAACGGCGCCTTGATTCCTCGCTTCGCCTCCCGCACCCGAGCCGCCAGCCGCTCCACCGTCGGCGCCTCGAAGACCGTCCTCAGCGGCAGCTCCACTCCGAAGGCGTCTCTCACCCTCGACACCAGCTGCGTCGCCAGCAGCGAGTGCCCTCCCAGCGCGAAGAAGTCCTCTCCCAGGCCCACCTTCTCCTGGCGCAGCACCTCCGCCCAGAGACTCGCCAGCTTCCGCTCCGTCTCCGTACGCGGTGCCTCATGGCCTTCCCGCCCCCGCTCCTGAGCCGGCGCCGGGAGGGCCTTCCTGTCCACCTTGCCATTGGGCGTCAGCGGCAGGGCCTCCAGTACCACGATGGCCGTGGGCACCATGTACTCGGGCAACACTCCGCCCAGGAAGCCGCGCACTGCCGCGGCCTCCAACGTCTGCCCCGGCTTCGCCACCGCGTACGCCACCAGGCGCTTGTCCCCGGGTACGTCCTCCCTCACCACCACCACCACTTCCGCCACCGCGGGGTACCTGCGCAGTGCCACTTCCACTTCGCCCAACTCGATGCGGAAGCCCCTCACCTTCACCTGGTGGTCGATTCTCCCCAGGTACTCCAGCTCCCCTCCCGCCAGCCACCTCACCCGATCTCCCGTCCGGTACAGCCTCTCTCCATGGCCGTACGGGCTCGGTACGAAGCGCTCCGCCGTCAGTTCCGGTCTGCCGAAGTAGCCCCGCGCCTGTCCCTCTCCTCCCAGGTACAGCTCTCCCGCCACTCCCACCGGCACCGGCTTCATCTCCCCGTCCAGCACGTATGCCCGTTTCCCCGTCAGGGGCCGCCCAATCGCCGGCTCTCGCCGCGTATCCCCGGGCACTCGCGTGTACGTCGAGTACGTCGTGTCCTCCGTCGGGCCGTACAGGTTGAGCACCCGCTCCACCCCGGGCAGCGCCTCGTGTATCCCCCGCACCAGCGCTCCCGCCAGCGCCTCTCCCGCCAGATTCACCACCCGCACCGACTCCGGTACTCCCCTCGTCCGCACCAGCTCCGCCATCGCCGACGGCACTGTGTTGACGAGCCTTACTCTCCCCGCCTCCTCCAACTCCGGCAGCTCCAGCGCGTTCCGCGCCACCACCACCGTCCCACCCCTCGTCAGCGGCGCGAACAGCTCGAATACCGACAGGTCGAAGTTCAGCGACGTCGCCGCCAGCACACCCGCCAGTTCATCTCCGCTGAACTCCCCCGCCGCCCATCTCACGAACGCCACCGCGTTGCGGTGCTCCAGCGCCACTCCCTTCGGCCGGCCCGTCGAGCCCGACGTGTACAGGATGTACGCCACGTTCCCCGGCTCCGCGCTCCCGCCTGGGTTGTCCGTCCTCTCTCCGGCCAGCTCCTCTCCCTCCAGCTCCACCCGCTGCGCTCCCACTTCCGGCAGCTTCTCCAGCAAGTGCGACTGGCCTACCACCACCCTCGGCCTGGCCTCCTCCAACATGAAGCCCAGCCTCTGCCCCGGGTAGTTCGGGTCCAACGGCACGTACGCCCCTCCCGCCTTGAGCACCCCCAACACCCCCACCACCATCTCCTCCGTGCGCTCCACGCACAGTCCCACCCTCTCCTCGGGACCCACTCCCAACTTCCTCAACCGGTGCGCCAGCCTGTTGGCCCTCTGGTTGAGCTCTCCGTACTTCAGCTCCCTCCGCCCGCTCACCACCGCCACCGCTTCCGGCGTCCTCTCCACCTGCTTCTCGAACAGCTCGTGCAGGCACTCGTCCTCGGGGCCCGCGCTCCCAGTCGTGTTCCACTCCTCCACCACCTGCCGCTGCTCCGCCTCCCCCATCAGCGGCAGTTCCTTCAGCCTCTTCTCCGGCTGCTCCACCGCCGCCTGCACCAGCACCCGCAGGTGCCCCAGCATCCGCTCCACCGTCGCGGCCTCATACAGGTCGCTGTTGAACTCCATCCCTCCCGCCAGCCCCTGCTCCGTCTCCTCCATCGCCAGCGTCAGGTCGAACTTCGACGTCCCACCTTCCGCTTCCACTCCCGCCAGCGTCAGTCCCTCCAGCTTCACTTCCTTCACTGGCGCGTTCTGCAGGACGAACATCACCTGGAACAGCGGGCTACGGCTCAGGTCCCGCTCGGGCTTGAGCTCCTCCACCAGCTTCTCGAAGGGCACCTCCTGGTGCGCGTACGCCCCCAGCGTCACCTCCCTCACCTGTCCCAGCAGTTCTCGGAACGTGGCGTTGCCGTCCAGCTTCGCCCTCAGCACCAGCGTGTTCACGAAGAAGCCAATCAGCCCCTCCGTCTCCGCTCGGGTGCGGTTGGCGATGGGCGAGCCCACGCTCACGTCCTGCTGTCCTGAGTACCTCGACAGCACCGTCTGGAACGCCGCCAGCAGCACCATGAACGGTGTGGCGCTCTCACGCTGCGCCAGGCGCTTCACCGCGTCTTGCAGCTCCCTCGGCCACTTGAATCCAAGGTACTCACCCCGGAAGGTCTGCACCGCCGGGCGCGGCTTGTCCGTTGGCAACTCCAGCGCGGGCGGGGCTCCCTCCAACTGCTTGCGCCAGTAGCCCAGGTGCTCCTCCAGCACCTCTCCGCTCAGCCACTGCCTCTGCCATGCCGCGTAGTCCGCGTACTGCACCGGCAGCTCCGCCAACGGGGACGTCTTGCTTCGAGAGAACGCCTCGTACAGGCCCGCCAGCTCCCGCACGAGAATCCCCATCGACCAACCGTCCGACACGATGTGGTGCATCACCAGCACCAACACGTGCTCCCTCTCTCCCAGCCGCAGCAGCCTCGTCCTCAGCAGCGGGCCCTGAGCCAGATCGAACGGCCGCTGTGCTTCCTCCCCCACTCGACGCTTCGCCTCGAGCTCCCGATCGGCTTCCGCCAGCGTGCTCAGATCCTCCATCGGGAAGGCCAGTGCTGGCTCCTCGGAGATGACCTGCACCGGTGACCCGTTCTCCACCTGGAACGTCGTGCGCAGCACTTCATGCCGATACACCAGCGCCTCGAAGCTCCTCTCCAGCGCACCCACGTCCAACACGCCCGTCAGCTTCACCACCACCGGCACGTTGTAGAACGCGCTCCCTGGCTCCAACTGATCCAGGAACCACAACCGCTGCTGCGCGAATGACAGCGGCAGCGATCCGCCTCTCGCCACACGCTTCAACGGCGGTGCCTTGGCTCCCGCCTCTCTGTCCGACTCGCTGTCTACTCTCTTCGCCAACGCCTCCACCGTGGGCGCTTCGAAGACGTCCCTCAGCGGCAGCTCCACCCCGAAGGACTCTCTCACCCTCGACACCAGCTGCGTCGCCAGCAGCGAGTGCCCTCCCAGCTCGAAGAAGTCTCCCTGTGCCCCTACCCGCTCCAGCCCCAGCACTTCCTCGAAGATGCTCGCCAGCTTCCGCTCCGCCTCCGTTCTCGGTGCGGTGAAGTCCTCTCCCCGCACCTCACCGAGGTCCGGAGCCGGCAGCGCCTTACGATCCACCTTGCCGTTGGGCGTCAGCGGCAACGCCTCCAGCTCCACTACCGCCGACGGCACCATGTACTCCGGCAGCGTTTCCTTCACGAAGCCGCGCACCTCTCCGGCCTCCAGCCTCTGTCCGGGCTTCGCCACCGCGTACGCCACCAGCCTCTTGTCTCCCGGCACTTCCTCCCTCACCACCACCACCACCTCCCCCACCGCCGGGTGCTTGCTCAGCGCCCCTTCCACCTCTCCCAGCTCGATGCGGTAGCCCCGCACCTTCACCTGCCCGTCCCGCCGGCCCAGGAACTCCAACTTCCCGTCCCCCTGCCACCTCACCAGGTCTCCCGTCCGGTACAGCCTTTCTCCTCTTCCAAACGGGCTCGGTACGAATCTCTCCGCCGTCAGCTCCGGCCGGCTCACGTACCCCACCGCCAATCCCTCTCCCCCTACGTACAACTCTCCCACCACCCCCACCGGCACCGGCTCCATCTCCCCATCCAACACGTATGCCTTCGTGTTCGTGATGGGTTTGCCGATGGACACCCTCGCCCCTACTTCCTCTCCCCCCTCCATCCGGTTGCAGCTCGAGAACGTCGTGTTCTCCGTCGGCCCGTACCCGTTGATGAGTACCCCTCCCGTAGCGAGCCGCTCCCTCACYCTCTCCACYGGCAGGACRTCTCCTCCCGCCAGCACCTGCTTCACCTTCCCCAGTGCCTCTGCCTGCCGCGCCTGCATCTGCTCGAACAGCGCCGCCGTCAGCCACAGCACCGTCACCCCRTACTCCCCCAACGCCCTCCCCAGCTCCTCCAGCGTCGGCGTCCCCGCCGGGTACACCACCAGCTTCGCTCCGCTCAGCAGCGCTCCCCACACYTCCAGCGTCGASGCGTCGAAYGCCATCGGCGCCAGCTGCAGCACCACTTCTCCGGCTCCCAGCTTCACGTAGTCCGCGCCCAGCACCAGCCTCGCCACTGCCCGGTGCGGCACTCCCACTCCCTTCGGCCTTCCCGTCGAACCCGACGTGTACATCACGTACGCCAGGTTCCCCCCTCCCACTCCCGCCTCCACCCTGCTCTCCGGCTGGGCACTGATGGCGTCCCACTCCCCATCCACGCTCACCACCGGCTCCACTCCCACCGGTAGCTCTTCCGCCACCTTCTCCTGCGCCACCACCACTGCTACCCCTGCTTCGCGCTTCATCCACTCCAGGCGCTCCGCCGGGTAGCTCGCCTCCAGCGGTACGTACACTCCCCCTGCCTTCAAGATGCCCAGCATCCCCACCACCATCTCCACCGAGCGCTCCACGCTCAGCCCCACCCTCACCTCGGGGCCCACTCCCATTCCCCTCAAGTGGTGCGCCAGCTGGTTGGCCCGCCGATCCAACTCCCCGTACGTCAGGCTTCTGCCCTCGCACTCCACCGCGATGGCCCGCGGCGTCCTCTCCACCTGCGCCTCGAACAGCTCGTGCAGGGCCTTCTCCCGCGGGTACTCCTTCACCTTCCCGCTCCACTCCTCCACCAGCTGCCGCCGCTCCTCCTCCCCCATCAGCGGCAGTTCCTTCAGCTTCTTCTCCGGCTGCTCCACCGCCGCTTGCAGCAGTACGCGCAGGTGCCTCAGCAGCCGCTCCATCGTCGCGGGCTCGAAGAGGTCACTGTTGTAGTTCACCATCGCCACCACGCTCTCTGGCAGCTCATCCACCAGCAGCGACAGGTCGAACTTCGACGTCTTGCCGTCCGCCTCCACGCCCTGCAGCCGCAGCTCGTCCAGCTTCACGTCCGCCGTCACCGGCGTGTTCTGCAGCGTCAACGTCACCTGGAAGAGCGGCGAGTGGTTCAGGCTCCGCTCCGGCCTGAGCTCCTCCACCAGCTTCTCGAAGGGCACGTCCTGGTGCGCGTACGCCCCCAGCGTTACCTCCCGCACCTGTTTCAGCAGCTCCCGGAAGCTCTGCTCCCTCGACAGCTTCGTCCTCAGCACCAGCGTGTTCACGAAGAAGCCGATCAGCCCCTCCGTCTGCATGTGCGTCCGGCCCGCGATGGGCGAGCCCACGCTCACGTCCTCCTGGCCCGAGTACCTCGACAACACCGTCTGGAACGCCGCCAGTAGCACCATGAAGGGCGTTGCCCCCTCACTCCGGCCGAGTCCCTCCACCTCTCGCCACAGCTCCTTCGGCCACACCACCTGCCGGCTCTCACCCCGGAACGTCTGTGCCACGGGCCTCGGCTTGTCCGTTGGCAGCTCCAGCACCGGAGGAGCACCCTCCAGCTGCTCGCGCCAGTAGCCGAGCTGGGACTCCATCACCTCGCCGCGCAGCCACTGCCTCTGCCACGCCGCGTAGTCCGCGTACTGCACCGGCAGCTCCGGCAACGGAGAGGGCCGCCCCTTCGAGAACGCCTCGTACAGGCCCACCACCTCCCGCACGAGAATCCCCATCGACCAGCCGTCCGACACGATGTGGTGCATCACCAGCACCAGCACGTGTTCCCGCTCTCCCAGCTTCAGCAGGGTCGTCCGCAGCAACGGGCCTCGGGACAGATCGAACGAGCGCTGCGCCTCCTGCTCCGAGCGGCGCCTCGCTTCGGCCTCTCTCGCGGCCTCCGGCAACGCGCGCAGATCCTCCACCTCCAGCACCACCCGGGCCTCCGGCGAGATGATCTGCACGGGCATCCCGCCCTCGGCGCGGAACGTCGTACGCAGGGACTCGTGCCGGCGCACCAGCTCCTCGAAGCTCCGCTGCAGCGCCACCACGTCCAACGTGCCCTGCATCCGCACCACGGCCAGGACGTTGTAGAAGGCATTGCCCGGTTCGAGCTGGTCCAGGAACCACAACCGCTGCTGCGCGAACGACACCGGCGCGGCTGCCCGGCGGTCCGCTCGCGGCTCGAGCGGTGGCGCCGCGAGCGCACTCCCCGCTCCCAGGGCCCGCCGTACCCGTTCGGCGAGGGCCGCCACGGTGGGCGCCTCGAAGAGCTCGCGCAGGGGCAGCTCGATGCCGAACGCGCTCCGGACCCGGGAGATGGCCTGCGTGGCCAGCAGCGAGTGCCCGCCCCGCGCGAAGAAGTCCCCGTGGATGCCCACGCGCTCCAGGCCCAGCACCTCCGCGAAGATGGCCGCGAGCCGCTCCTCGAGCTCCGTACGAGGTCCGGTGAAGTCCTCCCGCTCCGTTCCACGGAAGTCCGGCACCGGCAGCGCCTTCCGGTCCACCTTGCCGTTCGCCGTCAGCGGCAGCGCCTCCAGCACCACGATGGCCGGCGGCATCATGTAGTCGGGCAGCGTTCCGCTCAGGTACTCGCGCAGCTCCGCGGGCTCCACGCTCCGCCCGGGCTTCGCCACCGCGTACGCCGCCAGCCGCTTGTCTCCCGCCGCCACTTCCCTCGCCACCACCACCGACTCGCGCACCGCCGGATGCCGCTCCAGCGCCGCTTCCACTTCTCCCAGCTCCACCCGGTAACCGCGGATCTTCAGCTGGTGATCCACACGGCCCAGGAACTCCACACGCCCGTCCGCCAGCAGCCTCGCCTTGTCGCCCGTGCGGTACATCCTCGCGCCCGCCTCATCCGAGTACGGATCCGGCACGAAGCGCTCCACCGTCAGCTCTGGCCGGCCCAGGTAGCCCCGGCCCACCACGCTGCCGCCGATGCACAGCTCTCCTGGCACTCCCACGGGCACGGGCCGCAGGGACGCATCGAGCACATAGACGCGCGCGTTCGGAATCGGCCGGCCCAGCGGCACCGCCGCGGACACACGCCCCTCGGGCCCACGAGCCACCCGCTGGGTGAGCACGCCCACCGTCGTCTCGGTGGGGCCGTAGTGGTTGAACACCACCAGCTCCGGCGACAGCGCGTGCACGCGGTCCACCAGCGGCCAGTCGGAGACATCTCCGCCCAGCACCAGGCGCTTGCGCGGCAGCACCCGCTCCGGGTGCGGTGAGTCCAACAGCGCCTGCAGGTGCGCGGGCACGATCTTCAGTCCGTCCACCGCGCCGCCCTGGAGAATCCCGGCGAGCACGGCGGGATCCGAGGCGCTCTCCTTCGAGACGAGGTAGAGCGCGCCACCGTGACAGAGCGCCGGGAAGACGGCGGTGTTGCCCAGGTCCGCGGCCAGCGTGGACACCGAGGCGAAGCTGGCGCCCTCCGGCAGCTCCAGCCGGCGCGAGACACCTTCCACGTAGTTGACGAGCTGCCGGTGCTCGATGGCCACGCCCTTGGGCCTACCCGTGGAGCCCGACGTGAAGATGACGTAGACGAGGTTCTCCGGCACCGCCGTGGGCGCCGGGTTGGACTCGCCGCGAGTGGCCAGCCGGGCCGCGTCCGAGTCCAGGCACACCACCGCCCCGCCGAATCCGCTCAGGCCTTCGGCCAAGCGAGAATCCGTGACGAGGGTGCGCGCCCCGGAGTCCTCGAGGATGGCGTACAGACGCTCGGCGGGGAACGCGGGATCCAGAGGCACGTAGGCGCCTCCGGCCTTGAGGATGCCCCACAGCCCCACCAGCGCTTCCACCGAGCGCTCCAGGAACAGACCCACCGGCACGTCCGGCCCCACACCCAGCTCGCGCAGGTGCCAGGCGAGCTGGTTGGATCGCCGGTTCAGCTCCCGGTACGTCAACCGCGACGCACCGGCGGCCACCGCCAGGGCCTCGGGCGTCCGCTCCACCTGTGCCTCGAAGAGCGCGTGGAGGGTAGTGACGGGCATGGCGGCGCGGGTGTCGTTCCACTCCACCAGCAGCTGGCGCGCCTCCGCTTCGTCCATCCACCGCAGCTCACCCAGCCGCGTCTCCGGCCGGGACACAGCCGATTCCACCAGCACCCGCAGGTGTCCCAGCAGCCGTTCCACCGTCGCGGCCTCGAACAGGCCGCTGTTGAAGCTCACCCCGCCCGCGAGACCCTGGACCGTTTCGACCATCTCCAGCGTCAGGTCGAACTTCGAGGTATGCCCCCCAGCTCCGGCCGCCTCCAGACGCAGCTCCGGCAACGACACGGCCGGCTCGGGAGCGTTCTGCAGGATGAACATCACCTGGAAGAACGGACTGCGGCTCAGATCCCGCTCGGGCTTGAGTTCCTCCACCAGCTTCTCGAAGGGCACGTCCTGATGCGCGTAGGCGCCCAGCGTCACCTCCCGCACCTGAGCCAGCAACTCGCGGAACGTGGCGTTGGCATCCAGCTTCGCCCTCAACACCAGCGTGTTCACGAAGAAGCCGATCAGCCCCTCCGTCTCCGCCCGGGTGCGGTTGGCGATGGGCGAGCCCACGCTCACGTCCTGCTGCCCCGCGTACCTCCCCAGCACCACCTGGAACGCCGCCAGCAACACCATGAACGGCGTGGCGCCTTCCTTCTGCGCCAGGGCCCTCACCGCGTCTTGAAGTTCCCTCGGCCACTGGAAACCCCGGTGCTCGCCGCGGAAGGTCCGCACCGCCGGGCGAGGCTTGTCCGTCGGCAGCTCCAGCGCCGGCGGGGCTCCTTCGAGCTGCTCGCGCCAATAGCCGAGCTGCGCCTCCAACACCGATCCTTCCAGCCACTGCCGCTGCCACACCGCGTAGTCCGCGTACTGCACCGGCAGCTCCGCCAACGGGGACGGCTTCCCCTGTGAGAAGGCTTCGTACAGGCCCACCAGCTCCCGCACGAGAATCCCCATCGACCAGCCGTCCGACACGATGTGGTGCATCACCAGCACCAGCACGTGTTCCCGCTCGCTCAATCTCAGCAGCGTCGTTCTCAGCAGCGGGCCTCGCTCCAGATCGAACGGACGCTGTGCTTCCCGCTCCGCCCTCCGCTTCGCCTCGGCCTCTCTCTCGGCTTCGGGGAGCGCGCTCAGGTCCTCCACCGTGAACGCGAGGACCGGCGCCCGGGCAATCACCTGAACGGGCTTGCCTCCCTCGGCGCGGAACGTCGTGCGCAATGACTCGTGTCGGCGCACCAGTTCCTCGAAGCTTCGCTCCAGCGCGCCTACGTCCAGCACGCCCGTCAGCTTCACCACCGTGGGCACGTTGTAGAGGGAACTCTCCGGTTCGAGCTGATCCAGGAACCACAGCCGCTGCTGCGCGAACGACAGCGGCGGCGCCGCTTGCCGGCCCACTCGCGGCATCAAGGGTGGGACCGAGAGCGTGGCTCCCGAAGCCACGGATGCCTCCACCCTTCCAGCGAGGGCCTCCACCGTGGGCGCTTCGAAGACGTCCCTCAGCGGCAGCTCCACCCCGAAGGACTCTCGCACCCTCGACACCAGCTGCGTCGCCAGCAGCGAGTGCCCTCCCAGCTCGAAGAAGTCTCCCCGAGCGCCTACCCGTTCCAGCCCCAACACCTCCTCGAAGATGCCCGCCAGCTTCCGCTCCGCCTCCGTTCGCGGTGCGGTGAAGTCCTCTCCCCGCACCTCACCGAGGTCCGGAGCCGGCAGCGCCTTCCTGTCCACCTTGCCGTTGGGCGTCAGCGGTAGCGCCTCAAGCTCCACCACCGCCGACGGCACCATGTACTCCGGCAGCGCTTCCTTCACGAAGCCGCGCAGCTCTCCGGCCTCCAGCGTCTGTCCGGGCTTCGCCACCGCGTACGCCACCAGCCGCTTGTCTCCCGGCGCCTCCTCCCTCACCACCACCACCACTTCCCCCACCGCMGGGTGCCTGCTCARCGCCCCTTCCACTTCTCCCAGCTCGATGCGGTARCCCCKCACCTTCACCTGYCCGTCCCGCCTCCCCAGGAACTCCAGCTTCCCGTCCCCCTGCCACCTCACCATGTCCCCTGTCCGGTACAGCCTTTCCCCTGTGCCGAATGGRCTCGGTACGAATCTCTCCGCCGTCAGCTCCGGCCGGCTCACGTACCCCACCGCCAATCCGTCTCCCCCYACGTACARCTCTCCCACCACCCCCACCGGCACCGGCTCCATCTCCCCGTCCAACACGTATGCCTTCGTGTTCGTGATGGGCCTTCCGATGGACACCCTCGCCCCTACTTCCTCTCCCCCCTCCATCCGGTTGCAGCTCGAGAACGTCGTGTTCTCCGTCGGCCCGTACCCGTTGATGAGTACTCCTCCCGTAGCGAGCCGCTCCCTCACCCTCTCCACCGGCAGGACGTCTCCTCCCGCCAGCACCTGCTTCACCTTCCCCAGTGCCTCTGCCTGCCGCGCCTGCATCTGCTCGAACAGCGCCGCCGTCAGCCACAGCACCGTCACCCCGTACTCCCCCAACGCCCTCCCCAGCTCCTCCAGCGTCGGCGTCCCCGCCGGGTACACCACCAGCTTCGCTCCGCTCAGCAGTGCTCCCCACATCTCCAGCGTCGAGGCGTCGAATGCCATCGGCGCCAGCTGCAGCACCACTTCCCCGGCTCCCAGCTTCACGTAGTCCGCGCCCAGCACCAGCCTCGCCACCGCCCGGTGCGGCACTCCCACTCCCTTGGGTCGGCCGGTCGAACCCGACGTGTACATCACGTACGCCAGGTTCCCCCCTCCCACTCCTGACTCCGGCGCGCTCTCCGGCTGCGCGCTGATGGCTTCCCACTCCCCATCCACGCTCACTACCGGCTCCACTCCCACCGGTAGCTCCTCCGCCACCTTCTCCTGCGCCACCACCACCGCCACTCCCGCTTCTCTCTTCATCCACTCCAACCGCTCCGCCGGGTAGCTCGCCTCCAGCGGTACGTACACTCCTCCCGCCTTCAAGATGCCCAGCATCCCCACCACCATCTCCACCGAGCGCTCCACGCTCAGTCCCACCCTCACCTCGGGGCCCACTCCCATCCCCCTCAAGTGGTGCGCCAGTTGGTTGGCCCGCCGGTCCAACTCCCCGTACGTCAGGCTCCTGCCCTCGTACTCCACTGCGATGGCGTGTGGCGTTCTCTCCACCTGCTGCTCGAACAGCTCGTGCAGGGCCTTTTCCCGCGGGTACTCCTTCACCTTCCCGCTCCACTCCTCCACCAGCTGCCGCCGCTCCTCCTCCCCCATCAGCGGCAGCTCCTTCAGCTTCTTCTCCGGCGCCCGCACAGCTCCCTCGAGCAGCACCCGCAGGTGCCTCAGCAGCCGCTCCATCGTCGCGGGCTCGAAGAGGTCGCTGTTGTAGTTCACCGTCACCGCCACTCCGTCCGGCAGCTCCGTCACAAGCAGTGACAAGTCGAACTTCGACGTCTTCTCGTCCGCCTCCACGCCCTCGAGCGTGATTCCCCGCAGCCGCACCTCCGTCATCGGCGTGTTCTGCAGTGTCAGCGTCACCTGGAAGAGCGGAGCGCGGCTCATGTCGCGCTCTGGCCTGAGCTCCTCCACCAGCTTCTCGAAGGGCACGTCCTGGTGCGCGTACGCCCCCAGCGTTACCTCCCTCACCTGTTTCAGCAGCTCCCGGAAGCTCCGCTCTCTCGACAGCTTCGTCCTCAGCACCAGCGTGTTCACGAAGAAGCCGATCAGCCCCTCCGTCTGCGCGTGCGTCCGGCCCGCGATCGGCGAGCCCACGCTCACATCGTCCTGGCCCGAGTACCTCGACAACACCGTCTGGAACGCCGCCAGCAACACCATGAAGGGCGTTGCCTCCTCACGCCGGCCGAATCCCTCCACCTCCCGCCACAGCTCCTTCGGCCACTTCACGTGCCGGCTCTCACCCCGCGACGTCTGCACCGCCGGGCGAGGCTTGTCCGCCGGCAACTCCAACGCGGGCGGCGCTCCCTCCAGTTGCTTGCGCCAGTAACCAAGCTGAGACTTCAGCACCTCGCCGCTCAGCCACTCCTGCTGCCACACCGCGTAGTCCGCGTACTGCACCGGCAGCTCCGCCAACGGTGAAGGCTTGCCCTGCGAGAACGCCTCGTACAAGGCCGCCACCTCACGCACGAGCACGTCCAGCGACCAGCCGTCCGACACGATGTGGTGCATCACCAGCACCAGCACGTGCTCCTGCTCTCCCAGCTTCAGCAGCGTCGTTCGCAGCAGTGGGCCACGACCCAGGTCGAACGGACGGAGGGCCGCCTCCTCCGCCTCGCGCCTCGCCGCGGCCTGACGCTCCGCCTCCGGCACATCCTGGAGATCCACCCACTCCAGCGCCGAGCGCACCTCGGGCGAGATGACCTGCACCGCCGTTGCACCCTCCTGGCGGAACGTCGTGCGCAGCGACTCGTGCCGGCGCACCAACTCCTCGAAGCTCCGCTCCAGCGCCCGCACGTCCAACATCCCCGTCACCCGCACGGGTACCCAGAGGTTGTAGGACGTGTTCCCCGGCGCGAGCTGCTCCAGGAACCACAATCGCTGCTGCGCGAAGGACAGCGGTAGCGCCCTCTCCCTCGAGCCGCGCTTCAGCAGCGGTGCCTTGGCACTGCCCGCGGTGGCGGCCATCCGCGACAGGCGCTCGGCCATCACCTGCACCGTGGGCGCCTCGAAGACGTTCCGCAGAGGCAGTTCCACACGGAACGCGTCACGTACCCGTGCGACGAGCTGCATGGCCAGCAACGAGTGCCCGCCCGCGTCGAAGAAGTTGTCGTGCAGGCCCACCTTCTCCCGGCGCAGCACTTCCGCCCAGAGGCCCGCCAGCTTCCGCTCCGTCTCCGTGCGCGGCGCCACGTACTCCTCGGGTCGCGTACTTCCAGCCTGCTCCGGCGCGGGCAGTGCCTTGCGGTCCACCTTCCCATTGGGCAGCAGCGGCAACCGCTCCAACACCACCACGGCCTGCGGCACCAGGTACGCCGGCATCTTCCGCGCCAGCGACGCGCGCACTTCGGAGCTCTCTATCGCCTGACCCGGACGCGCCACCACGTACGCCACCAGCCGCTTGTCTCCGGGCACGTCCTCGCGCACCACCACCAGGGCTTCCCTCACTCCCGGATGCCCCAACAGCCCCGCCTCCACCTCTCCCAACTCGATGCGGTGGCCCCGCACCTTCACCTGCTCGTCACCCCGGCCCAGGTACTCCAGCCTCCCGTCCTTCCTCCACCTCGCCCTGTCTCCCGTCCGGTACAGCCTCTCCCCATTGCCGAACGGGCTCGGCACGAAACGCTCCGCCGTCAGCTCCGCACGGCCCAGGTAGCCGCGTGCCAGGCCCTCTCCTCCTACGTACAGCTCCCCCACCACGCCCTCCGGTACAGGCTCCAGCTCCCCATCCAGCACGTACACCCGCACGTTCTTCAGCGGCCCACCGATGGCCACCTCGCGTCCGGCCTCCTCGGGCGCTGACGTCGTCAGCTCCACCGCTGTGGCGACCGCCGTTACTTCCGTCAGTCCGTACGTGTTGAGCAGTGGCACCGCGCCGCCCACGCGCCTCCTCCACTGGGCCACGCGCTCGGGCACCGCTCGCTCTCCGCCAATCACCACCCACTTCAGCCCCGCTGGCAGCTTCCCCTGTCCCGCTTCCAGGCTCGCCACCACCTCGTGCCAGAAGGCCGTCGGCAGGTTCAGCTGCGTCACCCCCGCCGCCTCGCACCTCGCCAGGAACGCCTCCGGCACGTCCAGCATCTCCGGCGTGCGCAGCACCAGCGTCCCACCCCGCGTCAAACACGGGTAGATCTCCTCCGCGCTCGTGTCCCAGCTCACCGAGGCGAACTGCAGCACCCTGTCTCCCGGCTCCACGGGGAAGGACTGCCACGCCGCTCGCGTGAAATTCACCAGCGAGCGGTGCTGCACCACCACGCCCTTCGGCTTTCCCGTCGAGCCCGACGTGTACAGCACGTACGCCGCCGCCTCCGCCGGCACGTCCACCTTCAGATCAGCCGCCCCCTCCACCGGCCGCGACGCCTCATCCACGTCCAGCCACATCCGTCCCGCTGCTTCTCCCAGCTTCTCCCTCAGCGCCGCGCGAGACACCACCACCCGCGCCCCGCTGTCCTCCAGCATGAAGCGCAGCCGCTCCACCGGGTACTCAGCATCCAGCGGGACGTAAGCGCCTCCCGCCTTCAGCACGCCCAGCAGCGCCACCACCATCTCCACCGAGCGCTCCACGCACACGCCCACCCTCGTCTCCAGCCCCACCCCGCTCGCCCGCAACTGGCGCGCCAACCGGGACGCCCGCGCGTCCAGCTCCCGGTACGTCACCGTGCGACTCCCTTCCATCACCGCCAGCGCGTCCGGCGTCCTCTCCACCTGCGCCTCGAACAGCGCGTGGACACACGTCTCCCGTGAGAGCGCCTCGTACGCTCCGTTCCACTCCACCAACAGTCTGTTGCGCTCGGCCTCCTTCAGCAGCGGCAGCGCCTCCACCGCCCTGTCCGGCGCCTCCACCGCCGCCTCGAGCAGCACCTGCAACTGCTCCAGCATCCGCTCGATGCGCTCCGCGTCGAACAGCTCCGCGTTGTAGATCGCCCCCAGCGTGACGCCGTGCGAGAGCTTCGCCATCATCACCGTCAGGTCCAGCTCGGTGCTCGCCTGCTCCGCCTCGAGCATCTTCACCCCGAGCCCCGGCACCTGCGCGACCTCTGGCAGCGCCTCCACCTGCCCGACGAGCACCTGGAACAACGGCGCCCGCGTCAGATCCCGCTGCACGCCCAGCGCCTTCAGCAACGGCTCGAAGGGCACGTGTGGATGCGCGAAAGCCTCCAGCATCCCCTTCTTCGCCCGCTTCATCAGCTCGCGGAAGCCCGGCCGTCCAGACAGCTCCGCCCGCAGCACCAGCGGCTCGAAGAAGAGGCCGAACACGCCCTCCGTCTCCACCCGGTTGCGGTTGGCGAACGGCATGCCGAGCAGCAGATCCTTCTGTCCGCTGTAGCGCGACAGCAGCACCTGCACGCCAGCCATCAGCGCCATGAAGAGCGTGGCGCCCTCGGCGCGCGCCAGCGTCTCCAACCGCTCCACCAGCCGCGCGGGCAGCACCACCATCCGCTGCTCCGCCCGCCCCGAGCCCGCCATGCGCCTCGGCCGATCCGCCGGCAGCTCCAGCACGTGCGGCGCGCCCTTCAGCTGCTCGCGCCACCAGGTGAGCTGCGACTCCAGCACCTCGCCTCGCAACCACTCCCGCTGCCACACCGCGTAGTCCCCGTAGCCCAGAGGCAGCTCCGGCAACGGCGACGGTCTCCCGTGCGTGAAGGCCGCGTACAGCGCCATCACCTCACGCGCCAGCACCCCCATGGACCAACCGTCCGACAGGATGTGGTGCACCACCAGCAGCAGCACGCGCCGCTCAGGGTCCAACTTCAGCAGCACCGCTCGCGCCAACGGTCCCACCGCCAGCTCGAACGGCTTGCGCATCTCCTCCTGGATGCGCTGGCGCACCACCGCCTCGCGCCCGAACTCCGGCTCCGCCTCCAGGCTCTCCACCACCAGCGGCAGCTCGGCCGGCTCCTCGATGAGCTGGATGGGCGTTCCGCCGTTCTCCACGAAGCGCGTCCGCAGCGCATCGTGACGGCGCGTCACCTCACGCAGGCTCCGCTCCAGGGCCGCCATGTCCACGCGCCCCGTCAGCTCCACCGCCAGCGCCATGTGGTAGGCGGCGCTGTCTCCCTCGAGCTGATCCAACAGCCACAACCGCTCCTGTGCGAACGACAACGGCAGCGCACGCTCGCGAGACACCCGCCTCAACGGCGGCACCTGCGCGGCCCCCGCCGCGGCGGCCAAGGCACGGCCCACCCGCTCGGCCAGCCCCGCCACCGTCGGTGCCTCGAACACCTCGCGCAGCGGCAGCTCCACCTGCAGCGCGCTCCGCAGCCGCGCCACCAACTGCATCGCCAGCAGCGAGTGGCCACCGAGCGCGAAGAAGCTCTCGTCCACGCCCACCCGCTGGACCTGGAGCAGCTCGCTCCACAGACCCGCGAGCAGCTCCTCCATCGGCGTGCGCGGCGCCACCCACCGCTCCGAGGTCCGCTCGATCACCGGCACCGGCAACGCCTTCCGGTCCACCTTGCCGCTCGGCAGCAGCGGCAGCGCATCCATCGCCACGAAGGCCGAGGGCACCATGTACTCGGGCAACTCGCGAGCCAGCAGCGCCCGCACGCCCGCCACGTCCACTTGATGGCCCGTGCCCGGCGTCAGGTACGCCACCAGGCGCTTCTCTCCCGTCCCCACCTCGCGCACCACCGCCACGGCCTCGCGCACCGTCTCGTGCCGGCGCGCCACGGCCTCCAGCTCGCCCAGCTCGATGCGGAAGCCGCGCAGCTTCACCTGGAAGTCGGCACGGCCCAGGTATTCGATCTCCCCGTCCCGCAGCCACCGCGCCACGTCGCCCGTCCGGTACAGCCGCTCCCCGCCGCCAAAGGGGCTCGGCACGAAGCGCTCCGCCGTCAGCTCCGCCCGGCCCAGGTAGCCACGGCCCAGACCCACGCCGCCGATGTACAGCTCACCCTGCACGCCCACGGGCACGGGCTCCAGGCGCCCGTCCAGCACGTACAGCTTCAGGTTGCCGATCGGCTTGCCGATGGGCACCGAGGCCGCCTCCCAGCCCGGGGTGCACGCGAAGTACGTCACGTCCACCGCGGCTTCCGTGGGCCCGTAGAGGTTGTGCAGCTCCGCCCACGGCAGCTTCTGCTGGAAGCGCTTCACCAGCGCACCCGGGAGGGCCTCGCCGCTGCTGAACACCTTCCGCATGCAGCGGCAACCGTCCAGCGTCTCCTCGAGGAACACCTCCATCATCGACGGCACGAAGTGCAGCGACGTCACGCCCTCGTCCTGGATGAGCTTCGCCAGGTACGTGCCGTCCCGGTGTCCGCCCGGACGGGCCACCACCAGCCGCGCACCCACCATCAGCGGCCAGAAGAACTCCCACACCGACACGTCGAAGCTGAAGGGTGTCTTCTGCAGCACCACGTCCCCGGGTCCGAGCCCGTACGCGCGCTGCATCCACTCCAGCCGGTTCACCATGCCGCGCTGGGTGTTCATCGCCCCCTTGGGCCTGCCCGTGGAGCCCGACGTGAAGATGACGTACGCCAGCCCCTCTCCCGCCACGTCCACCCCGGGATCATCCTCGCGCTCCCCGAGCGCCTCCCACCGTCCGTCCAGCACCACCGTCGTGCCGCCCGGCTCCGGCAGCCGCGCCTCCACCAGCCGGTGCACCAACACCACCGGGCAACGCGCGTCCTCCACCATGAAGCGCAGCCGCTCCTCCGGGTACTCCGGATCCAGCGGCACGTAGGCGCCTCCGGCCTTCAGCACGCCCAGTAGCGCCACCACCATCTCCACCGAGCGCTCCGCGCACACGCCCACCCGCACCTCGGGCCCCACCCCGAGCCCACGCAGGTGGTGCGCGAGCCGGTTGGCCCGCCGGTTCAGCTCCGCGTAGGTGAGCCGCGTGTCCTCGAAGCTCAGCGCCACCGCGTCCGGCGTCCGCCGCACCTGCTCCTCGAAGAGCCGCGCGTACGGCAGCGCGGGCACGCCCTCCATCCTCGGCCCGCTCCACTCCTCCACCAGCCGCCGCCGCTCCTCCGAGCCCAGCAGCTCCAACGCTCCGATTCCGCGCTCGGGTGCCTCCAGCGCGCCCTCCAGCAACCGGCCCAGGTGCTCCACCAGCCCGGCCGCCGTCTCCGCCTCGAAGAGCGCGGTGGCGTACTCCAGGCTTCCCTCGAAGCCCTCGGGCGTCTCCACCAGCGACAGCTTGAGATCGAACTGCGCGCTCCCCGCCTCTACCTCGAAGGCCCGGAACTGCGCGCCACCGACCCGGAGCTCGGGGAACGGCGCGTTCTGCAGCACGAACATCACCTGGAAGAGCGGGCTGCGGCTCTGATCCCGCTCCGGCTGCAGCGCCTCCACCACGCGCTCGAAGGGCACGTCCTGGTGCGCGTACGCCCCGAGGGCCGCTTCCTTCACCCGCGCCACCAGCTCGCGGAAGGACACCGTGCCCGAGAGCTTCGCCCGCATCACCAGCGTGTTGACGAAGAAGCCGATCAGCCCCTCCAGGTCCGCGCGGTTGCGCCCGGCCACGGGCGTGCCCACGCTCACATCCTCCTGCCCCGAGTAGCGGTGCAGCACCGCCTGGAAGGCCGCGAGCAGCACCATGAAGGGCGTGGCGCCCTCGGCCCGGGCGAACGTCTTCACCTTCTCCGCCAGGGCCCTCGGCAGCCGGAGCCGCGCGACCGCGCCCTCGTAGCGCTGCACCGCCGGGCGAGGCTTGTCCGTGGGCAGCTCCAGCGCCCGCGGAGCACCCCCGAGCTGTTCGCGCCAATACGCGAGCTGCTCCTCCAGCACCGCGCCCTCGAGCTGGCGCCGCTGCCAGGCGGCGAAGTCCGCGTACTGCAACGGCAGCTCGGGCAGCGGCGAGGGCCGGCCCTCGGTGAAAGCCCCGTAGAGCGTCACCAGCTCGCGCACCAGCACGCCCAGCGACCACCCGTCCGAGACGACGTGGTGCATCACCACCACCAGGACGTGCCCGCGCTCGCCGAGCCGCAGCAGCAACCCGCGCATCAGCGGGCCGCGCGTGAGCTCGAAGGGCCGCTGCACTTCCTCACTGGCGCGCCGCCGGGCCTGCTCCTCGCGAGAAGCCTCGGGCACGCCTGACAGGTCCACCACCGGGAGCGGGAAGGGCGCCACGGGCCCCACCACCTGCGAGGGCCCCGTCGGGCCGGTGCGGAACGTCGTGCGCAGCACCTCGTGCCGGCGCACCAGCTCGCTGAAACTTCGCTCCAGCGCGCCCACGTCCAGTTCGCCCGAGATGCGCACCGAGAGCGGGATGTTGTAGGCCTTGAGCCCTGGAGAGAGCTGCTCCAGGAACCACAGCCGTTGCTGGGAGAACGACAGGGGCAGCGCGGGCCGGCTCGTCTTCTCCAGCCTCTTGGCCAGCAGCGCGAGCTTCTCCTCACGAGAGAGCGTGGGCTTCTTCTCCGTCTCGTTCGCCATGGGCTCAGTTCTCCGACTCGGTGGCGTTCAGCAGCGCGTCCAGCTCTTCGTCCGAGAGCTGTTCGAGCGCTTCCGTATCCAGGTTCTTCGAAAGCCTCGGGATGGGCGCTTCGGCGACGCGCTTCGTCGACTCCGTCAGGCGCGCGACCGCATCCGCCATTCCCCCGAGGGTGGGTGACTCGAACACGGCGCGGAGCGGCAGCTCCACGCCCACGGCCTCACGCACGCGGGCGACGAGCTGCATCGCCAGCAGCGAGTGCCCGCCCGCGTCGAAGAAGTTGTCGTGCAGACCCACCTTCTCCAGGCGCAACACCTCCGCCCAGAAGCCCGCCAGTTTCTCCTCCAGGGGCGTGCGCGGGGCCACGTACTGCTCCCGCTGCGAACTCCCGGCCCGCTCCGGCGCCGGCAGCGACTTGCGGTCCACCTTCCCGTTGGGCAGCAGCGGGAGCTGCTCCAGCACCACCACCGCCTGCGGTACCAGGAAGTGCGGGAGCCGCTGCGCCAGGGACGTACGCACCCCGGCGCTCTCCAGCACCTGCCCGGAACGCGCCACCACGTACGCCACCAGCCGCTTGTCTCCGGGCACGTCCTCGCGCACCACCACCAGGGCTTCCCTCACTCCCGGGTGCCCCAGCAGCCCCGCCTCCACCTCTCCCAGCTCGATGCGGTGGCCCCGCACCTTCACCTGCTCGTCACCCCGGCCCAGGTACTCCAGCCTCCCGTCCTTCCTCCACCTCGCCCTGTCTCCCGTCCGGTACAGCCTCTCCCCATTGCCGAACGGGCTCGGTACGAAGCGCTCCGCCGTCAGCTCCGCACGGCCCAGGTAGCCCCGTGCCAGGCCCTCGCCTCCCACGTACAGCTCCCCCACTACGCCTTCCGGCACCGGCTCCATCTCCCCGTCCAGCACGTACACCTGTACGTTCTTCAGCGGCCCGCCGATGGCCACCTCGCGTCCGGCCTCCTCGGGCGCTGACGTCGCCAGCTCCACCGACGTCGCCACCGCCGTTACTTCCGTCAGGCCGTACGTGTTGAGCAGTGGCACCGTATTGCCCACGCGCCGCCGCCACTGCGCCACGCGCTCCGGCACCGCCCTCTCTCCGCCAATCACCACCCACTTCAGTCCCGCTGGCAGCTTCCCCTGTCCCGCTTCCAGGCTCGCCACCACTTCGTGCCAGAACGCTGTCGGCAGGTTCAGCTGCGTCACCCCCGCCGCCTCGCACCTCGCCAGGAACGCCTCCGGCACGTCCAGCATCTCCGGCGTCCTCAACACCAGCGTCCCGCCCCTCGTCAGGCACGGGTAGATTTCCTCCGCGCTCGTGTCCCAGCTCACCGAGGCGAACTGCAGCACCCTGTCTCCCGGCTCCACCGGGAACGCGCTCCACGCCGCTCGCGTGAAATTCACCAGCGAGCGGTGCTGCACCACCACGCCCTTCGGCTTTCCCGTCGAGCCCGACGTGTACAGCACGTACGCCGCAGCCTCGGGTGGCACGTCCACCTTCAGCGCCAGCTCACCCGCCGCTGGCCGCGACGCTTCGTCCACGTCCAGCCACACGCGGCCCGCCGCCTCGCCCAGCTTCTCTCCGAGAGCCCCACGCGCCACCACTACCCGCGCTCCGCTGTCCTCCAGCATGAAGCGCAGCCGCTCCACCGGGTACTCCGTGTCCAGCGGGACGTACGCGCCTCCCGCCTTCAGCACGCCCAGCAGCGCCACCACCATCTCCACAGAGCGCTCCACGTACACGCCCACCTTCGTCTCCAACCCCACCCCCAGCTCCCTCAGACGGCGCGCCAACCGGGACGCCCGCGCGTCCAGCTCCCGGTACGTCACCGTGCGGCTCCCTTCCATCACCGCCAGCGCGTCCGGCGTCCTCTCCACCTGCGCCTCGAAGAGCGTGTGGAGGCACGTCTCGCGCGGTACCTCCTCGCGCGCTCCGTTCCACTCCACCAGCAGCCGGTGGCGCTCGTCCCGCGTCAGCACCGGCAACTCCTCCACCGCCCTGCCCGGAGCCGCCACCGCCTCCTCGAGCAGCGACCGCAGCCGCTCCAGCATCCGCTGGATGCGCTCCTCATCGAACAGGTCCGCGTTGTACAGCGCCCCGAACATGGCGCCGTCGGCCACCCGCGTCAGCAGCATCGTCAGGTCCAGCTCCGTGGCCGCCGGCTCCGACTGAACTTGACGCACCTGGAGCCCACCCGGCAGCGACTCGGGCCGAGGCACCTCATCCACCTGCGCGAAGAGCACCTGGAACAGCGGCGCGCGCGCCACGTCGCGTTGCACCCCGAGCGCCTTCAGCAACGGCTCGAAAGGCACGTGCGGATGCGTGAAGGCCCCCAGCACCGACTTCTTCACCCGCCTGAGCAGCTCGCGGAAGTCTGGCCGTCCCGACAGGTCTCCGCGGAGCACCAGCGGCTCGAAGAACAGGCCGAGCAGCCCCTCCGTCTCCACCTGGCCGCGGTTGGCGAACGGCACTCCGATCAGCAGATCCTTCTGCCCGCTGTAGCGCGACAACAGCATCTGCCATCCGGCCAGCACCGCCATGAAGAGCGTGGCGCCCTCGCCGCGAGCCACCGCCTCCAACCGCTCCACCAGCGGCAACGGCAGGTGCGCCATCCGCTGCTCCGCCCGCCCCGCTCCCGCCGCACGCCTCGGCCGATCCACCGGCAGCTCCAGCACGTGCGGCGCCCCCTTCAACTGCTCGCGCCACCAGGCGAGCTGCTCCTCCAGCACCTCGCCTCGCAGCCACTCCCGCTGCCACACCGCGTAATCCGCGTACTGCACCGGCAGCTCCGCCAACGGGGACGGACGGCCCTGCGTGAAGGACTCGTACAGCGCCACCACCTCGCGCGCCAGCACCCCCATGGACCAGCCATCCGACAGGATGTGATGCACCACCAGCAGCAGCACGTGCCGCTCCGGCTCCAGCCTCAGCAGGAACGCCCGCGCCAGCCGGCCCTTCGCCAGCTCGAACGGCTTGCGCATCTCCTCCTGGATGCGCCGGCGCACCGCCGCCTCGCGCGCGGACTCCGGCTCCGACTCCAGGCTCTCCACCACCAGCGGCAGCTCCGCCGGCTCCTCGATGAGCTGAACCGGTGTCCCGGCGCTCTCGACGAACCGGGTCCGCAACGCCTCGTGACGGCGCGCCAGCTCGAGCAGGCTCCGCTCCAGGGCCGCCACGTCCACGGGCCCCGTCAGCTCCACCGACATGGGGATGTGGTAGAAGACGCCGCCTCCGTCGAGCCGATCCAGCAGCCACAACCGCTCCTGCGCGAACGACAGCGGCAGCGCCCCCCCGCGAGGCACCCGCTTCAACGGCGGAACCCGCGTGGCTCCCTCCGCGGCGGCCAGCGCCCGGCACACCCGCTCGGCCAGCCCCGCCACCGTCGGCGCCTCGAATACCTCGCGCAGCGGCAGCTCCACCTGCAGCGCGCTCCGCAGCCGCGCCACCAACTGCATCGCCAGCAGCGAGTGGCCGCCGAGCTCGAAGAAGCTCTCGTTCACTCCCACCCGCGGGACGCGCAACAGCTCGCCCCACAGGCCCGCCAGCACCTCCTCCACGGGCGTGCGCGGCGCCACGAACTTCTCCGCCACCCTGTCGAGCACCGGCGCCGGCAGCGCCGCCCTGTCCACCTTGCCGTTCGCCGTCAGAGGCAGCGCCTCCAGCGTCACGATAGCCGACGGCACCATGTAGTCCGGCAGCGCCCCGCTCAGGAACTCGCGCAGCGCGGTGGCATCCACCGCATGTCCGGACTTCGGTACGGCGTAGGCCACCAGCCGCTTGTCTCCGGCGGCCACCTCCTTCGCCACCACCACCGACTCGCGCACCGCCGGATGCCGCTCCAGCGCCGCCTCCACCTCTCCCAGCTCCACCCGGTAGCCGCGGATCTTGAGCTGATGGTCCACGCGGCCCAAGAACTCCACCCGGCCGTCCGCCAGCAGCCTCGCCCGGTCTCCCGTGCGGTACATCCTCGCGCCCGGCTCATCCGAGTACGGGTCCGGCACGAAGCGCTCCACCGTCAGCTCCGGCCTTCCCAGGTAGCCCCGGCCCACCACGCTCCCGCCAATGCACAGCTCTCCCGGCACGCCGGCCGGCACCGGTTGCAGGTGCGTATCCAGCACGTACACGCGCGCGTTCGGAATCGGCCTGCCGAGCGGCACCGACGCGGACACGCGCCCCTCGGGCCCTCGCTCCACGCGCTGGGTGAGCACACCCACCGTCGTCTCCGTGGGGCCGTAGTGGTTGAACACCACCACGTCCGGTGACAGCGCGTGCACCCGGTCCATCAGGGACCAGTCGGACACGTCTCCGCCCAGCACCAGGCGCTTGCGCGGCAACACCCGCTCCGCATCCGGCGAGGCCAGCAGCGCCTGCAAGTGCGCGGGGACGATCTTCACGCAGTCCACCGCCCCGCTCTCGAAGAGCCTCGCCAGCTCGGCGGGATCCGAGGCGCTCTCCTTCGAGATGAAGTGCAGCGCGCCACCCCGGCACAGCGTGGGGAAGACGGCGGTGTTGCCCAGGTCCGCGGCCAGCGTGGACACCGAGGCGAAGCTGGCGCCCTCGGGCAGCTCCAGCCGCCGCGAGACGCCTTCCACGTAGTTGACGAGCTGCCGGTGCTCGATGGCCACGCCCTTGGGCCGTCCCGTCGAGCCCGAGGTGAAGATGATGTAGACGAGGTTCTCCGGCGCCACGGCGGACGGAGGGTTGGCTTCGCTACGAGTGGCCAGCCGCGCCGCGTCCGTGTCCAGGCACACGAGCGTCCCGCCGAACCCACCGATCCCCGCGGCCAGCCGCGAGTCCGTGACGAGCGCACGCGCCCGCGAGTCCTCGAGGATTCCGCGCTGGCGCTCGGCGGGGAAGGCCGGATCCAGGGGCACGTAGGCGCCACCGGCCTTGAGGATGCCCCACAGGCCCACCAGCGCCTCCACCGAGCGCTCCAGGAACAGACCCACCGGCACATCCGGGCCCACGCCCAGCTCCCGCAGGTGCCAGGCTAGATGGTTGGCGCGCCGGTTCAGCTCCCGGTACGTCAGCCGCGCGTCCCCGGCGATGACCGCCAGGGCCTCGGGGGTCTTCTCCACCTGCGCCTCGAAGAGCGCGTGGATTGTGGAGGACGGCATGGCGGCGCGGGTGTCGTTCCACTCCACCAGCAGCCGGCGCGTCTCCCCCTCTTCCAGCAGCGGTAGCAGGGCCAGCGGCTTGTCCGGCGAGCCCACCACGGAGCGCGCCAGCGAGGCCAGGCACCGGGCCATGCCCGCCACCGTGGCCTCATCGAACAGGGTGGTGGCGTATTCGAAGATGCAGCCCAGTCCCTCGCGCCCCTCGCGCACCGTCAGGGTCAGATCGAACTTGGCCGTGCCCACGGGGACGTCCATCACGCCCAGCTTCAACGAGGGAAGCTCGACGCCCGTTTCCGGGGTGTTGATCAGGTTGAGGCTGGCCTGGAACACGGCGGTGCGGCTCGTGTCACGCGGCAGCTCGAGGATGTCCACCACGCGCTCGAAGGGAGCGTCCTGGTGGGCATAGGCCTCCAGGGCCTGGTGCCGCACGCGCCCGAGGAGCTGGCGGAAGCTCGGAGCACCCGCGAGCGGCGCCCGGAAGGCCAGGGTGTTGATGAAGCAGCCGATGAGCCCCTCCACCTCCGGCCGGTTGCGGCCGGCGAGCGGAGAGCCCACGGCGAAGTCCTCCTGGCCGCTGTAGCGGTGCAGCAGCGCCTGATAGAGGGCCATCATCACCATGAAGGGCGTGGAGCCCTCGCGCCGGCCGAGCGCCAGCAGGGGCTCGGACAGCTCGCGTGGCAGCACGAAATGGTGCAGGGCGCCCGCGGAGGTCCGGTTCGCGGGGCGAGGCCTGTCCGTGGGCAGCTCCAGCGGCGGCACCCCGGCGAGCTGCTTCTTCCAGTAGCCGAGCTGCGACTCCATGGCCTGGCCACTCAGCCAGTTGCGCTGCCAGACGGCATAATCGGCGTACTGCACCGTCAGCGCGGGCAGCGGCGACGGACGGCCCGCCAGGAAGGCTTCGTAGAGCACCCCCAGCTCGCGATACAGCACCCCGGAGGACCAGGCATCCGAGGCCACGTGATGCAGGGTGAGTTGCAGGATGTGCTCCCGATCACCGGCCCGGATCAGCACGGCCCGGATCACCGGTCCTCGCGAGAGATCGAACGGCCGGAGGGCCTCGGCTCGCGCCAGCCGGAAGGCATCCTCTTCACGCTCCTGTGCGGACGCACCCGTGGCCTCCCGGTGCTCCAGGACCAGCGGCATCTCCGAGACAATCTCCTGGTGCGCACCGTCGTCCGCGAGGACGTACGTGGTCCGCAGCACCTCGTGCCGGCGCATCACCTCGTTCAGCGCCGCCTCGAGAGGCGCCAGCTCCAGCGCGCCCGACAGGCGCAGTCCCACCGCGTTGTTGTAGGCGACATCCGCCGGATCGAGCTGCTGCAGGAACCAGAGCCGCTGCTGCGCGAACGAGAGCGGCAGGGGCCGATCGCGCGGGACCCGCACCACGGGCGAGTCCATCCCCGAGGGAACACGCGGAGCCTGATCCTTGCGCGCGGCCGCCACACGGGCCGGACGGCGCGGCTTCGAGGCGCGAGGAGGCGCCACCCGCTCGACCTCTCCATCGGTGCGGAAGCGGGCGCGCTGACCCGTCAGCAGGAGGCGCTCGTCCGCATCCTTTCCAGAGAGGAAGCGGGCCTGGGACGCCTCGGCATCCTTCCAGAAGCCGAGTGGGACGGCTCCCCCGCCGATCGCGAGCTCACCCACGACTCCGACGGGCACCAGAGCCCCGGACGCATCGAGGACGTGGAACGCCCCGGAGCCAGAGGCCGGCCAGGCCACCTCCACCGAGGACGCCTCCACTACCCCACGATCCGCGACGAAGACCCGGCCCAGCACCGAGTCCACCTCTGAATCCACCGCCTCGCCGCCCAGCACCAGCCGGCGCACACCGCCCAGCGCCCCGGCGGCTCCTGGCAGCTCCGCCAGCGCACGGGCCTGGGACGGCGCGCAGCGCAGCGCGGTGACGCCCTCGCTCCGGACCAGCTCCAGCAACTCTCCGAGTCCACCCTCCCCCTCGGCGAGCACCGGCTCCGCGGAGGCCACGGGCGACTGGAACCGCTGCCGCAGCTTGTCCAGCAGGCGGAGGCTGGACATCATCGACGGCAGATCCACGCCGAAGTCGACGAGGCAGGCGATCTCATCCACGTCCAGCGTCCGCACCTGCTCCACGATGCGCACGCCATCCTCCACGGATCCGAAGATGCCGCCGGACGCCACGTACTGCTCGAACGCCTGGCCGAGCAGCGTGTCCATGTCCTGCTCGGTGAGCCCCCGCACGTCCACCTGGAGGCCCTGGCTGGCCATCAGGTTGCTGAAGATGTCCACCGAGCTGCGGAAGTAGCGCAGGAGCGGCTCGCGGACGATGTCACGGACCTCGTCGAGATCCCTGCCCAGGAAGGTGTAGAGCATCAGCGTCACGTGACCCCGGCCGGGTCCGTGGCCGCGCTTGCGCCACGCCTCGCGGTACAGCGCCACCTTCGCCGCCAGCTCCTCCAGGTTCGCGCCCAGCCCGAGCACGTTGGTGAGCAGGCCCGCGCCGATGTCGCCCGCCTGGCGGAACGTCTCCGGGTTGCCCGCGGAGGTGAGCCACACCGGCAGCTCCGGCTGCACGGGCTTCGGCCGCAGCGAGAGATCCACCTCCACTCCGGCACCATTGCGCCGCCGGACAGTGCCGCCCCGCCACAGCCGCCGCAGCTCCTCCACGCGCTCCTGCAACACCTCGCGCCGCCGGGAGTACGTGTCCGGCGAGAGCGCGAAGTCATTGGCGTGCCAGCCCGTCGCGAGCGACAAGCCCACGCGCCCGCCGGACAGGTTGTCCACGACGGACCACTGCTCGGCCACCTCCAGGGGCTCGTGCAGCGGGAGCACCACGCTGCCGGCGCGGATGCGCACGTGGCGCGTGAGCATCGCCAGCGCTCCGCCGATCACAGACGGCGCCGGGTACAGGCCACCGAACGAGTGGAAACGGCGCTCCGGCGTCCAGACGGCGGAGAACCCATGCGCGTCGGCGAACTTCGCGCCCTCGATGAGCTGCTCGTACTTTCGCTCGCCCAGCGAGTCCTCGTCGTTGGCGAAGTACGAGAGGCTGAACTCGAGCGGCCGCTGGACCGCCCGCCGCGACACGGCCACGAAACGCGCGGCCATCCGCTCGGGGGGCAGCACGACACGCAGCCCCCGCGCGAGCGCCCACAGCAGATCCAGCCCCGCCGGATCCGCCGCGGGCCCGCCCGCCGCCAGCCACACCTCTCCCTCGCCCCCGCCGAGCCGCTCGTCCAGCGAGGCCAGCAGGTGCGCGAGGTTGCGATGGCTCAGGGAGATGCGTCCCTGGCCTCCCATCACCTCGGGCGCGGGCACGATGAGCGCCAGCCGCTCGCCGGGCACCGGGCCCGCGGCGTGTCCGCTCTCCACCCGCGCATCCATTTCCACCTTCAGTGCACGCACGCCCGCCGGGAGCGTGAGCCCTTCAGTCCTGGCCACCAGCAGCAACCGGGGCCCGTGCTCCAACAGGAGGGACGGCAACGCCGCCAGCTCCCCCCGAGCCACTGGCAAGCAGGCACCACCCGCCTCCAGCACGCCCCAGAGCGCGCAGACCGCTTCGATTGACGGCTCCAGGCAGAGGGCCACCGGCACCTCGGGACCCACGCCCTCGCTCCGAAGCCGGACAGCGAGTCCCCTGGCACACGCGGCCAGCTCCCGCCACGTCAGACGCCGCGCGCCCGAGCTGATCGCCACCGCGTCTGGCGTCCGCTCCACCCGGGCCCCGAGCCGCTCCAGCAAGCCCGGCCCTGTCTCCACCGCGGGCAGCGGGCTCCGTTCCTCCGCGGCCGCCAGGGACAGGCGTGACAACCGCTGCTCCGGTTGCGCGATGGCCGCCTCCAGCAACGCCTCGAGGTGACCGAACAACCGCCGGACACGCGCTTCGTCATAGAGCTCGGTGGCGTAGTCGAGATGGCCGGTGAAGCCATGCTCGCCCTCGTTGATCAGCAACGTCAGCTCGCCGAGCGTGGCGCCGAACTGGGCGGGCGTGCCCGGCACATCCACCAGCCGCATGCCGAGCCCGGGCATCTGCGGCAGGGCCGTGGCCACGTGCGAGTGCAGGATGAGCACCGCGTCACACAGCCGCGAGCGTCCCGGATCCCTTCCCGGAGCCACCTTCGGCAGGACGTCCTCGAAAGGCACGTCCTGGTGGGAGGACGCCTCGAGCGTCACGTCGCGCGTGCGGCCCAGGAGCTCGCGGAAGGTGGGATCGCCCGAGAGGTCGGTCCGCAGCGCCATGGCGTGGGCCACGAAACCGATGAGCGGCTCCAGCTCGCCCTTGGCGCGGTTGCCCACCGGCGTGCCCACCACGATGTCCTCGCGTCCCGAGTAGCGCGAGAGCAGCGCGGAGAGCGCGGCCAGCAGCGTCATGAAGGGCGTCACGCCCTCGCGCTGGCTGAACGCGAGCAGCTCGGCGCCCGTCTTCCGGGAGAAGCCCACGGGGATGCGCGCGCCACGCAGGCGCTGCTCGGCCCGGCGGGGCCTGTCCGAGGCCAGCTCCAGGGAGCCGGGAAGCCCGGCGAGCACCTCTCGCCAGTAGGTCTCCTGCTCCGCCAGCCCGCCTCCGGCCAGCGCGCGGCGCTCCCAGGACGCGTAATCCACGTACTGCACGGCCAGCTCCGGTAGCGGCGCCGGCTTCCCCGCCTGGAAGGCCTGGTAGTTCACCGCCGTCTCGCGCAGGAAGGCCACCAGCGAGAGCGTGTCCGCGGCGATGTGATGGATGTTGATCAGCAGCAGATGCTCCGCCGCCTCCAATCGCAGCAGGCTGACGCGGACGATGGGCCCGCGCTCCAACGAGAAGGGCCGCTCCGCGTCCTCCAGCGCCAGCCGCAGCGCCTCGGCCTCGCGATCCCCGCCCAGGCGCTGGAGCTCCACCACCGGCACGTCGATCTGGACCCTGGGAGCGAAGCGCTGCACCACCCGCCCCTCCACCTCGGCGTAGGTGGAACGAAGCACCTCGTGCCGGCGGATCACCTCGTTGACGCTCCGCTCCAGCAGCCTCGCGTCGATCGGCCCAGAGAGCCGGATGGCCAACGGCATGTTCAGGGCCGGGTTGCCCGGATCCCGCTGATCCATGCGGAAGACGCGCTCCTGCACCACGGAGAGCGGCAGCTCGCCCGAGCGATCGATCCGGGAGATGACGTCGATCACCGCCCCGCCGTCCGGCCGGGACGTCTGGAGCATGGCCTCGATGCGCGCGGAGATTCCCGCCACGGTGGGCGCATCGAAGAGCGCGCCGAGCGGGAGCTGTACGGAGAAGGCCTCGCGCAGGCGCGTGAGCATCTGCGCCGCCATCAGCGAGTTGCCGCCCAGCTCCAGGAAATCGTCATGCAGACCGATCTCCGTGGTGCCCAGGCGCTCGCGCCAGATCTCCATGACGCGGCGCTCGATTTCGCTCCGGGGAGCGGATGCGGCGGGAGTCGCGGACGCGGCAACGGGCGCGGCGGCGGATGCGGCAGTGGCCTCGGCGGGCCGGGCGGCCAGGAGCTCCAGCGCCGGCAGCGCGGCCGGTGCCGCGAGGGCGCAGGACTTCTCCTCGAAGGGGTACGTGGGCAGCGGGACGCGACGGCGGGACTCACCCGAGTAGAAGCGCGCCCAGTCCACCTCGACGCCAGCGCACCACAGGTCACCGAACGAGCGCAGCAGTCCGCTGTAGTCGCTCTCCGAGGGCCGGCGGCGCAGCGAGGGCACCGCGAGCAACCGCCGATCCTTTCGCACGCGCGCGCGGCAATTGGACGTGAGCTCCTGACCCGGGCCCACCTCCAGGAGGACACCGCACCCCTCTCCGATCAGTACCTCCAGTCCCGCCGCGAAGCGGACCGGCTGGCGCATCTGCCGGGCCCAGTAGGACGGATCCGTGGCCTCCTCGGGGCGGATCCACGTCCCGGTGAGGCTCGACACGTAGGGGATCTTCGGCGCCTGGAGACGCAACGAGGACACCGCGCGCGCCAGGTCCGGCATCACCGGCTCCACCGCGCTGGAGTGGAACGCGTGCGCGGCGGCCAGCCGGACGGTTCCCACGCCCCGGCCCGACAGCTCCCGCTCCAGCCGCTCGACGGCCTCGACGGTGCCGGAGACGACGCAACGCCCGGCACCGTTGACGGCCGCCAGCGCGAGCCCGTCCCCGAGCAGCGGCAGCAGCTCCGCCTCCTCCATCCCCACCGAGAGCATGGCCCCCGGAGGCAGGCGCGCCATCAGGGCACCGCGAATCACCGCGAGCCGCAGCCCGTCCTCGGGCGACAGCACGCCTGCCACGCAGGCCGCCACATACTCACCGTAGCTGTGTCCCAGCAGCGCGTGCGGCTGGACACCCCAGGACATCCAGAGCCGGGCCAGCGCGTGCTCGACGATGAAGAGCGCGGGCAGCGCCACGCGCGGAGCCGCGAGCATCCGGGCGGCGCTCTCCTCCGTCCCCGGCGCCGAGAGCACCAACGCGCGCACCTCGGCCGAGAGCGAGGGCTCCAGCCGTGCGAGCGCGGCGTCCACGTCCTTCCGGAAGCCCGGCTCGGCCGCGTACAACTCGCGGCCCATGCCCACCGCCTGTGCGCCCTGTCCCGGGAAGAGGAAGGCCACGCGGCGGGCCCGGAGCGCCTCCACCGGAGCCGCGGACTGGCGCAGCTGCTCCACCATCCCGGCCGCATCGGCGGCCACCACCGCGCGCCGGTGCTCGAAGGCCCTGCGTCCCACGTTGCGCGTGAAGGCCACGTCCGCCAGCACCCCGCCCGGATGGGCCTCCAGGTGCCCGGCCAGCTCACGGGCCATGGCCTCCAGGGCCGTCGGAGTGCGCGCCGACAGCGTCACGAGTTGCATCGGCCGGGCCGCCGGAGCGCTGGCCACGGCGGGCGCCTCCTCCAGCACCACGTGGGCATTGGTGCCGCCAATGCCAAAGGAGCTCACGCCCGCGCGGCGCGGCGCGCCATCGCGCGGCCACGGCCTGAGGGCCGCGTTGACGAAGAAGGGGCTGTTCCCGAAATCGATCTCCGGGTTGGGGCGCTCGAAATGCAGGCTGGGCGGCAGCTCCCCGTGGTGGAGCGCGAGCACCGCCTTGATGAACCCGGCGACGCCCGCCGCCGTGTCCAGGTGCCCCAGGTTCGTCTTCACCGAGCCGATGGCGCAGTAGTTGCGGCGCTTCGACGTCTTGCGGAAGGCCCGGGTGAGCGCGGCGATCTCGATGGGGTCTCCCAGCGCCGTGCCGGTGCCGTGGGCCTCCACGTAGCCGATGTCCTCCGCGCCCAGTCCTGCATAGGCCAGCGCGTCGGCGATCACCTCGGCCTGGCCGTCGGTGCTCGGCGCGGTGTAGCCGGCCTTCTGGTGGCCGTCGTTGTTGATGGCCGAGCCCTTGAGCACCGCGTAGATGTGATCGCCGTCGCGCAGCGCATCGGACAGGAGCTTGAGCACCACCACGCCCACGCCGTTGCCCGCCACCGTGCCGGCCGCACGGTGATCGAAGGCGCGGCAGTGTCCGTCCGGCGAGTAGATGAGCCCTTCCTGGAACAGGTAGCCGGTGCGCTGGGGGCTGGCGATCCGCACCGCGCCGGCCAGCGCGATGTCCGACTGCCGCGTCAGCAGGCTCTGAGCGGCCATGTGAATGGACACCAGGCCGGTGGAGCACGCGGTGAACACGGCGACGCTCTCGCCCCGGAGCTGGAGCTTGAAGGACGCCTTCATCGCCAGGCTCTCGGGAGCGGCGGTGGTCAGCTCCAGGCCCGCGCCGGGATCGTCCCGCATGCTGCCCAGCAGCGACAGCATGTGCCCAGAAGCTCCGGCGCCCGCGTACAGGGAAATCCGCCCGGGGAAGCGCGAGGGATCGTACGCGGCGTCCTCCAGCGCGGCCCAGGCACACTGGAGGAAGAGCCGCTGCTGCGGATCCATCCATTGCGCCTCGCGCAGGGGGATGTCGAAGAAGTCGTGATCGAAGCGGTCGGCCCCCTCGAGGAAGCCTCCGGCGCGCACGAAGGACGGGTGGCGCACCATCTTGTCGGGGACGAAGGGCGAGCGCTCCAGCTCCTGCTCGGAGAGGAACGAGATGGACTCCACGCCCTCGCGGAGGTTGCGCCAGAAGGTCCGCAGCTCCCGGGCACCGGGGAAGCGCCCCGCCATGCCGATCACCGCGATGTCGTTGCCGAAATCCTCGCCGGACTGCACGTTGTCATCCGTTGCCACGGGGTCCCCTCTTGTTGCCTTGCCGGCGGAGTGCCTGGCGCCGCTGGTCGGCGCGATCTTCATGGGCCCGGTTGTCCACCTCACCCTCGGCTCCGGGCGTGTCCCGCTCCAGGGACGCGGCCAGCGCGCGCACGGTGGGCTGCTCGAAGAAGCGCGTTACCGGAACCTCACGCTTCAGCTCGTCACGAATCAGGACGCGGAGCTTCACGGCCGACAGGGAGCTGCCTCCCAGGGCCGTGAAGAAATGGTCTTCCACGCCCACCCGCGGAATCCCCAGCACGCGGCCGGCGAGCTCCGCGAGCTGCTGCTCCAGGGGCGTGGTGGGCTCCACGAAGACGGCCTCGGCCGTGCGCGTCACCTCGGGCTCCGGGAGCGCGGCGCGATCCACCTTGCCGTTGGCGTTGAGCGGGAAGGCCGCCAGCACCAGGAAGGAGGAAGGCACCAGCCAGCCCGGTACGCGCTTCACGAGGAAGTCGCGCAGCGCGGAGACGTCGAGGGAGTGGCCCTCGTGGGGCACCACGTAGGCCACCAGGCGCCCATCCCCCGCGCCATTCACCCGCACCACGGCGAGCGACTCGCGCACGTCCGGGTGCTCGCGCAGCACGGCCTCCACCTCGCCGGGCTCGATGCGGAAGCCCCGCACCTTCACCTGGAAGTCCACGCGGCCCAGGTACTCGAGGACCCCATCGGGCCGGTACCGGACGCGGTCGCCCGTGCGGTACATGCGGCTGCCCTCGGAGCCGAAGGGGTTGGGCAGGAAGCGCTCGGCGGTGAGGTGCGGCCGGCCCAGGTAGCCACGGGCGAGGCCCTCGCCCGCGAGATACAGCTCGCCCACCACGCCGACGGGCACGGGTTGCAGCCGCGCGTCCAGCACGTAGGCGCGGGTGTTGGAGATGGGGCGGCCGATGGGAGGCACCTCGCCGGGATTCACGCGGGCGAAGGTGGAATAGGTGGTGTCCTCGGAGGGGCCGTAGAGGTTGTAGAGGTGCTGCACGCCCGGCACCGCGTACACCTGCCGGGCCAGCGGCTCCGGTAGCGGCTCGCCGGCCAGGTTCACCACGCGTACCGAGGCGGGCAGTGCCCCCATGCTCACGAGCTGGGCCATGGCCGAGGGCACGGTGTTGACGAGCGTTACCTCGGAGGCCGCGGGCAGCTCGGCCAGGTGCAGGGCGTTGTCGGCCACCACCACCGCGCCCCCGCTGCACAGGGGAGCGAAGAGCTCGAAGACGGACAGGTCGAAGTTGAGCGAGGTGGCGGCCAGGGTGCGGTGCAGCACCGGGGCCTCGAAGGTGTCCAGGGCCCAGCGCAGGAAGGCCACGGCGCTGCGGTGGGTGATGGCGACACCCTTGGGCCTGCCCGTGCTGCCGGACGTATAGATGAGGTAGGCGAGGTTCTCCGGGTGGAGGCGGACCGGAAGCGCCGCCTCGGGTACGGGGGGAGGAACCCCGGCGTCCAGCCGCAGCACCTGCGCGGAATGGGGCGGCAACAGGTCCACCAGTCTCGACTGGGTGACGATCACCGGGCTCCGGGCGTCTTCCAGGAGGAAGCCGAGACGCTCGCGGGGATAGGCCGGATCCAGCGGGACGTAGGCGCCGCCCGCCTCGAGGATGCCGAGCACGCCCACCACCATGTCCGCCGAGCGCTCCACGCACAGGCCGACGCGGACCTCGGGGCCCACGCCCAACGCGCGCAGGTGGAGGGCGAGTTGGTGGGCACGCGACTCCAGCTCGCGGTAGGTGAGGCGCACGTCCCCGGCCACCACGGCGAGGGCCTCCGGGGTTCGCGCTGCCTGCTGCTTCACCAGTTCATGGAGGCAGAGCTCCGCCGGGAAGGGGGCGGCGGTGGCGTTCCAGTCCACCAGGAGCTGCTGGCGCTCCTGGGCCGTGAGCAGGGAGACGCGGGAAAGCGGCTGACCCGCGTCCTCGACGAGCGCCTCCAGCAGCACGCACAGATGCCCCGCCATGCGCTCCACCGTGGCGGCTTCGAAGAGATCGGTGTCGTACTCGAACGTGCCGGTGTAGCCCTCGGAGGACTCGGCGAGCGTGAGGGTGAGATCGAACTTGGCCGTCCGGGTGTCGAGTTCGAGCGGGTGCAGTGAAAGCCCCGGCAGGGACAGGGACGCACCGGGCAGCTCCTGCAGGGCGAACATGACCTGGAAGAGCGGCGAGTGGCTCAGGCTGCGCGGGGGCTGGAGCGCCTCCACCAGCTTCTCGAAGGGAAGCTCCTGGTGGGCATATGCGCCGAGCGTCGTCTCGCGCACCCGGCCGAGCAGCTCGCGGAAGGTGAGCTCCGGCGAGAGGCGCGTGCGCAACACCAGCGTGTTGACGAAGAAGCCGATCAGCTCCTCCAGCCCGGCGTGATGACGGCCGGAGATGGGAGCGCCCACGCTGACGTCGTCCTGACCCGAGTAGCGGGACAGCAGGAGCTGGAAGGCGGCCAGCAGGCCCATGAAGGGCGTGACGCCCTCGCGGCGGCAGAGGGCCCGGAACGCACCGGACAACGTGGCCGGGAGGTGGACCCGGACGGTGGCGCCGCGGAAGCGCTGGACGCCCGGACGTGGAAAGTCGGTGGGCAGGGACAGCACCGGCGGCGAGCCCGCGAGCTGCTCGCGCCAGTAGCCGAGCTGGGCCTCGAGCGCGGCACCCTGGAGCCATCCCCGCTGCCAGACGGCATGATCCAGGGGCTGAAGGGCCAGCGCGGGGGGCGGCGAGGGCCGCCCGGCGAGCTCCGCCTCGTACAACGCCGCCAGCTCCCGCGTGGCCACGCCGAGGGACCAGCCATCCGAGACGATGTGATGCAGCGTCAGGACGAGCAGGTGCGAAGTCTCTCCCGTGCGCAGCAGCAGCGCGCGGATGAGGGGCCCCCGGGAGAGCTCGAACGGCCGCCGGACCTCTTCTGAGGCCACGAGCAGGGCCTGGGCCTCGGCCTCCGGCCCGGGCAGCTCGCGGAGATCCACGCTCGGCAGTGGGAGCGACACCGTGGGATGGAGCACCTGCACGGGCTCACCCGCCTCGAGCGGGAAGGTGGTCCGCAGCGCCTCGTGGCGGAGGATGAGCGCGGACAGGGCCCGCTCCAGCGCGGACGTGTCCAGAGGCCCTTCCAGCCGGGCTCCCCATGAGACGTTGTAGAGGGCCGTCCCCGGCTGGAGCTGTTCCAGCAGCCAGAGCCGCTCCTGCATCAACGAGAGCGGCAGGCGCCCCTCGCGCGACACGGGAACGATCGGCGGCGGGCGCGCGGAGTCCGGGAGCTGGCGGGCCGCGGAGATGCGCTCGGCCAGACGCGCCACGGTGGGCGCCTCGAACAGCTCTCGCAGCGACAGCGCCACCCCGAAGGCGGCGAGGATGCGCGACACCACGCGGGTGGCCATCAACGAGTGCCCGCCCAGCTCGAAGAAGCTGTCATGAGCGCCCACGCGGGGAACGCCGAGCAGCTCGCCGAAGAGGCCCGCGAGCAACTCCTCCACCGGACCGCGCGGAGCCACATGGGAAGCGTCCACCTCGCCCGGCACCTCGGAGGGTGCGGGGAGCGCGCGGCGGTCCACCTTGCCATTGGGCGTCAGCGGCAGACGCTCCAGGGGAACGAAGGCGGACGGCACCATGTACTCGGGCAGCCGCTCCGCCAGGAAGCGATGCAGTGCGCGTCCCTCGATGGATTGACCCGCGACGGGCACGACATAGGCCACGAGCCGCCGCGAGCCTCCAGCGGCATCCTCACGTGCCAGCACGGCGGCCTCGCGCACGGAGGGATGACGCAGCAACACCGCCTGAATCTCGCCCGGCTCCACGCGGAAGCCGCGCACCTTCACCTGCGCGTCCACGCGCCCGAGGAACACGACCGAGCCGTCCGCGAGCAGCCGGACGCGATCGCCGGTCCGGTACAGCCGGGCTCCGGGCTCGGCGCTGAACGGGTGCGGCCTGAAACGATCCGCGGTCAGCTCCGGCCGCCCCAGGTAGCCCCAGGCCAGGCCGTCCCCGCCGATCCACAGCTCCCCTGCTCCACCCGGCGGCGCTGGCGCCAGTGCCTCGTCGAGCACGTACAGCTCCGTGTTGGCCAGCGGCCGGCCGATGGGGAGCGTCGTGCTTCCCTCGGGCACTTCGCGGACGAGGTGCCAGGAAGCGAAGGTGGTGCTCTCGGTGGGACCGTAGACGTGGAGCAGCCGTTGTGGCGGACCCTCACGGAGGACCGCGCGGACCGGCCGCGGCTCCACCGCCTCGCCACCGAAGTGGAGTTGCCGCAGCCCTCGGAAGGCATCCGGCACCTCGGTGGCGATCTGGTTGAACCAGGCCGTGGTGACGAAGAGGACGCTGATGCGCTGCTCGTGCAGCCACGTGGCGAACGACCTCGGCGCGAGCGCCACCTCGCGATCCACGCCCACCAGCCGGGCCCCGTGCAGCAGCGCGCCCCAGATCTCGAAGGTGGCCGCGTCGAACGAGGCGTTGGACGCCTGCGCCACGCGGTCCTCGGGCACGAGCTGGATGAAATCCGTCTCCACCACCAGCCGGACCACGGCACGATGCGGGACGCAGACACCCTTGGGCACGCCCGTGGAGCCCGAGGTGTAGATGACGTAGGCGAGGTCATCCGCCGAGGCGCTCGGCGCTGGAGCCGTGTCGGGCAACCCCTCGAGCTCCCCTGCCCCATCCAGCGCGAGCACTCGCGCGGCCCCCGGTGACAACCTGTCTCGCAGCCGCTGCTGGGTGAGCAGCACCGGCACGCGGGCATCCTGGATCATCCAGGCCAGACGCTCGCTCGGGTACGCCGGATCCAGCGGCACATAGGCGGCACCGGCCTTCAAGATGCCCAGCACGCCCACGATCAGGTCCGCCGAGCGCTCCACGCACAGGCCCACGGCCGAGCCTCGCGACACGCCCAGTGACAGGAGGCGGTGCGCCAGCCGGTTCGCCCGCCGCTCCAGCTCGGCATAGGTGAGCGAGACCTCACCGAAGGACACCGCCACGGAATCGGGCGTACGGGCCACCTGGGCCTCGAACAGCGAGTGGATCGTGGCCTCGCGCGGGAACGAGGTCCGCGTGGCGTTCCACTCCACCAACACTCGACGGCGCTCGGCGGTGGACAGCAGGGGCACGTCTCCGAGCCGCCGCTCGGGAGCGGAAACCATCTCCTCCAGCAGGGACCGCCAGTGCGCCAGAAGCCGGGCGGCGGTATCCGCGGAGACGCGCTCGGAGCGGTACAGCAGCTTGAGGTGCAGCTCGCGGCCCGGCGTGGCCACGGCGGTCAACGGATAGTGCGTGCGCTCGAAGGGGCGGAAGTCCCCGAGCGACAGGCCGGCCACGCCCCGCTCGAGCGCGGCTGCATCGATCGGATAGTTCTCGAAGACGAGCAGGCTCTCGAAGAGCGGCGTGCCCCGGGGCACCTCGCTCCAGCCCTGGAGGCGCGCCAGCGAAACGTGATCACGCTGGGACAGCTCCATCAGCCGCGCCTGAAGCTCACGCAGCCAGGGAACCAGTTCCTCGCCGGTCCGGATCCGGACGCGCACGGGGAGCGAGTGGATGAACAACCCCACCGATTCCTCGATGCCCGGCAGCTCCGGCGGACGGCCCGAGAGCGTGGTGCCGAAAACGACATCCCCACCCGCCCCGTACCGCGACAGCAACAGCGCCCACGCGCCGTGCACCAGCGTGCTCGGCGTGAGCCCGTGACGCCGCGCGAAGTCCTGGAACGCCGCGGTGGTGCGCGCGTCGAGCACGGCCTCCCGCTCTCCCGCCCCGCTCGCCACACCGGAGTCACCCGCTCCCGGCAACGGGGTCGGCGCGTCCACGCCCGCCAGCAGCTCTCGCCAGAACGCCTCATCCCGATCGGGCCGCCGCCGTCTCAGCCACCCGATGTACGTGCGGAAGTCCAGCGCACGCGGGGGCCGCCACGCCTCACCCCTGACGATCGCCGCGTAGGCCTCGAGCACCTCCGAGAGCACCCGAGCCAGACTCCATCCGTCCAGCAACAGGTGGTGGAAGCTCCAGACGAACCGATGGGCCTGCTCCCCCAGCCGGATCAACGTGAAGCGCATCAGGGGTGCCCGCGTCAGCTCGAAGCCACGAGCCCGGTCCTCGCGGAGGAAGGACTCCAGCCCGCGCGACTGCTCCTCCGCCGGAACTCCGCGCCAATCGAGCTCGCTCCACGGCGGCTCCACGCGGGTCCGCACCACCTGCATGGGCTCATCCAGACCCGCCCACTGGAAGTCCATCCGCAACGCGGAGTGGCGCTCCACCACCAACGCCCAGGACTCGCGAAGCGCGGCGGCATCGAGCGCCCCGGTGAGAGTCCAGCTCCGCTGCTCGAAGTACGCCTCCGTTCCGGGCTCCAGCAGCACCTGGAACAAGAGCCCATGCTGAAGCGGAGACAGCGGGTAGCGCTCCTCGGGGGTACCGGTCCGCGCGAGCGCCCGGAGCGACTCCGCGCAATCGGCGGCCAGTGCCTCGATCGTCTCGCGGGCGTGCAGCGCGTCGCTGTAGATCCAGGACAACTCCAGGCGCCCACCCGCGGCACGAGCCACCACCTCCAGCACATGGCTCCGGAGTCCACTGGCCCCATGCGAGGGCCCCACGGATTCAGGCGCGAGGCCGAACCGGGACGCCCCGAGCGCCCCCACGTCCAGTTGCCCGAGGTAGTTGAAGCAGACCTCCGCGGAGGGCCGTGCGCGGAGCTGCTCGGAGGCCTCATCCTGGCGCAGGTAGCGCAACAGGCCGTAACCGAGTCCCCTGTCCTCTCGCCGCTCCCTCGCGGCGCGGACCGCCTCGAGCACCGTCTCGGGGTTCGCATCCTGGAGTGCCAGGCGAACCGGATGGAGCGCGGTGAACCAGCCCACCGTGCGCGAGAGATCCACGTCCTCGAAGAGCTCCTCGCGCCCGTGTCCCTCCACGTCGACGAGCAGCCGATTCTGGCCGCTCCAGCGAGCCAGGGCCCGGGCCACTCCCGCGAGCAACAGATCATCCACGCCCGCGCGCAGGGCGGACGGCAGCTCGTGCAGGAGCGCCCGCGTCACCTCGGGCTCCAGCGTCACCGTGACGGTGCGCTCGGAACCGGGCGTGTTGCTTCCTTGCCGCTCCCGGGGCAGCGCGGACACGTCACCCCCAACCTCCTCCAACCAGAAGGGCAGCTCCGCCGCGACGGCCTCCGACCGCGCATACTCTTCCAGCCGCCGCGCCCACGCCTGGAAGGACGTCGTCTTCGCCGGCAGCGTGATCGGCTCGCCCTGGCCGAGCTGGTGCAGCGCGGTCGTCAGGTCCTCCAGCAGCACGCGCCAGGAGACGCCATCGACGGCGAGGTGGTGGATGACCAGCAGCAGCCGGCCGGTCCGAGCCGGGCCCCGGTCGAACAGCACCGCGCGCACGAGTAGCCCCTCGTCCAGTGACAGGCTCGCCTGCACCTCGGCCGAGACACGTTCGAGCTCCGTGGCCTGCTCGGACTCTGGCAGCGCCGACAGATCCACCCGGCGCAGCATCACCTCGCGTCCCGGGGCCGCGCAGTCCTGCTCCCAACCCATCCCCACGCGCTTCACGCTCGAGCGGAGCGCGTCATGGTGCTCCACCAGGGCGCGCAGTGCCTGCTCCAGCAGGGCGGCGTCCACGGGCTCGCGCATCTCCAGCAACAGCGCCTGATTGAAGTGGTGCGCTTCCGGCAGCTCCCGCTCGAGAAACCACCGCTGGATGGGCGTGAGCGGCACCGGCCCGGACACTGGCCCCTGATCGCCGAGGGCCCTGCCCTCTCCGGCCACGCGGGCCAGCTCGGCCAGGGTCTGGTGCTGGAAGAGCTGCCGGACGGTGAGGTGCAGCCCCGCCTGCCGTGCGCGAGCGATCACCTGAAGGCCGAGGATGGAATCCCCGCCCAGCTCGAAGAAACGATCGGAGGCGCCCACACGCTCCACTCCGAGCACCCCAGCCCAGATCTCCGCGAGCCGGCGCTCCATCTTCGTGCGGGGCTCGACGGAGGCCTCGCCACCGCCAACCCGTGTGCGAACCGGCGCGGGGAGTGCCCGGCGATCCAGCTTGCCACTTGGCGAGAGCGGCAGTGCCTCCAGGGACACGAAGGCCGAGGGCACCATGTGCTCGGGCAGTGAGTTCCCCAGGAACGAGCGCAGTGAATGGGGCGCGAGCTCCTCGCCAGCGGGGATGACGTAGGCCACGAGGCGGCGATCTCCCGGCACGTCCTCGCGCACCACCACCGCGGCCGAGCGCACGTGCGGGTGGCGCAGCAGCGCGGACTCGATCTCTCCGAGCTCGATGCGGAAGCCGCGCAGCTTCACCTGGTCATCCAACCGGCCGAGGTACTCGATGGCACCATCCGCCAGGAACCGGGCGCGATCCCCGGTCCGGTACAGCCTGCCGCCCGGAGTCTCCGCGAACGGATCCGGGATGAAGCGCTCGGCGGTCAGCTCGGGCCGCCGCCAGTAGCCACGGGCCAGCGGCACGCCGCCGATGTACAGCTCACCCGGCACGCCGGGAGGCACCGGGCGCAGGTTCCGGTCCAGCACGTACATCCGCGTGTTGGCGATAGGGCGCCCGATCGGAACCAGTGGCCGCCGGTCCTCCGGCACACACGCCCAGAACGTCACGTCCACGGCGGCCTCGGTGGGCCCGTAGAGGTTGTGCAGCTCCGAGCGCAGCCTCGAGTGGAAGAGATCCCGCAGCTCCGGAGGCAGGGCCTCGCCGCTGCAGATCACGCGCTTCGGGCTGAAGCGGGCATCCAGCTCCGGCGCCTCCAGGAAGTGCCGCAGCATGGAGGGCACGAAGTGCAGCGTGGTGATGCGCTCGCTGGCGATGACGCCGGTGAGATACGCAGGATCCCGGTGTCCACCGGGCCGGGCCATCACCAGGCGGGCGCCCGTCATCAACGGCCAGAAGAACTCCCAGACGGAGACGTCGAAGCTGAACGGCGTCTTCTGGAGGACGCGATCCTCCGAGCCCAGCCCGTACGCCTCCTGCATCCAGAGCAGCCGGTTGCAGATGGCGGCGTGGGTATTCATCGCGCCCTTGGGACGCCCGGTGGAGCCCGAGGTGTAGATGACGTAGGCCAGATTCCCGCCGGCCAACGAGACCTCCGGGCGCGCGGTGGACTCGCGGGCCACGGCCTCCCACTCCGAGTCCAGACACACCACGGCCGCATCGCCATGAGGCAGACCCGGGGCGAGCCGTGCCTGGGTGAGGAGCACGGGGGCGGACGCATCGGCGAGCATGTACTCGAGCCGCTCGCGCGGGTATTCGGGATCCAGCGGCACGTAGGCGCCGCCCGCCTTCAGGATGCCGAGCAGCCCCACGACCATCTCGATCGACCGCTCGGCGCACAGCGCCACCAGCCGGTCCGGGCCCACGCCCCGAGCGCGCAGATGATGGGCGAGCTGGTTCGCACGGCTGTCCAGCTCCCGGTACGTGAGGTGCGCGCCCTCGAAGGACACGGCCACGGCGTCCGGCGTGCGCTCCACCTGGGCCTCGATGAGCCTGTGCAGGCACGCGTCCGGCTCGCGAGGCAGCCGGGTGTCGTTCCACGCCACCAGCACGCGATGGCGCTCCTCGGGTGCCAGCAGCGCCAGCTCCTGGACGCGGCAGGCGGGCTCGCGGACGGCGCTCTCCAGGAGGACGCGCAGGTGCGCAAGCATGCGCTCGGCGGTGGAGGGCTCGAAGAGATCGGTGCTGAACTCGAGGGTCGCCGAGAGCCCGGCCGCCGTCTCCATGAGGCTGAGGCGCAGATCGAACTTGGACGTGCGGCTCTCCTGCTCCAGCACGCGCAGCTCGAGGCCCGGCAGGGAGATCTCCGGCAGCGGATCCTCCTGGAGCACGAGCATCACCTGGAAGAGCGGGCTACGGCCGAGGTCGCGCTCGGGCTGGAGCACCTCCACGAGCTTCTCGAAGGGGGCGTCCTGGTGGGCGAAGGCACTCAGCACGGTCTCACGGGCGCGGCCGAGCAGCTCGCGGAAGGACGGGTTGCCCGCGGTCGAGACGCGGAGCACGAGCGTGTTGACGAAGCAGCCGATGAGCCCTTCCAGCTCGGTGCGGTCGCGGCCTGCCACGGGCGTACCCACGCACAGGTCATCCTGGCCGCTGTAGCGGGACAGCAGGGCGGAGAAGCCCGCGAGCAGGACCATGAAGGGGGTCGCGCCCTCGCGGTGGGCCAGGTCCTTCACGGCCTGGGACAGCTCGGGGCTCAGGAGGGTGTGCCGGCTCGCGCCGCGGGAGCTGCGCACCGGAGGCCGGGGATGATCCGTGGGCAGCTCCAGCGACTGGGGCGCTCCCGCCAGGCGGGTCCGCCAGTACGCGAGCTGCGCCTCCAGGGCCTCGTCTCGCAACCATCCACGCTGCCAGGCGGCGTAATCCACGTACTGGAGCGAGAGCTCCGGCAGCGGCGAGGCATGACCCGCGGAGAAGGCCGGATAGAGCGCGGCCACCTCGCGGACCAGCACGCCCAGGGACCACCCATCCGAGACGATGTGGTGGAGCACGACGAGCAGCACATGCTCGCGCTCGTCCAGGCGCATCAGCGAGACCCGCAGCGGCGGACCCGAAACGAGCGCGAAGGGCCGTAGCGCCTCCTCGCCCGCGATCCGCGAGACCGCCTCGGCCCGAGCGGAACCGGAGAGCCCCGTCAGGTCGACCCGGGCCAGCGGGAGCCGGGCCTCTGGGGAGATGACCTGGACCGGCTTGCCGTCCTCGGCGCGGAAGGTGGTCCGGAGGCCCATGTGGCGCCGGACGACCTCCAGGAGGCAGCGCTCCAGCACCGCCACGTCGAGCACTCCCTCGACACGAACCGTCACGGCCTCGTTGTAGGCGGCGTTCTGGGGATCCAGCTGCTCCAGGAACCAGAGCCGCTGCTGGGCGAAGGACAGGGGCAGCGCGCCCTCGTGCGAGCCCGCCACCAGGGGAGGCGTCCGCGGAGCCGTCTTCGGAAGCGCGTCGATGCGCTCGGCGAGCGAGGACACGGTACCGGCCTCGAACAGCTCACGCAGGGCCAGCTCCACGCCGAAGGCATCGCGGAGGCGGGAGATGGCGCGGGCGGCGAGCAGCGAGTGCCCACCGAGCGCGAAGAAGTCATCCCCTGCCCCCACCCGCTCGACGCCCAGCACGGCGGACCAGATCTCCGCCACACGCTGCTCGGTGCGGGTTCGCGGGGCGATGTAGTCCCGAGCGGCCTCGCGCAGTCCATCTGGAGCGGGCAGCGCCTTGCGATCCACCTTGCCATTGGGCGTGAGGGGGAAGGCCTCGAGCGTCACGATGGAGGAAGGCACCAGGTGCTCGGGCAGGAGCCGGCGAGCGAAGGTGCGCAGCGCGTCCGTGGAGGGAGCCCCCTCCGGCCGGTGGATGACATAGGCCACCAGCCGCGCACCGCCGGCCGGGTCCTCGCGGGCCACCACGACCGCCTGCCGCACGCCGGGGTGCTTCTCCAGGGCGGCCTCGATCTCACCGGGCTCCACGCGGAAGCCGCGGATCTTCACCTGATGATCCACGCGGCCGAGGAACTCCACCGTCCCATCCGCCCGCCAGCGTGCGAGGTCTCCGGTCCGGTACATCCGCGCGCCGTCCTGGGCGCTGAACGGATCCGGAAGGAAACGCTCGGCGGTCAGCTCGGGCCGGGCGTGGTAGCCACGGGCAACACCCGCGCCGCCGATGAACAACTCACCGGGCACGCCGATGGGAGCGGGCCGCAACCGCGCGTCCAGCACATAGAGCGAGGTGTTCGCGATGGGCGTCCCGATGGGCACCGGACCCGAGGACCCATCCACGCGGTGCGTGGAGGACCAGATGGTGGTCTCGGTGGGGCCGTACATGTTCAACAGCTCGCCACTGACCGCACCGCGCAGCCGGGCCGCGAGGTCCGCCGCGAGCGCCTCACCGCCCACCATCAACCGCGACAGGCCCGCGAGCGCATCCGATGCGTCGGGCTCCAACAGCAGCGCCTGGGCCAGCGAGGGCGTGCATTGCAGGTGGGTGATGCCATGGCGCCGGATCTGCGCGGGCACCGTCAGGCCGTGCTGTCCCTGGAGGCGGAAGTCGCGCTCGGAGCGCTGCCGCAGGGAATCCAACGCGGGCAGGCTGGCCAGCACGGTGTCCGAGTCCACGCCGAAGTCGATGAGGCAGGCCACCTCGTCCACACCGAGCGCCTCGATCCGCGCCACCTGCTCGCGGCAGGTCCGGGGCGTTCCGAAGAGTCCCGCCTCCTCGAAGTAGCGGTCGAAGGCACGCTGGGCGAGCGCCTCCAGGTCCTCGGGCTGAACGGACGCGGGCTCCAACCCGAAGGTCCGCCCCAGTCCGCGCATCAGGTCCGCGGAGCTGCTCAGGTAACGGCGGAAGGGCCCTTCCACCGTCGCGCGCACCCGGTCCAACTCCTGCCCCACGAAGGTGTGGAGCATGAGCGTGACGTGTCCTTCGCCGGCGTGGCCGGCCTCGCGCCAGGCCTCACGGTAGAGGGCCACGCGCTCCCGCAGCTCGTCCCATCGCTGGCCGAGCAGGTGCGTCAGAACACCCGCGCCCATCCGGCCAGCCTCGCGGAACGTCTCGGGGTTGCCGGCGGCGGTGAGCCAGATGGGCAGTTCGGGCTGCACGGGGCTCGGGCGGATGCGGACCTCCACAGGCTCACCCGTGCCGCTGGGGAGGGAGACAGCCTCTCCGCGCCAGAGCCGCCGCACGGTGTCCAGATCGCGCACGGCCAGCGCACGGCGCTCGGCATAACGCTCGGGCGCGAGGACGAAGTCGTCCGCGTTCCAACCCGGAGCCACCGACAGCCCCACGCGCCCCTTGGACAGGTTGTCGACGACGGCCCAGTTCTCGGCGACGCGCACGGGGTGGTGCAGCGGGAGGACGATGCTGCCGGCGCGGATGCCCACGCGCTCGGTGACAGCGGCGATCGCCGCGCCCGTGAGGGAGGGGTTGGGATAGAGCCCACCAAAGGAGTGGAAGTGCCGCTCGGGGGTCCAGACGGCCTCGAAGCCATGGCGGTCCGCGAAGCGCGCGCCCTCCAGGAGGAGCCGGTAGGGCTGGCCGTCCTGTTGAGCGCCATCGTCCGCGGCGAAATAGAAGAGGCTGAAGCCCAGGGGCTTGCGGCGTGGAGTGCGGCGGGGAGCAGCGGCCAGCGCGCCCTGTTCACCCTGCACGGCGACCTTGAAGCCGCGAGCCAGGGTCCAGAGCAGCTCCAGCACGGAGATGTCGAAGGACACACTGGTGACGGCGAGCCACGAGCCCGGCGTCGAGCCGGCGCGCGCATCCATGCCGGTGAAGAAGTTGGCGAGGTTGCGGTGGGGGATCAGCACGCCCTTGGGGCGGCCGGTGGAGCCAGAGGTGTAGAGGATGTATGCGAGGTTGTCCGGGCCTACGCCGGTCGCCGGGGGTTCCTCGGCCAGTTCGGACGCTCCGGGCGGATCCAGCGGAATCACGGTCCGGGTGCCGGACGGGAGCGAGCCCACCAGGTGCCGGTGCGCGAGCACCACGGGAGCTCCGGAGTCCTCCAGCATGAAGGCGAGCCGGGACTCGGGGTACGAGGGATCCAGCGGGAGATAGGCGCCCCCGGCTTTGAGAATGCCCAGGAGTCCCGTCACCAGTTCCAGCGAACGCTCCGCGCACAGACCGACCACCACCTCGGGACCCACGCCCGCGGCACGAAGCCGCCGGGCCACCGCGTTGGCCCGCAGCTCCAGCTCCCGGTACGTGAGCGACTCGTCGCCACAGACGACGGCCAGCGCATCCGGAGTCAGCGCCGCCTGTGCCGCGAAGAGCGCATGGACGCATTCCTCCGGGTACTCGGTGCGCGTGGCGTTCCAGTCCACCAGCACCTGGCGCCGCTCGTGCTCCGGCAGCACCGGAAGCGCGGAAAGCCGCTGGTCCGGGTCGGCGACGACGGCCTCCAGAACCACGAGCAGCCGCTCCACCATCCGGGTCGCGGTGGAGGCATCGAAGAGGTCCGTGGCGTATTCGAGCCAGCCCTCCAGCCCCTTCGCACCGTGCGCGAGGGACAGGGTCAGATCGTAGGCCGTGGCACCCGGATCGAGCTCCACGCGGCGAGCCTCCAGACCAGGCAGCGAAAGCTCCGCGCCGGGCTCGGGCAGGAGGACGAACAGCACCTGGAACAGGGGCGAGCGGCTCCGGTCACGCGAGGACGGAAGGGTCTCGGTGATGCGCTCGAAGGGGACATCGCGATGGGCGAAGGCCTCGAGCGACGTGGTCCTGGTGCGGGCCAGCAGCTCGCGGAAGGAGGGATCGCCAGACAGGGACGTGCGGAGGACGAGGAGATCGAGGAAGCAGCCGATCAGCCCCTCCAGGCTGGCGCGGTCACGGCCGTTGACGGGAGTCCCGACGCAGAGGTCCTCCTGGCCCGAGTGACGCAGCAGCACGGTCTGGAAGGCCGCGAGCAGCGTCATGAAGAGCGTGGCGCCCTCGCCGCGGCCCAGCGTCTCCAGGCGGGCGGTGAGCGGCTCGGAGAGGTGCAGCGGAACGCGGGCGCCCCGGTACGACGGCGAGGGAGGACGGGGCCTGTCGGTGGGCAACTCCAGGGCGGCGGGAGCACCGGCCAGGCGTTGCCGCCACCAGGAGAGCGATTCCACGAGGGCCGCATCGGTCTCGCGCTCCCGGCGCCAGAGCGCGTAATCGGGGTACTGGACCGGGAGCGGCGGCGAGGAGGCAGAGGCCCCCCGGGCAAAGGACGTGTAGAGCGCGCTCAACTCCCGGGCTACGAGGGCGAAAGAGGCACCGTCCGAGACGATGTGGTGCATCACCACGACGAGCAGGTGCTCGCGAGCGTCCAGACGGAACAACGTGACCCGGATCAGCGGGCCGCGCACGAGGTCGAAGGGAGCACTCGCCTCCTCCCGGGCCAGCCGGAGCGCTTCCTCTTCACGTCCAGGCACGGCCTGGAGCTCCACGAGCCGGAACACGGACGGGGGCACGGACGAAATGACCTGCCGGGGCGAGCCATCGGCCTCGAGGAACGTCGCCCGGAGGATCTCATGCCGCTCGAGGATCGCCGTGAAGCTCCGCTCGAGCGCCGCCACATCCAGCTCTCCCACGAGCCGGAGGGCGGAAGGAAGGTTGTATGCGGGCTTGCCGTGCTCGAGCTGCTCGAAGAGCCACAACCGCTGCTGGGCGGACGAGAGCGGTGCCCCTGTCCCTTCGGCACGGCGGGGAATGGACGGCAGCCCCGCGTCACGCGCGTTGAAGATCGTCCGAGCCAGCGCGGCCACGGTGGGCCCATGGAGCAGCTCGTCCATGCGGAGGACGGCGCCCAGATGCTCGATCTCATGGGCCAGCTCGACGGCGGCGAGTGAGTCCAGACCAAAGCTCGTGATGGGCACATCCTTCGCGAGCTCCTCCGGACGCACGCGCAGCCGCGCCGAGAGCCGGGCCACGAGCCAGGTCTCCAGTTCCTCGACGGAGACCGGATCGACGGGGGCCTCCAGCACCGGAGTCCCCTGCCCCCGCGCCACACCCTCCGTATCCCGCCAGAACAGGAGCGCGCGGGGCCAACCGGCGAGCAGCTCGGCCTTGCAGGCGCGGCGCTGGATCTTCCCGCTGGACGTCTTCGGCAGGGCACCGGGCTCGAGCAGCACCAACGCATGGAGCTGCACCTCGTGCGCCTCGGACAGGCTGCGGCGGACCGCGCCCACCACCTCATCGGGCGTCCAGGGCTTGCGCGAATCCACCTCGTACACCACCGCGAGCCGCTCCTCGCCCTCCACCTCGATGGAGAACGCCGCGCCGCACCCGGGCCGGAGCGCGGGGTGGCTCCGCTCCATCGTCAGCTCGAGATCCTGCGGGTGCAGATTGCGGCCGCGGAGGATGATCAGATCCTTGCGCCGGCCCACGACGAAGAGCTCGCCGCCGTGGAGCACACCCAGGTCCCCCGTGCGCAGGAACCGCTCCGGACCCCCCTCCACCACGGTGGCCTGGAAGGCGGCTTCACTCTCCTCGGGCCGCTCCCAGTAGCCGTGGGCCACGCTCGGGCCGGAGATCCAGATCTCCCCCACCCTGCCCTCGGGGCACGCCCGCCGCGTCTCCGGATCCACGATCAGGAGTGACTGCTCGGGCATGACCTTGCCGCAGCCCACCAGCGGACGAGCGCCGGGCCCATCCACGGCCACCACGGCCTCGTTGCGCTCCAGCGCCGCGGCCTCCCAGGTGCGGACGAGGACGCCCTCGCCCTTCTTGGCGCCAGAGGCGATCAGCGTGCCCTCGGCGAGGCCGTAGCAGGGATAGAACGCCTCGGAGCGGAAGCCAGCGGGGGCGAACGCCTCGGCGAAGCGGGTCATCACCTCGGGGCGGATGGGCTCGGCGCCGCAGAAGGCGAGCTCCCAGCGGCTCAGGTCCAACCCTTCGCGCTCGGGAGGAGACACCTTGCGGACGCAGAGATCGAACGCGAAGCACGGCCCGCCGCTGATGGTGCCGCCGAAGCGGGAGAGCGCCTCCAACCAGAGCCGGGGGCGCCGGAGGAAGGCGAGCGGGGACATGAGGGCCGTGTGGAAGCCGGCGTAGAGCGGCTGGAGGATGCCGCCGATGAGGCCCATGTCGTGGTACGGCGGCAGCCAGATGACGCCCACGCTGTCGGCGCGGACCTCGAAGGCGCGCGAGATGAGGGACAGGTTGTGCAGCAGGTTGCCGTGGCTGAGCCGCACGCCCTTGGGATCGCCCGTGGAGCCGGACGTGTACTGGAGGAAGGCCAGCGAGTCGCGCGTCGCCTCGGGCCGTTGCCAGCCGGCCTCCACGCCCTCGTCGATGGCGTCGGTGGCCACCCAGCGCAACGCGGCCAGCTCCGGGGCCTGCTCGAAGAGGCTCTCGCCCATCTCCCGGATGAAGGAGATGGTGAGCACGACGCTGGCGCGCGCATCGCGGATGATGGCGCGAAGCCGGGGGAGCGTGCGCTCGAGCCGCGTGGGCTCCGGCGGATATGCGGGCACGGCGACGAGCCCCGCGTAGACGCAGCCGAAGAAGCCCGCGACGTACTCCAGGCCCGGCGGATAGAGCAGGACGGCGCGCTCTCCGGCCCGTGCCAGGGACTGGAGCATCGCGCCGATGCGCCGGGCCCGCAGGTCCAGCGCCGCGTAGCTCACCACCTGTTCCTCCCCTTCCTCGAGGAACGTGTAGAGGGGTTGCTCACGCTGGGCGCTGGCGCGCGTCTCGAGCAACTCCAGGAGCGTGGTGGCGGAGGACGGTTGACCGGGAAGGCTCATGGGCTCCTGGGGGGGCGAGGCGGGCGCACAAAAGCCGCGGCAGTATAGATTGCCGCTTGCTGAACAGTTCAGGCGAAAGGAAGGACGCTCGAATGCCTGCTCAGCGCCGGGCTCATCGATGGAGCGAGAGCCTCTCGGATTCGCGGAGAGCGGGACGTGGCGGCGGCTAACCCGCCCGGGCCGTGGGCGCCGCGGGCTGCTCCATCTGCGCGTTGACGAGCCTCGCGTAATAACCGCCGCGCGCCACCAGCTCCTCGTGGCTGCCCGTCTCCAGCACGCGTCCCGCGTCCATGACGACGATGACGTCCGCCCGGCGGATGGTGCTCAAACGATGGGCGATGACGACGCGCGTGCACTTCAGGCTCGCCAGGGCCTGCTGGACCTGGGCCTCGGTGATGGCATCCAGCGCGCTCGTGGCCTCATCCAGCAGCAGGACCGAGGGCCGGTGCACCAGGGCTCGCGCCAGGGCCAGCCGTTGCCGCTGGCCTCCGGACAGGGCCGAGCCGCGATCCACCAGCAGCGTGTCGTACTGCATGGGCATGGCCATGATGTCGTCATGGATGCAGGCCAGCTTCGCGGACTCGATCACCCGCTCCAGCGGCAGCTCGGGGTTGGCCAGGGAGATGTTGTCCCGCAGCGACGAGCCGAAGAAGGCCGGATCCTGCAGGACGATACCCATTTGTGACCGGAGCGAGCGCAGGTCCAGGTTCACCAGCTCCAGACCGTCATAGGTGACGCGGCCCGAGGTGGGCAGGTAGAGCCCGAGCAGCAGGTTGGCCAGCGTCGACTTGCCGGCGCCCGAGCGTCCCACGATGGCGACCATCTGCCCCGGTTCGATCTTCAGCGACACGTCCTGGACCACCAGGGGCGAGGAGGGGCCGTAGCGGAACGACACCTTCTCCAGCTCGATGGCGCCCTCGAGCTTCACCAGCGTGCCCGCCTTGTCGCGAGGCTGCTCGGGTGGCGCGTCCAGCACCTCGTTGATGCGCTCCAGGTAGCTGCCCAGGACCTGGAACTCGCCAGCGGCGCCAATCAGGTTGGCCAGCGGCACCAGCATGGCTCCCGCCAGCGCGTTGAGGCTCAGCATCTCGCCCAGGGACAGCTGCCCCTCGAGTACCTGATAGGCCCCTACCAGCAACAGCACCAGCGGCGAGGCCAACCGCAGCATGCTCGTGAGCGACTCCACCCAGAGACCCAGCCGTCCCCGCTCCAGGGTGACGTTCATCACGTCCACGTAGAGGTGCGAATAGGACTCCACCGCCCGCCGCTCGGCGCCGAAGGACTTCAGCGTCTGCATGCCGGTGAGCATGGCGATCTGGTAGCTCTGGTTCTTCGCATCCAGCTCCAGGTTCTGGGACAGCAGGCCGCGCCGCCGCTCCCGGGTCACCAGGAAGACGAGCACCTGCATGATGCTCAGCCCCATCACCACCAGCCCGAGCAACGGACTGACGAGGAAGAGCAGCACGAAGTAGAGCAGCACCATCGTCCCATCGAGCATCGTGGAGATGGCGGTGGAGGAGAGGACCTCCCGCACCTTGGACTGCATGCCCACGCGCATCATCAGGTCGCCGGCGGGGCGGAGCTGGAAGAAGGAGAACGCCAGGTCCACCAGGTGGTCCAGGAAGCCGAGCGTCATGCCCGAGTCGATGCGGGTGCGCATCTCCAGGAGCAGGTGGCCACGCAGCAGCGAGGCGATGAGGTGAAAGAGGACGAGCCCGGCCAGCGACAGTGCCAGCACCCCCAGCAGGTGGTAGTCGCCCCGAGGCACCACGCGGTCCACGACCATGCCCATGAGCATGGGGACGGCGAGCGCGAAGAGCTGGAGGGTGGCCGACAGCACGACGATCCGCTTGATCGTGTCGGACTGGCGCAGCAGCGGCACCAGGTAGCGGAAGGCCCCGGCGCGAGGGGTGGCCACCCGCTGGAAGTCCTCGCCCGGCTCGAAGAGGAGCACCACGCCGGTGAAGTGCCGGCTGAAGCCCTCCATGGACACGAGCCGCCGGCCCTGGGCGGGATCGACGATCTGCACCCGGCCGCGGACGATCCGATCGAAGACGACGTAGTGGTTGAAGTCCCAGTGGAGGATGCTGCCCGTCGGCAGGTGCTCGAGCCGATCCAGATCGATGGAGACGGCCCGTCCCCGGAGCCCCAGGCGGCGCCCCGCCTCCAGAATCGTGCGCGCGGAGATGCCATCGCGCCCGATGCCGGTCACCTCGCGCACCTGGTCCAGGCTCATGTCCCGGCCGTAGTAGCCCAGCACCATGGCCAGGCACGCGGCGCCACAGTCCGCCACCGACAACTGCCGCACGTCGGGCAGGGTCTTCAGCCGCTCCTGCAGCCGCTTGAGCGCGGGAAAGCGCTCCAACAACCCGGGCTTGTGCTCGGAGGGCGTCTGCTCAGTCTTCATGGGGGAAGAGGGCCTTGAGTCCCGGAAGGAGCGTCAGGAGGATGGGCTCGGAACGGACCGCGACCTCCGCCCGCGCCGGCATGCCATCGAAGAAATCCAGCACCCGCCCATCGTGGGTGAAGGTCCGCGAGGGGATTCTCGCCCGCACCAGGACGATGGGGCCGTCCACCTTCACCGCGTCACCCAGGTCCGGACCCAGGTAGCGCTTGAGCTCGGTGGGGCCGATGATCTGATCGCCGACCGACTCGATGAGCACTTCACGATAGTCGTAGTGGAAGCCATCCAGTTCCACGCGCACGGGCATCCCGGGCTTGAGGAAGGGCCGGTAGTAGCCGGGCAGGAAGGCCAGCAGGAACACCGGCGCATCGTCCTCCACCAATGACGCGACGGGAGTGCCCGCGGTGAGGAACTGCCCCGGCTGGATGCGCAAATCCCCCACCACTCCGGACACGGGGGCGCGCAGGGAGCGAGCCTCCACGCGGGCCTGGGCCAGCTCCTGCTCGGCTCTCAGTGTCGTCAGGGCCAGACGGGCTGACTGATCCGTCAGGTCCCTCATGTAGCGCACCAGGTTCAGCTCCAGCTCGTGCTGAACGCGCGTGAACGTATTGCGCTCCTCCTCGGACTGCAGCGTCACCAGGAGCTGTCCGGCCTCCACGCGCTGGCCGGGCTGCACCCGCACCGAGGCCACCACGCCGCCAGCGGGCGTCGTCACCTCCGTGCGCCGCTCGATCCGCACCACCGCGCTCCCGGAGGCATACTCGGAGACCGTGCCGATCACGCACGCGAGCAGCGCCACGCCCAGCATGACCATCAGCACCGCGTACGTCCAACGCGTCCAGCCAGGGGCGAGCTGCAACACATCGCCTTCCTGCCTGCGGTAGTGCTGGTAGTACTCCAGCGCCTCCTTGCGGAAGATGGACGGCTTGCCCTGGCCTTGCTCGCTCACTGCCGTGCCCCCACCGCACCGTCAGCCTGCCGGGCCTGTTCATGGGCCGCCGGCTTCACCCGCACGGGAGTGCCCGCGGGGACGAAGACGCCCGGGGGCACCTCCACGTCCGCGAGCGCGAAGATCATGAGGGAGGCGACATCCACCTCCGGCGCCACCTGGCTCACGCGGCCCTGGAGCGTCAGCTTCTGCTCGGCCACCTCCACCCGCACCGGCTGCCCCACCTCCACGCGCTGGAGCTGATGGGCGGGGATGGCGAAGCGCACCTGCGGCGTTCCACGGCGGAGCACGTGCACCAGCGCCTGTGCCGGCTGCACCAGCGCCCCGGGGTGGGTGAAGCGCCCGGCCACCTGTCCATCGAAGGGAGCGCGCACCACCAGTTCCTCCACCCGCTGGCGCAACTGGGCCACGCGGGCCTCCTGCTCCTGCACGCGCGCCTGGGCCTGCGCCAGCTTCGCCTCCGCGAGCTGCTGCTCGTAACGCGCCGCGGACACCTCTTCCTGCGAGATGGCCCCCACGGCGATCTGTGCCGTGTCTTCCCGCCGCTGCAACCGCTCCTGGGCCTGCTTGAGAGACACCGCCGCCACCTGCTGCTCCGCGCGGCTGGACAGCAGCGCCGCCTCGGCGATGGCCAGCTCCTGCCTCGTGCTCGCGGACTCCAGCGTCGCGACGATTTCCCCCCGGCGCACCACGCTGCCCACCTGCACGCGGACGTCCTCCACGCGCCCTTCCAGACGCGCGGCGAGGTTCACGGACGCATCCGAGATCACCACGCCCAGCAGACCCTTGTCGCCCGTGTCCTCCCGAGCGCCCCGTTCCGCTGTGTTCACGGAGGACGGCGTCACGCCACTCCGCTCCTGATGGGGACGTGGGCGGAGCAACGCCACACCTCCCAGCAGGGAGAGCAGGAGCAGGACCAGCCCTCCAATGAGCACGCGCGAAGCCATCGGCCCGCATCGTAGGGGATCTATCGCTGGGCCCGAAGCTCACGGCGGGCGAGTCAGGGTAAACTTCGTAAAGACTCGGGGCCTATCTGGCCGGCCGCCGAGCGTTCGGGGGAGCTCAGTCCCGCTTCCAACGAAGTTGGAACTCGAGCTCGTCCACGCCCTCTTCGCGCTCGTGCTCGATGTTGAAGAGTGCATCCGCGGGGATGCGCAGGCGCTCGCCAGCGACCTGGATGGTGAAGGCCTCACCGGCCTCGATGGCATCCGCCAACCGCCGCAGCTTCGCGACGAAGTCCTTGCGTGGGTACGTCTTCTCCACGTCTCGCTCGGGGCGCTTCGGCATTGCACGGCTCGCTTCCGTCAGGGAGGCCAAAAAAACAAAGGCCCTGGAGCCCACCTTGCGGTGAAACTCCAGGGCCTTCTTTGGTCGGGGCGACTGGATTTGAACCAGCGACCACTTGCACCCCAAGCAAGTGCGCTACCAGGCTGCGCTACGCCCCGTTGCGGCGTCTCGTCGGCGTTCCCGTCGGCGAGATGGGCTGCCTTATGCCGTCACCCGACCCACAGGTCAAGCACGAGATCGGGCGGCCCTTCAAAAACTCACTCGGCCTTGGCCTTCATTCCTCCGGCGGAGGCCTTGTACTCCTCGACCTCCTCCAGCTCCTCGTCCAGATCCTCGGGATCCAGACCCGCGGCCTCGGCCGCGTCGGCGGCGGCGTCCTCGGCGGCGTCCAGTTCCGAGTGGTTCTCGGGAATCTGCTCGCCGTTGAGGGCGGCCTTGAGGACCGCGCTCGGCCGGAAGGTCAGCACGCGGCGAGCCGAGATCTCGATCTCCCTACCGGTCTGCGGGTTGCGGCCCACGCGCGCCTTCTTCTGGCGCACCTGGAAGTTGCCGAACCCCGAGATCTTGATCTTGTCCCCGCGCTCCAGAGTTTCCTTGAAGGTGTCGAAGACGAGCTCGACGATCTCCGCCGACTCCTTCTTGGAGAAGCCGACCTTCTCGTAGACCCCTTCGATGATGTCCGCCTTGGTCATGCGAGTACCTTCGCGCCCCTCTCTGCGGTGAACCCGGCGGACTGTGACAGCCTTCCCTGACAGCTGTCAACCCACCGGTTTCACTCAGGTTTTCCCGCGAACCCACTACGTCAGGTCCGCAGGGCACCACCCAGGCGCTGGTTGACCTCGGAGATGATGCGCTGGTGGGCGGCCGTCACGTCCGCGTCAGTGAGCGTACGCTCGGGCGAGCGGTAGCGGATGGCGTAGGCCAGGTTCTTGTGGCCCTCGGGGATGGGCTTGCCGGTGTAGACGTCGAAGATGAGGGCGTCCTCCACCAGGGGGCCACCGACCTCCAGGATGACGCGGCGGACCTCGTCGTTCTGGAGCGTCAGGGGCACCACGACGGCCAGGTCCCGGAGCACCGCGGGGAAGCGCGGCAGGCCCTGGTACTCGGGCACCAGACGGGAAGCGGCGTACAGGGGCGCCGTGTCCACCTCGAAGACGAAGACGTCGCGGGGGAGATCCAGGGCCTTGGTGACGCGCGGGTGCAGCTCGCCCACGTAACCGAGCGCGGTGCCATCGGCCAGCTCCACCCGGGCGCAGGCGCGCGGGTGGTAGGCGGGGGCCTCGGCGGGGACGAAGCGGACACCGTCCACGTGGAGCGCGTGCAGCACGGCCTCCAGGGCGCCCTTGGCGTCATAGAAGTCCGCGCGGGCGTCCTTCTGCGTCCACGTCCGGCCGCCGCGCAGGCCCCACACGAGCCCTCCCAGACGGTGCACCTCGCGAGCGGCGGGGCGCTGGCCCTGACCGCCCTCGGGGTCCTGGAAGTAGGCGCGGCCCGTCTCGTAGATGGCCACGGACTCCACCTGGTGACGGACGCTGCGGGAGAGGTTCTCCAGCAGGCCCGGCAGCAGGCTGGTGCGCATGACGGACTGTTCCACGCTCAGCGGGTTGAGGAGCGTGACGGGCTTGTCCTTCCCGCCCAGCACCTCCAGGGAGCGCGGCGCGACGAAGGAGTAGTTCACCACTTCACTGAACCCCACGCCGGAGAGGGCCTGGCGGGCGCGGCGCTCGGCCTCGGCGGTGGCCGGCTCGGGGCCCAGCTCGGCGAGGCCACGGGGCAGCTTCGCGGGGATGTTGTCGTAGCCGTAGACGCGGGCGAGCTCCTCCATGAGGTCCTCCTCGCGCTCCACGTCCACGCGGGCGCGGGGCACCTCGAAGGTGGTCTGCCCACTCCCCTCCTCCACCTGCTTGAAGCCGAGGGTGCCGAGGATGCGGCGGCACTCGGCCTCGGGGATGGCCACGCCCAGCGCCTTCTCCACGCGGCCGTAGCGCAGCGTCACGCGGCGCTGCGGCTGGGGCTGCGGGTACACGTCGATGCGGCCCGGGGCCACGGTGCCACCGGCCAGCTCGGCGATGAGGGCCGCGGCCCGGTCCACGGCGGGAACGGTGGCGTCGAGGTCCGCGCCGCGCTCGAAGCGGTGCGAGGCCTCGGTGTGCAGGCCGTGGCGCTTGGAGGAGCGGCGGATGCTGGAGGGCTGGAAGTAGGCGGACTCGAGCAGCACGCGCGTGGTGCCCGCGCTGACCTCGCTGTCCTGGCCGCCCATGACGCCGGCGAGGGCCTGGGCGCGGTCGCGGTCGCAGATGAGCAGGTCCTCGGGCGACAGCGCCCGCTCCTTGCCGTCGAGCGTGATCATCTTCTCGCCCGGCTTGGCGGTGCGGACGATGATCTCCTGGCCGGCCACCTTGTCCAGGTCGAAGGCGTGCAGCGGCTGGCCGTACTCGAGGAGGACGAAGTTGGTGACGTCCACCACGTTGCTGATGGGGCGCACGCCGCAGGCCTTGAGCCGGTCCTGGAGCCACTGGGGCGAGGGACCGATCTTCACGTTCTCGATGACGCGGGCCGCGTAGCGCGGGCAACGCACCGGGTCCTCGATGCGCACCTTCGCCTTCTCGGAGGCGGGGGCGCCGGACTCGGCGAGCTTCGGCTGGGGAGGACGCAGGGCGCCGCCGGTGGCCACGGCCACCTCGCGGGCCACACCCAGGTGCGACAGGGCATCCGGACGGTTGGGGGTGACGTTCACCTCCATCACCACGTCATCCATCCCGAGCGCCTGGGCGATGGGCGTACCCGGCTTCAGGTCCTGCGAGAGGATGAGCAGGCCGGAGGACTCCTCGGAGATGCCCAGCTCCTTGGCGGAGCAGAGCATGCCGAAGCTGTCCACGCCGCGCAGGGGGGCCTGCTTGATCTCCACGCCATTGGGCAGCTTCGTGCCGATGGTGGCCAGCGGCACCTTGTCGCCGACCTTGAAGTTCTTGGCGCCGCAGACGACCTGCAGCAGCTCCGGGCCGCCCATGTCGATCTTCGTCACGGACAGCTTGTCCGCGTTGGGGTGCTGGACGGACTCCTTGATCTGCGCCACCACCACGCCGCGCAGACCCTCGCCGGGGCGATCCAGGCCCTCGATCTCCAGACCCACGGCGGTCAGCCTACGCGCCAGTTCATCCACACTGGCCGGCAGCGCTACGTAGTCACCGAGCCACTTGACCGAGATCTTCATCAGAACTGCTCCAGGAAGCGCGCGTCGTTCTCGAACATCATCCGCAGGTCGTCGATCCGGTAGCGCAGCATGGCGATGCGCTCCACGCCCATGCCGAACGCGTACCCGGTGACCTCGGTGGGGTCGTAGCCGCTGTACTTGAAGACGTTGGGGTGCACCATGCCGCTGCCGAGCACCTCCAGCCAGCCGGTCTGCTTGCAGATGCGGCAGCCCTTGCCGCCGCACGAGGTGCAGGAGATGTCCACCTCGGCCGAGGGCTCCGTGAAGGGGAAGAAGGACGGGCGGAAGCGCGTGCGCGTATCCGAGCCGAAGAAGGCCTTCACGAAGGCATCCAGGGTGCCCTTGAGCTCGGCGAAGCTGACGTCCTTGTCCACCAGCAGCCCTTCCACCTGGTGGAACATGGGCGTGTGGGTGATGTCCGAGTCGCGCCGGTAGACGCGGCCGGGCATGACGGCGCGGAACGGGGGCTTGCGGTTGAGCATGAAGCGCACCTGCACCGGGGACGTGTGCGTGCGCAGCAGCGGCGAACTGTCCGCCTTCTTCGCGTGGCCGAGCGAGGACTCGTCCACGTAGAAGGTGTCCTGCATGTCGCGCGCGGGGTGATCCTTCGGGAGGTTGAGCGCCTCGAAGTTGTAGTAGTCGAGCTCGATCTCCGGCCCGTGGGCCACCTCGAAGCCGAGCCGCTGGAAGGTGCGGACGATCTCCTCCATCGTCCGGGACACCGGGTGGCGGCTGCCGGGTTTCGCGGCGCGGCCGGGCAGCGTCACATCCAGCTTGGGGCCACGCAGCTCGGCCTCGAGGGCCGCGTCCTCCGCGCGCTGGACGGCCTCGGCCAGGAGCTTCTCGATCTCCGCCTTGACCTGGTTGGCCACCTCGCCGAGGGCGCGGCGCTCGTCGGGGGGCAGCTTGCCCATCCCTCCGAGGACGCCGGACAGCTCACCCTTCTTGCCGAGGTAGCGGATTCGGAGCGCCTCCACAGCGGACGGCTCCGAGGCGACGGAGATCTCCCGCCGCGCCGCGTCCGCGAGTGCCTGCAAGCGATCTCGCATGGGGACTTCGCCTCCCTTTTCCCGGCCGGGCCGGGGCCAAAAAAAAGGGCCGCCCTGGGGGCAGCCCGTTTCAAACTCGCGAGTGGCAGCGGCCTTCACGAAGAAGACCGCAACCGCTCACTTTCGAGGCTGGCCGAAGGGGCCAGCCGTCATCACTCAGGCCGCCTTCGCGATGTTGGCGACAGCGGCAAAACCAGCGGGATCCGCGATGGCCATGTCGGCCAGGACCTTGCGGTCGAGGGCGATCTTGTTCTTGGCCAGACCGGCGATCAGCCGCGAGTAGGACAGGCCCACGGTGCGGGCGGCCGCGTTGATGCGGACGATCCACAGCGAGCGGAAGTTCCGCTTGCGAACGGCGCGATCACGGCTGGCGTAATCGAGCGCGCGCTCCACGGCCTGGTTGGCCCGCTTGTAGCAATTCTTGCGGCGGCCGCGGTAACCCTTGGCCAGCTTCAAAATCCTATTACGACGACGACGAGCCTTGACGCCCTTCTTGACGCGCATTGCTGACTCCTGACTGCTGCGAGGTGTTTGAAAACCCCCGGCTCCGGCTGTTCACCGCACCGACAGGGCCCTCTTTACTGCATCCTGCTCAGTTCGCCCCGTAGGGGAACATCTCCTTGACGACCTTCTTGCCATCCATGTCCTTCAGATGGCCGGTGCCACGGTGCTCGCGCTTGAGCTTCTGGCTCTTGGCGTGGGTGAAGAGGTGCTTACCCAAGGCCTTGCCGAACTTCACCTTGCCGGTCTTCTTCACCTGGAAGCGCTTCTTGGCGCCGCTACGGGTCTTCAACTTGGGCATCTTGCGGTTCCTTCCTTCAACTACCCATCCGCCGCAGCGAATCGCCGTCAGCGTGTGTCAGGGCTGACGGCTTGGAAGCCGCCAGCCGGGTCCAACTATTTCGCGCCCTCGGCCTGCGCCAGAGCGCTTGCCGTGGAAGCAGGCACCGGAGCCGGCAGAACTCCTCAGACAGTGGGAGCAGGTACTCCCCTCCGAAGGGGGGGCAAGATACTTGCCAGCTGGAGGGAGTCAAGGGGTGATAATGACCCATACCCCCTCAGCGGGCTTCACGGCCAGGCGGCTTCCTTCTCCAGGAGGGCCTCGAAGGCCTCCAGTTTCATGGTCTTGAGGTCCTCGCCGCCGTAGCGCCGGGGAGACACGCCCCCACCGTCCACCTCGTTGTCGCCGATGACCAGGGTGAAGGGGATCTTCTGGAGCTGGGCGTCGCGGATCTTCGCGTTGAGGGTGAGGCCGCGCTCGTCGTAGTCCACGCGGTAGCCCTTGGCGCGGAGCTGGTCACGCACCTTGAGGGCGTAGTCGCGCTGGCGGTCCGCCACGGTGACGAGCACGCCCTGCACCGGGGCCAGCCACGCGGGGAAGGCGCCGGCGAAGTGCTCGATGAGGATGGCGATGAAGCGCTCGAAGGAGCCGAAGATGGCGCGGTGGAGCACCACGGGGCGGTGCTCGGCGTTGTCGTCACCGATGTAGGTGAGGTCGAAGCGCTCGGGGGCGAGGTAGTCGAGCTGGATGGTGCCCAGCTGCCACTTGCGGCCGATGCTGTCGGACACGTCGAAGTCGATCTTCGGGCCGTAGAAGGCGCCATCGCCGGGCTTGAGCTCGTACTCCAGGCCCAGGCTCTCCAGGGCGCTCTTGAGGCCGGCCTCGGCGCGATCCCACAGGGAGTCATCGCCGAGCCGCTTCTCCGGCCGGGTGGACAGCTTCACCGAGTAGGACAGGCCCACCGCCTTGTAGACGCGGTCCAGGAGCTGCACGAAGCGCCGGACCTCGTCGGGGATCTGGCTCTCCATGCAGTAGATGTGGGCGTCATCCTGGGCGAACTGGCGCACGCGGGTGAGGCCGCCGAGCGAGCCGGCCGCCTCGTTGCGGTGGAGCACGTCCTGGGTGTGCAGACGCAGAGGCAGGTCGCGGTAGCTGTGCTTCTTGAAGCCGTAGTACAGGTGATGACTGGGGCAGTTCATCGGCTTCAGCGAGAAGTCATGCTCGCCCGTGTCGTTGTCGAGCACGAGGAACATGTTCTCCTTGTACTTGCCCCAGTGGCCGCTCGTCTCCCACAGGCCCTTGTTGTAGAGCAGCGGGGTCTTGATCTCGACGTAGCCGGTCTCGCTCGTCATGCGGCGCATGAAGGCGGCCAGGGTGTTGTAGAGCGTGGTGCCCTTGGGGGTCCAGAAGGCCGCGCCCGGCGAGTACGGGTGGAAGTGGAAGAGATCCAGCTCCTTGCCCAGCTTGCGGTGATCGCGCTTGCGGGCCTCCTCCATCCGGTTGACGTACTCCTGGAGCGCCTTCTTGTCGAAGAAGGCCGTGCCATAGATGCGCTGGAGCATCGGGTTGCGATGATCTCCGCGCCAGTACGCGCCACTGGTGGACAGCAGCTTGATGACGCCGATCTTCCCGGTGCTCGGAGCGTGGGGCCCCAGGCAGAAGTCCACCCAATCGCCGTGGGTGTAGAGCGTGAGCGTCTTGGCGCCCTTGGCCGCGATGTCCTTGACGATCTCGACCTTGAACTTCTCGCCCTTGTCCTCGAAGAGCTTGATCGCCTCGTCCATGGAGATCTCGCTCCGGACGAAGGGCAGGTTGCTGGCGATCTCCTTGTTGGCCTCGGCCTCGATCTTCTCGAGGTCCTCGGGCGTGAAGGGCTTCTCGCGGAAGAAGTCGTAGTAGAAGCCCTCCTCCGTCGCCGGACCGATGGTCACCTGCGTACCCGGGAAGAGCCGCTGCACCGCGCTGGCCACCACGTGGGCGGCGTCGTGCCGGATGAGCTCCAGGCCCTCGGGGCTCTTGGAGGTGAAGATCTGCAGCTTCACGTCCTCGGTGAGGGGACGGGCCAGATCCATGTCCTGGCCGTTCACCCGCGCGAAGAGGGCGGCCTTGGCCAGGCCCGCCCCGATGCTGTCGCGCACGAAGTCCGCGATGGTCGTGCCCCGGGGCGCCTGCTTCTGGCTGCCATCGGGGAGGGTCACCGTGATCTGATCCGCCATGCGAGACCTCGGAAAAGAACGCGGGCGGCAGGCTCATCAGCCCTGCCGCCCGCAGTTGAAAACCCGTACTGAAGTGGGTCGTAGTGGGATCGAACCACTGACCCCTACCGTGTCAAGGTAGTGCTCTACCGCTGAGCTAACGACCCGTTCGCCGCCGCGACTGCCGCCGTCGAAGGTGGGCGGGGAATACGATGGGCAGCCCGGAGCTGTCAAGGAAACACCGACATGGGTGCGTCATGTTCCCCGTCGATTTCCGATCAGCACCCGGGCACGGGCCATCACCGCGTCGAACATGGCGGGGGTGAGCCGCCCCGTCTGCGTGTTCTGCTGGCTCACGTGGTAGCAGCCCAGCAGCACCGGGGCCCCTGGCAGGGCCAGCTCCGCCCCGTGTCCGAACGACGGCCGCGGCGTGGGGACGGATACCCCCGCCCTCTCCAGCCAGGCGAGCGTCGCGTTCCAGGCAATCGCCCCCAGCGTCAGGACCACCCGGCCAGGCAGCAGGGCCATCTCCCGGTCCAGGAAGGGGGCGCACCGGACCAGCTCCTCGGGCAGGGGTTTGTTGTCCGGCGGCGCGCACTTGCACGGCGCGACGATGTAGGCCCCCGTCAACGTGAGGCCGTCATCCCGGTGCTCGCTCCGGGGCTGGTTGGCGAAGCCCGCCCGGTGCAACCCGGCGAAGAGGAAGTCCCCCGAACGGTCCCCGGTGAACACCCGGCCCGTCCGGTTGGCCCCATGCGCCGCCGGCGCCAGTCCGAGGATGACCAGCTCCGCCTGGGGGTCTCCGAAGCCCGGCACCGGCCGGCCCCAGTACGTCCAGTCGCGGAAGGCCCGCCGCTTCTCCCGGGCCACCTGCTCGCGCCACTCCACCAGCCGGGGACACGCCCGGCAGGTGATGATCTCCTCGTGAAGGCGCGCGAGCCCCGCCGCGCCCGTCATCCCTGTCTCATTGCTCTTCGCCACGATCCCCTTCCCTAGCGCCCCGCCCTACCCTCGCGCCACCGTCCACTCCTCTGGACGGCTTCGGGCCGGGGGACGCGAGGCTCAGGGGGCGGGCTGCTCGCCCGTGTAGAGGCCGGTCCGCTTGTAGCGCTCCACCACCACGCTCAGCACCACCTTGAGGATGGCCGTCGTGGGCACCGCGAGCAGGATGCCGGTGAAGCCGAACAACTCTCCAAAGGCCAGGATGGCGATGATCACGGCCACCGACGAGAGGCCCACCTTGTCGCCCACCACCTTGGGGGTGATGAAGAGACCCTCGGCCATCTGGCCCACCAGGAAGGTGCCCGCCACCGCCGCGAGCTGCCACGGACCCTGCCAGGACAGCATCAGCCCCAGCCCCGCCAGCACCACCCCCAACCCCGTCCCCAGGTACGGAACCATGTTGCCGAACCCAGCGATGACGCCGATCACGATGGCCAGGTCGATGCGCGCGAACCACAGGCCCGTGCCGTAGAGCACCGAGAGGATGGCCCCCACGGTGATCTGCCCACGCACGAAGGCGGACAGGACGTCATCCACCTCGGAGAAGCGCCGGCTGACCAGCCCCACCGCCCGGCGCGGCATCAGTCCCTTCACCATGCCCACCAGCTGCGGGTAGTCCTGGAGGAAGAAGAAGCCCAGCACCGGCACCACCAGCAGGCCCAGCAGCGTGGCCACCACCCGCGCGGTGTTGCCCGCGAAGCTCGCCACCAGCCGTGCCGCCGTGGGCCCCGCGCTCTGGAGGATCTCCGAGGCCTGCGCCCCCAGCTCCGTCATGCGCTGGCGCAGCAGATCCGGCAACGGACGTCCCAGGAGCGACTCCACTTGCGGCACCACCCGCTCGCTCGCCCGGCGGAAGAAGTCCGGCAGCTTCACCGCCTCCTCCCGGAAGACCGGGATGAGGTAGAGCACCGCGCCGATCAACAGCAACAGGCTCCCGGTGAACACCACGCTCGTCCCCAGGGTGCGGTTGAGGCCCCGGCGCTCCATGGCGGTGACCAGCGGATTGAGCACGTACGCCATGGCGAGCGCCAGCAGCACCGGCACCGCCACGCCTCCGAACACCGACAGCAGCGCGAACACCAGCGCCAGCGAGCCCACCATGGCCGCCGACCAGGCGAAATCCACCCGCCGGGCCTCGGCCTCGGAGAGCTCGCCCTCGGCGGGCGGTGGCTCCATGGGAACGGGCTCGGGGGCCGGCCGCAGCTCCACCGCTTCGGTCTTCACCACGTGCAGGGACGTCTCCGCTGGAGCGACCCGCGCCACTGGCGCCTTCACCGCGCGCGCCTTGCCTCTCTTGTTACGTCCGATGGCGGGCTCCTCTTCTTCCGTATCGTCCGCGGGATACTACCCCGTCTATCCGAGAAGCGGCGCACGGACTCCCTCGGCCACCCGCCAGCACACGCCCTCGAGACCAAGCTCCCGCGCGAGCTGCTCCACCATCTGGCCGTAGTGCTCCTGCACCCACTGGCGGAAGTGCGCGTCCGGCACCTCGAGCACCAGGCGGCCGTCCTCCACCCCCACCGCACGGGCCTGGGCCAGCCATGTCAGGGCGTACCGCTTCCCATGGTCGTGCAGCCACGCGAGGCACTCCCGCCAGTGGCGGCCCGCCTCCGTGGACACGTCCACGGACGGTGCACCGGACAGCTCGGATGGATCCTCCCGCTTCACGGGCTCGAGGTAGCGGCTCCAGACCCGGGGCGTACAGAACGCCTGCGCCGTGCAGCGGGGCTCCCGGCTGCGTCCCCAATCGGAGTGGAGGTACCCGCGCCACGCCTCCAGCAACCGTCCTTCGTTCCCGCCCACCTTGCGCAGGGCTCCGCGGTACCAACTCGCCCAGGCCTTGGGCTGCTCCTCCGAGGGGAGTCCGGGAAGTGCCCGGCCGCGCTCCTCCTGACATGTCTCGAAGAAGGCAGCCGCGACCCGGGCCGGAGACTCCTCCTCGACCGGGGACGGCTCGGATGCCGCGTCCTCGGACTCCGGAGCCCGCCATACGTCTCGCGGCGGAGAGGACACCGGCACCATGTGCGTTCCCGGCAGCGCGAGCTGGACGGGCGTGGCCTCCACTGGCACCACGGGCACGTCCTCGTCCGAGGGCGGGGAGACGGGAATGAGCCGTCCGCCCGACGCTCCCATCTCCAGTGCTGCTGCAGAAGAAGAAGTCTTCTTCTCACTCTCCTTCTCTTTTCTCTTTCTAGGAGAGGACGTCCCGGACGTGTCCACGGGACGTCCGGCGGACGCGCCCGCGGCCTTGGCAGCGCGCTCCCGGCGCTTGCGCTCGGCCTCCTTGCTCCTCTTCTCGAGGACTTGCACGTAGCGATCACAGAGGGTGAAGCGGACGCTATCCCCTTCCCGCACCAGGATCCCCGCGCGCAGCAGTGCATCCCAGAACGCGCCGGGAGCGCCCGTCCACCGGACCGCGCCCTCCACCGCCTCCTGCCACACCGCCTCGTCCATGGACATGTCCGCGGACGCGTCCGTGGACCGTCCTCCGGACAGTCCGAAGGGCTCGAAGCGTCCCGAGGGCAACGCCTGCACCGCCCAGATCTGCAGCTCCACCATGGCCCCCACGAAGGCCCGCCGCTCCATCCCCAGGGTGCGAGCAGCGCACACCACGGGGAGGCTCATGGGAAAGCCCACGTCCACCTGTACCCAGTCCAACCCGGCCATGCTCAACGCCTCCCCTGGGTCCGGCTCCTGGTGTCCACGTCCTGTTCCCCCGGCGTAGGGAACGCCGTGCCACCCTCCTCGAACACGAGAAGGCCGCACTGATCGGCGTGATCCATGCCCCGCGATCTGCGCCGTCCCATCCGCATCGTCTAGCCCCGGCTCCGCTGATCCGCCGGGCGTGAACGATCCGCGGAGCCGGAATATCGGCCCCCGCACGCGATACATGTAGCAGCCGCTACAGGGTGCTACAGGCCGCTACGCAAAACCTCCCCACCGCGCGCGAGGAGCGCCCGCGTTGGATCAGTCCGTGCCGCCGCTCTGCTGCTGCATCGACTTCAGCTTGATCGTCAGCCCCGCCCGGGCACTGTTGGGCTCGAAGTACGTGGTGTACGGCCAGTAGCCGTCCTTCTTCACGTCGATGCGGTGCATCCCCAGGCCCACCTGCAATCCGCTCGGCTTGCCACCGAAGTCGGTGCACACGCCCTGGAGCACCCCGTCCAGATGCACTTCGGCATCCTCGGGCTCGCACCGCAGCAACAGGTTGCCGTTGCGCGACCGCATGGCACGCATCAGCTCACGCGCCCGGTCCGCCGCCGCCGACTCCACCTGCTCGGGACCCGAGGCACACCCGAGCACCAGCCCCATCAGGGCCCACCACCCGCGACTCCGCTTCATCCTCGCCAGGGCCATCGTCCGCCTCTACTTGATGAGGATCGCCACCCGGCCCTCGGCCAGGAGACCCGGGTCCATCCCCTCGAGCGCCTTCGCCGCGTCCGGCCCCAGCAGCAGATCCGAGCCCTGAAGCCGCGACGCCTCGAGCACCAGCGGCTTCGCGCCCACCAGCTCCGACTTCCGGGCCGCCTCCAGGCTCTTGAAGAAGCCCGCCACGCCCGTGCTCTTCCGGGCCTCGGCGGACAGCGTCTCCAGGCCATAGAGGGACTGCCCGGACTCGTCGAGCACCCGCGGCGCCAGCACCGGCATCATGTCCAGCTTCCGTGCGTCCAGCACCAGCCCCGTGTGCTTCGCCCGCGCGTCCTTCTTCGTCCCGGCCGGTTTCGCCTCCGCCGGCTCCGTCGTCGCGGTCGTCGTGGTGCCAGCGGCGGGCGCCGGAGTCACCAGCACCGAGGTCAACGCCCCGAGCGGCACCTCCACCTCCATCTGCACGCCGCTATCGGAGAAGTAGCGCTTCTGGACGACCTTGTAGCCGCGCAGCACGTCTTCGATCTGGCGGCGGGTCTCCTCGCGGGCCATCTCCTCGCCCACGGTCCTGTCCGCGCGCAGACGCAGGCCCTTCACCTGCTCCAGCAGATCCGCGAAGGCATCCTCCTTCGCCGAGCGCTCCGCGCCCAATCTCGCCTGGGACGGGTTGGAGGCCTTCACATCCGGCGGTCCATCCCCCGTCACCCGGAGGACCTGCCGCTGCCAATCCACCCCGTTGCCCTGCGCCAGTGCCGACAGCGGAACCGCCAGCACGAGCGCCCACAGTGCACGCCTCACGTGAATCCTCCCCGCTCCTGTTTCGAGGCACCGGATTCAACCGGCCCACTCCAAGCCAGGTCAAGGAAGGCCCGCCCGCCCACCTGCCAACGGAGCGCGGCTCAGTGTGCCTGCGTGCTGCGTGTCACGTAGTCATCAATCAACTGGCGGTGCCGCTGGGTGAGCAGCGTGAAGCGCACGCCCGAGCGCTCGTCCTGGCGCGCCCCGGCCTCCACCCACTCGCGCACCACCTCGCCCTCGGCGTAGATGACCTCGGTGGAGCCGGGAAGCTGGAACTGGAGCCCCACCCGCCGGGAGTCCTGCTCGGGTTCGAGCAGACGCGCCAGGCTCACGCCCTCGTGGCTGATGTCGGCGGCGCGCGCCATGTACGGCACGCCCCCCATGTACTTGTTCAGGTAGATGTCGAGGGGAACCCGCGCGTTCTTCCGCTTGTCGCTCATCTCTCTCGCCCTCCGGGTGGCCGGAGCCGCTACAGGACGCATCAGCGCCGCAGCAACCTGTGGCGAGGGTAGGAGCATCCGGCCGGAGGGCAAGAAAACCGCCAGCGGGAAGAGACGGGCGGACCTATTGTTCCGCTGCCACTGAGAAAGGCGGAGACACATGCGATTGGGAATGTTGGGAGCGGTCATGCTCGCCCTCACCGGGCTCCAGGCGAACGCGCAGGAGCTCAAGACCGAGGAAGAGAAGACGATCTACTCGCTGGGCCTGTCGATCGGCCGGAGCGTCAAGATGTTCGACCTGAGCCCGGCGGAGCTCGAGCTCGTCAAGAAGGGCATGACGGACGCGGCCACGGGTGCCAAGCCGGCGGTGGACTTGGAGAAGTACGGGCCCAATCTGCAGCCGCTCGCCAAGAGCCGGCAGGAGCGCGCCGGTCAGAAGTTCCTGGAGACGGCCTCCAAGGAGAAGGGCGCCACGAAGCTGCCCTCGGGCGTCATCTACAAGGAGATCAAGGCCGGCACGGGTTCCAGCCCCAAGGCGACCGACACGGTGAAGGTGAACTACCGCGGCACCCTCATCACCGGCACCGAGTTCGACAGCTCGTACAAGCGTGGCGAGCCCGCTGAGTTCCCCCTCAACGGCGTCATCCCCTGCTGGACCGAGGGCGTGCAGAAGATGAAGGTGGGCGGCAAGTCGCAGCTCGTGTGCCCGGCGAAGGTGGCCTACGGCGACCAGGGCTCGCCTCCCACCATCCCGCCCAACGCCACCCTGGTGTTCGAGATCGAGCTGCTCGGAATCGGCGGCCAGGGCGCGGACGTGCCCCGGGCGGATCCGCAGCCGAAGAAGTAGGCAGTCCCGGGTGGGGGGCGGAGCACACGTCCCCCACTCCGCCGCTCACGAGGCGGCTAGAAAGCGGTCTTCACCGTGGGCCCGGGCACGGTGATGGACATGGGATGGGCCCTGACGCTCCACGAGGCCGGGCCCTGGAGGCGGAACGGGAAGCGCTCCGACCACTCCTCCACCCGGAGTCCTCCCGGCGCGAGCCGTGCACTCATCCACCCCATGAAGGTGGTCCACCCGCCCGGGGCTCCTCCGACGCCGGGCATGGGCACCGGGAGCGGGGGCCAGAAACCCGGGCGCTGATCCATCCCGAACGTGGCGATGGGACCCGAGGCATCCGCCACCCGCACGCGCCCCTCCTCCCAGGTGAAGGTGGCCAGCTCCTTCGGGAGGCGCCACATGCGGCGGCCGCCCCAGAGCGAGGCCTCGCTGGTCACCCAGATATGGGGGATCCACAGGCCCACGTGCAGGCCGTGCCGCACCAGCGGGCCCACCATCAGCTCGTCATACTGGAGCGTGCCCGCGCGGTAGCGCATCAACACCACCATGGCCATGCGCGAGGAGAGCAGCGGCTTCCAGGGTGCCGGGCAGGGAACGTCCCGGTCCGCCTTCACCAGACCTCCCCAGCACTCCCCGCTCATCCGCCAGGGGGCGGGCGGAAAGGGGACCTCGGCCAACTCGGACGGCTGCATCATGAAGGAGCTCCTGTATGGATTCAGGCGGCCTCGAGCATGGTAACCCGCGCCTCCTGCTGCGCGAGCGGCGTCTGTGCACGCTGGGCGGCCGCCCATCTCGTCACCATCACCGCGTAGAGCAGATCCACCAGGAAGATGGACGCGCAGACGAAGTGCAGGAAGGAGAGGCTGGGCAGCCAGGGCTCGGCGAGTCCGATGACGTAATGACACTCGATGGACGTGCCGAGCGTCCCCACCAGCTTCAACCACGCCGCTGGCACCGACAGCCCGCGGCCTCCCTGGTTGCGGCGCTCGAAGAAGAAGAAGATGAAGGCCACGCTCATGATGAGGTTGATCATGAACGCGCCCACCAGCGCCAGGATGTCCCGGTACTGGAGATAGAAGGTGTAGAGCCCGATGCCTCCCATCACCGTGGTGACCGCCACGATCGGATGGAAGTAGCGGCGCACCTCGGGGATGCGCTGCAACGAGGCCCCGTAGCGCAGCAGCTGGTAGACGATGATCACATCCACGAAGAACCAGATGCGATCGAACGCATGCCACAGCGGCACGGGATTCGGGATGACCCAGGACGCCAGGAACTCCCAGGCGAAATTCAGACAGATGGCGACCAGGGGTAGCCCAGGAGCCCGATCCCTGAATCCCTGCCGGATGGCGAAGACATAGGCGATGATCCAGAAGACGCAGCCGATCTCCCCGATGATGTTGAACCAGGAGAAGGGATCGAAGGCTCGCGGATCCACTCCTGCCGTCAGGGCGCTCAGTTCATCGGTGGGACTCAAGGACTTTCTCGCCAGCAGGGGCCCGGCTGTTCACGCCGGGCCCGATCAGGTGAGAATCCATACAACATCCGGTTGGAGCTGAACACCCGGGACCGGGCCCCGAGCCATCAGCGGGCGAGCGCGGCTTCGGTGGCTCGCAGCAGCGGCTCGGCGCTCACCGGAGCACCCGTGGCGTTCGTCATCCACACGTCCGGGGTCAACGCGCCCTGGCTCGCCATCCGCTCGAACTCCGCCCCCAGGTTGCCTGCCTTCTTCAGGTGCTCCTCCATCTGGAAGGAGATCAGGTGCCCCAACGGATAATCAGCCAGGTACAGGGGATAGGAAATCATGTGGCTGTAGATGCCGAGCAGCGGCGTCCCCTGCCCTCCCAGCACCGGAGCGTAGTACCGGTCCCACGTCTCCCGGGCGATGCGCACCACCGCCTCGCGCAACTGCGCGGGCGTAGCGTCCGGGTGCTCGTAGAGCCAGTGCCACACGGCGACGTCCACCAGCGCCACCCCGGCGATCTCCCACGTCTGCCAGAAGTCGTTGAGCACCCGCTCGCGTTCGCTGGCCGCGTCCGGCTTCGCCTGTCCCAACAGCTCCAGGTCCCTCGCCTGGAAGACGAAGGCCAGCGCCTCGGTGAAGGCGCTGTTGGGCACGCCCGTCAGCAACGTGTGGTCCACCGAGTAGAGCGAGAACACCTGCTCCACGTTGTGCCCCAGCTCATGCACGGCGATGTTGTAGCCCTTGTAGTCCATGCCCTGGGGGCCCACCCGCGTGCGCAGCCGGGGGAAGTCCCCGCGCCGCATCGCCTGCATCGCATGCCCCGCCCCACGCGAGGCATCCACCCGGATGTGCGCCGCCAGGAAGGCCGCCTTCTCCTTCGAGAAACCCAGCCCCTCGAGGATGCGCGGCAGATCCCTGGCGAACGCATCCGCCGTCGGGTAGCGCTGGCGCGTCAGCGTGTTCAGCTGGTCCTCGGACAGCTTCCCGCTCGCCTTGAAACCGGCGTACCACAGGTCCTGCGGCTCCAGCTTCCGGCCCAGCCGGGACTCGATCTCCTTCGCCACCCGGGGCACCAGCGGCGACGCCAGCACCTGCTCCAGCAACGCCTTCACCCGGGCCTCGGGCAGCTCGCGCCCCAGCTCGAAACTGCGGGCCACGGCCGTGGGCGCCACTGGCACATACGGATCCTCCATCCGCGCCGCGTGGAACTGCGCGAGCAGCTTCGCGTAGCGCACGTCCTCCTCGCGCTTGCCATCCAGCACCACCGGACGCTGGGGCGCGTCCTTCTCCACCTCGCTGGCCGGCGCTTCCTTCACCTCGTTGGTGAACGGATTCCAGTCCACCCGCGGGTTGTCGATGACCGCCGCGGGGATGCTCTGCGTGACGATTCGCTCCATCACCTTGACGATCATCCGCTGCTTCGCCACGCCCTCGGGATCCGCGTAACGGGACTTCAGCTCGTCACGCAGGTTCCAGTGGCTGATCAGCCGCATCCCCGAGGGGAAGAGCCGGCGCCCCTGCTCGTCCAGCAGGTGGTGCATCCAGACGTTGTACTCGGCGATGTAGAGGTCCGCGTCCGCGCCCGCCCGCGAGGAGGCCTGCCGCACCTCCGCGGGCACGCGGCTGTTGAAGCGGCCGGTGAGCCGGGCCTCGGCCCACTGGCGGCGCGTGTAGCCGGGGCCCTTCTCCATCCGCTCGGCCAGCGTGGTGAGTGGGAAGTTGAGCAGCGCCACGAAGCCCACCTTCGCCCGGAAGAGATCCTCGGTGACGTGCGCCGCCGGGTCATACGCGGCCAGCAGCGGATCCACCGGCAGCAGCGGCCCGAGGTCCAGGTCCGTGGGACGCCGCAGCTCCCGGTTGATCTCATGAAGGTTGCCATCGAGCTGCTCGAAGGCCGTCTCCAGCCGGGACAGGGTGGCGTCGAGCTGCTTCTCGCCGGTGATGAAGTGCTCGCGCACGAAGGCGGCCAGGTCCCCGTCCTCGCCGTGCCACAGCGAGGCTACCTGGTCCACACCCCGCTCGATGCGGGCCCGCTGCGCCTCGCCATGACGGGAGACGAGCTCGGCCTTCAGGGCCGGGAGATCGGCGGTGTGCTTCATGGGACGGACCTCCGCGGGCGGAGCACCCGCTGGAACAGGGGACGGGCCGGACGCGCAACCGAGCGCGGCCAGCAACGGAAACAACGCGGCACGCTTCATGAGAAACCTGGACGGTGAGAGGGACACGCGAGGACTCCAGACATGAAAAAGGGCCCGGCCCCAGAGGGACGGACCCTTTTCAGGAACAACGTACGAAACCAGCTGGAATCAGACGGCGCGGACGTTCTGCGCCTGCAGGCCCTTCGGACCGCGGCCCACCTCGAACTCCACCCGCTGGCCTTCGGCCAGGGTGCGGAAGCCATCCATGTTGATGGCGGAGTGGTGGCAGAACACGTCCTCGCCACCGCCATCCTGCGTGATGAATCCGAACCCCTTCGCATCGTTGAACCACTTCACGGTACCAGTCGCCATTTGCTCTTCTTCTTTCAGACAGACGGGCGCGGAAATCTGCCGCCCGGCCTGGCCGGTCGATACCCAGCCAGGCGAGCACGAATTTTAGGCGGGGCCGCCAACCCTGTCTACTCCTGGCGAGCCCCTACCACCCGCACTTCTGGCCCTTGTTCTGCTCCTGGAGCCAGGTGCGCAGCGGAGCGAAGTACTCCAGCATCGCCGAGGCATCCATCTCCCGCTCACCGGTGAGGGCCTGGAGCGCATCCGGCCAGGGCTTGCTGGCACCCATCTCCAGCATGGCCTGCAGGCGGCGGCCGGCCTCCTTGTTGCCGTAGATGGAGCACTCGTGGAGGGCACCCTTCTGGCCCGCGGCCTGGCAGAGCGCGCGGTGGAACTGGAACTGGAGGATGCGCGCCAGGAAGTAGCGCGTGTAGGGGACGTTGGCGGGGACGTGGTACTTGGCGCCCGGATCGAAGTCACTCTCGGTGCGCTCCACCGGGGCGCGCACGCCCTGGAACTTCTCACGCAGCGCCCACCAGGACTTGTTGTAGTCCTCCGGCTTCACCCGCCCGGAGAAGACCTCCCAGCGCCACTGGTCCACCAGCAGGCCGAAGGGCAGGAATGCCACCTTCTCCATGGCGTCCTTCATCTGCAGGTTGATGAGGCCCTTGTCTCCCTTGGGGACCTCCTTCAGCAGGCCCACCTGCTTGAGGTAGCCCGGGGTGATGGAGAGGGTGAGCGCATCGCCGATGGCCTCGTGGAAGCCGTCATGCGCGCCGGCCTGATAGAGCACCGGAAGCTTGTAGTAGTACGTGTAGTAGTAGTCGTGGCCCAGCTCGTGGTGGATGGTGACCAGATCCTCCTCGGTGGGCTTGATGCACATCTTGATGCGCACGTCGTTGTCGTAGGTGATGTCCCAGGCGCTGGCGTGGCACACCACCTCGCGGTCCCTCGGCTTGGTGAACTGCGAGCGCTGCCAGAACGTCTCCGGCAGCGGCTTGAGCCCCAGCGAGGTGAAGAAGCTCTCGCCCATCTTCACCATGCGCAGGGCGTCGTAGTTCTGCCGCTTCAGCTCGGCGTCCACGTCCAGACTGGGCTGGCCCTTGTAGGGCTCCACCATGGAGTAGATGTTGTTCCACTCCTGGGACCACATGTTGCCGAGCAGGTGCGCGGGAATGGGCTTGCCGGCGGGCACCTTGTCCTCGCCGTACTGCTTCGCCAGCCGGGCGCGCACGTAGCAGTGCAGATCGTCATAGAGGGGCTTCACCTGCCCCCACAGCCGCTGGGCCTCCTTCTCGAAGGCCTCGGGCGGCATGTCGTAGTTGGAGCGCCAGAGCGCGCCCGTGTCCGCGAAGCCGATCTCCTGGGCGCCCTCGTTGGAGAGCTGCACCAGCCGCTGGTAGAGCGGGCGCATCGGCGTCGAGATGGTGTGCCAGCCCGTCCACGCCTCCAGCAGCTCGTCATAGTTGCGGCTCTTGGCCATCACATCGGACAGATCGCCCAGGTCCTTGCACTGCCCCTTGCCATCCTTGCCGCAGTACTTGCCCTTGCCGTAGATGCCATCGAGCTTCGCGGCGATACCGGCCAGCTCCGCGCGCTTCTGCGCATCGCTCGGCGCGGGCAGCGTGGAGGACACCCGCAGCAGGTGCAGCGTGCGCGAGGTGTCCGCGTCCAGGCCCTGCACGTCCTTGAAGCGCGCGGCCTCCTTGATGGCCTGGCTGACGTAGGCCAGCACCTCCTCGTTGACCAGGGCGGCGTTCCGCTCGGTGTCATCGGTGATGTGCGTGGACTTGATCCAATCCGCCGTGGCCTGCCGCGTCCACAGACGCTTGAGATCTTCGTTCACCCGGGTGGCGAACTGACGCGCGTCCTCGGCGGTGGCCGGCGCGGCTTCGGCGGGCTTCTGCGGCTCCGCGGCGGGCGCGGCGGCGGCGGGGCGCGTCTCCTCGGGAGAACCCGTGGTGGAACCATGGGCCGAGGACGTACAGCCAGGAGAGGCGATGAGCGGGACGACCACGAGGGCCGCACGCACGAGGGACTTGACGGGAGAGGTGCTGTTCATGTCGGGGCGCAACCGTAGAGGAAGGCCCTCGGGCAACGCACCTTCAAAGTGACGGGATGTTCACGGCTGGGGAGCCGCCCCGGGCGACAGGACCGCCGCGTTTTGACGCAGTGCGAAGAGCGCCAGGTCCTTGTCCTTGGCCTCCAGCATCAGATCCGCCGGGCCGTCCAGCGCCGCCAGCACCGCCTGGAAGTCCGCCGGATCGATCCGGTCCGCGTGAGCCCCCGGCCTGCCGTCTGGCTTCTGGCTCGCCAGGTGGAACTTGGGCCTCAAGTCCAACGCGCGCCACGAGGCCGCCGATTCGCGCAGCAACTCCTCCAACGGCATCTCGGGCGTGGAGGGCTCGATGCGGTTGTGCAGGTTGTCCGCGAGCCAGGGCAGCCCGTGCTCCCGGGCCAGCGGGGCGGCCTCGCGCGCGCTCCAGATCTTGTCGTCGTGCTCGATGACGAGCCGGTTGCGCAGCTCCTCGGGCATGGCGTCCAGCATGCGGTGCGCGTTGTCCAACGCCTCGGGCCGGCTCGGCGCGGCCCCTCCGAGATGAAGCACCACGCGCGACTCGGGGCCCTGTCCGAGCAGATCCAGGATGCGGGCGCTGTAGCGCAGCTCGGCGATCGCGGCGTCACGGACCCGCTGGTGCACGGACGTCAGCGAGGCCGCCGCGGGCGAGGGGTGCAAGGACAAGCGCTGGCGGGAACGCCGGGCGATATGCCCCAGACGATCGAAGTCACGCGCCCACTTCTTCCACCACGGGAGCATGTTGACGGGATGCGAGCCGAACGGGATGAGTGACGAGCCGATGCGGAACAACTCGATACCGCGTGCCTCGTTGAAGAGGAGGAGCTGCTCGAGTTCGGAGAGGTTCAGCTCGATGAGCTCCTCGAGCCGCTGGGGCGTGGCGCCGGCCAGCCGGCAGGTATGGCTGGCCCCCAGCCCGAGCGAGAGGCAGTTGGCGACGTAGCCGAGACGGTAGGAAGAGAGTCCTTCTTGCACCCCTCTAGGATTCGTACGGCGAGCGAAACGTCTCACTGGCCCGCCAGACCTGACCGCCGGGCATCCGTGCAACCGTCGTCCCCCCACCCTCCCTCGCCCTCCGGGAGAGGGCCGGGGTGAGGGTATCGCGCGTCCCGGGTTGAGCCCGTGAGATGCACCCGTGGTAAGAGGGGCCCCGATGTCCCTGCTCCACCGTGCCATCCCCGCCCTGTTGCTGTCCTCCCTGCTCGCCTGTGGTCCGAGCGACCCCGAGGACTGCTCCCGCTACGGCATTTCCCTGTCCCCACCACCCGCGAGCGCTAGACACCTCACCTGTTCGAGCACCGCGTGCGGAGACGGGCAGAACCCGCCCACGAGCGGGGACCACTGTGGCGACACGCTGCGCTGCCGGGTCCACGACACCGAGCAGAACCGGTGCGTGTGGCTGCACAACCTGGAGCACGGGCACGCGGTCTTCCTCTACAACTGCCCCGAGGGCTGCCCCGAGATCGTCGCCACGTTGGAATCGCTGCGTCAGGAGGCGAAGAAGGGCAGCAACGGAGCCATCCGCGCCCTCGTCGCCCCGGACTCGCGGATTCCCACGCGCGTGGCCGCCCTGCTGTGGCGGCGCTCCTGGGGCGCGAACGAGCCAGACGCGAACGCCATCCGCTGCCTCCTGCAGCACCAGGACGCCGAAGCCCCCGAACCCGAGCTCGCCTGCCTGCCATGAGTTCCTCCCCCACCTCCGAGCGCGTCCGCGCCATCGACTGGCTGCGCGGCATCGCCGTGCTGTTCATGGTCCAGTGCCACGCGCTGGTGCTGCTGACCCCCGAGCTGCGCCAGAGCAAGACAACGAAGTACCTGCTCATGATCGACGGGCTGGTGGCTCCGTCCTTCCTCTTCGCCGCGGGCTTCGCGCTCGCCATGCTGCTGGTCCGCAGCGCCGCGAGCGGCAAACGGGGCGAGCGGCTCGGGCGCAACCTGCGACGGGCCCTGCAGGTGCTCGGCGTGGCCACGCTGGTCAACTGGATGTGGTTCCCCCTGTTCCGGGAGCCGAAGTGGCTGGTGCGCCTGGACATCCTCCACTGCGTGGGGCTGTCGCTGCTGATCGTCCTGCCGGTGGCCGCCTGGCTGGCCTCTCGGCCGCGGGTGCTGCGGGGCGTGGCGCTGGCGCTGGCGCTCATCGTCTTCTTCCTCTCGCCGCTGGGCGAGGCCGCGCAGGGGCCGTGGGCCTACGTGCTCAACAAGTCCACTGGAGCTGTCTTCCCCCTGCTGCCGTGGCTCGGCTTCACGTGGCTCGGAGCGTACGCGGGGGCTGTTGCCGGCGAGCAGGGCCGCGCGGGACTCGTCCGGGCCCTGGTGTTCCTCGTGGGGCTCGGGTTCGCGGGCTGGATGGCGGCGGAGCCCCTCCGCGACATGTACCCGGAGCACCGCTTCTTCGTCACCAACCCCTCCAACGCGGCCGAGCGCTGGATGTGGGTGAGCCTCCTGTTGCTCGGGCTGATGGAGCTGGAGCGGCGGACGGCATCCACGGGAGAGCCCTCCCGGATACGGCGCTTCGTGGAGACGTTCGGCACGTCGTCCATGTCCGCGTACTTCTTCCACGAGGCGCTGCTCTACTTCCACATCTTCGGCTTCTCCTTCGAGAAGATGTGGGGAGGCCGCAGCGGCTGGGGCCAGTACACGCTGCTGACGGTGGCGCTGATCGGCCTGACGTACGGGCTGTGCGTCGGGTTGGATGCGGCCCAGAACGCGATGCGCCGGGCGGGCCGGTTCCTCGTGGAGACGCTCCGCGGGGGCTTCGGGGAAAAAATCGCCCGATCGGAATAAACCCAAATCGAGGCTGGTGCGTTCCGAGCGTCCGTTCCCACGGAAACAACCGGAGCGCACATGTCCTCGACCAAGCTGAACCGCCGCCTGACCCGCTGGGGGAGCGCCGCCCTCGCCCTGAGCCTCGTCCCCGCCTGTAGCTACGCGCCCGGTACGAGGGCGTCCGCCGATGCCGCGCCGTCGGTCGCGTGGCAGTCCCAGACGCACGAGGTCTCGAAGGGCGAGGCCGCCCCCGCCCCGGAAGAAGCCGGGCCCGCGCAGGACGAGGCCGCGGCCGGGGCCGGAGTCGCTTCGGCGGACGATTCAGCGCGCGAGAAGTCCAAGGATTTCGCGGCGAAGGCCGACGTCGCCCGGGCAAGCCCGAAGAAGCCGACGATCACCCCGGCCGCTCCGCAGCCCTCGCGCGTCATGCCGCCAACGGTGGACATATCCGTCGCGGGCGCCCCCCACACGCCGCCTCCGCCTCCGCCTCCGCCCCCTGCTCCAGCGAAGAGGATGGCCGCGGGGAGCGTGGCCATGCAGCCGCAGCCCGCGGAGCCCCCATCGCAGGGCAACAGCTTCACCCACCACGCCGCCAATGCCTTCACCGAGACGGCCACGGATCGGTTCTCCACCTTCGCGGTGGACGTGGACACGGCGTCGTACGCGGTGTCGCGCCGCTACCTCAACCAGGGGGCCCTGCCGCCGCACGCGGCCGTCCGGGTGGAGGAGTTCGTCAACTACTTCAAGTACCGCTACACGCCGCCCGAGCAGGGCGCCTTCACGGTGCACCTCGAGGGAGCGCCCTCGCCCTTCAACGCGAACCGCCACTTCGTGCGCGTGGGCGTGCAGGGAAAGATCGTCTCGCGCTCGCAGCGCAAGCCCGCGCACTTGGTCTTCCTGGTGGACACCAGCGGCTCCATGAGCCAGCCGGACAAGCTGCCGCTGGCCAAGGAGGCGATGAAGCTGGCGGTGAAGAACCTCAACGAGAACGACACGGTGGCGCTCGTCACCTACGCGGGCAGCACGCGGGACGTGCTCTCGCCCACGCCGGCCACCAACCTGGAGGCCATCTACAAGGCCATCGACACGCTGGAGTCCGGCGGCGGTACGGCCATGGGCTCGGGCATGCAGATGGCCTACAAGCACGCGGTGAAGAAGGCCTCGGGCAACGCGGTGTCGCGCGTGGTGGTGCTCACGGACGGTGACGCGAACATCGGCCCCAACGTCTCCGCGGACTCCATGCTCAACAGCATCCAGGGGTACGTGAAGGAGGGCGTCACGCTGTCCACCATCGGCTTCGGCATGGGCAACTACCGGGACGATCTGATGGAGAAGCTGGCCAACAAGGGCAACGGCAACTGCTTCTACATCGACAGCTACAAGGAGGCGAAGAAGGTCTTCGAGGCGCAGCTCACCGGGACGCTGGAGGTCATCGCCAAGGATGTGAAGCTCCAGGTGGAGTTCGACCCGAAGGTGGTGAACCGCTACCGGCTGGTGGGCTACGAGAACCGGGACATCGCGGACAAGGACTTCCGTGACGACAAGGTGGACGCGGGAGAGATCGGCGCGGGCCACAGCGTGACGGCGGTGTACGAGGTGGAGCTGACGGGTGAGAAGGCGCCGCTGGGCACGGTGCGCATCCGCGCCAAGGCGCCCAACGGCACCGAGGCGGCCGAGCAGGCCTTCCCGGTCGAGCAGAAGATGATGAAAGCGACGCTGGATGGGGCCTCGCCGGACTTCCGTTTCGCGGTGGCGGTGGCGGCCACGGCGGACGTGCTGCGCGGCAGCCCGAGCGCCCAGGGTTGGAACTTGGCCACGGCGCAGAAGCTCGCCGAGGGCGCCATCGACGGTCAGTCGGACCGCGAGGAGTTCGCGAAGCTGGTGGTCCGGGCGCGCGGCCTGCTGGGCAACTCCATGGCTCGCGACAACCGCTGAGCCAATAGAGACAGGAAGCGGCGGGTTCGATTCCCGCCGCCTCCACTAGAAGTTACCCGCCGCTCTGAGCCGCGCCCCCACCTGTCGAGGGGGCGCGGTTTGCATTTGGGGACCAAATCGGGCTCCCTGGGGTCCAAATTCGGACCAAAACGGAGCGCACGACGTGGGCAACAACAGGGTGTGGAGCGGGAAGTGGAAGGGGGGGCGGACGTTCGACGGGAAGGATGGTCGTCCGGTGTTCGTGCTGCGGAAGATGGTCCAGGGGCGGGCCTATACGGTCCACCTGGACGCCCGCAGCGAGACGGAAGCGGAAGCCGAGCTGGCCCTCTTCATGCGAGATCCAGAGGGCTACAGCACCAAGCGGGAGGCGCGGCAGCAGCAGCAGGAATCCGCCGTTTACCTCAACGCTGAGACCGTGGGCCGCTTCCTCGACTCCATGAGGCAGGCGAAGACCACGGAACGCTACCTGGGCAATGTCGGCTTCTACTTGGCGACCTGGGCGGAAGCTCTCTCGGGGAGGGACCTGCGCACCGTCACTCTCCAGGAACTGCTGCGGGAGTTGGCCCGGCACAAGACGGCCAGGAAGAACCGCATTACGGCGCTCAAGTCGTTTGCTTCTTGGTTGAGGGAGCAAGGGGCCCTCTCCCTGGCCGAAGACCCTACCGTGTCCCTCAAGGTGCCCGTGACCCGTCCCGAGAAGGCCGTGCGGGAGAAGGGTTACAGCATCGAGACCACCGAGCGGCTCTATCGAGCCATCAGCGGATGGGAGTTCACCAATTTCCAGCGGGAGTCCACGCGGCGCACGACCGACGTGCAGTGTGTGCGCGACGTGCTGTGCATCCACGCCAAGACCGGAATGCACGGCACGGAGATAGAGCGGTTGGCCAGGGGGGAGGGCAAAGTTGCCGTGTTCGAGGACCAAGGCGAGATCGCCGCAACGGTGACCTTCATCCACAAGAGCGGAAACGTTCACCGTCAGAGTATCGACCGCCAGACCCTGGCGGCTGTGCAGCGGCTACAGGCGCGAGGGGCCGCGCCGGTTGATAGTCATATCCGCCGGGTTGTGGCTCGCGCCTGTGAAACCCTTGGAATCGAGCTGGTTCATTTCGGGGAGTACCGGCACAGCTTCGTTACCTGGGCTTCGGAGTGCGGCCAGGAGGTGAGGCCCAAGGCGGGAGGGCTCCCACTGGCCGCGATTGCCGCCGTGGTCGGCCATCATTCGGCAAACACAACCAAACGCTTTTACGACAACGTGAAGGTGCCCCCGATGATCAAGATTCCGCTCAAGCTGGAGCACCCCGGCGATCCGGCACTGTTGCCCGTGCGGCGAGCGCAAATCAGGCTCGTCGAATCAGCTTAAGGATTTCATCCTTTTCCCCCCGCCCGGCGTTGCGCTGGGCGGGGCGCCGCTTGAGCTTGGGCGCTCGCTCACGTTTGAGCTTGGGCGCTGGCTCGTGGTCGATGCCGTCAATGAGAGCTTTGAGGCTGGGCAGGTCGATCATGGCCACCTTCCCAAGCTTCGGGGCACGACGGAGGGCGCCACTCCTCAAAAGCTCGAAGATGCGCGAGCGCCCGCATCCGAGCAGGTCCTGCGCGGCTTCGATGGAGATGGCCCGCACCGCTTGAGCGGGAGCCGTGTTGCTGAGCCGGTTCGTAATCTCGCGCACGGACTCGCGCAGGCCCCGCACTTCCTCGTAGAGCGCCCGCAGTAGGTCGGCCTCACCACTTGAGTCAGGGCGGGCCGATGGCTGCGCCCTGACCTCTGGAGCACCCTGCGCACCCGCAGAGGCGCATCCGCAGCAATCAGAGGCGTCCGCCCGCCCGCCAGCCGTGGAGGAAGCCCCCTCCGTACAAACGTCGATCTCCGCCATACCCGCCACCCGTCCAAACAACCAACCCCAACCAAACAACCCACCAGATTCACCGACAGGAGCGAAGGTGACACAACCCTGCGGGATGTGTCCAGGCTGCTAGCAGAGGGCCGCCGATGACTGACCTGCGCATAGACAGGCAACCAAGGAACGGGGGGCAACAGGCGAGGCAGGCCACCACGCGCCACCACCGGGGCCACCACGCGCCACCACCGGGGCCACCACGCGCCACCACCGGGGCCACCACGCGCCACCACCGGGGCCACCACGCGCCACCACCGGGGCCACCACGCGCCGCTGTTGTGAAGCGTCCAGGCAGGCCGCCCGAGGTTCGCGCCGGGCCCCGTGCTCTCCATCACGCCCGGGGCTCGGCTGCCACGCTGCTGGATCCTTCCGCCGTGCCCAAGGTTCGCGCCGTGCCCGAGCTTCGGCTGCCGGTGGGCTCCACGGGCCCGAGGCTCGGCTGCTGTCCTGGTGGCCGTCCGCCCCCCCTGGCGCACTCCACCGCGCCCGAGCTTCGGCTGCCGCACCTCGGCGCCGCTGTCGCGCGCCGATGCGCTCCACCGGCCCGAGCGCCGCGCCCTGTCCCTTGCGCCGTACTCGAGCACTCAGGAGCCGCGCCGAATCCCGGCACACTCCAGAGGCCCGGATTGCCGCGCAACCGGGGCGCCAGGTCGAAGCGGCCCCGGGCCAGCGGCAGCCGAAGCTCGGGCCCGGTGGAGGCCACCAAGGCACGGCAGCCGAGCCTCGGGCCGGTGGAGCGCATCAGCGGCGCGGTGGAGCACACCAGGGCGCGGCAGCCGAAGCTCGGACACGGCGGAGGGCACCAGAAGCACGGCGGGCCCCTCGTTCGGGGGAGGGGGGCAACGACGGCAGCCGAAGCTCGGGCGCGGTGGAGGGCGCCACCATGGGCGCACCTCGCCCCCTCCCGCTCACGTCGGGTTGCCGTGCCAACCCCCGCAGTCGGGTGGGGCTTCCCCCCCGCTGGCCCCGCATGTTACCTAGGGTTCATCCATCCCGGTAAACAGAAGGTTTATCCGCTCTCCCGCTGTCCTCACCCCGAGGTGTCCATGCCGAACGCCCCCCATGCGTGCCGGATAGGGGCCCGTGTTGCCCGCGCCCGGCCCCGTCCGCTCCCGTCCGCCTTGCTGGCCGTGCTGCTGCTGTGTCCCGTTGCCTGCGCCAGTGGACAACGCCCCGAGGTGTTCCGCGCCATGCGGGACGCGCTCGCGCAGTTGGACGACTTCGGCGCGCTGCTGCTGGAGGCCGGACTACCGGCGGACACGCTGCCCACCGGCCCGGAGTTGACGCCCGAGGAGGCCACCCGGCTGCGGGTCTCCTTCGGCCTGTACCCGTCCACCTCGCGCACCTTCGGCCCGAGGCTCGTTGCCGAGGTACTGCTGCGGGAAGTCATCGCGGGCGGCGCTCCTGTCATGCGCTCCGCCCTGGACGCTCGCCTGCTGCACTACCAACACCTGCGGGTGATGGGCCCTGATGGTTTCCTCTCCGCCGCCCTCACCGGCACCCCCGCGCAGTGCGTGGGCCCGGTGGAGGTGAGAAACGGCGTCCTGCGGGCGGGCGAATTCGAGGTGGGTGGCTTCTACTCGCCCGATGGAAACGGCGGCTGGGTACACGTCGTCTTTCGTCCCGCTGGCGAGCGCACCCCGTAACCCGTACCCGAAGACTTCCCAAAGACAGGAGTTTCCCATGCCCTCRACGCCAAGAGAAACGCCCCGGCGCGACAGTCCYCGCCGCTACGCCGTCAAATCGGAAGACTACCGTTTCACCTTCGAGGCGGGCGAATACCGTTACGAGGTGACGGAGCCGCTTGTACTCCATCCCTACTACGACACGCTTTTCATCGCATGGCGTCGGCTCCTCTCGGGCGGGCCGCGTCACATGGTCGARCTCAAGAAGGTGAACATGGTCCCCGGRCGCGACGCACGCGCCAGCGCACGGGAAGAGGTTCGCCTTGCMTCGCTGCTGCGTCACCCCAAGATTGCCCGCGTCCATGACTTCATCGTCAACAAGGGGATTCCCTATGTCGTCATGGAGCACATGAAGGGCTGTTTCCTCCTCACCGTCACACATGCGGCGGCGCTCGTGGAGAAGAGGCTTTCCCCTGCCTTCGCCGTCTACGTTGCCGCCGAGGTGGCGGACGCGCTCGAATACGCRCACAACGCCGAGGATGARACCGGGGCGCCGCTCCGGCTCGTACACCGGGCCGTGGGGCCCCTGCGYATCCGGCTTGGGGCGGATGGCCGCGTCAAGCTGTGCAACCTCGGAGCGGCCTATTCCGAGCTGGCCGGACGCATGGTCACCCCCCGCGACCTGCTGAGAGGAGATCCAGCCTATATCGCCCCGGAACTGCTGCGCTCCATGTGGGCAGCCCTCGAAAGCAAGACGGACCCACTCACCCCGAGGGAGCTTGACGGCAGGGCGGACATTTTCTCCCTCGGGTTGGTACTGCTGGAGATGCTGACGGCGAAATATCCGCTTGACCCGCTCGGACTGGTGCCGAGCCGTCCGGCGACGCACTTTCCCCAGGGCCTGCGCGCCGAGCGGCCGACATGGGTGGAGCTTGAGGTTTTGTTTAATCGCGTCCTCAGCTTCGGGCCCGAGGAGATAGAGCGCCAAGCGGATTTGGTCCCCGAGCCTTTGCGGAAAATCCTGGGCAAGGCACTACAGCCCAACCCGGAGAAYCGCTACAG